>CBDBZZ010000010.1:0-14420 GCA_965213745.1 Bryobacterales bacterium | reverse complement strand
ACGTCTGGCTGCGCCGCTCGTTGAAGCCCGTGTTCCCGGAGCTGTTCGCCACGCTCGCCGTACCGAAGGCCGAAGAACTCGTGGCCACGCCGCACCGTCATGGCGGCAAGGACGCTGCCGAGGCTTTCTTCCTCGATGGAATGACCCTGGCGCTGCGGCGGCTGGCCGGACAGGCGCATCCGGGGTTCCCGGTCACGGTCTACTACGCCTTCAAGCAGTCGGAACGAAAGGGAGACACCGGAGTTGCCAGCACTGGCTGGGAGACGTTCCTGGACGCCGTGATTCGATCGGGCTTTGCGCTCACCGGAACTTGGCCGATGCGCACCGAACTCGGCAACCGGATGACCGGCATGGGTGCCAACGCCCTCGCCTCCAGCATCATTCTCGTCTGCCGCCGCCGCCCTCGCGACGCGCCCGCCGCGACGCGCCGGGAGTTCCTCGCCGCGCTCCGCACGGAGCTGCCGCCGGCGCTGCGCCTGCTCCAGTCCGGCAACGTCGCCCCGGTCGACCTCGCCCAGGCCGCCATCGGCCCCGGCATGGCCGTGTACACGCGCTACGTGCCGTTGGAGCGCCGTCGCCGGGCTGTGGCTCAAGCGGCCGGGATTCTCGCACCCAGCGAGCCTCCTCGCCCGACGCCCGAGCTGGCCGAGACGGCGCTGCAAGCACTGGCAGCGTTCCCCCAGCTCTGCGCCTCCTCCGCACTCGCGGCGCTCAAGCTGCTGCTCGCAGTGCTCGCTGCGGCAGCTACTGCGTCGGGCCCCTGTTCTCGCCTTGGCGCTGCGACACCTCCACCAGCTAGGCCCGCTACCAACTCCGCATCCGTGCCAAGGCATTTTCAGCACAAGCCCGCCAGGGGATTCGCCCTCTAGGAGCCCGTTGAAAAAGTCCGGACGGCGCACTCAGCTGGCATCGGGTGGTGCAGCAGCGCACTCAAATCACCGATACTGGCCGGTTGCGCAATCCTTGGGGCCTATTCTGCTACCGTTGCGGACCCGTTGAGCACCGCGCCCGCAAGTTCCACGGAGCCCAAGGCTTTTTCAACAGGCTCCTAGGCCTCCTGAGCGCTCCGCTGCGCCGCCATAGCGACAGCGCTGCTTAGCCGGAATAGGAGTTTCTCTCCGCCAACTATCCGGGGGCGCTAATCTACGTGCTTGCGGAGCACAAGCGTGCGCCGGCGGCGGACACGCCCCCGCAGCTGCTGACCTACATCGCCGGCGATCTGGGAGTGGCTGCTGCGGGAGCAGCGGGGCGGGAGCCCGTACGCCGCGGTGATGCCGGTGGTGTTCTACCACGGGAAACGCCGCTGGACCGTCGAGCGGGACCTGCCGGCGGGGCTCACCGCCGGGCAGCGGCGGACGGTCGCCACGCTGCCCTACACGGTGTACAACTTGGGGGAGGTTCCGCCGGAGCGGTGGCCGACGGGCGATCCGGGCCTCGAGGCGGCCTTCATTCTGTTCCGGCGGACGTGGCAGCGCCGGCTGTCGCTGGACGAGGGGTGCCGCGTGCTCAGGGCGGTGCAGGCGCTCGCCGACAGCGACTTGCTGTTCCCCGCGGCGCTGCGGTATTTTGCGGAGAGGTTCGACAACCCGGCGGAGCAGCTCGAGGCGATGCTGCCGGCGGGCGAGAGCGCGAGGAGGAGACTGATGCCGACAATCGCCGAACAGTACGAGGCCCGCGGGCAGGCCTTGGGACAGGCCCGCGGCGAGGTCCTTGGGGAGGCTCGCGGGCAGGTGCAGGCGAGAGCGCTGCTGCGCCTGGCGCGAGGGCGGTTCGGGGCTGTGCCCGCCGACGCCGCGAGGCGGATCGAATCCGGCACCGTCGCCGATCTCGACCGGTGGCTCGATAACCTCCTGCGCGCCGAGCGCGTCGAGGAGATCTTCACCAGAGGCTGAGCGCCGCGGGAGCGGCTCGGGACGACACCCGCCGAACTGCCGAACGCCTAGAGCCAACATCGGCGGGGCCCAAGGGCCCACGACGAAACCTTCGCCAGCCGCAGGACGCGCCGGACGGCCCGCCAGCCGAAGCCGGAGTTCCCGGTAGTTCAGAGTCTGGCAAGTCGTTGGTCGTGCAGTGCTCGGCAGGGCGGAAGCGCGGGCGCACAACGGCCTCGCGGGTATCTCCGAGGAAGACGCCAGATTGACAGCTTTGCTCCTCTGGACGCTGCAGAGCTCTGAGGCTTTTGATGGGGCCGGTGAGGTGGATGAAGTACCTGAGGAAGAGGAAAACGCCGGGACGGCGGCTAAGGGATTCTACCTGCCCTTTGACGTAGTGGGTAGCTTCGCCCAGCCGATGGGCGTTGATCTTGACCGCTGGAACGGCCGCATCGTCAGCCAGAGCAAGGGCATCGTACGCCTGCTCCCGGTCGCAGAGCGAGCCAAGGCCCTGGCTGGCAAGAAACTCGACACCGTCGCGACTCGATGGAGCGCGATCCTGCTGCCAGTCGGCAGTAGGCTTTTTCCTGAACCGGAAATCGCGCCAAGCCCCAGCAGCCGAAGCAAGTCAGCGGTCGGATCCCGCCATCGTGTGCAAATAGTCGATCCGCGCGAGCTTATTGGCAGAGACGGACTGTAGCGCATGACCTCGGTCGTGACCATCCCGTCCAGTGCGTAGTGCGTCCCGCCCTTGGCGAAGAAATCGTGCGAGAACACGACGACGCCGAAGCGGCTGTTGGCCAAGCCGCGGTCAGTCTTCTGCCGTAGGCTGTCACTGATGCGGAGAGTGAGCTCGTCGAGCCACACGCGCAATCCGGCCGAGCGGAGGGCCAGGGGCCGCGCGCCAGCGTCCTTGTCTTCGGAGGCGTGTGCAACGAACACGTCGTACGGCTCGCTCCCCTCGACGCCAGGCGCGACGGCCGCAGAACGATTCAACAGCGTCGGAACAGATGACGGTAGCCGCTCCCGAATTGGCTGCAACGGACCGGGTAGCGCCTGCACACCGGAGCTAACCTGCCCGCCGAGACCGCCGAGATCGCGGGCGACGTGCCAGTGGCTGGCATGGGGTGCCCTGCTGCCGGACTGGGGACTTGGTCGCGTGCCCGCCGTAGAAGCGATGCCGTCGTCCCGGGCGATAGTTGCTGAAGCCCGAACGACTCGATGTCGGCGGCCATCTCGTTGTCCATCTCGGCCGCGCCGCCGTTGCGACGCACGCCTGCCAGGCGACGCCTTGTCGCTTCGCGAATAGAACCGGAAGCCCGGAACTTCCTTCGCTTTCGCCCGGAGCGTCGTCTGGGGGCGCTGAACGCGGGATTATGATGTTCTCTCGTAGGCCGCTTCCGGCTCGCCGGGGCGGCAGGCCTAGGAATCGCCGACATGACGATTGGTGGGAGCGTTCCAGCGACTAGGCAGCGTCCTTCGCCAATCCACCGCTACCGAGCCAGGACCATTCTGAGCCCCACCAGTGGCTTCATCCGGCAGGCCGGGTTCACGCACTCGTTGAATCCAGCCCGCAACTGCCTCTACGGCTGTGCGTATTGCTACGTGCCTACCTTGGGCATCTACGGCGGCCTGCGCCGTGAGGATTGGCTGCACTGGGGGCGGCGCACCACCCTGAAGTCGAACGCTGCGGAATTGCTGCTCTGCCAGGTCCGTCCCAACCAAGTCATCTACTGCTCCCCGCTCGTGGACCCCTACCAGCCGGCGGAGCGGGCCGAACGGCTGATGCCGGATGTCCTCCGGGTGCTGATCCGTAGACCGCCGGCAGCGTTCGTCCTGCAAACTCGTGCGCCGCTTGTCCTGCGGGACCTGCCGCTCCTACAGGCGTTGGCAGAGCGCACCAGGCTCCGGATAAGCTTCTCGCTGACCACGGACCGGGATGATGTTCGCTCCCTCTACGAGCCCCACTGCGAGACGGTGGCGGAACGAGTGCGGACGATGCGGGAGTTGGCCGAGAAAGGCATCGCGGTGCATTGCACCCTGGCACCCATACTGCCCTGCAACCCCGACCGCTTGGCGGACCTAGCCCTGGAATCCACTTCCCGCAGCGTCGTGGCGGACCCTCTGCACACGCGCGACGCCAAGCCGCGAGGGGCGACGACGCGGCCGGAGGGGCTGCGGGTGAGCCGTGTGCGGGGATTCGAGGCCTGGCACTCCCCCGAGTTTCAGAACGGTGTCCTGGCCGATCTCCGCGGGCGCATCGAGGCTGCCGGGCGGGCCTTCGGGGTGGGCGAGGCCGGGTTCCGCATGCTGACGCTTTGAGCCCTTCGCCGGGGCACCGGGGGCATCGCCCCTGACGGTACAATCGGGGTTTGCGGGTACGGCTCCTGGAGATTGCGCACGCCCGCTCCGGCGACAAGGGCGACACCGCCAACATCGGTCTGATCGCCATCGAAGACCGCCACTATCCGGTCCTGGTGCGCGAGGTGACCGCCGAGCGCGTGAAGCGGCACTTCGGGTCGCTCTGCTTGGGGCCTGTGGAGCGCTTTGAGCTGCCGAATATCGGAGCCCTCAACTTTCTGCTCCATGGCGCTTTGGGAGGGGGCGGGACGCTGTCGCTGCGGATCGATGCCCAAGGCAAGACCCTCGGCGCCGCGCTGCTGCGGATGGAAATCGACATAGCGCCTGATGAGCGCTGAATGCGGTTGCGAGCGGAGCCTCCGCACCGCTGTGATAGATTGAAAGTTCTCGGTAGGGAATCGATTGAGCCAAGATCTACGCGTTATTCCGATCGGCGGCCTCGGCGAGTTCGGCATGAACATGCTGGCTCTGGAATCCGGCGACGATTTGATCCTGATCGATGCCGGGGTTCTGTTTCCCGGCCCCGAGCGGCTGGGCATTGATGTCATCGTTCCGGACCTCGCCTACGTGCTGGGGCGGCGCGACAACGTGCGCGGGCTGATCCTGACCCACGCCCATCTCGATCACATCGGCGCAGTTCCCTATCTGCTGGCGCAGCTCGACATCCCGGTCTACGGCACCCCGTTCACGCTGGGGTTGGTGCGAAAGCAGCTGGCGGAATTCACTTTGTTGAAACCGCCTCGCCTAGTCACGATCCAGCCGGGCGAGACCCTCACTTTCGGCTGCTTCACCGTGGAAGGCATTCACGTCACGCACAGCACGCTGCAATGTCTGGCCTTGGGCATCGGGACCCCCGCGGGGTGGGTCCTGCATACAGGCGATTTCAAGATCGACCAGACCCCCGTCGACGGCCGGGTCTTCGACTTCGCGGCGTTCGCCGAGTTCGGCAAGCGCGATGTCCTCCTGCTGCTTGCGGATTCGACGAACTCGGATGTGCCCGGGTTCAGCGCTTCCGAGCGGGAAGCCGGCGCGGCGCTCGACGAGGTGTTCCTCCAGGCCGACCAAGCCCTGTTCTTCACCTGCTTCTCGTCGGCGATTCACCGCGTCCAGCAGGTCGTGGACCACGCTGTGCGCCATCGGCGGAAGGTTGCCTTCGTCGGGCGCAGCTTGGCCGGTGCCTGCGGCATCGCCTCCGACCTTGGCCTCTTGCGCGTGCCGGCAGGCACCCTGGTGCGCCCGCAGGAACTGGACGCGTATCCGCGGAGCGAGCGGGTCTCGGTGATCGCGGGCAGCCAGGGCGAGCCGCTCTCGTCCTTGTCGCGGGCGTCGCTGGGCCGCCACAACACAGCCGTCATCGAGGAGGGGGACGTTGTCGCGTTCAGCTCCAAGATCATTCCGGGCAACGAGCGGCCGATCTTCCGCATGGTCGACCATTTGTACCGGCGCGGCGCACGCGTGCTCTACGGGGATACGCCCCGCAACCTGCATGTCTCGGGCCATCCTTGCCAAGAGGAGCTCAAGCTGATGCTCAACCTGGTGCGGCCGCGCTATTTCGTGCCCGTGCATGGGGAGTTCCGGCAGCTCGCGCAGCACCGCGCTCTCGCGCAGGGCCGTCCGAGGCCCCGACCTGGAGGACTCGTGGGTCATTGAGAACGGCAGCGTGCTGCAGTTCGATGAAGTGGGGGCGCGGGTCCTGCCGGACCGCGTGCCCGTCGGGCACCGCTCCATTGACGCCGGCACCGGCGGCGAGATCATGCAGGAGGCGGTGATGCGCGACAGGCGACGCTTGTCCGAGTTCGGCGTCCTCGTGCCGGTGGTGACAATCGACGAGCGGAAGGGCGAGGCCGTTGACGTGGAGATGATCTCGCGGGGCTTCGCCGTCTCCGAGGACGCGAACGGACTTGTGGTGGGGGCGGGGGAGGCCATCCGCGCGGCGGTCGGTTCGTGCTCGGCCGAGGAGCTCGGCGACCTGGGGGTCATGGAAGAGCGTGTGCGGAACGAAGTCCGCCGGTACGTGGCGCGCAAGACCTCCCGCCAGAGCCAGCCTCTCATCGTCCCGATCATCCTGGAGGGCTAGCCCCTGCGCCAACCCGAGGCCGGGCCGCTGGTGCCCGGCACGGCGGTCAGCTGCCAGGGGCTGCTTGGTTTGCCAGTAGAGGCCGAGTAGGGTCGATCTTGAGCCAGAACAGCCCCGACACGAAGCACGAGCAGGCGATGAGGGCCAGCGGCAGGTTCCAGCCGTAGGTGTCGATCAAGGCTCCGTAGCCAATGCTCATGATCACGCCGCCGACCTGGCCGGCCGTGTTCATGGCGCCGCTGATGGTGCCCGAGGCCTCTTGGCCGATGTCCACGCACACCGCCCAGCCGACCGGCAGCATCACATCGGAGGCCGCGAAGCCCAGGGCCAGCACGACGCTGGCGACCATCCGGTCCTCGATGCCGAGCGAGAGCAGGATCACCGCGCCGGCGGTCCCGACGCCGGCCATGCCGACGGCCCGGCGGCCCCACTTGAGCCCGATGCGCTGCACGAGGCGGTCGCTGAGCGAGCCGCTGGCCCAGTTCGCGACCGCCGCCAGCAGGAACGGCAGGGCGGTGTAGGCCGCTAGCTCCGACGCCTCCCAGCCCTTTTCCGAGGAGAGGTAGCTGGCCGTCCAGAACAGGTACCAGTTCGAGGCGTAGCAGAAGAAGTGGTACATGCCGAGCACCGCCCAGAAGTTCCCGCTGCCCAGCAGCGCGCCCAAGCCGATCGTCGGCTTGCGGCCGGAGGCGGGCCCAATGATGGCCAGCTCAGCCTCGTTGACGCGCGGGTCCTCCGCGGGGTAGTCCCGGAACGTCTTCCACCACCAGATCGCCCAGAACACGCCCAGCAAGCTGAAGGCGTAGAAGACCCCGCGCCAGCCCCAGTAGAGAACCAGGGGGAGCACGAGCCAGGGGGACAGCGCCCCGCCCAGCCGGCTGGCCATGAAGACGAGCCCCTGGGCGCGGGCGCGCTGGGAGGGCGGGAACCAGCGCGAGACCACGCAGGAGGCGTTCGGGTACGCGCCGGCCTCGCCGGCTCCGAACAACGCCCGGACCGCAACCAGTTGCCAGTAGCCGCGGACGGCTCCCGTCAGGGCGGTGAAAGCCGACCACCACAGGACGATGCGCGTGAGGATCAGCCTGGGCCCGAACCGATCGCCCAACCAGCCCCCCGGCACCTCGAAGACGCCGTAGGCGGCCAGGAAGGCGCTCAGGACGACACCCCACTGGGCGTTGGAGAGCCCTAGGTCGCTCTGCATCTCGGGAGCGGCCGAGTTGATGCACACCCGGTCCAGGTAGGTGACGACCGACAGCAGGAAGAGCCCCGCCATCACCCTCCGGCGTACGTTGGTCGGCGTGGCGTCCGCCTCGGGCGCGGACCGCGATCGACCGGCGTGGCTAGGCACGGCGCACTTCCAGGGCCGCCGCCGATTTAGGCGGCCGTCGCGGCAGCGCTGGCCGGGCTGAGAGTGCGACGGTAGTCGGCGAGGAATTTCTCGAGCCCGATCTCGGTCAGGGGGTGATTGAACATCTGGTCGAAGACCTTGTACGGCAGCGTGCAGACATGGGCGCCAGCCAGCGCGGCTTCCTTCACGTGCAACGGCCCCCGGGCGGAGGCGGCGAGGATCTGCGTCGCATAGCCGTAGTTCTCGTAGATCGTCACGATATCCCGGATGAGCTCGGAGCCGTCGTGGGAGATGTCGTCCAGGCGGCCGACGAAGGGGCTGACGAGGTAGGCGCCCGCCTTCGCCGCCAGCAGGGCCTGCAGAGGCGAGAAGCACAGCGTGACGTTCGTGCGGATGCCCTCGCTAGCGAGCGCCCGGACCGCCTTGATGCCTTCGCGGATCAGCGGAACTTTGACTACCACCGAATCGTGGATGCGCGCCAGCTCGCGGCCTTCGGCCACCATGCCCGCTACATCCGTGGCGACCACCTCGGCGCTGACGTCCCCGTCGAGGATGCCGCAGATCATCCGGATCTGGTCGTGGTGGTCGCGGCCCTCCTTGGCGATGAGGGACGGGTTCGTCGTCACGCCGTCGATGATGCCGTAGGCGGCAGCCTTGCTGATCTCGTCCAGATTGGCGCTGTCGATGAAAATCCTCATGGTCGATTCCGTCTCCTTGTGCGAGGGGCTGGCGCGCTGGGCCTGCGGGCCCGGGTGCGGCGAGCGGCCCCGGGCGCCTAGTTCTTCTTGCTCTCGGACGCGCTCTTCGCCATCGAGAGCTTGAGGGCGGCTAGCTTCCGCTTGAGGCTCTCGATTTCGTCCTGGTCGCGCTCGGCCGGGGCCGACCGGTTCCACTCCAGGAGCCCCCGTTGCCAGTGGCGCCGAGCGTCCTCAATCCGCCCTTGCTTGTAGTAGACATCCCCCAGGTGCCCGTGGATCGTGGGGTCGTCCTTGTATTGCTCCAGGGAGCGCTCGAGGTACTTGGCGGCCAACTCCAGCTTGTTCTGGCGGTAGTAGACCCATCCCAGGCTGTCCAGGTAAGCGCCGTTCTCGGGGTCGATGTCCAAGGCCCGCTGGATGAGATCGTGCGCCTCCTGGAGGTTCACGTTCCTGTCGGCGAACATGTAGCCGAGGTAGTTCAGGGCCCCAGCGTTGTCGGGGGCGAGCTCCAGCAGGGCCCGGAACTTCTCCTCGGACTCTTCGTACCGCCCAGCGCGCTCCAGCATGGAGCCGTAGGCGAACAAAACCTGGATCCGCTCGGCATCTGACTCCGCGAGACGGCTGGCTCGGTCGATGCTGGCCGTCGCCTTCTCGAATTGGCGCCCCATCTGGTAGATGTGGCCGATGGTCAGATGCACGCCCAGATCAGTCTCGGCATGGCCCAACTGCCGCCGGGCGATCTTGACCGCCTCTTTGGTCTTCCCTCGGTCGGCCAGCACCTCGGCCAGGAGGTTCGCGAGCATAGGGTCGTCGCCGACCTGCGCCACGGCCTTGCGCGCTTCCGCCTCGGCGCGCTCGAATTTCCGCGCCGAGCGCAGCGCTGTCACTACCCGCGCTAGCGCCCGAGGCAGGAGGTCGGGGTCGACCGCTCCGGTCTGGCGGAACGACTCTACGGCGGCATCATGGTCCCCGAGCTGCAACTGGAGGGTGCCCAGCTGTTCCAGGAGCACCGTCCGGCGGCGCTTCTCGTCCGGGGCGTACTCCGCCTTCCGTGTCGCCCGCAGCAGCCGTTGGGTCTGGGTGACCGCCTCCTCCAGCTTCCCCTCGGCCTCCAGCAGGTCGATGGCGCTGAACTGGAGCTGCACCGAATCCGGGTCCAAGCGGCGGGCACCCTCCAGGGCCTCCCAGGCCCGCCTGTAGTCTCTGCGCTGCCGCTCGATCCACGAAATGGCCAGGAAGTAGTCGGGGTTGCGCGGATCCTGCTCCAGCAGCTTCTTGTACTCGTCGACGGCTTGGCCGAACTGCCGGGAGCGCCCCAGGTTCTCGGCGAGGCGCCGCCGGGTCTCGAGCGTGTTGCTGCCTTGCGCGAGAAGCTTGCGGAGCATGGCGGCCGCGTCGGCGAAGCGCCCGGTCTGCTCGTACGCGCTGGCCAGCGCGTTCAGGTGCCGCCTGTCGCTCGAGCCGCCCGCGACGATCTCTTCCAGCGATTCGATCGCTTCGCGGATCTTGCCGGCTTCCAGCAGCAGATAGGCGATGTTGACCTGGGCGTCCGTTTGGGTGGGGTCCAGCTCGAGCGCCTTCCGGAGAGCCTCCTCCGCGCGGCGCGGCTCGTCCGCCGAGCGGTACAGGACCCCTAGCAGCACATAGTTGCTGGCGTTGTCCGGCTCCAGTTCCGCTACCCGCTGGAATTGGGCAACCGCCTTTTGGAGGAGCTCCTTGTTGACCCCCTGCTGCCCTTTGGTGGCGTAGCTGCGGTAGATGCTGCCTAGCAGGCGGTGGATGTCCACGTTGCCGGGCTCTGCGGCGAGAATCTCCTCGGCGAGCTCCTCCGCCTCGGACAGCCTGTTGGCCCCGGCGTAGAGGTTGATCAACTCGGTGCGGATGACGATCGAGCCGGGATCGTGCTCCAGGGCTGCTAGGTATTCGTCGACGGCTCGCTCGACATACTCCTGCCGCATGAACTGCTGCGCGAACTGGTGGTACAGATGGCCGAGGGCGAAGTGGTAGTAGGCTTCGCTCCGCCCGCCGCCAGGCGAGCCGCCCTCCGCGACCGCAACGGCGGGCGCGCAGAGAAGCACCGAAAGAGACAGAGCGACCGCACGTAGACCAGCGCCGCGAACGACACTTCCAGGCAGCCCGGCCAAAGCGGCCGAGGGATGGCGAGACATGTCTTTGCCCAACAGTATACCCCTTCGCCTCAGCCGCTGCATGCTGGGCTGCGCTCCTCGCCCTCGTGCGCCTTCCAGCGTCGGTGGATCCACAGCCATTGGTCCGGGTGCGCCCGCACGCGCTCCTCGAGCGCCGCCTGGAAGCGCTGCGTGCTCGCGACGACATCGCGCTGGGGGTCGCCGGTTCGGACCGCGCTCACAGCGGGGCCGTACTCGACGACATGCAGCCTAGCCTCGGGGTCCCACCACGCTACAGCCGGGACCACGGCCGCCTGCGAGCGCAGGGCCAGCTGGGCGAAGCCTTTGTTGGCCGCGGCTGGGCGGCCGAAAAACTCTATGGGCACGGCCTCCGCGGGGCTGGCGTGCTGGTCGGCCAGGATCCCGACTGTGCCGTTGGCGCGAAGCGTGCGCAGCACGTCGCGGGCCGCTTGGCGCTTGGCGATCACGCGGTTCCCGTGAGCCGATCTGGAGCGTTCGACCAAGCGATCGACCAAGCGGTTTTCGATCGGGCGCGCCATGACGGACAACGGTCCGACTACCGCGCCGTGCGCTAGAGCTCCCAGCTCCCAGTTCCCCAGATGGGCCGTCAGCAAGAGCACGCCGCGGCCCTTGGCCCGGGCGGCCTGGAAGTGCTCCAGACCGTCGAATCGAACGTGCCGGCGAATCTCGGCCGGACTCCAGGCGGGGAGCTTCGCCAGGGCCAGCGCCACTCGGCCAAGGTTGCGGAGCGAGCCGTCGCAGATGCTCCGGCGGGCGGCCCCATCGAGCGCGGGCAGGGCTTGGCGGAGGTTGGCTTCGGCGACGGAGCGCCAGCGCCGGCGCAAAAGGCCGCAGGCGAGCCCTACCGTCTCGGCGGTGCGCAGCGCCGCGGGGCAGGGCAGCCGACGCAGCGCGGCGAGCAGGGGACCAGGCCGCACCATACTCGAGGCGCTCGAGCCAGGCTTTCCGGAGCTTCCGGGCAGGGGGTGCGTCGGGCATGCCGCCGGCCGCCGGGAAACTCCTAGGAGGCGAGCATCTGGAACGAGCGCGGCTGGTACAGCCACTCCACGATGTTGCCTTCGTGGGGCTGCAGCCAGTCCAGCTTGGTGGTCGGGATCGGCCCGAGATTGAGGCGGTCGATCTGCGGGCAGGCCACCAACCGCTCACGGAATCCCCGGTCTTCCGTGATGCCCGTGCCAACCAGCGTAGGCCCGATGCGATGCAGCATCTCGGATTGCGGGCATTCGACAACGCTGACGAACGGGAACATGAACTCTTTGTGCGCGAGCGGCTGAGCCGGCGAGTCGCAATGGACGACCGTGGGGAGCAGGTAGGAGCAGTGGGGGCGGGTTACGGCGCGGGATCCCGAGCGCAGCTCGCCCGTCACGTCCGTGGCGCCGCCTTGCGCGAGGTCCGCGTCGATGGCAGCGGAGACCGCCTCCGCCACACCGGCGACCGTGAACGCCGCCAGCGAGGCCTGCGGGTCCTGCGGGTCGCGGGGGCGCACAGGGGCCAGGCGTGCCGCCAGCGCCTCGGCGATCGCCCGTCCATGCCGCGGCACCCAGATCGAAGAGGTGTTGATGCAGCTGCGTCCGCTGTTGAGGAAGACGCTGGTCTCCATGGTGTCGAGGTAGGCGGGCCAACTGTCGATGGCGTCGTCGCCGAGCAGGATCTTGCTGTAGCCCGGGCCATGCACCTGGATCGCCGGGTTGCCTGCGTACTGATCCATGGTGGCCTGCCCGCCGAAGAGCATGGTCCGCCGGCAGCGCTGGATGACCGCTTGCCCGACATCGTGGCCGCCGTGGTAGACGGCTAGGGCTTCCTTGGGTATGCCCGCCTCGATCATGGCCACTGCCAGGCGGTAGGGCGTCCACGGCTCTTGGGAGCCCGGCTTGAGGCAGAGGCCGACCTGCAAGGGGATGGCGGGCAGCCACAGGGTATGCACGCCGGGCGAGTTGCTGGGCAGCACGGCGCCGAGGACATCGGTCTGGGCCTGGAAGCTCAGCATGCGTCCAGCGCGGTCGATGCCGTAACCGCGGGCGAGGATCTCCAGGTCGAGGCCACGGGTCAGCGAATCCAGGATGCCGCCCATCTCGCGGCAGACGAAGGCGAGCTTCTCCATGTTGGCGCGGCACATGGCCTCCGGCAGGCCGGTCGTGGAGGACTGCTGGTGGACAAACTCCTCGGGGGTTTGGCTGGACTCGCCGAGGGGCAGCTCGGCCTCCATAAAGAGCCTGCCGGCGCGCCGGATCCGCTGGGCGAGTCTGTCCGGCGCCTCGGAGCGGAGCACCGCCTGGGCCCTGGGGGCGTGCTGCAAGTCGTGCCGCACCATCGCGGACAGCACCTGACTGACCTCGGCGACCGGCTCGCCGGTGTCGAAATGGACGGTTTCCACAAAGTCCAGGCTCTGGTACGGAGAGCCCCAGCGGAGCGCGGGGAGGTGGATCATGGTTTCAGTTTAGCCAGGACCGCCGCCGGCCCGAAGGTCCGGCCGGGAGCGCCGGTCCGCCGGCGCGGGGCTGTGGGGACGCCGGAGAAGCCCGTGCGGGGAGGTGGATTCGGCTGGTGTCGGGCCAGGGCTGGGAGATCGGGGGGGCCGGACCAAGCCTTCCGTCAGGCAACGAGCCCAGCTCCGCCTCGGGCCTGTTGGGCCGCTTGCAACCTGCGCCCTTGCAGCGCGTTGCCCCTGACGCGGGTGGAGAACCAGCAGGGAAGCCTGAGGCTGTCGGTCAGCGACGCCAAGGCCCCGTCCGGCTCGGGGCGGAAAGCTTTCCGGGGAAACCGGTCTAGACAGCGGCCGGCACCTGCCTGGGATCGAACGGGATGTTGGTGCTCTGGCCTAGCTTTCGAGACGCGGCCGCAGCCACTTCCCTACGTGCGACGTTATTTGCGATGGTTTTGGCTACACTGAGCACCATGGTCCCGATGGTGCAGGATGCATCCTTGAGCCGCAAAGACACCGTGCTGGCCGCACTTGTTGCAGGCGGCCCGCGAGCGTGCTTCAACCCCGTGCAGGTCCACAACCTCCTGTTCCTGATTGACCGGGAAAGTGTCGGTGACCTAGGCGCACCCCGCTTCGCGTTTCAACCCAGCCCTTGCGACCCCTACGCCCCCGGAGTGTCGGAACTGCTGGGGGAACTGGCCGCTGAGGGCTTGGTACTCGTTGATCAGACAGGCCCGTATTGGACATACAGCGTGTCGGGAGCAGGGCGGAACCTGGGCGAAGCCGCGCTGGAGCAGCTGGCTCAGCCCGCAGTCGACGAGTTAAATGAGGTCGCGGATTGGATCCTGGCTCAGCCGGTCTGGAACCTGATGTTGACGATCGCTGCGCTCCACCCGGAGATGGCGTTGGATCGCTGGCTTCCACGCCTGGCGCACGAGGGCGCACGGCCGGAGGCGTCCCGGCGGATCCATCCGTTTCTGGCCGGCATGGCCAAGGTGATCGCCGGCTGGGGCCAGCGGGGCGAATGGGCTTCGGCGCGGAGATCTGTCGATTCCGACGCGGCTGCGATCGCGAGCGACTGGCGTGCAGTGGGTGACGACCTCCGCTTCGCAATGGAATCGGCGAAGCCGATCGGGTCCCCCTGATGTCCGACGCAGGCGGTCCATCGGGCAAAGTCGCTCGTGCGGGTGGCGGTAGCGCGGGCGGAGACGACGTCAATCCATTCTGTGCTGGGAGCGGCCGCAGCAATTGGCTCGGTAGCTGCTCTCATAGGGCTGTTCGTGTGGGCCAAAGCAAAGCTGGATAGACACGCGAGTTCGGGGACGGATCGCATTAGGAATCGTGCGGAGGCAGGTGCCGATAAGCCCGCCAAAGGCTAGGAGGCGAGCATTGTCGAACCTCGAGCAACAGCAATGCCCCGGGAACTGACCCCTATCTGCACGCTCCTTGGCGCGGCCGGGCGGTCGCACGGGGCT
>CBDBZZ010000009.1:0-217832 GCA_965213745.1 Bryobacterales bacterium | reverse complement strand
GGTCCGCGGAGGGGCTGCCGGACTGAGACGAGTGCCCAGCCCGACCCCGTCTGTGTGGTGGTCTGGACCGGCTCGGCCTGCCGATGAAGGCGCTCTCGGTTGCGCTCAGGAGCTGCCGTGCAGTTCCCCGTACCGGTTGTGCGGGCCGCCAAGCGCAGCCCGATCGGACCTCTAGATTCCCGGTTACTGATCGCGTCAAAAGTCGTGTCTCGGAAATCCCTTCGTCGATTGATCTGCAGGGTGGATTTGTTGTACTCTATTAGTATGACAAAAGAAAGATTCTTCTTCTCCCTGAGCCTTACTAAGGACCAGAAGTTCGAGGTTCGAAAAAGGTGGTCTTGCAGCTCCTCGAGGGGGAGTCAGTGGCCCAGATAAAGTCCTGCGTCCCTTTCTCCATACGCACGATCTGTCGCTGGATCTCACGCTTCATCCTAGGATGTATGGAAAGCCTGCGGGATCGTAAAAGAACGGGAAGACCACGCAAATGGACAGATCGGAACCTGGCTTGGATCCGTATCGTCGGCGGAGACCAGAACCCCGCTCAAGACCCATGCGAGTGCGCTGGGTGGACCGCGCAGCGAGTGCGCCAAGCCTTTGGGGAGAAGTTCGGCAGCGTCCTGAGCGGCTCCCCGGTACGCCGGAGCCTGCGCCGGCTCGGACTCACCCCGCAGCGGCCCCAGCGGCGCGCCACCCGGTACGATCCCGCTGCTGCGCAGCGGTGGAAAGACGAAGAGCTCCCCCCGATCCTTCGCCGCGCCCAGGAGTTGGGAGCCCTGATCGCCTGCGCCGACGAGTCCGGCCTAGCTGCGCAGAGCGTGTCCGGGCGCACCTGGGGCTCGTGCGGTCAGACCCCCGTCGTGCAGGTGGCCAGCGAGCGTTTCCGCCTCAACCTGCTGGCGGCCAGCAGCCCGGAGGGCCAGCTCTAGGACACAGTGCGGGAAGGTCCTGTCACGGCGGAGGTCTTCCGGAAGTTTTGGGAGCGGATTGCGGAGGCAGCGGACCGGAAGATTCCGTTGGTAATCGATAATTGCAGGATTCACCGGGCCCGGATCGTCCAGGAGTGGCTGGAAGCGAACCAAGCCGCAGTAGAGCTGTACTTTCAGCCGACCTATTCGCCGCAAGTCAATCCGGTGGAACTGCTATGGGCCTTGGTCAAGCGGCAGGTCAGTCGCGAGCTGAGCAAGACCGAAGCACAGCTTCGCGACAACCTGGAAGCTGCTTTCCAGTCTTTGCAAAGAGCTCCGGAACAGGTGCGAGCCTTCTTTCGAGAGGCAGACTGCAAGTATATTCTTGCCTGAATTCTGATGACACGACTTTTGACGCGATCAGTAGCCGAGTGTCCGGGTGTCCACGCTGAAGCGCTGCGACCTCCGGTCGCCATCCGCATGGAACGGGCAAGGCGCACGCCAGTACCGCCCCCGCTGGGCGGTCCACTGTATGCCGCGGTAGACCGCCTCGACGGTTAGCTTGGGCAGTATGTCCCGCTGGTAGTCCAGCGCACCGCTGGATACCTCCGCCCACTGTCTCCATCGCATGCTGCGCCTACGCGACTAGAGGAAAGTTCCGCTTCTGGAACAGGTCGTTCAGCACCTTAGCCAAGAGCGCTTGGGCTGTAGAGTCTTCCTGGGCGGCCAGCACACGCGGCTGCCGATGTGCGGCGGCACCGCAGCGTGCGGAGACCACCCGTGTGTTGCTGTCTCGTGCGATAGATAGGCCCACCACTGTCCGATTGGGCGCTCTCGGCTGCGCGGCGCAACTCCAACGCTTCGGGAGCGTGTTTTGCTGTCTGGCACTTCCGCTCGGTCCACGGATGACCTCCGTAGACCAGATCCGCGGCCAGCTTCGGAAGTACATCGCGGCGGTAGGCAAGTCTACCGATCAGGGTAAAATTCTAAGACTGCAAGAGCATATAATATCAGCATTGTATCATGTTATTGTTGTGTGGGTGGTAGCTCTGGCTTCGCAGAAAGGCGGCAGCGGCAAGACTACGCTGGCCTGCTCGCTAGCGGCCGCTGCAGTGGAGTTCGGTTTGAATGTGGCGATGGCTGATGCCGACCCGCAAGGATCAATCTCCGCATGGTACAAGCGGCGCAATGCCCGGTTCGGCCCGGATGTTGTGAGCATCCCCCTCTCGGCGGTGCGGGATGCCGTGGCGGCGGGGAGGGAGCAGTACGACATGATGGTGCTCGACACGCCGGGTCGGATGACGGCCTCGAACGATGCGCTGCGCTGGCTGACCTTGCGCTGATCCCATGCCGCCCCACTATCGCGGACATTGATGCGGCCATGCGAACGCATTCCGCCGCCAGCCGGATCGCTAGGGGCACAGCGTTCGTGCTCACCCAAGTGCCGACGCGCGGCGCGCCGCGCAGGCCGAGGATGTGCTATCCGCTCTTGGCCAGGTCGCATCTGTCCGCGTTGGCCTGCGCAATGCCTACGCCGACGCCCTAGCGGTCGGCCTAGGCGTCACGGAGTTCGCTCCGCGCAGCAAGGCGGCAAAGGAGATGCGCGACTTGTGGCCCTGGGCAGTCAAGCAGTTGAAGGGAGTCCCATGAAGTCCAATCCTCTCGCTCTGGCTCTGGCAGCGAAGCAGCAAGTGTCGCAACCGCAACCCGGGGTGCCCCCGCCAAGGCCGCCGGCGCGCCCCGGCAAGCGGCAGGTCTCGGTTTACCTGCCGCTCCCCGTCCACGAGCACTTGCGGAGGCTTTCCTTCGAGTCCCGCTGCAGCATGCACTCAATCCTCATGGCTAGTCTGGACAAGGTGCTGGGCGAGCACGGCACTTCCATTGAGCAGCTGGTGCGGGACGGCGAAAGCAATTGAGTTCGTCCGCGCTCGGTGCCGCCCGGAAGCTCTGCCAGATTTCTCTGCTAGAGTGACTCAGCGCGGCGCGGCAGGGCAGGGCGCGGGGTAGGCGAGGTTTTGCTGTACTCGCCAGTCCGCCGTGCCGTTTGGTAGCCTAGGTTGGAGGGGGGCTAGCCCCAGAGGCGGGCGAGGATGTCGAGAGCCGCGCCGGCGGCCCTGATCATCCACATGAGCATCTTCGGCTGGGTGGCCGGGGAATCCACATGCGGCGTCACCACCAACTGCTTTGCCAGCCGCTCCCTTCGGTCTGAGACCCGCACCAACTCGCGCCAAATTTCCGTCGTTGGATCGGAACCTTGACGAACATAATCCGTGCGCAACCGACGCTCAGCCTCTACCGTTTCCACGTAGGAAATTTCGGTTAGAATGCGCTCTGTATCCCTCAGAATTTCTGGTGATATCTGCTTGTGTTCCAAGAATTTACAAATATTGAATTCATACATTATAAAATACCTCCTCAATCGAGTTAAGCAAAAGAATAATTATAGCATAGGACGGGGCTTTCATGCGCACCGGCGGTGGTCCGTTCCGGACCGACACCGCCCGTCTTTATGAGGTCATAGGAGAGACGCACGAATGCAAGATTTAGAGAATACTTTAATTTTACGACGAATTCTGAGCGGCGAAGAGCTGGCAGCGAAGACGTCTCCAGCCGCTGGGTCACAGCGCAGCCCTCTTGCGACCCCCACTGGGGCAGGGAGCCTGTCCCGGTGATCCGCTCCTTTATGCACTCTGGGCTGCGGCGCTACCGCCGCCGGGGCGACACGCGGCGGTTGCCGCCGGAGCAGATCCCTAGGATCACCGCGATTCTCAACACCCTTGATGTGGCCTGCAGGCCCGGCGACCTGGACGGCGTGTCCGGCCTGCATCCGCTGCGCGGGGACCGGGCCGGGTTCTGGGCTGTCACCGTCTCCCGGAACTGGCGCGTCGTCTTCCGCTTCGATTCCGCCGGAGATGCCTGCGATGTCGGTCTGGAAGATTATCATCAGTCTGGAGCAGGCCGCGCAGGTCTCGGAGCCCCACATGTATGTTCGGCAGCATCCCGGCGCGGTGATCCGCGAGCTGTGGCTGGATGGCGAGTCGCCGGCTGATGCCGCCGCCCGCATCGGCATTTCGGTGGAGGAGTTGCTGGGCGTGCTGGATGGCCGGGTGCCCCTGACGTCCCGGCTGGCGGCGCGGTTGGCGGCGGCGGGCTGGTCCACCGCTGCTTTCTGGCTGCGCCTGCAGGATGCCTATGACCAAGCGCATCGGCGGGCGGCGGAGCGATCCGTTGCGCCGCTTGCGGCAGTGGGCCCCTGACTGAGGGGGCGAGCCCGCAGCCGGTGATCGTGATGCCGGCACCACTCGCGGGGCCCGCCGCAGTTGCGAGCCAGACTCGTCCGTGGACACGGGGGTAGTCCAGGTCGGTCGGGGGTGCCGCGGATGTCGTAGCGGGCATCCTCGGGCCTGTTTTTTCGGGGCGCGGCTCCCGGAATGGCCGGATTTCGCGCTCTGAGCCGTTTTCGGCCCTGAACGTGGTTTTTTAACCCGTCCGGAGCGCTGTGGGGCGCTCCTAGAGCCTCTACGGCGCGGCAACGGGCATCTAGGCGGCGGCAGGCCGAGCCGCGGACCAAGGGGGGCTAGCTAGCCCCAGAGGCGGACGAGGACGGCGAGGACGGCGACGGCGGCGCCGATCATCCACATGAGCATTTTCAGCTTGGTGTCCTGGGCGTCCAGCTTGGACTCGAAGCGGGCGATGAGGTTGGCGGCGGCCATGTTGCGGAGAGCTTCGAGCGCATTGTAGGCGTCCACCTAAACACGCACGTGAAAACATCGTGAGCGGCCTCCTAGGAGCCTGTTGCTAAAGTCGCTGGGGTACGATCCCCCTCGCGAAATCGCGTCCGAAGCACCGTTTTGCGACTGTTCAGGACCTTCAGGAGTCGTTTTATGGTCATTTACCGGACATTGTCCAGCGCCCGCGGTCTGTCCGGGCCTTGATAAGTAATGCTTGGTAGTATTTCCTGGGGAGCACCTCCATGCCAGCCGTCTCCGTCAAACTCGCTCCGGAACTGTGCGCCCGCATGCAGCGCCTCGCGGCCCGCCGGCAGCGCACCGCGCACTGGCTGATGCGCACCGCGATCCACCAGTACGTGGAGCGCGAAGAGGCGCGCGACGCCTTCCTGCAAGCGGGGCGCGACGCTTGGCGGGAGCACCGGGACACCGGCCTGCACGCCAGCGCCGCGGAAGTGCTGGCGTGGCTCGAGACTTGGGGCGAGGACACAGAGACGGCAGCTCCGGCGTGCCACGAGTAAGCTTCGCCCCGGCCGCCGTGCGTGACTTGGAGCGCCTACGTGCGTTCCTGCAGCCCAAGAGCCCCGCCGCCGCCCGCCGCGCCGCGGCGGCGATCACCGCCGCTGTGCAGGCTCTCGCACAGCATCCCCGGATCGGCCGGCCTGTCGCGGACCTGCCCGCCTGCCGCGAACCTGCCCGCCTGCCGCGAACTGCTGATCGATTTCGGTGCCAGCGGCTATGTCGCGCTGTACCACCACGAGGAGGACCAAGTGACTGTGCTCGCGCTGCGCCACCAGCGCGAGGCTGGCTTCCAATCCTGATCGAGTGGCTCGAATGACGTGTAGCAGGCAGAGTGGATTGCCTGCTGCACACGGCGCTTTCTACCCGCGCTAGGCGCATTGTCGGCGAAGACAACCTAGCCCGCGACGCACTGCAGGCGAGTTGGATCAAGGTCCTGCCAGCCACCCGCATCAGCCTTGGCGGACCCACGGCCTGCCCCTAGGTCGGTACGATCGTGGCCAATAGCGCCAAGGACTACCGCCGCCAGCGCCTCGGGGAAGTACCTTTCGCATACTGATCGCGTCAAAAGTCGTGTCTTGGGAATCCCTTCGTCGATTGATCTGCAGGGTGGATTTGTTGTACTCTATTAGTATGATAAAAGAAAGATTTTTTCTTCCTGCGCCTTACTGAGGACCAGAAGTTCGAGGTTCGAAAGAAGGTGGTCCTGCAGTTCCTCGAAGGGAAGTCAGTGGCCCAGATAAAGTCCTGCGTCCCTTTCTCCATACGCACGATCTATCGCTGTATCTCACGCTTTTTTCTGGGAGGTATGGAAAGCCTGCGGGATCGTAAAAGAACGGGAAGACCACGCAAATGGACAGATCGGCACCTGGCTTGGATCCGTATCGTCGTGCTAGACCAAGACCCCGATCAATACAAATTCGAGTTCGCTTGGTGGACCGCGCAGCGAGTGCGCCAAGCCTTTTGGGAGAAGTTCGGCAGCGTCCTGAGCGTCTCCCCGGTGCGCCGGATCCTGCGGCGGCTCGGACTCCCCCCGCAGCGACCCCAGCGGCGCGCCACCCGGTACGATCCCGCTGCTGTGCAGCGCTGGAAGGACGCAGAAGTTCCCCCAACTCCTTCGTCGTGCCCAGGAGTGGGGAGCCATGATCGCCTGCGCCGACGAGTCCGGCCTGGCTGCGCAGAGCGTGTCCGGGCGCACCTAGGGCCCCGTGCGGTCAGACCCCCGTCGTGCAGGTGGCCAGCGGGCGTTTCCGCCTCCCCCTGCTGGCGGCCAGCAGCCCGGAGGGCCAGCTCTAGGACCCAGTGCGGGAAGGTCCTGTCCCGGCGGAGGTCTTCCGGGGGTTCCAGAGCGGATCGCGGAGGCAGCGGACCGGAAGATTCTGTTGGTCGTCGATAATTGTAGTATTCACCGGGCCCGGATCATCCAGGAGTGGCTGGAAGCGAACCAAGCCGCAGTAGAGCTGTACTTTCAGCCGACCTACTCGCCGCAAGTCAATCCTGCGGAACTGCTAGGGGCCTTGGTCCAGCGGCGGGTCAGTCACGAGCTGAGCAAGACCAAAGAACAGCTTCGTGACAACCTGGAAGCTGCTTGCCAGTCTTTGCAAAAAGCTCCGGAAAAGGTGCGAGCCTTCTTTCGGGAGGCAGACTGCAAGTATATTCTTTCCTGAATTCTGATGACACGACTTTTGACGCGATCAGTACGTTGCAACTCGCAGAATCGGACAGGATACTGAAGCCCGGTTGCAGACGGATCAGATGCTTTTCCTGCTGCGCGAGATGGTTGCGATGTTGCCGGACACCTATCGCCAGGTCGTTATCGCCAGGTCGTCGAGTTGCGCGTGTACCAAGACCTTTCGGTTGACGAAACCGCTACCTGCATCCACATCTCCCGGTCCAATGTGAACACGCGGCTGAACCGCGCCGTGAACAAGCTCAAGCATCTTATCGAGATGCGTATTACTGATGTGTTCATAAGTAATTGCACGAAAAATCCCCGCAAGCCATTGATTCTATTGGTAGTTTGCTTGCAATTGCTTTTGGCAGAATTAGTAAGGAAAATAAGCACAACTGTTAACTGGGTGTTCTCGAACAATTTGCCCTCCACCACGATCCCCGGGCCGTCCCTGAACACCGGCACGGACTCCCACTGCTGCCCGCACGCCTGCGTCCCCAGCGGCACCAGCCGCGCGCATCGCTGCAGCCCCTCCAGCGCCGCCTGGTTCATCTATTGCAGGTATTCGCCGAGCCGCCGGCTGTCGGCCGTCCAGTGGTCGTCGCAGGTGCCGCCAGCTAGGCTAGGAGCGCTGGCGGGGGCAGGGGGCCTCCAAAAAATCGAGATGCATCCCCAAGATGCAATACGCGGCCATCCCGGAGGACCTTCTAAATCATTTCAACACAAAAACGTTTCTATTGGCAACCGGAGTTTTTACCCGGGAATCAGGGGATCGGACCATGTCCATTGACTGCTGCCTGCTGGCGAGTCATAATGTAATGTGTCTGCTGCCCTGCGGCAGCCGGGCTGATGATCCGCATGGCCGTATTGAGCGAAGGTGCCTGCCGCCGCTGCGCCGAGCTCCGGTGTGACTGTGCGTTTTTCGATTGTGCGGCGCAATACCGTTTTGGCCGTTCGTCCATGCCTTGGGGCGGCTGCGATCGGACCGCCTCCGGTGCGCCGTGCGCCGTGCTCCGCGACGGCTGCCTGCCCATCCCGGTCGGTGTACCGGGCCCCGGTTGAGCCTCGCGCAGCTCATGCGCTGCGGAGTCCGCCGACCGGGGCTGAATCGCTTGGGGCGGGCGCTGGGTTCTCCTCGTTCCCGCTATCGTGGATGATGGTTGCAGGGGAATGAGAAACGAGGGATTCCAACCATGGCGTTGCTGAGCGGAGCGCAAATCCTAGTCGAAAGCCTGGCTCGCGAGGGCACGGAGGTGGTCTTCGGATACCCGGGCGGTGTGACGCTGCCCGTCTACGATGTGCTCTACAGCCATTCGCTGCATCACGTGCTGGTGCGGCACGAGCAGAACGCGGCTTTCGCCGCCCAAGGCTACGCCCGCGCCACCGGCAAGCCGGGCGTGTGCATGGCCACTTCCGGCCCCGGGGCGACGAACCTCACGACCGGGCTCGTGGATGCTTTGATGGACTCGATTCCGGTCGTGGCGATCACCGGCCAAGTGCCGCAGGGGTTGATCGGGCGGGACGCCTTCCAGGAGGCCGATACATTCGGCATCTCCCGGTCGGCCACCAAACACAACTATCTGGTCAAGGACCTCGACGAACTGGCCCAGACCATCCACGAGGCGTTCTTCATCGCCTCGAGCGGCCGCCCCGGCCCGGTCCTGGTGGACATCACCAAGGATGTCCTGCTCTCCAAGCGCGAATACCGAGCCTCGCAGGCGATGCACCCGCTGCGCGGATACGGCTTGGTCGGCGCCCCGGACGACGGGGAGATCGAGCGGGCCGTCGAGTTTCTCTGGAATGCTGAGCGGCCGTATATCTACGCCGGCGGCGGCGTGATCTCCGCTGACGCGAGCGCCGAGCTGGTGCGCTTCTCGGAGATCCTGGAGGCCCCGCTGGCGCACACCGTGATGGGCCTCGGGGCCATGCCGACAGGTCACCCAAACTTCATCTCGATGCTCGGCATGCACGGCAGCTACGCGGCAAACATGGGCGTCACGCAGTGCGACGCGCTGATCGGCCTCGGCGTGCGTTTCGACGACCGGGTCACCGGGCGCCTGGACGCCTTCGCCCCCAAGGCGCAAGTGCTGCATGTCGACATCGATCCGGCGGAGATCAACAAGAACCGCCGCGCCGATGTGGGCGTCGTCGGCGACGCGAAGGCCGTCCTCGAGCGGCTCAACGAGCGCCTCGAGGCGACCCAAGAGACACTGGGGCGCGAACGTCGCCAAGCCCGGCTCGCTTGGCTGGACTACATTCGCGAAATGAAGCGGGAGCGGCCCTTCGCCTACCAGCAGTCCGCCGACACGATCAAGCCGCAGTACTTGATGGAGTGCATCGACGGCCACGCCCGAGGCGAGGCCATCGTCACCGTCGATGTGGGGCAGCACCAGATGTGGGCGGCGCAGTACCTGCGCTTCAACCATCCCCGGCTGTGGCAGTCCTCGAGCGGCCTCGGCTCGATGGGCTTCGGGCTGCCGGCCGCCATGGGAGCCAAGTTCGCTTGCCCCGACAAGACGGTCATTGCCGTGGTCGGCGACGGCGGCTTCATGATGTCGCTGCCGGAGCTAGGCACCATCGCCTCCCACCAGCTGCCCGTCAAGATCGTCGTGATGAACAACGACAACCTCGGCATGATCCGCCAATGGCAGCGGCTCTTCTATGGCGGGCGTTACAGCGAGTGCGCGATCCGGGCGTTCCCCGACGCGCCCCTGCTGGGCGCGTCGTTCGGGATCGAGGCCGCCACCGTCAGAGCCCCCGAGGACCTGGATGACGCTCTGCAGGAGGCGTTCCTGACGCCGGGGCCGTATCTTCTCAATGTCCAGGTGGCCGTGGATGAATGCGTCTATCCGATGGTGCCGGCCGGCGGTGCCGTCCACGAGATGATCCTGCAGCCGGACGTCGAGCCCGCCGTGGCGGTGGCTGGCGACTAGCTTCCGGGAGGCCTTCCATGAACCAGCTGATTTCGCTGCTCGTCGAGAACAAGCCCGGCGCTCTCATGCGCGTGGCCGGCGTCCTCACGTCTCGCGGGTACAACATCGAGAGCCTGACCGTCGCCCGCACGCTCGACCCGACGCTCTCCAGCATGACGATCGTCGCGACCGTCGGCGAGCAGGGCCGGGAGCTGCTGATCAAGCAGATCTCGCGCCTCGTCAACGTCATCAAGGCGGTCGACCTCACCGATTCCCAGGCCGTGCGCCGCGAGATGGCGCTGATCAAGATCCAGGTGCCCGAGGAGCGCCGGGCGGACCTGCTCAAGGAAGCCGAGATCTTCCGCGCGAGGGTCGTCGATGCCTCGCCGGCCTCTTTCACCTTGGAAGTGACGGGATCTCCCGACAAGCTCAACGCCCTGATCTCCCTGCTCCACGCGTACGGGCCGCTCGAAATGGTCCGCTCGGGAGCGATGGCAATGGCCCGGGCGAAGCACAACAAGCTCCCCGTGCCTCAGTACATCGAGGCCATGCTGAGCGAGCCCTAGGCGGTATCGCGCCTTCCGCCCCGCACTCCATCCCCGAAAGGAAACCCCACCGCAACCATGCCCGCAACCATCTACTACGAGGCCGACGGCAACCTCGACCTCCTGAAAGGCAAGCGGATCGCCGTCATCGGCTACGGCAGCCAGGGCCACGCCCATGCCCTCAACCTCCAGGAAAGCGGCCTCGACGTCGTGGTCGGCTTGTACGAGGGCTCCAAGTCCTGGCCGAAGGCCGAACGGGCGGGCCTCGAGGTGCGCACCGTGGCCGAGGCCGTCCATTGCGCCCAGGTCGTGATGGTGCTGCTGCCGGACCACATCCAGCCCGATCTCTACCGCAGCGACATTGAGCCCAACCTCCGGCCCGGCGACACGCTGATGTTCGCCCACGGCTTCTCCATCCACTGGAAGGAGATCACGCCTCCCGCAGGCGTGGACGTGTCCATGATTGCGCCGAAGGCCCCGGGGCACCGGGTGCGCGAGCTCTTCGTGGAAGGCGTCGGCGTGCCGGCCCTGGTCGCCGTCGCGCAGGACGTCTCGGGCCGTGCGAAGGAGCAGGCCCTCGCCTACGCGCTCGGGCTGGGCTGCCTCAAGGCGGGCGTGATCGAGACCACCTTCAAGGAGGAGACCGAGAGCGACCTTTTCGGCGAGCAGGCGGTGCTCTGCGGCGGTTGCTCCGAGCTCATCCGAGCCGGTTTCCAAACTCTGGTCGAAGCCGGCTACCAGCCCGAGATTGCCTACTTCGAATGCCTGCACGAGCTGAAGCTGATCGTCGATCTCATCTACGAAGGCGGCTTGAGCTACATGCGCTACTCGGTGTCCGACACCGCCGAGTACGGCGACTACACCCGTGGCCCGCGGGTAGTCGACCCGACCGTGCGCGAGAAGATGCGCGGCGTCCTGGCCGAGATCCAGTCTGGAGCCTTCGCCCAGGAGTGGATGGCTGAGAACCGCGCCGGGCGGCAGCAGTTTCTGGCGATGCGCGCCGAGCAGGAGGGCCAGCTGATCGAGCAGGTCGGCGGCAAGCTCCGGGCGATGATGCCGTTTCTCAAGAAGGAAAAGCCCGACTCGACGCCCTTGGCCCCCGCCCCAAGGGCTTGACCGGCGAGAGGCCCCTATGCGGGTTTTTGTCTACGACACGACGCTCCGGGACGGCACCCAGGGGGAGAACATCTCCTTCTCGGTGGCGGACAAGTTGGCCATCGCCCGACGCCTGGACGAAATCGGCATCGACTACATCGAGGGTGGCTGGCCCGGATCCAACCCGCGGGACGCCGAGTTCTTCGGGCGCGCCAAGTCCGAGCTGCAGCTGCGCCGAGCGCGCCTAGTGGCGTTCGGGTCGACCCGGCACGCGGCGAACCGGGCCGAGGACGATCCCAATGTGCGCATGCTCGTCGAAGCGGAGACGCCTGCCGTCGCTATTTTCGGGAAAAGCTGGGACCTGCACACCGAGCGCGCCTTGCGCGTCACCGAGGAGCAGAACCTGCAGATGATCCGCTCGACGGTCGCCTACATCAAGGCGCTGGGCCGCGAGGTGATCTACGACGCGGAGCATTTCTTCGACGGCTACGCGGCGAACCGTAGCTTCGCGCTGCGCACGCTCGAGGCCGCCCAGCGCGCCGGGGCCGACAGCCTCGTGCTGTGCGACACGAACGGCGGCACCCTGACCGGCCGTCTTGCGGAGGTGATCTCCGATGTGCGCAGGAACTTCGACGGCGTCATCGGTATCCACACGCATAACGACTCCGAAGTCGCAGTGGCCAACGCCGTCGCGGCCGTCGAACTCGGGGCCACCCATGTCCAGGGCACGATGAACGGCTTCGGGGAGCGCTGCGGCAACTGCAACCTGATCCCGGTCATCTGCAATCTTGAGCTCAAGCTGGGGCACACGACCATCGGTCGCGAGAACGTAGCTAGGCTGACCCCGTTCGCGAACTACGTGGCGGACATGGCGAACCTCCGGCTGGCCAACGGTGCCGCGTTCGTCGGCAAGAGCGCGTTCGCGCACAAAGGCGGCATCCACGTGAGCGCGGTGCTCCGGGACGCGGCGACCTACGAGCATGTCGAGCCCGAAGCTGTCGGCAACGAGCGGCGGGTCCTGGTTAGCGACCTGTCGGGCCGCAGCAACATCGCTTTCAAGCTGCAGGAGAAGGGTTGGGAGCACCGGCTCAGCGCCGAGGCCCGCAGGGAGGTGCTGGAGCGCATCAAGCACCTGGAATTCGAGGGCTACGAGCTCGAATCCGCCGACGGCTCGTTCGAGCTCCTCATCCGTCAAGCGCTGGCCGAGGAGAAGGACTTCTTCCGCCTGAAGGCGATGAACACTACGATCTTCAAGACGGGCCTGGACCACTCCGAATGCGAGGTCCGGATGGAAGTGTCGACCCCGGCTGGGGTCCAGCGCGCTCGAGTGCGCTCGTCGGGGCCGTTCGACGCCATGGCGGCGGCTCTGCGGCAGTGCTTGGCCGAGGCCTATCCGGCGGTCGCCGACATCCGCCTCGTGGACTACAAGGTTCGCGTCCTTGATCCCGGCAAGGGCACGGCGGCGAAGGTGCGCGTGCTGATCAACTGGGCCGACCACCGGACGAACTGGACCACAGTGGGTGTCTCGGACGATGTGCTGGAGGCTAGCTGGGACGCGCTGCGCGACTCGGTGCGGCTGGAGCTGCTGCGGTTGGAGCAGCAGCTAGCGGATTCCGAGGAGGCGAGCGAGGCGGCGGTTCGCAGCTGAGCGGTGGGAGCGATGGGGCGGGATCGTGCGGCCCGGCCGCGGGTCAGCTGCCGTCCTGCCGCCTGAGCTCCTCGCGCTGGCGGCGGATGTCGGCCAGGCGCTTGGCGATGCGCTCTTCGATGCCGCGGTTCGTTGGCGCATAGAACCGGGCCCCCTCAAGGCCCTCGGGCAGGCATTCCATGGCGACTACCCCGGCGTCCGCCTGGTGGGCGTGCTCGTAACCCTTCGCGTAGCCCTGCTCGCGCATCAGGCGCGTGGGTGCGTTCCGCAGGCGCAGCGGCACTTGGCGGACGGGCCCCGTCCGCACGGCCTGGCGGGCCTTCCCGAGGCCCCGGTACACCGAGTCGGACTTCGGGGCGACGGCTAGGTAGACCGCCACCTGGGCCAGAAACAGGTCGCCTTCGGGCTCTCCGATGAGCCGGAACGCCTCGACGGCTCCCATAGCCATTTCGACGGCGCGAGGGTCCGCTAGGCCTATATCTTCGGCGGCCATGCGCACGAGGCGGCGGCCGATGTAGAGCCGGTCCTCGCCGCCCTCCAGCATGCAGGCTAACCAGTACAACGCCGCGTCGGGATCGCTGGAGCGCACCGACTTGTGCAGCGCCGAGATCAGATCGAAGTGCTGCTCGCCGCCTTTGTCGTATCGCGGCAGGCGGCGTTGCAGGACATCCTGCAGCAGGGCCTCAGTCGGGCATGCGCCCGCTGCTGCGGCGACCAGGGCCTCGAGCGCACCGAGAGCGATGCGGGCGTCGCCTCCGGCAAAGACAGCGATCCGTTCCAGCAGGGGCAGCGGAACTGCTGGCGCTTGGCCCCCCAAACCCCTGGCTTCCTCGCGGAGGGCCGCTTGCTGCAGTCGGACCAGACTGGCCGTGTCGAGCGGCTGAAGCGTGTACACCTTGGCGCGCGACAGGAGGGCGGAGATGACTTCGAACGAGGGGTTCTCCGTGGTTGCTCCGATCAATACGATGTCTCCGCGCTCGACGTACGGCAGAAAGGCGTCTTGCTGCGACTTGTTGAACCGGTGGATCTCGTCCACGAAGACAATCGTCCGCCGACCAGCACGGCGCAGGCGCTCCGCGCTGGCCAGGACAGCCTTGACGTCCTTGATGCTGCTCAGCACGCCGCTGAAGGAGACGAACTCGCAGCGAGTCGTTGCGGCGACGATGCGGGCCAGGGAGGTCTTGCCGACCCCCGGCGGCCCCCACAGAATGATCGAGCCGAGGTCGTCCTCCTGGATGCGGTGGCGCAGCGGCTTCCCCGGCCCGAGCAGATGCTCCTGGCCGACGAATTCCTCGAGCGTCCGCGGCCGCATCCTTTCGGCCAGCGGTCTTGGCCTAGCGTCCGCAACGCTCCCGTCGGGCTCGTGGAACAGGTTCACGGGCGCAGGCCTCGCCGGAAGGCCTCGTACAGGACCACGGTCGCCGCCGCCGCTGCGTTGAGAGACTCGACGGTCTTGGTCGGGATTGCGACCGATGCGGATGCCGCGAGCAAATGCGGCGCGACCCCGTGGGTCTCGGAGCCGATGACGACTGCGGCCGAGTCGGAGAGGGGGGCGTTCGGCAGGGACGTGCCTCCTCGCGCATCCGCTGCGAGCAGGCTCTTGCCGTGCCGCCGGGCTAGCTCCGGTAGCTCGGCGGAATCAATGCCCTGCAGAAAGGGCAGCCTGAAGAGTGAGCCGGCGGCGGCTCGCAAGGTTTTCGGGTTCGCCGGCGAGGCGGAGCCCTTGAGGAACACGAGCCCGGATGCGCCGAAGGCCTCCGCCGAGCGAACGATGCCCCCCGCGTTCCCGGGATCTTGCACGGCGTCCAGCACCAGTGTCAGGCCGGCAAAGACCGCTGCGGGCGTCCATGTCGGCAGTTTGGCCAGGGTCAGAACTCCCTGGGGGCGGGTAGTGGTAGCCACCTCGTCAAACAGGCGGTCCGTCACGGCATGGAGCGGAATCCGGCGGTGCGGCGGAAGCCAAGCCGCCACCTGGGCGTGTATGCGCTCCGCGGCGAAAACGCGCTCGACTTCGAGGCCGGACCGGAGGGCTTCCTGGAGCAGGAGCGGCGATTCCGCCAGCGCTGCGCCCGTAGCGGTCGTCCCGCTGCGCGCGCCGGCATGGCGCAGTTGCTTCAGCCAGGGGTTGTTGCGGCTAGTGATAGTTTCTTGCGGCTTGGCCATCGGAGGCGGGCCCGGTTTCTCAGCGTAATATGAACGGCAGTGCCGCGATGCGTGCGACTTCACGTCGAAGGGGCTTCCCCCAGTCTGGCATTGCTGCGGTGCGCCGCCGCGGAGATCGGCCGCGGCGGTGTAGTCGCCGCTCCCACCGACACGCTCTACGGTCTGCTGGCAGACGCCCGGAACGGGTCGGCCCTCAAGCTGTTGTTCCGACTCAAAGGCCGCCCTGAGGACAAGCCCATCCTGTTGCTGCTCGACTCCTTCCGAAGGCTTGACGGGATCGTGGCGGACAAGCCGCCGGCGTTCGCGGTCCTGGCTCGACGGTTTTGGCCAGGGCCCTTGACGCTTGTGCTCCCAGCGACGCCCAACGTTTCGTCGTTGGTGACGGCGGGGAGGGGGACGGTCGCCGTCCGCTTGCCTCGCTCTCCGCTGGTCAGAGCGCTCGTGCGGCAGGCTAGGTGCCCGCTAACGGGCACAAGCGCCAATCTCTCCGGGCGCACCGGGGCCCGTTCCGCCGCTGAGGTGGCGGCGCAGCTTGGCGATCGCCTCTCGCTAATCCTCGATGCCGGGCGGGTGAAGAGGCCGGTTCCGTCGACCATCGTAGACCTCACCGGCGCGGGGGCGCAGGTGCTGCGTGAGGGCTGCATCGCGGCTCGCACCATTGAGTGCGCCTTAGCAGCATCGGGTCTGGGCAGGGTGCCGGAGCTCGGTTCTCGTCGAGGCGGAGCCCTGCCCTGAGCGGCCACCCGATGCACCGCGGACAGCTGCGATCGGGACGCCCGGAGTCGGCTCCGTCCGAGCTTTGTGGCGTTCTGCGGGGGAGTGTGCCTTGCAATGATTATGCGCGGCAAGACCGGGCTGCGGGTTCGCCGCTGTCTTGACGGACGCACGCCAGCGGAACCGCTGGATCCGCGGAAGCCGGCCGGAGAGCCGCCTGCCGGACCGGGCCCAAGCGCCAAGTCGCGTAACCTCATTCTAGGCAATGAGCTTGCTATCCTAAACAGCTGGGCGTCACGATCCTTGGAGTTCGCCCAAGGCTGGTATCGGAGGATTGTTACGGAATCCGAACTCACCGTGGGCCGCATCCGATCGCCTAGCACGGGCGGCTTGCGTAGGGCCCGAACCCTGCGGCCGTGCGTTGCTAGTGCAGAACTCGGCGGCAGTGTCGATGGCGGCTCTTGCGGTGCTCGATGCGACTTGAGCGACCCTGAAGCTTCCGGGTGGGCCCGCTATAACCTTCACCCAGCAATTCCGCCATACAAGCAGAGCTATAGGAGGCTCGTGCGATGATGACCAGGAGAATGTTCGCCTTCGGCGTTCCGCTGGCTGCGGTTACGCTTCCCAAAGCCAGCGCCGCAGGCGTGGACGGCAAATGGGAGGCCGAGATTGAGACTCCGCGGGGACCGACGGTTATCGCTTTCACGCTGCAGGCGGATGGCGAGTCGCTCACCGGCACCGTCGGGAACGACATGCTGGGGATGAGCGAGATCGAGGACGGCGAGGTGCGCGGCGACAGCGTGTCGTTTGTCCAAGTCATGGCCCGAGGGCAAATGCAGGTGCGCTTCAAGTACGAGGGGACCGTTGCAGGCGACGAGATGGAACTGACACGCACCATGCAGCGTCCACCGGGCATGCCTGGAGGAGGCGGTCGCGGACCCGGCCGGGGGCAAGGGCGGCGGCCCCGGGGGCCCGGGCGCTGGGGGGGCAGGGTGGACGTCCCGGCGGCGGTCCTGGCCCGGGCGGGCGTCGCGGCGGCATGGGCGGCGGCCCGCTCACGTTTACAGCCAAGCGGGTGCAGTGAGCGGCTTCGGCCCCAGGGGAGCGAACCGGGCGGGCCCGCTCGCTCCGGCAGCAGGCCCTCGGTAGCTGAAAGTCTCTCGCCCCCCTCGCCCTTTGGGCCGGATCTGGCGCAGTGGTTGCCCGTGCAGCTGCCGTGGCTGGCGGGAGGTGCGGCACGTGGATTTCGGTAACGCAGCGGCGTACGGAGTCATCGCGTTCCTCGTGCTGTTGAAACGCCTGGATCGTCCGGCGCCTCGCCGTCGAGATTCGCCCGGACGACGACTAGGATGGCGACGCTCGGTGCCCACTGGCCAGTGCTGGCCACAGCTCTGGCCTACCTCGCCGTATGCCTAGCCATCGGCGTCTATTTCCGGCACAAGGCGGCCCGTGGGGTCGCCGACTACTATGTCGCTAGGCGCAGCATTCCCGGCTGGGTGGCCTCGCTCGCCTTCTTCTCGACTTTCGCCAGCACCAATACCTACATCGGCCAAGCGGGTCAGGCGTTCGCCTCGGGTTTCACGTGGACTTGGGTCGGCGTTATTTGGACCGCGTTCTGCATGGTCTCGTGGCTGCTGCTGGGGCCGCGCCTCCGCAACCAGACCGCCGGTCTCCGGTCCCTGACGATCCCCGACTACTTTGATTTCCGGTACCGCAGTCCGTTGTCCAAGGCCACGCGAGTGCTGTCGGCACTGACGATCCTGTTTGCGACGCTCTGGTACATGGCGGGCATCGCCAAGGGCTGCGCCCACCTGCTGCAGGCAGTTCTCGAAGTGCCCTACGCCTGGGGCGCGGCGGCGATCCTCGGCTTCACCTGCTTGTACACGGTGATGGGCGGGATGTACAGCGTGCTGTGGACCGATGCGGTCCAGGGCGCGATGATGCTGGTTGTCGCGCTGGTGATGGCGGCCCTCCCGTTCCTCTACGTCGGCGGCCCCCGCGAGCTGTTCGCCAGGATCTCCGACCTTGGGCACCCTAGCGCGGCCGGTACGCCCATCGGGGACGGCTTGGTGACTTTCGGCGGCCTAGTTTCGCTGACCTACGTGTTCGGGATCGGGCTCTCGGTGGGCATGAAGCAAATCGCCGAGCCTCGTTGCTTGGTGCGCTTCTACTCCATCGACAATGCTGCCAGCATGCGGTTCGCCATGGTTTGGACGCCTGTGTTCCTGGGTGTTTCGCTCGTGTGCGTGATGGGTCTCGGGGCGCTTGTCCACGGGATGGTTACAGAGCAGGAGGCCGCCTACCTGATCCAGAACACCGATGAAGTCGTCGGCTTCATGCTGGCGAAGTTCGACAACGAAGCCGTCACCGCGCTGTGCATCGCGGGCCTGTTCGCCGCGGGCATGTCGTCGCTGGCTTCGGTCATGCTGATCGTGGGCACGGCGGCGGTCGGCGACATCTGGAGCCTTTGGCGGCCGATGAGCCCCCAGGCAACGGTACGGTGGACGAAGGCGGCCATCGCGGTTTACTCGTTTGCGGTTCTGCTGGCCACGATTTTCCCGCCAGCGGGCATCGTCGAGCTCACGAGCTTCGCCGGGGCGGTGTTCGCGGCGGGCTTCTTTCCGGCTATCTTCGGCGGTCTGTACCTGAAGTGGGGCACGGGCCACGGCGCATTCTGGTCGATGCTGATCGGCATTGCCGCGACTTTGGCGTGGCGTTTCGGCGCGCGGTTCACGTTTCCGGGATTGCGAGATGTGCATGAGGTGATCCCCGCTTTCTGCCTATCGCTGGCGGCGTACTTCGCCGTTAGCTGGATGACGCGTCGGCATCTTCCCCCGCCGAGCCATCTGGCCAAGCTTTTCTAATGGTTCGATCAGCTTCCACGTAGCAGCGCCGTTTGCGCGTAGAACTCTTCTGGAGTCGACAACTTGGCCCGAAGGTTCCCCAAGGTCAAGGTGCGACGCCGACGATCCGTTTCCATGGGTCAGGCAGATCGGCGGCCCGTATCGCAACCCGGAGCGTTTTGAGCACGGTGCGCCCCCCTGAGAGCGCCACGGCTGTCACGACAGCTGGACGACGAGCCGCACCCAGCCGGCCAGTTGGGTGCGGCCGACGACAACGCTGCGCACGGCGGACGGCACCTGGATCACCTGCCGGCAAGACGTGCGGCCCACCTGGCGCGAGCCGTGGGCCTGCAGCGCCGGTGCTCAGGCATCCCCCGGTCCTGACTCCGTCCTGCCCATTTGCAAATCCTAGAGTGCTGGAACGCCCGCACCCGGGCGTGCGAGCCTTTATCTTACAAGCACTTACGAATCCGCGTCCGTGCCAAGCGGCGAAGCTGGGCCGCATCCGATGCTCCCGACCGGCGCGGCGCTGGGAGGCGTCGCGCACGACGCACGATGACGCCAATTCGCGCCGGACTCTTCAGGAGTCGCCCGCGAGGCAGGCGATCGATTCCTTGGACCTTGCCGCGCCCTGGGGCCCCCGGACCTCGATCCGCAGCCGGCCCGTGCATGGTGCGTCAATCGTGAGCACAGCATGCCCGGCGATCTCGTCGAGCAGGCTCTCGAGCAACGCCGGGATCTGCTGCACCGCCTGCGCAAAGAGTGCGGTCCCGCCCGTGATCCTGGCGAATTCGCTGATGCCGTTCTGGTAGACCTCGTTCTGGTCGTCATACCGCCGCGCGACATGCAGGAAGAAGAGTGGCGCCTGCGCTGATCCGAGCGTGTCGACTGCGTGCCGGATCCGCGCCTGGATGAGCTGGTTGCCGAAACGGCGGCTCAGATCCCCGCTGTCGCTCGGGTTCACGACCGGCACCGTGTAATCGCCGCGATAGTCTTCAATCCTGCCGTCCGTCACGAACAGCACGGCGAGCCGGACAGGAGCCGCGACCAAGGTCCGGTCTGCGATCTCCGAAGCTTGCTCCACGACATCCAGTAAGCCCGGGACCCCGCGCACATCCAAGGATTCCAGCTTCTCGCTCAGTTTCTTGCGGCTCCTGATAGGGTCCAGTTGGACCGCCAGACCATCCTGGGCCGTGAGCACCCCCGCGAAGTACTTTGGCCCCAACTTTCGCAGCTTCTGCACAAGCACTTCCCTCACGGCGTCGTAGCGGTCCTGGTACCGCACCATGTCGAGCACCACCAGCAGAATCAGGTGGTCGTCCGCCGATTGGATGGCTTCGACCCCGATGGGCCGGCCGTCCAGGGTCACTTCAAGATCCCGTGCGGACGCCTCGGACCAGACCGGAATTCTGACCGCTTCCGCCCCGAGACCGGCAGCCGCCAGTACGCCGAGAGCGAACGTGCGAACGGTGGGCATCCGCTAGAAGTGGTAGCGTACGCCGACCTGCAGGATCCGTCCGCCGCGCGAGCCGATGATCTTGCCGGCGTTCGCGTTCCTGGCGTTCGCCGGGCCGATCTCGTCATCGGGATCGTTCCAATTCCCTTGATTGAGGAAGTTGAAGCTCTGGACGAGCAGTTCGAGGCTCTGCTCCCGGGAAATCATCAAGCGCTTCGTCACGGCGATGTCGTGATGGCGATACTCGGGGTTGCGCAAGGTCGGATGGGTGCGCGGAACGTCGCCGAGAGTGAAATCGGCGGGATCGACGAACGCGTTCGGGTTGAACCACGCCTCGGGCCCGGGATCCTTCACGTGCGGATCGACTCCGGGTACGCCCTGCACGCGGAGGTACGGGACAATTCCGCCGGTGTTATTGAACAGCGGTTCGAGCGTGATCGGATCGCCGCTGTACCAGTTGGTCAAACCGCTGACCGACCAATCACTAAAGAATTTCGACAGCACGCCGCGCCCGGCGAACAGCGACTTGCCGGTACCGAATGGCAGTTCGTAGGTGTACGTGACCGAAAAGCGCTTCGGACGCAGTCCGTTGCTCGGGCCCCATGCAGTCGAGCGGTCGCTCGGGTCCTGAATGCCCGGGCCCGAATAGTCGTCCCAGCGCTTGCGGTACGTGTACTGCAAGTCTAGGCTGAGTCCGTCGCCCGTGCGCTTCTGCAGGTTTACCAGCCCCTCGTCGTAACGGTACTTGCCGCCGGGATACTGGTAGTTCATTCGCACCATCTGGTAGTGCGGGAACGGGCGCAAGGTGCGCCGGAAGGTTTCGTCATTGAGCCGGTCGCGAAAGTCCAGGGCCGCGACGGGGGCTTGGTTATAGCCGACAATCTGCCCTCCGATCAACATGTCTCGTCCGCGAATCGTGCGCCCTCGGGCGCGCACAGTCAGGCCCATGGGGAGCTTGCGCTCGACTTCCATGAGCGCGTAGCCGTACGTCGGCTGCGCCCCCGTGCGCGGGATCATGTCGACATCGGTATCGTTGGCGTAGTCGCCGCGCAAGTCCGGCAGCGGATTTGCCGCTGCCGGGAATCCGTCGGCGAGCACGACCGCCGGAACGAGTTGGCGATTGGGGGAAATCGGATTCCGTCGCCCGGAGAAGCCCTGCGTCCCAAACGGACCCCGACGCAGGGAAATCGGAGTGTAGTATCGCGAGTAGCTCCCGCGGACGACCGTGTTGCGATCCTCGGTGGGACTCCACGAAATCCCCATGCGCGGCTCTGCGCGCACGCGGAAGGGCTGGAACGCCCGACCCTGCCCTGCGCGAGCCGCGAACACCAAGGCCCCCGGAATGCCGGTGGCCGGATTGATGGCGTCAGGATCGAAGGTTGACTGCCGATCGAATTTTTCCGTGCGCGGACTGCTAGCGTCAATCGTCAGCCGGAGCGACAAGGTCAGGTTGGGCCTGGCTCGCCACTCGTTGCTGATGGCGTTCTGGAATGAGTGCCGGCGCAGGTACGCGGGATAGGGCTGGTCGGTGGCTTCGGCTCGCCAAGCCCGCCCGAGCAGGAAGGTCGCGAAACCGTCGCCTGTGTTGTTGATGCCCGGCAGCCCGGTGATCCGATCATTGAACGAGAAGCTTCCAGAAGGAGAGTCCAACTCTAGCGTGCTCCACCGCAGCGCTCTGATATCGCTCGACAGTGACCAGGTGTGATTGCCCCTCCGTAGCGACACTCGGTTCTCGAACTCGTAGTCGAAAAACGAATTCCGCACGAAAGCGCCCCGGGAGGCACCGAGTCCCACGTAGCCTTGGAAGCGCATGGACGGAAATACGGGACCCGTCACGCCCCGCAAATCGAGTTCGACCGGCAGGTTGCGACTGCTTACCAGCGAGAGCGAATCGGTCAGTTCGAAGTCGACCGTGAACGAGCCCCGGTACGTCAGGTTCGGCGTGAGGCTGACGGTGTCGGCCAACTGAACCCGGCGTTTCTTGAAGGTCACGTCAGGACGACCGGGATTCGAGATTCCCGGGAAGAGGTCCGGGGTGTCCTTGAATCCGTCTGAGGAATTGATGTTGATGGTGACTTGCTGCACGGCACCGACGTTGTGGTCAACGCGGGCGATGAAGCCGTCCGGCGTATTCCGTTCCGAGGGGTTGGTCCAGTAGTTGTTCCGCAGGAACGGACCAACGTCGGTGTTGGGCTGCGGGTAGGTGGTCACCGAGGCCAGCGCCACCCTGTCGAGACGGGTGGCCGGGATGCGGTTGCCCGGAAACGGATCGCGCTCATACTCGAGATTCCCGTGGCCGACCCGCCGCCCCGGCAGGAAAGCTGAATTCCGGCGGGTCGAGGCGGGATCGTAGATCGTGCGCGGGCGGCCGGCCCGATCCACCAAGTCGGAGAAGTCGCCTAGTCGCTGCTGAGCACTCGCCACGGTATAGAGATAGGATCGGCCCACGCGCTCGCGAGTGCCCTCGTAGGAGAATGTGAAGAACATCCTGCCGCGACTGTCGTAAAGTTTCGGGATCAGAACCGGGCCGCTGACCGTAACGCCGAACTGATTGCGGCGACGCAAGTTGCGGTCGCCGCCCCGCTGGACGACTTCGTGCGGCACGGCGTCCAGGACATCATGCCGCAGGTACTCGAAGAGGCGACCGTGCCACGATCCGGTGCGACCGGTAGACGGTCTCGCCACCGGCGCTCCTGCACCTCGAGCGGAGCGCAGCCCCTCCGCGGAAGTGATAGCTCGAAACGCACGGACCGCCTGGTAGATCCCTTCCAGTTCCGGCTTGTCCTTGCGACGGACGTCCACTCCTTCATCGGTCTCCCGCGTGGCGGTCTCCGTCGGCGCGGTGAGTTGCTGGGCGACACCGACAGACGCCACCGCCACCATGCCGAGCACCGCGAACATTAAGCGAAGTAGCCTCAACTCGGTACAAGCCTCGCCATTATTGAATCACAACATTAAATCACAACCAAACCGGGGGTGAACCAACCAGCTCATCCACCGCTCCGGTGACGCCGTCCGCCAATCCACCCTGCTCAACCTCGGTGCCGACTGGCCCGTCCTCACCCAACTCATCCAGGACTGCCTCGCCCACCAGCAGCCCTTCGCCCCGCCCGATCCCCAACTCCTCGCCACAGCCGAGCACTACGCCACCCTCCTCGCCGCCCCCGATCCGGCCACCGTCCACTGCAACTCCCCCGACCCCAGCCGCGCCCGCTCCGTCGGCGCCGCGCGCCGCGCCCGGCAGGCCCTCGCCCTGCTCGGCCTACCAGCCACGATCGTCTTCTACGACCTCACCGACACCCCTACCACGGCCTGGCCTGCGCCGACCTGCAGCGCGGATACTCCCAGCCTGCCCGCTGGTGACCCTGGCCCTCACGCTCGCTGCGGCCGGCTGCCCCGGCCGCAGCCAGATCCTGCCCGGCAACATCTCCGAGCCCGGCACTCGGTCCACGGCCCGATCCCCATGGCAGGCCCTGTCCGGCGCGGACACGGCCCCCCGCCCGACGGCGGTGCTGGCTGCCGGTCTGTCGACCGAGGAGCGTATTGCGTGGCTGTAGGACGCCGGCTACACCTAGGTCACGATGCGGCGGGGCCGGTGCGAGGAGCGCCCGGAGCGGCCCCGGAGGTGCGGTTCCAGATGGCTCAGGGCCAGCCGGTGCCGGCTTGGTGTCTGGAACCGTGCGCCGGCTGGGCCAGGGCGAGCGCGGACTGTGCCTGTGGAGCGCGGTGCCGCAGGCCCGCGACGATGCCCTCGCGCAGCGCCAGCGGCAGGCCTGCGAGCGGGCTTGCTGATGTTGTAAAGCTTTATCATTAAAATACTTACGAGTTCGCGTCCGTGCCAAGTGACGAAGCTGGGTCAGGGCGCAGCAACTGGCGTGGCGATCCCGGAGAGCGTCGCGCTGCCGCTGTAGTGGCTGGGGAGCCGAAGACCGATTCCAATGCGCACGAAATGAAAGCGCAACGGGATGCGGGGATTCAAGCAGCCAAAGGAGCGGGTCCGCACCCAAAGGGCGGAATCCGGCTGCTGACACGGCCGGGCTGAGCAGTGTGCCTGTCACCCAGGCCAGGCGTTGCGGGAACCGGCCAGTTCCCGCATGCGGAGACTCCAAAACGCCTCGATGTCATGCCGTCGTCAGCGACCAACTCTTACGGTTACGGCTCTCCGCCCCGATTCCAGCTGGCAACTGCGCCCTGCAGCCAGCGGGTTTCGATCCCTTCGAAGGGCGCGGAGCAATCCGCCGATGGCGTCAGGGTCGGCTGCAGGTGCCGTCCGGATGCTCTCCTATACTGGATTGCTCCGCGCCCATGCCCCAGCCCTTCGTCCACCTGCACTGCCACACCGACTACTCCCTGCTGGACGGAGCCTGCCACATCCCAAGGCTGATGAAGATCGCCGAGCGGCAAGAGTGGCCCGCGCTCGCCATCACCGACCACGGGAACTTGTTCGGCGCGGTCAGCTTCTACAACGCGGCCCAGAAGATCGGCGTGAACCCGATCATCGGCTGCGAGGTGTACACGGTCGCCGGCGACCACCGGCGCCGGGACGCCGAGCAGCGCTACCACCACCTCGTGCTGCTCTGCAAGAACGAGCGGGGCTACCGGAACCTAGTCGACCTCGTATCCACCGCCTATCTCGAGGGCTTCTACTACAAGCCCCGCATCAGCCGGGACTTGCTGGCTCAGTACGCGGACGGCCTCATTTGCCTGTCGGCCTGCCTGCGCGGCGACCTGCAGGAGGCGCTGCTCCAGCAAGGCTACGAGGAGGGCCGCCGCCTCGCGTACGAATACCGCGACATCTTCGGCAAGGAGAACTTCTTCCTCGAGCTGCAGGATCACGGCCTGGAGCTGGACAGGAAGCTCATCCCACTCCAGCGGCGGCTGGCTCAGGAGACGGGCATCCCCCTCGTCGCTACCAACGATGCCCACTATCTGACGCGGGAAGACTCCGCGGCGCACGATGCGCTGCTGTGCGTGCAGACCGGCAAGACCCTCAACGACTCGAAACGCATGCGCTTCGACACGAAGGAGTTTTACCTCAAGACCCGCCAGGAGATGGCGGAGCTCTTCGATGGGGACGAGGCCCCGCTGGACCGCACTTGGGAGATCGCCCAGATGTGCGGGCTCAAGCTCGAGCCGGTCTCCAATCCCTTTCCGCGGTTCGAGGTTCCCCCGGAATACAGCATTGACACCTACTTTGAGTACGCCGCCCGGCAGGGGTTTGAATTGCGTCGGTTTCGGCTGGAAGCGCTCCGTGCGCGCGGCGAGCTGCGCCGGCCCCTGGAGGAATACGCCGAGCGCCTGGACTACGAGATCCAGGTCATCCAGAAGATGAAGTACTCCGGGTATTTCCTGATCGTCTGGGACTTCATTCGTTACGCCAAGTCCAAAGGCATCCCCGTGGGCCCGGGGCGCGGCTCGGCAGCCGGCTCGCTCGTCGCTTACTGTATGTCGATCACGGACATCGATCCGTTGCAGTACGGCCTCCTTTTCGAGCGATTCTTGAACATCGAGCGCGTGTCGATGCCCGATGTCGACATCGACTTCTGCATGAACCGCCGCGGCGAGGTGATCCAGTACGTCACCGAGAAATACGGCCGCGAGCAGGTCTCCCAGATCATCACCTTCAACACCATGGCCACCAAAGCGGCGATCAAGGATGTCGGCCGCGTCATGGATCTGAGCTTTGGCCGCGTGGACCGGCTGACGAAGCTGGTGCCCAACGTGCTCAAAATTACGCTGGGCCAAGCCCTTGACCAGGAGCCCAAGCTACGCGCCGCGATGGACGACGACCCCCAGGTCGAGGCGCTGATGCAGACGGCCAAACGCCTGGAGGGTATCGCCCGCAATCCTTCGGTCCACGCCGCCGGTGTGGTCATCGCTCCCGAACCGCTCAAGAACCTCGTTCCCCTCTACAAGACAGCCAAGGACGAAATCGTCACGCAGTACGACATGAAGAGCCTCGACAAGATGGGGCTCCTCAAGATGGATTTCCTGGGGCTCACCACCCTGACAATCATTGAGGACACATTCAACTGGATCGAGAAGCGGACGGGCGCCAAGCCCAAGCAGGAGGAGATTCCCCTCGACGACCGCAAGACCTTCGAACTGCTTTCGCAGGGCCTGACCAGCGGTGTGTTCCAGTTCGAATCGAAGGGCATGCGGGACATCTGCCGCCGCTACCAGCCGGAGCGCCTGGAAGACTTGTGCGCGTTGAACGCCCTCTACCGGCCGGGGCCGATTCAGGGCGGCATGATTCCCGACTTCATCGACCGCAAGCACGGACGCAAGCCCGTGAAGTATCTGATTCCCGAGACCAAGCCGCTGCTGGAAGAGACCTACGGCGTGATTCTGTACCAGGAGCAGGTGATGCAGATCGCGAATTTGGTGGCAGGCTACTCCCTCGGCGAGGCCGATCTGCTGCGGCGCGCTATGGGCAAGAAACAGCCTGAGGAGATGGCTAAGCAGCGCGAGCGGTTCCTGCAGGGGGCGAGCGAGCGAGGCTTCCCGGCGGGCCCCGCGGGGAAGCTGTTCGAACTCATGGAGCGGTTCGCCGGCTACGGCTTCAACAAGTCGCATTCGGCGGCTTACGGCTACCTGGCCTACCTCACGGCCTACCTCAAGACGCACTACAAGGTCGAGTTCATGGCCGCGTTGCTCACGGCCGAGCTGAGCAGCCCCGACAAGGTGCGGCTCTACCTGAATGAATGCCGTGACATGGGCATTGAGGTGCTGGCCCCCGACATCGCCGCCTCGGAGTGGCCGTTCACGCCGGCCGGAGAGCAGCAGATTCGATTCGGGCTGGGAGCGATCAAGAATGTCGGGCGTGCGGCGGTCGAGTCCGTCATTCAGGCGCGTCGCGAGCAGGGGGGGAGCTTTCGCTCGCTGTTCGGCCTCTGCGAGTCGGTGGACTGGAGCAGGCTCAACAAGCGCATGCTGGAGAGCGCCATCAAGGCCGGCGCTTTGGATAGCCTGGGCGGCCACCGGGCGCAGCTGATCCAGGGGCTCGACGCTGCCATCGAGGCCGGCCAGCGGGCCTCTCGCGACCGCGAGTCGGGTCAGGGGGGGCTATTTGCCGAGTTCGCCCAATCCGTGGAGGATGACAATCGCCGACTGCCCGAGGTGCCGGAGTGGAGCGAGCTGGAGCGCTTGTCCGGCGAGAAGGAAATGCTGGGCTTCTACGTCACCGGCCATCCGCTCAATACGTTCGCCGAGAGAATCGCCGAACTCAATGTCCGGGACAGCGCTACCCTGAACGAACTGCCCGACAACGCCGACGCCGCTCTCTGCGGGATTCTGCATTCGATCCAGCGGCGCCGTAATCGCGACGGCCGGGCTTGGGCCTCGGCGGTGCTGGAAGACCGGCTGGGCAGCGTCGAGTTGCTGGTGTTCGCTAATCAGTTCGAATCGCTTGAGGAGCGTTTGGCGGTCGACCGCCCGGTTTTGGTCCGAGGCAGCGTCGTCGAGGAGGAGGGAGCGGGGGCGAAGCTCTCGGTCTCGGAGATCACGGACCTCGAGAACGCCCGCGTGCCGGTGCCTGAGCACGTCTCGGTCACGGTCAACCTCAACGGCGAAGAGGAGGCCCAGACGGTTGCCGAGCGACTCCTGCAGCTTTTCGAAGAGAAGCCCGGGCAGGCCGATGTCCGCCTGCGCCTGCAACGTCCCGGCGACTTCCTGCTGCTCTACAGCCTGGACAAGCGAGTGCTGCCCGACCGGGCTTTCCGGCGGCGGGTCGAGGAGATCTGCGGCAAGGGGGCGTTGGAACTGCACGGCTAAGGCCGAACGGAGCGCTTGGCATGCGGCGGCCCAAGCACGCTTGCGCCCCGGCTCCGCAACTGCCGGGCGGCGGCGTGTTGTCTCAGTCTTGCGCTACAGGCATGCGGGCGGCCTTCCAGGCGCGCCACCCTCCGGCTAGCGAGAACACGTTGCGGTAACCCATGCGCTGCAGCGCGTCTGCGGCCAGCGCGGACCTATAGCCGCCACCGCAGTACAGCACGATCTTGCGGTCCAAGTCGGGGACTATGCTCTCGATATCGCGCTCGATGATCCCTTTGCCCAAGTGGAGCGCGTTGCCGGCATGCTGGGCATTCCATTCGGAATCTTCGCGAGTATCCACGAGCAAGAAGTCCTTGCCCGCAGCTAGGTCGGCCTGCACATGGGAGACCGCGGTCTCGCGAATCCGCGACTTGGCGTCGTTCACTAGCGCTAGGAACCGCTCGGAATGCTGCATCGGCGCTCCCTGGGCCTGGCGGGCCTAGAACTCGTATTTCACGTCGAGCTTGGCTTCTACTTCGGAGATCGGAACCATCTCGATGGCGTCCCACGGGCAGCCGTCGAGCAAGGTCCCGTCGGGTCCCTTGGCGATGCACTGCTTGCAGCCGATGCAGGTCTGCGCGTCGACCTCGATACGTCCGAACGGGGGGTGGTCCTCGTCCTGGATCCAGTACATGCACTCGTCCACGGGGCAGTAGTTGATGCAGACCGGCGAGCCCGCGCAGCCCGTGCAGTTCTCCGTGGTCACCGCGACGAGCGCCGGCTTCTTCTTGCGGTTGCCGGTCATGCTGCCTTCGGACCACGGCCATTCCTTGGCATGCGGGGCCGCCAGCGGGGTCAGCGAAGCAATCCGCAGAGCCTCCTCGCGCGCCTTGCGCTTGCGCTCCGCAGCCGCAGCCTTGCGGCGCGCCGCTGCGTCTCCGCCAGTGCTGGCCCTGGAGGCCGTGCGAGGGGGTCTGGTCTTGGACGGCTGGTCTGGCATCGCTGCGCCCGGCGTCTTGCCGATGCTTCCACTATACCAACTGGGGCTTGATCCGCGGCGCCTCGCTGCCATGTCTAGATTCCCGATTAATTTCCCGCAATGGCGGTTGGGGGGCCGTAGGGCTTGAGCGGAGAGCCCGGCGTACCCGGCGCGGGCCCGTCGGCCCGTCGCCGAGCGACTTGGGCACCCCCGCAGGTGGCCTGCGCCCGCACCGCAGCCGCGGCACCCCCGGCTCCGGGCGCACCGAGCCCCGCGCGGGCTCCGCGCCGGCCCAGCCTTAGCCCGGCTCCCTCCGGCTCGCCGCGTGCAACAGCCAGTCCAACCGCAGGTTGCTCCTGCTGCACAGCAGCCGCAGCCGCCGCGCACTGCGTGTCAGCCGCCCCACGCTGCCCTCGCAGTACCGGATCAGCGGCCGGAGCCCGGGCTGCCGCGCCGCGGACGGCAGCACTTGGTACTGCAGCCGCCGCCGCAGCAGCTGCGCGATCTGCCCGCCCAGGTAGAAACCCTGCTGCGCCGCGTGCGAGCGGCACGGCGGAGGCTGCAGGCCCAAGTCCGGCAACGGCTCCTGGAACGCAGGCTCCTGCCCCTGCTGGCCGTGGTGCCGGCGCACCAGCTCCGCCAGCGGCAGCCGCTCGCAGCTCACCGGAATCACCGTGCATACCGGCACCAGCAGCCGCTGCTCCCCGTCCCCGTCGCGCCGGATCACCACGCACACCGGCTCCTCCGGCCAGCGGGCCGGCCGGTCACGCCCCCGCGAGCGCCCGCTCCTTGCCCGCCGCGTCCAGAGGCTCTCCCTCGTCCTCCCGCAACCCCCTCGCGGCCGCCAGGCGCAGAATCGGGGCCTTTTTGCGCGGATCGGTCACGCTTCCGGCATCATCCCAACCCTTCTGCCGGCAGGAGCTCACCAACTCCTTGCAGGAGTAAGCGCTGTCGGCCCGCAGCCGCACCGGCTGCCGCCCTGTCAGCCAGGGCACCGCATCCCGGTCCAGCTGCTCCCGCCAATCCCCCCACATGTCCGTGCCGCCCGCCTGCAGCCGGGCGCTGACCCACGCCGCCCCCACGCACACCGAGTGCAGCCAGGATTGCTTCTCGCCGTGGTAGCCGCGCTCGGCGTTCTCGCACAGCTGGCCCTCCACTTCGATCCCCGTGCCGTCCCCGAACACCGGCACGTAGCCCCACCGCTGCCCGCACGCCTGCGCCCCCAGCGGCGACCGCCACCAGCTGACCAGCCGCGCGCACTCCCGCAAGCCCTCCAGCGCCGCCCCGTGCATCCGCTGCAGGTATGCGCCGAGTCGCCGGCTGGCGGGCACGGCCCGCAGCCCGCACGTTTGCCGGGCGACCTCATCGGCCCCCAGAGCATCGACCGCGTGGAGGTGCCCCCCGCCGGCGCAGGCCGCGTAGATCAGCGCCAGCAGCCTCTGCACGTCGCTGCCACCGCGCCGGCGGCGGACCGAGGCGGCCAGCCTCGCGGGCAGCCCGAGGAACCGGGCCGGCCGCGCCACCCCGCCGAGCCCGGCCCGTCCAGTCGTCGTCGCAGACGCCGTAAGCCAGGGTGGGAGCGCTGGCGGGGGACAGGGGCCAGGGGGCCTCCAAAAAAACCGAGATGCACCCCCGAGGTGCCATACTCGGCCACCCCGAAGACCTCCTAAGTCATTGTAAAACAATATGTTTCGACTGGTTTCGGAATTTTTAACCGGAAATCAGGGAGGCATTGGCTGACCGACCTAATGGCGCACCACGCCACGCAGTCCGGCGTCGCCGGCGAACGCGGGATGGGCGGCGGACTTGGCGCACAGGAAGAACCTCTCGCCCTGGAAGCCGTGCCTCCGGGCGTCCTGGTCCGAATAGACGTCGCACGCCCTGACGACCTCCGCATGCAATCCCGCCGCGCGCAGCCTGGCGAGGAAATCCTTGCCGTATCTCCGGACATGGTCGTGCTGCCCGAAGGCCTGCGTCCGCCCCGCGGGCGTCGTGATCGCCGGGTCCTCGTAGGTTTCCTCGCAGCCCTCGGCCCACGGCGGCACGTCGACGATGGCGAGGCCGTCGTCCTTCAGCACGCGGCGCAGCTCGCTCAGGGCCTTGGCGTCGTCCTCCACATGCTCGAGGACGTGATAGCAAAGGATGACGTCGTAGGAGCCGTCCGGCTGCTGGATGTCGGTGATGTCCATGAAGAGGTCCTCGACGACCCAGGCCCGGTCCTGCAAGCCCGCGCTGACGTACGCGTCGCCCAAGAGGGCCCGGAACGGGCCCCTGACCGCTCGGCTCGGGGCGATGTCCAGGACGACCCGCGGCCCCCCCGAACGCAGCCAAGGGACGACGCGCTCCCCGAAGTAGCGCCACAGGAGACGGTGCCGCTCGCGTGCGCCGCAATTCGGACACCGCCCGTTCGCCCGGCCGTTCACCCCTAGGAACCGTTGGAACGACCGCTCGCACACCGGACAATGGACTGCGTCGCCCTTGTAGCGCATCCGGCCCACGACGGAGCCGACCCACAGCCTCAGCTCCAGCTTCGCTAGCGCCAGCCTCTTCCTAAGCATGAACTCCCACCTGTATCGCTAGTGTCCCGCAATTCTCGGAAAAAACCTGAAAAATCTAGATTCCCGGTTGCTAATTTTCCAAAAGTAATTGCAAGCAACCCGCCAATAGAATCAATGGCTTGCGGTGCCTTTTCGTGCAATTACTTATGAAAACATCAGTAATTTCCCGCAATGGCGGTTGGGGGACCGTAGGGCTTGAGCGGGGAGCCCGGTGTACCCGGCGCGGGCCCCTCAGCCCGTCGCCGAGCGACCTGGGCCCCCGCGCAGGCGCCCTGCGCCGGCCTCGCAGCCGCTGCGATCCCGGCTCCGGGCGCACCGAGCCCTCCGCGGGCTCCGCGTCGGTCCCCTGCCGCTATGCCCGGCGCGGCTCCGGCCGCGCCGCCCCAGCCCGGCTCCCTCCGGCTCGCCGCGGGCAGCAGCCAGTCCCTGATTCCCGGTTAAAAATTCCGGCACCAGCCGGAACGTTTTGTGTTACAATGACTTAGCTGCAAACGCCAAACCGCCGCTGCGGTTGCTCCAGCGGGCTGCCCTGCTCCACGGGGCTTCCAAGGGACCCGAAACCCTGAGTCCCGGGTAAGGATTCCGGTTGCCAGCCGGAACGTTTTTGATTTGCAATGGCTTGGACGGTCCTCGGGGGTGGCCGCGTATTGCACCTCGGGGGGGGGGGGGGCCTCTCGATTTTTCTGGAGGCCCCCTTGCCCCTGTCCCCCGACAGTGCTCCCACCCTAGCTTGTGGCGTCTGCGACGACCACTTGACGGGTCTGGCTGGGCGTGGTGGCGCAGCTGGCCCGGTTCCTCGGACTGCCTGAGCTACTGGCCGCGTCGGTCCGCCTCCAGCGCCGCCGGCGCGGTGGCAGCGACAGGCAGCTGCTGCTGGCGCTGCTCTACGCGGCCTGCGCCGGCGGGGGGTACCTCCACGCGGTCGACGCTCTGGGGGCCGAGGACGTCGCCCGCCGAGCGTGCGGGCTGCGGGCCGTGCCCGCCAGCCGGCGGCTGGTGCTGCTGGGGGCGCAGGAGTGTGGGCAGCGGTGGGGGTACGTCCCGGTGTTCGGGGACGGCACGGGGATCGAAGTGGAGGGCCAGCTGTGCGAGCACGCCGAGCGCGGCTGCCGCGGCGAGAGGCAGTCCTGGCTGCCCTCGGTGTGCGTGGAGGCGGCGCGGGGCAGCGCCCGGCTGCACGCGGGCGGCACGGACGTGCCGGAAAATGGGCGGGAGCAGCTGGACCAAAAAATGCGGCGCCTTGGTTGACAGGGTGGCAGCCGGTGGGGCTGCGGGCCGCCAGCGCGGACTCCTGCAAAGATCTGGTGAGCTACTGCCGGCGGAAGAGCTGGGATGATTCCGGGAGCGGGATCGATCCGCGCAAGAAGGCCCCGATGCTGCGCCTGGCGGCCGCGAGGGGGGTTGCGGGAGGACGAGGGGGAGCCCCTGGACGCGGCGGGGAAGGAGCGGGCGCTCGCGGTGGCGTACCGGCCGGCCCGGGGGCCGGAGGAGCCGGTGTTGCGGGGTGCTCCGGCGCGACGGGGACGGGGAGCAGCGGCTGCTGGAGCCGGTGTGCACGGTGATTCCGGTGAGCCGCGAGCGGCTGCCGCTGGCGGAGCTGGTGCGGCGGCACCGCGGCAGCAGGGGCAGGAGCCTGCGTTCCAGGGGCCGTTGCCGGACCTGGGCCTGCAGCCTCCGCCGTGCCGCTCGCCCGCGGCGCAGCAGGGTTTCTACCTGGGCGGGCAGATCGCGCAGCAGCAGCTGCTGCCGTACCAGGTGCTGCCGGACGAGGCGCGGCGGCATGGGCTGCGGCCGCTGATCCGGTACTGCGTGGGCAGCGTGGGGCGGCTGACATGCAGTGCGCGGCGGCTGCGGCTGCTGTGCAGCAGGAGCAACCTGCGGTTGGACGGGCTGTTGCACGCGGCGAGCCGGAGGGAGCCGGACTAGGGCTGAGGCGGTGCGGCCGGGGTCGCGCCGGGACCAGCGGAAGGGACCGACGCGGAGCTCGCGGGGGGATCGGTGCATCGGGGCCGGGGGCGCAGCGGCTGCGGGGCGGGCGCAGGCCAACGCAGAGTGCCTGCGGGGGTGCCCAGGCCGCTCGGCGACGGGATGAGGGGCCCGCGCCGGGTGCGCCGGGCTCTCCGCTCACGCCATATGGCCCCGCAACACCCATCTCGGGAAATTATCCGGGAATCTAGAGGCCGAAACCGCTAGAGTCTTGCGGGCCTTATTTTGGTAAAATCTACTTGAGGTTCATTCAATGCGCTTACGCTTCTCCCTCGACCGCTTGCGGCTTCGCCCCGCTTGTCTGGCGGCAGCCTCGGTTCTGCTCGGCAGCCTCGTGCTGCACGGCCAAACGAACACGGGCAATATTCGGGGCTTTGTGCGGGACGAAACCATGGCCTTGATTCCCGGCGTATCGGTCACAGTTGCCGACGAGCTTCGCGGCTTGGAGCGGCAGACGACCACGACCGGCGAGGGAGAGTACATGTTTACGCTTCTTGATCCTGGACAATACACCCTGACGTTTCAAGCTGAGAACTTCGCTCCGCTGCGTGTGGAGAGCCTTCAGGTGCTGGTCGGAGAGAGCCTCGTCTTCTCTCCGCAATTGGCGGTCGCCGCAGCCGAGACGGAAGTCGTGGTTTCGGCGTATTCCGGCGGCCAAGGCATCGAACCCCAGCGGGTCCAGCAATCGGACCACCTGGATTCGGTAGGGATCGAGAATCTGCCGATCAACCGACGCGACTACCTGAGCCTAGCTTTGCTAACTCCGGGCGTCACGGATTCCAACTATGTCGCCAACGACACGGATTACCGCATTACGCCGACCCCGCAGTCCGGCTTGAGCATCGGCGGCACCAACGGCCGGGGCAACACATTCATGGTGGACGGCCTGGACAACGGCTTTAACTCCGGGTCCGTGCGCTCCTCGATCAGCCAGGAGGCGGTGCGGGAATTCCAGGTCAACCGCAATTCGTATTCCCCCGAGCAGGGCGGGGCGCCCGGCGGAGCGATCAACATCGTGACCAAGGGCGGCACCAACGAGGTCCACGGCGCGTTGTTCGGCGTAATCCGCAACCGTCGGCTCCAAGCCCGCAACTTCTTCGATCCGGGGAAGGCGGCTTACACGCGCACGCAGACCGGCGCATCCTTCGGCGGTCCGATCGCGCGCAACGAAACCTTCTATTACGCAGCGTACGAGAGACTGGACCGCCACGAGTCGCAGTTCGTACCGCTGCTGTCCGATCGCTCCTTCCTCAACCAGCTGACGGAGTCCCAGCAGCAGTTGGCGGGGGCGCTGGCGGCCGGCCCCCCTGCGTTTCGCCCGCTGGTTCAGCAGTTGGCCGCGGCGCTGACCCCGGGGAACAATCCCGAGGTGGTTTCCCTTTACGAGCGGAACAGCGGCGTGTTCCCCTTCGGGGAGCAACGCCAGCAACTACTCACCCGCTTCGACCACACCCTCGCTACGGGCCACAACCTGTTCTTCCGTGCGAACTGGGCCGGACAGGACAGCGAGAACACGAACTTCGGAGCCCTCATCGCCCGCAGCCGGGGCCAGGATTCGACGGTCAGAGACTTCGCGCTCGCAGTCGGAGACACCTTGGTCATCAATCCCCGCTGGGTCAGTGAGACGCGCCTGGGGATCGCGTACCACGACTACGGAGTCTACCCGACCGACCGCATAGGGCCTTCGATCGACATCCGCGGCTTCGGCAGTTTCGGCCGTGACTTCATCCTGCCTGTGCGCACCGTGGAGCGGGCCTTCCAGGTCCGCCAGAACTTCGTGCGTGTCACGGGTAGGCAGACGCTGAAGTTCGGCGTTGACATCTATCCCATCCGCGACTCGACCGAAGCGGAGACGTTCTTCAGCGGGCGCTTCGTCTTCGGAGAGGACGTGCCGTTGTCAAATGTCATCGACGGGGCGGTCGGGGCCGGCACGTCGCAGCTCCTCAAGGGCGTTCTGCAAGGGGCTGGGCTCCCGCAGCTGATCGGCGCGGTCGACGCTCCGATCTCGTCCCTGCAGGCCTATTCGCTGGGGCTCCCAATTGTCTACCAGCAGGGATTCGGGGATCCGTACTGGAGTGGCTGGGCCAACCGGTTCAACTTCTTCGTCGAGGATGCGATCCGCGTCACGCCCAAGTTCCTGCTCACGCTCGGCCTGCGGCACGAGCTGGAGCTCAAGACCGCCTTTCCGTACGACTACAACAACCTGGGCCCGCGGGCCGGCTTCGCCTGGAGCCTGAACCCGAGGACCGTCGTCCGGGGAGCGTACGGATTCTTCTACTCTAGAATCGACGGCCACATCGCCTACGTCAACGAACTGCTCGGCGAAGACCAGCAGATCTACCAGGCCTTCGTTCCGCTGACGGGGCTGCAGGGGATCAACAGCGCGCTCACGGGGGGGCTGCTCACGTCGGCGGAGATCTACCAGACGGCCCAGGCCAGGGGCATCCTCGGCAACCGCGGAATCCAGCGGGAGGACTTAGCCATCCACGGCATCGATCCGGGCCCGGGGCTGCCGCTGCGCGTCCAGTTCGGCGTCGCGGACGACGCCGTCAATCCGTACTCTCAGCAGGGCAGCTTCGAGATCCAGCGCGAGATCGCAGACTACACGTTCTCGGTGGGCTACAACTACAATCGCGGCGTCCACCTGATCCGGCCGCTCGACACGAACATCTACAAGGCGGGCGAGAACGAATTGGGGCTTCCGATCGCAGGCTTCCGCAACCCGCTCATCTTCCAGGACAACACCTACGGCAGTTGGGGCCGGTCGTACTACCACGCGATGATCGCGCAGCTCAAGAAGCGCTTTTCGGACGGCTTCATGGTTTCGGTGCATCACACGTGGAGCAAGGCGATCGACGAGAACACGGACTACAACTCGTCTTTCGAACCGCACCTCCAATGGGATGCGAAGGACGAGCTGGCCTTGTCGCACTTCCACCGAGGGCATCGGTTTGTCATGCACGCCGTGGCCCAGTCCCCGTGGCAGGCGATCAAGGGCCGTGGCTTCGGGCATAACCTCTTCGGCGACTTCGCGCTCTCCGGGATCATCGTGGCCCGATCGTTCGCTCCGTTCAATCTGAACTCGGGGATCGACACCGTGGGCGATCGGCACACCGATACGCACCGCCCCTGGGGCGTGGGGCGGAACGTGGGCCGAGGGCCCAATTTCTTCGGCCTGGACCTGAGGCTCAAGCGCTCCTTTACGCTGTCCGAGAAGCTGCGCGTCGATGTCGTCGCGGAAATGTTCAACGTGCTGAACCGGACGAACTTCAGGACCGTGAACGGCGAAGTCGGAGACATTTCCATCGAAGACCTGCCGGCGTCCCTCTCGGGAAGGCGCGGCGCGGTGACCGAGGCGTTCTCGTACACTTCCGCCTTCGACCCTCGGCAGCTCCAGTTCACGGTGCGGCTGTCCTTCTAGCAGACCGCGGCGGCGGCCCGGGCGCAGCGAGCAATGTCCGGTGCCGGCAAGGACTAACTGCCGCGACTTTCCGCTTGCGCTGTCCGCAGGCCTGCGGAGGATCGCTTCCGCCGCTGCCGCAGGGCGGGCGGGAACGCGGGCCGTCGGTTCTCAAGCGGTGCGCCAGCGGTCAATCAGCGAATGCAGAACGACCGCTAGCCCGATGCCGACAGCTTTGACGAGGGCGTCCGCAGCGTTTGCGGTTCGCTGCGGCAGCAGCGCCCGGCTGGCTTCGAGGGCGGACCCGAGTAGCAGCATGCAGGGGGTGACCCATCGCTCTCCCGCTCGGCCGCCGAATGCTCGGAGGCCCGCCGCCGTGAGGACGAAGTACGCCCCGAGGTGCCCTAGGCTGAGGTACAGAGGATTCGCGGCACCCACGCGGCGCCCGATGGGAAGGAGCGACAGAACACAGACGACGAGGGCACCGGCCCAGAACCCGATTCTCCACCCGGTAGGTGCCTTAGGCGTTGTAGAGGGCATTGAATCGTAGCTGGAAAATCAGATAGGCGAAGGGACCGGCTGCGGATCCCGACAGCTGAATCAAGACGCCGAGGAGCAGCGTGCTCACAATTGTCGGAGACAATCGCCACTTCTGGCTAGGAGCCATGAACTCCAGCAGCGCCCGGAAGAAACCCGGCCTAGGTGCCGCCGCCTGCTGGGTGAGATCCGCGGCATCGTCTTGAGTGCCGTGGGCGGTTGGCTCGCCATTGCCTTGATTCCAGGGAAGGTCTGCTTAAGGCGCTTGGGGGCTGATCTAGGGAATCGTTGCAGGAGTGCCCTGCAGCCCTGGAAGAGGTGGCGTGCGCGGCACTGGATTACGATGCGCAGAAGCGCCGGACGCCGTGCGAGCTTTTGCTGGAGCGCAGGGAAGGGCTGGTGCCCCGGGAAGTTCGGGGCTCGCGGAGCGAGCCGTTGGATCCGCAGCCGGGGCGCGGGCGGCGTCCGGATCCGCGGCGGACGCTGCTGCGCGGGCCTGGCGTGCAACCTGAGCGCCCCGGGCAGGGAGGACCACCTCTAAGGTAGAGTCGGTGTGCCGTGGCGCGGGCCTGCGGTTGGCGGGCCCGCTGCCGGACGAGACGACGATCCTGCACTTCCGGTACCGGCTGGCACGGCCCGGGCTGGGCGCGGGGCGAGGCGCTCCACGTGCCCCTGGCGGACCTGGGGCCTAGCCTGCGGCGGGGGACGCTCGGGGACGCGAGCAGCCTCTCCGCGCCGCGGTCGACGAAGAACCGCGCGGGCGGACGGGGGCCGGAGATGCGCCGGACGCAGCAGGGTAACCCAGGGTCCTTCGGGATGCAGGCGCATAGCGGGGGGCGCAGGGGGCGCACCCGTTCCTGTCCGGGAAGCGTCCCTGCGGATCCTCGCCGGGGCGCTCCCGGGGACTGGTGCAGAACACGCAGCGCCCTGCTCCTCGGTTGCACGCACCTGCTGGTCGCGGGGCGCTCCCCGGCTGGGTGCCGTGCGGGACCAGTGCGTCCGCCGCCGACCGGAAGGCGGCGGTCGCCGCAGGGATTGCATTGAGCGGCCTGCCGGGGGTCGAATCCCGCCACAGAGGAAGCGAATGCCGGGTGCGAAAGGGCCCTTGTTCAGACCTTCCCTAGCCGACCGCGCTGCAGGCGCTTGGTCGGCAGCTCGTCTGCCGGACCGCTCGGAGGCGGTCTTGGGTCAGGACTGCCGGGAGTGGGGTCCGGGCTCCGGGGCTGGCAGGCGTTCGCTCCAATAGGAGTTGGCGGAGCGGTTGAGCTTGCGGGCAGCGGGCGACGCTTGGCGAACCGCAAGCAGCGCCCGAGGGGCCTGACCATCGAATGGAGAGTCCCGCGATAGGCGGGTGCGAAACGGCCCGCACGATCGGATGCGCCGCACAGGCCCAGCCGACGAAGATCCACTGGCGCACCGGAGCGATTAGGACGAATGCCAGGGCCCGCAGCCCGCCCACTTCGACCGACCGGAGCGCGACGCGGCGAAGTGCAAGCAGAACAAGAGCGTATCCCTGCGGCAAGCTAGGCATCAACTCGTCGGTGACACGTTCAACGACAAGATCCGGGCCAGCGCCGAATCGGGCGAGCTAGCGCGGCTGCTGGCGGACGGGGAAAGCGACCAAGAGATCTTCGACCACTCCTATTTGGCGGCCTTGTCCCGATTCCCGGGCCCGGTCACGGTTAATGCGGCTCAAGAGAGCCGGGGGACGACATGGCGAGGCGGGGGCGAGAGTACTACAGAGCGATGCAGACGACGACATGGGGGCGGAGGGAGTTCCTGCGATTGAGTGCGCTCGAGGGCGGACTCGGGGGCCGCCTCTGCGCCGAAACGGCAAGGCCTGCATCATGATCGTGCTGGACGGCGGGGCACAGCAGCACGAATGTCGAGGTGCCGCTCGCCCTGGACTGGAGCCAGATCTCCGACCGGCGCTGGCTGGTCAAGCGGCTCGCCGCTAGGCCTTGGGAGCGGGATGCCCGCGGGCGGTTTGCCTGCCGGGAGCGGTTCTTTCAGGATGCCGAGAGTATTCTCCGGTCTCCTACAGTCAAGAGCGCTTCCGATGTTGCGGCCGAGCCCGAACCGTTGCGGAACCTGGACGCCCGCACGCCGATCGGCTAGGGCTGCTGGCTAGCGAGCCACTTGCTGGGGGCTGGCGCACGTTTCGTGACGGTCAAAGCGGCCCGGGCAATCTGGGACACGTATTCGGATAACTTCAATCGTTGCCAGAGGGTGCTCTTGCCCAAGTGCGACATGGCCGTCGCTGCCCTGATGGAGGACCTGCGCCGGCGGGGCCTGCCGGGAACTATCTAGGCGGTCGTGTCCGGGGAGTTTCGGACGCACACCGAAAATCAACCCCTATGCAGGGTGTGGCCATTGGCCCCAGGTTTTCTCCGGGGTGCTGGCTGGAGCCGGAGTCCAGGGAGACTAGGTATACGGCGCCTCGGACGCGAGCGGCGGCGAGCCGAAGGACGGCCCTGCCGCGCTGGAGGGCTTGGCCGCAACCATCTGCGATCGGCTGGGGATCGCCCCGACAAGGAATGCCGCACGCCCAAGGACGAAGGCCGGTGCGTGCGATTCTCGCATAGTGCGACGGGCTGGCTCCCGCTGGAGTTCCTCGGTGAGGGCAGCCGAGCGGCTGCTTACTAATTTTGCCAAAAGTAATTGTAAGCAACCCGCCAATAGAATCAATGGTTTGCGGAGCCTTTTCGGGCGGTTACTTATGAAAACATCAGTACAATGTTCGGGATGCCGGAAACAGTCAGCTACGCAACCGAAGACGGGGTTGCGCTGGTTACGTTCAAGCGGCCCGAACGCAACAACGCCATGACCCGCGAGATGAAGCTCCGGTACTTTGAACTCCTGGACCGAGCCGACACGGACCCGGCTGTGCGGGTGGTGGTACTGACCGGGGCGGGGAAGTCCTTCTGCGTGGGCGCGGACACACAGGCGCTCGCAGCGGTCGATCCCGCCCGGGTCGACGCGCTGGGCGAGGAACGCGCGGTGACCTATCCGCTGACCACCCGGAAACCCATCGTCTGCGCGATCAATGGACCTTGTGCCGGTGTGGGCTTGGTGCATGCGCTGTGCTGCGACATTCGGTTCGCAGCGGCGGGTGCGAAGATGACTACCGCCTTCGCCCGGCGCGGCCTCATCGCCGAGTACGGGATTTCGTGGCTCCTGCCGCGCATGATCGGTGTGTCGCGAGCGTTCGACCTGATTGTCTCAGGCCGGGTGATTCGAGCTGAGGAGGCCTTGCAACTGGGTGTCGTGAACCGCGTGCTGCCGCGGGAGGAACTGCTGCCCGTTTCGCTGGCGTACGCCCGCGATATCGCGTCCAACTGCTCGCCACGGTCCATGTCTGTCATGAAGCGACAGATCTACGAGGATCTGGGCCAGGGACTGACGGAGGCCTACGAGCGCGCCTACCGGGAGATGAAGGCGTCGCTGAAGCGCCCTGACCTCAAGGAAGGCGTCGCCAGTTTCCTGGAGAAGCGGTCCCCGCGCTTCCCGCCCCTGGAGTGACCGGCGGATAGGGAATGCAGCCGATCCGCGGAGGATCGTCCATGGAGCGAGCCCTGTCCGGGGATTCGGGGGGCCAACGCGGCATATAGAAGAGTGCCTCCGGTCAGTGGTAATGACGGATCTCAGCTTGTGCTTCTCTGCTGGCGCAACTAGCGACGCATCGGCAAAGTCCATGGGGGAGCTCGGCGCACTGGCGCATGAGCTCGAATGCGTGGAGGACATCCGACGCATCCAAGTCCAGGTTCCGGAGAGAGGCTGCGGCGACCGGTTCCCTGAGCGCCTGCATTCCAGTGCTCCTGGGCCGCAACAAGTGCAAGGCCTCGGTCACCGCAGGCCCTGTCGTCGCCAATTTCCCCGCGGCGCGTGAAGAGCATCGACGGCCCATTGAGGGTGCAGATCTGCCGCGCTATGCCGTGCGACGAGAGGCCCGGCGGGGGTTAGGGTCATCCGGGGAGCTTCGCGGCGACGATTCTGCGAACCTCGGGCTCGAGGGGCCTCCCGGGCGGATTGTTGGAACCTCGGGGCTCTTGAGCGCTCGGTAGGCAAGTTCCACGGATCCCACGACTTTCGCAACAGGCTCTGAAGCCAAGGCCTTGGGTGCCGGCCCCGCTCGTGCTCCGGTTTCGACACGGCCGTGCCTGCCGACCTTGGGCGCCCCCGAAGCTCGGCTGCCGAGGCGCGGCGGCAGGCGGTGCTCGCTCGCTTCTTACGGTTTGGACGGCGTGGTTGGCGCTTCACCCAGCGTAGACGGCTTCCGCGGCCCGCGTGCCGCCTTGCGTTCGCAGGCAGGTTTGCAGAGCTTGGAGCAAAAGCAGGACATATCGCCGTTGAGAGGAAGCGCCCATCAATCCGACCCGGAGGATTCTTCCCGCCAGAGGCCCGAATCCGCCGAGGACCTCGATTCCGAAGTCTCGCAGTAGCTGCCCGCGGAGGTCTGCGTCGGTGCAGTCTTCGGGCAGCTGCGGGGTGTTGAGGGTCCACAGACGGTGCCCGGGGGCGACATGCATCGTCAGGCCGAGTGCTTCGATGCCCGCCACGAAGGCTTGGTGGTTCAGCCGGTGCCGAGCGAAGCGCGCTGCAAGGGTCTCTGTATGGCAAAGTCGCAGCGCCTCCCGGAGGGCGTAGAACATCGTGATCGGCGTCGTGTGGTGGTACCGGTGCGATTTGCCCCAGTATTCGTCTATCAACTTGAGGTCCAGGTACCAGGACACGGATGCAGACTTCCGCGCTCGCAGGGCCTCCAAGGCGCGCCCCGAAAGGGTCAGCGGTGCCAGCCCGGGCGGTGCGCTCAGGCATTTCTGCGTTCCGCTGTAGGCGATGTCGATCCCGTGCTTGTCAACTTCAACCGGCATCCCCCCCAGAGAGGTCACGCAGTCGGCGACTGTCAGCGCACCGCTGGCGTGGGCTGCCCGGCAGATCGCACCGGGCGGCTGGTGCGCCCCGGTGGAGGTCTCGGCGTGGACGAACATGACGATCCGCGGCCGCTCGCGGGCCACGAACTCCTCGGCTTCGGCATCGGAATAAACCTCGCCCCAAGGCTTCTCGAAGCGCGCTACGGCGGCGCCTTGGCGGCGGCATATGTCGGTGAACCGGTCCGAGAAGTAGCCGTTGGCGAAGACCGCCACCTTGGTGCCTGGCTCGACGAAATTCACCACGGCCGCCTCCATGCCGGCCGTGCCGGTCCCGGAGATGGCGATCGTGAATTCGTTGCGCGTGCCGAAAACGTACCGCAGCAGTTCCGAGGTGTCTTGGAGGACGCCGAAGAAGTCCGGGTCCGTGTGCCCGATCAGCGGCGACGCCATCGCTTGGTAAACCCTGGGATCGACCATGCTGGGGCCGGGGCCGAGGAGGATGCGGTGGGGAGGTTGGTAAAACGCGTAGGGCATGGATGCTTGGAGCCGGACGGGGCAAGAAGCGATGAAGCCGACGAGCCTACTCGCCGCGCGACCTCGCTGCGCTCGGACGCGATGCCATGCGCGGCGGCCTGCCCGTAGCCTAGGCTCGGAGCGAGCCGGGCGCGACCGCCCCGCCGCTCGGAAACAAACACGATACCGCAGGGAGCTCTGCGCCCGAAACCGTCGGCTCCGGAGGCCCTGCGAGCCCCCGGTTTCAGCTCCGCCCGTGATAAGCTCTTAGGCATGTCTGCCCGTATCGAACGCCGGACCTTATTCCGTACTGCGGCGGCTTTCACCGCCGCTTCCTACGCACGGATCCTGGGGGCGAACGAGAAGGTGAATCTCGGTTTGATCGGCTGCGGCGGACGGGGCCGCGGCGTGCTGAGGTCATTCGTCCAGAACCCCAGCGTGAACGCGACCGCGCTCTGCGACGTGTTCAGCGCTCGCATTGACGAAGCCGCCCAGGTCGCGCCCAACGCCAAGGGCTACAAGGAGCACGAGCGCCTGCTCGAAGCCAAGGATGTGGACGCGGTCCTGATCGCTACGCCCGATCACTGGCATGCGGGGACCTGCATCGACGCGGCCAACGCCGGCAAGGACATCTACTGCGAGAAGCCGCTCACCCTCCGCATCGAGGAAGGCCCCGAGATCGTCAAGGCTGTGCGCCTGAACAACCGGGTGTGCCAAGTCGGCATGCAACAGCGCTCCGCGAAGCACTACCTCATGGCCAAGGAGAATTACTTCGACTCCGGCGCCATCGGCAAGGTGACGCTGGCGCGGACTTGGTGGCACGGGAACGGAGCCCACCTCCGGCCTTTCCCGCCGCAATACGCCGAGCAGCCGGAGAATCTGGACTGGGGTCGTTTTCTCGGGCCGGTGAAGTGGCGCGAGTACGATCCGAAGCAGTACTTCAACTTCCGCGCCTATCTGGAGTACGGAGGCGGCCAGATTACCGACCTGTTCACGCACTGGATCGATGCGGTGCATATGTTCATGGGCCAGGACAACCCAGTCGCGGCCGTGGCGTCGGGAGGCATTTACCACTACCAGGACGGCCGCACCGCGCCGGACACTATCGCCTGCCTGCTCGACTATCCCGCGGGCTGGACGGCGACATTCGAAGGCACGCTGGCACCGGGCCTCCGGGGGGCCGGCGTCGAGGTCGTCGGCACGGAGGGGCGCCTATGGATCACCCGGCAACGCTACGAGTGGCACACGACCGACCCGAACGAGCCGCCGGTGGTGCAGAAGTTCATCGGCAACATGACCCAAGACCATGTGGACAACTTCGTCGACTGCGTGAAGAGCCGCAGAAAGCCGAACGGAGACGTCTGGATCGGTCACCGCTCCGCGCAGGCTTCGCATCTCGGCAACATTGCCTACTTGCAGAAGCGGCGCCTGAAGTTCGATCCCGACAGGGAAGAGATCCTGCCCCTCTGAACCGGCGCGTTCGGTTCGCGCCCTAACGCAGGAGGCCTTCGACGAACGGCACCTCCAGCACCTTTTGGTGCTGGATGGGGCCGTGGCCGAAGTATCCGTCCTCGCCGAACAGCTCGCCGTGGTCGGCGGTGATCGTGATGTAGGTGTTGGCGGGCACTAGGTCGAACAGCTCCTCGACGACACGGTCGAGGTACCGGACCGCCTGCACCTGCCGGTCCCGCAGCAGGTCCAGCTTGGCTTGGTCGAAGAACTCCTCCCGCCGTTCAACCAGTCTGCCGCCGACGATTTGGTCGTCGAGGTGGCGGAACACGCCATGCACGCCGCTGACGCGGGGCCACTCTTGCTGGGGCTCGCTGGGTAGCGCGTACGGATAGTGCGTCTCGCCCACGTTGAGCAGGTAGAACGAAGGCCTGTCCTCCGGGAACCGCATTTCCCTGAGCATGGCCCGCATGTCGTTGTGCCGTGGCATCAGCCGGAAGGTGTCGAAGCCCGTGTTCAGGATGGTCTTGGGGTTGAGCACCGGCAGCGAGACCATGGCGTGGGTTCGGTAGTTGAACTTCCGCTGCAGAAATGTCGGGAAGTAGAGCTGGGGCACCAGTGATTTGAACCCGACATCCGCCACTCCCAGCCGCTCGTTGAATTTGAAGAATTCCTGCTTGTAGTACTCGGAGGCGTAGACTCCCTTCGGACTGCTGTGCGGCATCAGGCCCATCAGCAGGTTGTAGTGCGATGGAGCTGTCCAGGAAGCGTACGACCAGCGGCGTTCGATGCGCCCCAGGCCGGGAATCGTTTTCGGAGCGGCCTCGAGGAACGTGTCGTATCGGCAGCTGTCGAAAACGACCAGGATATAGTTATGGGGCTTCATGCGAGGATACCTCGATTGTAGAAACTATGTCCGTGCGCCCCCGGCTCGCTCCGGCAAGGTTGGGCCGGCCTAGTTTGCCAGCCGGGGCGGCACCTGCCGCTCAGCGGATTGCGAGTCCGATCCTTGGTGTCCGTCCGTAGCGTCGCAGGCAGCTGGGATGCTGCGTCGGTCATCGCGATGACTTTGGCATGCGGTGCGTGCCTGGCAGGCATTAGGCGCGGAGCGGCCAGGAACGGACATACAGAGTCCGGCAGCGCTCAAGGCCGTGCGGGTACAGCCATAAGTGACTGTTTAGTAATCGTTTATGATTCTTAGAACCGCACCGCTACGGGTCAGGCCGTCTTGAGAAATCCGGCAGTTTCCCGCATATAGTACTGGAATGGATACTGTAAGCTGAACCGCGCCCCAACCCCGCAGAACTAAGCCCCGAGACCCCGCCCGCACAAGGTCCTCTCGGCCGCCGTCATCCTGTCCGGACGCCACGCCAATGGCAATGGCCCGTTCCTCTACGTCCGGCCTACCGGAACCCGCAGCTGGATCCAGCGCCTCGTCGTCCGCGGCCGACGGCGCGAACTCGGGCTCGGCTCCGTCCACCTGGTCTCACTCGCCGAGGCCCGCGAGACTGCCCGCGCCAACCGCAAGCTCGCACGCTCGGGGCGGCGACCCGCTCGCCGAGCGGTGCCGTGCGCAGAGCATGCCCACCTTCGCCGAAGCGGCCCGGCTGGCGCGACGATCATCAGCCTAGAGTGTGGCTCAACAGTCTTGAGCGGTACGCGTTCCCGCGCATCGGCGGCGTGGCGGTCTCGGAGGTCAACAGCGCCGATGTGCTGGATATCCTCCCCCCCCTCTGGCACACGAAGATGGTGACCGTGCAGAAAATGCGCGGGCGCATCGGTGCCGTGCTGGAGTGGGCCATCGCCATGAACTACCGCACCGATAATCCCTGCGACCGGATCGCGACGGTGCTCGGCAAGCAGCAGCACATCGTTGAGCATATGCGGGCGCTGCCCCACCGTGGGTTGGCAGCGGCGATCGCGGCGGTTCGGTCCTCGGCGAGGTTGCCGGGCATCAGTCTGGCGCTCGAGTTCCTGGTTCTCACCGCCGCTCGCTGGGGCGAGGGCCGCGACGCCGGCTGGGTGGAGATCGACCTGATCGGCCGGGTGTGGACCGTTCCGGCGAGGCGCATGAAGATGAAGCGCGAGCACCGGGTGCCGCTGTGCGGCCGGACCATCGAGATCCTCGGCGTGGACGCTGCGCGCCGGCGGCCGGGTGGTGTTCACCGCCCGGAGCGGTCAGCCGCTGCACGACAAGAGTCTGCACCGGTTGCTTCAGGAGCACGGGGTCGCGGCCGTTCCCTATGGCTTCCGGTCCTCATTCCGGGACTGGGCGGCCGAGGAGACCGACCACCCGCGGGAGGTCATTGAGACCGCGCTCGCTCACGTCGTCGGCTCGTGGACGATTGGGGCGGGTATCTGGCCGCAGAGCACCGGCCGGAGGGCTCGACGCCGCGCTGACCGTGCGGGGCCGAGAGCCGGGTGTCACGACAGCGTCCGGCGCGTCAACCGCTGCTGCGGTCCTTCGCTTGCGCTACGGCTGTTCCGGTGATGCACCGGCCGCCGTCGCGGACGAGGCTTGTTGGGGACGGACGCTGGCGTCCGTCCCCGTTGACAACGGAACCGGCATCGACCACGGCCCCCGGCACCCGTACAGCAACCGGGTCAGGCAGCAGCAGGCCGGATGCACAGGGGAACACCGTGCGCCAGAAAGTAAACGGCTGGGTACGGTACCGGACGGAACACGGCGCGAAAAGATGACAGCGAACCAAACTGGCTTGACAAGGAACCAGTACCGGCGTACGTGATCGGCGCACAAGACCAGGAGGCGAGGAGCATGGAAGCACGATGAGGAACAGGTCGACGAGGGTGAAAGTGTGATCCAACCTGCCGCCTGATCACAACAAGGACCGAGGCGAAGTTACACCGATGATGCCGCAGTAAGGGTGCAAGGAGGCTCGGCGGTCGAACTTACACCCCCAGTCACACTTGAACTTGCACCTCCACGACTACTAAGTCTTTTTATATCAATACATCACAGCACAATCTACCCCTCCCCCCCGTACAGAGAAAGAGACAGGGGACCGCACCGCATAGTTCAACCGGATCCCACGGCCTATCTCGGGGGCTTGATCCTTGATGAACGACGTGTGGTTGCGATAGATCGCGTTCGTCAGGTTGTAGCCCGTGAACGACAGGATGTGCGCCGTGTGCCGCTGCGGCCAGACGTATGGTGCCCGCAGGTTGAACACGGAATAGCCTTCGGTCTCGTTCTGGAACATGTCGGCCTGCCGCCCTGCCGCCCTGCGAACTCCACTTGCGGGCTCAGCGTGAACCCGCCGTAGGGGATGTCGAGGTTCAGCGTACTTCGCAGGGGTGGAATGCGCGGCAGCGCCTCGCCGGTCGTCGTCAGGCGCGCGTCGACGTACCCGAGGCCGAGCGTTGACCAAGTCAGTCCAGCGAGCCGGACGCTGCCCCGTGTGTCGAAACCGGCGAAGTGGCTGTCGCCCTGCAGGATGTTGAACACCGGCAGGTTGTCGATCACCTCCCCGCTACGGTTGCCGGAGATGAAGTTGTCGATGTCGTACACGAAGAAGTCCCGACACCGCTGACCGGTGTCGGGAGACGCCACCCTGAACCGCAGTCGGTCGCGAACAGGCACATTGCCGTAGTGCGCACGCTAATGCGCTCGCGGCAGAGTGCGCCGTCGACAAACGATGGACGAAATGCAGCGTGTGACGGGAACTAGGCGGGCGGGCCGCGCGGGCGGGGCGGCGGCGTGAAAGACCGAACGCGATCCATTCGCCGTCGGGAGCCTGTTTGAGCGGCTCCGCAACATCGGCGAATCCGAGCTGCAACGAGTCGGAGAGTTCGGCGGCAGGCTGGTGCCGGAACTGGCAGGCTGCGCAATGAGGAGCGGCTGCGTGCTCCTCGTGACAGAAGACCTCGGCGGCGGCACCGGCCACCGCCATCACCAAGACGACGATCCATGTGCATCAGCCACGGTTACGCCGTGCGAGCCCCGTGTGCGTGCGTCCTCTCTGGAGCATCGGTTTCCACGCTACTAATGTGTTCATAAATAATTGCACGAAAAAGCTCCGCAATCCGTTGATTCTATTGGTGGGTTGCTTGCAATTACTCTTGGCAAAATTAGTAGCAGAGATCGCCCTAGGGCCGCCGTGGATTTGGAACGCGCCCCGTTTCGTTCCGAATCCGGGATGGGGTGGTTTGGTACGCTGTCTGAGACAGCGGGTCGGGACGCTCGGGCGCACACCTCCTCCTGAGGTCGCTCACGCCCGACTTGCAGGGGGGCATCGCTGGCTGCTACACTTGCCCTCTGGGGGTTCCTCCCGCCGACGCCTCATCATGAAGGACTCTCTCGCGACCGTTCCGTCGAGCGCGTATCTGGCTTCCGGCTCGCGTCTAACGGCGTGCGCTGCGGTCTGGTGTGGCCTGCACTGCGCGCTCACACCGTTCCTGGTTGTGGCGGCACCCGCGCTCGCGCTCACCGAAGGCGTCGAGCGAGCCATGTGGGTCGGGACCGTCTTTCTCGGAGTGGTGCTGCTCGTCCTGGGCCCGGCCGGCAAGAACGCGGCCGTGATTCTCACCTTTGTAGGGGGAGCTGCGTTCTGGGCAGCTTCTCTCGCCGGTTGGCTCGAGCCGCTACCCGAGACCGTGACGTCGGCCGCTGGCTGCCTGGCCCTCGCAGGCGCTCTGGTGCAGAGTGCCCGTATCTGCCAAGCCGGCCCGTGTTCGGCATGCGCCGACGAGGAGCACGCGGATCAAGGAGGCTGACGACGACCGCCTTCCGGTCGTCGGGGCAGGTCGCTCGGGCCACAGTCTATCGTTTCGTCACGGGACGTTTCATCCTGCACACCCACTGCAACGCAATGCGACCATCGCCGGGCAGCGGCTCCCCTTTTCCGGGGTAGCCGTTAGTGCCTCCAACCCTGAATCGTCTGGAGCGGGCTACTCTGGTACCCGTACGGTCCCGTTCGTAGTGTGGGGTGCATGATGGGGATGTGTGGCCCGACAGGAAACTTAGACTACTGATTAGGAGCTATTTATTCGTTCCTGGTGGCGGAGTGGTCTGGAGCGTGTAGCGCCGAGCGGAGACAGTGCGCTTGGCTGCTCGAGAGTGAGTTGCGAGAAACTGAAGTTTGGCCGTCCAATTCAATCAGTTCAATAAGCTGGTCGGCATCGAGTTCGTCGCCAGACACGCCGACGGCGTGACCTTACGGTTGCGGCTGCGCGACGACCACCTCAACGGTGCGGGAGTCGTCCATGGCGGGGCGATGTTTACCCTCGCCGACGCTGCTGTGGGCTACGCCATCACCATGATCGTCGGCAAGCGCTGCACCACCGCGGAACTCAAGATCAACTACCTCAAACCCGCCACGGAGGGCGTCTTGACGGCCCGTTCGCGCATTTTGCGGGCGGGGCGGCGGCTGGTCGTGGCTCGTGTCGCGGTCCATTGCGGAGATCAGCATGTGGCCGAAGCGATCACCACGTTCGCCGTCCTGGAATAGCGCGGCGGGCGGCAGGGCGCAGGATCCGCACTCCCGGTTCCTATAATGCAAGGCATGCGAGGCGTGACGCCGTGCTCCGCCCTGTCCGCTCTGTCCGCTCTGGCTGTGTTGGTGCTGGTCCCGCTAGCGCCTGGGCAGGCTGCGGTGGATTATGTTCGCGACATTGAGCCGATCCTGCATCAGCGGTGCTATCTGTGCCACGGCTCGCAGCAGCAAATGGCCGGGCTCCGGCTGGACTCGAGGGCCGCAGCCTTCCGGGGCAGCGATTCCGGCAAGGTGATCGTTCCGGGCGATCCCGCCGCGAGCAAGCTGCTGGCTAGGGTGGCGAGCGACAAGGAGGGGTTCCGTATGCCTCCCGGCGGGGATGCCCTAGGGGTCGCGGATGTCGGGCTGCTGCGGGAGTGGATTGCGGCCGGTGCTCCCTGGCCCGAGGAGCGTGCGGGGTCCGACTCCGCGCTTGGTGCCCGGGGCGAGACCGCCTCGCACTGGGCCTTGCAGCCCATCCAGCGCCCGGACCTGCCTCCGGTCCGGAATGCCGCATGGGTCCGGAATCCCATTGACCGTTTCGTCCTCGCCAAGCTTGAGGCGGAGGGTTTGCAGCCGTCCCGCGAGGCCGCGCCGCGCATTCTCCTTCGCCGGATTCGTTTCGACCTAGTGGGCTTGCCCCCGACCTTGGCAGAACAGGATGGGTTCCTCGCCGACCCCGGGCCCGAGGCCTACGCGGAGCTCGTCGACGATCTGCTGAGATCGCCCCACTTCGGAGAGCGCTGGGCGCTGCCGTGGCTGGACCTAGCCCGCTACGCGGACAGCGAGGGCTACGAGCGCGACCCTCTGCGGCCCCATGCCTGGCGTTGGCGCCACTGGGTGATTGACTCGATCAACCGCGACCAGCCTTTCGACCGCTTTACGGTCGAGCAGATCGCCGGGGACCTGCTGCCCGGCGCGACCGTCGAGCAGCGCGTGGCGACAGGCTTTCTGCGCAACGGCATCAAGAACCGCGAGGCCGGCACCAAGAATGCCCAAAAGCGGTTCGAGGAGACGGTCGACCGCCTGAATACTGTGGCCAACACATGGCTGGGTCTGACGGTGGGGTGCGCGCAGTGCCACGACCATAAGTACGACCCCGTGTCGCAACGGGAGTTCTACGCGATGTTCGCATTCTTCCACAACGCGGTGGAGCGCGACATCGAGGCGCCGCTGCCTGGCGAACTGGGCCCCTTCCTGCAAACTGTCCCGCCCTTCCGCCGCGAGCGGCGCAGGGTCCGCGAGGAGTTCGGCGTTGCGGCCCTGCAGGCCCAATGGCACCAGAACATGCTGGCGGCGATGGACCGCCCGGGTGAGCGCACCGATTGGGACCACTCCGTCACCGAGTGGCGGGCGGCAAACGACCGGGCCGACTGGCTGCTGCGTGCGCCGGAAGAGGACTTGACGGATCTGGAGCGGGAGAAGATCGCGGCTTGGTTCCTCAGCCGGAGCGGGCCGGATTTCGGCAAGGACGAGGCCGTGCGGGAACGCCTCAAGCAGGCTCGCGAGGCCTTGGCCAAGCTGAACGAGGCGGTGGCCCACCCATCGCGGGCCTACACGATGGTTGAGCGTCTGGAGCCGGTGCCCGCCCGCTTGGCGCTGCGCGGCGACTACCGGGCGCTGGGCAGCGCAGTGGAGCCCGGGGTGCCCGCCGTGCTGCCTCCCTTGAGGGCCGGGCACCGCCCGATGCGTCTCGCTTTCGCCGAGTGGATCGCCTCCGAGGACAACCCTCTCACGGCGCGGGTGGAGGTCAACCGCATCTGGCAGGAAATGTTCGGCAGAGGGCTGGTCGCGACGGCGGAGAACTTCGGCACGCAGGGGGAGGCCCCGTCGCATCCGGAACTGCTCGACTGGCTCGCCAGCGAATTCGTGCGCCTCGGCTGGAGCCGCAAGGCGCTGGTCCGGCTGATCGCGACCTCGGCGACCTACACGCAGGCATCCGCCGAGCGCGACGATGGCGGCGACCGCGACCCGGGCAATACGCTCCTTGCGCGGCAGAATCGCTTGCGCCTCCCTGCCGAACTCATCCGCGACAACGTGCTCGCCGCTGGCGGCCTGCTCTATCCGAAGGTCGGGGGGGCCAGCGTTTTCCCGCCCCAACCGCCTGGGATTTCGGAGCTGAGCTACTCCAAGAAAGACTGGGTCGAGGACACTGGGCCCGACCGCTACCGGCGGGGTGTCTACGTGTTCCTGCGGCGCACATCGCCGTATCCGATGCTGATCAACTTCGACGCGCCCGACACGCTGACGAGCGTCTCCCGCCGAGAACGGTCGAACACGTCGCTGCAAGCGCTGAACCTGTTGAATGACCCCGCATTCCTTGAGGCAGCTCGAGCCTTGGCCTACCGCGTGCTCGGGAGCGGCGAGGAGACGTTCGATGCTCGCTTCGAGTTGCTGATGCGGCTATGCCTCGCCCGCGTGCCGGAGCCAACGGAATCCGAGCGTGCGCGGCGCTTTCTAGCGGCGCAGCGGGAACGGTTCGAAGCGCAGGGCGGGGACGCCGAGTCCCGGGCATGGCGCGAGCTTAGCCGGGCCATGCTGAACCTGGACGAGTTCATCACTCGCGAATGACGCTCGTGGGCGGGTATTATGGCGGAAGTGCTGCGATGCGCAGCGCTTGGTTCGTGTTCTGCCTGATGCTCGTGTCTTGCGGTGGCTCCCCTGAGAAGCGTTTCGACGATAGTGAGGCTGGCCGAGATCTGCATTCCTACGCCAACAGCGAGGAAGTCCAGGTCACGCATGTCGATGTGGCCCTCGAAGTGGATTTCGAGGCGCGACGGCTGCGCGGCACCTGCACCCTGGACCTAGCCGGAACCGGCAGCGACCTGGTGCTCGACACGCGCGGGCTGGAGATCCGCTCGGTGGCCGCCTCTGCCAACGAGGGGCTGTTCCAGGAGGTTGCCTTTGACCTCGGCCCGGAGGATCCGGTGCTGGGTTCTCCGTTGAGAATTGCACGAGGGGCCGCTGAGCGTGTGCGAGTGGAGTACGCCACCGGTCCTAGGGCGAGCGGTTTGCAGTGGCTCGAGCCGCGCCAGACGGCGGGCCGGAAGCACCCCTTCCTGTATACGCAATCCCAAGCGATCCACGCTCGCAGTTGGATCCCGTTGCAGGACACTCCAGGTGTCCGGGCGACCTACTCGGCCCGCGTCCGCACGCCTCCGGACCTCCTCGCGGTGATGAGTGCGGAAATGCTGTCCGGTACGGAGCGTGGCGGGGACTACCGCTTCCGCATGCCGCTGGCGATCCCTTCGTACCTGATCGCGCTGGCGGTGGGGGACTTGGCCTTCGAGTCGACTGGAGAGCGCACGGGGGTCTATGCGGAGCCTAGCTTGGTGCAGGCGGCGGCGCGGGAGTTTGAGGACACCGAAGCCATGATGCGGGCCGTCGAGGCTCTCTACGGGGCCCTATCGCTGGGGGCGATACGACATCCTCGTGCTGCCGCCGAGCTTTCCGTTCGGAGGCATGGAGAATCCGCGGCTGACCTTCGTGTCGCCCACGGTGATTGCCGGAGACAAGAGCTTGGTGAGCCTTATCGCCCACGAGCTGGCGCATTCGTGGTCTGGGAACCTAGCGACCAACGCCACTTGGCGGGACTTTTGGCTCAACGAGGGCTTCACGGTCTATTTGGAGGAGCGCATCCAGGAGGCGGTCTACGGCGCGGAGAGGTCGACAATGGAAGCGGCTCTGGAGGTTGAGAACCTGAAGTCCGAAATGGAGGATCTTGCGGATCGCGACCAAGTGCTGCATGTGGACCTGGCGGGCCGGGACCCGGACGAAGGCTTCACTGGCATCCCGTATGTGAAAGGAGCGATGTTTTTGCGCACGATCGAAAAGGCCGTCGGGCGCGAGGCGTTCGATGCTTTCCTGCGCGGCTACTTCGACGAGTTTGCCTTCCGAAGCCTCACCACCGGGGACTTCGCGGCCTACCTTGAGGGCGAACTGCTGGCTGACCGGCCCGAGGCGGCCAGCAGCATCGGGGTCCGGGAGTGGCTGAAGGAGCCAGGGCTGCCTGAGAACCGGCACGAACCGCAATCGGAGGCCATGGCCCAGGTGGAGCAGTGGTCCTCAGACTGGTCCGCCTGGAGGGTGGCTGCAGATGCGCTGCCGACCGAGGGCTGGACAACGCAGCATTGGCTGCGGTTCCTGCGGGCCTTGCCGGATGGCCTAGGGGCTGAGAGGATGGCCGAGTTAGATCGGGAGTACCGGCTCACCGAAGCAGGGAACGCAGAAATCCTGTGCGACTGGCTCCTACTTGCCGTGCAGAACGACTATCCGGCGGCCGATGCCGCCCTCACGCAGTTCCTCACGACGGTGGGTCGGCGGAAGTTTCTCCGGCCGTTGTACGAGGAATTGGTCAAGTCGGAACGGGGACGGGCTCGCGGTTTGGAAATCTATCGGCAGGCGCGGCCCGGCTATCACCCGATGGCGGTTGCCACACTCGATCCAATCCTGGGCTGGAGTGCGGTTCGCTAGGGGGGGCGGGAGTAGAGCGAGTCCCGCTTGCGTAGCTGGCCTTTCCTGCCGCCTGCAGGAGTCCTGCTAGGCCGAGCGCTCCTGCCGTTGGCGTCGTCGTAGACAATCATCTCGCAGGGGGGACTTGCGCAACATGGCGGGAAACTGCTGCATGGCGATCTCCCTGTCGCCGGTGACGGGCTCGCTGAGTATCACTTGCATCTGCGCCAGCGTCCCGGATGCAGTGCGCAGCCCAGTGAGCAGAGAAGACAGGGGCTGTCCCACGAGAATCGCTGCAACGGCGGTGGTATCGACCTCTCCTCATCGCGCTGAGCGCAAGCTGGACAACGCCCGGCAGCGATCGAGCTCGATGCATGTCTATTGGGACGGCACCTCCCGTTCTCCAGCCCCAAGGTCTGCCAGCTCCCCCACGGAGAGGCGCTACGGCACTTTCGCCCCAGAGAAGATGCCCTCGAGACATTCCGCCGCATGACCGAATGCGGGTTCCGGGCGAAGTTGCTCGGGATCCGCGCTTACTATGCCTTGGCCGTTGCCGTGTCGACGAAGTCGCCCCGCTTCGTCCACGGCCCGCACCTTGTAGTACAAGCCGCCCGTGTGGCCACGCGGGGCCCGCTTGTCGTCCACCGAGAACGGAGCCCGCGTCGTTTGCGGCCGAAACGGCACCGTAGCGATGCGCTCGTGCCGGCGGTAAAACCTCGTAACGGACAATCCGCTCACCCGCGGCGTAGGCTGTGTGCCACTGCAACCGCACGTGGCTCGGCGATAGACGCTCCACTGCGAAGTCCTGCGCCGGCTGGAAGCCCGCCGACGGCTGCTGAAAGAAATTCGTGCGCGTGCCGTGCAGATCGGCGACGGTGCGCTCGATGTCCTTCTTTTCCTGCCGCGAGAGCGGCTTGGCGGCTTGGGCAGCCGCCAAGTTTGCGACCAATTGGTCGCGCTGCGGGTCGTTGTCCTTGTCGATCAGGCCGATGCCGGTGATGATCGTCGCCATTCCTTCAGGGTTGAGCGAATAGCGGATGAAGTCTGCGTAGGGCAGTTTGTCGGGCTGGCCGACGGTGGGCACGCTCTGCCCGGGCCGGTGCGCATACTCCTGCTTCAGGCCGTACATTACGCCGTCGGCGAACACCTTCATGCCGATGATCCCCATGCCCTTGGCGTGCGCCATGGGGATCGAGTTCGTCTGGTGGCAGAAGTAGTTGGGGTCGTTAGGATTGACCGCGACGAGCAGGGTGTCGAGGATGTTCCGCGTGTCGCGCTGGATGGCGTACATGTGGACCGCCGGGTTCTCGTGGCCGGTGATGCCGATGTGCCGGATCCATTTGCGGTGCTGCGGGTTGAGGCCGGTCCGGTTGGTGCCGTCGCGGTAGTCGAGCAGGCAAGCGATCGCCCCGATGCGCGGAAGCGACTTGTCCTCGGGGGTGTCTAGGCCCTCGTAGGCGGCGTCGACCTCCTCCTTGCTGCCGATGTGGTGGACTTGCATCAAGTCCAAGTACGCTCCCTCGGGGATATGGCCCTCGCCGTCCCCGAAGAATTGAGTCAGGGAAACGCTTGATGTCGTCAAGGACCAGTGTTCCGCCGCCCGACGAGCGCCCCATCGGCTTGGAGCCGTCCCGCACGATCGCGTGCCGTAGGGCCGTCTTCGTAGCGATGAACAGCCGACCTCGCAGGCTGTGGTCATAGCCCGGCAGGCCGGGCTTCAGGTTGAGGGCCTCGAAGGCCTTGCCCATCTTTTCCTGGCTGAGGAAGTAGTTGTTGGCTGTCTCGATGTAGGTCATGCCGGCCCGCACAGCCTTGACCACGATCTGGACCGCTTCGTCGCCCGGCAGTTCCCACTGCACTTTGTTGCCGCCTGCGAGGCCGAACGTGGTGACCTCGCGCCCGGTCCGGCCCAGCAGTCGCGTGGCCAGCGGCTTCTCTACCGGATGGGCCCAAGCGCCGTACTTGCCGGCCACAGGCAAGAAAGTCGTGGCCATAGCCGCGCCCCCGGCCCATCGCATGGCGTCCCGCCTTGAGAATCTCTCTGCCATCGATTCGCGCCTCCGGTCCGGACAGTCCAGCTGCCCCTTGAAACTGTACCATGTTGCACGGCTGGCAGTTCCGGATCCCTAGATTCCGGGTAATTCCCCGAGATGGGGTTGCTCCCTCCGGCTCGCCGCGTCCAGGGCCCCCTCGTCCTCCCGCCACTCCCTCGCGGCCACCCGACGCAGGATCGGAACCTTCTGGCGCAAATCGGTCACGCTCCCGGCATCATCCCAGCCCTGCTGACGCTGATGGCAGGAGACCCCCAGCGCCCCGCAGGAGTCCGCGCTGGCGGCCCGCAGCCCCACCCGCTGTTGTCCTGCTGGCCGAGGCACCCCAGCCCGGCCCAGTGGCTCCCGCCCATCCCCCTGCATGTCCGGGCTGCCCGCCTGCAGCTGTGCGCTGCCTCGTGTCCCTCGTTCTGAACTGGATTCCACCAACCCGAGGAGGCTGTCTGTAGACCGACGAGACTGGGTATGCCCATTCCGGTTCTGTCTCCTGCCCCGCCGCATCGGGCCAGCCGTGGCTCTTGCCGAACCAGTGGCAAGCGAAAGCAGTCACTGCGAGGGACCCGAGAGTTTCATGTGGTCGATGTACTCAACGAAATCGACCTTGTGGCCGAAACGGCGGACATTCTTGACGATTCGCAGGAAGACCTGAACGCCGTGATGAGCGAATCGGTTCACGACCTCACCCTCGTCGATCTCGGTGCCGTGATGGACGAACCGTGACCGAAGTGCGTAGGCCTTCTTGATGTCCTTCAAGGCGACCTTCCGCTCCGGCTCTGTGTCATAGGCGAACATCGCCAATCGCTCGCTCAAGTTCTGAAGAATCGGTTCCGAACTGTCGCGAAGCAGAATCGACTCCAGCCCCGCGCAGTACCAGATCATCTTCTCTCCGAGATCCGGCGTGAGCGCCGCCCGACCGAACGTGACCATGCCCATCAGAACTGCCTCCGCGAAGTCGGTGCGTGAGTCACGTGCGAGGATGTCGCAGATTTCCGAGAGGCCGACCCCGAGCAAAATGTCACGCAGGTTGTCGTCAAGTACCATGGTCCCCGGGCGGTCAATGATCGCCCCGGACGTGCTCAGGAACTTCCCGGTAGTAGAGTCCGTAACAAAAACCCGGGATGTCCGTGGCGGTGCGTAACCCCAGCGAGCAATTCTTGATGTGACCCCAAGGGGCGTGAAGAAGCGAAGCACACCGACCGCGAGATCGACTCGCTTGGCGGCGATTTCTCGTGCTCGAATCGGCTCTCCGAAGACGCAGGTCTCCGCCACGGCGAGACCCTGAAAGTCTTTGCGCATTGATCGGCACAACTCAGCGTGCGTTCCGGCAGACGGGCCATTACTTCGCTGGGATTCAAGCTCTTCGAAGATGCGCTCTGGAAAGGTGGACACGGTGACCGGCCCGAGCGTCAGCGGGGACTGCACATGGAGGTCAGACACCGGGAATAGCAGGCGGTGCTCCGCCGCCGCGCTCTCCAACGCCCCCAAGAGGTAGTCCACGCACCCCGCGGAGCCCTGTCCACGGTGGCGATCCTTCACCCACTCGAAGATCTGTGAGCGCAAGAATTCGAGGCTCGCTGTCAACTTGAACGGCCGGACTTTGGCAATCGACAATGCGAGGGCTTCAAGCTTCTCGTAACCCGGTCCGATCAGACCTGTGCGCAAGCCCCCCCGCCTCGGCTACTGCGATGCCCGTTGGCTTCCCGTCGTGGTCCTGCCAGCCTAGATGCACATCGCCGTCGATGTCTGCGTCCTTAAGCGGGGGGCCCGTGAAGACGTTTGGTGAGAAGGCAGGGCGTACCCGAGACGGGGCGTCCAGGAACGTAACAACACGGCCGAGTAGGTCCCGTCCCAACTCTTCGAACCGCGTTCTGGCATCCTTGTGCAACTGGTCCTTCAACCGGTTCATGGCGTACTGTTCTCTCGGCAGAAGAATCGGCATCTCGAAGCACTACTGGGCCGGATCCGTGCCACCGAGGGTGCGCGGAGCACGGCGATCCGGAGGGGATGGGTCCTGCGTCATGTGCCCCGTTCATGTGCGGTAGTTTCATGCCAGAGCACCGCGCTCCAACACATCGCTCCAGCACATCTGGGACATGAGAGACGACATGAGGATGGCAGCAATTCTCGTGCCGGACTCCCCCACACGGGCGAGCGCCCGTGCCGCCTCGACGATCTCCGAGTATCGGCGTTGGAGGTCCAGCGGCGGAACGGGCACCGGAAAACCGCCGAGTTGTGTCTTGTTGATGCTGGCGATCCCGGTTGTCCTTTTGGCAATCGACAGAAAATACGCCTTGCCGTACGCGCTGCCGGCGAGATCCCGAAGGTAGTCGGTCAGGACGACTCCGGCACGCGGTCGAACGCGGAAGACGTGATTCTGGTGAGCGCAGTAATCGAGTTTCCCCGTTCCAGATGGCGGCCCGTCCGAGCTTGTCCAGGTCGCCACCTTCAGTCATGACAAGATCACCCGGTGCGAGCGCGTATCGCTGCTGCTCGTCACGTCGGATGGTAATGGTCTTGATCTCGTCAAGTGCAAGGAAGCCGTCCTGAACGTTTTGCGACGCGAAGGTAGAGCACCTCAACGGTATCGGCGGAGTCAAGTCTGCGACCCTTCGTCGCCCCCGACGCTATTGACGCCGCTTTCTGAAGAGGCATGCTCGGGAACCGGACAGCGAACGAACTCCCGCAATCGCTCGGCGGCTCGCGTCTGCAGCGTCTCGATCCTCGCGGCCCGGTTCAGGATGTCCACGATCCGCCGCTGCTCGTCCAGCGGCGGGAGCGGCACTGGCATGGACATGAGCGCCTTCATGTCAGTACGGGGCATCCGGGATCCTGTGACGGAGGACATGACGAACGCGACGGTTTCCTTACGCCGAAGCAGATACGCCAAAAAACCGCGATCGACGCCAGGGCGCGGGAGCAGCGGGACCAGTTCGGTCGAGCACCGGCCGGCGAAGTCCGGTGTGGCCACCTTGTTCAGGTAGGGACGGAGCTTCGCGTAGAGCACGTGACGCTCATCGAAGCGAAATGACGTGCTCTTCCCGGCACCGACGCGGGAGCCGGTATCGAGGTTCAGGGCACCCGTATCGGAGCTGACGTTCTCGACGCCCAGCAGCGCAAGTGGTGCCGCAACGGGGTCGTCAGGCCGGAGCCCGCGGCGATCCATGTCGCATAGCTCGCCCAAGGGCACGACCGGCGAGGTCATCTCTCGACCGCCTTCCCGCACCGCCGCAGCCAAGTCGTCGATCTCACCGAGAATCTCGTGCTCGATGGCCTTCAGTTCGTCGAGGGTCTCCAGCGGGTCGCGATGGTCTACCCTCGTCCGGTTCTGCGGCCGATGCCTCCCGGCGCTCAGGTTGAAGTCGGCCGCACGGATGGCGTAGGCCTCGGCGAACCACCAATTCTCATTCCAGTCCGCTTCCGCGTCCCGGCTGCTCCAGGCCGTCCACCGCGCCTCGCGGTCTCGGTAGGCCGAGACGAGGCCCGGCAGGTCGTCGTCGTCGATCCGCGTGTCGTGGTTGGCGTCGAGCTTGAAGCCGTCGTTGTCGGCGTGGAGGAACATCACCCGGTCGGTCGCCCCGCCCTTGCGGAAGACCAGCACGGAGGTCTTGACGCCGGAATACGGGTTGAAGACGCCGCCGGGAAGCGACAACACCGCCTCGACGCGGTTGTTCTCCACGAGCTTGCGGCGCAACTCCCGGTGCGCGCCGGTCGAGCCGAACAGGACGCCCTCGGGCACCACCACGCCGCACCGCCCGCCGTCCTTCAGGTGGTTCAGCATGTACTGGAGGAACAGCAGTTCGGTCTGCCGCGTCCTGCCGACCTTCACGTCCTCGACGATCCGGTCCGGGTCCAGCCGCCCGGAAAACGGCGGATTGGCGAGGACGACATCGAACCCCTCAACCGGCAGGCCGAGTTCCGCTTTCGCCGCACGGTCCAGCGAGCGGGTCAGCGCGTCCCGCCGGAGGATGCGCACCCTGTCCAGCCCCCGCAGGGACAGGTTCATCGTGGCGAGCCGGACCATCCGCGGGTCCACATCGTTGCCGAACAGCGTCGCCTCGTGCAGCCGCCGCACCGCAGCGCGGCTCAACGTGTCGCCGAGGCCGCGCCGGACGGTCTTGCCGTCCGCCTCGATCTCCTTGATGCCGGCGTCCGACGAGTTGGCGAGCCGGATGTGATCGTACGCGCCGACCAGAAAGCCCGCCGTGCCGGCGGCCGGGTCGTGGACCGTCTCGCCCATCCGGGGGTCGACAAGCTGGACCATTGCGCGGATGACGTGGCGCGGCGTCCGGAACTGCCCCAGCTCGCCCGCCTGCCGGATCTGCCGCAACACGTGTTCGAACAGGTCGCCCTTGGTGTCGGCGTCCACCTGTTCGAGGTGCAGGTCGTTCACGTGGCTGACCACCTGCGAGAGCACTGTCGGCTCGTCGATCACGAGCCGCGCATCCGCCATGAAGTCGGTGACGCCCTCGGCTGCGATCCCCGCGTGGAAGGGAAAGACCTCCTCGCGCACCCACGACACGAGCCGCTGGCCGTTCAGCGCATTGGCCCAGTTGGACCAGCGCAGGAGTTCACGCCGGACCGTCTCTGCGCCCGGTTCCCGAGCGTTACGCGGATTGCGCAGGGGCCATTCGCCGGCGAACGCGCCGGCGTACGGCTTGGCTCCGGGACGGTGCGCCGCACGGACCCGCGCCGCATCCGCCGCCTCGAACATGTAGAAGTAGATCAGGTAGCTCAGCTGCTCGGCGTTCTGCGCCGGATCCGGGTAGCCCCCTGCGAACAGGTAGTCGCGGATCCGGTCGATGGCGCGGCGAAGCTCCGGTGTCAACGGCATGGCGGAAGCGTCACGGCGCGGTTCGGTCGTCGCCGCTCGGAGGATAGGTTGCGCCGGCCTGCCCGAACACGGCCGCGTTGAACCCGGCGATCAGACGGTCGAGAGCGACCCGCCCGCCGAACACCCGCCGCGCTTGATCGTAGCCACCGAGCCCCGTGAAGGGATGCTCGTCGAAATCGTAATCGCCGAGTGTATCCATGTGCATAGCGTCGGCCCGAACCCGACTGCCGATCAAGCCCGCCCAGCGCGCCTGCTCCGCGTCGAACTGTTGGTTGCCGCGCCAAGCCTCGAAATGGACACCGAGCTTGGCGGCGCGGGTCTCGTGCTCCGCCGTTCGCACGATCCGGCCGTTCTCGTCCAGGGTCAGCCAGTCGCGGCTGGCGGGGTCGATCTGGTCGTCCACATCGAGCGTCAGCAGCATGCGCGGCTCACCGGGTCCGGGCGGTTTCCGTCCCGGCGCTTCGCCGCCGCCGATATCCCCGTCGTCGTCGCCGTGGAAGTCCGTCACGCCCACGAAGTCGAAGATCGTGAAGCCGGTCTTGCCGATGTGCGGTGCCTTCCGTGTGCCGCGTCCGCGCATCTGCCGGTAGAGGATGGCGCTCCTCGTGAACCGCGCCATGACCAGGCTGACCACCTCCGGGCAGTCGAAGCCCGTATCGAGCATGTTGACGCTGACCAGGATCTTCGGAAACTCCTCCTCCTTGAAGCGCTTGATGATGGCGCTCGCGTCCGGGGCCGGGCCGCCGCCGACGTCGCTGACCACGAAGTCCGCGTACCGCGTCGCGGGGTTCGGCTTCAGGTCGGCGAAGTGCTCGTCGAGCATCGCCGCCAGGGTCTCGGCATGGCGCTTCGTCACCGCGAAGACGATGGTCTTGCCCCATGTCGGCCAGCGCCGGACGCCGTCTTTGCCCATGAAGCCCTTCTCGTGGGCGTCGCGGAACTCACGGACGATGGCGCGGTTGCGCTCCGGGATCGTGAACGTCCGCTCCAGCGCCCGCGGGTCCACGGTGATGGGGGCGGACTGGTCGAACAGCTTCTCGAGTTCGGCCCGCGCCGCCGGGTCCATCGCCGTCCAGTCGAGTTCCTCATGCGTCACCGCGAACCCGTTCTCGGCGGCCGTCTTGACCGTCATCGCCTTGTAGATGCGGTACGGGACCAGGTGCCCGCCGTCGATGGCCTCGCGAAGCGTGTAGCGGAAGGTCGGCTCTTCAAGTTCGAAGAACCGCAGCGTGTCGCGCCCGAAGTGGCCGTCCTCGGGGTCCGGCGGCATCTCGGACTCGGCGATGCAGGGCGTGGCGGTCAGGCCGATCTGGATGCCATCGAAGTGCCGGAGCACGCCGCTCCACTTGCCGTAGATCGAGCGGTGGCACTCGTCGGTGATCACGAGGTCGAAGTAGCCCGACGACAGGCCGCGGTACTCCGTGATCATCGTCTGCAAGGTCGCGATGGTGATCCGCTTCGTGCGGTCGAAGCCTCGGCCCGGCCGGAGCACGTGGCAGGGATAGTCGCGCAGATGGTCGTTGAAGGCGTCCTCGGCCTGTCCGGCGAGCGCGATGCGGTCCACCAGGAACAGGACACGGGTGACGATGCCCGCCTCGAACAGGCGCTTGACGAACGCCGCCGCCGTGCGGGTCTTACCGGTCCCGGTCGCCATCTCGACGAGCAGCTTGCGCCGTCCGTGCGAGACCTCGGTGGACAGGGCCTCGATACATGCGATCTGGTAGTCGCGATCGACGATCCGCCGGTCTATCTCAACGCTCGACAGGTCCAGCCGGTTCCTGCGGGCGGCGATCCGCCGTTCCAGATCGTCCTGGGAGTAGAAGGTGGCGATCTTCCGTGCGTGGGCATCCGTCTCGCGGTCCAGGAACCAGACCTCTTCGCCGTTCGACAGGAACACGAACGGCACACCAAGCTGCTCGGCGTAGTGGCGGCCCTGATCCTGCGCCGCGATGGGGTTGACGCTGGCGCGTTTGGCCTCGACCGCCGCTAGGGGCCGCCCCGACCGGTCGCAGAGCGCGTAGTCGGCCCGCGAGCCGTCCGGCAGGGCGTGCTCGAACAGGACGCTCACGCCGTCAGTGAAGCTCCAGCCGGCGTCCTTGAAAAGGGCGTCGATCTTGACGCGGGAGAATGCTTCGGTCGTTTGACTCATGCGCCCGATCCTAAATTCAGACTAGGAGTCTGCGCCGCAGGAAATTTTCTCCCCAATATGAAGGTCATCATTCAGCTTATGTCCACAATATATAGTGTCCGATCAAGCCCAAAATCGTTCCACGGCGCAGACTAGCTGACCGCCTACACTGCACGGGGACAGCGGGAATTCCGTATCGGCCCGTGCCCGTATCGGGAGTCAGCCGAGCAGCCGTAGGATGGCGACGACAGCCCCCACGATTGCTCCTGCTTGCAGGAGCATCGCACGGAACATATCGGCACGGAGTGAACTGATCGCACCGTGCAGCTTGATGACCTCGGCGCGTAGCGTCTCTGGCGTCACGTGCTTACCGTGCTCGGCTGCTTGGCGGATGGTGTCCGCTAGCACATCGGTCTAGGCGCGTTTGATGCAGGCCTCGGTCAACTGACGGGCGATGGTGAGTGAGTCAAACATCAAATCTACCTGCCGCCCTTCGGTCGCCTCCAGTCCTCAACGACTCCAGTGACAGCGTACGGGCGGGAACACTGTCAGCGTGACAACCCACCAGCGTGCCGTGCAATTGAGGACAGTATACCACACGGCAGCCGGCCGCTCATGCTGGCCGCCGTGGAGCCTTCCCGCAGGGACACTTCCGTTGGGGAGCGACCCGACCCGGCGGGTGTGATGGAGGAACGCAGGCCGAGACCGGAAACCGGAGGTTTTTGGCAGGGTCGTTCCCCTCTAAATCTTCCTTGCAGGAAGGCGAAGCCGGTGCCGCTGCGTGGTCGGGCGTCGGTGCCGGCCGGATAGTGTGACGTTCGCTCGACGGCATCCGGTGCCGCGACAGCACAGTGAGTGGCGGCTCGGATCGCGATCGGCGAAGCCAGTCGCCCAAGCTGTCCGCGGCGATCCGTGGTAGCCTGATCGGTTACTAATTTTGCCAAAAGTAATTGCAAGCAAAACACCAATAGAATCAATGGCTTGCGGAGATTCTTCGTGCAATTACCTATGAACACATCAGTAAGCCTTTCGTCGAGCCCTCGCGGAGGCGGGCATCGCGCCGCGGAACCGCCGCGTGGCGATCACGTGCTCCTTGGTGTGCGGCCGGCTGACTTCGTGACGCCCACCAAGACCTGATCGCATCAGCCGTCGACGACTGACACGCGTCAGTGACGCAGTGACGCGTGTAGGGCGTCGGCACAGTCGGCGGCGCGGGGGCGGATCTTGTTCCAGGACAGGCGCTCGTGGATGCATGTCCTACGCTGCCGTATGTCTCGGTTGGACGCACTCGGTGATCCGCTGTCCCACTGCGATCTCGGCGCGGCGCAGGTCGTAGGTCTGCTGCAAGTTCAGCCAGACCTGTGGAGTCGTCCCAAAGTAGCGTGCCAAGCGGAGCGCCGTGTCGGCGGTGATGCCGCGTTGCCCGTTCAGGATCGCCGTGATGCGGTTCACCGGCACGCCGAGCGCCTTGGACAACGCGTTGGCCGACAAGTCGAGCGTCTCGAGTTCTTCACGCAGAACCTCGCCCGGATGCACCGGTCGCATGCCGTTCTTGGGATGCATCATCCTCTCCTTTCGTTAGTGATAGTCCACAATCTCCACGTCACATGGCCCGTCGGTCGCCCACCGGAAGCAGATGCGCCATTGCGAGTTGATCCGAATGCTGTGCTGCCCAGCCCGGTCGACCCGGAGGGCCTCCAGTCGATTGCTCGGCAACGCGGCCAAGTCCTGGAGCGCGTCCGCGCTGTCCAGCATCGTGATTCGGCGCACGGCTTGGTCGGCGAGCCCCTGAAACGCCGGGACACGTTGGCCCTCGAAGAGACGGTCGTGGAGTGATGGCGACAGGCGCGAGCTTGAACGTGGCCGCAATGGCCTTCCTGATTGACATGGACTCCTCCCGGGGGCTGCGATGCAGCGTCCCTGAGCGGTGGAAGGTTCGGGACGAACCAAGAGGAGGCCAACATGGAGCGTACGACAATCGCGGTGGATCTCGCAAAGAGCGTGTTCGAGGTGGCGAATGACCGGGGGCAGATCGTCGAACGCAAGCGGTACGGGCGTGCTTCGTTCAGGCGCTGTCTGGAGACCCGGCCGGCGAGCCGGGTCGTGATGGAGGCGTGCGGCACGGCCCACTACTGGGGGCGCGTTGCACAGGAGCACGGGCCCCGGGTGACACTGTTGCCGCCCAACTACGTGCGTCCGTTCGTCCGCCGGAACAAGACCGACTAGGCCGATGCGGAGGCTCTGCTGGATGCGTCGCGGGCAGAGCGGATCCCGGCTGTTGCGATCAAGCGGGCGGAGCAACAGGCGCTGATCGCTCTGCACCGGATTCGCGAGCAGTGGATGACCACGCGAACGGTGCGCATCAATGCCCTGCGGGGGCTGCTGCAGGAACACGGCCTGAATCTTCCGTGCGGTGCGCAGACGGCGGTGCTGGCGGTTCCGGCGCTGCTGGATTCGTCCACGGAGTTGCCGGCCGCGCTGCGGCGCATGCTCGGAAGCGTGCAGGAGGAGATCCGGGCCTTGGAGGACCGCGTCGCCGAGGTTGACCGCGAACTCGGGAACTTGGCCGCCGCCCCGGTCTGCCGGCAGTTGCAGACGATCCCCGGTATCGGGCAGTTGGCGGCGACCGCCCTGGTCGGCACCGTCGGTTACTGACTTTGCCAAAAGTAATTGCAGGTCTGGCCGTTTTCAACCTCTCAGCAGCTCCCCCGCGCCAACACACATATAAACTGGTCTATAGATGTTTATTGTCTGAGACATTGCCGCATAGAATCTCCCTGTGATTCATGCTATTATCAATTCATGAAGTTTCCAAGATTTCCCGACTTCCGCCGTATTCCCCATCGGTCCCGGCCCCCCATTAGAAAGCTGGTCGTGATCCAAGCCCGCCACGGCAAATCCCTCCGTGCCCCGGCCCAGGAATTCGGCATCGACATCCGCACAATCCGCACCTAGGTTTGCCTCTATGCCTGCTGTGGATTCCAGGCTCTCGGCCATCAGCCCAAACCGGGGCACCCTCCCTGCCTCTCCCACGACCAAATGCAGATGATCCTCGAAACTCTGCAGGACAAATCTCCCGATCAGCTCCAGTTCGAGTTTGCCTACCGGTCGCTGAAGATTGTCCGGCCAGGGACCCTCGACCAGTTCCCAGTCCAGCTGTCCTTGTCGACGGTGCGCAGGGTCCTGCGGCGTCTCGGCCTCACCCCGCAGCGCCCTCAGTTCCGGTCCTCCCAGCAGAATGCCGACGCGGTGCGGACTGGGATCGCAGCAACCTACCCCGCCCTCGCCCGGCAGGCGCAGGAGCAGGGAGCCCTGCTGCTCTTGGCCGACGAGGCCGGCAGGACCTCGCACTCCCACCGGGGCACTCCGCACTCCCACCGGGGCACTCCATGGGGTCCCCGGGGCCGGACGCCCGTCGTCCAGCCAACGGGGGCGCGGTTCCGGCTGCACAGGCTGTCCGCGAGCAGCCCCTCGGGAGAGATTTATTCCAGGATCCATGCCGGAACCGCCACCGCAGATACGTTGGAACAGTTCCTGCAGCAGATTCCGGACCGGACGGGTGCTAGACCGATTCACGTGCTAGTGGACCGCCACAGAATCCACACAGCCAAGCCTATAGAAGCCTGGAAGGAGCGGACCGAGGCACCTGTGGAGATTCACCTATGGCCGGCGTATTCTCCGGCATGGAACCCCACGGAGCAAGTCCGGTCGGTCGTCAAGCGCCGGGTGGGGAAGATTCCGGTCCGGACGGTTCGTCAGCTCAAGGAGCGCTGGGAGGAGGCCCTGCAAGCCCTGGCGGCCGACCCCACCAAGGTGCAGGGGTTCTTTCGCGAAGCCGACTGCGCCTAGACTGTTTCTGGTTGTTCCTTGCAATGACTTATGGCAAAATCAGTAACACCGGCCACGACGGGTCGCTATCGACGCTCCACGCGAGTTCGGCCTGCAACGCCTTGAAGCGCTGCGCGTCCTGCGTCCTGCAGGCACGGATCGGCCTGCCTACGCGGCAGTCCAAGATCTTCTCTGTGACGTGAGCGAGCGGCTGGTGGCCTGCCGCAACCCGCGTCTGGCGGTCCAGCGGGCCCGCACCACTCAAAGCGCTTGGGGCACGCCGGATGGAGTCTTTGGCGCGATGGAACGCTCGTTACGATCATTGTCGGCGCGACTGAACAAGGTGCTGGCGGTAGCGCTCAATTGCCCGTTGGGTCCGCTCAACGGCCTCTGCCTATGCTCCGCTATGTTCCGCCGCTCTGCTGGGTCTATGCTCCGGTCGAACAGCAGTGGGGGATCATGTATCCGATGGTTGCCGTAACCGCGCCGAGCGGTCTGTTTCTCCGTGCCTCGCGACTCCCACGATTCTAGGACCAGCTTGAAATCCCCCGCACGAGCGGGCCAAAGGTTACCGGACTGGCCGTAGTAGAACATTCCGTGCGCGGGCTCGGATCACCGTTCAGCAGAGTCGGGGACAAGTCCACCGAGTCGAAGATCCGGCCTTCCGGTAGATTTCCGGCACGATACACTAGCTTGATGATCGCTTGACCCGGGTCTGTCCCATCTGCGTCAAGCACCCCAGCGCGGCAGCTAGGCAGTAGGCCGGATCTGACTAGGTGAGAGGCTCGCGCTTTCGGCCACGGAAGGGCCGGCCCGTCCGTGGCCGCTGCCGTCGTCCAGCGGGCGGACAGCGTGCTGCGAGTCGTTTCCCCGAATGGCGGCGGCCCCTCCCGCGAGAACTGCGACAGTCCCAAGGGGCGAGGCCGGGGGTGTTTGGCTCCAGCGGCTGCTCGCCGCCTGGCCGTTATTCCCTGCGAGCCTTGAGCGCAGCGAGTTCGGCTTCCAATTCCCGTCGGGCATGCGCCGCGGCATCCCGCTCAGCCTCAGCCGCCCGCCTGGCCTTTGCCTCCGCCTCCCGCCCGCGCTCCGATTCGACATGGCCGAGCAGGTCTTTCCCGGTGGCGGGATCGCGCAGCCGCGGCAAACCGTCGGCCACCCGAAACCCCAGCCCCAGCACCGCACTGGGGTACTCCCAGGCAGCGCCGAGCCGCCGCTGCGGCCGGATCTCCGCGTAGCGCCCGCGCCTGAGCCGGTAGCCCTGCAGCTGCGGCAGCCGGCGCCGCGGCTCCGGCGCGAAGAGCCAGTACTCCGGCACGCCGATGGCGGCGTAGAGCGCCAGCTTCTCGAGCCGGTCCTTCCAGAAGGTCGAGCGCGACGAGACCTCCAGCGCGAAGTCGGGCGGCTTGCCCACCTCCCAGACCTTGTACGAGTCCCGCGGGTGCCGCCGCACGCCGAAGGCGGCGCACACGTCCGGGCTGAGGGTCCGCTGGGGGTTGCCTTCCCTGTAGTAGAGGCCCATCTCCATGGCCACGAACACGTCCCGCCGGCGGCGGAAGCGGGCTCGGAGGCCATTGAAGACATAGTCCGCGGCGTGCGTGTGGGGGAACGTGGCGGTGAAGATGAGCCCGTCGGTTGCGGGGTACACCGCCTCCCGCCGCTGCGGCTCGGGCTGCGCGGCGGGGCCCTCGCGGGACCGGCGCGGCCGCCTCGGCTGCGCCGGCTCTGGAGGAGTCTGGCGCAGGGGGGAGGGCTGGAGGGCTGCGGGCTTCGCCATGCAGGGTCGCGGGACCGGACCCGCCCGCGCCGTAGTGCAGCAGTTCGGAACTCCATCACCGAGCACGCCGGGCCGTGCGCCTGGAAAAAGCTCGCGGAACGAGACTGCCTTCGGGCGGGGGAGGCGGTTAGCGCGACGCGGTTCACTTCATACATGCCACTTCTAACTCACCGTGCGCGAAAATGTTCGTGCCTGCGCTTGGGCCCGGCCATCGTCCACCAAGGGTGCTAGGAGTGCAATAGCCTCGGTCACGAACCGGAAGGTTGCGCAGGCCCGCGAGGCGTATGCCTGACGATGCCGCTAGAGTTCCGGCGGCATCGTCAGGGCGTTTCGCATGGCCAGGTGCTGGATCAAACCCGGCTAGAAGATCAGCTTCAGCGCAAGCTGTGTCTGGCGGGGCAGGTTCGCTTGCGAGGAGACGATGCCGAACCCCCCTGTGCCGACGTTGGTGCCGGGATTGTTGAAGATCGGATGGTTCAGAGCATTGAACCACTCGGCGCGGAACTGCACCGTGAGCCTTTCGCGGAAACTGAAGTTCTTGAAGATCGAGAAATCGAGCGACTCGATGGAATCGGACCGGATCGTCGGGTGGACGCGACCGAGGTTTCCAAATGTATAGGGCGCGGGAATCGCGAACTGATCCGTGTCGAACCAACTATCTTCTGTCGGGTCGAAGCCGGTATGGCTCAGCTTGCCGTCAACCCCTGTCGAGTCAGGGTATTGGCGTCCGCCGAACGAATGGCTGGTATTCCCGGGCACCCTGAAGCGCAGCGGCAGCCCGCTGTTCAACGTGCCGATTCCGTTGACCTGCCACTGGCCGAGCAGAGCGTTCAGAGCGCCGTTCCAGCCGCTGCCGAATCGCTTGTTCTTCCCGAATGGAAGCTCGTAGGTGTAACTCACGATGAGCCGATGGCGCTGGTCGTACGGGGACAAGGACTTCTCGCAGCGCCGGCAGTAGTAGTTGCGCCAAAGAGCTGAGGTCCAGGCATTGTCGCTGCCATCGGAGATCAGCTTCGAGAACGTATAGGCCACGACTGCGTTACCCCCTCCCTCGAACCGTTTCGTGAACTTGGCCTGCACGGAGTGATAGCTGGTGTTCCCCCAGCCGGGAGCGGAATGGACCACGCCGGGGAACTGGGGGTAGGGAGTCAGCAACTGGCCGCGCTGCACACGGGAACGCGAGAGCACTCCGGCCGGAACGATGCCGTGCAGCGGATTGTCGACAAGATCGAGGATTCCTGATGCGGGGTTGATAAATTGCGGGTGCAGCTGGTCCATTTGCCAGCCGTTGCGGAAGGGAACGTGCGTTCCCTTGTTTCCGGCGTACGCCACTTCCAGAGCGGTCGTCGGGCCGAATTGCTGCCCGAGATGGTGAAGTTCCACTGCTGGTTGTAGGGGGTGCGCAGGATCGAAGGGACCGGTCCATTCCCGTTCAAGCCGTTGCCCGAGGTCAATCCGCCAGCGGAGCCCGGCGGCAGAATCACGCCGTCGGGGATTGGGTCGTTGAGCCTGTGGTACGGGTTCACGCCGTCCAGGGAGGTCAGCCACGGGGTCGTGGTGGCAAAAGGCGATGTGGGGTAGAAGTTGGCACCCCAAGGGGCCATGGCGAAGAAGATTCCGTAGCCGATCCGGATCACCGTGCTCGGCAGCGCCTGGTAGGCGACCCCCAGGCGGGGGCCGAAATTGTTCCACTCCGGATTACGCAGGTTCCGGCCCGTCTCGAGGTCCTGGCCGGGGAAGCGCCAGCCTCCGCGAAGGTCCAGGCCAGACGCATCGCTAAGCGGACTGCGGACATCGGGGTCGAAGACAGAGAAGCGATCGTACCGCTCGGTCAAGCCCGTTTCCGCGTCCCAGCGCACGCCGAGGTTCAGCGTGAGCTTGCGCGACACCTTCCAATCGTCTTGGACATAGCCGCCAAAGGACTTGCTGGAAAAGGCCGGCCGGATGCGGTTGTTAATTCTTCCGTTCGCACCGGTTCCAAGCAGGAACGACGCGTACCCAAATCCTGCGTTCGCGGAGACTGTCCGTGGGTCCGGTCCCTGCGTCATTCCGCGTGTGAACTGGTAAAACATTTGCCACGAAGCCTGCATGTGGTTAATCAGATTGACCCGCCACTCTCCGCCTGCCTTGACGTTGTGGCTTCCGACAACTTTGGAATAGGTGGCGTTGAGGGTATGGGACATGTTTGCCGACCGGAAGTTCCAGTGGTGCCGCAGACCCGGAGCCGTCATCTCCTCGATGTTGAACTCCGGGAACACCAACAGGTCCGCTCCGTTCTGAAGATGCTCCGGGAGGCCTAGTTGGGAAGGTTCGAAGCCTTGGAACCACGAGCCCCGGTCCAGGATTGAGCGGGCAAAGCCGTAACGAAGGCTGAGCAAAGAAGTGGGTGTCAACGTGTTGCTGTATTCGAATGCACCGTTGTTCAGCGCCTCGTTATTGGTGAAGCAGCCGCCGTCGGGACAGCCAGGCCCTTCCCAGTACTCCGGTGCCGAACTCACAACATCCAGCAATGTGTGGCGGACGAAGATCCGCTGGTTCTGGTTGATCAAGTGATCGACCTTGAATACGTTGCGGTTTGAGTCGTTCGGCCGTCCGCCCGCAAACTGGAAATTGTTCCGGCGCGTGAATCTCTGCCCCGGAACGTTCGGCTCGGGCCCGTAATAGCTCGCCGTCGCGAGAGCGACCGGGTCCATCGCCGAAGCCGGCACGCGGTTGCCCGGAAAAGGGTCCCTGAGGAACTCTCCGGGCCGACCGGGGTCCGGCTGGGTCGAGAACGGGTCGTAGATCGTCCGCACGGCTCCAGCCGAGTTCAACGTCTCGGAAAAATCGCCTGCCTTCTGGAGCGCCGTGGGGAGGGTTAGGAAGCGGACGGCCTGCGTGCGCTGGCGGCGGCCCTCGTAGGCCTCGAAATAGAACGTCCGGTTCTTGACGATCGGGCCTCCGACGCTGAATCCGAACTCGTTCCGCTGGAAGGTGCCCAGCTCGTTCCCAGCTCGGTTAGCAAAAAAGTTGTTCGAGTCCATTTTATTGTTGCGCAAGAAATCGAATGCCGTGCCGTGGAGCTCGTTGGTGCCCGATTTGGTGGTCATCGTGAGCACGCCGCCGCCGCTGCGACCGTACTCGGCCGAATAGGAATTGGTCTGGATCCGGAATTCCTCGATGCCTTCGATCGTCGGCAGCGCGCTGTTGGCGTTCATGTTGTTCGTATTGGAGTTCATAGTGACGGGGACGCCGTCCATCATGATCATGTTGCTCGAATCGCGCCCCCCGTTGACCTGGAAAATGCCGATCGAGTGAAAGCCTTCTCGAAACTTGCCTCGCGCGGGGTCCCGCGTGAATACGCCGGGCGTGAGCACTGCGAGCGAGTAGACGTTACGTCCGTTCAGCGGCAAGTCCATGATTTGCTTGTTCTCGACGACTCCGCTGAGCGTCGAGTTGGTGGCCTCGATCAACTGGGCAGTACCCGCAACGGTAATTGATTCCGTCACTTGCCCCAGCTCCAGTTCGATATCGAGTCCTGCCTTCTGCTGCGTTGCGATCGGGAACGGTTCCAGGACGTATGTGCGGAATCCTTCGCTCCCGGCGATGATGCGATACCGTCCGGGCGGTAGTGGTGTCGCAACGTAGAACCCGGCCTCGTTCGTGGAGGTCTTGAAGCTGACGTTCCGGTCTATGTCCGTGACCTCGATGGAGACTCCGGGGATAACCGCGCCGGACGAATCGGTCACCAGTCCGGAAATGGATCCCGCCGAGGTTTGGGCGCTCGCCATGGATGCGATAAGCAGGCTCCCGGCGATGGCTTGCAGGATGCGCTTTGCGTGTGTCATGAGACCTCCTTAACGGGTCCCAGCCGCCTCCGCTACGCCTCTTGCCGTGATGCGAACTCGTTCTTGCCGCGCTGCGGGAAGCCGGTCCGGAAGCTGCCGCTCGACCCAAGTGCCAGCATTATTGGTTGGGTGGCGGAGGCTGTCAAGCTTTTTCTCGGGGATTCTGGCGATTCGCAGCTAATCCCGCGCTCGATCCCGCAGAATCGGAATCCAATGCCCCTGGACCGTATCCGCTGCGGCACGACTGGTCGGATCGGTCAGGTCTGGGCTCAGCCAGCAAGCGTTCGCGTGGCAGGGCGCTTGTCCCGGAACCGGGAATCTTCTGCTGCTCCGTGAATGATTTGAGATGCGGCCGGCCCCGCTCTATGCTCGCGAGCAAGTTCTAGCCCTAGGAAGGCTTCGGTTTCCAGCGCTTCCTAGCCGACTCCAACAACGACGAGTAGGGTGAGTGCGCCTGTTGCGGCTGCGCCGAAGGCAGGTCCCGCAGGGCAACGGCTGCAAGCCCTAAAGGGCAGGTGGACGACGCCTGCGTGGGGGAAGCATCCCGGGAACAAGCGCGGCCACGGGGCGGAAGGCAAAACGCCGCCGGCAGCGGCGGGGGACGGGGAGGGCGAGCAGGTAGGGCTGAAACTGGACCCCGCGGAGTTGCTCGGCAAGGCGGTGCGGGAGTGCCGGGCAACTGCGACCGACCGGCGTGATGTTGGCGAACACGCTGTCGGGCGACCTCAGGCGCTGGCCGGACGGGCCTGTCACGCGGCGCGAGCGAAGCACCTGGGCCGCAAACTGGCCGAGCTCCCGTGCCACTGCAACCGATGCCACTGCCTAGCGGCGGCGCTGCTCGTGCCGTGCCCGACGCTCCCCGCCGAGCCGTTCTGAGGACGCCAGGCGGTCAAGCGACGAACCTTCGACAGACGCCAAGCCTTCCGGACTTGGCCGGTCGGTCGCCGCTGGCATAGGCGCCAGGCTCGCTTGCCGCCGGAATCACTTGCAGTTCCCGGGCGATGCGGAACCTGGAGCCAGCCTGGCCCAGCGCTGGACATGCCGTTCGCGCTTCCAAATCTGCCGAATGAAAACAAACCTGGCGGGCAACTTGATTAGGGATGCGGTTCGCGGGGAATCAGAAACCGGCATGTCGGCTGCTTCCCTGCGCTTCGTTAGCGAAGACCGGGCGACCGAGCCGTTGTGCGTTGCGCCCCGGCTGTATCCTCGGGTTGAGGTCAATCTCGCCGGCCTTCGCGGCGTCTAGAAGGACGAGGCTGCGCCCCCCGGACCCTTGGCGGCAAGCAAGCGCTTGATTGCCGCAGTTGTGGCCGTAGGTCTCTTGACGGCCCCAAGGCGCTCGGGGTCGCCCTCCGCCCCTTGCCGAGCGAGCGCTTCCTGAAATCTCTCCTGATGATCCGCGAGTTCCAGGGGCGTCTCGCCCTGCTCGTTCGTCCAATCCACTGGCGCCCCCTGTGAGGCAAGGTATTGCACGGTGTCTGGCGCAAGCGTTCCGGCCGCTATATGGACGATGGTCTGTCCCTGTCGCGGAAGGCTGATGGCTCGCACGGGGTCGGGATACCTGTCATCGGGATCGTAGCGCATCGTCAGGTCAGTTCCTCTTCCGGCCAGCTCCTTGACGACAGCTAGATCACCTGCGACGACTGCGACAGAGAAGGGAGTGTGGCCATCATTCCGGACCAAGTTCGGACCGGCACCCGCGTCCAAGAGCATTCTGGCTAGTGCGACGCTTCCCGAATTCGCCGCGATGTGAAGTGCCGTTGAACCTGGCGGAGCGGGGTTAATGCGTACATCCCCGGCAGGCCCGGGTGTGGGATACAGTGTCTGCCGGTTCGGGTCGGCACCGCCGTCCAGCAGCCGAGCGACGATGCCAAGCGCTCCGTCGGACGTGAAAGATGAATTGCCGCTGGTGTCGAAGTTGAGCGAGAGTAGCGCCGGCGCGCGTCGATACGCGCCGGAGCCTCCCCGGTCCTCGGCCCTGGTGGCCAGTGCAACCGCCAGGGCGGCAGCGTGCAAGGGCGTGTATCCGGCAGTGTCGGCGGCCGTTGCGGAGGCGCCCCGATCGAGCAGGAGACGCGCCACGGCGAGGTCGGGAGCAAACCGCTGCGAACTGCCTGCGCTGGCCGGCGCTCCTCGTCCCGGCTCGAAGTCGCTGTCCAGAGGAACCCAGTTGTATAGGGCCGCTAGCAGGGGGGTGGTTCCGTCAGCCGCCGCCTCGTTGGCATTGAGCCCAGCATCCAGAAGCATTCCGACGGAGGCCCCTGATCGTTCGCGAACCGCAAAGAAGAGTGCGTTCTGGCCACCTCTCTTGCTGATGTACTCGCCGGCTGTATTCCAGGGAATGCCGGTCTTGCCCAGCGTGAAGCTCGTAGGAGCGTAAATCGTGTATTTCACGTCCCACGCTCTCGTGGCAACCCGGACATTCGCGCCGCTCGCCACCAAGAGTCGAACGGCATCCGGTTTTCCGGCAGCCCACATCAGGGCCGTCTGGCCGAATCTCCGCTCGTGGGCGTCGGTATCGGCCCCTTCAGCGATCAGCAGCCTCATCAGGTCGACCTGGTCGAGCCGCGCTGCGGTCATGAGCGGCGTTTCACCGCTTTCTCGGGCGATGTTCGGATCGGCATCGTGGTCGAGCAGCAGCCTCGCCACTGCGGCTGCCCCGTTCTCGAGTGCCTGCGCGAGAGGGCGGATTCCCAGCGAGTTCGAGATGTTGGGGTCGGCTCCCGCCTCAAGTAGCAGACGGGCAATCTCGGCGTTGCCGCGAATTGCCGCCCATCCGAGTGCGCTCGCCCCATCCGGTTCCCTGGCGTTCGGGTCAGCCCCTTGTTCCAGCAGCGACGCCACCGACGCAGCGTCGTCCCAGCGTGCGGCGTCCACGAGTGCCTCGGCTGGGCTCGCCGTCAGAGCGCACGGCCCTGCCAGCAGGAAGGCCGCTAGCGCACGCTTCGGTGTCTCGGGCCTGCTGAGCATCTAGACCTCCAGTCGGTTGAGCCTTCCAGTGCTGTCTCCGAGCTTGTCGGTCGGGACGCCGACCTTATCCAGCATGGTCAGGTAGAGGTTCGTCAGCGGCGTCGTGTCCCCGCCGAAGGCGACGTGCCGTCCGCCTGCCACGCGACCGGCTGCTCCGCCGGCCAGCAGGATCGGCAGGTCACGCTGGCTATGGCTAGTCGGCACGCTCAGGCTGCTTCCGTACATGATCAGCGAATGATCGAGGAGCGTCGAGCTTCCCTCCCGGAGCGCATCGAGCTTCGCCAGGAAGTACGCGAGCAGCTCGGTCTGGTTCACGTTGATCTTGGCCAGGGCATCCAGTTTCTCCCGCTCGAAGTTGTGGTGGGAGATCTCGTGGTGCCCCATCGAGATGTCCAGATGCGGGAAGTTCATCGAGGTCGCTTCACGTCCGTACAGGAAGGTCCAGACGCGAGTCAGGTCGGCCTGTAGGGCCAGGGCTTGCAAGTCGAACATCAGCCTGACGTGCTCCGGCCAGGCGTCGGGAATTCCAGGCGGGCGGCTCGTGTCGGGCAGATCGGGGAGTGGCTTCGTCAGGGCCACATCGATCCGGCGCTCGACATCCCGGATCGAGGCGATGTATTCGTCCAGCTTGCGACGGTCGTCCGCGCCGAGTTCCGCCTGCAACGCTGCAATCCGCTCCGCCACCGAGTCCAGCGCGCTGCGGTCCGCGGCGTCGCGCTCCCTTGCGGCGGAAGGGTCGATGCGTCCGCTCTCGCCGAACAGCCTCTCGAACACGAAGCGCGGGTTCTTCTCGAACGGCAGCGGGTTCGTCGCGGTCTTGAAGACGGGGCCCGGGAGGTTCCCGGTATTTTCCGTGGCGAGCTCGAGAGACGCGAACTGCGTCTCGTCGCCCAGCGTCTTCGCCGCTACCTGGTCGACTGAGATGCCGACATGGACCTTGCCCTCGGAGGGCTCGCAGCCGGTCATGAACGACGCCATAGCGCGGTCGTGGAAGCCCGCTTTCGATCGGTCCGGATCGGACGAGAGTCCGCTGAGCACAACGAACTTGTCCCTGAGGGCAGCCAACGGCTGCAAGGCCTCGCTGAGAAGGTAGTCGCGCCCCTCGCCGTCCGGACGCCAGCGGTCCCGGTCCACTCCCAGCGGGAAGTAGATGAAGCCAAGCCGCCTGACCGGAGCCGCTGCGGTCAGGCGCTCGGCGGACATGGCTGGAATCATCGCGTCCAGAAGCGGCAAGGCCAGCGCCGTGCCTGCACCCCTTAGAAACGTGCGCCTGGGAAGGTGCTTCTTGGCAATAAACATAGTCAATTCCTCGCTATCGACGCTGCCTGCCGCATCTGGAACGGTGCGCTTCGAACCACAGCGAGAACCATGTCCTGGAACCGGTAGCCGTCGGATTCGGTGTCGCGCAAGATCTGCCGCACGGCGGGCTGGTCCCTGGCGTCCAGCGCTCTTCCCAGAGCGTAGGTCAGCAGTCGCTCGACCGTGGCACCAGCAAAGCGCTCGGGTCTCTTCAGCAGCAGGCGTTTCAGCCCGTCCGGTCCGACGAATGCCTCGCCCGTCGGCAATGCCCCGGAGGCGTCGATCGGTTCGTCCCCGTCCAGGGTCCGCCATCGCCCGAGCACATCGAAGTTCTCCAGCGCGAAGCCCAGCGGGTCGATGCGGTCGTGACAGGAGGCGCACCCAGGGTCGGCCCGGTGTCGCTCCACCTGCGCCCGAGTTGCAAGCACCTTTCCGTCGGCGGCGGACTCCACCAGCGGAGGCACGTTCGGGGGCGGGGGCGGGGGCGGGGAGTTCAGGAGGTTGTCCAGGATCCATTTCCCCCTCAAGACCGGCGAGGTCTTGGCGGCGTGGGAAGTCACCATCAGAACGCTGCCTTGCCCGAGCAAGCCACCTCTCTTGGAACTGTCCGCTAGGGTCACGCGGCGGAACCCCGGGCCCACGACTCCCTCGACGCGATAGTGCCGGGCCAGTTTCTCATTCAGGAAGGTGTGATTGGCTCCGAGAAGATCGAGGATGCTGCGGTTCTCGCGGACGATGCTCTGGAGAAACAGCTGCGTCTCCTGCTGGAACGCCGCGGTCAGCGCCGTGTCGAACTCCGGATAGGCTGCGCGGTCGGGGCGGAATCCGGCGAGCTCGCGCAATCCGAGCCACTGCGACGCAAAGCTCTCGACCAGGCTCGAAGCTCGCGGGTCCATGAGGAGCCTGCCCACCTGTTTTGCGAGTGCCACGGGATCGTAGAGGACACCCCTGGAGGCCGCGTCGAGCAACTCGTCGTCCGGAATGCTGCTCCACAGGAAGAACGACAGACGCGATGCGAGTTCGAAGCCTGAGACTAGCTGAGCAGCGCCGTCTCCACCGTGGTCGGATTCCAGCCGGAACAAGAAATCCGGGGCCAGCAAGATGTCGCGGATAGCGGCAGCGATCGACGCGTCGAAGGGCTTGCTCGCCCGGGCAGCCTCGTAGGTTGACACGAACGGTCGAACATCCGCCTCGCCAGTGTCGCGCCGGAAGGCCCGACGCACGATCGCGGAGAGGATCTTGGAGGCGCAATCCCTCTCGCTTGCTCCCTCGGATGGCTTGCACACGAGAATTCGCCGACGGCTGGGGGTCTCGCTTACTCCGGTCGGGTCGTATGGGCCCGCGATTTCGATCCTGCCGAGAACCGGCGGGCCAGGCAGGCCGTCAAAGGCCGATTCCCCCGAGGTCATGCCCGCAATCTCGAACAGCTTCACGCGACGGCCGTCGATGCGGAAGTCTACGGTGGGGCGAATCGCAGTCCCCAGCAAGTCGAGCGGCCCTCCCAACGCCCTTCCGCCGGGGCCGCTGACGTTCAGGACCGGCCCCTCGCGCGCAGCGAACTCGTCCGGGAATGCCACGACTACCTCGTGGGGGCCTGCCCGCAGGCGGATCTTGGTGCGGAAGAACCGGACCCCCTCGGTCGGAGTCAGGGTCTGTTTCTCAAGAAACGCACGCAGCTCGTACTCACCGTCATACGGGAAGTGGTGGTTGATCCGGACCCCTCCCCGGGTTCCGTAAGGCATTCCGTGCCCCTGCCAGAACGCCTGGGTGCCGCTGGCCTGGTACGTCTCGGTAACAGGCGATGGTTCGCTGACTCCCAAGGCGAGTTCGCTTACGCGCCTGGCGACTTTCAGGTATTGCTCCAGCAGCAGTGGGGACATCGAGAGCGCGTCGGCGATGTTGTCAAAACCGGCGGCCTGCCCGTCGGACGGCAACGCTTGCGCGACGGGAACCTCGATAGCGAGGAGGTCGCGGATAGCGTTCCCGTATTCGCGGCGGTTCAAGCGGCGGACAATAATCGCTCCGACATGCGGGTTCTCGCGGGCCTCAGCGTCGAGATCCTCGATAAGGCCCGTGTGAAAGGCGTCGATGGTGGCTTGGTCCGGGCGATGAGCCCCGGCCGGTGGCATCTCCCCGTAGGCTAGCTTGCGGGCCACCCTTTCCCAGGTGTCCGGGTCAGAGGACGGGTCCTCGGCGGAGAGGCCCTCGAGCGGCAGTCCTCCTGCCGGATCGCTGCCTCGGTGGCATACGTGGCAGTACTCACGGAGAAACGCATCTCGGGCTGTCGCATCCGTCGGTTGAGCGGCGGAAACTGGAATGAGGGAGCCGACGAGAACAGGGAGCAAAGGGGGGCCCGCGAGCCTCAGGATCAACATCGCTCGGGCGGCTTGCCTACTGGGCACCGAGCGCCGGCTGCTGAAGTCGTAGCTGCTGGACGGCATGGTCGCGACCGCCATCGCCACCCGTAATCCTACAGCAGATTCTCTGCAGGATTTGAGCAAACTTGCCGGTTTAGCGGATGTTTATCGGGCGCAAACCTCAGTCATCGCCGCTCAGGGACGGGAAGCGCGAGCAGATAGGGGCTAGGACGCGCTCGACATGCATGCCGCAGGACTTGGCCTTGCTTGTCGTCAACCGCTCGCCGTCTGGTCTTGCTGACCGGGTGGAGTCAGCCGTTGCGGGCATCGTCCGGGCTGGAGATGCGCAGGGGATCGCCCGGACGCGCTTGGGTCCGGGACGATGGCCTGCTACTGATGCTTGCATAAGTAATTGCACGAAAAAACTCCGCAAGCCATTGATTCCATGAGTGGGTTGCTTGCAATTACTTTTGGCGAAATTAGTAACGGCCTGTCGCTATGTACATTTGACACCGGGTGTTGTCTTTCCCAAGGTGTCGCTGGCGGCATGGCAGATGGAGCCCGGAGCCACAACGGAGGGTGCGGCACCCGGCCCCACCGTGCCGGGGGAGGCTGCCGGGGCGACAAGGGTGGGGCGTGCGACCGCAGGGCCCCGCCGCCGCGGACCAGCGGCTGGAGGATCCGCCAGCCCTGCCCCAGGCTCTCGTGGCCGGGCCGGGGCTGCTGCTGGGAGGGGCGGCACCCGGCCAGGCAGCGCTGCAGGCTCCGGGCGTCCTGCAGACGGCGGTCCTCCAGCCGCGTGCCGCTCTAGAACAGACGGAAAAACTCTTCACTGCTCCAGTGCGCCAAGCGCCGGGCCGGCTCTGGGGCGGCAGCATCGTGACCCGATCCCAGGCGATCTCGGTGACCGCCTCGCGCTGGTGCCGCGCCCCTCCGGGACGGTCAGCTGGCACCGGCTGCCGCGGCTGGTGCGCACCAGCCGCCCCGTCTCCGCTGCCCGCGCCGCCTGCTCCTCGCATGGCTTGTACTAATTTTGCCAAAAGTAATCGCAAGCAAACCACCAATAGAATCAATGGCTTGCGAAGCCCGTTCACGCAATTACTTGTGCAAAAAACAGTAGCAGGCACCCTCGCGGTTGCCCACCGCCAGCCCGTGCGTCTCCGGGCCGGCCCAGCCCCGGGTCGCGGCCCCCCAGCGGGCCCAGGCCGTGCGGGACTTCCTGCCGCCTGCGCGGCACGGCCTGGGCGGATCGCCGGCAGCGGCTGCCCCGGATCCTGGGCCCAGGCCGCACCTAGCGTCACCCCAATGGACCGACGGCTAGCGCGACTTGAAGAATCGAGAGTAGCGGAGCCTGTCTCTGGCGATTAGCAGCATGTTCCATCCGCGCTCCGGTAGCGTGCGGCAGACTGCCCATTCCGCACGCTCTGGCGCTCACAGCGCAATCTGCGCAGTCAGCCATCGTGGCGGTCGTGCCAGGTTTCTGGCCGCTTCCCCGCCGCCGGCAGGGCCTGACGGGCGGACGCCTCGCCCAGCCGCCCCCGGGCGTTCCTGCAGCCCTCCCGCCGGCACAGCTTGCGGGCAGCCCGCTGCGGCTGCCCCCCCGCCCGCAGCACTACCCCCAGCCACTGCACCGTCGAAGCTGCCAAACTGCGCGTCCCCACTCGCACTCCGGTCAGGTCTGTATCGAGCCCCTCGTCCGTGTCGAGTGTGTGAGAGTGTCAGGCTAACGGCCTTGCCGACCTCGGCCCCGAAGTATCCTGGCGTCAGGGCACCACACCACGGGTGCCGACGAAATCCGATGTGCGGACGATTCACCCAGGATTTCACTGACGAACACCTTGGCAACCTCTTCGCGTTAGATGACGATGCCCCCCATCCCGAGATCCAGAGCCGGTGGAACGGTGCGCCCACCCAAGACTTTGCCGTGTGCCGCACGGACGGAGACGGATGCCGGGTGCTCGCAGTCCATCGTTGGGGCTTGGTTCCCTCCTGGGCGCGCGATCCGAAGATTGGGGCTCGCCTGATCAACGCTCGGGCCGAGACTGTCGCATCCAAACCGTCGTTTCAGAACGCATTCCGAAGGCGGCGCTGCTTGGTCCCCACGAATGGCTGGTTCGAGTGGCAGCGGACTGGGGCGCATAAGCAGCCCTGGTGGATATCGCTTGGCGGGGAGCCGTTCTCATTCGCAGGCATGTGGGAGACATGGTCCAGGGGCGGCGCTGCGATCTCGACGTTTACGATCCTAACCTGCCCTGCCTCGGAGTTACTGGAGGCGATTCACCATCGCCAGCCGGCCATTGTGCCCAGGCGGCGTTATCAGGAATGGCTTGACCCACGGGCTCCGCTCCCGATGCTGGAGACGCTGGTGCAGGTGCCATACGATGGTCCATTCGAGTGTCGGCGAGTCGGCAATGCAGTGAACAGCGCCAGGAATGACTCCCCGGAACTGCTTCGACCTGTTCCTGCCGACGAGCCCTGGGAACTCCAAGGCAAGGCTTGAAGAGCACTAGGTGCCCTGGTGCAACCGAGACGCGTTCTGGATCGCGGCCCGCGACTAGGGCTAGGCAGTCGATTCACGAAGCGTCGCCCGGGAGCGGGCTCCGTGCGTCCTTCTTTTTGGATTCCCTGGCGAGGTCGTCTGACCTGAGCGCTTGCGCGGTGTCGCTCGCTGCGCCAGCCACAATCGACGATTTGAGCAATCCTTGATCAGCTGCGGCCGTCAATCTGGGCGGTGATGGTGTTTGTTCAGGAACCGAGTGTCGTGGGTCGAGACTATTCGTCAAAATCGGACTGAGCTAGCGCATCCTCATCGACATCTAGTAATTCGACGTTACGTTTCTTAACGCCTATGCCGTGTTCGACAAGCAGGTCAACGAGTCTAGCTCCATCGATCAAAGTAATTGGCACGGTCCCGCTGGCGACGGCTGCATCAACGGTCCCTTTCGAAAACTTGGAGGTTGTGATGATCGTGCCTCGCACCGCGTTGAACCGATAGAGGGAACCGCGGAGAGCGTCGAGATTCTTGCGCGGCACTGTATGCCGATGCCTCTTCGCTTGAACGACTTCGCGAACCCAAGTTATGCCATGCTCGATTTCTGCAATGACATCGACCCCACCGTCGCCAGGTCGCGTTGTAACCTCTACGTCAGAATAGTTCATCGCTTCCAGCAGACGCTTAGACAGGGACAGTTTGACTTGGAACTGGTCGAGGATCCATGGCCGGACAATTTTCAGTGACCAGTAGGCGAACTCGAACTGGAGCTGATCGAGGGATTTGTCCCGCAGAGTTGCGAGGATCAGCTGCATTTGGTCGTGGGAGAGGCAGGGATGGCGTCCCGGTTGGGGTTGCTGTCCGAGAGCCTGGAATCCATAGCAGGCCTAGAGCCGAAGCCAGGTGCGGATTGTGCGGATGCCGATGCCGAATTCCTTGGCCAGGGAATGGAGGGATTTGCCGTGCCGGGCTTGGATCACGACCAACTTCCTAATGGGAGGTCGGGGCCGATGGGGAATGCGTCGAAAGTCGGGAAAAGTTGGAAACTTCATGAATTGATAATAGCAAGAATCACAGGCAGGTTCCATGCGGCAATGTCTCAGATAAAAAACATCTATAGACCAGTTTATGTGTGTGTTGGCGCGGGGGAGCTGCTGAGATGTTGAAAACGGCCGGACCTGCAATTACTTTTGGCAAAGTCAGTAAGTTCCCGAAATGGCGGTTGCGGGGGGCCGTATGGCTTGAGCGGAGAGCCCGGCGGAGCCGGCGCGGGCCCCTCAGCCCGTCGCCGAGCGACTTGGGCACCCCCGCAAGCGCCCTGCGCCGGCCTGCACCCGCCCCGCGGCCGCTGCGCCCCCGGCTCCGGGCGCACGGATCCCCCCGCGGGCTCCGCGGCGGTCCCCTGCGGCTGGGCCCGGCGCGGCTCCGGCCGCGCCGCCCCAGCCCTAGCCCGGCTCCCTTCGGCTCGCCGTGTGCAGCAGCCAGTCCAACCACAGGTTGCTCCGGCTGCACAGCAGCCGCAGCCGCAGCCGCTGCGCACTGCGCGTCAGCCGCCCCCCGCTGCCCACGCAGTACCGGATCAGCGGCCGCAGCCCGTGCTGCCGCGCCGTGTCCGGCAGCGCTTGGTACTGCAGCAGCCGCAGCTGCGCAATCTGCCCGCCCAGGTAGAAACCCTGATGCGCCGCGTGCGAGCGGCACGGCGGATGATGCAACCCCAAGTCCGTCAATGGCCCCTTGAACGCATTTTCCTGCCCCTGCTTGCCGCGGTGCCGCCGCACCAGCTCCGCCACCGGCAGCCGGTCGCGGCTCACCAAAATCACCATGCACACCGGCTCCAGCAGCCGCTGCTCCCCGTCCCCGTCGCGCCGGATCACCCCGTACACCTGCTCCTCCGGCCACCGGTCGGCCGGTACGCCACCGCGATTGCCCGCTCCTGGCCCGCCGCGTCCAGGGGCTCCCCCTCGTCCTCCCGCAACCCCCTCGCGGCCGCCAGGCGCAGAATCGGGGCCTTTTGGCGCGGATCGGTCACGCTCACGGAATAGTCCCGGCCCTTCCGCCGGCAGGAGCTCATCAGATCTTTGCAGGAGTACGCGCTGGCGGCCCGCAGCCCCACCGGCTGCCGCCCGGTCAGCCAGGGCGCCACATCCTGGTCCAGCTGCTCCCGCCCATCCCCCCGCACATCCGTGCCGCCCGCGTTCAACCGGGCGCTGACCCACGCCACCCCCACGAACACCGAGTGCAGCCAGGACTGCTGCTCGCCGTTGTAGCCGCGCTCGGCGTTCTCGAACAGCTTGCCCTCCACCTCAATCCCCGTGCCGTCCACGAACACCGGCACGCAGCCCCACCGCTGCCCGCACGCCGGCGCCCCCAGCGGCCCCAGCCGCCGGCTGACCAGCCGCGCGCACTCGCGCAAGCCCTCCAGGGCCGCCTCGTGCATCCGCTGCAGGTCTGCGCCGAGCCGCCGGCTGGCGGGCACGGCCCGCAGCCCGCAGGTTTGCCGGGCGACGTCATCGGCCCCCAGAGCGTCGCCCGCGTGGAGGTGCCCCCCGCCGGCGCAGGCCGCGTAGAGCAGCGCCAGCAGCCTCTGCCCGTCGCTGCCACCGCGCCGGCGGCGCTGGAGGCGGACCGCGGCGGCCAGCTTCTCGGGCAGCCCGAGGAACCGGGCCAGCCGGGCCACCACGCCGAGCCCGGCTAGGCCCGTCAGGTCATCGTCGCAGACGCCGTAAGCCAGGGTGGGAGCGCTGTCGGGGGACATGGGCAAGGGGGCCTCCAAAAAATCGAGATGCACCTCCGAGGTGAAATCCGTGAACACCCCGAGGACCGTCTAAATCACTGTAGAGCAAAACGTTCTGGATGGTGCCGGAATTTTTAACCGGGCATCAGGGAGCACGCACGCAGCCGTGCTTTACGCTCGCAGGACATCTGGCACGGAAGGGACGTTGCATCGGTACCGAACCGCCCGCAGCCCCTCTAGCATGTCCGGGCGAGCCTAGGCAATTTGGCCTACCGATCCGGCGCGGCTGATTTTTTCATGTCAGGAGCCTGTTGTGGTGGCGCGTCGACCGCTACGGGGCGGGTCGGCTGGCCGCTGAGGCTCAGGTCCTAGGCCATGCTTGCGTCCGGCTGCCTTCCGATGGCCTCCGCAGCGGCCCCGTGGCTAGTGCGTCCGCCCAGCGGACACACCGCACCCTACCCGGACCAGCCCGTATTGGTGGTTTGCTTGCAATTATTTTTGGCAAAATTAGTAATTTTTTGGACTGCCTGTCTCCTAGGCTTACTGATTTTGCCAAAAGTAATTGCAGGTTTGGCCGTTTTCAACCTCTCAGCAGCTCCCCCTCGCCAACACACACATAAACTGGTCTATAGGTGTTTTTTATCTGAGACATTGCCGCATGGAATCTCCCTGTGATTCCTGCCCTTATCAATTCATGAAATTTCCAACCTTTCGCCACTTCCGACGCATTCCCCATCGGCCCCAGCCCCCACTTAGGAAGCTGGTCGTGATCCAAGCCCGCCACGGCAAAGCTCTCCATGTCCTAGCCAAGGAATTCGGCCTCGGCATCCGCACAATCCGCACTTGGCTTCGGCTCTAGGCCTGCTATGGGTTCCAGGCTCTCGGACAGCAACCCCAACCGGGACGCCCTCCCTGCCTCTCCCCCGACCCAATGCAGAGGATCCTCGCAACTCCGCGGGACAAATCCCCCGACCAGCTCCAGTTCGAGTTCGCCTCCCGGTCGCTGCAAATTGTCCGGCCAGGGATCCTCGCCCAGTTCCCAGTCCAGCTGTCCCTGGCGACGGTGCCCAGGGTCCTGCGACGCCTTGGCCTCACCTCGCAGCGCCCTCAGTTCCGGGCCTCCCAGCAGAACGCCGACGCGGCGCGGACTGGGATCGCAGCAACCTGCCCCGCCCTCGCCCGGCATGCGCAGGAGCAAGGAGCGCTGCTGCTCTTGGCCGATGAGGCCGGTAGGACCTCGCACTCCCACCGGGGCACTCCGTGGGGCCCCCGGGGCCAGACGCCTGTCGTCCAGCAAACAGGGGAGCGGTTCCGGCTGCACATGCTGTCCGCGATCAGTCCCTCGGGAGCAATCCACTCCAGGATCCATTCCGGAACCGCCACCGCAGCCATGTTGGAACAGTTCCTGCAGCAGATTCCGGACCGGACGGAGGCTAGACCGATCTACGTGCTAGTGGACCGCCACAGCATCCACACATCCAAGCATATACAAGCCTGGCGGAAGCGGACCGAGGTACCGGTGGAGATTCATCTATTGCCGGCGTACTCTCCGGCATGGAACCCTACGGAGCAAGTCCGGTCGGTCGTCCAGCGCCGGGTGGGGAAGCTGCCGGTCCGGACGGTTCGTCAGCTCAGGGAGCGCTGGGAGCAGGCTCTGCAAGCCCTCGAGGCCGACCCCACCAAGGTGCAGGGGTTCTTCCGTGAGGCCGACTGCGCCTATACTATTTCTGTTCGCATTCTGCAATGACTTATGGCAGAGTCAGTACATTCACGCCTTCCGGCGCGGGCGCGAGTGTGCGAACTGGCTTGGGCTGACGCCGTGCGAGCATTCGAGCGGCGGCCGTCGATGGCTGGGGCACATCAGCAAGCGCGGCGACCGCTATCTGCGGCTCCTGCTCACCCACGGTGGCCGCGCCGTGGTGCTGGCCACGGCGCGGTGCCAGCGGGCCGGCCGACCCATGCCTCGGCTCTACGAGTGGGCGCTCGAGGTGCGCACCCGGTTTCACGTCAATAAGGCCATCGTCGCGGTGGCCAACAAGCTGGCCCGGCTCGGTCTGGGCCGTCTGGACATGCGATGCGGCGTTCGTCGCCGTGTGACCCCGACCGCAACGGCTGCTGAGGGCTCGAACGAATGACATGGCGCCTCGGACCGACCGACACTGCATCAGGCCGATTCCCTGCCGGCGCACCAGACGCCGTTTCCCGTACTGGCCTGCGGTGTGCGACTGTCATGGTGGCCCGGAGACGGAAGTCTCCAACGGAGAGGCCGGATATAGGACCGCAGTCGCTTCGATGCCCCATGTTCTCGTGTTGGCCCGCCCGTGGCAGCTTCGAGTCGTCGGCGCGGGGAGCCACCGCGGCAGACATCGCGTCAAGCCGCGCAAGCGCGGCTGCTCCACTGACGTTCCACCCCTTGCGGGTGACGCGCCGCCCGCCGCGGTGGACGAGCAGGTTATGGCCGGAAGCACGCTTCCGGCCGGGTACCGACCGGCGGCTGACCACAGCCGGCGCGGAGAAGCACTTATCCCTTCCGGGACGGAAAAGTTAACCTGCATGGAGGAGTCCATATAGGACACTTTCGCGGGGGAGCGACCCGACCCGGCAGGTGTGACGGAGGAACACGTGCCGGGTCCGGAAACCGGCAGGTTTCCGGTGGGTCGCTCCCCTCTTCTCCCCTGACCCTTTACTCGACCCTGTTGATGGCACGTACGTTTCCGTTTTGTCAATAGAATCAATGGCTTAGAGCAAAAAATCTGTGACGGAGGGGGGAATGACTGAAGGTGTAACGGGGCATGTAATTTGGTCACGTCATCCCTCTTACATTCTGTCGTGACCCCAATCATGTAAGTTCAGCCCCGGTCCCGGTGTGATCAGACGGCACACTGGATCACACTCCCGGTTCCGCGCCTTCCGCCTCTCGATCTGCCCGATCCTGTCCATGTCCCGCCATCGCACCATCGTCAATGGCTCGTTGTGCTCGTCCCGGACCTGCCGGTTCTGGATCCGTGGTGAGCCCACTCCATGTCGGCGGCCGGCGTGGTTCGTCTCGTCAGGCAGCCTTGCCGGCACGGCGGCCGAGGGTCCATTCCGGCCCCCGCGTCGAGCGCCACGCCCGGCCAGCCGTGATCGCCGCCCTCCGCCTCCGGCGCACGCGGCGTCGAGGCCACACGCACGCCTGATCGCGGGGTTCAGGCCGCCGTACGCGTCCAGCGCGGCCCAATCGCTCGTTGCGATCGCCTTCTTGATCGCGCCAGCTCCGCCGCCGCCTGCTGCGACATCCCCACGGACTCGGGAGGCGTCGCCGCCCACTGGTCGAGCACCCGCCCGGCCGCTGCCAGCCGCACCGGGTCACGGCCCAAGACGACCACCTCGACGGCGCGGCCGGCAGCGAGAAGCGCCGCCCACAGCGCCGAGTGCTGCGAGCCCCACGTGCGGACCGCGCTCATCGTCTCGTCCTCGTCGGTCTGCACGAACAGGAACATCGCCCGCCCGCTGTCGAGAGCCACCGGCAGCTTGTGGGTGAAGTAGCGGTACTGCGCCGCGACCGCGCCTTGGTAGAGCCGGTGCGGCAACACCTGCTTCGAGATCCCCGCTGCGGTCAGCGCGTTCACCGTCTCGTCCTCGGTCGGGAGCCACGCGGCGGGCGGATGTTTGAGCACGTAGTCGAGCGACAGCCGCCGCCGCAGCACGACCTCCGGCGCGGCCGGCCGGCGGTGCCGGGCCGGATCTCGCTGCCAGGAGCTCCGGAACAGGTGCGGGCCTTCTTACGAGAGGCAAACTGCCAGCATATTCTTGCCGGAATTCTGAGGACACGACCTTTGACGCGATCAGTACTGGTGGATCGCACCGGACGGCAACGGCCCGGATCAAACCCTGGAATCGGTTGTAATCAATGATTATTCAGGTGTTTACGGACCATCTCGGACTGTGCCGGACTGCATCGGATTCCCCTGCCTAGTGGACAGGGCTGCTGCTCGGTGGGCAGCCGTGCGCGGCGTTCTCGCATAACTGGCCCTCCACCTCGATCCCCGTGTCGTCCCCGCACACCGGGACGGACACCACCGCGGCCCGCACGCTCGGCGCGCGACGTGATCGGCCCCCAAGGCGTCGACCGCGTGGAAGTCCCCCCGCCGGCGCAGGCCGCGTAGAGCAGCGCCAGCAGCCTCTGCCCAGCCAGCCGCGCCCCCACGCCGAGCCCGGCCAAGCCCGTCCAGGGCTTGTCGCAGACGCCGCATGCCAGGCTGGGAGCGCTGGCGGGGGACAGGGGCCAAGGGGCCTCCGGAAAAAGCGAGAGGCCCCCCGAGGGGCAAGACCCGGACACCCCGAAGGACCGCCTAAACCATCGCAACACAAACACTTTCCGGCTGGAAACTGGAATCTTTACCCGGGAATCAGGGTATGGATCTGCACGCCCAGCAAGACCGAAAGCATGACACTGATGTTTTCCTAAGCAATTGCACGAGAAGGCTTCCCAAGCCATGGATTCTACAGACAGGTGCAAAAGTCCTGTCGCGAAAATCGCTGCAGCTCGCGAACGTTTTCAATGAGTTAGGACAAAAACTACTGACACGACTTTTGCACTGGTCAGTATTGGTGGATTGCTTGCAATTGCTTTTGACAAAATTAATGGCATGGAAGAATGCCCCCCCCATTTATCCGTTTGTGCATCTGCCGCGATACCTCGCCGGGTCTCCCGCCGGCTCAACCGCCGCTGCTCGCTCCGCGAGATGCTTCCTCGGCTCGCATACGCCGCCCCGAGCCCTCCGCCCCTGCCTCCCGAGCGCTCAAGCCGGCTGAAAACCGTACGGAACCCGGGCCGGCCTTGCTCCGGCCCTCTTCGATTGCCGCACATCCCGGCCGGGAGCTGCGAGACCCCGGCTGGAAGGCGCGTTCAGTAGTCCCCCCAGTAGCGGGACAAGCGCGGGCCGAGACCATCGATCGCGACCTGGCGCAGACGAACCGCGAGCTTCGCGCAGGGTCCAGCTTGCGGAGGCCTCCAAGTTTCGAATGCGGCAAGGTGCTCCGGTTCCATAGGGTCCATGTACTGCAGCGCACGTTCGCGGATGGCGTCTCGCCACTGCTCAGCGCAGAATTCGAATGTTCCGGCATGCACTCTCAGGGGCCAGTCCGATTCGATTGCCGGGAGATCCGCCAAGCGTGCTGCGATAAAGGAAGGCAAGCCTCCGGACCCAGCTCCGGCCTTCTTGGCGAAGGAAAGGATATGCGCTTGATAGAGCGGCCCGCGTTTGAGGAAGCGATGGATCTGCGGACGGTCGTAGTGATCCCAGGGAGGGCGGTAAGCCGGATCGACGGCGGCTCGCATGACGTCTTTGCGGAAGCACTTGGTGCAGGCCCCGCATGCGCCGCCGTCACTTGCCATGCAAGAGAACACCTTGCCGGCGCGGACGAGATCCAGGGCGAGCTGCATCGTCAAGCATCCACTGGCACCGCAAACCGGCGAGAACATCGGTATTCCGATCTCGTTGAATGCGGACTGCCAGTAGTTCCCGGTCGTCCCTTCGCTCCGTCTTCTCAAGAATCGATCGTTGTAGCGGTCCCCGGCGTCCAGGAGGCTGTCTGCCAAAATTTGCCCGGTGAGGATCAGGCCGAAGTCGTAGTCCGTCGCCAGCAGGAGGGCCGTCGCCGCGGAGTAAGGCCATGAGTGCCAGCCTCGCGGGCTGGAGACGTATCTCTGGTTGCTGGCCACCACGCGCCCGTGCTCGGGGCCGTAGCCCTCTGCACGACCTCGTGTGCGCGAGACGGAACCAGCGTTCCATTGCTCCGCAGGTGCGCCTCGTGAACGACGAAGGCCTCCGGGAACATGACGCGCACGGCGCCCGAGTCTACCCCCCCCCCCCCGAAATTGCCAATTTCGACCCGGCGTAGACCTCGAGGCCGGGATCGACATTGGCGAAGTGAAATTGGCGCTCGAAGCGCGGCTTCCGGAAAGCCTGCTCGAGCCGGGGTGAGACCGGCAGGGGGAACACGACCCGTCGGCCGATGAACGGATAGAAAATGATTAGGCAGAGCAGGCCGAGAAGATCGGGGTGGATGGAACGCACCGGGTAGTCGAAGGTGATGGCGTCACCCGAGTACAGGATCATGGGGCGCACTCCTTCTTGACGCCGGCCCTTGTAGCGGTCGCCATCCTCGAAGATGGCGCGAAGAGTTGACCGCTTGGAGCCGGTAGTGAATTCAAATCTCATTCCGGAGCCTCCTGCCGTGCGTCTCGGCCGCCAGCGCAGTGCGATTACGAGCTCCCGTGGCACCGGCACCCGGGTGTCCGCGCTGAGCTGCTGCGTGTCTCAAGGAACACCGAGTCGTTGCAGGACGGCCAGCTTGCGCCGGCTGCCGCGGCTGGTGCGCACCGGCAACCCCGCCTGCGTCTCGCACAGCTCGCAGTCGGTGCCCTGGCGGTCGCCCACCGCCCGCCCGCGAGCTCCGGGCAGGCCAGCCCCGCAGGCGCCCCCAGCCTCGTGTCGCTTATCTGAGACATTGTCACATGGAATCTGCCTGTGATTCCTGCTCTTACATGCCTAGATTCCCGGTTAATTTCCCGAAATGGCGGTTGAGGGGGCCGTAGGGCTTGAGCGGGGAGCCCGGCGTACCCGGTGCGGGCCCCTCAGCCCGTCGCCGAGCGACCTGGGCCCCCGCGCAGATGCCCTGCGCCGGCCTGCACCCGCACCGCGGCCGCTGCGCCCCCGGCTCCGGGCGCACCGATCCCCCGCGGGCTCCGCGTCGGTCCCCTGCCTCTATGCCCGACGCGGCTCAGGCCGCGCCGCCCCAGCCCTAGCCCGGCTCCATCCGGCTCCCCGCGTGCAGCAGCCAGTCCAACCACAGGTTGCCCCGGCTGAACAGCAGCCGCAGCCGCCGTGCGCTGCGCGTCAGCCGCCCCACGCTGCACACGAAGTACCGGATCAGCGGCCGCAGCCCGTGCTGCCGCGCCGCGTCCGGCAGCGCCTGGTACTGCAGCAGCCGCAGCAGCAGCTGCGCGATCTGCCCGCCCAGGTAGAAACCCTGATTCGCCGCGTGCGAGCGGCACGGCGGATGATGCAAACCCAGGTCCGTCAGCGGCCCCTTGAACGCATTCTCCTGCCCCTGCTTGCCGCGGTGCCGCCGCACCAGCTCCGCCACCGGCAGCCGGTCGCGGCTCACCGGAATCACCGTGTACACCGGCTCCAGCAGCCGCTGCTCCCCGTCCCAGTCGCGCCGGATCACCACATACACCTGCTCCTCCGGCCACCGGGCCGGCCGGTAGGCCACCACGATGGCCCGCTCCTTCCCCGCCGCGTCCAGGGGCTCCCACTCGTCCTCCCGCAACCCCATCGCGGCCGCCAGGCGCAGAATCGGGGCCTTTTTGCGCGGATCGGTCACGCTCACGGAGTAATCCCAGCCCTTCCGCCGGCAGTAGCTCACCAGATCCTGGCAGTAGTACGCGCTGTCGGCCCGCAGCCACACCGGCTGCCGCCCGGTCAGCAAGGGCGCCACATCCTGGTCCAGCTGCTCCCGCCAATCCCCCCGCACGTCCGTGCCGCCCGCGTGCAGCCGGGCGCTGACCCACGCCACCCCCACGAACACCGAGTGCAGCCAGTACTGCTTCTCGCCGTTGTAGCCGCGCCCGGCGTTCTCGAACAGCTGGCCCTCCACCTCGATCCCCGGGCCGTCCACGAACACCGGGATGTAGCCCCACCGCTGCACGCACGCCTGCGCCACCAGCGGCACCAGCCGCCGGCTGACCAGCCGCGCGCACTCCCGCAACCCCTCCAGGGCTGCCTCGTGCATCCGCTGCAGGTATTCGCCGAGCCGCCGGCTGTCGGGCACGGCCCGCAGCCCGCAGGTTTGCCGGGCGACCTCATCGGCCCCCAAGGCGTCGACCGCGTTGAGGTGCCCCCCGCCGGCGCAGGCCGAGTAGATCAACGCCAGCAGCATCTGCACGTCGCTGCAACCACGCCGGCGGCGCTTGAGGCGGACCGAGGCGGCCAGCTTCTCGGGCAGCCCGAGGAACCGGGCCAGCCGGGCCACCACGCCGAGCCCGGCTAAGCCCGTCAAGTCGTCGTCGCAGACGCCGTAAGCCAGGGTGGGAGCACTGTCGGGGGACATGGGCAAGGGGGCCTCCAAAAAATCGAGATGCACCCCCGAGGTGAAATACGCGGACACCCCGAGGACCGTCTAAGTCATTGTAGCACAAGATGTTCCGGCTGGTGCCGGAATTTTTACCCGGGAATCAGGGTTACATGAGCTTCCCCACCTTGCGCGACTTCCGGCGCATTCCCCATCGGTCCCGCTCTCCCCTTAGGAAGCTGGGCGTGATCCAAGCCCGCCACGGCAAAGCTCTCCATGCCCTGGCCAAGGAATTCGGCATCGGCATCCGCACCTGGCTTCGGCTCCAGGCCTGCGGCGGATGCCAGGCTCTCGGACAGCAACCCCAACCGGGACGCCCTCCCTGCCTCTCCCACGACCCAATGCAGATGATCCTCGCAACTTTGCGGGACAAGTCCCCCGATCAGCTCCAGTTCGAGTTCGCCTGCCGGTCGCTGCAAATTGTTCGGCCAGGGATCCTCGACCAGTTCCAAGTCCAGTTGTCCCTGGCGACGGTGCGCAGGGTCCTGCGACGCCTCGGCCTCACCCGCAGCGCCCTCAGTTCCGGGCCTCCCAGCAGAACGCCGCCGCGGTGCGGACTGGGGTCGCAGCCACCTACCCCGTCCTCGCCCCCCACATGCAGGAGCAGGGAGCCCTGCTGCTCTGGGCCGGCAGGACCTCGCACGACCACCGGGGCACTCCGTGGGCCCCCCGGGGCCGGACGCCTGTCGTCCAGCCCACGGGGGCGCGGTTCCGGCTGCACAGGCTGTCCGCGAGCAGTCCCTCGGGAGCAATCCACTCCAGGATCCATTCCGGAACCGCTACCGCAGCTACGTGGGAAAAGTTCCTGCAGCGGATTCCGGGCCAGACGGATGCTAGGCCGCTTGACGTGATAGTGGACCGCCACAGCATCCGCACATTCGAGCCCATACAAGCCTGGCAGAAGCGGACCGAGGCACCGGTGGAGATGCCTCTCTGGCTGGCGTACTCTCCGGCATGGAACCTTGCGGAGCAAGTCCGGTCGGTAGCCCAGCGCCGGGGGGATGCTGGTCTGGACGGTTCGCCAGCTCAGGGGGCGCTGGGAGCAGGCTCTGCCAGCCCTCGAGGCCGCCCCCACCAAGGTGCCAGGGTTCTTCCGCGAGGCCGACTGCGCTTAGACTGTTTCTGGTCGCATTCTGCAATGACTTATGGCAAAATCAGTAATCACACGGAGCGTGAACTACCCGCAGAACGCCAGCGGATTGACTTGGGAGGGTCTATAACGGGCCTCGAGTAGGGGGCCATTGGCGGCGGAATCGACCGCAGGGTCTGGATCCGCTCAATAGGGCGGGCCCCTGGGTCGACGCAAGCGCCTGGTCAATGCTGGGGAAAGCAAGCTCCGAAGCCGGAAGCTCCGCTCTCCGCTGCGGTGCCGTCCGGCAGCGTCCGAACCTTCAGGAGAACCTTTCGCTCATCGGAATCTCTGCCTGTGCAAGCGGTGCGGCAATCCGATTACGGGCGGACGGGTTCAGTCCCTTCAGCCGGACCAGCTTCCGCGTCCGAGGCACCCGCGGGCGATTGCAAAGGGGCTGAGGGCAGCGGTCTCGGTCTAGCCGGAACCCTGCTGTGCAGCAGTTGGGGGGAGTGGCTCTCGGCCGTTCCCAGGCACACGGGCGGAGACCGGGCCTGGAGGCGACGACAGCGCCTAAAATGGGACTTGGCGTCCGGTGTGGGGAAGTGACGCTGGACGCCCCCGCGAGCGGCGCTACGCGTCGGAATCCAGATGCCTGCGAGCGACCTCAGCAGCCCCGCGCCCGAGCACGGTGCGCGGGTGTTCGACTTGGTCGGGAACACGCCGCTCATCCGGCTGGCCCGAGTCGTCGGCCGCTCCGAAGTCCGCGTGTACGGCAAGGCCGAGTTCCTGAATCCGGGGGGGTCGGTGAAGGATCGTCCAGCTGCGAACATGATCCGTGCGGGCTGCCTCGAGGGGCGCTTGGAGCCGGGTGGCACCATCATTGACGCTACGAGCGGCAACACGGGCATCGCTTACGCCATGCTCGGCGCGGCGTTCGGTTACCGCGTCAGGTTGTTTTTACCGCGCAACGCTTCGCCGGAGCGCAAGCGCATCCTGCAGGCCTACGGGGCCGAACTGGTTTTGACCGATCCAGCCCTGCAGACCGACGGCGCGATCCAAGCCTGCCGGGCCGAATACGAGGCGCATCCCGAGCGGTACTTCTACCCAGACCAGTACGGCAATCCAGCCAATTGGCAGGCCCATTACCGGACGACTGGGCCGGAGATCTGGCGCCAGACCCAGGGTGAGATGACGCACTTCGTCACCGGCTTGGGCACGAGCGGAACCCTCGTGGGTGTCGGGCGTTACCTGCGAGAGCGGTCGGCGAACGTACGGATCGTCTCAATGCAGCCGTCCACTGGTTTCCACGGCCTCGAGGGCCTCAAGCACATGGCCACTGCCATGCAGCCGGCCATCTACGATCCCTCAGTCGTGCATGAGGAGATGTTTGTCGACACCGAGGACGCCTACGCCATGGTCCGCCGGCTGGCGCGCGAAGAGGGCCTGATGGTCGGCGTCTCGTCGGGTGCAAACGTGGTAGCCGCTCTGCGGGTGGCCCAGCGGCTGCGGCGAGGCACCGTGGTCACGGTCCTGTGCGATGGGGCCGACAAGTACCTGAGCGAGCGGTTCTGGGACGACGAGGACTGAGGCTGCTTATGCTGCGCATTGCCAAGGCTCCCTTTGCCGTCATGAGAGCGCATGCCGAGCGGACCTACCCCAACGAGTGCGTGGGGGCAATGCTTGGCCAGGTCCGCGCCGACGGCAAGGCCGTCGTGGCAGCGCTGCCGCTAGAGAACTCCGCTGAAGGGACGCAAAGGGCCTTCTACCAGCTGGCGCCCGCCAGCTTGCTGGCTGCAGAGCGCGAGGCGCGGGCCCAAGGGCTGGAGCTGATCGGGATCTATCATTCCCACCCCGACGCCGACGCGTACTTCTCCGAGACAGACTTGCGGAATTCCTGTCCGTGGTATTCCTTCGTAGTGCTGTCCGTGAAGCGCGGCCGCTACGACCACGCCAACAGCTGGCTGCCTGATTTCGACCAGACTAGCGCCGACCGGGAAGAGCTTGAAATCGCCGAGTGAGTTCGGACGGCGGGGAAAGCTCCAGGCGCTACGCTGGGGGAGGCATGCGCATCACCGACCTCCGGGTCCGCGACATCCGGTTCCCGACTTCGCGGGATCTGTCCGGGTCCGACGCGATGAACCCGGCCCCGGACTACTCCGCTGCCTATGTCGTGCTCGAAAGCGACGGCGGCCTCGCCGGGCACGGCCTGACGTTCACGCTTGGACGCGGCACCGAAATCGTCGTCGCGGCTGTGCGGGCCCTGCAGCCTTTGGTCTGCGGGCTGTCGCTCGACGACTGCACTAGCGACATGGGGTCGTTCTGGCGCCGGATCACGGGGGAGTCCCCGCTGCGCTGGCTCGGACCGGACAAGGGTGCGGTCCATCTCGCCACGGCTGCCGTCGTCAACGCGGTCTGGGACTTGTGGGCCAAGAGCGAGGGCAAGCCCTTGTGGCGACTGGTGGCGGATTTGACGCCGCGCGAGTTCGTGCGTTTGATCGACTTCCGCTACCTTACGGACGCGCTTGCACCGGAGGAAGCGCTGGAGCTGCTGGAGCGTAGGGCCGCCGGATGCGCCGGGCGCATCGCTACGGCGAGGGCCGAAGGCTATCCGGCATACACCACTTCCGCCGGCTGGCTGGGCTATTCCGACGCCAAGATCCGTCAACTCTGCCGGAAGGGCCTGGCCCAGGGCTGGAACCGCTTCAAGATCAAGGTCGGCCGCGACTTGGCGGACGACCGGCGCCGCTGCGGGATCATGCGGGAGGAGATCGGTCCGGACAACGACTTGATGACGGATGCCAACCAAGTCTGGGACGTCGGCCCGGCGGTGGAGTGGATGCGCCAGCTGGCACCGTACCGGCCACTGTGGATCGAGGAGCCCACGAGCCCGGACGATGTGCTGGGGCACAAGGCGATCCGGGAGGCGCTGAAGCCGTTTGGCATCGCGGTGGCGACTGGCGAGGCCTGCCAGAATCGGATTCTGTTCAAGCAGTTCCTACAGGCCGACGCGCTCGACTATGTCCAGATCGATTCGACGCGCCTGGGTGGTGTTAACGAAGTCCTGGCTGTGCTCCTGCTGGCGGCGAAGTTCGGCAAGCCTGTGTGGCCGCACGCAGGGGGCGTGGGTCTGTGTGAATACGTTCAGCACTTGGCGTTGATCGACTACCTCTGCGTCTCCGGCACTTGGGACGGCCGCGCCCTGGAATACGTCGACCACCTACACGAGCACTTCGTGCATCCGGTGTCGATGCGCGACGGCCGGTACATTCCGCCCGAGGAGCCCGGATACAGCATCGAGATGAAGCCCGAGTCGCTGGCTCGATACGAGAGCACCCCCCAATCGCAGGGTAGGTAGGTCGTGTGTTGTAGGCAGTGCATGGGCTAGGTACGGGCGTACAAGGCAGCACTCGGCAGGCGGCACTGTCCGGCTCCATGCCTCGGCCCCGTGAGCGCTGCAGACACCGCCGAGCTCGACCCGGTCGAAGAGGTGGGCTGACCCGCGAAGAGCTTGCGGCCTCGCATCGTGGTGAGGGGTTGCGGCCCATCGCCTCCAGCTCAACCGACTCGCGCCTGCTGCGAGGGGCGTGAGCTGACCGTCCCGGAGCGCTGGCCCGCTTGCCGGGTTTTGGCCGCCACGCCCTTCAACGGTCGTTGCACGGGCGGAGACATCCCTCCGGCCAGCGCATAGGCAACGGGCCGCATCCAGGCCAAATGCCGTTAGGGCCTCGTGAAGCGACGGGTGGACGCATTCGTTTCCTGAGTAGGCAGGTTGTCGGAATTCGCAGCTTGCCCGTCCGGTGGCGAGCGTCCTGCCCGGCGGTCGAGTCGGGCGGCAAGCTGATTGAAAGATCGCGCTCCATGCGCAGCCCCGGCGTCGATGATCTCCCCGACGCAGTGCATCAGCAGGTTGGGCCAGCGTGCGGGTCGAGGCAGCCGAGCCCGGTGCTTCTGGATGTCAGCTGAACCATGGAAGGGTTTGGCGCAGCGTGGGAGACCTCACAGCTCGGCTCCGCATACATTGCAGAATTTCGCATAGGGCTGGTGGCCCTTCCGCGAGCAGGATGGGCAAGCGCGTCGGGAGCTAGTCTGCTCCGTGCGCACGAGCTCGGCGGAGACGATGCCTGTGGGCACGGCGATGATGGCGTACCCGAGAATCATCAGCACCAGGGCGAGGAACTGCCCGAGCGCCGATTGCGGAGCGATGTCGCCGTAGCCGACAGTCGTCATGGTCACCACAGCCCAATAAATGCTCGTCGGAATGCTAGTGAAGCCCGCCTCGTCCCCTTCGACGAGATACATTACCGTGCCGAAGATCACAGCGATGCTGAGCACGCCGGCAAGAAACACGATGATCTTCGGACGGCTGTTGCGCAGGGCGCTCATCAGTCCCTGGGCTTCCTGGATGTGCCGGACGAGCTTCAGCACGCGAAACACCCGTAGGAGGCGAATTTCCCGAACCACTGCGAGCGGATGGGTGCCCGCAATCAAGGCACTCAAATAGCTCGGCAGGATCGCGAGCAGATCCACGATGCCGAAAAAGCTCAACGCATACACCCGGGGTTTATGCACAGTCCACAGCCGCAACACATACTCGACCGTGAACAAGACCGTGAAGACCCACTCGGCGATGCGGAGCGGGGTTCCGAACTGGGCTTGAATCCTCGGCACGCTCTCCAGCAGAACCGCCGCGACGCTGAGCAGGATCGCGCACAGGAGCGCGACATCGAATGCCTTGCCTGCAGGAGTATCGACGCCAAAAATGATCCGATGCAGTCTACGTCGAAGTGAACTGCGAGGCGGTCTCCCGGATAGGCGGGCCGGCTGGTCCAAAGGCCAGAGTGTCACGCTAGAGTGCTGGAGAGTCCGGTGGTCGCTCCGTGCCGCATAGAGTTGGCAGCACTAACCGAACAACTAGCCGACCATCCTGTTGGCTATGCTCGGAATCGGATGTGAGCGTGCGCACCCGCACCCGCGCATCGGACATCAAGAACCTAATTATCGCCAATCCTCAACCGGGAGCCGGAGCGGGACGCACCCACGGGCCTGCGGGTGGAGGATCGCCTCATGCGGCGATCCAGAGAGTGGCAGATCTGCGCGATCTGCGTGGAGACTCTGACGCTGCCTCGGACTGCCTGAGGACCCTGCGTCGCAGGGAGTCCTCCGCTAGGCGGCCAAGTCAATTTCGGCGGCGTCCAAGCCTAGATTACTACCAATTTTGCCAAAAGTAATCCTGGTTGCCCACAAGCCTCATCCAGAGTTCGGAGGCGGTGTGGGCGCAGGCGGTCGCCAGACGGGGCCCCAGCGCCGCCCAAGCGTAACGCCGGTTGCAGCGGCAGGCGAACTCGGCCAGGTAGCGCGACAGATGCCACGCAGACGCGCAGCAGAATCAGCGAAAAGTCCGAGACACCGAGCCATGGCGCACCGCTCAGCTGCGGGGCGCTGCAACGGGTGACCAAGACGTGGCTAAAGGGTGCCACACGCGCTCACCGACATTGCCGAGGGTGGCCGATGTCGAGGTGGCTGTCGCGGCGTCTGGGTCCGCCCCGAGCGCCCGCTGCGTGCCGAAGCGGTGCCGCCGACGCGGTCGGGCCGGCGAAAAGCGAACCGACCCCCGCAATCCCGTGCGCTTCCTCCCGTGCGTTCCTGCAACATCGGCTCTAGAGTCGCGATGGCCGAGCGTGAATTGCCCGCACCGGCCCGCTTGATCTTGCCCATCTCAGTCGAGTCGCATTCTCTGGGGTCCCAGCGCGCACGACAGCGTCGATGTCCTGCAGCCGGTGACTGCCAGCCGTTTCTCCCCTCGGAAACCCCGAAAATACGGGGTTTTCTGAGTTTGCGGCAGATCCGTGAGCGGGTCCGGTGGGCCATTGCGCAGGCTAGGTTGCGGTCCGCTGGGCTTCCGGTGCCAAGCGGGGCTGCTGCAAAACACTAGCCCGAACGTGCGGCAGCTACGGGGGGTGCTGGACAAGCTGCTGCTGGCGGTCGCGTCCGGTGTAAGCCGCCCCCGCAGGTCAACGCGCTGCGCAAGCGGAGGGTCCATCCGGGCCGGCCGGGTATGGTGCGGGTGGGCAGCGACGATGCGGTGCTCCGTGAGGTCGGTCGGAGGGACACCGAGGCGGCGGAGGCGTGGCTGTGGCTGCCTCTGGATTGCGTCCCGCGCCCGCTGCCGCAGGAGGGGTGGATCCTGGACATCGACACGACCGTGAAGTCGATGCATGGCCGCCAAGCTTCCGTATTGCCCGTCAAGCAGAATTCTTGCTATGCCTGCTCAGCCCGTGGTGCGGGCCTGCTTTGTTCGGGCTGCGGTGGGCTGGCAGGGGGCAAGCGGCCACGGGCGCTGAGGAGGGCGAGGAGCTTGTGCCCGATGGAGACGAGGGCCACCTTGTGCGCCTAGCCCGTGCGTCGCAAGCGCCGAGACAGGCTCCCCTGCCGGGCTCGCGGCGGATGGCGGAGGTGATCGCCAGGCACAGCAGGCAGCGGGCCCCGAGGTGCTGGCCTCTGGCGTCGGGGTAGGGTGCCAGGTCGGCCAAGGCCGCCGCTTGGCCGCGGTGGCGGCCCGGCCCTAGGCTCGGCGGCGGCTTGGATGGAGCTGGAAAGCGTCTCGGCCGCGAGGTGTGCTAATTTTTGCCAAAAGTAATTGCAAGCAACCCACCAGTAGAATCAATGGCTTGCGGAGCCTTTTCGTGCAATTACTTATGAAAACATCAGTAGCCGCTGCCGAAGGCAGCGCGGTCGGGGGGACGGCGGTGCGGGAAGCGCCGGACCAGGTGCTGCGGCCGCGGAAGCGCCAGTCTTGACTTGGCGATGGCTCCGCCGGTGGACGCTCGGAAATCAGTTTTCATGGTTTTATTCTACACCCATACGGAAATTCTCCTATTTCCAGCTAGCCGCAGTCCATGGGTCTCGTCGGCCCGGACAGTGCCGTAGGCCGGGGCTGTCTCTGGGACCAGCGGCGATTGGGGGAGTCCGGCCATAACCTGGCGACTGCTAGCATCTTCCTATGAACTTCGGCAAGGCGCTCGAGGCTGGACTGGGCACCGTGCGGAAAATGGTGCCCAGGTTCCTGGGCATCGCTCGGCAGCTGGGCTTGGAGATCGTCGGCTTCCTCTTCCTGGTCTTCGCCGCCGTGTTCATCTTCGGCCCGTTCGGCTTGATCCAGGCCTACCGGCAGCTTCCGGACAGCTTGGCTCGGCTGCTGGCCGCCGTCGGTGGTGCCGTCATGTTCGCTTGGTTCGGCTACGATTCGTTCCGTCGGGCCCGGAAGATCGCCCGCGACCGCTGAAGCCGCGCTGCGGCCGCATCCATGCCCCTGTACGACAGCCCCCCGCCGCAGGAGGACCCCGGCCTGCCCGGAGCCTTCCCCTACACCCGCGGCATCCATTCCGGGATGTATCTGGACCGGCTGTGGACGATGCGCCAGTACGCCGGGTACGGCAGCGCCCGGCAGTCCAACCAACGCTACAAGTACCTGATAGAGCGCGGCACCACGGGCCTTTCGGTGGCGTTCGACTTGCCCACGCAGATGGGCTACGACTCCGACCATCCACTCGCTCTGGGCGAAGTGGGGCGGGTCGGCGTCGCCATCTCGTCGCTTGCGGACATGGAGACGCTTTTCGCGGGCATCCCGCTGAACCGGGTCTCCACTTCGATGACCATCAACTCCACCGCCGCGGTGGTGCTGGCCCTGCACACCGTCGCGGCCAAGCGCCGGGGCGTGCCGGCCGCTGCGCTCCGGGGCACCGTCCAGAACGACATCCTCAAGGAGTACATCGCCCGCGGGACATATATCTATCCGCCGCAGGCCTCGATGCGCCTAGTGACCGACTTGCTGGCTTGGACCGCCCGCGAGGCCCCGCGCTGGAACGCGATCTCGGTCAGCGGCTACCACATGCGGGAAGCGGGCGCGACGGCCGTCCAGGAGCTAGGTTTCACTTTAAGCAACGCGGTGGCCTACATCGAAGCCGCTCTCCGCGCCGGCTTGGCCGTTGACGAGTTCGCGCCGCGCCTGTCGTTCTTCTTCAGTTCCGACCGCAATTTCCTCGAGGAGATAGCCAAGTTCCGCGCCGCCCGGCGCCTGTACGCCAGAATCATGCGGGAGCGCTTCGGGGCGCGCAATCCCAAATCCCTGCAGCTGCGCTTCCACGCGCAGACCGCGGGATCGTCGCTGACGGCGCAGCAGCCGCGGGTGAATGTCGTCCGCACTGCCTTCCAGGCGCTTGCCGCGGTTCTCGGGGGTGCGCAGTCGCTGCACACCAACTCCCTCGACGAGGCGCTCTCGCTGCCGAGCGAGGAGGCCGCCACGCTCGCCCTGCGGACTCAGCAAGTGATTGCCCACGAGTCGGGAGCCGCCAACACGGTCGATCCCCTGGGGGGCTCCTACTGCATCGAAGGACTCACGGCCCAGCTCGAGGAGGAGGCGCTCGCCTGCCTCGAGGAGGTCGATTCGCGGGGCGGCATGGTGTCCGCGATCGAGCAAGGTTATGTCCAGCGCGAGATCCAGGAAGCGGCCTACGCCTTCCAGCAGCGCGTCGAGAGCGGGGATCAGGTGATCGTGGGCGTGAACGCGTACCGTTCGGAGGAGCCGGAGGCAGCGCCCATTCTGCGAATCGATCCCGAGCAAGAGCGCGACCGCCGCCGCGAAGTCGAGGTGTGGCGCGCATCGCGCGACGGAGCTCTGGTGGCCGAGGCCTTGGATCGGCTGCGTTCTGCGGCCGCCGGGACCTGCAACTTGGTGCCCCCGATCCAGGGCGCTGTCGAGTCCGCCGCCACGCTGGGCGAGGTCTCGAACGCCCTGCGCGACGTATTCGGGATCCAGGAATAGGGGCCGGGCCGCGCTACACGCGGTGGAAGGCCTTGAGGATCTGCCGCATATCGTACTTCAGCGCGATGGGCCGCCCGTGGGGACACGACATCGGACAGTCGGTCTTCGCCAGTTCGGCCAGAAGCCAGCGCATCTTTTCGACGGACAGCGGCATGTTGACCTTGATTGCGGCGTGGCAGGCGATGGTCGCGGCCATGCGCTTGCGCAGCTCTCCCAGGGGCAGCGAGCGCGCATCACCTCGCTGGTCGTCCAGCAGTTCGTAAATCAGCGCCTCCACCTGAGCCCCGGACAGTTCCGCCGGCACGGCTTTCACGGCCATCGTGCGGCCGTCGAACGGCTCCAAGTCGAAGCCGTTGCCCCGGAACTCCTCCGCTAGTTCGTCGTACGCCACCATCTGGGCAGGCGTGAGGGTCAGCAGCAACGGTTCGAGCAGGCTCTGCATCGCGGCCCGACAGTGCAGGCGGGCTGCCAGTACTTTCTCAAACAGGATCCGTTCGTGCGCCACATGCTGGTCGATGATCCAGACGCCGTCCTCGCCGGAGGCCACGATGAAGCTCGCCTTCACTTGGCCCAGCAGCTGCAGATTGCCCAAGTTGCCGAGGCTGCTCGGGCCGATCTCCGCCAAAGGGGCCCGGCTGTGCGCGGTGTCTTGCGGGACGGCCTCCTCCGGGGCGGCCGTCCCGACAGGCTCCGGCCCGCTCGCGGGAGGCCCGGTATCCGCCGCCAGGCCCCCGCTCAGCTCGGAGAGGTCGAAGTGCGTCGGCGGCGGCCGGAGGGCCGGCCGGCCCGGCGCAGGCCGGTGAGCGGCGCTGGGGGCCGGGGGGGCGGAGCTCGGCGATTGCTTCCTCCGGGGCGGAACCTGCATGGCGATGGTGCCGGGCGGCGGGAGCGCCGCAGCGGGCTTGGCCGCGGCGAGGCGCTCCCGGATGGAATCGCGCACGAAATCGAAGACCCGGGCAGCATTGCGAAATCGGACCTCGGTCTTCGCCGGATGGACGTTGACGTCCACCTCGCCAGCCGGCAGCTCCAAGAACAGCAAAACGAAGGGGTAGGTTCCCTTCGGCATGAGGTTCTCGTACGCCGCGAAGATGGCCCTCTGGATCAGGCTGTCCCGCACGAGGCGGCGGTTGACGAAGGTATAGACCGCGTTGCGGTTGCCCCGCTGCACTTGCGGCTCCGACACGAACCCGCTCAAGCGCAGTTTTCCCGCTCCGTTCGCATGCTGGGAGCCGTTGGAGGGTGGCTGCGCGGCTCCCGCTCCGGCCGAGGACTGCGGCGCGGTGCTCGCGATCGGACCCAGCTCCACCAGCTGGCTGAGCGTCTCCCGTCCGAAGACTTGGTAGACCCTGTCCCGGAGCGACTTCACCGGCGAGACGTTCAGCAGCACGCCATGCTCGTGGCGCAGCTGGATCGCCTTGTCGAGGTGCGCCAGGCTGTAGTTTGTCGCGATGCGCACGGCGTGGCTGAGTTCGGTCTTTTCGGTTCGTAGAAACTTCCGGCGTGCGGGAACGTTGTAGAAGAGGTCCCGCACCGCGACACAGGTGCCTGGGGCCGACGCCGAATCGCGGACATCCCGCAGGTGCCCTCCCGCGATCTCGACAACCGTGCCGGAGTCTTCGTCCGCGACGCGCGTCTGCAGCGTCACCCGCGAGACGCTGGCGATCGAGGGCAGCGCTTCCCCGCGGAAGCCGAGCGTGGCGATTTCCAGCAGGTCCGCGGCTCGCCTCAGCTTGCTCGTCGCGTGCCGCTCGAACGCGAGCATGGCGTCGTCGCGGGTCATGCCGACGCCGTCGTCGGCCACCTGGATCAGGCGACGGCCCCCCGCCTTCAGATCAATCCGAATGTGCGCCGCTCCCGAGTCGAGCGAGTTCTCGATCAGTTCCTTGCAGACGGAGGCCGGCCGCTCGACCACCTCGCCTGCGGCGATCTGGTTCGCGACTCGGTCGGTGAGTATGCGGATGCGGCCCATCGGCTACCCACCTTTAGCGTAACGCGGGAGCGGCCCAACTCGGACGGCGAGGGAGCAAGGGGTGGGCTGCCGAGAGAGACGATGCTCCAGTGCGCCGAGTCTTCCCGCGGAGGTGACGAACTCGGAGGGGAAGGAGGTTGTGCTGGTGTCTGCGGTCCGTTTCGGACGGGCTCCCCGGCGTCCGGAAAAAAGCCGGGGGTCCGCTGGAGGGTGGGAGCGGGAGGAGGCGATTAGCGGGGCGTTCTAGCTGGGGAAACGCGAGGTGGGCAGACGTAGTGAAAAACGGTTGCGGAGCAACCCCGCCCCAGTATGGCAGCTGCTGGAAGGGCCCGGTGGGGGGGGCGGGACGACGCCCAGGACTTCAGACGGCGGCTGAACGGGCTGGAGGGACAGTCGGGCAGGTGCGGGCTGCCGCCTGAGGCGGAGTGGGGGCGCACGGCGAAAGCGGGTGCTCCCAGGCCGCAGTGCGGGGTGCCGGAGGGTATGGCGTGGCCCAAGGAGAACAGCGGGGATCGCTCCCACCCGGCAGGCGGGGAGCAGCCGAACCCGTTCGGGCCGCACGACATGCCGGGGAACCTGGAGCTGGGTGCGGGACAGGTTCCACCGAGACTATGGCGAGGGGCTCTTCCGTGGCTCCTCGGCGGGGCCGACCCGGGTGTTCGTGGCGGCTGGTTGAGCCGTGCCGTGGGCCGCCGGGCTGCGAACCAAGCCATGTACGGCCCCCGGTATCCAGTGGCGACGGGGGGATTCCGCGTTGCGAGGACTGCGACGCGTATCCCCCGTTTCGCTGCGTTCTGAGAATCGAGTGCAGCGCGTGCTGGACGGAGATCAGCTGCGTGGGCTGGGGCCTGACGCAGAGCTGTGAGCGGTGACTTCCGGGGCAGCCTGTAGGGCGTCGTCGGATCGCCTGGGCTCCGGCTGCAGGCACAAGGCGTCCTTGCCCGCCTGGGGCGCTCCTCGTCGGGGCGAGGGCGGGGATTCGCTTCCAGGTCGGGCGGGCAAGCCGACAGCCACTCCAGGCCTCGGTCGCGGTGCAGGCACCGCCGGAACGGCGCATCCCGTGTCCACCTCCGGCGCGGGACCTGATGGGCGAGGGGACCGGCCCGCATCCCCGTCGCAGGTCGGCGCTTGGCCGAGCTCCGCTGAGTCGCTTGGGATGCGAGTCGCGCCGGGTCAGGGCCCCTCGCCGGCAACGGTCTCCGGTTCCAGAATCAGCGCGGCAAGCCCGGCCACGGTCACCCGCAGCGAGAACGGGTGCCCGTGAGACGGCACTTCCTCGGCCTCGACGACTCCTTGGTTGCCCATGTTTGCCCCTCCGTAGTGCGAGGAGTCGCTGTTCAGCGCCTCCCGCCACGTTCCAGGCGTCGGCACGCCCACGCGGAGTTTGCGCCGTACCAGCGGCGTGAAGTTCGCCACGACCAGCAGCAGCTCCGCTGGGCCGGGCCCTCGGCGCAGGTAGCTCACCACGCTCGTATCGCGGTCATGGCAGTCCACCCACTCGAAGCCGTGGCTGTTGTAGTCGCAGGCGTGCAGCGACGACCGGGCGCGGTAGAGCCGGTTGAGGTCGGCGACGAGGCGCTGGACGCCGCGGTGCGGGGCCCACTCGAGGAGGTGCCAGTCCAGGCTGCGGTCGTGGTTCCATTCCTCCCGCTGAGCGAATTCGTCTCCCATGAACAGGAGCTTCTTCCCCGGATGGGTGTACATGTAGGTGTAGAGGAGGCGGAGGTTGGCGAACTTCTGGCCGTCGTCGCCCGGCATCTTCTCTAGCAGCGAGCGCTTCAGGTGGACCACCTCGTCGTGCGACAGCGGCAGCACAAAGTTCTCCGCATGCGCGTAGAGCAGGCCGAATGTGATGCGGTCGTGGTGGTGTGTGCGGTGGATCGGGTCCGTGCCGAAGTAGGCCAGCGTATCGTGCATCCACCCCATATTCCATTTGAAGCCGAAGCCTAGCCCCCCATCCGTGGTGGGCCTCGAGACGCCGGGCCAAGCCGTCGATTCCTCCGCCACGGTCAGTATGTCGGGGAACCTCGCGTAGACCTCTTCGTTGAGTCGGCGCAGGAACCCGATCGCCTCGAGGTTCTCCTTGCCGCCGTGCTGGTTCGGGCTCCACTCGCGGTCGCCGCGCCCGTAGTCCCGATACAGCATGGACGCGACGGCGTCCACGCGGAGGCCGTCCACATGGTACCTGTCGCACCAGAAGATGGCGTTCGAGATCAGGAAATTCGCGACTTCGGGCCGCCCGTAGTCGAAGACGAGCGTGTCCCAATGGGCGTGGTGCGCCATTCGCGGGTCGGGGTGCTCGTAGAGGGGCGTGCCGTCGAAGCGGGCCAGGCCGTGGGCGTCGCCGGGAAAGTGCGCCGGCGTCCAATCGAGGATCACGCCGACGCCGTTCCGGTGCAACGTGTCCACGAACGCCATGAAGTCGTGCGGCGCGCCGAACCGGCTCGTCGGGGCGAAGTACCCGGTCGGCTGGTATCCCCACGATGCGGTGAACGGATGCTCCGCCACCGGCAGCAGTTCGACATGCGTGAAACCCAGCTCGAGCGCATACCGCGCCAGCTGGTCGGCCAGTTCCGCATACGTGAGCGAGCGGAGGCCCTCGCTGGGGACACGCCGCCAAGAACCGAGATGCACCTCGTAGATCGCCAACGGGGCGTCGTGCCGGTTCTTGGCGGCGCGGCCCGCCATCCACGCTTGGTCGCCCCAGCAATAGCCTTCGAGGCTGCAGATTCTCGAGGCCGTGCCGGGGCTGGGCTCCGCAGCGAAGGCGTAGGGATCGGCCTTGTCTCCCTGGTACCCGCAGCGTGCGGAGTTCACGCGGTACTTGTAGAGGGCTCCCTCGGCAGCCTCGGCAGCGAATCCCTCCCACACCCCCGATGCTCCTCGCCGTCGCAGGGGGTGCTTGGCGGCGTCCCAGCCGTTGAAGTCGCCGATGACCGAAACGGCATCGGCGTTGGGGGCCCAGACCGCGAAGCGGGTGCCCACGCGCCCCGCGAATGCCGCCCGGTGCGCACCGAGGCTCTCGTAGCTGGCGGGGTGCGCGCCCGCCGCGAGGCGCCCCAGGTCCCATTCGCTCAGGAAAATGGGTTCGGACCGCTGGTCCATGCGCACCCCTGCGCAGAGGATCGGCGGCCCAACTGGACCTGCCGTAGCGCGTCGAGGATCGGCGGCTCTGTGCGAATCCGCTCTAGGCTCAGCCGCGCCCTGCGCGTCCAGTTGCGGCGCTCTCGATCCGTGCCCGGCGTGTTCTGCGGCTCGCTCTCGCCCCAAAGATCCTCTAAGCTTACGATGACACACTCCGCGTCCGACTGCGAGAGCTCGGCGAGGCACGCCCGCAGGATCGCTCCGGTGCCGGCCCGTGGGCTGGCGAGTGCGCCGCGACGGACGAAGTAGGCCAGCAGCGCCTCCCGCAGAGCGCTCCGGCGTCGACGCAGTTCGGCCGCGTGGGGCTCGGTCAGCAGGCCCAGTCGCACCTGATCCTCGATGTCGGCTCCGGACCAGTAGGCCGCGAACATCGCCGTGTCGTGGGTGTTGACCGAGGCTACGGATTCCCGGGGGGGCTGGCGGAGGGCCGCCCTCGAGTCCGGCCGCAACTCGAATTGAGCGACGTAGGTGCGGCGGAAACCGCGCTCCGCCATCCGGCGGCGCACGGAAGCGGGCACTGTGCCCAGGTCTTCGCCCACGACCGCCGTCCCGTGGCGGCGCGATTCCAGGCAGACGATGGCGTACAGCTCTTCCGCCGGATACTGCACGTAAGCCCCTTGGTCGCCGGCGAGACCCTCCGGGATCCAGTACTGCCGGTGCAAGCCCATCAGGTGGTCGAGCCGCAGCACGCCGGCCTGGCGCATGTGGTGCCGGACGCAGCGAATGAAATACTCGTGGCCCCGGCTCCGCGCCGCCTGCGGGTTGAGCGGCGCGAAGCCCCAGTTCTGGCCCTTGCTGAAGAAGCGGTCCGGCGGCGCGCCCCCCGCCGCCTTGGCAGCGAACAGCTCGGCGTGCCGCCAGCGGTCGTACCCCAGCGGATGCACGCCCAACGGCAGGTCGAGATACAGTCCAGCTCCGCCCCCCGAGGCTCGGGCGGCCAGGGCCTCAATCTGCTGAGCCGCAGCCCACTGGGCGTAGGCGTGGTACCGGCACCGGGCGTCGGCCGGATCGAACCGCGCAGGCCGGGCTGCGCGGCGCTCCAATCCCGCCCGGTACCCTGCGTAGGATCGCAGTTCGGCGTCCGAGGCCGTCCGCTCCAGGAAGGCCGCCCGGCGGCCGCCATCCAGGCTCGCGGCGGCCCGCTCGATCGCGGATCGCTTGATGCGCATTGAGGCGCGGTAGTCCACATGGCGGCCGGTTGGGGTGTCCTCCAGGCCGCCGAACGAGGGCCTCCATTCCGGCAGGCTCGGCAAGTCCAGGTAGAACTCGTTCCAGAAATAGCGGCTGGCCGGGGTGTACGGACTCGGCGCGAACGGCTCGTCGAGAAAAGCGGCCAGCATCGGAAGGGTGCCGACCAACCCTCCGCCGAGGCCCTGGACCCACTCGATCGCGTCCCCGAGGTCCGCCCAGGTGGCCGTCCCTGACGAGCGGCCGCCGTGGAGCGCGTACAGCGGAGCGAAGACGCCCCATGTGCGGGGCAGGTCCACGGCCCGACGAGGTGCGCGGATCACCAGGGCCTCGTCGGCCCGCTCCGCCGCGCATACCTGCAGCCTGTGGTATCCGATGGGCAGCGGGCCGGGCAGCGGGAAGCGGCAGGCCACGAACCGGCGGCCGTGGACGCCGGCAAGTCTCTGCAGGCATCGCCCGGCCGCAAGCCCGCTCCATTCGCGGACTGTGCCGTCCTCCTCGCGTAGGCCGAATTCGACCTTGGTCCCGACTCGTTCCTGAGGCAGCCGGACGGAAACGGGCGCAGCGGCCCCTTCCCAGCTCACTACGACCGGTTCGACGAGGCGGGTCCACCTCCGCAATTGGGCCCGGCGGATCGCTGCGGGCAGATCGCGGGAGTTCTCCACCTCGACGCCGAGAGACCGCAGCACGGCGAGCAGGGTTTCGTCGGCGGGCCAGCGGTCCTCGCGGAAACCGTCGCGGTGGTGGGGCAGCACGCCATGCAGGCGAGCCAGCCGGCGCAGCAGAGCCGTGGGCCCCGCCGGCCCGCCCGCGGAGGAGGCCACTCCGCGGAGCGAGTCGCCAGGGATGGCGCCGGTCACGGAGCCGACCTCAGCAGCGCGAGGCTCTGGCTTTCGAGGCGATAGGACAACGAGACCAGGCGCTGCGGGGCAGCCTCGGCGGCAGCTGTGTCGAGCGCGAGCTCCCAGCCACCGTCCGGCAGGGAGAAGCGCACCGTCCGGTCGGACGCGTTGCACAGCAGCAGCAGCCGAACCCGGTCGGAAGCGGCGATCAGTTCGCCGAAGCACGCCAGTCCCGGCTCGGTCCAGTCCCGGCTGTCCAGCTCCCGTCCGTTGGACGCGAGCCACATCACATCCTTGGTCCCCGTGGCTGGATCGCGGCGCCCGGTGAAGAAGGCCGTCCGGCGGAGACCGGCCTCCGCCCGGCGCAGGCTCAGCAGATGCCGCACGAAGGCAGCCAGTGCGCTGCCTTCGGCGAGGTGCCAGTCCACCCAGCTCAAGGCGTTGTCCTGGCAGTACGCGTTGTTGTTCCCCCGTTGTGTGCGCCCGAACTCGTCCCCTGCAACGAGCATCGGGACCCCCTGCGCGAGCAGCAGCGTCGCCAGTACGTTGCGTTGCTGCCGGGCTCTGCGCCGCAGCACGGAGGCCTCCGTCGACGGACCCTCGGCGCCGCAGTTCCAACTCCAGTTCCGGCCCTCGCCGTCGCGGTTGCCCTCTCCGTTGGCTTGGTTGCGCTTCGCGGTATAGCTCACGAGGTCCCGCAGCGTGAAACCGTCGTGCGCCGTGACGAAATTGATGCCGGCTTGCGGCGGGCGGCGGCGAGGCCCGAAAATGTCGCTGCTGCCCGCCAGGCGCGTCGCCAGCGCGGGGGCCTGCCCGGGGTCTCCGCGCCAGAAGCGGCGCACATCGTCGCGGAAGCAGCGGTTCCATTCGGCCCACTCGGCAGGGAACCCGCCGAGCTGGTCGCTGTCGGGGGCATGCAGGTCCCAGGGCTCGGCGATCAGCTTGAGGCCCTGCAGCACCGGATCCTGGCGGATCGCGGTTAGCAGGGGGGCGTAGAGGTCGAAGTCGCGCTGCGTGCGGCCCAGCGTAGCGGCCAAGTCGAACCGGAAGCCGTCGACACCCATCTGCTCGGCCCAGTAGCGCAGGCTGTCGAGCACTAGCCGCACGACGGCCGGGTGGTGCGTGTTCAAGGTATTGCCGCAGCCCGTGTAGTCGATGTACCGGCGCCGGTCCTCGCGGGCTAGGCGGTAGTAGGACGCGTTGTCGATCCCGCGGAACGCCAGCAGCGGGCCGTCGGCCCCGGCTTCCCCGGTGTGGTTGTACACCACGTCGAGAATCACTTCGATCCCGGCGCGGTGCAGGCGGAGGACCATGTCGCGGAATTCTCGGATCGCCCCCAGCCCCCGGGAGCGGGCGTAGCTAGGTTCCGGGGCAAAATAGGCTAGGGGCTGGTACCCCCAGTAGTTCGTCAGCCCCAGCCGCTCTAGCCGGTGGTCGTCGACATGGTGCTGGACCGGCAGCAGCTCGACGGCGGTCACGCCCAGCCTTTGGAGGTAGTCGACAGCGGGCTCCGACGCGAGGCCGGCGAAGGTTCCCCGGAGCTCGGGCGGGACGGCGGGGTGCAGCTTCGTGAATCCCCGCAGGTGCAGCTCGTACAGCACCGTGTCGCGCCACGGAGTGCGGGGACGCCGCCAGTCTGGCGGTCGCTGGTCCGGCTCGGCCACCAGGCCCAAGGGGGCGGACGAGCTGCTGTCTAGCGGGCTGGCGATCTGCTTTGCCACGGAGGGATCGGGATAATCGACCGCGACATAGGGGTACACAGCCGGGTCCCAGGCGGCTGGGCGGGCGATCGCACGGGCGTAGGGGTCGAGCAAGAGCTTGCGCGAGTTGAAGCGGTGGCCCTGCTCCGGAGCCCACGGTCCGGAGATCCGGTACGCGTAGGCTTGCCCCGCACGGACTCCTCCGAGATGCGCGTGGAATACATCTCCGGTCCGTGCGGCCAACTGCACTTCGACGGCTGGCGCAGGGGCGGCGGCCGTCTCGAACAGGCACAGCGTCACGGCCTCGGCGTGCGCGGAGAAGAGCGCGAAATTGGTGCCCCGTGCGTCCGGCACAGCACCGAGCGGGTACGGGTTGCCGGACGTAATGCTCGGGTGCATCAACCGCTCACTAGGTTGGGGTCCAGCTGCTCCCGGACGGCTGCCGCCTCGTTGCGGCCGCTGCCGGCTGCCTGCGGAGACCCGCCGCTTGCGACACCGCCGACCGCTTGGTTGACCGGACCGGGCTGCAGGGATAGGATAGGCGAAGCGGGCCGTCGCGCACGGGCCTTCGGCGGTTGCCTGCCCCCGTGCCCGAGCTGGTTCAGGCCCGCCTTGGGGGCAGCGCCCCGATCTCGCAAGGAGGCGGAGAGGTGCCGACCCCTAGGAACGGGCGCCAGCCGGTGGTTCCGCATGTCGTCCATGTGGCCCGGGAGTGCGCCGAGATTGTCGCGGCTGGCGGCGTCGGCGATGTGGTCTTGCAGCTGGCTCTCCAGTGCGTGGGAGAGGGCTGCCCGACCACAATTCTGCTGCCCCTGTACGGTCCCCCCGGCCGCCGACGGCTGCGGGAGACGGCGGCGGCGATTGGACGAAGGCTGCCGTGGCCCGTCGCGAGGATTCGCGTTCCCCGGGCGCTGACGCTTGATGTGCCCATGGCCTACGCGGATGCCCCGGACCGCACGGAGCCCGTCCGAGTGCAGGTGGCCCAACTGCTGGGACCGACCCCTTTGACCTTGGCCTTCGTCGTCGCGGAGCGCTTCTCCGGCAAGTGCAAGCCCTATGTCTACACGGCGGCCGAGGTGCGCGCGATTCGCACGGCGGCGAGCGGCACCGGGCCTGTCTGCGGAGCTGAGCTGCCGCCGCCCGACTTCCCGCTGGAGGAGGGTGCGGGCCACTACGACTTCTTCGCCATGAACGTGCTGCTGCAGAAGGCGGCCATTGCTTGGATCGACCGCCTCGGCCGGGGGCCGGTGGTTGTCCACTGCCACGACGCCCACGCCGCTATCCTGCCGCTGCTCGCCCGGGAAGCCGACCCTCCGTTGCGGTGCGCCCGGGAGGCCCGGTTCGTGGTGACGGCGCATAACTGCGGCATCACCTACCGCCAGCGGTGCGCCGACCTCGACTTCGTCGCCGCGGTGACCGGCTCTTCTCGGCGCACCGTGCAGGCGTGCGTGATCGAGGGGGAGTTCGATCCCTTCGGGGCCGCGGCCCTCTACGCGGACCACTTCACGACCGTCAGCGACGGCTACGCCTGGGAAGTCCAAGGTGCTTGGCGATCGACTTCGGGCGGCGATTCCGAGCTGAGGGGCTTCTCCCGTTTCCTCTTTCACCACAGCGTGCGGGTCCTGGGGATCTGCAACGGGGTGTCGGCTGCAATCAAGGGGCCGGAGGCGCGACGCGAAGAACTCGCCGCGGACGGCCTGAAACTGGAGGCCTTCGGCTGGAAGTCCCGGTATCGCGCCCGCTTCGTCGCCCAGGTCTCGCACCGCGAACTGCCTGCGGCGTGGGGCATCCAGGCGAAGAACCGGTTCGGAGAGCTGGCCGGCCTGGCGCCGGACGGCTGCCTCTTCTCGTTCGTGGGCCGCTGGACGAGCCAGAAGGGTGTCGACATCGTCGTCCGGGCTGCGCAGGAGGTGCTCCGAATCCATCCCGAGGCGGCCCTCTGCGCCCTCGGCGAGGGAAACCAGCCCTTCCTGCTGCCCGCGCTGCTGGAGCTCGTTGACGAGTTCCCGGGCCGGGTGGTGGTGGTGAAGGGTTTCAGCGAGGAACTCGCCGCCGCCGTCTACGCCGCCGGCGATTTCTTCCTCGTGCCGTCGCGGTTCGAGCCCTGCGGCTTGATCGACCTGATCGCCCAGCTCAACGGAAACATCCCGATCGTCAACCAAGTCGGCGGGCTCTCGAAGGTTGTCAATGGCCTCACCGGCATCGGCTACTTCGCGACCACCGACCGCGAGAACCTCCGGGGCTTGGTGCATTCGATGCGCTGCGCCCTCGAATTGTTCCGCGATCCGCCGCGCTTGGCGAAGATGCAGGCGGACGCAAACCGGGAGGTCCGCACCAAGTACACTTGGAAGGCTGTTTTCGCCCGCTACGCGGAGTTGTACGGGGCGGTCCAGCCTCCGGCGAGCCAGGGGCCGTAGCTTGGCGCAGCGGCGCGATCCCCGAGGATTCCGGCCTAGCCGCATGACCCCTGTATCCCGCAATGCAGCCAGCGGGGCGCCGGCCGCGTTGGTTCGTCGGCCGCTTCCGCAGGCGACGCCGCATGGTGGCCCGCCCGCCGGGCCGGCGCCGCAACCCGAGGGCGGTCCCCCGAAAGTCGCCTACTTCTCGATGGAGATCGCCCTGGCCTCGGAGGTGCTGACATTCTCCGGGGGCCTGGGGGTGCTCGCCGGGGACACGCTGCGGTCGGGGGCCGATCTGGGCCTGCCCATGGTCGGCGTGACGCTGCTCTACCGCCGAGGGTACTTCCGGCAGCGGATCGGCGTGGACGGGCGCCAGGAGGAGCAGCCCGCGCAGTGGTCTCCCGAGGAGAGCCTGGACCGCCTTGAGGCCGAGGCGTCGGTCGCCATCGAAGGCCGCGAAGTTCGGATCGGCTGCTGGCGCTATTGCATCCAAGGCATCGGCGGGCACATCGTGCCGGTCTATCTGCTGGACAGCGACCTGCCCGAGAACGCCGAGCCGGACCGGGAACTGACTGCGGCGCTGTACGGCGGTGACGACCGCTACCGCCTCTGCCAGGAAGCGATCCTCGGGATCGCCGGCAAGAGCATCCTGGCGGAATCGGGCCACGGAGGCATCGAGGTCTATCACATGAACGAGGGGCACTCCTCGCTGCTGGGCCTGTCCCTGCTCGAGGATGCCATCGCGAGGCGGGGCGGGAAGCAGGTAACGCGGGCCGACTTGCTCGCGGTGCGCAAGCGGTGCGTGTTCACCACGCACACGCCCGTGCCCGCCGGGCACGACCGCTTCCACCGGCCCCTGGTCGAGCGGGTCCTCGGTCAGGCCCGCACGGACTTGCTCGCCAGCGCCGGCATCCTCGACGGCGACATGCTCAACATGACGAAACTGGCCTTGGAGAGCTCGTACTACATCAACGGCGTGGCTCGGATCCACCAGCATGTCTCGCAGAGGATGTTCCCGAAGTACTGGATTCGAGCCGTCACCAACGGCGTGCATGCGGCGACCTGGGCGGCTCCGCCACTGCGGGAGCTCTTCGACCGGCACATCCCCGAGTGGCGGTCCGACAACTTCTACCTGCGCTACGCGAGCGACATTCCGGCGGACGAGCTCGAGCAGGCGCATCTCGAAGCGAAGCGGTTGCTCATCGCGGCCGTGCAGGAGCAGACGGGCGAGATTCTGGAGGAGGCGGTGTTCACCATCGGCTTCGCACGGCGCGCAACGTCGTACAAGCGCGGCTACCTGCTGTTCCACAAGCCGGACCGGCTGCGCTGGATCTCCCGGCGAGTCGGCCCGTTTCAGCTCGTCTTCGGTGGCAAAGCCCACCCCCGGGACGAAGGCGGCAAGCGGATGATCCGCCTGATCCATGAGGCCGCGCAGGAGCTGGAGGGAGCGGTCAAGGTCGTCTACATTGAGAACTACGAGCTCGCTTGGGGCCGTCTCCTCACCAGCGGGACGGATGTCTGGCTCAACGCGCCCGAGAAGACCCGGGAAGCTTCCGGCACGAGCGGCATGAAGGCCGCGCTGAACGGCGTGCCCAGCCTCAGCGTCCTCGACGGCTGGTGGCTCGAGGGCCATGTGGAGGGGGTGACCGGCTGGTCGGCGGCCAGCTACCGCGGTGCGCCGGACGACGAGGCGAGCGTCGCGCACGGGCTCTACGACAAGCTGGAGCGCGTGATCCTGCCCCTGTTCTACGAGCGGTCGAGCCGCTACGCCGAAGTGAGGCGCTCGGCCATTGCGCTCAACGGCTCGTACTTCAACACGCAGCGAATGGTCTCGCAGTACTTGATCAACGCCTACATGCGGGCCGAAGCGTAGCGGCGCTCTGCGGCTAGGCTGGTCGCAGCCCGCGCAGCGCTTTGATTCGCGAACGCTTGGCCCGCTCCCGGCGGCGATCGGGAAGGCGCGAGGAGAGGTGTGCGTCGGGGGCGGAGCTTCCCTCTCGACGGCTGCGCGGCCGTTCCTGGGCGAGCCTCGCTACTGTTGCTTGACCCATTTCTGCAGGAGCGGCGGGCTCGCCCGGGGCCGCCGCGTCAGGCCCGCGAAGACATTGCCCTGGTCGTCCGCGCCCAGCCCCTCGGGGTCCGTGCCGTCGATGAACGCCAGCAGCGAGCCGTTCTTGGCGCTGCCGATGCGAACCCCGTTTTTCCAGCCGGGATTGCGCAGAACTCCGGCGATCCGCTTGCCGGACTCGGAGTCAGAGACGTAGAGCACATCGCCCGCCGCGATCGCTATCCCGCTGGGCCTCCCGAAATGGCGCCAGTCGTCGACGAAGCGCATCTCGCTGTCGAAGATTTGGATCCGGTTGTTGGACCGGTCGGCAACGAAAAGCCGCCCCTGCGAATCGAACGCCAGGGCGTGGGGGCCGTCGAACTCCCCGGGGCCCGCGCCCTGGCGGCTCCACTCCTCGACATATTCGCCTGTGCTGGTGAACCGGACGATCCGGTCGCCGTCCTGCTGGCTGGTCGAGGGGCGCGGGAAATGCCCGTCGGCGATGAATATGTCGCCGTTGGGGGCGACTGCGCAGGCGGTCGGCGCGATGAAGGTGTCCTTGCCGGCCTTCGAGACGCCCGCTTGGCCCAGCGTCAGTAGGAGACCTCCCTGCTGGTCGAACTTGAAGAACTGGTAGCCGCGGCCTGCCTTGGCCGGGTCGTCGCCGAACGGGCCGCTGTCGCCCGCCCAGAGATGGCCGTCCTGGTCCCTGCAGAATCCGTGCGCCTGTACGAATAGCCCCTCCCCGAACGACCTGACGACATGGCCGGCGCTGTCGAGCTTGAGGATCGGCGGATCGGAGCGATGGAGAGCCCAGGCGCCGCCCTCGCCGTCGGGGATGATCCCGATTGTCGCGCCCCAAAGGACTCCCTCCGGCAACGCGCCCCATCCCTCCACCAAGCGGTAGGGGTTTTCCATGGCATTGGTGCCGGCTTGCGCTCTCAACGGGATGTGGGCGGCGACGGCTAGCAAGCCAACGCAGACGGGAATGGGGCGGATAGGATGCAGCATGCTGTGTCCCCAGCGGCGGACAGCTCATGGTAGCCGGCGGGCCGGGGCGAAGCTGGCAGCTGGTGTGCGGGTTGATCGAGTTCGGTTCCGCCCCGCACCCAGGTAATCCAGCGAGGCGGCCCTCGCTGCCCCCGCCCCGGGCTGCTGGCCGCCAGGATCCCTCCCATGGCCTCCGGCGGGTTCGACCGAGCCGTCGGAGATCTGCCCGGGCTGACTGTGCTCTAGCAAAAAGCGGCGAAGGGGCTTCCCGGGGCAACCGGGTTTCCAGCGGCTTCCTCGCGAAGCCCCTGGATGGCGGGCGGCGGTGGGTCCGGGCCCGCTAGCTGGGGGCTCGGCTTGGCAGGCCGTCCGGGCAAGCGGCGGTTTCGCCGGGCGAGCTGGCGATAGGCCTATGGCGGCTGTTGGCAGGCGGAAGCGGGCTCGGAGCAAGCGACCGTCCCCGCCCTAGGTCGAACTGTTCGCGGCCCGGGCCGCTTGCGATGTCGCGCTTGCGAGCCTGTTGGCGGCACTCGGGACTGGAGGTCGCTCCTGAGAGTCCCGGCGAACGCCCTGGCCGGGCCGTGCGCCGACAAGTGCCGAGGTCCGCCGATCCCGCGAGTCGGCGTCCGACGCCGGTGCGCTCAGGGATGCGCAATGGCGATATCCTGAAAGAGCCGTGCAGCGCAACCGGTTTCGAGCCGCTGGCGCAGTGGTCGCCGCGGTGTGTGCAACGCTCGCTTCCGTCGATTCCTCCGTGGCGCAGGGAGGGGCTGCGACGACAGGTGTCCGGGCCCAGCCGAAGAGGGCGCTGCCCGACGGCGTGGAGCCCCCGACGGTCGAGTACCGGGACATTGCCTCCGAGGTTGGCCTGCGGGGCATCGCGGTATCCGGATCGGCGACGGCCAAGAGCTACATCGTCGAGTCCACCGGCAGCGGCGTCGCCATCCTAGACTATGACGGGGACGGGCGGCCCGACATTCTGCTGGTCAGCGCCGGCCGCTTCGACGACGAAGGCCCAGAGCCCCGCCACTACCTCTATCGCAACTTGGGAGAGCTGCGCTTCCGAGACGTGACCGAGGACGCCGGCGTCGAATTCAAGGGCTGGGCCCAGGGCGCCTGCGTCGGCGACATCGACAACGACGGCTTCGACGATGTCTATGTCCCGCATTGGGGCCAGAACATCCTGTACCGCAACCAAGGCGGCGGCGAATTCCGGGACGAGACGGCGGCGCGCGGGCTGACCGAGCCGGCCCGCCGCTGGGGCACGGGTTGCGCTTTCCTCGACTTCGACCGGGACGGCGACCTGGACCTCTTTCTCGCCAACTACCTGCGGTTCGACCCGGCCAAGACACCGAAGCCCGGGGAGGGTGCCGAATGCAGGTGGAAGGGCATGCCGGTGCTGTGCGGCCCGCGCGGCCTCCCCGGCGAGTCGATGTCCCTCTACGAGAACGACGGGACGGGCTCGTTCCGCGACATCTCGGCCCAAGCCGGGGTCGAGACCGAGAAGCACTACTACGGCTTCACACCCCTCACGGCCGATTTCGATAACGACGGCTGGACCGATGTCTACGTATCCTGCGACTCGACCGCGAGCTTGCTGTTCCGCAACCTCGGCGACGGCAGTTTCGAGGAGATCGGTGTGATCTCGGGCACGGCCTACAACATGGACGGGCAGGAGCAGGCCGGCATGGGCGCCACGGCCGGGGACTTCGATCTCGACGGGGATCTGGACATCTTCAAGACCAACTTCTCGAACGACACCCACACGTTGTACCTCAACGAGGGGGAGTCGATGTTCTTGGACGAGACGGTGGCGACCGGTCTAGCCGTCAACACGCAGTTCTTGGGCTGGGGCACGGCGTTCATCGACATCGATCACGACGGCAGGAAGGATCTCTTCGTCGCGAACGGCCACGTCTACCCTGGAGTCGACAAGGCCGGCATCGGCGAGGCGTTCCACCAAAGCCGGCTGGTCTACTGGAACTACGGCGGTGGCCGGTTCCACGATCTGAGTGCGGAGGCAGGCCCGGGCATCTCGGCCAAGCATTCCTCGCGCGGTATCGCCGTCGCCGACCTCGACGATGACGGCTCGCTCGAAATCGTCACCGTGAACATGCACGAACATCCGTCGCTGCTCAAGCAGTACGGCCCGCAGGGCAACGCTCTGCTTGTTGACGCTCGCCTGCCCTCCGGACGCGCGGCCATCGGGGCGCGGATCCGCGTCGTAGCAGGAGGTCTCTCGCAGATCGGCGAGGTCCGCAGCGGCGGCTACCACATCTCGCAGAGCGATTTCCGCGTCCACTTCGGATTGGGCGATGCGGAGAGCGCGACGGTCACCGTGGTGTGGCCCGACGGCGCTGAGGAATCGTTCGCGGATGTCGCAGCCCACCGCCGGGTTACGATCCGCAAGGGAGAGGGGCTGGTCTCCGCCGTTGCCCTACGCAGACTTATGTAGGATCCGCATCCCTCCGCAACTGGATGCGTGCCTTGATGCGAGCGGCAAATGGCAAATGTTGTCCGAGCAGCCTGGGGGGATGTCATCGGCGCGCCGGTTGGCGGCTTGGGGGTCTGGAACGCCCAAGCCGAGAGGTGAAGTTTCTGCGCTACGGCTGCCGTCCCACCGATCGCGGTGCGAACCTCTGCCAAGGCGGCAATCTCGCGTCCCAGGCATTCGCACCCGCCGTCTGCCCGTCTCGCACGCCCCCTCAGGCGTAGTTGGCACCAGGGTTGCGCGTATCCGATGATGCTGGGCTACGTATTGAGCCGTGCTGGCGGATCGCTTAGCGCTTATTGACAGGCCGTGCTTCTAGGAGCCTGCTTGATGCGTGCGCAATGGGGGGCTTTCTCCACTCTGACTTGGTCCAGCCCGGACATGATTGCCCAGATCGTCACAGTGCGCTGCCTCTTGCTAATAGGCGCTGCGCTCCACCAACGGTGCTGCAGCGAACACCATGTTGGTGAAGAACTCAAGAAAGCTCGAATCTTTGCTGGAGGATCGGGACATGTTTGCGGTGCTCGATCAGCGCTGGATCAGTAGCGATTCGACACAAGGGAGCGCCCCTTGGCGGCAATAGTTCACCTAGAGTCGTTGGCTAGTTGGAGGGAATCCTCGGTCGCGGACGAATCTTAGACGCGCAACTGCGACAAGGCCGCATCACGAGTGGCTCCAAGCGCCGCAGCGCCTAACCGACAGGCCGGTCGTCGTCTTCCCGCCCCGAACCAACTGGTTTCTGCTAGTCTCTCCCGAATTGCTGCCGCACGGCCGAGACAGTTCCAAGGTACAAGTCCCTGTTCGCGCTGCCGGGGCTGGTGCGGCACCTGCTGGCGCTCCAAGCGGACGCCTGGGACCAGCTGCTGGTGTGGGAGTCGGGGCGCAAGCTCGACCCGCGCTTCGTGGTGCCGGGCCTGCGGCGCAGGGAGGGCGACCTGGTCTGGCGCTTCGACCTGCGCGGGCGGCCCGGGGAGTCGCTGTGCGTGGGGCTGGAGTTCCAGGCGACGCCCGATCCCCTGCTGGCGGCGCGGATGAGCGTCTACGCCGGGCTGCTGCAGCTGGACCTGCTGGCGAGCGAGCGGGAGCGCCCGCGGGCCCCGCGGGTGCTGCCGTTGGTGCTCTACAAGGGGCGCAGGCCGTGGCGGGCGGCGCGCAGGCACGGGGATTTGCTGCTGGCGGAGCCGGCGGCGTTGGGGGAGCAGCAGTCGTGGGCGGCGCACCAGGTGCTGGCGGTGCGGGACCGGCGCTGGCGGGCGCCGGAGCTGGCGCGGAACTGGGCGGCGGCCTTGTTCCGGGTGGACAGCGCGGCGGACTTGGCGGAGCTGGATGCGGAGCTGGAGCGGCTGGAGGGGGTGCTGGGCGGGCCGGAGGCGGAGGAGGCGAACATCCGCTTCGCGGACTGGGTGCAGCTGCAGGTGTGGGCGCGTTTCGGGGTGACGGACTACGTGACAGGCAGGAGGATCGGGCACATGCGGACGGGCTTGGGAGAGACGATCGAGCGGATCCTGCGCGACAGGATGGCGCACGCCGAGGAGCAAGGCCTCGAGCGGGGCATGGAGCGGGGACAGCGGGAGCTTCTGCTAGGCCAAGTGCGGAAGTTGTACGGCGAGTCCGCCGCGGATAGGTTCGCCCAAGCCCTTGCCCGCTGGTCGGGCCGGGGTCGGCTCAGCCAGGTCGCGGAGTGGCTCATCACTTGCCGCAGCTTCGACGAGCTGCTGGAGCATCTGCGGCCGGTCTAGGCTTTTTGGGGCGGAGTCCGCGGCACGCCGGGCGGCTGGGCCAGCGCCGCAGCGCACTGCGGTTTCGACCCGAACGCAGGAGCTTGGGCCGTACGTTCCAGCTCGGCGCGGACAGCTCGCCTTGGGTTGCTTTGGGTCCCGGTCGCGATGGGCTAGGCGAGACGCTGCGACGGAGCTCTTTCCCCGGCAACGCACCGCTTAGGGGCGCGGAAGCGGACATCCTGTTCGCGGGCTGGGTGCGGGCAAGGGGGTGGGCGCGGTCCAGGCCGAACTTCCGGGGCGGGTGCTGACGTAAGGCATTGATTTATTGGATCCATCGTCCGTTTGCGGAGATGCGGCACGGGATACGCTCCAGGCGCAGGCCGAGGGTTTGTTGCTGCAGCGGCGCGACCATGTGGGCCACGATCAGGGGCACCGCCAGCTCGCGTCGGCGCGGGGGCTGGGCGGCGAGCAGCCGGTCAAGCCCGAGGGTGCGCCAGGACCCCAGCCCGGCCGCGACCTGGCCGTGGGGCCTGGAGTGCATGCTGCGGCAGGCGTCCTAGGGAGCGACGAGGGTTTCGTTCTGGGGTGCGCGGCGTAGGACCTTGATCTTGGCGGGGGGCCAGCGGGCGAGGTTAGCGAGGGTCCGCTGGCGGACGCGCCGACCCTCCCGGAAGAGGATGGTGGGTCGCGCATTGGGGTTTGGGACGGTCTCGACGTACATGGGAACTATTGTATCCAAAAATTTTTATAAATAGAATCCAGAGATTCACGTAGCATGGGAATGAATCCCTGATCGAACATGATCTATAACCTATTGAAAACAATGTTTCACGGCAAAATCACCCGCAAATCACCCGGAAGTTCGCCCCAAGGTGGGTCCTAGCGCCGTCAACCAGCTTCGTTGCTTGGGCCCTCGGCCCGGAAGGGTACCGGTGCAGCGCCGGACCCGTCGTTCGTCCGCTTCGCAGAGCACACGCTCGGGGCCTAGCTGGCGGCCTCTGCCTTGCGCCAAGATGCAGTCCGAACCTTTCTGAAATCCGCGGCTGGCCAGTACACTAGCTAAAGCGCAATGCCTTGCAGAGCACTCTCGACCGTTCGTTGGCGGGCGGCTTGGCTGCTTGCGGCCGCCTCTACGGCCCCCGCCGCCGTGGACTTTCAGCAGGATGTGCGGCCCATCCTCTCCGACGCCTGCTTTGCCTGCCACGGTCCCGACAGCAACGCCCGCCAAGCCGGCTTGCGGCTCGACACCCGCGACGGTGCCTTCGCCGACCGTGGCGGCTACCGCGTCATCGTTCCCGGCGACGCAGCCGCCAGCAAGCTGTACCAGCGGCTGAGCCACGCCGAACCGATCGCCCGCATGCCGCCTCCGCATGCGGAGAGGCATCCGACACCCGGTCAGATCGACACGATCCGCCGCTGGATCGACCAGGGAGCCGAGTGGACCTCGCACTGGGCCTACGAGCCGCCCGTCCGGCCCGTCCCGCCTCTTTTGCCAGCCGGGCCCGATGCGCACAACGACATTGATGCGTTCGTAGCGGCGCGTCTGGATGTTGAGGGCCTGCGCCCAGCGCCGGAAGCGGACAAGCGGACGCTGCTGCGGCGGGTCAGCCTCGATCTGACCGGCCTGCCGCCGGATCCGGCCGATGTGGCAGCGTTTCTGGAAGACCCCACCCCGGACGCCTACGAGAAGCAGGTCGATCGTCTCCTAGCCTCCCCGCACTACGGAGAGCGGATGGCCATGCACTGGCTGGATCTGGCCCGCTATGCCGATACGCACGGCTTCCACATCGATGGTCGGCGAGATATGTGGCCCTGGCGGGACTGGGTCATTCGCGCCTTCAACGAGAACAAGCCGTTCGACGAGTTCACGGTCGAGCAGCTGGCCGGCGACTTGCTGCCGAACGCCACGCGGGAGCAGCGCATCGCCACCGGCTTCAATCGCAACCACATGATCAATCACGAAGGGGGCGCGATCCCCGAGGAGTACCACACGGAATACGTGGTGGACCGCGTCGAGACCGTCTCGACCGTGTGGATGGCCATGACGATGGGGTGCGCCCGCTGCCACGACCACAAGTACGACCCGATCAAGCAGCGCGAGTTCTACCAGTTATACGCCTTTTTCAACTCCGTGGACGAGCTCGGCCTAGACGGAGTCAATGGCAACGCGGTTCCTATGCTGCGTTTGCCCGAGCCAGTTCAGGAAGACCGGCTGAGTGAGCTGGACGCGGCCATCCGTTCGATCCTGGCGGACTTGCCCGCCGAGCGCATCGAGCGAGACTTGCAGGATTGGGAGCGGACGGCCTTGGACACCATTCCGCAAGCCACCCGCGAGGGCCTCGAGGCGCACTACGAGATGGAGGGCGGCTTCTCAGACTCTTCCGGCAAGTACCGGCATGGGCGCATCATGCGCGGAGAACCGCTATTCCGCAGCGCTAAGGCCGGCCAAGGGGCGAGCTTCGATGTTGACACGCACATCGCTTTTCCGGGTACGCGGAGCTTGGACCTCTCCCAGCCGTTTACCGTAGCGTTCTGGATGCGCCACTCCGGCCTCGTGGCGAAGGGCTTGCTGCACAAGATGGACGATCCGGACGGCCAAAGGGGCTTGGCGCTGTCGCTGAGCGCTCCCGTGCCCGTGCCCGACGCCTTGCTGCGGGAGTACGACCTGACCGTGCTCCTGTCCGCCGGGCGCGGGACGGCAATCTCCGTCAAGCCGCTGGGACCGCTGCAGGACGTCACCCGCCAGGACAGCACCTACCATGTCGCGGTGTCGTACGACGGCTCGGGCCGCGCCGCGGGCGTCCGGATCCACCTCAATGGCACCCCCGTCGAGACCGCCGTGCTTCAGGACTCGTTGCGGGGCAGCCCCGCCAACGCTGTTCCCTTCGAGATCGGGGCCGGGCGGTTCGGCGGCCGCTACACCGGCATGCTCGACGATTTGCGGCTTTACTCCCGCGCTCTCGCAACGGACGAGATCGCGGTCATCTACAAGCACGAGCCCGTACGGTCGATCCTCGGAGCCCCGTACATGGACTGCGCGGAGATCCTCGCGAACGCCCCCGCCCCACCCGCGGACGACATCTACGCCCCGAAGCCGGACACGACCGTTTCGCGATGTCGCACCCGCGCAAAGCTGCTCCATGACTACTACCTGACCTACGCTGCGCCGGGGACCGACCGACGTTTGCACGCCCGACTCGGCGAACTCCGGAGTGAGCGGACCGCGCTCCAGATGACTGCGCCGAACGTGATGGTCATGCGGGAGCTGCCGCAGCCCCGGACAACCTTCCTGCTCGCTCGAGGGGATTACAGGAACCGCACCGAGGCCGTGCTGCCCGGCACTCCAGACTGGCTGACGCCGTTTCCCCTCGAGGCCCCGCGCAACCGCCTCGGCCTCGCCCGCTGGCTGGTGAGCGAGGACCACCCGCTCACCGCCCGGGTGGCGGTCAATCACTACTGGCAGAGCTACTTCGGCAACGGCTTGGTCCGCACCGCCGAGGACTTCGGCCTCCAGGGGGAACTGCCCACGCACCCCGGTTTGCTCGACTGGCTGGCTCGCGAATTCGTCGACAGCGGCTGGGACGTCAAGGCGCTGCAGAAACGCATCGTGCTGTCTGCCACCTACCGGCAGGCGTCGCGGCTCACGCCGGAACTGAAGGCCCGGGATCCGGAGAACCTGCTGCTGGCCCGAGGGCCCCGGCATCGCCTGCAGGCGGAAGCGGTCCGTGACAACGCCCTCGCGGCCGGGGGGCTGCTGATCCGCGAGATCGGCGGGCCGAGCGTGTTTCCGTACCAGCCCGACGGGCTATGGAAGGAGATGGCCTACGGCGACATGTTCACCGCGCAGGTCTATCGCCAGGGCTCGGGCGCGGACCTGTACCGCCGCAGCATGTACACCTTCTGGAAGCGAACCGTTCCCCCGCCCTCGCTCGGGGTTTTCGACGCACCCGACCGGGAAAAATGTATCGCGCGCCGCTCGCGCACCAACACGCCCTTGCAGGCGCTCGTGCTTCTGAACGGTCCCACCTATGTGGAAGCTTCTCGGGCACTCGCCGCAGGCATGCTCCGCGACGGCGGGCCGTCTTCGGCGGGACGCATCCGCCTAGGCTTCGAGCGAGCCCTGGCGCGGCCCCCGGGCGAGGCTGAATCGCTGCTGCTCGAGGCGCTGGCGCAGCAGCAGATAGCGAAGTTCCGAGCAGCTCCGGAGCAGGCGCGGGCGTTGCTCGGGGTCGGTGAGTCCGCGCCCCCGGACCTGCCGGAGCCTGAGCTCGCCGGCTGGACCATCGTCGCCAGCAGCATCCTGAACCTCGACGAAGCCATCACGAAGGAGTGATCCAGCCATGCATCCCCAGCTCGGACACAAACTAGCCGTGACTCGGCGCCAGTTCTTCGGGCGCACTGCTACTGGGATCGGGACCGCTGCACTCGCGTCGCTGCTGCACAGCGAGGGCTACGCGGCTTCGGGGGCTCCGCCCGCAGGGCCAGGCGGCTTGCCGAACCTGCCGCACTTCGCCCCGAAGGCCAAGCGCGTTATCTATATGTTCCAGTCGGGGGCTCCGTCGCAAATCGACCTGTTCGACCACAAGCCGCTGCTGCGGCAGTACCACGGCCAGGACCTGCCCGACACCGTCCGCAAGGGCCAGCGCATCACGGGCATGACTTCTGGCCAGGACCGGTTGCCGGTTGCCGCTTCAATCTTCTCGTTCCAGCGCCAGGGCCAGTCCGGGACCGAGCTGAGCGAGCTCCTGCCGCACCTGGGCAGGGTGGTGGACGACATCGCGCTGGTGAAGACGGTGCAAACCGACGCAATCAACCATGACCCGGCCATCACATTCATCCAGAGCGGCTTCCAGCAGCCGGGCCGGCCCTCGATGGGTTCGTGGGTGAGCTATGGGCTTGGCAGCGAGAACCGCGATCTGCCCGGATTCGTGGTGCTCATTTCGCAAGGCAGCAACCTCAATCAGTCGCAGCCGCTGTTCTCCCGCCTGTGGGGCTCTGGATTCCTGCCGTCGCGCTATCAGGGCGTCAAATTCCGGTCCAGCGGTGATCCGGTTCTGTATCTGTCGAATCCGCCGGGCATCGATCCCGGGGCCCGCCGCAGCATGCTGGACGCAGTTGCCGAAATCAACCGGTTGCGGTCCGAGGAGTTCGGGGATCCCGAGATCGAGACGCGGATCGCCCAGTACGAGATGGCGTACCGCATGCAGACCTCCGTTCCCGAGCTCATGGACCTGTCCTCGGAGCCGGAGCAGGTGTTCGAGCGATACGGGCCCGACTCCCGCAAGCCCGGGACCTACGCTGCGAACTGTCTGCTAGCGCGTCGGCTAGCGGAGCGCGACGTACGATTCGTCCAACTCTTCCACAGGGGCTGGGATCAGCACACCGACCTGCCGCGGGATATCCGCCTCCAGGCGCGGGACACCGATCAACCTTCGGCCGCGCTGGTCCAGGATCTGAGGGAACGGGGCTTGCTGGACGACACCCTAGTGCTCTGGGGTGGGGAGTTCGGGCGCACAGTGTATTGCCAGGGCAAGCTCAGCGAAACGAACTACGGGCGCGACCACCATCCGCGCTGCTATACGATGTGGATGGCGGGCGGCGGCATCAAGCCGGGCGTCACCTATGGGCGCACGGACGACTACTGCTATAACGTCGTCGAGAACCCTGTGCATGTGTACGACTTGCAGGCGACGGTGATGCGTTGCCTCGGCATAGACCACAAGCGCTTGACCTTCAAGTATCAGGGACGCCACTTCCGGCTTACGGATGTGCATGGCGAGATCGTCGAGTCGCTGCTGGCGTAGCGATGCGACCCTGGCGTCCGTTGGGTGTGGCCGCCCCGTGCGGGCGATCGTTGCCCAGTGAATTGGCTGCGTGTTCATGGCTTTGCGGCGGGTCCCTGGCGCCCTGCTGGAAGGGTCTGGCGACGGCCTTTCCCAAGATCGCTAGCTCCCCGCAAGGCGAAGCCCCGAGGCGGACCGGTCCGGGCTCTCACCCCGCCAGCAACTGCGGGAGCGAGCCGTCTCGCTCGCCGCCATCTCGATGAGGGGCGCGGGGGCCTCGGGCTCGTTCGCTACGACGGGTGACGCGCCTGCCCCTTTCCTCAAACGAGAACCGTTGGGAGAGTGGGAGGGGCCGACGATCAGCCGCGTGGACCATCCGGGCCGGATCCCATATCCCCAGGCAGGTTGGTGCCTACTGGGGCGCGTACAGTCATGCCTCTCCGAGGTGAGTTCGAAAGTCGTGGTTCCAGTATCGTATGGCCTGCAGGAAAACTACGTGCGATTGCAGATTCACCGGAAATGGACATTCGGGCCCGCCGCTGAACTGCACCGGATGCGCAGCGCATGGGAGCGGATCGATGCACCGGCCGGCGGATGTGAGAATTTAGAAATTGTTTTATCCCATTTTCAAAAATAAAAAATCCCTGAAATATTTGTGCAGTTTCTATGCCGCCATAGTCGATTTCGCATGCCCTGTATCGGACGGTAGGCCCGGTCTCTCCTTGGAAGAAAGCGGAGGCAGGTAGATTGCAGTTTCCTGCTTGCCGAGTGAAACATTGCGCTACACGTGTCTTTTGGCGATCCTCTTGGGGTGCCCCTCTTACTGATGTGTTCATAAGTAATTGCACGAAAAAGCTCTGCAAGCCATTGATTCTATTGGTGGGTTGCTTGCAATTACTTTTGGCAAAACTAGCAATTTGCCAGGGTTCCAGGTGCCTTACGAAGGCAGAGGTCCGGTAGGTGGCTGGGACCCTCCGCTGCCATGTCGCCCCGCGGACTTGCGTACCGTCGGCAACGCGTCCGCCCTTCCGGGCACTACATTGGCACAGCCTGCGGCAGGACTTGCTGCCCCCCCCCTTGCCCCCCATCCGCCGAGCGTGTCTCGTTGGCGCGAAATCTCGGGGCAGGTAGGTCTGGCTCGCCAGCCGGTTGGACCTAGCTCTGCGACAGCGGTCGCGGGAGACCGGTAATGACTCTGTGCGGTAGGCGGAGGATTAGAATATCCATTGGGTTCGCCTGCCGTTGCGAGGTCTCCAAGGCGGGTGGGCAGGAGTAGAGTTGGATGCACACAGCCTTGACCCGCCGGGCATTCCTTGCCGCCGCCGTGGCAGCGCCCGCGTTGCAGCGCTGTGCCATGTGGGAGGGGCCCACAGCGGAGGCCCCCATGTTCGAGCCGAACTGGGAGTCGATCTGGACCCATACAGTTCCGGAGTGGTACCACGACGCTAAGCTCGGCATCTTCGTCCACTGGGGCCTGTACTCGGTGCCCGCTTGGGCCACGCCCGTGGGCGAACTCGGCAAGGTGGACTTTAGCGTATGGTTCGCCAACAACCCCTACTCCGAGTGGTACCTCAACTCGTTGCGAATTGAAGGCTCCCCCACGCAGAAGCACCACCGGGAGACGTACGGCGTCGATTTCGATTACATGGACTTTGCGCCCAAGTTCAATGAAGCTCTTGAAGGTTGGGATCCCAGCGCCATGGCCGGCCTTTTCGCGGAGGCCGGGGCCCGCTACGTCGTGCTCACGACCAAGCATCACGACGGTTTCACGCTGTGGCCGAGTGATGTGGAGAACCCGAACCTACCACCCGACCGCCGGTCGACCGTGCGCGATGTAGTCGGCGACCTGACCGCGGCCGTCAAGGCCGCGCAGATGAAGATGGGCTTCTATTATTCGGGAGGACTCGATTGGAGCTTCAACCCGGAGCCGATTGACACCGTGGAGGAAGTGCGCAGCACGATCCTTCACACGCAGGAGTTCGCCGACTACGCAGACGCGCACCGGCGCGATCTAATCCGTAAGTACGACCCCGCCATCCTCTGGAACGACATCGGCTATCCCGAGCAGGCGGGCCTAGCGCAGATCGTGGCGGACTTCTACAACACGCGCCCCGACGGCCTGATCAACAACCGGTTCGAGATCGGGAAGGAGGATGCACCGCTCCGCCACCACTGACTTTGCGACCCCCGAGTACGCCAAGATGGACGACATCACGGACTACAAGTGGGAAGCGTGCCGAGGGCTGGGCTATTCGTTCGGCTACAACCGAGTCGAGACCGAAGAGCATACAATCGGGAAGACCGAACTGGTCCATCTGCTGGTGGATATCGTCAGCAAGAACGGCAACCTCCTGCTCAACGCGGGCCCGATGGCGGACGGGACTATCCCGGAGCTGCAGGCGAGTCGGCTCCGGGCGCTCGGCAAGAACGGCGAAGCGATCTACGACACCCGGCCTTGGGAGCGCGCGAGCGGCGAAACCGTGGACGGACTGCCCGTCCGCTTCACTTCCAAGAACGGGGCCGTGTACGCCATCGTTTTGGGCCAGCCGCAGTCGAACAAACTGCAGATCGAGATCGGGCCGGTCGGCGACGGAGCGCAAGTCAGCGTCTTGGGCGAGACCGGCACGCCCGAGACAGCCTATGCAGACGGCAAGCTGACGGTGCAGTTCGCCGGTCCGCTTCCCGAGGCGTACGCTCACGCGTTGCGGATCCAGCCGGCTTGAGTGGGCACTGTCGCCCCGCTGCGGCTTCGTGGCGACCTTGAGGCAGCTGCGGCTAGGAGCCTGTCCGAATAGTGGTAATGGCGGGATCGATTGATGAGGAGCTGCGGATTGGACCATGGCTTGGGATTTCCGAGCGAGCGAGCGGGGTCGCTCCGGAGGTGCGGGCGGTGCGGGATCAGGCCTGGGCAGCGGTCAGTTTATTGAGGTTGTGGGCTATGCAGACGAGGGCCCACTCCTGCCGTGCCTGCTCAATGCCGCGCGGCAGGAACTGGCGGAAGCCGCGTGCCTGCTGGATCTGGCCGAACACCGGCTTGATGGTGATCTTGCGCAGCCGGTAGCGGTTGCGCCGGCCCCCTGTCGCAAGCGGCGTGTTATGGCCGCACGGCGGCTGCCCGTCGCCGCGCTTCCGGTGCCCGGTAGCGAGATAGCCGCGGATGGCGCGGCCCTCGAGGGTTTGGAGATTGCGTTCGCTGCAGTCGCCGGCGTCGGCGAAGAGTTCGTCGGGCACCCGCTCCGCCGCGCTCTAAATGGCCACGAGCAGCGGTTCCAGCTGGTTCTGGTCGCTGCCCTGCTCGGTGAGCCCCTGGGCGACGATCACCTGCCGCCCGGCATCGGCCGCGGCCTGCGCGTTGCAGCCCCGGATGAAGCCGTGGGCGGTCTTTACGGTCCGGCTCTCGGGGTCGGTGAAGTTGCTCTGGGCCTTGGTCCAGCGGCGGGTCCGTCACGAGCTGAGCAAAACCAAAGCACAGCTTCGCGACAACCTGAAAGCTGCTTTCCCGGCTTTGTAAAAAGCTCCGGAACAGGCGCGAGCCTTCTTTCGAGAAGCAGGCTGCCAGTATATTCTTGCCTGAATTCCGATGACACGACTTTTGACGCGTTCAGTATTACTGGGCGATCCCGGGGCCGCCGCGCACCGCACGGGGCAACCAGTTGGTGGAGGCGCTCAGGCTCACGGATTGCGCGCCAGGATCGTGATGCGGTCTGCGTCAGGTCGGCGTGGGATGGGGGACCGGCGACCGTTGCCGGAAAGTGCTGCCAACCGCGGGTGACTTGCCCAAACACGGGCCGCGAGCCACTGGCGCAAAAAAATACTGCGCACACGCAATTTTCTCTTGACGTGATGGCGGCGCGATTGCTATTTTTGTGGCGTGTAAGCGCTGCGTCAGCGCGGACGGCGATGGACCCTCCCTCTTGGTTGGAGTCCGTTGCGCCTGTGGAGTTCCAAAGAACGAGAGGAGCAAGAGATAATTGACGAAACATGGGCATCTCAGCATTTGGCTGATCCTGTTGCTTGCTACGGTACCGGTCGCTCCGGGCCAGCAGGCAGACACAGCGCTGATCGTTGGGACGGTCACTGACACGACTGGTGCTGTGATTCCGGGGGTGAACGTCACGTTCGGTCATGTCGAGACCGGCATCGAGTCGACCACCCAGACCAACGAGACAGGTAGCTACCGGTCGAACCCGCTTCGGATCGGCACGTACATCGTCGTCGTCGAGGCCGACGGATTCAAGACTTACTCCGGATCGGGTGTCAATCTGTCTATCGGCGATGTGCGCGAATTGAACGTTGCGCTTGAGGTTGGGGCGGTCACGGAGGTCATCGAAGTGGAAGCCGCGGCACCGCTGCTGCAGACGACCGAGAGTTCGGCGGGTACGGTGATCGAGAACCGCCAGATCGTGGACCTTCCACTCAATGGCCGCGATTACCTGCAGCTTGCCGTGATTTCGGCCGGTACGGTCGTGTCGCGGGGGCAGGGCATCTCGATTGGTGGGCAACGCGGCACCGAAATCAACTTCATGATCGATGGCGTGGACAACAACAACCAGTCCATCGCCTCGCAAGGCGCCCAGAAGGAGACTGTCAAGCCCTCGGTGGACGCTGTGGCCGAGTTCAAGGTGATCACCAACGGGTTCTCCGCCGAATACGGCAAGTCGTCCTCCGGCATCGTCTCGCTTGCGATCAAGTCCGGCACGAACGAGATTCACGGGACGGGCTTTTACTTCATGCGTGACGAAACGATGGACGCAAAGCCGTATTTCGCACCCGGTGAGAAGGCCCAATTCGGACGCAAGCAGTACGGCTTTGCGGTGGGTGGACCGATCAGGCGGAACAAGTCCTTCCTTTTCGGCGACTTGGAACTGACCGATATCCGGGAGACGTCGACATTCGTGCGCACCATTCCCACAACGGCGATGCGGCGCGGTGACTTCAACCAGATCTCGAACACGATTTACGACCCGTTCACGGCCACGGGAGACATTGCCGATCCACGGTCGCCCTTCCCGAACCAGACCATCCCCGAGTCGAGGTTCGATCCCATCTCCCGGGTTCTCAAGGACGCCTATCCCGATCCCCAGAACGACAGCCTGACGCGGAACTATACGTTCCAGACTCCGCGGAACCAGGACTTCAGCAAGTGGGACATCCGCTGGGATCACAACCTGTCGGACCGGGACAACCTCTTCGCGCGCTGGAGTGCCCAACAGCAGCTTCGCGGCAGCACTCCCGCCCTGCCCGCGCACGCCAGTTTCGGGTCTATCTTCCCGGGCGGGAACTCCTTGGACGTGACCAGCAACAACGCCGCGTTCGGCTGGAACCGCATTTGGAGTCCATCCCTCATCTCGAACATCCGGCTAGGGTGGAACTATCTCGACACCGACGCCGAGATCCACGCAGATGTTCCCGGGAACATCAACAAGGAAATCGGCTTGCCAGGGTTCGACACCTCGCTGCGCGGGCTCGCGATCATGGAAATCGGCGGTTACCAGCAGCTGGGCAACTCGAATTGGGCTCCCAACCTTATCCAGTCGCAGACGCGTCAGGTATCCGTTGACAACACGTGGACGCGGGGCAACCACGCCATCAAGTTCGGTGCCCAGATTTTCTTCATGCAGACCGGCATCGTCAACCCGCAGCTCGCGCTCGGGAGAATGGCCTTCCCTCGAAACTTCACTCGTGACCAGCCTTTCGGTTCGGGTGGCGATGGATTCGCCGACTTTCTGATCGGCACATCCAGTGGCGTGCGCGGTTCGAACACGATCTACATGAACATGCGATCGCCCTACCAGCACCTGTACGCGCAGGATGACTGGAAGGTTAACGACCGACTGACGCTCAACCTTGGCCTGCGTTACGAGTACAACCCGCCGTTTCTGGAAACGCGCGACGGTATCGGGTACTTCGATCCCGGCCCGCGGGGCTCGCCGGGCCAGATCAAGGTTGCCGGTGTAGATGGCGTCCCGCGCCGTCTGACCAAGCCCGACGCCCTGAACTTCGGACCGCGTCTGGGAATCGCCTACAAGGTGACTGAGAAGACGGTGTTCCGGCTGGCGTACGGAATTTTCTACGGCACGTTCTCGAATACGGGGGGGGGGCGAATACAAGGAGACCCAGCCGCCATTCCACTTCAAGGTTGGTCTCTCGGCGGATCCGGCGGATCCCGGGGAGTTCCCCTGCGTGACGGGATGCCTCCAAACACGATCAGCGCCGAGAATGCCGTGGCGGTGGAGATGTCGGGCTGGGAGCCGGAGCCAGATTGGCCGATGGCGCAGAACTGGAACTTCAACATCCAGTATTCCCTTCCGGGAGATACGCTTTGGGAGGTCGGGTACTTCGGCAACAAGATGAACCACATGATGGGGCGCTGGGACGAGAACGTTCCGAGGCCCGGCGAATCGGTGTACGACCCGGTCACCAAGGAGGTGATCCCTCCGACGGGGCCGATTAACCCCCGACGTCCTTGGCGCACTGCATTTGTGCCGACCTCGCGCAGGGGGGATGTTGAGTATCCGGGCAGCGCCCCAGACGGATTCATCACCTTGGGCCGGTCCAACATGCACTCGTTCCGCTGGAATTCGCTGTATCACGGGCTTCAGACCAAGCTTGAGAAGCGCTACTCCCAAGGCATGACGTACATCGTGTCCTACTCCTGGTCGCATGCGATCGGTGACTGGCGGGCGATTCCCGGATCGGGAGGCGCTCCGGGCGAAAACGCGCGGATCGTCAAGGATGTGCTCGACCTGAGTCATGAGCGGGGACCGACCCCTCAGGACATGCGGCATCGGCTGATCGGTAGCATCGTGTACGAGCTGCCGTTCCTCAAGGGGGCTACCGGCTTGAAGAGGACGCTGCTCGGAGGATGGTCGATCGGTTCCATCGTGACCATCACGACCGGCACGCCTGCCACCCCGGGTGTTCAGGGGGCGAGCCGCTCGAACGTCAACGACCTCAACCACCTGGACCGACCGGATGTCGTGCCCGGCCAGAACGTGAATGCTGCCAAGCAAGATCCCAGCTTGTGGTGGAACCCGGCGGCGCTGATCCCGAACCAGCCGCTGGCGTTCGGCAATGCCGGCAAGGGCATCCTGCGAATTCCCGGTCGCGCCCTGTGGGACTTCTCGGCCTACAAGTCGTTCAGGTTCACGGAGAAGTACTCGGCCCAGTTCCGATTCGAGGCCTTCAACTTTACCAACACTCCCCAGTTCGGGGCTCCCAACACGAGAGTGGGTAACGCGAACTTCGGGATCATCAGCGGTGCGGGAACGCCGCGCAACCTACAGCTCGGCATCAAGTTCATCTTCTGATCGGTGCTCATGGAGTGCGACTCGTACTCGCGACCCGCCGGCTTCCCGCAAGGAAGTCGGCGGGTTATCCGCGATCGCCGAGCGATCCGCATACGGGTTCGTGGTCCGAGGGCAGTAGACTGAGAGGGTTCTGGAACCGAGCGGGGTCAGGCGGAATCGACCGAAAAGCGTCGGCTATGCGGTGTCCGGCGGTTCTGCCGATAGAGGACCGAGCCCCGACGCATCGGCACTACAGATCGGCGGAGCTGTCGGGCGATGCGTGCCCGAACGGCTCTCCGGACCCCTCGTGCAAACGCACCTCCGTACGCCCGGCGGGCACCGGAAAGCGCTCGCTGCGTCCGGATGGCCAGCGAACCTCCACGCGGCTTGGGCTCGCATTCACAGATTGCGTGAAGTACACGGCCGCCTCGCTGGAACTCAGATAGCTCCCATCGCGATGGAGCCTGCGGGTTGCGCACGTCCCATCATCCGAACAGAGCCGGACTTGCGCACCGATACCATTACGGTTGCCCGAAAGTCCGTCGAGCTTGACCTTCAGGCTGTGATTCGCGTCGAACTGATTCAGGTACAGACGTACGGGCCCGTTGTTGTTCGCCACGACCAGGTCGATGTCGCCATCCAGGTCGATGTCCCCTTGGGCGACACCGCGGCCGACGAGCGGCTGGAGACTTCCCCATGCCTCAAGCTCGCCGACTTGGTCGAATCCATTCCGTAGACCTCGATAGATCTGGTTCGGCTGCCGGAACGGAAATGGATCACCACGCAAGGCCTCCATGATCGCAACCGCTCCGTTGGCTACGAAGATGTCCAGTAGGCCATCGGCATCGAAGTCGGCCGAGACTACTCCGAACCCTGTGTGGGGCAAACTTGGATTCCCGAGCCCGAAACGGTTCGTCGCGTCCGTAAACCTTCCCGATCCGTCATTCACGTACAGTGTGTTCGTCTCCCGCGCATTGTGTGTTAGGAATAGGTCCTGGTCGCCGTCCCGATCAAGATCCGCCGCTACCACGCCCATTCCCGCTTCGACACTGCCATCGCCGTTGACCGCCGATCCACTGGCCATGGCTCGGTCCTCGAATTTCCCGTCACCGCGATTGATCCACATCTGGTTCTCGGTCGTGTCGTTGGTGACGTACAGGTCCGTCATTCCGTCGCCGTCCAGATCGGCTGCTACCACGCCAAGACCGTTTCCGAACGCGGCGTCCAGTCCCGCCGCTTGCGTGGCATCGACATAGCGTCCGCCCTCGTTGCGGAAGAGACGGTCCCGGTACCGGGCGGTACACGGTCGGAATGCAGTAGTCCCGTTCGCCCGTCTCGGAAAAGCACTGCTTGTTGTTCGGTCTGGAAAAATCGACAAAATTCGCAAAAAACAGATCCAGGTCGCTGTCGGAGTCGTAGTCGAAGAAGGTCGCGGAAGTGCTCCAGCGGGTGTCCTGCGGACCCTCGATCTCGATGAAGCTTCCGTCACCTCTGTTGCGGAGCAGCCGGTTGGGACCAAAATTCGTGAGATAGATGTCCGGGTAGCGGTCACCGTCGTAATCGCCAACCGCGACGCCCATTGCGACATCGCGGAAGCCCAGGCCGCTGCTCGCCGTGGCGTCGGCGAATGCCAGCGCTCCATCTGGACGGATTCGGTTCTCGAACAGACGATTGCCGAGCTTGCCGTTCGGCGAAACGCGAGGGTTCCCCGCCTCTCCATGCTCGGACAGCGCATCACCTTGGAGCAGGTACACATCCAGATCTCCGTCTAGGTCGAAATCCAAAAGGGCCACGCCAGCGCCCATGATTTCCGGCAAGAAGTACTGCCCCGTACTCCCTCCGAAGTGTCGGAAGCGGAGCCCGCTCTCCTCGGCCAATTCGTGGAAGAGCGGTGCGATCCCCCTTGGGCTGCCTTCGGGACCGCTACCGCAAGCGGCCAGCACTAGCAGCACGGCGGTCGCGAGCGAACTCGCGCGAATGGGTCTCAGCATGCATCGGGCTCGCCCGGCAGGTGCCGGTCTACGGCGAGCGCTGCGCCCCGCGGCCGAACCGACGCGAAGCCGCAGCGAGGTCGAGCGACCCGGCTCCCGGCCCGAGCCAACCGGTCTAGCCTCAGTCGCGACAGGTGGATGAATGTCTTCGAAGGAATCGCGCCAGCAAGTTGTACCCCCTTTCACGCAGAAGCACCAGTATCCCAGCATTGGCAATGTCGGATCGTGTCTCCCGCTGTGGTGTGAGAGCTTGGTGTCCATCGCGGTATCCGGCGGGTAGGGCCGGGACGCGCAGGCTGCCACAGCAGACAGCTTGACGGGGGTATTGTCGCTCACGGGAGGGATGGCTTCCAGGGTCCTGGATCCCGCTCTCGGGGAGGCCCTTGCGGCGTTCCGCTCGACGAGGAGTGCGCCGAGCAGCCGCATGGCGGCGTGCTCGTGGGGAAGCTGCCAACGACCTAGGTGCGCCCCGAGCCGATCGTAGGTGTACATCCGAAGGCGTTGGCTTGGAGTACTGATGCTCGCGCAAAAGATTCGAGATCAGGAGTTGGTGCCTTGGGTAGTTCAAGCGATGCTTGCAACAACGGCAGTTTCGTACTGGGATTGTATTCCAGCGGTGACTGCCGCGAGTCGGTGCCCGATGTCCAGCCGACACCTCCGGTGGCTGGTCGACAGTAATCCCGGGATGGCGATTGGTGGGCCGGTCGTAGGGCGCAGTTAGCTCCGACCGGGTCGGGGCTCTCCGCAAAGCGCACCGCCACGAACACGCTCCCGATCGGTGCGTCGCCCGCAAGTCGTTCCGGTGCGCTGCGAAAAAACCGCAATTGCCTCTGCAACGTCGCTCGGTGATCCCACAAACACTCGGCGATTTGCGACGGGCGCTCCAAGCCCAGTTCCAGTCAGTGATTGAACTCCTGGCGGCCCCCACGTTGCCGCCATGTATGCCTAGTGCAGCCTGCACCAGCTTCTTTAGCCGTTGCAGTCCGGTGCGCTCAGTGGTTCCGTGTCGCCGTGCGCACTCTGGAATTTACGAGATGCCATCCAGAGCCGAGGATCGCACCAACGTATTTTCGGCACTTTTCCGCGACCGTTTGGGGTCTGGCGAGTCGGGTCAGCCTGTTCACCGAAGAATGCACCGAGTCCGCAAGGCTATTCACTCGGGCGCCACGGCTTCGTCGGCCGTTGATCAGCTCGAACGTCCATCCCACACGTATTCCCGGGACAAAATGGCGGGACGGACATGGGTCCGATGAGCTTGCTGGTCGATTACAATGTCCGGTGAGTGTCGGCTGGTCCTGACTGCCCGGCTTGCCAAGCACGCGGCGGCCCCAGTCGCGGGCTGGGCGACACTGCATGGAATGATGGGGTCGGCTTCGCATGGCTTCTGCCTGTGTCCCGCTCGCATTGATTCCCTGCCTCGACGGTTGGTTCTCCCTTGCGTTGGCGTTCTGGGTGTCGTGCTCGCGTGCTCCCACTCGGAAGCTGTTCTCGAACCGCTGCCTGTGCTAGTGACGGAAGGATTCGCCCCCGCGGTGGGGGAGCAGCTATCGTCCTCGCATGCCCGGGCCGCGGCAGCGCCCCACGACCCATCCGTAGTGGGCGAATTGGGTCGCGTGCTGTATGTTTTCGGACAGTTTCGCAGCGCAGCGCAGTGCTTCTCGCGCAGCCAGGCACTCCAACCCGACTCTTTCGAATGGACCTATCTGCTGGGTGTAGCGCTTGCGGACCTCGGCGAGAAGGAGCGTGCGCTTTCTGCCCTCCGAGCCGCGGCGAAGATGAGGCCTCGAGATATTCCAACCGCCTTGAGGCTTGCCGACCTCCTCGCGCAGTCCGGAGATTCCGACCAAGCGCGTGAGACCTTGGGCGCAGCCCTCAACCTTGCGCCGTCAAGTGCCGCGATTCGCTACCGGCTGGGGCGGTTGGAATCATCCCGGGACCTTGCCGTCGCTCGGATGCATTTTGAGAAGGCCCTGGAAGTTGAGCCGCACTATCGGGAGGCGCGATACGCGTTGGCCAGTGTCTATCGCTCGGCGGGACGCACCAATGAAGCCAATGAACAGCTCAATCTCTACCGGAACTCGGACCCTACGCCTCGCCGACACTACGCGGATCCACTCCTCGACGCGCTGACCTCCATCAAGACCAATAGCGCTCAAAAGGCCTTTAACGAGGGGCGCGCGCGCCACAACGATGGGGACTTGGAAGGGGCCCTACGGGCCTTCGGGGACGCCTTGGAGATCGACCCTGGACATGCTCAAGCACACGTGAACATGATTGCTGTCCATGGACAGATGGGGAACCGCGAGCAGGCGGACATCCACTATCGGCGCTCGGTGGAGTTGAATCCGTCAATTGCGGAAGCGCACTACAACATCGGCGTGACCCGGCATCTTTCGGGTGATTTTGCGGGAGCTGCCGAAGCGTTCCGGAAGACCTTGGAGATCAATCCGCAAGATGCCGATGCGCACAGCAATCTGGGAACCGCATTGGAGCAACTCGGACGCGGCAACGAATCAATGCGCCACTACCGCTTGGCCCTGGAGCACAACCCCATTCACCCCACGGCGAATTTTCATGTCGGAAAGGTGCTCGCCGACCAACAGCGTTACGCGGAATCCCTGCCGTACCTGGAGAGGGCGGTCGAGTCGGACACGAAGGGGTCTGGACTGCACGCCTACGTGTTGGCTTTGGTTGTGCGGGAGCTCGGACAGCATGCGCGGGCTCGTGGCTCCATGCGACTCGCCTTGCGACTGGCTCGCGCCCGAGGGCAAGATGAACTCGCACAGCGGATTGAACTGGAGCTTGGCAATTGACCTGCCGTGTTCTCGGCCCTTCGCAATCTGTCTTCGCTGTCCGCTAGGTGGAGTTGCGCTGGCTGTGGTGCTGCGTGCGGCCCGACCAACACATATAGGAGAGCCGTGGATCTTCTGGCAGCGAGCCCGATGAGTGGCTCGAAGGGGGCTGCTGGAATGCCCCTCCGGCATCTGCAATGCGTCCTGCAGGGGGTTCCGGACCAAGTTCGAGATGTCGTGACTTACTGATGTTTTTCAAGTAATTGCACGAATAGGCTCCGCCAGCCATTGACGTTATTGGTGGTTTGCTTGCAATTACCTTTGGCGAAAATCAGTAAGTGTGTTTCGAGCATTGCGTTAAATCATCAGTCTCACCTGACCGATGACTGGTGTGCGACACCAGGTTGTAGGCATGCTCTAGCAGGGAGCTCCCGGCCCGTGGCTGTCGATCTTGGATCGAGAGGCGGTGAGACCTATGCTACGAGATGTGCGACACGTTTGGCCGCTAGTTTTCCCTGAGACACTCCCTTCTATCAGGGCAATCTTTGACGAGTTGCGATGGGCCGGTCTCTGAGAGCTTGGCCGATCGGATCTATCGTGAAATTCGTGACGATCCGACATGCCCGACCACGGCCAGAGGGATAGCCTTCCAGTTTCAGGCAGTCTGATGTCGAGTGACGGCCAGCCGCTCCGCTTTCGACACGACCCGTCGCGTGCGCCGGAGTCCCGCGCCTCCATGCGCATGAGGTGAGGACAAGCCGTGTTCCGTTTCGCATGACGCCCTTGAGGATACCTGCCTCGGTGCATGGGATGCGACCTCGGTTCCGATGCCGATCGAGGCGTCAGTGTGTTCAGAACCGGAGAGAGGTCTTCTCCGTGAGACGGCTCGCCCCGCTGGTCGGAGCTGACCCGCCCCTCATGTAGCCCGGGTCCAGCGTCGCTCCGCACCGCTCTTGAGATCATCCTTGGAGCACGGCACAGGATTCAGAACGCATACCCTAACCTTCTGGCTCCCGTCCGTGTGCTGGGTCAGGACCTTGTCGCACAAACCCCCGGGAGGACGCGCTAGTCCCGGGCGAACCCGCTCCGACACGGCACCCCGTCAATCGGAGCGATGTGCAGGTCTGTCCCTGGGAGCGGTTTTCTCGTTCTTTTGCGATCTTGTAGGCTCTCCATGTCTCCTAGACAAAAGCGTGAGATCCAACGATAGATCGTTTGTATGGAAAAGGAACCCAGGACTTTATATGGTCCACAGAATTTCCCCCGATGAACTGCAAGACCACGTTTTTTCGAACCTTGAACTTCTGGCCAGCAGTAAGGTGCGGACAAAAGAAAGATCTTTCTTTTGTCATGCTAATAGTGCATAACAAATCTACCTAGAAAATCAATCGATGAAGGGATTCCTGGGACACGACTTTTGACGCGATCAGTAGCTGGAGCGAGCGGTTGTGGCTCTCGCTCCAACCCGCGGCGATCTGTCTCCAAGCGAGCGCCGCCGGCCGCACGGCCCGGCGTCTGCTCCGTGCAGGGGTCCGCTCTTGCAACCCCGAAAGGTCGCACGCGGCGCTGAGCGGATGCACCCCTGGCGACGCCTTCCGAGACGGCCCGCCTGGGGAATTGCTGGACAAGCCGCTGCGCACCTTGCCCACATCTTCGCAGGCGCAACAGCAGCGGGCCGTCAAGGGGGTCGTGGCGGCCTGCACCTCAACCGGAATGCACCTTAACCAAGCCGCCGGGCTATCCGCAAAGGCGAGGCCATCTCGCGCCTTGTGTCTAGATTCCCGGATAATTTCCCGAGATGGGGATTGCGGGGCCGTATGGCTTGAGCGGGGAACCCGGCGTACCCGGCGCGGGCCCCTCATCCTGTCGCCGAGCGACTTGGGCCCCCCGCAGGTGCCCTGCGCCGGCCTGCCCCCGCCCCGCAGCCGCTGCGCCCCCCGGCTCCGGGCGCACCGAGCCCCTCGCGGGCTCCGCGGCGGTCCCCTGCCGAGGGGCCCAGCGCGGCTCCGGCCGCGCCGCCCCAGGCCAGCCGCAGGTTGCTCCTGCTGCCCAGCCGCCGTGCGCGGTGCGTCAGCCGCCCCACGCTGCCCACGCAGTACCGGATCAGCGGCTGCAGCTCGGGCTGCCGCGCCTCGGACGGCGGCACCTGGTCCGGCCGCCGCCGCCGCAGCAGCTGTGCGATCTGCCCGCCCAGGTGGAAACCCTGCTGCGCCGCATGCGAGCGGTACGGCGGATGCTGCAGCCCCAAGTCCGTCAGCGGCCCCTGGAACGCATGCTCCTGCCCCTGCTGGCCGCGGTGCCGCCGCACCAGCTCCGCCACCGGCAGCCGGTCGTGGCTCACCGGAATCACCGTGCATACCAGCTCCAGCAGCCGCTGCTCCCCGTCCCAGTCGCGCCGGATCCCCCCGTACACCTGCTCCTCCGGCCCCCGGGCCGGCCGGTACGCCACCACGATGGCCCGCTCCTTCCCCGCCGCGTCCAGGGGCTCCCCCTCGTCCTCCCGCAACCCCCTCGCGGCCGCCAGGCGCAGCATCGGGGCCTTCTGGCGCGGATCGGTCACGCTCCCGGAATCATCCCAACCCTTCCGCCGGCAGGAGCTCACCAGATCCTGGCAGGAGTCCGCGCTGGCGGCCCGCAGCCCCACCGGCTGCCGCGCTGTCAGCCAGGGTGCCGCATCCCGGTCCAATCGCTCCCGCCCATCCCCCTGCACATCCGTGCCGCCCGCGTGCAGCCGGGCGCTGACCCACGCCGCTCCCCCGCACACCGAGGGCAGCCAGGACTGCTGCTCGCCGTGGTAGCCGCGCTCGGCGTGCTCGCACAACTTGCCCTCCCCTTCGATCCCCGGGCCGTCCCCGCACACCGGGACGTAGCCCCGCCGCTGCCCGCACGCCGGCGCCCCCAGCGGCCCCAGCCGCCGGCTGACCAGCCGCGCGCACTCCCGCAAGCCCTCCAGGGCCGCCTCGTGCATCCGCTGCAGGTGTTCGCCGAGTCGCCGGCTGTCGGGCCCGGCCCGCAGCCCGCACGTTTGCCGGGCGACGTCATCGGCCCCCAGAGCGGCGCCCGCGTGGAGGTGCCCCCCGCCGGCGCAGGCCGCGTAGAGCAGCGCCAGCAGCCTCTGCCCGGCGCTGCCACCGCGCCCGCGGCGGACCGAGGCAGCCAGCTTCTCGGGCAGCCCGAGAAACCGGGCCAGCCGGGCCACCACACCGAGCCCGTCCAGGCGTCGTTGCAGACGCCGTACGCCAGGGTGGGAGCCCTGGCGGGGGACAGGGGCCAGGGGGCCTCCACAGAATCGAGAGGCACCCCCGAGGTGCAATCCGCGGACACCCCAGAGGACCGCCTAAATCATTGCAACACAAACGCGTTCCGACTGGTAACCGGATTCTTACCCGGGAATCGGGGGCTCTTCCGCGGCAAGGCGCTCTAGGATGGCTCGCCGTCCGGCTTTGCCCGCTGCGCCCGCAGCGCGGCGAGCTCGGCTTCCAGCGCACGCCGCTTCCGCGCCTCGGCGTCCCGCTCCCCCTGCGCGGCGCGGCGCAGGCGCGCCTCAGCATCCCGTTCCCGCTGCGCGGCATCCCGTTCCCGCTGCGCGGCATCCCGCTCCCGCTGCGCGGCGCGGCGCAGGCGCGCCTCAGCCTCCCGTTCCCGCTGCGCGGCCTCCCGTTCCCGCTGCGCTGCGCGGCGCAGATGCGCCTCAGCCTCCCGCTCCTGCTGCGCCTCCCGGCGGGCCCGGGCCTCTTCCTGCAGGATCGGGAGCAGCAAGCCCGTGGCCGGGTCCCGGAAGCGCAGCAGCTCCCCCTGCACCTCCAGCCCCAGCCCCAGCTCCGCGCTCCACGCCGCGCCCTCCGCCGTGGTCTCCAGCGGCTCGTAGCGGCCCCCCCGCAGCGCCCAGCCCTCCAGCCGCGCCCCCCGCAGCCGCCCCAGCGTCTCCCCCGTCGGGTCGAACTGCCAGTACTCCCGCACCCCCAGCCGCCGGTACAGCTTCTTCTTCGCCGCCAGGTCCCGCCGCACCGTCGCCTCCGACGCCACCTCCAGAACCCACTGCGGCACCGGCCCCTCCCGCCACACGCGGTACGACTTGCGGTTCTCCCCCGACACCCCCTGGACCACGAACACGTCCGGGGCCACCCGCGCCCCCGCATCCCCCTCCCGGTAGTACACGAACGTGTCGCAGGCCACGTAGACCCGCTCCCGCCGGTCCGCGAAGTGCAGCCGCAGGGCCGGCCTGGGCCTCGGCCATCGCCCGGTTCTGCCAGTCGCTGTCCGCCATCGGCAGCCCGTCCGAGCACGGGTACTCCACCGGCGGCGGCGGAGCCGCCTCGCGCTCCTCCAGGACGGCCGTCGCCAGCGTTCCAGACATCCCGTTGCGCGCCCCCCGGGGCCCGCTCAGTGTACCACTCCGCGGGGCGCGCGCCCTCCGCCGCCGGCAGCCGCCGCACCCGGCGGCCCGGCCCGTAGGCGAGGTGCCGACCGGCACCGCAGGCGCGGCAGCGGCAGGCAGGAACAGACTGGCAGTCCGCCTCTCGAGGACAGGCTGGCGCCTGTTGCGGAACTCCCGGCAAAGACCGGCCCGCCAATCCACGGCGTGCCCGCGATGTTCGTTGCGCAGCGCGCCCATCCCGGCTTGGCCCGCTGCGACGCGTCCAGCCTCCGCACAAGGCAGCAGGGCGGGCTCCCCGTGCCCCGTCGCAGGGAGTGAAAGCGCGGGATCCGGGCCAGGCCTGGCGAAGAGCTGGCCAGCGCCTGCGGGCGGACGGAGGCTGCGCCGGCGAGCCCGCAGAGCCTGCGCGGCGAGGCGCTGGAGGTCCGCACCGCGGCGGTGGGGCGGGCGATGCCTTGCGCGGAGGTCCAGGTCGGCGAACCCGAGAGCGGGGAGACGGTCTCGGGGGGCCCGCAGGGGGAGTTGCCGGCCCGCGGGCACCTCGTGACGCAGGGGTGCGACAAGGCCCCGGAGAGCACGGCCCGGGCGGGGGACGCCGGCGGCTGGCTCCGCACCGGCGACCTCGCCCCCCATGCGAGAAGACGGCAACTTCCGGATCACCGGCCGGGCTGGGGAGATGCTCCATCCGGGGCGGCGAGAACATCTACCCCCGCGAGATCGAGGAGTGCCTCCACCAGCATCCCGGGGTCGCCGATGTTCACGTCGTCGGCGTTCCGGACGAGCGCCTCGGAGAGAAGGTCCTCGCTGGGAGCAAGCTCCGCGAGGGAGCGACAGCCTCCGAGCAGGACGGCCGCGAGTTCTGCCGGGGGCGGATCGCGCACTGCCAGGTTCCTGAGCACATCCGCTTCGCCGCCGGCTTCCCGCTGACGGTGGCCGGCAAAGTGCGGAAGTTCGGGATGCGCGCCCAGGAGATCGCTCTGCGCGGCCTGGACGCGGCGGCGGGGGGGCGGCGCGGCGTAGAGGCGGTCCGAGGTGCGGTCCGCTGCAGGACCGCAAAACGATGCGCAGGGCGGGGTGGGTTTCGCGGGCGCTGCCGCGTGGAGCAGCGCCCGCAGCCTCTGCCCAGCGCTGCCCGCCGCGGCGGCGCTGGAGGCGGCCCGAGGGACCGGGCCAGCCGGGCCACCACGCCGAGCCCGGCCCGGCCCGTCAGGTCGTCGTTGCAGACGCCGTAAGCCAGGGTGGGAGCACTGGCGGGGGACAGGGGCCAAGGGGGGCCTCCACAAAATCGAGAGGCACCCCCGAGGTGCGATCCGCGGACACTCTGGAGGACCATATAAATCATTATAATATAAACATGTTCCGGATAGTGACCGGAATTTTTACCCGGGAATCAGGGGTCCCGCCGCAGGTTGCTCCTGCTGCACAGCAGCCGCCGCCCACTGGGCGTCAGCCGCCCCACGCTGCACACGAAGTACCGGATCAGCGGCCGGAGCCCGTGCTGCCGCGCCTCGTCCGGCAGCGCCTGGTTATTGCAGCAGCCGCAGCAGCAGCTGCGCGATCTGCCCGCCCAAGTAGAAACCCTGATTCGCCGCGTGCGAGCGCACGGCGGATGATGCAACCCCAAGTCCGTCAGCGGCCCCTGGAGCGCATGCTCCTGCCCCTGCTGGCCGCGGTGCCGCCGCCCCAGCTCCGCCACCGGCAGCCGGTCGCGGCTCACCGGAATCACCGTGCGCACCGGCTCCAGCAGACGCTGCTCCCCGTCCCTGTCGCGCCGGATCACCCCGTACACCGGCTCCTCCGGCCCCCGGGCCGGCCGGTACGCCACCGCGATTGCCCGCTCCTTGCCCGCCGCGTCCAGGGGCTCCCCCTCGTCCTCCCGCAACCCCATCGCGTCCGCCAGGCGCAGAATCGGGGCCTTCTTGAGCGGATCGAGCTCACCAGCTCCTTGCAGGAGTACGCGCTGGCGGCCCGCAGCCCACCGGCTGCCGCCCTGTCAGCCAAGGTGCCGCATCCTGGTCCAGCCGCTCCTGCCCATCTCCCCCCATGTCCGTGCCGCCCGCATGCAGCCGGGCGCTGACCCACGCCACCCCCACGCACACCGAGGGCAGCCAGGACTGCCTCTCGCTGTGGTAGCCGCGCTCGGCGTTCTCGAATGACTGGCCCTCCACCTCGATCCCCGGGCCGTCCACGAACACCGGGATGGAGCCCCACCGCTGCCCGCACGCCTGCGCCCCCAGCGACACCAGCCGCCGGCTGACCAGCCGCGCGCACTCCCGCAAGCCCTCCAGCACCGCCGCGTGCATCCGCTGCAGGTCTGCGCCGAGCCGCCGGCTGGCGGGCACGGCCCGCAGCCCGCACACTCGGCGGGCGATGTCATCGGTCCCTAGGCCGTCGACCACGTGGAGGTGCCCCCCGCCGGCGCAGGCCGAGGGGATCAGCGCCAGCAGCCTCTGCCCAGCGCTGCCACCGCGCCGGCGGCGCTGGAGGCGGACCGAGGCGGCCAGCTTTTCGGGCAGCCCGAGGAACCGGGCCAGCCGGGCCACCACGCCGCGCCCGGCCCGGCCCGTCCGGTGGTCGTCGCAGACGCCGTAAGCCAGGGTGGGAGCGCTGGCGGGGGACATGGGCAAGGGGGCCTCCCAAAAATCGAGAGGCACCCCCGAGGTGCAATCCGCGGCCACCCCAGAAGGCCGTCTAAGTCATTGAACATAAACACATTCTGGATGGCAATCGAAATTTTTGCCCGGGAATCAGGGGCCTTGTGCGGCACGCGTCCCAAACACGGTATCCTATAGAAGATCTCCGGCTAAAGGGATCGACTTCAATGCAACCCTTCTTTTTCTTGCGACCCCCGTGTATCTTCAATGCTCCAAGGGGCCTTGCGACGGCGGTGTTATCACTTGTGGCCGTGTCATTGCTGATGGCCCGGCCAGCAGAGGGACAGACACTCCAGATCAAGGTCGTTGATCCGTTCGGCGAGGCCGTAACAAACGCAACGGTCGCGATCGGGGATCAGCAGATCCCGACCGACAACAGCGGTACTGCGGCGTTTCCTGGATTGGGTGCTGGCCCCCACTCGGTCGTCGTGACCGCTCCCGACTTCGTCCAGGCAACCCGGGTGGTTGCTCAATCCGATGGGATCGTCGAAATCCCCCTACAACTGCAGCTGGTCAGCGAAGTGATCGATGTCGTGGCGCATGTCGGTACCCGCTCCGAGGGCGTGCAGCCACTCGAGAGTTCGGTGCCGATCGCACTCGTTCCGGGTGAGCGACTGCGAGCGAGCGGACAGATGGAGACCGGGCGAGCGTTGCAGATGCAGGCTCCCTCGTTCAATTTTTCCAGTTCGACGATTAGTGATGGCACGGATGCCTTGCGGCCCGCAACGCTACGCGGTCTCGGCCCAGACCAGACGCTGGTGCTGGTCAACGGAAAGCGCCGCCACAACAGCGCTTTGCTCCATGTCAACACTTCCGTAGGCCGTGGCACGGCAGGCACCGACATGAACGCCATCCCGATCGCGGCGATCGAGCGGGTCGAGGTGCTGCGAGACGGTGCGGCGGCGCAGTACGGTTCTGACGCGATTGCTGGCGTCATTAATCTGGTTCTGAAGAGCTCACCAGGCTTTACGTCGGACTCCAGCTGGGGCCAGACCTATGCCGGCGACGGAGATACCTTCATGCAGAGCCTGCACCAAGGTTGGGCCGGAGACAACGGCTCATTCTTCAACGTGACCTTCGAGACCCGACTGCGCGACCGTACCAATCGTGCCGGCTTGACTGGGCGCACGCAATACCCGCTGGTGGACTGCGCTCTCGACGCACCCTACGCCATCGGATCCGGTGCGGGCAACCCCGGCGCGGGCACACCCGGCAGGTGCTTCGATCCGCGCGAGTACACCTTCCAGCGCAAGAACTTCCGGATTGGCGACGCCGACAGCGAACAGTACAGTGTCTACTACAACACCGCGGTCCCCTTCAGCGACCGGGTTAGCTTCTACTCGTTCGGCGGCTGGACTCAGCGCGACAACCAGAGCACCGGGTTCTACCGACGGGCCAACGTCAGCAATACGGTAACCGAGTTCTACCCGGACGGATTCCTTCCGGAGATCAACACCGACGTCACCGATGTTTCCGTCGCTGGGGGAATCGACATCGCCACGTTTAGCGGCTGGAATTTCGATTTCAGCCTGAACTACGGCCAGAACTCGTTCGATTTCCTGATCACAAATTCGAACAATGCGACCTACGGCACCAACAGCCCACGGCAGGCCGACTCGGGTGGCCCGCGCTTTGACCAAGCTACCTTCAACTTTGACGTGTCCCGTGAGTTTGAAGGGGCCGCTCGCACGACACACTTGGGCTTCGGCGCGGAGTTCCGGAGGGACCAGTATGGAATTCGCGCCGGGGAACCCTTCTCCTACCTGAACTGCAAGGACGACCCGGCTGTCCAGGACAAGTCAACCTGCGTGGCGGCGCCGGCCGGGATTCAGGTGTTCCCGGGCTTCCAGCGCGATGTGGACGAGGGCCGCAACAACCTGGGCACCTATGGCGATGTGGAGATCTCCTTCCGCGACCGGTTCCACCTCGGCTTCGCGGGCCGGTTGGAGCGTTACAGCGATTTCGGGTCCTCCGCGACCGGCAAATTGTCCATGCGCTACGACTTCAATCCCGTCTTCGCGGTCCGCGGGAGTGTTAACACGGGCTTCCGTGCGCCGTCGCTCCACCAGCTCTACTTCACGAACGTCAGCACGCAGTTCGTCACCAACGCGGCCGGCGAGACGGTAGCCCAGGAGCGCGGCACGTACCGAAACGATAGCTCCGTGGCCAAGGCGCTGGGCATTCCCAGCCTGAAGCAGGAGCGGTCGGTCAATATGAGCGGTGGCATCGTGACCCGCCTCAGCCCCACCACTTCATTCACGCTGGATGCGTTCCGCGTGACGGTCCGTGACCGGATCGTGATCAGCGGGTCCTTCACCAAGGACAATCTGAGTAACAGCCCCGAGGCCGTCGCGGGCCTGGAGGCGGTCAACGCCACCGCGGCGCAGTTCTTCACGAACGCCGCCCAGACGGTGACCACTGGCCTGGAGTTCGCCTTCAACAGTCTGCACGCCTGGCGTAACGGATCGCTTTTGGAATTCGGCGTGTCCGGCATGCTCGTCAACACCGAACTCGATGGAACCATCAGTGCTCCGATGCTGTTGGCGGGGCTCGAGGACACCATCTTCGGCGCTCAGGATCGTTCAATCCTAACCGAGTGGCAGCCGAATTCGCGCATACAGGGCTTGGTGGACTACAGGATTGGCAGGCTCAAGCTCGGCGGGGCTCTGCGATACTTCGGAAGCTATTGGGTGCAGGAGGGCGGGAGCATGGGCGAGAAACCGTGCGGAGTGTCCGGCTTCTCCCCAAGCCTTCTGGGGGGTTCGCGCCAGCAGTTCTGCGGCAAGATGCTCACCGACCTGCATGTCGGATTCAAGCTGTTCCCGCACACCGAGTGGACTTTCGGCGCCCAGAATCTGCTCAACACCGTTCCCGATCAGAACCTTGTCGGGCAGACGCGCAGTGGACGGCTGGAGGACTCGAGCGGTCGCGTCATCATTGAGTCGCCGGGGATTTTCTTGCAGTCCCGTCGGTCGGCCCCGTTTGGATTCAACGGCGGCTTCTACTACACGCGGTTCAGCGTTCGTTTTTGAACGCGGCGTTTCGGACACCTCCGCAGCATTGGTTGCGGAGGTGCCTCCCTCCGTCCAGAGTGCTGCGCTGGAGTCTGAACGTACGATCGGACGGGATAGCCAGCGCATCGCGATTCTGGCCCCGGGGAGCCAAGCCGAGCCTCGTTCGGTGCCGGGGCATCGGCCGGATATGGCGATCGGGCAATCCCGTGAGCGCCGTAGGCGGAGCGCCGCAGATCCTCAGGCCGACGGGCTCCGGAAGTGGGGCGAGGTCCGGAATCGCGAAGATGCCCGGTCGGTCCCGGCACGACTGCCTCGCGGCGTAGAGCACGGCATCCCTGGGCACGAATCCCATACGGCCCCTCAAGCCAAGGCTTCTCGGACTCGCTAGCGCAGCCCGCCGCTCGGGCAGAACCTACGACGCCTTCGCGAGCCCCGCACTTCCTGCGGCGGGAGGCGGCTCTTGGCGCGGGAACAGCCAGGTCCCGCGCAGCCTGGCTGGCATTCCGTCGACGGCATCCGAAAGCTCGCGACGACCGGCATGGATGGCGATCGGCCCGTGGCCGCGGGCGGTTCTCGCTCCTCTTGGCCCCAGCTGCGATCACGAAGGCTCAGGGCTGGGGGGATACTCGGGGCTTTCGTGGAGTCTCCGCCCTGCAGGATGCGTGTTTCGCGGGGATTCCGCCGCGAGCGAACGGATGGCCCGCGCAAGCCTGGCCCCCGTCGATGGGCGCATCGGCGCGCCCTGGTAACCGCCCGCCGCCCTTCGGGGGCTGACTCGCCGCTGCGCTGGTCGAAGCTGCCGCATGTCTGGGGGCCGCGCCCGGTTCGGGAGGGGCCTGCCGCCGCCCGCTGCGCGGGGTCCCGCAGAGCTCGCTTCCTGAGCCACACTGGAGGCAGTATTGCCATTGCCGCTCCGATTCGAGATCGTCGCCGAATGCCCCGTCACCCGCGCTCGCGCGGGAGTGCTCCACACCCCCCATGGCGCGGTCGAGACACCCGTGTTCATGCCGGTGGGCACGCAGGCGACGGTCAAAGGGCTCACTCCCAAGCAGCTCATCGAGGATCTCGACGCGCGCATCATCCTGGCCAACACCTACCACCTCTCCCTGCGTCCAGGTGCCGACCGGGTCCGCGCCTGCGGCGGGCTGCACGCCTTCATGCGCTGGCCGCGGAGCGTGCTGACCGACTCCGGCGGCTACCAAGTCTTCAGCCTTGCCGGCTTGCGCCGGGTCCGCGAGGAAGGGGTGGAGTTCCGCTCGCACCTCGATGGAGCGCCGCATTTCCTGTCCCCCGAGTCCGCGGTGGACATCCAGCGGGCCTTGGGCAGCGACGTAATGATGGTGCTTGACGAATGCACCTCGTATCCGGTGGAGGAGCGCACGGCCCGCGAGTCGATGGAGCTGAGCCTCCGCTGGGCTGCGCGTTCGTTCGCGCACTGGCGCGCCTCCGCCTCGGGGGCGGCGCTGTTTCCGATCATCCAGGGTTCAATGTACTCCGACCTCCGGCGCGAATGCGCTCGGCGTCTGCTGGACCTTGATGCGCCGGGCTACGCGATCGGCGGGCTGTCGGTGGGTGAGCCGCGCCCGCTCAGCTACGAAATGGCCGCGGCCAGCGAGGAGGTCCTGCCGCGCGACCGGCCGCGGTACGCCATGGGCGTCGGCCTGCCCCACGAGCTCGGCGACTATGTTGCGCTGGGGATCGACATGATGGACTGCGTCCTGCCCACCCGCAACGCTCGTAACGGCTGCCTCTTCACCCGCACCGGCAAGCTCATGATCAAAAACTCCGCCCACGCCTCCGCGCACGTTCCAGTGGACGAGGGCTGCGGCTGCTACACCTGCCGGAACTTCTCCCGCGCCTACCTCCGCCACCTCATGCTGGCCAGGGAAATGCTCTTCGGCACGTTGGCGACGCTGCACAACCTGTGGCTCTACCTTGACACGATGCGCGGGATTCGAGATGCTATCCTGGTAGGGCGTTTGCCGGAGCATCTGCGCCAGATCGCGGCGGGCCGTGCGGATGCCCGGGGCTAACCCGGGTGGCCCGGGCGGGTTCGGTGGTGCCTTCCGGTAGTTCGCTACAGTGGCTAGTGCAGTCGCGCCCGCTCCGCGCCTGACGAACTCCACGCAACCTCTGTGACGGCAGCACACCCGTTCCTTGCCGAGCGTCTCGCTTCCGGCCTGCTCGTTCCGGCCCTGCTCCTGCAGCAGTCGGGGGGGCTCCTCTATTCCCTCGCGCCGATCGCGCTGATGATCGCCATCTTCTACCTGCTGGTGATCATGCCCGCGCGGAAACGCCAGAAGCGCCTCGAACAGATGCTGGCGGAGCTGAAGTCCGGGGATCGCGTGGTGACCAATGCGGGGCTCGCCGGGACCGTCGTCGGCCTCAGCGAGGCTCGCGTGACCCTGCGTGTCCCGCCGGACGGCGTCAAGCTCGAATTCGCCCGGAACGCGGTCGTCGGGATGGCAGAGAAGCCGGGCAAATAGCCGTCGGAGCCAAGGGGGGCGTTGCGATGAGAAGCCGGTTCGGACTCAAGATTGTCCTGGTGCTAGCGGTCTTCGCGCTCTGCTTCTGGCGCGTGGTCGGGGTCTCCCCGCAGTGGGAGGACATCAAGCAGAACCTTGCCGACAACATCGCCCTCGGGCTGGACCTCAAGGGCGGCACCCACCTCATCCTGCAGGTGCAGGTGCAGGACTCCCTGAAATCGGAGGCGGACGTCACGATCGACCGCATCGAGGGGAGGATGCGTCGTGCGGACATTGAGTACAGCGCCTTGGAGCGCAACAGCCCCGAGTCCATCGAGGAAGCCGACACGATTGAGATCCGGGTCGATGGCACGCCCACCGAGCGGGTCAGCGACATGCGGGATATCTTTGAGACTGAGGCGCCGAGCTGGAATGTTGCTTCCTCGACGGGCAGCTCGTTCACCCTCGCCCTGAAGCCCAGCGAGCTGCTGCGTCTCAAGGCCGAGACCCTGCAGCAATCGATGTCCACCATCGAGAACCGGATCAACGGCCTGGGGCTGACCGAGCCGGTCATCCAGCAGCACGGGCGGGCCGAGGCCGAGCACGAGATTCTCGTCCAGCTGCCGGGCGTCAGCGACCCGGCGCGGGTCATGAACCTGCTCCAGATGTCGGCGCAGCTGGAGATCAAGAAGGTGCTCGGAGGCCCGTACGCTTCGCCGGAGGCCGCGCGCGCCCAGAACAACGGCATCCTGCCGCCCAACAGCGAGCTGGCGCACTACGCCGACCGTGGGCGCGACGAGTGGTACCTGCTCGACCGCAATCCGGTGGTCACGGGGCGGGACCTGCGCTCCGCCACCGCCGGCCGCGACTCGCAGAACCTCGGGGCCTGGCAGGTGGCGTTCAGCCTCTCGCGGCCCGCCGGACAGCGCTTCGGCGCCTTCACCGCCGCCAACATCGGCCAGAGCTTGTCGGTGGTCCTGGACCGCCGCATCCAGAGCGTCGCCTCGATCGAGTCCCGCATCGAGTCCGAGGGCGTCATCAACAACATCAGCGACCAGACCGAGGCCCTGGATCTGGCGCTGGTGCTGCGGGCGGGCGCTCTGCCGGCCTCCGTCGAGTATCTCGAAGAGCGCACCGTGGGGGCTTCCCTAGGGGCCGATTCCATCCGCCAGGGCGTCCGGAGCGCCCTAGTCGGGGTGGCGATCATCGTCGCCGCGATGCTGCTCTACTACCGGCTGGCCGGCATCAACGCTAACGTGGCCCTGTTCTTCAACCTGCTGATCCTGCTCGCCGTGCTCAGCGCCTTCGGCTCCACCCTGACGCTGCCGGGCATTGCGGGGATCATCCTCACCATCGGCATGGCGGTGGACGCCAACGTGCTGATCTTCGAGCGCATCCGCGAAGAGCTGCGGGCGGGCAAGGCGGTTGTCGCGGCCCTCAACGCCGGCTTCGGCAAGGCCTTCCTGACGATCATCGACACCAATCTGACTACAATCATCGCTGCCGCCTTCCTGTTCCTCTTCGGGCGCGGGCCGGTGCGCGGATTCGCTGTGACGCTGGCCATCGGCCTCCTCGCGAACCTCTTCACGTCGGTCTTCGTGTCGCGGCTGATCTTCGACCTCAGCCTCTGGCGAAGGCAGCAGGTGACCAAGCTCAGCATCTAGCGGATACGGGAACTTTCCAGCGCCGGGCGGTGTCCCTGCAAACCGGACGGGTTGCGGCGCTACGGACGAGCCATGCAACTGATCGGCGAGACTAGCATCGACTTCCTGGGCCGGCGGCGCATCTTCCTGGCGCTCTCTGCCGTGCTGCTGGGCGCGGGCGTCCTCAGCGCAGTGCTCAAGGGCGGCCTGAAGTTCGGCATCGACTTCAAGGGCGGCACCTTGGTGTACGTGAAGTTCCGAGAAGCTCCGGACCTGGAGCGCCTCCGCCGAGTCCTGACCGACAAGGGCCTCGCAGTCGCCACCCTGCAGCCGTTCGAGGATAGCGCCGACAGCCACGAGCTGAAGATCGACCTGGACCTCGCCGGCGATGTGGTCGAGACTTCGGGCAAGGTGCAGGTTATCGAAACGCTGCGCGAGGTCTACCCCCTGGCGGAGGGCAGGCTGGACTTCAACAACGCCGGAGTCGACGCCCTCGCCGAACGCCTGATCGCGAACCCGGCGCTGCGCGGCACCGGCCGCAGCAGCCAGGAGCTGCAGACCGCCGCCGCCGCCCTGGTCGCTTGGCGCGACCAGGCGCCCCGGTCGGGCTTGGTCCGCGAGGCGGCGGAACTCGACGGGGCGGCCGGGCTGGACGCCGCGGTGCTGGACGCCGTGCGGGCCGAGACCGCCCTGGGAGCCTTCCACATCAGCGGCGTCGAAGTCGTCGGGCCGAAGATCGGTGCGGAATTGCAGTGGCAGGCCATCAAGGCTACACTGTTTGCGCTAGCGGGTATGCTAGTGTACATTGCGTTTCGCTTCGAATGGCTCTACGGCGTGGCCGCCGTCATCGCCGTGTTTCACGACGTGTTCATCACGATCGGCTGCTTCTCGCTGTTCGGGCGCGAAATCGAGTTGACAGTAGTGGCCGCGTTGTTGACATTGGTGGGCTACTCGATGAACGACACGATCGTGATCTTCGACCGTGTCCGCGAGAACCGCAAGACGACGAAGCGCTCGAGTTTGACCGCATTGCTCAACCTCAGCATCAACCAGACCCTGAGCCGCACTGTGCTGACGTCGGGGTTGACTTTGGTCGCTGTGGTGTGCTTGTTTGTTTTCGGCGGGGAGGTGCTGCGAGGATTCTCGTTCGCCCTATTGGTGGGAGTCCTGGTGGGCACCTACTCGTCGATTTTCATCGCCAGCCCTGTGCTGCTGTGGGGCCAGAAGTGGATCAGCTCGCGGGCCCCCCGCGGCCGGCGGCCGAGGCGAACCTGATCCGGGAGCAACCGAAGAGGAGCTTGCATCCATGTTCGAAGACAGTCTGAGTATCGGAGAAATGAAGGGCACGTCGCGCTCGGCGGTGATCATCTCCACCCTTGTGCAGTGCCTGAGCGTCGGGGTCCTCCTGCTGATTCCGGTGCTGAACTACTACGAGCTGCCGGCGACCGAGTTCGTCAGCTTCCTGACGGCGCCGCCGCCGCCGCCGCCGCCGCCGCCTCCCCCCGCGGCCGTGGTCAAGGTGAAGGCCGTGCCGCGCGAGTTCGACACGGGCGCGCTGACGCAGCCCGTCGCGATCCCGGACAAAGTGGCCATCATCGAAGAGGACCTCGCTCCGCCTAGCGCCGGCATCGCCGGCGTCGTCGGAGGCGTGCCCGGCGGCAGCATCGGCGGCGCCGTGGGCGGCGTCCTGGGCAGCATCATCTCGAGCGCGCCCACAGCGGCGCCCCCGCCCCCGCCCCCGCCCCCGGTGAAGAAGAAAGCTCCGCCGAAGAGGATCCGCGTGGGCGGCAACGTCGCGAAGGCGCGGCTGGTGCGGCAGGTCCGGCCGCAGTATCCGCCCCTAGCGCGCCAAGCCCGCATCCAGGGCACGGTGAAGCTGTCCGCCGTCATCTCCAAGGATGGCAGCATCCAGAAGCTGGAGGTCATGTCCGGCCACCCGCTGCTGGTGCCCTCCGCGCTGGCCGCGGTGAAGCAGTGGCGCTACCGCCCGACCCTGCTCAACGGCGAGGCGGTGGAGGTGCTGACGAATATCGACGTGAACTTCACCCTCAGCGGGTGAGCCGCACGTCCAGATTCTCCCCCATCAGGGAGGCGGGCGCCTGGTTGCCGGACAGCCCGGCGCCCGGGAATCCCGGAACGAGCACAGTTGGTTAACGGAATCCGTTGGTAGTTTTTAGGAGGAAACGGCAAGATGCTTTCGCAATTCGCAACCACGGCTTTCCTGCTGCAGCAGGAGGTCGGCTTCGACATGGTGTCGATGTGGAACCAGATGGGCTTCGCGGCCAAGTCTGTCGTCATCATCATGTTCTTGATGTCTGCTTGGTCCATCGGCGTGATGATCGACCGTGGCTTGGCCTACTACGCCGCCAGGAAGCAGTCCCGGGCGTTCGCCCCGGCCATCGCGGGCGCGCTGCGCAGCGGCAAGCTGGACGACGCTGTCAAGCTCTCGGACAGGTATAAGAAGAGCCACCTGGCCAAGGTCGTCACGGCCGGGCTGAGCGAGTTCAAGGCTCACGGCGTGGGCAGCGACGTCCCCGGGCGGACCATCGACGCGTCCAAGCGGGCTTTGGAGCGGGCGCAGGCGATCACCCACGCGGAGCTCAACCGCGGTCTCAGCGGTTTGGCCACCATCGGATCGACGGCGCCTTTCGTCGGTCTGTTCGGCACGGTGGTCGGCATCATCAACGCGTTCCAAGGCATCTCCCAGGAGCGCTCCACCGGTCTCGGCGCGGTCGCCGGCGGCATCTCCGAGGCTCTCGTCGCGACGGCCATCGGCCTGTTCGTGGCGCTTCCGGCCGTGTGGATGTTCAATTACTTCAACACGAAGGTCGAAGGCTTCGACGTGGAGATGGAGAACGCCAGCTCCGAGCTGATCGATTACTTCCTGAAGAGGAACGCCTGAGGGCTGACTGCCGCGACGCCAACGGGCTAGCCGGCCATTGATCGTGCAGCGGCCCGCCCACGGCTGCGCAGGCGCAGCGGGGCAGGCCGCCCGGGGAGGAGGAGACAAGCATGGCGGAAGAAGTCAAGGGCCTCATCGAGCTAGAAGAAGAGGAGGTCAAGAAGGGCACCCGCGGAGGCGGGCACGCCATCAGCGAGATCAACGTCACGCCCATGGTGGACGTGATGCTGGTGCTGCTGATCATCTTCATGGTCATCACGCCGATGCTCAGCAAGGGAGTCAGCGTGGACTTGGTGCGCACGCGGAACCCCGTGGCGATGGACGAGGCCGACGCTGAGGACGCGCTGGTCGTGGCGGTGACGCGCGACGGGCAGGTCTTCCTGGGCCGCAACAAGCTCGAGGAGATCCGCGAGCTGACGCAGCAGGTGTCGGATGTGGTGAGCAACCGGATCGACAAGACGGTGTACATCAAGTGCGATGCCCGGTCCCGCTACGAGCGGGTTGTCGAGGTGGTGAATGCGGTGCGCACCGCGGGGGTCGATCAGGTCGGCCTGCTGACCGAGAAGGAAGAAGAGCAGTCCGGGAGCTTCGGCGGCTAAGGCCGCCGCAGCGCCTGGCACCGAGGCAGCGAGGAGGAACTACATCATGGGCATGGCAGTCGATTCGGGAGGCGGAAGCAAGACCGTCCCCTACATCAACATGACACCGTTGATCGATGTGCTGCTGGTGCTGCTGATCATCTTCATGGTCATCACGCCCATCACGCCGAAGGGCTTGGAGGCGTTGGTGCCGCAGCCGAACGAGAACGAGCAGCAGGAGCAGCAGCCGAACGCACGCACGGTGGTGGTCTCGGTGGACGAGGACATGAGCTCGCGGGACCGCGTCAGCATCATGATCAACCGCGACCCGTCGACACTCGACACCCTCGAGGACAACCTGCGCGACATCTTCAAGACGCGCGCCGAGCGCGTGATGTTCGTGCGCGGGGCGCCCCAGCTCGACTACCAGCACGTAGCCAGGGTGATCGACATCGGCAAGGGTGCGGGAGTGGACAAGATCGGGCTCCTCACGGAGCAGATCGAATAGGGGCCGACCGCCGGCAGATCCCAGGACGGAGAGGAACGAATCATGAAACTCAAACTAGACGGCAGGATGATCACGATCCTCGTGATCCTGGCTATCTCCGCGGTCGGAGGCATTTACCTCTGGCAGAACAAGGACTTCCTCCAAGCGCGGATGTCCTTGAACAGGGGCGTGCAGGCGTTCTCGGCCGCGGACTTCGTCCGGGCCGGCGAATTGTTTGAGGAGGCGGCGACGCTTGATCCGACGCTCCAGGACGCCCGCGTGTACATGGCGTACTCCACGATGATGCAGTACCAGCCCGGGGCCGAGTATCCGGAGAACATTGAGATCGCGAACAAGGCGCTCGACGGCTTCAGGGCCGTCCTCGAGGACGACCCGGAGAACTCTACGGCCTTGCAGAGCATCGCTTCGCTGTACTTCCAGATGAAAGAGATGGACGAAGCGAAGCAATGGCACCACAAGGTGCTGCAGACGCTTCCGGACTACAAGGAGTCGTGGTACACGATCGGCGTGATTTGCTGGACGCAGTCCTACGAGCCTCGTCTGGAGCTGCGGGCCGAGCTGGGCATGCAGCAAGAAGACCCCGGGCCGATCGGTGCCCAGCGGCTGGACCGCTCGCAGCGCGAGGGATTGGCGGAGGTCGCCGAGGAGGTCGTGCCGCTCATTGAGGAGGGATTGGATGCGCTAGAGAAGGCGATTGCGATCGATCCGGACTACGACGACGCGATGGCCTACGTCAACCTGCTCTACCGGGAGCGCGCGGATTTCGCCGAGGACAAAGCGGCGCACGACGACTTCCTGGCCCAGGCCGATGAGTGGGTGCAGAAGGCCCTCGACACGCGGAAGCGCAAGGCCGAGGAGAGCACGATTGACATGATCACGCAGGACGAGTAGCAGTCTTGCCTGCGCCGCACGGCGCGGCCGCCTATAATTCGGCCTGGGGCCCAGGCGGCCCCGGGCCTTTTCTGTGTCCTGGGGCGGAGCGCCCGTATTCGGGGATTGAGCCATGGCAGTCAGGGGTTCTTTGGCGGGGAGCCGACCGGAGATTTCCGAACCGCTAGCGAACCGGTTCGCCGAGCTGGAGCGCAAGTTGCTGGCTTACCGGCCGTCCCAGGACTGCACGCGGCTGCGGCGCGCCTTCGGCCGGGCTGCGCTGTGGCACAGCGGCCAGCAACGCAAGACAGGGGAGCCCTACTTGAGCCATCTGCTGGAGGTGTCTCACCTGCTTGCCGATCTGCGCCTCGACGAGGCCACCTTGGTGGCGGGGATGCTGCACGATTCGGTCGAGGACACGCCTGCCACGGTGGCCGATCTGACGCGCGAGTTCGGAGCCGAGATCGCGCGCTGCGTCGACGGGGTCACCAAGATCGGACGGCTGCGCTATCACTCGACCGAGACCCGCCAAGCGGAGACCTTCCGCAAGATGCTGCTGGCGATGGTCCGGGACCTCCGCGTCATTCTGGTGAAGCTCGGCGACCGGCTGCACAACATGCGGACGCTCTACGCGCTTGATGCCGAGCGGCAGCGGCGCATCGCGCTCGAGACGCGGGAGATCTATGCACCGGTGGCGCTGCGCCTGGGCATGGGCAAGGTGCGCAGCGAACTCGAGGACCTAGCGTTCTCCTACCTCGAGCCCCACGCCTACCGGTCCATCACCCAGCAAATCGAGTCCCGGCGGGAGGCGACGGAGGAGTTCCTCGGCGAAATCCAGCGCCGCCTCGAAACCAAGCTCCGGGATGCGGGCATTCCGTCCCGGCTGGAGGGGCGGATCAAGCGGCCTTACTCGATCTACTTGAAACTGCAACGCCAGAACCTCACCTTGGATCGGGTCTACGACCTGCTGGCGCTGAGGGTCATTACGACTACGAAGACGAACTGCTATGCCGCGATGGGGGTGATCCACGGCCAGTGGCATCCGGTTCCCGGGCGGATCAAGGATTTTGTGGCCATGCCGCGCTCCAACCTGTACCAGTCGCTGCACACATCCGTCGTGACGGGGGACGGCCAGCGGTTCGAGGTGCAGATCCGCACCGAGGAGATGCACCGGATGGCGGAGGATGGCATTTGCGCCCACTGGAAATACAAGGAGGGCAGCCAGGGGCCGGACGTGAGCGACGGCCAGCTGGCCTGGCTGCGGCGAATGGTGGAGTGGCAGCGCGAGGTGCAGGACTCGACCGACTTTCTGTCGACTCTGAAGGTCGACCTCTACCCCGAATCCGTCTATGTCTTCACCCCGAAGGGCAAGGTGATTTCGCTGCCGCAGAACGCGACGCCCGTGGACTTCGCCTACGCGATTCACACGGAGGTCGGCCATACGTGCGGCGGGGCCCGCGTGGACGGGCAGCTCGTGCCGCTGAGGCGGTGCCTGCAGAACGGTGAGATCGTGGAGGTGATCAAGCAGCCTGGAGGCCATCCGAGCCAGGACTGGTTGAGTTTCGTCAAGACCTCCAAGGCGCGCAACAAGATCAAGCAGTGGCTCAAGGCGGAGCGCCGCCGGGAAGCCTTGGAGATCGGACAGAAGCTGCTGGAGAAAGAGGCCCGCACTGCCAAGGCGTCGCTCCGGAGGGTGCCCGACGAGCGCTTTGAGGAGGTTTGTCGCGAGTACGGCTGTGCTACGCGGGAGGACCTCTACGCCCGCTTGGGCTACGGCCGCTTTTCCGTGCGCCAGGTCCTGCGGAAGCTGTTCCCGGAAGGAGCCGTACCCGATCCAGCCGAGCTACGCTCGAAGCCGCCGACGATATCGGACCCGGACGACAAGGGCCTGCCCAAAGGGGACGAGACATTGGCGGTGCATGGCCTGGATGACATCCTGATCTACCCTGCGAGATGCTGCAATCCCATCCCCGGCGACGCCATTGTCGGCTATGTGACCCGTGGCAAGGGGGTCGGCGTGCATTCCACCTCGTGCCCCAATGTGCGGAATCTGACCTACGAGGCGGAGCGCCGGATCGATGTGCATTGGGCCCCCCGCAAGGGCTCGAACTACCAAGCGCTCGTGACCGCGCATGTCGACGACCGGCCGGGAGTGCTGAAGGATCTCACTAGCATCTTCACTAGCGAAGGCGTGAACATCGTTAAGGTCGTGTCGCGGGCGAAGCACGCTGCCGCGTCTGCGGCAATCGACTTTGTGGTCGATGTGGCCGATACCCGGCAACTGGACCGGGTAACCAGCAGTCTGAAGCGCATGAACGCCGTCCAGGAGGTGGCGCGGGGCCGCCGGATCTAGCGCGTCCGGCCCGGAGCGTCCTGCTTGGCGAGCCAAGTGCGGCCCAGCGGCTTCACTCAAGGAGGCCTGCTCGCAACAGTCCGGGGTAGCCCAGTGCGCATCTGACAAACCAAGAAAGCCTGCGAAGTGGTGGGCGGCGTCCTTGATGGAGTCGCCGTCGGGGCTTTGGTGCCGAGGGGGTCGCGGAGCGAATCGATCGGGCCAGGCAATTCGCGGGCGAGCCCGCAGGCTCTGTTGGCGGGCGGTGGCTGTGTCCGTAGGATTTGCTAGCCGGTAACTGGTCTCCGAGGATGCGGGCCAGCGCGGAGCGCCTGCCCGTGGGGCGCTTTTGGAGAGCGTCGTGCGGACTTCCCGGCGGTCGTTGGAATCTCGGAATCCCGCTGGTATGGGGCAAACGTTGGCGTCGGCCTTCTCGATTCAGCGAGGTGCCCTGCCGCCGCATGGACTGCCCGTGCTCTTTGGCGGGTCGTTGGCGGTCGCCACGGAGCCAGGCTGAATCCGAGCGGTTCGATGCGGCGGATTGCCAAGCGCCCGGGCGGGCCGCCCCGCAGCGCAGGCGGACTCGGGAGCCCGTCGGGCCTGTCGCCCGCCAGCGATCCGTGTCTTCGGTATCCTGTCATTGCTGCTGGTGTACCCAAAGCGCCTTCAGCTCGAGGTGATGGTCGTGAACGTCTTTTCCCGCGCACTCCTTTTCTGCGTCCTAGCGCTAGCCGCCCCGGGCATCGCCCAGGATCTTTCGGATGTTGTCATGGCGGGAACGGAGATGCGTGAAGACGACCTCCCCGCCGTTGCTGCGGCTCCGGACGGTTCGGTTTGGTTGGCGTGGATGGCCTATGCGGACCGGCGCGACGAGATTGCTGTTCGCCAATGGTCGAGCGGTGCTTGGGGCAACCTGCGCTACGTGCCTGGCACAAGCGGAGATGTCTGGCTGCCCCAGGCCGGGGTGGACTCGGCTGGCCGCCTGTGGGTGGTCTGGTCCCAGATGCTCGATGGGAACTGGGACCTGTACGCCCGGAGCTACGACCCCGGCGAATCGGCCTGGGGGCCGCTGGTCCGTCTAACCGACCACGACCTGCCGGACGTGAACCCCCGCCTGGCCGCCGACGGCAAGGGCCGGCTGGCGCTGGTTTGGCAGGGATTTCGCGGTAGGCACTCCAACATCTACCTGAAGACCTTCACGACGGCGTCGGGCTGGGCCGACACCGTCCAGATCACCGGGCGGCCCGCGAACGACTGGGAGCCCGCAGTGGCTTTCGATTCCAGGGGCACGGTATGGGTAGCGTACGACAGCTACGCCAACGGCAATTACGATGTCTTTCTTGCGGGCGTCCGGGACGGCCAGGTCGCGATTCCGGAGTTGGCTGTGGCGGCGACGGGCCGGTATGAAGCCAAGGCTACGGTTGCGGTGGATCGGGCCGATCGCGTATGGATCGCCTGGGAGGCTGGCGGGGCCAATTGGGGCAAAGACACCGGGTTCAACATTCGGCCGCGCGAGCCGGGCGTGGAGATCGGCGGGGAACGCGATGTGCATCTCGCTGTCTATGCGAATGCCCGTCTGCAGGCTCCGGACCAGCCGCTGCAGGAGACGTTCGCGGAGGGAGCCGGCAATCCCAAGTGGACCTACCAGCCGCAGGTGCTTGCGGATGCGCGGGGCAACATCTTCGTGGCGGCCAAGCGGCTCATCCGGATTGCTCGGGAGGGGGCGGGCACCCGCGGCTACTGGGAGTACTGGCTGACGCGTTACGCCGGGGATTCGTGGACTCCCGCTGTTCCGGTGCCCCATAGCTGGGGGCGCTCCAGCACCCGCATCAACGGGGCGAATGCGGCGGACGGCAGCCTGTGGCTGGCTTGGCCGACGGACAACCGAACCGAGAAGTTCGCCCACCGACCGATCCGCGGCGAGGTCTGGGTGGGGCGGTTTGCCCGGCGGCGGGCCGCGCCCGCCCCGGGCTTGCAAGCGCTCGACCTGCCGCCGGTCGAGATCAAGGCCTGGCATCCGAATGAGGCTGCCGACCTGGACGCCATGCGCGGATACCGCACGACCGTCCACGGTCGGAGCGTCGGGATCGTGCGGGGCGATTTCCACCGGCACACAGAACTGAGTTGGGACGGCGGCGGGCGGGCCGACGGATCGCTGCAGGAGTTCTACCGCTACATGCTGGACGCGGCCGCCATGGATTTCGGCGCGTCGACGGACCACCAAGGCGGGTCCTACGACTACTGGTGGTGGTACTCCCAGAAGATGACGGACATGTACCATCTGCCGGGCGTGTACACAAGCATCTTCGGCTACGAACGAAGCGTCACCCAGCCGAACGGGCACCGCAACGTCTTTTTCGCGGACCGCGAGGGGCAGGTTGTGCCCTTCTACACGCGGGAGTCAACCGGGTTCGCCTTGGGCAAGAACCCCCACGGCGATTTCCCTGGCATAGCGACCGGCGATGTCGTTCGGGATGACACCCAGCACCTCTACGCAAGCCTGCGCCGGATGGGAGGCATCGCGATCTCGCACACCTCCGGGACCAACATGGGCACGGACTGGCGCGACAACGACCCCGAGATCGAGCCGGTCGTCGAGATCATGCAGGGGCACCGCACCAACTACGAGTACATCGGGGCGCCGCTGGCTGCGAAGAGCGCCGCAGGGGAGGACGCTCCGGGTGGCTATAGGCCTGTCGGCATGGTCAAGAATGCTTGGGATAAGGGGTACCGGCTGGGGGTGACGGTCAGCGCCGACCACAGGTCGACCCACTATTCGTACACGATGGTCTACACGGACCGGTTCACGCGCGAGGGCATCCTCGCTGCCATCCGCCGCCGGCACACCTACGGCGCAACCGATAACATCCTGCTGGATGTGCGCATGGGTGAGTATTTCATGGGCGACGAGTTCCAGGCATCGGATCCGCTGCCGATGCGCGTGAAGGCCCGCGGCACCAACGGCATCGCTCGAGTCAGCGTCCTTCGCGGAGGCGAAGTGGTGTACGCGCACGAGCCAGAGGGCCAGACGACGGAGTTCGAGTATCTTGACCAAGATGCACGGGCCGGTATGGGACTGCAGTACTACTATGTGCGGGTGGAGCAGACGGACGGCAATGTCGCTTGGGGCAGCCCGATTTGGGTGAATTACTGAGGGCGCACGACCGGGGATGCTGGTCCTAGGCTCCCCCCGCGCCCGGTCCTCAGATTGGACGGCCCTAGATCCTGGCTGCCCGGACAGCAAGGGGTCAGACTGATCGGCTATCCTGGCAGCGTCCGATCCGCACTGCGTATCGCCAAGTCTAGGAGTTGTCCATGTCGCTTCGCCTCTTCGCCCCCATTCTAATCGCCGTAGTCGCACCCGCCTCGGCCCAGGTGCTGGCGGACCTTGCGATGGCCGGTAGCGAAATGCGCGAGGATGACTTGCCTGCCATCGCTGCGGCTCCGGACGGATCTCTTTGGCTTGCCTGGTTGGCGTATGCGGACCGGAAGGATGAAATCGCAGTGCGGCGCTGGTCGAACGGCGAGTGGGGGAACCTGCGTTATGTTCCCAACACCAGCGGCGATGTGTGGTTGCCCCAAGCCGGCGTCGACTCCGCAGGCAGGCTTTGGGTGGTCTGGTCCCAGATGCTGGACGGCAATTGGGATCTCTTCGCCCGCAGCTACGATCCCGGCGACTCGGCTTGGGGAGCGCTGATCCGGTTGACGCGGCACGACCTGCCGGATGTCAACCCGAGGCTGGCGACAGACGGAAGGGGTCGCTTGGCTCTGGTCTGGCAAGGCTTCCGCGGCAGGCACTCGAACATCTATCTCAAGACTTATACGGCAGATGCAGGCTGGTCCGGTTCGGTCCAGGTCACCGGCAGGCCCGCCAACGACTGGGAGCCCGCAGCTGCGTTCGATGCGAGCGGCACGGTCTGGGTCGCCTACGACAGCTACGTCAACGGCAACTACGACGTATTCCTCGCCGGAGTCCGGGACGGCCGAGTCGCCGTGCCAGAGATGAAGGTCGCGGCGACGGGCAGGTTTGAAGCCAAGGCGACCGTGGCTGTCGACGCTGCCGACCGGGTCTGGGTAGCGTGGGAAGCAGGCGGTGCGAATTGGGGCAAGGATACCGGCTATAACATCCGCGACCGCCAGCCCGGCGTGCGCATCGGGGAGGATCGCGAGGCCTTCATCGCGGTCTACGCGGACGGCCGCCTGCAGGCTCCAGCCCAACCGCTCCAGCCGGCCTTCAGCGCTGGCGACGGCACCCCGAAGTGGACCTATCAGCCGCATGTGTTCGCGGACCCTCAGGGGTCTGTGGTTGTAGCGGCCAAACGCTTGATCAGGATCACCCGTCAGGGAGCGGGGACGCGGGGCTACTGGGAGTACTGGCTGACGCGCAGCCTAGGTGACCAGTGGAGCCCTGCCGCACCTCTCGAGCACAGCTGGGGCCGATCCAGCACGCGCATCAACGCCGCCGCCACCGGGGACGGCGGCTTATGGCTGGCTTGGCCCACGGACAACCGCACTGCCCGGTACGCCCACCGACCGATCCGCGGCGAGGTGTGGGTTGGGATGCTGGCCCCGAGGGACGAGGCCCCGGAGCCGGCCTTGAAGCCATTGGAGCTTGCCGACGTCGAAGTCCAGGGGTGGCATCCGAACGAGGCGGCAGACCTGGACGCTATGCGGAGCTATCGCACCACGGTCCACGGACGGCCCGTCCGGATCGTGCGCGGAGACTTCCATCGGCACACCGAACTGAGCTGGGACGGCGGAGGCAGCTACGACGGCTCGCTGCAGGAGTTTTATCGCTACATGCTCGACGCGGCCGCCATGGACTTCGGAGCGTCGACGGACCATCAGGGCGGCGCCTACGATTACTGGTGGTGGTATTCGCAGAAGATGACCGATATGTACCACCTGCCGGGGGTCTATACGAGCATCTTCGGATACGAGCGAAGCGCCACCCAGCCCGACGGCCATCGCAACATCTTTTTCGCTGACCGCAAGGGTGAAGTGATCCCCTTCTACATGCGCGAATCGAACGCATTCGCGCTTGGCAGGCACCTTCAGGGGGACATCCCAGCCGTGGGAACCGGCACGTTGGTCCGGGACGATACGAAGCACCTCTACGCCCGCGTCCGCCGCATGGGCGGCATCGCGATCTCGCATACATCCGCTACGCGCATGGGCACGGATTGGCGCGACAACGACCCCGAGATCGAGCCGGTCGTCGAGATCATGCAAGGAGCGCGCACGAACTACGAGTACATCGGCGCGCCGCTGTCGGCCAAGAGCGGCGAGCCAGAGGACGCTCCTGGGGGCTACGAGCCCATCGGGGTAGTCCGCAATGCGTGGAACAAGGGTTACCGGCTAGGCGTCACGGTCAGTTCGGACCATGGCTCGACGCACTACTCCTACACGATGGTTTACGCCGACCGGACGACACGCCAGGGTATTCTCGACGCCATCCGCCGTCGGCACACTTATGGCGCAACCGACAACATCCTGTTGGATGTGCGGATGGGGGACCATTTCATGGGCGATGAATTCCATCTGCCCGAGGCTCTGCCCCTGCGCGTGAAGGTCCGCGGCACCACCGGGATCGCCCGGGTCAACGTGCTGCGCAACGGGGAAGTCGTGTACGTCCATGAGCCGGGGGCCCAGGAATGTGAGTTCGAGTATTTGGATCAGGAGGCGCGCCCGCAGGTGGGGCTCCAGTACTACTATGTCCGTGTGGAGCAAGAGGACGGCAATGTCGCGTGGGGCAGCCCGCTCTGGGTGAATTACTGATCGCGTCAAAAGTCGTGTCATCGGAATTCAGGCAAAAATATACTTGCAGTCTGCCTCTCGAAAGAAGGCTTGCACCTGTTCCGGAGTTTTTCAAAGACTGGAAAGCAGCTTCCAGGTTGTCGCGAAGCTGTGCTTCGGTCTGGCTCAGCTCGCGACGGACCCGCCGCTGGACCAAGGCCCATAGCAGTTCCACCGGATTGACTTGCGGCGAACAGGTCGGCTGAAAGTACAACTCTACTGCGGCTTGGTCCGCTTCCAGCCACTCCTGGACGATCCGGGCCCGGTGAATACTGCAATGGTCCACCACCAGCAGAATCTTCCGATCCGCTTCCTCTGCGATCCGCTCCCAAAACTCCCGGAAGACCTCCGCCGTGACAGGCCCTTCCCGCACGGTGTCCTAGAGTTGGCCCTCCGGACTGCTGGCCGCCAGCAGGTGGAGGCGGAAACGCCCGCTGGCCACCCGCATGACGGGGGTCTGACCGCACGGGCCCCAAGTGCGCCCGGACACGCTCTGCGCAGCTAGGCCGGACTCGTCGGCGCAGGCGACCAGGGCTCCCCACTCCCGGGCCCGGCGAAGGAACTGGGGGAACTCTGCGTCTTTCCACCGCTGCACGGCAGCGGGATCGTACCGGGTGGCGCGCCGCTGGTGCCGCTGCGGGGTGAGTCCGAGCCGGCGCAGGCCCCGGCGCACCGGGGAGACGCTCAGGACGCTGCCGAACTTCTCCCCCAAGGCTTGGCGCACTCGCTGCGCGGTCCACCAAGCGAACTCGAATTTGCATTGATCGGGGTCATTGGTCTCCGACGACGATGCGGATCCAAGCCAGGTGCCGATCTGTCCATTGGCTTGGCCTTCCCGTTCTTTTACGATCCCGAAGGCTTTCCAAGCCTCCCAGGAAGAAGCGTGAGATGCAGCGCTAGATCGTGCGTATGGAGCAAGGGACGCAGGACTTTATCTGGGCCACTGGCTTCCTTTCGAGGAACTGCAAGACCACCTTTTTTCGAACCTCGAACTTCTGGTCTTCAGTAAGGCGCAGGAAGAAGAAGAGTCTTTCTTTTATCATACTAATAGAATACAATAAACCCACCCTGCAGATCAATCGACGAAGGGATTCCCGAGACACGACTTTTAACGCGATCAGTAATGCCCTCCCTGTGTCCCCTGAGATGGCGGGAATCGTCGTCGTCGAGCGGGGTTGAACTGTGGGCCGGCAGGTCCACAGAGAGGGGGCGCAGCCCCCTTGTGGGTGGGGGGCAAGGGGGGCGGCTGGAAAAGCCTGTGGACGATCCGTGGGTGCTTGTGGACGGCTGTGCATACTTGTCCTGGCCGCGAGAGACGGTTTTACGTGGGAACACGAGAAAAACGAGATCGAGTGCGGTGCGACTTCCCTACTGCGGAAGAACCGCCGGGACGCGGACCTGCGGGAGGGCCGGACGTGCGATGTGTGCGCAGGCCTCGCGCCGGACGACCTGCCGCGGTCCTACGGCTGGGGCCGGGTGACCGAGGGCGATCGCTCGAACATCGTCACCGCCGAGATGGCGCACGGCAGCGTGGTGTTCCTGGTCTGCCTGGACTGCTACCGCCGCGGGGCGCGCTGGAGGGCCCAGCGGCTCGCCAGCCTAGGAGCCCGTTGAAAAAGTCCAGACGGCGTACGCAGCTAGCGTCGGGTGGTGCAGCAGCGCCCTCAAATCACCGATATTGGCCGGTTGCGCGAGCCTTAGGGGTCTATTCTGCGACCGTTTCGGCCCGCTAGAGCGCCGCACATGCAAGTTCCACGGAAACCACGATTTCTTCAACGGGCTCCTAGGTGTGCCGGGCGGCGGCGCGGTGCAGTGAACCCCGGCCTCGGCTGGCCGCGCTGCTGCGCCTGCTCGACTGACGCGCCCGGCGCAGAGTGCTCGTTGCCGTGCCGCAGAGATCCCTGGAGCGCCCCGAAAGACAGGCCCTAGGATGCCCGCGGAGGCCTCTGCGGGCGCGGCGGCCAGCTCATTGGGCTACCAGCCGCCGCATTGAGGCACGGCACGGCGGACTGGCGAGTGCAGCAAAACCTCGCCTAACCCTGCCCAGTCCGGCCCAGCCCTGCCGTGCGGAACCATTCTAGCAGAGAAAGCATGCTCCACAGCGTATTGCTTCGCGCTAGGAACAGACCAATCAGCACGAAATAGCCTTGATGGAGACTAAATCGAAGATCTTTCTTGACAACGATATCGCTATTGATGTTAATATGCCTAATGGCGATCAAGGGCTTCAAGAGCACGGCGCTGCGGCGGGCCTTCTCTGGCGACTACCGCCGCATCCATGCGCAGCACCGGGCGACCGTCAGAAGAGTCCTGACGGCGCTGGACACGTCCGCTCCGAAGACGGCGCTGGGCATCACGCCTTACCGCCTGCACCCGCTGAAGGGCAACCTGGCGGGCTCTTGGGCGGTACGCGTCTCGCGCTCTTGGCGGATCATCTTCCGCATCGAAACCAGCGAGGATGGCCCGGAAGTGTGCGACGTGGACTTGATCGACTACCACTAGGGAGGTGAGCGATGGCAAATCGAAACCAAACCGAGAGCGTGCCTTACGACGCATGGTTCCGCCGAAACCCGCTGCATCCGGGTGAGATGGTGCGGGCGTGGCTGGCCGGGGTCGAGGACAGGCCCAAGCTGACCGTGGCGCAAGCGGCGGCCCAACTCGGCGTGTCCGCAGTGGCCCTCAGCCGCGTGCTCAACGGCCATGGCGGCATTTCCCCGAACATGGCACTGAAGCTGGAAGCGGTAGGCTGGGGCCATGCCGACATCTGGATGGAACTGCAATCCAAGTACGACCTGGCCCAAGCCCGCAACCGCGCCGGGCAGTGGCCCACCGAAGAGGATATCCGCAAGCGGCGGCAAATGCTCGACGAGACGGAAGGCGAAACCGGTCCCGAGGACGCTGCCAGCGCGGCGGCCTGATTCGCAGTGCGGCTGGACTACAAGCGCGCCGTTCGGCCCCATCTGATGTTCGGCCGCGCCTACGGCCAACTCGAGCTCCGGCGCGAGGGATCGAGATGGCGAGGTCCCTGTCCGCTGTGCGGCGGCGGCGAGCGCTCGCGGCGATTCAGCGTGGACCGCAAGTCGCTGGCGTGGTACTGCCATTCCTGTCAAGCACATCTCGACTACTTGGCGATAGGTGGCGGGGAGCGCTAGCTGGATCGTCCTGCTGGCCTCGCTGAGCGTCGGCTCGGCCATGCAGCCGCGCCGATGGATCGCGTCATCTCCGCTGTGGTAGCGCCCGCGGCACCGCAGTTCGGCAAGTCGGGCACGTAGGCGGAGAAGTCCCCCCGCCTCCTTGATGACGACGGCGTAGCGCATTCGGGCCCGAGGAGGCCCGCCACGGTCTCCGCGCATCGCGTCCGGCGCGGGAGGCTCTCAGGCGGCGGCCCGGCGGGCCTGAGCCAAGTCGTACTTCGCTTGCAGGCGCATCCGAACTCGGCGTTGGACCAGCCGACGGCTTCCAGACGCAGCGCTAGGTCGGGCGTGAGGGGGACCCGGCCCTCGACCACGCGGGGCAGCTGGGGCGCTGCCGCCGCCGCGCTGCTCGGCGGCGGCAGGGAGGCTGAGCGACTTGTTCGCGCAGGCGCTCGCGATGAACCGGCCGGGACGGTGCCGTCAACGGCGTGCAGCTGCATGTCGGCCAGCCGGTGGGTCCGGTAGCCCTGGGTGCGCAGGTCGGCGGAGGCGCTGTCCAGCCATCAAGCAGCTAGAGTTAGCAAGCAGCTACTGATCGCGTCAAAAGTCGTGTCCTCAGAATGCAGGCAAGAATAGACTGGCAGTCTGCCTCTCGCAAGAAGGCTCGCACCTGCTCCGGAGTTTTTTGCAAAGACTGGCCAGCAGCTTCCAGGTTGTCGCGCAGCTGTGCTTCGGTCTGGTTCAGCTCGCGACGGACCCGCCGCTGGACCAAGGCCCCTAGCAGTTCCACCGGATTGACTTGCGGCGAGTAGGTCGGCTGAAAGTACAGCTCTACTGCGGCTTGGTTCGCTTCCAGCCACTCCTGGATGATCCGGGCCCGGTGAATACTGCAATTATCGACTGCCAACAGAATCTTCCGGTCCGCTGCCTCCGCGATCCGCTCCCAAAACTCCCGGAAGACCTCCGCCGTGACAGGACCTTCCCGCACGGTGTCCTAGAACTGGCCCTCCGGGCTGCTGGCCGCCAGCAGGTGGAGGCGGAAACGCCCGCTGGCCACCCGCACGACGGGGGTCTGACCGCACGGGCCCCCAGTACGCCCGGACACGCTCTGCGCAGCTAGGCCGGACTCGTCGGCGAAGGCGATCATGGCTCCTCCTAATTTTGCCAAAAGTGATTGCAAGCAACCCACCAATAGAATCAATAGCTTGCGGAGTTTTTTCGTGCAATTACTTATGAACACATCAGTAACTCCTGGACACGACGAAGGAGCTGGGGGAACTCTGCGTCTTTCCAGCGCTGCACAGCAGCGGGATCGTACCGGGTGGCGCGCCGCTGGGGCCGCTGCGGGGTGAGTCCGAGCCGCCGCAGGCTCCGGCGCACCGGGGAGACGCTCAGGACGCTGCCGAACTTCTTCCAAAAGGCTTGGCGCACTCGCTGCGCGGTCCACCAAGCGAACTCGAATTTGTATTGATGGGGGTCTTGGTCTAGGACGACGATGCGGATCCAAGCCAGGTGCCGATCTGTCCCTTGGCGTGGTCTTCTTGTTCTTTTTCGATCCCGAAGGCTTTCCAAGCCTCCCAGGAAGAAGCGTGAGATGCAGCGCTAGATCGTGCGTATGGAGCAAGGGACGCAGGACTTTACCTGGGCCACAGACTTGCCCCTAATGTACTGCAAGATCACGTTCTTCCGAACCTCGAACTTCTGGTCCGCAGTAAGGCGCAGGGAGAAGAGAATCTTTCTTTTGTCATACTAATAGAGTACAACAAATCCACCCTGCAGATCAATCGACGAAGGGATTTCCGAGACACGATTTTTGACGCGATCAGTATTAGGGTCGGTGAGGCTTGGGCCGCTCCGGCGGGTAACGCGAGCCGCGCAGCGCTCCTTCTCCCTGGGCGAGGTGGGCCTGCCGATCGACGAGAGGCTCAAGGGGGGCGACCTCTTGAACCCCCGGAACAACAGGCTTGGAGCGGCTCGGGAAACGGCGAGGCCGCCTAGCATGGGCCGCTGGGCTGTTCGCCGGCCCTGGCGAACCGGCTCGGAGCTATGCGCACTGGGACGGCAGGCCTCCGCCGCCGGGGCTGCCGAGCATGCGGTCGCGGCCAGCGGAAGCGAAGTCGGACCAGAGTTCCGGCGCGGTGGTCGACCTCCAGAGGCCAGCCTGGAGCGATCGGGTGAAGCTTGGCTTCACGTCCTGAGCGCGACCGCGCCGGAAGCTGCTGAGCGGATGACGTGCAACCCGAGGCAGTGCGGCGGGCGTCCCCGCATCCGGGAACTTAGGGTCTGTGCAATAGACGCACTAGACCTATTGGCCAACGGGCTGGCGTGCCATGGGATGCATGCCGATATACCCGATTCGGACTGCCGAGAAACCGCAGCTTAAATCCGGTCTGCCTCGCGCCAGGTCGAATAGCCTGTCGTTGGCATTTCGAAAACGATTCTGTCGTCTGGCCCGAATTCACGCACGAACTCCGTCCGGTTTCCCGCCGCAGTTGCCGCGCATGCTAATTTCCCCAAAAGGAATTGCAAGCAACCCACCCATGGAATCGATGGCTTGCGGAGCCTTTTCGTGCAATTACTTGTAAAAACATCAGTAACGGCGACGGATCGCGTCAGCGAGGCGCGCCCTTACCGTCAGGTGTTGACCGAGCCTCCATCAACGACAAGCGTTTGGCCTGTCATGAAGTCGCTGTCCGATGACGCCAAAAACAGCAGGCTGCCCACTAGGTCGTCGGGATGGCCGTGCCGCTGGAGGGCGCGGCTCGCAAGCACCTTGGCCTCGGCCATCTCGATGTGCGCCGGATTCTCGAGGATGCTGTCGCTCAGCACAAGCCCTGGGGCCAGCGTGTTCACGCAGATTCCGTACTCTCCGAGTTCTCGTGCCAGCGCGCGCGTGAGGGCGAGGATGGCTCCCTTCGATGTGATGTAGTGCGCCATGCCCGAGGGCTGTCCCTTGTAAGCCGTCCCCGACGAGATGTTGATGATCTTGCCGGATCGCCGCTCCATCATGGGCGGAGCGGAGTGCTTGGCCATGAGGAAGCTGCCCCGTACGTTGACCGCCATGACCCGGTCCCACAGGTCCGCGTGGATGTCCTGAAATGCCACAGGCGGCAGCGAGGAGTACACGGCAGCGTTGTTGACCACCACATCGATTCTCCGATGGCGCGCAAGGACTCTCCGGACCAGAGCCTGGACGGCAGCCTCGTCGCTCACGTCAGCCTCGAGATACGAGGCGCTACCGCCCGTCCGGCGGATCTTCTCGGTGACGGCGCTGCCGTCCGCCACGTCTGCGACGACGACGGCCGCGCCTTCCCCCGCCATGGCCTGAGCGTATACGGCTCCGAGCCCTTTGGCGCCGCCGGTGACGATCGCGACTCTGTCGCTCAGCCTGGACATGGAGGATTGCCGGGCCTGCGCCCGCAGACATACGAGTCTACTGGGTTTCTGATCCCAGGGAACAGGCCTGCTGTGCTGGGGCGGCCGGTGGCCGGGCGGCTCCATGCGGCCTCCTTCGCCGCGGTGCCGTGTTACAACAGGGAGCATGCTCCGGGTCGCGCTCTGCTGCCTGATCCTCTTGGCGGCCTGCTCCCAGCCCCGACCGGACGAGCTGCACCGCCTGTTCGACAGCTACTTTGAGGACTACCTGCGCGAAAACCCCGAGGAGGCCACCTCTCTGGGGCGCACGGAACACAACGACCGGTGGCGGGACTGGTCGGAGTCGGCCCGTGCCGCGTGGTCTGAGCGGCTCCGGGGCTACCAGGCCGCCCTGGAAGGCTTCCGAGCCGAGGAGCTTGGGGAGCAGGACCGCATCAGCTGGAGGCTGTTGCGGGGGCAGATCGAGCGGCAACTGCGCGTGCTGCCCTACGATGCGCACCTCATCCGCCTGAACCAGCTGTTCGGCCTCCATACGATAGTCTTCCTGACGATGCGGGAGATGCCCGCCCGCAGTCCTGCCGACTACGAGGCCCGGCTGGCCCGGCTGCAGGCCGTGCCAGCCTATGTGGACCAGAACATTGAGGCCCTGCGCGAAGGCATCGCCAAGGGCATCGTGCAGCCGCGGCTGATTGTCGACCGGATCTTGGGGCAGCTCGAGATGCAGGCGGCCCCCGAGGCGTCCGAGACCCCGCTGCTGGCGGCGTTCCGTGACTTCCCCGCAAGCGTTCCCCAAGAGCGGCGCGAGGCGCTGGCGAGCGCCGCCGAGGCGGCCTACCGGGATGCCTTCCAGCCGGCTTGGCGGAAGCTGCGGGCTTTCTTGGCGAACGAGTACGCGCCGAAGGCTCGCCCGGGGCTTGCGGTGGCGGGCTTGCCGGACGGCGAGGAACTATACCGCTTCTTCATCCAGTACCACACCACATTGCCGCTGAGCGCCCAGGAAATCCACGAATTGGGGCAGCGTGAAGTCGCCCGCATCAATGCCGAAATGGCGGCAATTGCCCGCGAGGCCGGGTTCCAAGGCACTGCGGCGCAGTACGAGGAGCACTTGCTGCGCGACCCCCAGTACCTGTTCGCAAGCCGCGAGGCGATGCTGGCGTACCACCGCGACGTCGCTATGCGGGTGGCCCCGGAGCTGCCTAGGCTGTTCCGCAAGCTGCCGCGGCATCCGGTCGGGATTCGGGCCATTCCGCCGGACCGCGAGGCGGCCTCGGCGTCCAACTACAACCGGCCTGCGGCCGATGGCTCGCGGCCGGGCTGGTTCAACCTCAAGACCTATCAGGCGGAGCGCCAGTCCCGGTTCGACAAGCCGGCCCTGGTGCTGCATGAGACCTCCCCTGGCCACCACCTGCAGCTTGCCTTGCAGCTGGAGCTGGAGGGGCTGCCGGAATTCCGCAAGACCTACAGTTCGACCGCCTTCATTGAAGGCTGGGCGCTGTACGCGGAGACGCTGGGCGGGGAACTGGGCGTATACGATGATCCGGCTAGCCGATTCGGTGCCCTCGAAAGCGAACGGTTCCGGGCGCGCAGGCTGGTGGTGGACACCGGCCTGCATGCGCTGGGCTGGACGCGGCAGCAAGCGATCGAGTACCTGGGCGACGAGAGCGAGGTGGACCGCTACATCGCTTGGCCGGGGCAGGCTCTGGCGTACAAGCTGGGCCAGCTCAAGATCCTGGAGCTGAAGTCTGCGGCGCGCGACGCCTACGGCGACCGTTTCGATGTGCGCGATTTCCACGAGGCCGTGCTGCGTCATGGTCCCCTGCCGCTCGACATGCTCGAGGGGCAGATCCGCGCATATGTCGCCAAGGCGACTTGAGGCTTCGCAAACAGACTGCGGTGGCCGCAGAGCCCGGCCCGCCGCGGGCTGTTCGGGCGAACGGATCGTGCCAAGATAGGAGGGGGCTCGGCGGGGGCACATGGAGCGCGCATCGAATTCGCTGGATGTCCTTTCCCGCCAGGAGGCTACTCAGGCGGGCAACTATTTCGTCTCGAACTATCCGCCGTTCTCGGTCTGGACGACGGACCAGGCCGCGCAGGCCATCCGCAGGCTCACCCGGCCCGGCAACAAGTCCGCGCCGCTCGGGCTGTACGTCCACTTGCCGTTCTGCCGCAAGCGGTGCGACTTCTGCTACTTCCGGGTCTACACGGACAAGAATCACCGCGACATCGAGGACTACATCGACGGCTTGCTCAGGGAAGCGCGGATGTTGGGGCAGTCGGCCTTCGTGCAGGGCCGCGCGCTGGACTTCATCTACTTCGGCGGAGGCACCCCTTCGTACCTGTCCGGGAAGCAGCTCGTCCGCCTGATGCAGGGCCTGCGAGCGGCGCTGCCTTGGGACACGCCGCAGGAAGTCGCGTTCGAATGCGAGCCCGGCACGCTGAGCGAACGCAAGCTGCAAGCGATCCACGGCCTGGGCGTCAATCGGCTCAGCCTGGGCGTCGAGAACTTCGACGACGCCATTCTGGCAGGGAACAACCGGGCGCACCGCTCGAAGGAGATCTACCGCGCCTGGGAATGGCTCGAACGCGTCGGTTTCGATCAGGTCAACCTTGATCTAATCGCAGGCATGGTCGGGGAGAGGGACGAGACCTGGTCTCGCACCGTCGCCGAGACAGTGCGGCTGGCCCCCGACGCCGTCACGGTCTACCAGATGGAGATTCCGTTCAACACCACGATCTACAAGGGCATGCGGGACCGGAGTGCCGCGACCGCGCCGGTCGCGGGCTGGCCCACCAAGCGGCGCTGGACTCGCGAAGCGTTTGAGGCCCTGGAAGCGAACGGCTACACGGTGGGCAGCGCCTACACGGCGGTGCGCGACTCCTCGGCCATTCGGTTCGTCTATCGCGACAAGCTGTGGGACGGTGCGGATATGCTCGCCCTCGGCGTGTCGGCCTTCGGGCACCTCGACGGGGTCCATTACCAGAACGAGGCGCATATGCAGCCCTATCTCGAGCACGTTCGGGCCGGCGACCTGCCGGTCTCGCGGGCGTTGCGGATCAGCAGGCAGGAGGCGATGATCCGGCAATTCGTGCTGAAGATGAAGCTTGGCCGACTCGAGACGAAGCCGTTTCGGGAGCGCTTCGGCATTGACGTGACCGAGCGCTGGGGCGACTCTCTGGAGCTGTTCCGCAAGCACGGCTTGTTGGCGTTCGACCGCGACGCGATCCAGCTGACCCGCGAGGGCCTGTTGCAAGTCGACCGCTTGCTGCACGCCTTCTTCCTGCCTGAGCACACCAACATCCGGTACGCCTGAGCTCGGAGGCGGATCGTGAACTCCACGAACGGACAGAGCCGCCCCGGAAGCGGGTGGGACGCCCTCATCGTCGGCGGCGGCCCGGCCGGTTCGACCGCAGCCGCCGTGCTGGCCGAGAAGGGCCGCCGAGTGCTGGTGGTCGAGCGCGAGAGGTTTCCCCGCTACAAGGTCGGCGAGTCCCTGCTTCCCTACTGCTACTTCCCGCTGCAGCGAATCGGCATGATCGAGAAGCTGCGCCGCTCCCCATTCGTGAAGAAGTACAGCGTGCAGTTCGCCTCCCCGGGCGGCAGGATTTCGACGCCGTTCTACTTCCGCCAGCACCTCGACCACCCCGCAGCGCAGACATGGCAAGTAGTCCGCGGCGAGTTCGACCAAATGCTCCTGGAGAACGCCGTGGAAAAGGGCGCAGAGCTGTGGACGGGGGCCACGGCCAAACAGTTGCTGCTCGCTGGCGACCGCTGCGAGGGGTTGCTTGTCGAACGGGGCAGGGAAGCCGTCGAGCTGCGGGCGCCGGTCACGCTGGACTGCGGCGGCCGATTCGGTTTCGCGGCCACGCAGCTGGGCTGGGTCCAGCGCGACCCCGAGCTCAACAAGGTGTCGATCTGGACCTACTACAGGGGCGGCAGGCGGGACGCTGGCGAGGACGAGGGCGCGACGACGGTGGCCTACCTGCCTCGGAAGGGTTGGTTCTGGTACATACCCCTTCCTGCCGATACCGTCAGCGTCGGCGTGGTAGCCGACAAGGACTACCTCTACCGCGAAGGCAAGGACTTGGAGCGGATCCTGGAGCGGGAGATCCAGGCTAACCGCTGGATCGCCGATCATCTGGCTCCGGCGCGGCGCTGCGAACCTCTACGGGTCACTGCGGAGTACTCTTACAGGTCGCGGTATTGCGCCGGGGACGGCCTTGTGCTCGCCGGAGACGCGTTCACCTTCCTCGATCCGGTGTTCTCCTCCGGTGTGCTGCTGGCGCTCCTCGGCGGGGAGCGGGCGGCGCATGCGGTCGACGCGGCGCTGGAGGCCGGCGACATGCGCGCTGCGCGGTTCGCGGCCTACGGCGAGGATCTTTGCCGGGGCATCGAAGCGATGCGCAAGCTGGTGTACGCGTTCTACGACGACACCTTCAGCTTCGGGAAGCTGCTCAGGGCCCATCCCGATGTTCAGGGAGACTTGACGGACTGTCTGATCGGCAACCTGTCGCGGGACTTTGGGCCCCTGTTCTCCGCTGTGGCTGACTTCGCCAGAGTCCCGCAGCCGCTCGCGTACGGAGGCGTGCAGGCTTCCGGGGCAGACGCCCTTTCTCCCTTGCCAGTCGTGCCCCCCGCGACGCTCTCGACCGTTTGACCCATCCCCGCCCCGCGGCCCCGGCAGCTCCCGGAGAGATGCGCCGGCCTCATCGCGGGCATGGCGCTCGTGGCCTGGGCGGTGGCGAGGGTGCCATTCGCAGGAGCCAATGCCTACGGAGCTGTCGCCGGGGAGCCGCGTCCGACTGGCTCGGCGGCAAAAAGCGCTGGAGGCCGTGAGTCGGTGGCCCGGCTCGCCCAAGCTCGGGCGTGAAGTCGCAGGGGGCGGGCCGTGCGCAAGTCGGCCTCGAGACCGTGTCTATCCCCATATCGCTGGGTTTCCGAGTGCCGGGCCCTGACCGGACGTTGAATCCGGCGTTCTGCGCTACCGTGTAAACGGTACGATCGCCACATGAGACTCGCGCAGATCCGGGACGGCGGGACCGTCGTCGCCGCAATTCAGGAAGCCGACCGCTTCCGGCCGATACCGGGTGCCACTATGGCATCTCTGCTGCACGCCGCGGATGCCGCCGGAGGGCTGTTGGCCGAAGTGGCCGCGGCCAGCGCGGAGGGGCGCCTGGTCCAGTCCGCTCCGCTGATCCCGATGGAACCGGCGGAGGTGTGGGCCTGCGGCTGCACCTACGCCCCGAGCGCGGACTTCCGGGACGGGGAGTTGGGCACTCGCGACGGGATGTACTCGTATGTCCACAAGCCGGAGAATCGCCCGGAGATCTTCTTCAAGGGCACGGCGCGCGTTTGCGTCGGGCCCGACGAGACGATCGGCATTCGCGGGGATTCCACCTTCACCGCCCCGGAGCCCGAGCTCGCCGTCGTAATTGGCTCGAGCGGGAAGACCCTGGCCTACACTCTCGGCAACGACGTGTCGGCCTGGGACATCGAGCGGGAGAACGCCCTCTACCTGCCGCAGTCCAAGGTGTACGACGCCTGCTGCTCCCTCGGTCCCGTGCTCGTCACGCCCGACGAGCTGCCTGACCCCTACAACCTCCAGATGCGTTGCACCATTCGCCGCGGCGACCTGACCACTTTCGAGGGCAGCGTCTCGACGGCCAAGCTGCGGCGCACATTCGAGGAGTTGGTCGACTACCTGACGCGCAGCAACCGTGTGCCGACGCCCACCGTGATCCTGACCGGCACGGGCATCATCGTCGAGCAGGAAGCGGCGCTGCAGCCCGGCGATGTGTGCGCGATCCACGTAGCGGAAATCGGCACGCTCTCGAACCCCGCAGCCTTGGTTTAGAATGCCGGCGAACCTCACCCGGCCGTCCGTGCGGCTTCGATGTTGCGCAGCACGCGGAGCGAATTCCCGCCGAGGATCTTATCGACATCGGCGCTGCCGAACCCGCGGGCGGCCAGCCCGTCCGCGAGGGCGGGGATCTTGGAGATGTCTTCCATGCCTTCCGGCAGTTCGTCGTCGACCCCGTCGAAGTCCGAGCCTAGGCCGACAGACTCAATGCCTCCGATCTGCGCGACATGGGCGAAGTGGTCTAGCAGCGTGTCGAAGGAAGGCCTGCCGATTGCGGCGAGCTTGGCCTCCGTGCGCGTGCCGTCCTGGCGTCCAGTCTGCGGGTTGGCTCGTTCCCAGGCGCTGCTGCGCCGTGCGTACTCACCGTCCAGGAAGGAGTTGTAGTAGTTCACATGCACGACGCCCCCGCGCTCCGCCAAGGCCCGGATCATGGCATCGGTCAGGTTGCGGGGATGCGAGGCCAGCGCCCGGGCCGAGGAGTGCGAGGCGATGACCGGAGCGCTGGACGATTCAAGGACCTCGGCGAACGTGCGGTCCGAGACGTGGGAGATGTCGATCATCATCCCCAGGCGGTTCATCTCGGCTACGATTTCTCGCCCCAGCTCCGACAGGCCGGTGTTTGAGGTCTCCAGCCGAAGTTCCTGCCCAAGGGGTGTCCTTCGTGTGCGTCAGGGTCAGGTAGCGCCCGCCGAGCCGATACAGCGTGCGCAGGACCGCGAGCGACGAGTTGATCATGTGGCCGCCTTCGATGCCCAGCAGCACGGCGATCCTGCCGGCCCGCCGGGCACTCTCGATCTCCTGGCTGGATGTGGCGAGCGTCAGGTCGTCGGGGAAGCGCTCCACGTGTTGGCGGACCAGATCGATGATTTCGAGCGCGATCTGGACCGACTCGAGTTCCGTGTTGCGGCTGGCGCTCGTGTAGACCGAGAAGAAAACCGCGGTCACTCCTCCGCGGCGCATGCGGGGAATGTCCACCTGGCCGTGGTCGTTCCATACGCCCAGGTCGTAGGCCCCCTCCCGGAGCCGCATGGGCGTGTCGCAATGCAGGTCGACTACGTGACGCCTGGACGGATCCACGGGGTCAGCCGCGGCGGTGTCGGACACCGGCTCGGGGGGCGACCCGCAACCGAGCGCCGCGAGGGCCGCCCCCGCTGTCCAATGTCTGCGCGTCAGGCTCATACTAAGAGTGTACCCGTGGGGGCTTCTGCTGGCTCCGAGCCTAGGCCTTGACGGGCATTGCGCCGCATTCGGGGCGGCCGGCCGCATGGGCGCGATCACGGAGCGATTCGCGAGAGCGGTGGCCTACGCCAGCCGGCTCCACGCCGCGCAAATCCGGAAGGCCAACGGAAGCCCCTACCTGTCCCATTTGCTCGGCGTGGCGGCCCTCGTGATGGATGCTGGAGGCGACGAGGACGAGTGCATCGCCGCCCTGCTCCACGACGCGGTCGAAGACCAGGGCGGCACCAGGACGGCCGAGCAGATTCGCCGGCGGTTCGGCGCGAGGGTGGCGCGCATCGTGCGGGCCTGCAGCGAGGACAGGGAGGTGCCTGCGGCATGGATCGATCGCAAGCGGGCCGCCATCCGCAACGTCGCGAGCGCCGACTCGTCGGCGCTCCTGGTGCTCACTGCGGACAAGCTCCACAATGTGCAGTCGCTGCGGGCGGAGTACCGCAGGCAGGGGGATGGCGTCTGGCCGCACTTCCATGGGGGGCGAGAGGGCACGCTCTGGTATTTCCGGGCCGTCGCTTCCGCGATCCGCGCTGCTGGCGGCAGCGCCCTCGTCGGCGAACTGGACGAGGCCGTGCGCGGTCTGGAGCGGGAGGTCGGCCAATCGCGGGCGGGGCCTCCGCCGGCACCTGGGGACGGACGGCGGTAGCGGTCGGCTCGGGACGGCGATGTCGCTGGGGCTCCGTTGCTCGCATTGCCTGCAGATTCGAACATGTTGCGGCTGAACTGCCGGTGTTTTCGATCGCAACATCGTCGAAGCAGCGGACGGACCGACCCATGGTCGGAGGCAGCGCAGCCGCGGCAGGACGACCTTGAAGTGGGCCCTCAGACCCGGCCCCGCACGCTGCGGGGCACCTCCCGCTGGGCGACTGTGCGCTAGGCGGGCTCGAGAATGATCGACGAGCCGGGCCCGGAGGTCCTGCGCCATCCCTCCGGGACGTACACGCTGGCGAACCGAGGTTCGTCCGAGGCGGCTGCCAAGTCGGGCTGATCGCGTTCGGGCATTTGGCCGATCGCCTGGACGCGAGCGGTGACGGCCTGCGTCGCGCGGCCCTCGTGGCGGTACCCGTAGCGCCGCTCGTGCGCCTCGGCGAAGGCGTCCGCGCACTCCTCGGGCACGTTGAGTTCATACGACTGCCCTGCGTAGCGCATGTCGAGCGTGCGCAGGAGGCTGATGTTTTCGAAACCCTGCGCGGCCATGTCCCGCCGCGCCAGTCGCTCCAGCCGGACGAACGCGGCCTGGGGGTCTTCATTGAGCACGCTCTGCGAATAGTCCCGGACGCAATCCGCGACCAGCATGCCGAGGGCCGACAGCACCCCGGCGTGGGCCGGCACCACGACGCGGGGGATGTCTAGGCTGGCTGCCAGCTCGCAGGCGTGCAGCGATCCCGCTCCGCCGAAGCACAGCAGCGTGTAGTCGTGCGGGCTGTGGCCGCGCTCGACGGACACAGCCCGGATGGCGCGCTCCATCTTGGCGTTTGCGGCGCGGATGATGGCCCGCCCTAGCGCCTCGACGTCGGTGCCGGCCTCGGCGGCGGCGTGCGAGGCGTACTCGCGGGTCCGGTCGATGTCCAGGCGGATCGTACCCTCGAGGAACGAATGGGAGTCGATGCGGCCCAACAAGAGGTTAGCGTCCGTGACGGTCAGCTCCGTCCCGGTTCCGTAGCACACTGGCCCCGGCTCCGCTCCGGCCGAGCGCGGGCCCACGCGGAGGGCGCGGCCCGCGTCAAAGTGCGCGATGGACCCGCCGCCGGCACCGATACTCTGGATGTCCAGCATCGGAACCCGCACGGGCAGTCCGGCCACCTCTCCTTCCGTGGAGTAGCTGAGGCCGCCGTGGCACAGCGCGACATCGGTGGACGTGCCGCCCATGTCGAGGCTGATGAAGCGTTCGATGCCGAGCTGCCGGGCGACGGCGGCGGCTCCGACGAGGCCGCCCGCGGGCCCCGACAGCACGGTGCGCACGGCCTGCGCGGAGGCCTCCGCTACCGAGATCGAGCCTCCGTTCGATTGGAAAACGCGCACCCGGACCGTCGGGAGGCTCTGCTCCAGCGCCTGCAGGTACTTCTGCATCAGGGGCGACACGTAAGCATTCACGACCGTGGTGGCCGCACGCTCGTACTCGCGGTACTCGGGCAGGATCTCGCAGGATAGGGATACCGCGAGCCCGGACGTGCGTAGGGCCCGGCCGATCTCGCGCTCGTGCCGCGGGTTGGCGTAGCTGTGGAGCAGGCAGACCGCGACGGACTCGATGCCGTCGAGCTTGTGCGGGAGGGCTTGGGCTTCCGCTGGATCGAGCGGCACGAGCACCGAGCCGTCGTGCAGCGTGCGCTCGGCGATCGCGATCTTGCGGTCACTCGCAACCAGCCCGCGCTGCGGGCGCGGAGACCAGTCGTACAGGGCGGCCCGGTTTTGCCGCGCCAGGTCCAGCAGGTCTTCAAAGCCTTGCGTGGCGACGAAGGCCGTCCGGGCCCCGCGGCGCTGGAGCAGCGCATTCGTCGCCACGGTCGAGCCGTGGACTACCTCGCGGGCTCCGAGCTGGCCTAGACCGGCCAGAATGGCCCGGGCGGGGTTGGCGGGCGTTGACCGCACCTTGAGGCTGCGGAGCCGCGAGCCGTCCCAGGCCGCGAAGTCCGTGAAGGTTCCGCCACTATCGACGCCGACGCGCATGATGCGATGCGGTGCTCCTGAGGGCCGCGCCCCGGGCGGGGCGACTTTTCAGTGTACGGACGCGCTGGGGCTCGACTCACGCCGGGGCGTGGGCTCCTCCGCACGAGGCGCCGCCGCCCGGGCCCCAGGCCCGGAGGATCAGCTCCTGCAACGGGGCTCGGTCGAGGTCTGCTAGCCTGCGGACATAGATGCACGACTTGCCCCGCTTGTGCTTGCCGAGCTTGGCGAGGAGCTCCCTCTGCTCCTGGAAATCCACCATCAGGTAGAGGGTCAAGGCCCGCTTCCGGGGCGAGAAGCCCGTCCGGAACCAAGTGCCCGATCTGCCGCTGGCGTAGCGGTAGGCGTAGGTGCCGAAGCCGACGATGCTCCCGCCCCACATCTGCGGCGACGCTCCGGTGGCCGACTCCATCAGCTCGAGGAGCTCGAGGCAGTCCCGGCGTCGAGCCGGGTCGGACAGGGAACCGACGAAGGCCCGGGCATCGGCTTTGGTTGGTCGGGTTTTGTTTTCCGCCATGGTGCGCCCGGACGCGCCGGCCCCAAGGTCCATCCTAGAGCGTAGGGCATCCCCCGCAGCCCCTGGCGGAGCGCATCGTAACTAGGGTAGAGCCCCTCTCGCCAATTAGGCATGGGTTGCGCGCCGGCATGACCGAGAAGAACGTTTCCCACTACCGCATTCTGGAGCCGCTGGGCGAAGGGGGCATGGGGGTCGTCTACAAAGCGGAGGACACCCGGCTCAAGCGCACCGTCGCGTTGAAGTTCCTGTCGCGGGAACTGACCGGCGTCGGCGACCACGCCGCGCGATTCCGGCGCGAGGCGCAGGCCGCTGCTGCGCTGGACCACCCCAACATCTGCACGATGTACGAGATTGGCGAGGAGGACGGCCGCGCGTTCCTCGCTATGGCCTTCTTGGAGGGCGAGACCTTGGACCGCAAGGTGGCCCGGGGCCCCCTGCCTCTCGACGTAGCCGTCGAAATCGCCAGGCAGGCCGCGGAGGGCCTCGCCGCGGCCCATCGGGCCGGTGTCGTACATCGCGACGTAAAGTCCGCGAATATCATGGTCGCCGAGGACCATGCGGCTCGGCCTTCGGTCAAGCTGCTGGACTTCGGGCTGGCTCGGGTGAAGGACGCGCCGAACCTAACCCAGACGGATACGCGCCTGGGAACCGTGGCCTACATGGCTCCCGAGCAGGCTCTCGGAGACGAGGTCGACCGGCGCAGCGATATCTGGTCGCTAGGCGTTGTGCTGTACGAGATGGTGGCCGGGAGCCTGCCGTTCCAGGGCCACTACGACCAAGCGGTCGTCTACTCGATCCTCAACGAAGAGGCGGAGCCGCTCACATCCCTGCGAGCCCGCGTGCCTCTGGAGCTGGAGTGGATCGCGGACAAGTGCCTCGCGAAGAGCCCGACCGATCGCTACCAGGATTGCCGAGAGCTGATCGTCGACCTGGAGCGCTTCCAGAAGAAGGCTGCCGGCGGCAAGACATCGATCCAGCCCGCGCCCCCGTCCCAGGTCGCGCCGGCCGAGGAGCCTAGCGCCGCCCCCGAGCCCGTCGCCGATTTCTCGGGCGCGGTGCGTTCACTGCCTTGGCGCCCCTGGCTCGGCCGCTTGGCGGCCCGCTGGCCGCTGGCTGTGGGCACCTGCGCAGTCGTTGCGGCGGGGGTTTGTCGCGGGCCTCCTGGTGCCCCGGGGGGTGGCCCCCGACGCCGCTGTGCGACGATTCACGCTCCGGCCCGCCGAAGCCATCCAGGGCGACCAGCAGATCGGGCACTTGGCGATCTCCCCGGACGGGCGGCACTTGGCATTCAGCACCACCGGCTCCGGGGGCACGCTCTGGCTGCAGCCGCTGGACCGGCACGAGCCGGTCCAGCTGGAGGGAGTCCGCGGCGTCCGCGATGTCTTCTGGTCCCCCGACAGCGATTTCGTCGGCTTCGCCGCGCAGGGCGCCGTCGGCAAGTTCGCCCTCCAGGGACACTCCCTGACCGTGCTCTTGGAAGATATCCCGACCGGGAATCTCACCGCCTCGTGGAGCGCCGACGGCGAGTCGATTGTCTACGTGCATCTTGGGGGCCTACCGATGCAGGTGTCCGCGCTCGGAGGGGTCCCGCGTCCGCTGGTGGATGCGGAACCGCGGCGGCGCACCCTAGTGGGCCACCCATCACTGCTCGAGGCTCCCGACGGACAGCAGATTCTGCTCTACTCCGAACGCGCTATGGATGGCGACTGGGTCATGGCGCGCCGCGTGCGCGACGGCCAGGCTGGGGAACCCGTGCAACTGGTCGAGGGCAATGCGCCAGTCTACTCGCCCACCGGCCATGTGCTCTTCCAGCCGTCGTCGATGAATTCGGCGCTGTGGGCGATTCGGTTCTCGCTGGACGACCTCGCCACCGAAGGCCAGCCCTTCCTCGTCGCGCAGAACGCGAGCGACCCCTCGGTGTCGTTGGACGGCACCTTGGCGCACCTGGACAATCCCAACGCCCAGCAGCGGCAGCTCGTCTGGGTCGATCGCAGCGGCGCGCGGATCGCGGAGATCGGCAGGCCGCAGCCTTGGGTCCGGGGGCCCCGCGTGTCTCCGCCGGGCGACAAGGTTCTAGCCGCCGGGGGCAGCGGGCGGGAGTTCGACCTGTGGGTCCACGAGGCTGAGCGTCCCGTTTTGAGCCGGCTCAGCTTCGACGAGGAGGAGGAGACGAGCGCCATCTGGGCGCCCGACGGCCTGCGCGTGGCGCTCACGCACCGCGGCTCCCCGGATTTGCGTGTGCTGACCGTGGGGGGAGGCGCGCCGGCCGAGACGATTTTCACCAGCGAGGACGGCCCTTTCGAGTTGCTGGATTGGTCGCGGGACGGGCGCTACATTCTGTTTCAGAAGCGCGGGCGGCCGGGCGGCAGGAAGGGTGCGGATTCGCCTCCCCCGAAGGCGGGGAGGGCCGGCGGGTCGGGTGAGTCCGGGCTTGGCTATCTCGAGTTTCTGGCATCCGAGGGGCGCTGGGAGGCTCGGGAGTTCCTGCCGCCGGCTCCGTACATCGTGGATGATGCGGTCTTCTCCCCCGAAGGCCGCTATGTCGCGTACGAGAGCAACGAGTCCGGGGAACTGGAAGTGTACGTCAGGCCGTTCCCCACCGGAGTCGAGCGGTGGCAGCTGACGACGCAGGGCGGGCGGCTAGCGCGGTGGAGTTCGTCCGGCAACGAGATCTACTTCTTGCGGGACGAGGTGCTGCATGCAGTGCAGGTCGAGACCGAGGGGGGCTTCCGGGCCGGTCCAGTGTCCCCCTTGTTTGAGCGCACCAGTCTGCGCGGGCTCCGCCGCTTTCCCACGTATGATGTCGGGCCAGATGGCCGCTTCGCGGTCGTCGACTCGGCCGGAGGCCGGCAGCTGCCGGCCATCCGGTTGGTGCTGCAGTGGCTCGCGGAGTTCCCGGGCCGCTGACGAGCCTAATCTCCGTGCTGCGGCTGCGGTTGCAGGTCGATTCGAATTGGATCGCCCAGGTAGGTGGGCTGCGTGCCGAGCACGGTTACGTCGAGGAGCGCTTTGACTCGGGCACCGTACTCCCGCAACTGCGTCGTGTAGGTCGGCAAGCCGCCAGGGTCCGCGGCGCAATAGGCGATCACGTCGAGGTCGTGGTGCAGCCCCAGGTAGACTGCCCGGGCCGCGTGGAAGCGCTGCGAGACCACGGTGAACGACTTCTGTCCCATCACCTTGTCGGCGCGAACGACGGAGTCCAGCGTCCGCAGCCCGGCGTAATCCTCTGTGATGCAGTCCGCTGGCACCCCGCGCTCCACTAGGTCGCGCTTCATGACGATGGGCTCGTTGTAGTAGCGGCTGGGGTTGGACCCGCTGACGATGATGTGGCCGATCTTGGCGGCGTGGAAGGCGTCCGCGGCGGCGGAGATTCTGGCGAGATAGAACTCGTTCATGCCGCTGCCTGCCCGCCGCGCTGTGCCGAGCACCACGCCGACGTCGCGCCACGGCAGGCTGTCCAGTTCGGCGTAGAGATGCGGGGCTGCGAGTCGCTCGATGTGCCGACTCGTGGTGAGGACAGCCGTCGCGACCGCGGCGACCCCTAGGGCCGCGGCCAAGCCGCATGCGATCGCAATCCTGCGCACCTTGCTCGGCATCTTCAAGCGGGACGCTGCATGGCGCTGACCCGTTGGCGTCTTGATTGTCGCAGGTAAGCGCACCCCAGTGCTGCTGGAGGGCAGGCCCTGATTCCCGGGTGAAAATACCGGTTGCCAGCCGGAACGTGTTTGTTTTACAATGATTTAGGAGATCCTCCGGGGTGGCCGTGTATTTTGCCTCGGGGGTGCATCTCGATTTTTTGGGAGGCCCCCTGGCCTCTGCTCCCCGCCAGCGCTCCCACCCTGGCTTGCGGTGTCTGCGACGACCACCTGACGGGCCTGGCCGGGCTCGGCGTGGTGGCGCGGCTGGCCCGGTTCCTCGGACTGCCCGAGCTGCTGGCCGCGGCGGTCCACCTCCAGCGCCGCCGGCGCGGTGGCAGCGACGGGCGGAGGCTGCTGGCGCTGATCTACTCAGCCTGCACCGGCGGGGGGCACCTCCACGCGGTCGACGCCTTGGGGGCCGATGACGTCGCCCGCCATGCGTGCGGGCTGCGGGCCGCGCCCGCCAGCCGGCGGTTGGTGCCGCTGGGGGCGCAGGAGTGCGGGCAGCGGTGAGGGTCTGTCCCGGTGTTCGTGGACGGCCCGGGGAGCGAGGGGGAGGGCCAGTTGTGCGAGCACGCCGAGCGCGGCTGCCACGGCGAGCAGCAGTCCTGGCTGCCTTCGGTGTGCGTGGGGGCGGCGTGGGTCAGCGCCCGGCTGCAGGCGGGCGGCACGGACATGCAGGGGGATGGTTGGGAGCAACTGGATCAGGCTGCGGTGCCCCGGCTGACAGGGCGGCAGCCGGTGCGGCTGCGGGCCGCTGGGGGGCTCCTGCCGGCGGCGGGGCTGGAATGATTCGGGAGCGTGACCGATCCGCGCCAAAAGGCCCCGATTCTGCGTCGGGCGGCCGCGAGGGGGTTGCGGGAGGACGCGGGGGAGCCCCTGGACGCGGCGGGGAAGGAGCGGGCGCTCGCGGGGGCGTACCGGCCGGCCCGGGGGCCGGAGGAGCCGGTGCGCGGGGTGATCCGGCGTGACGGGGGACGGGGAGCAGCGGCTGCTGGGGCCGGTAGGCACGGTGATTCCGGGGAGCCGCGACCGGCTGCCGCTGGCGGAGTGGGGGCGGCGGCACCGCGGCCAGCAGGGGCAGGAGCCTGCGTTCCAGGGGCTGTTGACGGATCTAGGCCTGCATCATCCGCCGGGCCGCTCGCAACGCGGCGCATCAGGGGTTCGACCTAGGCGGGCAGATCGCGCAGCTGCTGCTGCGGCTGCTGCAGTACCAAGCGCTGCCGCCCGAGGCGCGGCAGCATGGGCTGCGACTGCTGATCTGGTACTGCGTGGGCAGCGTGGGGCGGCTGCCGTGCAGCAGGAGCAATCTGCGGTGGGACTGGCTGCTGCACGTGGCGAGCCGGAGGGAGCCGGGCTAGGGCTGGGTCGTGCGGTCGGGGCCGCGCCGGGTCCAGCGGGAGGGGACCGCCGCGGAGCCCGCGGGGGGATCGGTGCGCCCGGAGCCGGGGGCGCAGCGGCTGCGGGGGGGCCAGGTCGCTCGGAGACGGGCTGAGGGGCCCGCGCCGGGCGCGTATCGCTCTCCGCTCAAGTCATACGGCCCCGCAACACCCATCTCGGGAAACTATCCGGGAATCTAGAGGGAGGGGGGTAAAATCAGGCCATGAGAAACGCCATTCTCGTGGTTGCGGTCTGCTTGGCGGGAGGGTGCGGCACTCCGGGCCAGTCGCCAGCCGCTGCACAGCGGCCGAATTTCCTGATCCTGCTGGTGGACGATCTCGGCTGGACCGATCTGGGCTGCTACGGCAGTGACCTCTACGAGACGCCCAACATCGACCGGCTAGCGGCAGACGGGGTTCGGTTCACGCACGGGTACGCCGCCTGCACCGTATGCTCGCCGACGCGCGCGGCCCTTCTCACGGGCCTCTATCCGGGGCGGACCCGGGTCACAGACTGGATCCCGGGCCACCAGCGCCCCGACGCCCCGCTGTGGCCCCCGAACTGGACAATGCGGCTGGAGCATAGCTACACCACCCTGGCTGAGGCCTTGGGGGCCGAGGGGTATCGCACCGCGCATGTCGGCAAATGGCACCTCATGCCGCGCCTTGAGCCGGACGCCATGATGGGCTACGCCCCGGAGCGCCACGGCTTCGAGGTCAATGTGGGCGGCAACGAATGGGGGGCGCCCGGCAGTTACTTCCATCCCTACGATCGCGGACGGGGGCGTCGCGTGTATCCCTTGCCGGCGGGCGGTGTCGAGGGCGACTATTTGACCGACCGGCTCACCGACGAGGCAGAGCGGATTCTGGAGGAGTATCGCAACGCCCCTTTTCTGCTGTATTTCGCTTACTACACGGTGCATACCCCGATCGAGGCCAAGCCGGAGGACCAAGCCCGCTTCGAGCCGCAGGTGGATCCGGCCATGCGGCACCGCAACCCGGCCTATGCTGGAATGCTCGCCGCCCTCGACCGCAGCGTCGGGCGCCTGCGAGCCAAGCTTGAGCAGCTGGGGCTCGCCGACAACACGGTGATCGTGTTCACTGGGGACAACGGCGGCCTCGACCGTCAAGGCCCCGACGGCCGCATGGGCAATCCGACGGAGAACCAGCCGCTTCGAGCCGGCAAGGGCTCGGCCTACGAGGGAGGTGTGCGCACGCCGACGATCTACTACTGGCCCGGCGTAACCCTTCCGGGGGCGGTCACAGCCGAACCCGTGATCACGGTCGACGTGTATCCGACGGTGCTTGAAATTGCGGGGGTCGCCGGAGACCCGGACCACAACGGACTGGTCGACGGCGTCAGTCTAGCCGGTCTCTTGCGGAACCCAGACGAGAGCCTGGGCCGCGACGCGCTGTACTGGCACTATCCGCACTACCATGCCGGTGGCGCGACGCCGTACTCCGCCGTTCGTTCGGGGGACTGGCGCTTGGTTCAGTTCTACGAGGACGGGCGCATCGAACTGTACAACTTACACGACGATGTTGGTGAGGAGCGGGATTTGGCGGAAACCGAGCCCGAGAAGGCTGCCGAATTGCTGGCCAAGCTGAACGCTTGGCGCACGGCTGTGGAGGCCCAACCTCCGAGGCCCAATCCGGACGCCAAGTGAACGGAGCGCCTCGGGTCGCCTCAGCGCCGATGGATCCGGATATGGTCGCGGCGGATGGCGGCGAGGTTGACCGCGCCGATCTGGACCATGTCCTGGGCAAGCTCGGTCTGGAGCATTTCGACGACCTTCCGCACGCCGGCTGCGCCGTATGCCGCCAACCCCCAGAGGGCCGGGCGGCAGACGAGCACGGCGGTGGCCCCGAGCGCGAGAGCCTTCAGCACATCGCCGCCATGCCGGAAGCCGCCATCCACTAGGATCGGGATGCGGCCCGCCACCTCGTCTGCGATCGCCGGCAAAACCGCCACAGGGTCGGCGGTCCCTTCGAACCGGCCCGCTCCGTGGTTTGACACCACCACCCCGGCGACGCCCCGTTGGGCGGCGGCGGCCGCTTCGGCGGGGCGCAGGACGCCCTTGAGCACCAGCGGGACGTCGATCGCCCCCCGCAGGCGCTCGATCTCCTGCCAGCCGTAGGTGGCGGGTGCCGCGCCGCGGACACCGAGTGTGAGGCACACCGCCCGGCAACCTGCCTGGATCGCCCGCTGAACGCGGTCGAGGAGCGCTCCGAGGTCGGCATCCGGATAGACTTGGTGCCAAGGCTCCCGGGCAATAGGAGCGGTTTCCGCGATCGGCGTGCCGCTGCGTTCCGCCGTCACGACCAGGGCGTTCGCCGCCGCAGCCCCCTGCGCCAGAGCGCGTTCGCCTTCCGGATGGCAGGCCTGCAGGCCTGCTGCCGGACCGACGAGGATGGGGGCGAACAGAGACTGGCCGAAAAGCTCCAAGCTCAGGTCGAGCCCCTCGGTGTTCACCATCATGCGAGGCCGAAACGTGATCCGGTCTAGGGCTCCGCGCTCGCCGTCGGCGATGCGCGCAAAAGCCTCGGCGCTGAGCTTCCGCCTTGCGGTCAACTCGAGCTCCGGAACGCTGGCGAACTCGTCCAGCGGCGTGATCCGTCCCGGAGGCTCGCCGGCGAGCTGTCGCGGATGCTGGGCGGGCAGAAGCGGGGATCCAGCCAAAAGCGCGGCTAGGCTGGATAGCGCCTGCCGCCGACGCAGCCGAGGCGGGTTCATGGAAAGTCCGTCTGGACCAGCGAGCGGTCCACTGCGGCGAGGCTCGCCGTCCCGCAGGCCGCCATCGCCGTGCGCAACTCCGCCTGCACGATCTCCAGGATTCGCTTGACGCCCGGTGCCCCGAACGATCCGAGCCCCCAACGCGGAACCCTCCCAAGGCAGACGGCTGAGGCCCCCAGTGCCAAGGCTTTGAGGATGTCCGCGCCGCGCCGGAAGCCGCTGTCGATCAGGACCGGAATCCGGCCGCCCACCGCGTCGACGATCTCGGGTAGCACCTCCAGGCTGGAGGGCGTGTAGTCCAGAGTCCGCCCGCCGTGATTGGAGACCACAATGCCGTCCAAGCCGTGCTCAACGGCGAGCACCGCGTCCTCGGCGGTGAGGAGGCCTTTGGCTAGGAGGGGCCGGTCCACCATAGTGCGCAAGCCCGCGAAGAGTTTCCATTCGTACCAGAGCCGGCCCGACGAGAACTTGTATCGCCCCGCGTTGCCGGACCGGCGCGGAGGAGGCCGCCGCCGGAGCGAGAGATTGCGGTCGTGACGCGCCCGGTAGTAGAAGGACGCCTGTTGGTCCACGGTCACCACCACTGCTTCGCAGCCGGCGGTCTGGGCCGCATCGAGGGGCTCTCGGTTCTGCTCGAGCTCCTGCCTCGGATAGAGCTGGAACCACAGCGGACCTCCGTCCGCCTTGGCGATTTCGGCGAAAGGCACGCTAGCGACATGGCTGACGATCATGGGCGTTGCAGCTGCCCCGGTGGCCCCGGCGTAGGTGGCCCTTTCCCCGTCTGGATGCAAAGCCGCGTGGCCTGAGGACGGGGCGAGCATCACCGGGAAGCGCATGGTGGTGCCCAGCACTTTCGTCGAGGCATCCACTGGACTCGAGCCGGCGATCGCCCGCGGAACCAAGTCCACCCATTCGAAGGCTTCGCGGTTGCGCCGCGTGGTGAATTCGCTGCCGCCGCCTCGGGCGGTGTAGTTGTAGGTGGCCCGGTCGAGCCGTTCGTACGCGGCGGCTTCGAAATCGAACACATCGCGCATCTCTGCGAGGCCCCCGACGCGGCTGTGGTCGCGGAAGCGGTCTTGCTGCGCGCGCAGGCCCGACGCGCCAGCGAGGAAGCTCGCGAAGCCGGCCAGCGCCTTCCGGCGCGTTAGGCCTGTGCGCCACTTCGATTCAAAACCAGCCATGGGGTTCATCGCTCGGGCGGAAGCCTGCGCGGCCCGATTGTACCCGATCCCTTGGCGGCGAACAGCCGGAGTGGGTCGCGCCCGACGGTCCCGGGACGCTGTCCGTGCCGGCCTGAACTGAGATTGTTCCCACAGCTGATTCTTTGGGGCCTAGGAGCCTGTTGGAAAAGTCCTCAGCGGCCGTGAAGCCTGTCCAGCAACTCCTTGCAGGGCCCTGCAAGGACCATAGAACGACTTCTGAAGGCCCTGAAACAGGTGCCAACCGGTGGTTCGCACGCGATTGCGCGACGGAAATCGTATCCCAGGGACTTTATCAACAGGCTCCTAGGAGACAGGCAGTGGAGAAGTTAGGCGCGGGGGCTGGCTGATTGCCTCGATTCCTTGTAAAAAAAGCGAACACCGGCAGGGCAGCCCTGCCCGCCCGTGACGGCGGTCCCCCAGGTGCGCGAGGTGCAGGTGCGCTTGGTGCGGCTGCCCAAGCGGTCGGAGGGAGACCGCCTGCTGGACGAGCGGCACGATTTCGGTTTCAGTATTGCGCAGGGCGCGGCCTGCGCTAGGTGGCCGCGTGGCGCGGAAGGTGGCTGGCCTGGGGACTGGCAGACAGGCGGGTTGGAGTGCCAGTCGCGCGAAAGGTGGCGGGGCTGGTCCCGGGAGCTGCCGTTCCGGCGGCTGCACTGGGTGGCGTATAACCCCCGGTTGGTGGTGTTGGAGGCGGGCACGGAGTGCGCGAAGCTGGGCTCGTCCGAGCTGGGGGCCCATTTGTGCTGGCTGAGCGCAAACGGGCAGGCGGAGCGGGAGCAGCCGCCGCCGAGTTGGCAGAGGGCGGATCTGCAGGCGTTGCGGGAGCTGCTGGAGGAGGTGCCGGACCCGCGCCGGGGGCCGCCGCTGCGGCCCCCACTGGGCGCGGTCCCGAGTCTGCCGACGCTGGCGGAAATCTGCGGCTGGCCCGGCGGGCGGCGGACGGAAGCGTGTGCCAAGGCCTGGCCGCCAGAGGCCTGGCAGGCGCTGGGCTGCCGGGGGACCGGCGTGCGCAGGCTTCAGGGGCCCCTCGGACACGACCTCCCAGCGGGCCCGGGACGGTCGAGTACCGCCAACACTTCCCGCGCGACGGGCGCTGGGCGAGGCTGCCCGCCGCAGCCGCACAGGCCCCGGTCCGGCTGGCAACGCAGCACTGCACAACCTAGCGCTGCTGCTGCCTAGCGGGCGGGGCGAGACGCTCCCGCTAGCGCAGGCGCGCTGCAGGCGCTGCTGGCAACGCAGTAGGATCCGGGGGGAGTCGCAGCCGGGCTGGCCCGGGTAGGGTGCGGTGCGCCCGCTGGGCGGGCGCACCGGTCACGGGGCCGCTGCGGAGGCCACCGGAAGGCAGCCAGACGCGAGCACGGCCTGGGACCTGGGTTTCAGCGGTCAGCCGACCCGCCCCGCAGCGGTCGACGCGCCGCCGCAACAGGCTCCCGCCATGGAAAAATCAATCGTGGATCCTTACCCGGGAATCAGGGCCGGCAACGATGGTCCGAAGCCTCGTCGCGTTGTGGTACCATGCTGCCTCGCAGCTCGCAGAGATTAGCAGCGAGACCAGCACCCAATGGCATCTTCGGCTCGGAGTCGGCAGCTCATCCCATCCTTGTCGCGGATTTGCATCGGAGCGAGGGCTACAAGCCCAGAAACCGCAGCGCTCCATAGACCAAACTCTTAGTGTGCAGTGGTTGTGCGGGTGCTGCTGGATAGGCTTGAACGGAGGACTATAGATGGAGTACCTAGGGCTCCCGACCAGGGTGGTTGGACGTGATGAATGGCTTGGTGGGTGGATGGAGCGCCAATCACCGTTGAGTTTAACCGAGTCGCTGGCAGTTGATTGGAGTGCTCATGAAGCGTCTAAACAAAACATTTAAGTGGGTCGGAGGTAAGATTGACTACCTCGTTGAAGATGTTCCTTTGGGATGGCACATCACTGTATTTTTGGTCGTAGTAGTCCTGTTTGGAATGATCTACATGTTTTTGACTCCGTCGGGCAACGGTATCGGCCAAGCCGTTGAACCTCTGGATTCGGTTAGTATCTACATGGGTATATACTTTAGCATCACTACAATCACGTCGCTTGGGTACAGCGACCTGCATCCAATTGGGCTGGCACGTCTTTTAGTCTGCCTTGAGGCATTGTTTGGAGTGAGCTCGATTGGCATCATGATCGCTCGACTGGCCTCCCAGCGAATGACCTACCACGTTTCTCGCCTGTTTAGTTCTGAAATTCAGTCCCGCATCGAGAGATTCCAGAAAGGCCTACAGCCCGGTGCATAAGTCCTGTCACACAAATCACGCTAGATTTCTAGCATTTTCAATAGCTTACGGGGAAAGACCCCTGACACGACTTTTGCACGGATCAGTAGCAGCTCTGCAGGTCGAGTTTGCGGAAATCATGTCCGAGCTGGGCAAGGCATTTTCTCGAGTTCCCGGTCAAGAAATTTTGAATAAACCCGATAAAGCAATTCATCGATTTCGCGAGGTAATCAGTAATTTTTATGCCGAATACTCCAGCCTGAGTGACTATTTATCTCATGAAACGAAACAAAGAGATTTCTTTCAGGTTGTTCCGGATGAGGTGTTTACTAGTTTGGGCGGGACTCTCTCGATCACCGTATTTGAGTTAGGCCAGCTTATCGCCAGTTTGTCGCCGCCCCACACTTCAAAGGTTCTTGACTCGACTAGCCGGAAGCGGATCTTCGAGGCAATCGAATCGGTCAAGAAAGTTTGCCGGATGGTGCAGGACGATCCGAACGCCACGTAGTTTCATTCGCTGTTCCAGCAAATTGGGCAGGAATGCATAAGGCTGCCCGACGAGTACTACACAGTTCCTGGCCAGCTTGAACCTGACCAAGTTTACTTCGGGTCTGATGAACCGCAGGACCCGGAGCAAGAGATCGAGGAACAGGCCTAGATTCGTTCAGCCCTGCTTGGAGGGTTGCGAGGAGGAAACCGATGCAGCCGATGCAGTTGACTTGGAACAAGTGCCGACACAACGTCTGGTGCAAGCTGAATGCCGTCAATCTTGAACACCCTCACTTTAATCGGTGTTACGGCGTCTACGTCATCTGGCATGGCGGCAGCAACCCCGCTGTGGTGTACGTCGGTCAAGGGAATATCAAGGATCGGTTGCGCCAACATCGAAACGAAGAGAGTATCCAGCGGTACGAGTCCCTCGGCCTCTACGTCACATGGGCCTCGGTACTATCCGAGTACCGCGATGGCGTCGAAGCCTACTTGGCTTGGCGTTGGCAGCCAAAGGTAGGTGCAGCCCATCCGAGCGCCACTCTGATCGAGATCAAATCGCCCTGGGAATGAGGGAGGCAAGCCCACAAGCCCGGACCAGGATGTGCTGGCACACAGACCTTGCATACTAGATTCCAAGCGTCCGGCTCTTGCCGTGTTGTGTGGGATCGGTGTGCGCAAGCTTCCGGGGCATCTTCGGACACGACCTTCCAGCGGGTTCTGGCGCGGCTCGACCCGGCCGAGTTGGAGTGCGTGGCGCAGCCCGGCGCCGACACGCTGGCGACAATCAAGCGCAACGCCGGCACGGCCTATGACCTGGTTGCACGGGATGCGCACTTGGCGGGGCCCGCGGACTGGCTGCCGCTGCCCGGCGGGCGGCAGATGTTCCGCATCCAGCACCAGACGAGGAAGACCCGGTGGGGGCTGAGCACGACGGAGACGCTGTACGGGTTCATGAGTTTGGAACCGGAGCGGGCCTCGGCGCTGCGCCTGCTCCGGCTGACCCGCGGCCCCTGGACGGTCGAGAACCGGAATCACTTCCCGCGCGATGGGCCGCTGGGTGAGGATGCCAGCCGCAGTTGCACGGGCCCCGGCCCGGCCGGCAACGCGGCACTGCACAACCTGGCACTGGCGCTGCTAGCACCGCAGGAGGCCCCGGGTCGGAGGGGGGAGCGCATCCGGGCTGGCCCGGGTAGGGTGGGGTGCGCCCGCTGGGCGGGCGCGGCGGCCCCGGGGCCACCGGACGCGAGCACGGCCTAGCACCTGAGTCTCAGCGGCCAGCCGGCCTGCCCCGCAGCGGTCGACGCGCTGCCACAACAGGCTCCCGACATGGAAAAAATCAATCGTGAGATCGTTCCTGGACGCAGCCCCCGACGGCCTAGGCTGCAGGGCAAGAGCGGAGTGCGCACGATTGATGGGCTAGCTCCCACTGGACTGCACGGTCGCGCCAACTCGGTCGGGCCACTACTGATCACGTCAAAAGTCGTGTCTCGGGAATCCCTTCGTCGATTGCTCTGCAGGGTGGATTTGTTGTACTCTATTAGTATGACAAAAGAAATATTTTTCTTTTTCCTGTGCCTTACTAAGGACCAGAAATTCGAGATTCGAAAAAAGTGGTCTTGCAGTTCCTCGAGGGCAAGTCGGTGGCCTAGATAAAGTCCTGCGTCCCTTTCTCCATACGCACGATCTATCGCTGGATCTCACGCTTCCTTCTGGGAGGTCTGGAAAGTCTTCGGGAGCGTAAAAGAACGGGGAGACCACGCCAATGGACAGACCGGCCCCTGGCTTGGATCCGCACCGTCGTCGTAGACCAAGACCCGAATCAATGCCAATGCGAGTTCGCTTGGTGGACCGCGCAGCGAGTGCGCCAAGCCTTGGGGGAGAAGTTCGGCAGCGTCCTGAGCGTCTCCCCGGTGCGCCGGATCCTGCGGCGGCTCGGACTTACGCCGCAGCGGCCCCAGCGGCGTGCCACCCGCTACGATCCCGCTGCCGTGCAGCGGTGGAAAGACGAAGAGTTCCCCCAGATCCTTCGCCGTGCCCGGGAGTTACTAATTTTGCCAAAAGTCATTGCAAGCAACCCACTAATAGAATCAATGGCTTGCGGAGCTTTTTCGTGCAATTACTTATGAACACATCAGTAGGAGCCCTGCTCGCCTGCGCCGACGAGTCCGGCCTGGCTGCGCAGAGCGTGTCCGGGCGCACTTGGGGCCCGTGCGGTCAGACCCCCGTCGGGCGGGTGGCCCGCGGGCGCTTCCGCCTCCCCCTGCTGGCGGCCAGCAGCCCGGAGGGCCAGCTCTATTACATAGTGCGGGAAGGTCCTGTCACGGCGGAGGTCTTCCGGGAGTTTCCAGAGCGGATCGCGGAGGCAGCGGATCGGAGGATTCTACTGGTGGTGGACCATTGCAGGATGCACCGCGCCCGGACCATCCGGGAGTGGCTGGAAGCGAACCAAACCGCGGTGGAGCTGTACTTTCAGCCGACCTACTCGCCGCAAGTCAATCCTGCGGAACTGCTATGGGCCTTGGTCCAGCGGCGGGTTAGTCGCGAGCTGAGCAAGACCAAGGAACAACTGCGCGACAACCTGGAAGCTGCTTTCCAGTCTTTGCAAAAAGCCCCGGAACAGGTGCGAGCCTTCTTGCGAGAGGCGGACTGCAAATATATTCTTGCCTGAATTCTGATGACACGACTTTTGACGCGATCAGTAGTTGTTCCAACTCGGCCTCGAGCCTGGGCGGATGGCCGATGGGTGCGGGCATGCCTCGCCCAGCAGACTCGCATCGGTTTTCCGGTTGTGCCGGCCAACCCGTTCGAATCGCCTAGGTGACTTTGCTAGCCCCGCCGCCGGCCGGGGAGACTACTGCAGGTGTGTCGCTCGGATCGGACACCACGCGATGCATCCAGGCGCTGTGAGCTTTCGGGCATTGATTGCCTGCACGCAGCGGCTAGAGATGTTTGCAGGCTGACTGCGAGTGCGATCCTTGACCGTGGGAACAACACGTGGTGGGACTTGGAAAGGCCCGGGGCACCCGACTTGCATACGTCCGGCCGAGCGACCTCATTCCGGCTTTGCGAATCTCTCCAGGAAAATCGCCGCGAATCGTCGGCCTGCAAGTAGCAGGCCTTCCGTATCGGCATGCCCGTTGTTCGGATACGTGGGCAGATCCCGGAGGATCACGGTCGCGCTGTGGGGGATGTGCTTCGGCGCGTCCGTCTGCGCACGCAGCACTTGCAGTGCGCCGGGACGGCCGGGAATGCCAGGCGAGGTCTCCGGCTCGATGCCTTCCAGATCGTCGGGCATGTCGCCTTGGCGGTAGGTCCCGATGAGGAACGGCAGCTTGGGCATCCCGAGCTCGCGTCGCAGAGCTGCCACGAGCTGCTTGAGGTTGTCGGCATAGCGTGCGGCCGCACGCGGGTCGCGCATGTCCTTCCCTCCTTGCCACCACACTATCCCGCGGAGCTCGACCTCCTCCGCCTGTTGCGAGGCGAGGGCCTTGGAAAGGAGTTCCTGGTACAGCGGCCCTTTGGACGCATCGCCTGTGATATTCGCATCGGCCTCGTTCCACTGCGGGGCCCAAGCCATGATGCCGGTGCCGCCGACGGCTTGCTTGACGATCCCGATGCGCCGGTTCGGCCAAGCCTCGGCCAAGGCCCGGGCGAAGCCGATCTCCGGCCCGAAGGTGTACTCCGCGAGCCCCCACCGGTCGCGCTGGGCCGAAGTCGGTGGCCGGTGCGGTCTGAGCGGACGCCAAGCCCCGTCCTCAAACATCACAAGGCGCCGGTCGTGTCCGAACCGGGACACGCTGTCGAGTTCCTGACTGTTGCCCCAGCCGACCATGTTCGATTGGCCGGACAAGATGAATAGCTGCACCGGGCCGGTCGGCACGCGCTGGCCGTACACCTCGATCCAGTCCACCCGCGAGCAGGCCCGGCTCCGCCCTCCGGGCATGAGGTCCGTGAAGCCCACGGACCTAACCCGGGCGAGGTCGGGCTCCGCTACCCAGGGACCTTCGGTGACGGTGGCGATGTCGAGTTGGCGCCAGCGCGTGCTCTCAAAAGCGAATTCGCTGATCCTCCACTGGCTCGAGGCCGGCACGGACTCCTCGCTGACCAGCCAGCCGTCCTCGGCGAGTTCCACCACGGCGCGTAGCGTACGGAAACCGGACTGACGGCTCCGCCACCGGATCGCGGCCGTGCCTGTCAGGTCCATTTCCCCACCGTCGGCGAGGGCCAGGCTGACCGCCCACGGAGACTGGGCGAGTCCGGACCACACGTAGTGCGGATCCCAGTCCCTGGCGTCGTGGAAGCTCTTCTTGATCAGCGGGGGGCCCGGACCGTGGATCGCCAACCGCAGGCCGGGATTCTTCACGTCGCGTTGCGTCAGGGGGAGGGCCGGAGAGCCGGCTTTCCAATCCTCGCGGAACAGCAGCGGGGCCCGGCCGATATCGGCTGCCGGGAGCCAGGCCGAGATCGCCCACAGCAGGCAAAGGCAACGCTTCATGGCCTCCAGCATAGCGAAGCCGGTTTGGCGGAAAGCTCTTCCAGACTGCCTTGGTTCAGTACAATCGGGCGCATGGCGAAGCTGCGAATCGCTGGAGTCGGGGTCGCGGCTGCGGGCTTGCTGATCCTCTGGCAGGGCCTGCGACCGGCAGGTGCGGAGTCCGAACCTGTCGATTCCACGGAGTGGAGCGTCGAGTACCGGCCCGGGGGGTACATGCCGCCGGACTTTCCGCTGCAGGGCTCTGTGAGGTTGGTTTCGGCACCTGTGGTGCAGGCGGGCATGCGGCACCGGATCCGCTTGGAATACACGGTTGGCGAAGCGGGCGTGATCGCAGGCGAGACGCTCGAGGTCTGGAAGCACTTCACCAGCGATGTGGAGGAGTTTCAGGTGGGTGACCCGGCTGCGCCCGCCCACTTTGCCGTGCAAGCCAGCGCAGCAGGGGCGCAATTGCGGGCGCGCATGTTCACGAATCGTGTCCAACGCAACACTCCGAGTGTGTTCCCGTACCGCAAGACTGCCGGAGCCGTGCTGGAATCCGGCACCTTGCGCCCCGGGGATAAGGTGTACTTCGACCTTGGGGGTGCCCAAGGTGTTCGCATGCAGCACTACGCCGAGAACCTGTTCAACTTTCGGATCGTGATTGCCGGCGAGGACGGCAAGCCGCGAGACTATGGCGGCGATGCGTTCTTGAAGGTCGTGGGCGGCCCGGCGGCCAAGCTGCGCGTGTCCGCGCCGGGCTTGGTGGCCGTAGGCGAGCGGTTCAGCGTCGAAGCCATTCCTAGCGATGCTTGGGGCTCCTTGGCCGCCAATTACCAGAACCATCGGCTGGAGTTCGCCGCTCCGCCTCTCGGTTCGAGTCCCTTTGAGTACGACCCGGAGCTGCTGCACTATGTCGCCAAGGGCTTGGTTGCCAACCAGGAGGGCGTGTACCGCCTAGCGGTCCGCAGCCTCGACGGGACCTTGCGGGGCAGGAGCAACCCGATTCGGGTCGCGAAGCACCCAAAGCGGCGCGTCTTCTTCGGCGATCTCCACCAGCACACGTACCTCCACGATGGGCGGGGCGTGTACGAGGAGCTGTACCTCCACGCTCGGCGGAACGGGCTTCTCGACTTCGGCTCGCTCACCCCCCACCACATGCCGCTCGGCGTAACGGGGCCCCAGCTACATCTTCGACAAGTACCGGGACCCTCGCGACAACTGGCCCGCGATGATGCGCGCCAACAAGGGTTTGAACGGCTGGCGGGGCTTCGTCACCATCCTGGGCTACGAGTACAGCGTCGGGACTAGGCTTGGCGGGCACCATAACGTGTTCTACAAGGCGGACAAAGCCCCTACGACGATGCAACTGGGCCCCAACGCGCACCGCGCCGGTGTGGGCCGCATGATGGATCTGCTGGAACGGGCGCGGACCTCAGCAATGGGTGATCCCGCATGTCGGCGGCGGGCCGCCCGACTGGAATCACAGGACGGACCCCCGGATCGAGCGCGGCTTCGAGATCGCCTCGGTCCACGGGGTCTTCGAGGAATCGTGGCAAAAGCATCTCGAAGCGGGCGTTCGGCTCGGTGCAACGGCTTCAAGCGACAACCATACCGTGGGATTCGGCAACTCCTATCCCGGCCTGATCTACACCATGACGAACGCGCTAACCGGTGTCTACGCCTACGCCAAAACCCGGGATGCCATCTGGGACGGGCTCTACGAGCGCCGAACCTTCGGAGTCACAGGCAACCAGCGGATCCTGGTGGACTTCAGCGTCAATGGCGAACCCATGGGCGGGGAACTGGCGAGCTCGCATTTCGAGGTCGCGAGAATCCGGGCGCGGGTGTCCGGAACGCAGCCTCTGACCCGCATTGAGCTGGTAAAGAACTCCCGGGTTATCCACGCCGTCCACCCAGCGCGCAACCGAGGGGCTGTGGCCCGCATTCAGTGGGGCGACAATATCTACCAGCGCCGCGCCAATGTTGGCCTTGCGCAGGGTTCGCTGACCGCCTCAGCGGGCACTCTCGGGCTCGAGGGGTTTCTGCACCGCGACCAGGAATTCGAGTGGATGCGTCAGGACGGCGAGGGGGTCCGCTGGCAGAGCGCCACGACCTCAAACGATCGCGACGGAGCGCTCGTCAACCTTCTTGGCGTTGAGGGCGAGCTCCGTTTCCGGCTCCAGGACCCGGACTGGGGCGCGATTGCGATCGATATTCCGCTGGAAGCGCTGCGGCGCGAGGGCTTCTTCCGCTGGACGGGCCAGGGCGAGCGGTCTGTCGAGCACAGCTATCTGAAGATGATGGGTGTCGATGCGGCTTTCGAGCTGGAGTGCGAACTGGTCAATCCGGCGGGCCCGCTCGACCTCGACCTAGACTTCGAGGACCGCGAGAGACCGCAGCCGGGGGACTACTACTACCTACGGATGGAGCAACTCGACACCAACAAGGCGTGGTCCAGCCCCGTCTGGGTCAACTAGTGTCCGCGCCGAAACCGCTGCAGTTTCGGGAAAGAGCGGAAAGAGCGAAGTTCTTGCAGTCATGGAATGGGGCTTGGCTCATTCCCGGCCCGCCCCGCTCGCGAGAGATTCTCCTGCTTCCGCAGCGCGTTCACCTTCAGCGCCTTGGCGCAACCTGCCCCGGTTCGCCTTGCGGCGGTGGGCTTGGTCGAAGCTTGCCAGTGGTGGCCGGTTGTTCCGCCTAGGAGCGGGCGCGGTTCACTGGGAAATGCCCCCTGCCTGCGAGCCCGTCGGGCCTCGGATGCCAGGGCTCAGTCCGGATGTTTGGAGTCGGGGTTTGCGCTTGCCGACTAGGAAGACAGAAGCGGCTCGCGTGGCGAGGGCAGGTTCTCCAAAGAACGCTTGGGCCTGCACTCCGGGCTGCCATCGCGATCGTACGCCCTCGCCAGCGCTCACGGGAGCGATGGTCGTTGCGAATCGCACACCGCGAATCCTCCTCCGAAAATGGCTGCAAGACAGGCGAAGCTCTGGCGGATCGGTTCCGCATGCCCGCATCCTCATCCGCAGAAGATGGACTGAACTGTTGATTCCAATGCGGTTAGAGGTTGTGGTGCCGACACGAACCGGCTGCCGCCGGACGCTACGACGGCCCTGGCCCATTCTCCGGCTCGCGTCTCAGGAATCGGAAGTCGCAGCCTTCGTGCGCCTGCGTTACCTGGTCGAGGAACAGCTTGCCGTAGCCGCGCCGGTAGTGTGGCCGGTGCGGAGGCCGTGCGGCTAGGCGTCGGCGGATCTCGTTCTCCTCGAGGCGCAGGTCGATCCGGCGCCCCGGGACATTGAGCTCGATTTCGTCGCCGGTCCGCACCGCGGCCAGCGGGCCGCCGACCGCCGCTTCAGGGGAGACATGCAACACATCCGTGCCGAAGCTCGTGCCGCTCATGCGCGCGTCGGAAACCCGTACGAGGTCCTTGACGTTGGCCTTGAGCAACCGAGCCGGAATCGGTAGGTGCCCCCATTCGGGGAAGCCCGGCCCGCCGAGCGGGCCGGCGTTCTTCAGCACCAGCACTGAGGTCTCGTCGACCTCAAGCCGTGCATCATCGATACCGGCCCGCAGCTCTTCGTAGCGCTCGAACACGACCGCCTTGCCGCGGTGGCGGAGCAAGTGCGGCGACGCTGCCGTCTGCTTGATCACCGCCCCGTCCGGAGCGAGGTTGCCGTGCAGGACGGCCGTGCCGCCTTCGGGATGGAGAGGATCGTCGAGCGGGCGGATGAGGCTGCGATCGCGAATTTCGACATCGGCCAGCTCCTCGGCGAGCGTGCGTCCGCCCACTGTGAGCGCGTCCCCGTGGAGCAGCGGCAGAATCTCCTTCATAACGCACGGCAGGCCTCCGGCGTAGAAAAAGTCCTCCATGAGCCGCTCGCCGGACGGCTTGACATTGGCGATGTACGGCGTTTCCCGGGAGAGCCGGTCGAACTCGTCGAGGCTGAGTGGAACCCCCGCCCGCCCGGCAATGGCCAGAAGATGCACGACGGCGTTCGTGGAGCCGCCGATCGCCATGTCGGTCCGCACCGCATTCTCAAACGCCTCGCGGGTCAGAATTCGCGAAGGTGTCAGATCCTCGCGGACCATCTCGACGATGCGCCGTCCGCTGGCTTCCGCGAGCTGGTAGCGTCGCGAGTCGACGGCGGGGATGGCCGCGCCGCCCGAGAGCATCATCCCGAGGGCCTCCGCCATGGAGGCCATCGTCGAGGCGGTGCCCATGACCGTGCAGTGGCCTGCGCTGCGGGAGATGCAGCCCTCGACCTCGGCCCATTGCTCCTCGCCGATCTCGCCCGCTCGCAGCTTCTCGAACAGTCGTCGTCCATCCGTTCCTGAGCCGAGCGGCTCGCCGTGCCATCGGCCGGAGAGCATAGGCCCGCCAGTGACCATGATGGCTGGGATGTCGGCCGAGGCTGCTCCCATCAGCTGGGCCGGGGTCGTCTTGTCGCAGCCGCACAGCAGAACCACGCCGTCGATGGGGTTCGCGCTGATCGACTCCTCGACATCCATCGCCATGAGGTTGCGGAACAGCATCGTGGTCGGCTTCATGAACATCTCGCCCAGCGAGATCGTCGGGAACTCCAGCGGCACCCCGCCCGCCGCCCACACCCCGCGCTTGACGGCCTCCGCCACCTGCCGCAGGTGGGCGTTGCAATTGGTGAGCTCCGACCAGGAGTTGCAGACCCCGATCACGGGCCGGCCATCGAAGGCCGCGTCCCCGAGCCCCTCCGAGCGGAGCCAAGCCCGCCGGGCGAGATGCTCGTACTGGTCGCCGTGGAACCAAGCGTTGCTGCGGAATGTCTTGGGATCGCGCATCAACGGGCTACGATACCATTGGGCTTCCCGACTCAACCCGCCTCGGCTCAGGGCCGGTGTCGAGCCTAGGGTGGCACTGTGGGTGCCAGGTCCGCGGTAGCCGCGTCGCGGCCGCCGACCGACCGAAAGCTAGAATGGCCTCGAATGCGTTGGCTTGCCTTGGTTTGCGGATGCTGCGCCGCATTGGCTTGCAGTGGACCTCGCTCAGTTCCAAGCAGCGGCTATACCGGCTGGGAGGCCTACGGGGGCGGTCTAGACCAAATCCGTTACTCGCGCCTGCGACAAATCCATCCCGGCAATGTCGCCAACCTATCGGTGGCCTGGGAGTACGACACCGGCGAGGCGTTCCCGGGCTCGGAGATGCAGTGCAATCCGTTAGTGGTCGACGGTGTGCTGTACGCCTCGAGCCCGAACGGCCGGGTCTTCGCGCTGGACGCTGCGACCGGTGAATTGCTCTGGAGCCATCGGCCCATCGTGGACGGCCTACCTTTTCGGGGCCGGACCCGCAACCGGGGCTTCATGCATTGGCGCGGGGGGCCGGGAGCCCGGATCTTCTTCGCCGCACGGCACCTGCTGTACGCGCTGGACGCTGCAACCGGCACGCCCGTGCCGGAGTTCGGGCAGGACGGGGCAATTGATCTCAGAGAGAACCTCGGTCGGCCCCCGGCCGCATTGTCGGTCGGCATGAACACGCCCGGCGTCGTGTATGGGGACCTGCTCGTGATCGGCAGCATCGTGAGCGAGAGCCTGCCGAGTGCGCCGGGCGACATCCGCGCCTACGACGCCGCCACCGGGGCTCTCCGCTGGACCTTCCACACGATCCCGCATCCCGGCGAGCCGGGCCACGAGACTTGGCCGCAGGACGGCTGGAAGACGCTCGGCGGCGCCAACTGCTGGGCCGGCATGGCCTTAGACGAGGGGCGCGGGCTCGTCTACGCCGGAACCGGCTCGGCCGCCTTCGATTTCTGGGGCGGAAACCGCCATGGGGACAACCTCTACGCCAACTCGCTGCTGTGCTTGCGAGCCGCCACGGGCGAACTGGTATGGCACCACCAGTTTGTGCGGCACGACGTCTGGGATCGCGACCAGCCGGCCCCGCCGGTGCTGGTCACCGTAGAACGGGACGGACGGCTCGTCGATGCCGTGGCGGTCGCGACCAAGTTCAACCAAGTCTACGCTTTCGACCGGGAGACCGGGGAGTCCCTGTTTCCGCTGCACCAGGTCGACGCGCCGCCGTCCGACGTTGCGGGCGAAAGGCTGGCCCCGACGCAGACCGTTCCCGAGCTTCCTCCGCCGCTGGGCCGCCAGCGGCTGACGGAAGCCGACTTGACCCGCCGCACTCCCGAGGCGCGCGAGGCGGTCCTCAAGCGGTACCGGCAGTTCCGCAGCGAGGGGCTGTTCACGCCCCCGAGCCTGCAGGGCACGGTGATCTTTCCGGGCTACGACGGCGGGGCGGAATGGGGCGGGCAGGCCTTCGACCCCGAGACAGGCCTGCTGTACGTCAACTCCAACGAGATGGCCTGGATCCTGCGCCTCGTGGAGCAGGGTGAGCTCCGGGCTGCCGTGAACGGGCAGAGGCTGTACCAGCGTCATTGCGCAGCCTGCCATTTGGAGGACCGCAGCGGTACGCCGCCCACATTCCCAGCTTTGACAGATCTCGAGCTCAGCCGGGAGCAATTCGCCGCATTGGTCCGGCAGGGCGTGGGTCGCATGCCGGCCTTCCCGAACCTGAATGACGGCGCGGTACGTGCGCTGGCGCGGTACGTGCTCCTTGGCGAAGCCGGGCCCGATGTGGCGTTGCCCGAGATCGCACGACGGGCGGCGGTGCCATTTACGACCGACGGCTACAACCGGTTCTTCGATCCCGACGGATATCCGGCCATCGCGCCTCCCTGGGGCACGCTCAACGCAGTTGATCTCGACGCAGGTGCCATCGCGTGGAGCGTCCCCTTGGGAGAGTACCCGGAACTTGCCGAGCAGGGGATGCCCCCGACCGGCACGGAGAACTACGGCGGACCGGTGGTGACCGCAGGCGGACTGCTGTTCATCGGGGCCACCGCCCGGGATCGAAAGTTCCGCGCTTTCGATAAGGCTTCCGGAGAGTTGCTATGGGAGACGATGCTGCCGGCGGGCGGCAACGCGACCCCCGCGGTGTACGAGGCGGACGGGCGGCAATTTGTCGTCATCGGCGCGGGAGGCGGGAAGACCGGCGGCGTTTCGGGCGGCACGTATTTGGCGTTCGCGCTTCCGAATAATGTGCAGTGACTGCCTAGGCAGGAATGGGGCATTCGCCCCGTAGTATGGTCGTACGCTTTGCTGCCGGCTGAGCCGCTCGCGCGGCAAGGAGCGGGACCTGAACACTGCCCGTGGTGGGAGCGCCGCTTGCTGCGGAGCAGTCTTGCGATGCCGTTGGCAATGGGCGATGTCGGGAACTCGTGGACTGGCTCGCAGCGGAAGGCGTCGAGTCAGGGGCGATGGAAGGTGCGCGAACTGGGTCCTGCTCTGCGAACTGCTTGGGGCGCACGGCAACAAGGGGGTGCTGGTCAACGCACGCATCCCTGCGTGCATCGGCCAGAGCCCTGCGCCGAGGCTGGGCTCGGTGCCCCCCCTTGTATGTTGGAGTGGACGGCTAATTTCTTGGCTCTCGTACAGCTGTTGGAGAAACTGCTGCACCCTGCGGCGAATGGCGCAAGTAGCCGAGGTGCGGGACGAAGCTAGGCTGAGACAGATGCTCGCCAGCTCTCGTCCAAATTCAAGCTGCAAATGCATCCGGCGCACGAGAGTTGCCATCTGCCAGTCCGGCTAAACCCGGATTTCTGGTGCATTTTCTCATCTTATAGAATGTGCAGTTTCCTCCTGTAATATCGTACATCGTAGATAATGTAGGCCGTCCCTAAGTAGTGCATTAGGCTCCAGGTAGAAAAGTGTTTTCCATAAGAAATCCAATCATAAGCACGACTGCACATAGTTCATTGAGAGCTTCCGAAACGGTTTCAAAGTCCGCCAGTGTGTTCTGGCCAAGTTCGGATGCATGGCTTTCCTTGCTGCTGCAGGTGCCGTTATCCATCCCATCGTTTTCGGAGTCCTCTTCGCCGAATATGTTTCCCCATACCGTATCTCGGGCTGCATTCTCGGTCCCGCGGTAGTTTTCAAGCGCCTCTGTGAGTTCACCAGCCTGCCCACCGCCGTGCAAGTGACCCTACCCAGCGAGACTTCCGCTTCGCCGTTTTCCTCGCTATTCTTGACCGGCTCATCCAGCTTGGTACATGAAGCGTTAGCCCACGAGGTCGCGTGTGGTGCAGTGCCTGAAAGTGTTTCTGGCCCGATATTCCTGTAGGAACACCCGAACTCATCCTTTCGAAAGAAAAAATAATGTTAGAGACGAATTAAGTGAGAATTTAGCACAAAAAATTAACCATAGAAAGCCTTCTGTATGTGTCTCTACTGGTTTTTCTTGTCCCCATGGAGTATCGGAAAAAGATATGAGGTGCGAATCTATTGAAGATGAGCTTGCAGCTACGACAGCCGCCCCTTTTGGACGTACCAAGAACTGCGGTGATGTTGGCGTATACTAATGTCTGCTTGCGGAAACGGCTCCGTATCCTACTTGTTCTAGCCGCCGCCGGTGTCGGCGGCCTGCTCGTAATCGACTATCAGGACTCCAGGCGAGACGGCGGGCAGCACCTAGCCGAGCTGCTGCCGGTGCTGTCCGAGCAGGTGGCCGCGCAGGCGCAGAGCTGGCAGTGGACTCAGACGATTGGCGAATCCACTCACATCGAGGTGCGGGCCGACGACTTCTCCCAGAATGCTGATGGGCGTGGGGCCAACCTCCGGGGCGTAGCTCTCCGGATCTTCCACCTCAGCAACGCAACTTTCGACCGGGTTGAGAGCGCTGCGATGCAGCTCCTAGACTCTGGGTCTCTCTATAGCGACGGGGAGACGGCGATGACGCTTGGTGTGCCTGTGGACGGCGGCGGCACTCCTGTGAGGGTGCAGGCCTCGGGAGTCCTGTTTCATTTGGAGGAGAACCGGATTAGCACGGACCGGGACCTCCGCTATGAGTTCGAGGGCGGGATGGGCCGCTCGCGGGGTGCCGCCTACGATGCCGGGGCCGGGGTGCTGGGTCTCCATGCGGACGCGTACCTCGAGCGATTCGGATTCGGCCCTCAGACGCCGCCTACGAAGATCTGGGCAGGCCGGATGCGCTATGCGGAACAAGCTGGGCGCATTGAGTTAGCCGACGGAGCGCGGATTGAGCAGGGAGCCCGGTGGCTGGAGTGCGATCGGGCCGTGGTTTGGTTGGAAGCTGGCCGCATCAGCCGGCTGGAGGCCGAGAGGGCCTTGGGAGGCGAGGGTGCCGAGGGGAGGAGTGTGCGCTACGCCGCGGATCGGCTGGAGGCCCAGTTCGCTGCGAACGGCGCAATTGAGCGGTTGCGGGGCCTAGGCGGGGCCGAGTTTGAATCTGCAAGCTCCGACCGATGCATGACCGTCGCCGGGGGCGTGGTCGATCTGCACTATGTTCAGACCCAGGCTCGTGGCGACAGCGAGCTACGGAGCGTCGAGGCTGCGGAAGCAGCCGTTGCCCGCATCGACGCCGGCCCCGATGGCCTCACAAGCCTGACTACGGAGCGGCTTGCCCTGCACCTAGGGCCCGGCTCCGTCGGGTTCGAGCGAGTCGAGACGCTGCGGCGGGGACGCGTCGAGCAGCGCTCTACGGCGGAGTCGGCGAGCGTTCTCGAGGCGGGGCGGATCGAACTGAAGTTCGCCGCCGGGGACCGGATCAAGGCGATTGTCGGCGAGGGTGCCGCCCGGTTCGAATTGCCCGGCCCCAACGGTTCGGCAACGCTGCGGACTCGGAGCGAGCTTCTGCAGGCCTCGGTTTCCCCCGCAACGGGAGAGATTCGGAGTGTTCGCCAAGCGGGGGACTTCCGCTTTGAGGAGGGTGCCCGCCGGGGCGCTGCGCGGGAGGCTCATCTCGAGATGGCGGGCGACGCCGTGGAATTGATTGGGGAAGCGCGGGCGGATGGGCAAGGGGCGTCAGTGTCCGCCCGCCGGATCCTGGTCGGCCGAGCCGGCGGTCGCCTGCGGGCAAGCGGCGATGTGTCCTTGCTGCTGGGTGGGCCCGGGAGGGCCGGCTCGGATGGGCCGCAGTTGGGCTTGTTCGCTCCAGGGGAGCCCGTCTTCGGTGCGGCGGATGCGCTGGTATCGGACCCCGCGGGCGTCGTGGATCTTCGGGGTGCCGCCCGGCTCTGGCAGGGGACCCAGCGAATCGACGCCAACTCGATCAGCGTCGATCAGCGGGGTCGGGCGATCGTCGCCCTAGGCGGTGTGGCAATGGCTTGGTCGGAAGCCGCGGAGGACGGCGGCGGTGACGTTGCGGTGAGAGCCGCCACCATGCGGTACGGAGACGCCGAGCGCATTGCGGACTTCGGTGGCGATGTGGATTTCCACCGCGGCGACATGCGGGTGGTTGCCGATCGGCTGCAGGCTGCGCTTGGCCCCGTGGGCCAAGGCGCCCACCTCGGTCCGATGATCGCGACTGGCGCGGTGCAACTGGCTATCGCCGGGGGGCCGGGGGGCATTCGGGGATTCTCGGATCGGCTGGAATATCGCTCCGCCGCCGGAGAGATTCTGCTGACAGGTCTGCCCGCTAGGCTGGTCGGAGCGGACGGGGAGGAGACCCACGGCGCGAGTTTGACCTATCGGACGGCGGGTGATAGGCTGCTCGTTTCGGGCCACGGCGCAGAACGCGCCTACAGCTACCGTCCGGGGGCTCGCTAGACGGGCCGTCGCTGCTGCGCTGCCGCGCCGATGGAAACACTGCGAACTGAGGGGCTCTCCAAGAGCTACCGCGGGCGGGCGGTTGTCCGCGACTTCACGCTTTCTGTCCGACGCGGCGAAATCATCGGCTTGCTGGGCCCCAACGGAGCGGGCAAGACAACTTCGTTCAACATGATTGTGGGGCTGGTCGCCCCGGACATCGGCAAAGTCTACGCGGATGATCTCGACATCACCGACATGCCGATGTATCAGCGAGCGCGCCTAGGCATCAGCTACCTTCCGCAGGAGGCCTCGGTCTTCCGCAAGCTGACTGTGGAGGAGAATCTGCTCGCCATCCTGCAGACGCTCCCCCTGCTCCGCTCCGAGCGGCGCGAGCGTCTCAACAACCTGATCGCGCAGCTCGGTCTAGACCAGGTGCGGTCCAGTCGCGGCTACCAGTTGTCCGGAGGCGAGCGCCGCCGGGTGGAGATCGCCCGCTCCTTGGTGCTGTCCCCGCAGTTCCTGCTGCTGGACGAGCCTTTCTCCGGGATCGACCCCAAGCAAGTCATCGAGCTCCAGCGTATTCTGGAGCGCTTGAGCGCCGAGCGGATCGGGATCGTCATCACCGACCACAACGTGCATGAGACGCTGAGCGTGACCGACCGCGCTTTCATCATCCACAATGGGACGGTTTTCCGGTCCGGGCGGCCGCACGAGTTGGAGGCCGACGCCGAGGTGCGGCGCGTCTACCTCGGGGAGCGATTCACCCTGACCGCCCCTCTGCGGGATTGGAACTGAGACCCATGCCAACGGTCAGGCTCGAGCGACCGGGGCTCTTCGGCGCGGTGGGGGTAGTGGACACAGCTGAGGCGCGGCGGTTCACGATCGGAGGGGTCTTGCAGGGAGCGTCGTTGCTGCGACCCGCTGCGGCGGATGTGGAGCCGACCCTGGCGCAGGGGCCGGGGGCGGTCATTGAGACCCGCTACCAGCTGGCGTGGTTCTTGGCAGGCCAGCGGCATCCGGCCGGCCGGGGCTTGATGCTGGGGCTGGGCGGAGGCTGCGGAGCGGTCGGCCTTCTGCACGAGTTTCCCGAGATGGTTCTCGAGGCTGTGGAAGTAGACCCCGCGATGGCCGCGATGGCGCGGGAGTTCCACCCGCTCGTGCGGCACTACGAGCGCCTAGAGCGCTTGCGCGTGCATGTGACCGACGCGGAGGACTACCTTGGCCAGGGTGTCGGGCCGTACGACTTTGTGATCGCGGACTTGGTCGTGGACGGGGGTGCCGGCCTCCGGCGGCTGGACTCGCTGCCGCTGATCCGGGCCGTGGTCGAGGCCGCGCCCGAAGCTTGGTTTCGCATGTTCGGCTCCCTCCCCGATGGGGAGATCCACCCTCTGCTCGACAAGTTCGCTAGCGCGGGCCGCTCGGTGGATTGGCTGTTCTCGCCGGTTTCCCCGGCGATTCCGCTGCCGAGGACGCGCGATTGGATCCTAGCGTCGGGTGTCCGGGCCGCGCCCGACGCCGACGAATTCTCGCCTTACCCAAGGCTGCGGGGCCCGGCGGTTCGGGCCGTCCGGGAGGCCTATGCGAAGCTGACGGCGCGGGTGCTTGCGGCAGCCGCGGCGGAGCGCCTGCGGTCCCGGCTGTTCTAGCCGGGTCGCGTGTTATGAGTGTCGGGGCTGGCTACGTTCCTCTATATGGCACCTACGCTGCTTCTGTCGCTGGGGGCCAGCGCGCGGAACAAGGCGGCATTCCGCTGGGGGCAAGATGCGGGGGCGGGGCGAGCGCCAAAAGTTGGTGAACAGGGCGAGTTCGCCCGGAAGCCCGGGCGAACCGAAGGACAGCCCGAGCTTGGTGCCGCATACTCGTTTCGCCCCCGACGGAGAACTTCCCCTGTGCTCACGAGGATGGGAATTACTGATCGAGTCAAAAGTCGTATCATCAGAATGCAGGCAAGAATATACTGGCAGTCTGCCTCTCGCAAGAAGGCTCGCACCTGTTCCGGAGCTTTTTGCAAAGACTGGAAAGCAGCTTCCAGGTTGTCGCGAAGCTGTGCTTCGGTCTTGCTCAGCTCGCGGCGGACCCGCCGCTGGACCAAGGCCCCTAGCAGTTCCGCAGGATTGACTTGCGGCGAGTAGGTTGGCTGAAAGTACAGCTCTATCGCGGCTTGGTTTGCTTTCAGCCCCTCACGGATTATCCGGGCGCGGTGAATCCTGCAATTGTCCACCACCAACAGAATCTTCCGATCCGCTTCCTCCGCGATCCGCTTGAGGAACCCCCGGAAGCCCTCCGCCGTGACAGGACCTTTCCGCACGGTGTCCTCGAGCTGGCCCTCCGGGCTGCTCGCTGCCAGCCGGTGGAGGCGGAAGCGCCCGCTGGCCACCCGCACGACGGGGGTCTGACCGCACGGGTCCCAAGTGCGCCGCTACACGCTCTGCGAAGCTAGACCGGACTCGTCGGCGAAAGCGATCATGGCTCCCCAACTCCAGGCACGGTGAAGGATCTGGGGGAGCTCTGCGTCTTCCCACCGCTGCACAGCAGCGGGATCGTACCGGGTGGCGCGCCGCTTGGGTCGCTGCGGGGTGAGTCCGAGCCGCCGCAGGATCCGGCGCACCGGGGAGACGCTCAGGACGCCGCCGAACTTCTCCCAAAAGGCTTGGCGCACTCGCTGCGCGGTCCGCCAAGCGCGCTCGCATGGGTCTTGAGCGGGGTCTTGGTCTCCGCCGACGATGCGGATCCAAGCCAGGTGCCGATCTGTCCATTGGCGTGGTCTTCCCGTTCTTCTACGATCCCGAATACTTTCCATGCCTCCCAGGAGGAAGCGTGAGATCCAACGATAGATCGTGCGTATTGAGAAAGGGATACAGGACTTTATCTGGGCCAATGATTTGCCCCCAATGTACGGCAATACCACTTTCTTTGAAACCTCGAACTTCTGGTCCGCAGTAAGGCGCAGGAAGAAGAAGAATCTTTCTTTTGTTATACTAATAGAGTACAAAACCCACCTTGCAGATCAATCGACGAAGGGATTTCCGAGACACGACTTTTGACGCGATCAGTATATGTAAGCGCCTCTGAGACTGTCACGACCGAGCAGTTCAGGGCTGCTGCGATGTCCTTCAGTGTCGATGGCACGTTGCCGGGCTCCCGTGATCCTTCGGTTCTAGATGCCCGGACTCGCAGCAAGGCCGGACCGTCTCCTCAGAACACGGGATTGCCACGCCGGGACCGGGGGACTGTCAGTCCCGTCCGCTGAGAGCGGTCAGAGTGCAGCGACGGTCGGCTTACAGCTCCAATGCCAACTGCCACCAAACGACGAAACCGGTGCCCACGCCGGCTAAGCCGACGCACAAGCCTAGCGGTAGTTTTGTGAGGTGACTTCAATACGTGTCCGAAAGCACTGTTGTTCAGTGAGCTCGAGCGAGCCGGGGCGTATTACCCCGGCTCGTTGCTGACCAGTCCGTCGATCCCGAGTGCCTCCGGCAGGGTCTTCTGGGCCAGGGTGCCCTTGCCCACCACCGTGGTCAGCCGCGGCGGCCCATTGGCGCCCAGCCGCAGGTGCGGCAGTTCGTGCTGCTGGATCCGGCCCGGCTCGTCCTGGAGCCCCTCGATCGTCAGCCCGGGCCAGGCCGCCTGGACCCGCTGGCGCTGGTACTGCAGCGGCGAGACCCCCAGCAGGCAGCGGAAAACGTGCATCCGAATCTTGCTGGCGGTCCAGTGGTACAGCGGCCCCAGCCCAGCCAGTCGCTGCCCTTGGGGCCGCGGAGCATCTGTGCGACCCCCACCACCTGCGCGACAGTCCAGTCCAGCCGGTTGGCCGCCAGCGCCGTTCGGCCAGCAGCCGCTGCAGGTCCTCCCCGTCGGTGCCCCATGCCAGCTGCCAGTGGTCGCTCTCGCGCCGCAGCTCGTAGCGGAGCACCTCGGCCACGAAGCTCGGTGCCAACCAGTGCCGAATGCACCGCTGCAGGCCCTCCTCGGTATGGCACTGGCCTGGCCGGGCCACCTGCCGTGCCAGATGCTGCAGCCCCTGCGCGGCCTTCTCCAGCGAGGCAGCAGGCTCTGGCCCTGCTCGCAAACGCAGCCGGACGAGTGCTGCGCCATGTGCAGCTGCTCCTCGCTGTGGGACAGCGTCTTCGGCTTCTGCTGCCGGTCGCCAGCGAGCAACTCCTGCTGGGGCCGGCGTCTCCACCCCGGAGGCTTGGGCCAACCGCTGCACGAACGCCTCGTAGCCCTGCTGCGGGTCTTGGCTCCGCAGCGTGTGCAGCGCTGCGTGGGCTGCCCGCCCCGTCGTCCCCGCCCACCGGGACGCCCTGTGCCAGCCCGGCCGCGCGCAGCCGCTCCTCCACCCAGTCGCACACCTGGAGGTGTGTTTCCAGCGCCAGCCGCTGCCGGTGGCGGGACAGCGTGGCATGGTCCGGGGGGAGACTTGCTCAGGGCGGACCCCGGAAACTGGCGCAGGGGCAGGCCGTCCTCCCCCGCACAGGGCAAGACCCCGCACGGACTCGAGGCCCAGCAGGTAGCCCCGCAGCAGCCTCCGGCGGGAGACCTCCGGGGGCCGCCCGCAGGAGCTCTCGGAGAACTCCCGGCAGAGGTCCTAGACCAAAGCGTCGCACCCGGCTTCCTCCCGCCCCGGGTTAAGCCGTGCGCAGATCCGCGGGGTCCAGGCAGGTGCCTGCCCTGCGGCTGCTGGCGTTGGCCCAGCGCCAGGGAGCCTAAAAGCGTAGACCGAGGGGCGCAATCCAAGCGGCAACCTCCAAGCAGGACGATCCCCACAAAAACTAGATGGGTTTCTCAGCGGACTCCTGGCGGGCAGGGCGAGACGATCCCGCTGCCGCAGGCGCACCGGCCACGGAGCCGTTGCGGAGGTGCCTGGAAGGCAGCCGGATGCGAGCACGGCCTATGTCCCTGCGTCTCAGCGACCAGCCGACCCGCCCCGTAGCGGTCGACGCGCAGCCACTACAGGCTCCTGACATGGAAATAAGAATCAATCGTGCGGCGGAAAACCTGCGCCCCCGCCGCTCTAGCGGGGTCACGTATGATGAAAGCAGGGACTCGCGATGTTTTTCATTGACCCGCTCTACCTCCTGTTCATGATCCCCGGGCTGCTTCTGTCGCTGTGGGCCAGCATGCGGACCAACTCGGCGTTCAAGAAGTGGGGCAAGGTGCGGGCGCGGATGACGGGTGCGGAGGCTGCCCGCACGATGCTGAACCAAGCCGGCTTGTACGACGTCAGGATCGGACGGGCCGACGGCTTCCTGTCGGACCACTACAACCCCGCGACGCGGAGCTTGGCGCTCTCTCCCGATGTGCATGACCGGCCGTCGATCGCCGCAGTCGGGGTGGCTTGCCACGAGGCCGGGCACGCCATCCAGCACGCGCAGGCCTATGCGCCGCTGCAGTTGCGCTCGGCGATGGTGCCGCTCGCAAGCATCGGTTCAAGTCTCGGCTGGATCGTGATCACCCTCGGCTTGTTATTCTCGGCTATGGGCTTGGTGCAGGTCGGGGTCATCCTGTTCTCGGCGACGGTGGCGTTCCAGCTCGTCACGCTGCCGGTGGAGTTCGACGCCAGCCGGCGGGCCAAGGAATTGGTGCTGGACTATGGCATCCTTGCTCCGCATGAGCGGGTCGGCGTAGACAAGGTACTGAACGCCGCAGCTTGGACCTATGTGGCGGCGGCAGTGAGCAGCATCTTGACGCTCCTTTATTTTTTGCTGCGGGCCGGGTTTCTCGGCGGCGGCGACGACTAAATTCCGTCAAGCGCTCAGTCTGCCGATGCATTGGCCCCAGCGGCCAAAGCCCGGAGACGCCTGACGTTCTCGCGGTGGCTCTTCTCGATCAGGGGTGTTTCCACGATGAACGGTTTCGAGCGCAGATCGGGGTGGCGCAGCATCCGTGCGAAAGCCTCAGCTCCGATGTGGCCGTCGCCGATGGATTCGTGGCGGTCGCTGTTAGAGCCCAGCAAGGTCTTCGAATCGTTGGCGTGAAGCACGCGCACCTGCTCGAGACCGAGGCACTCGTCTAGCTCCTGGACGGTGGCTGCTAACCCCGCTGCGGTGGAGATGTCGTAGCCGGCCTCAAAGCAGTGCGCCGTGTCGATGCAGAAGCCCAGCGGTGCCTCGCAGAGCGCCGACACAGCTTGGCGGAGGTCCGCTAGCTCCTGGAAGGAGCGCCCCAACGTAGCCCCGGCCCCAGCAGTGTTCTCCAGCAGCAACCGGAGCGGGCCCCACTCGAAGCCTTGCTGCGCCTCCGCGAACGAGGCGGCGAAGGAGGCGATGGCTTGCTCCCGAGAGTGGCCGCGGGCACTGCCGGGATGGATAACAAGGTAGTCCGCCCCCGATCAAACGGGCGTTGGCCAACTCCAGCCGGAACGACGCCAGCGACTTTGCTCGGACCGCGGGATCCGCCGCAGCGAGGTTCGTTAGGTAGCTGCCATGGACGGCAACCGGGTCGAGGTCGTGCTCCCGGCGCAGCTCCTCAAGTTTGGCGACGCTGGCTGGAGTGGGCGTCGTTCCGCGCCACATGCGCGGGCTGCGGGTGAAGACCTGCAGAGCGTTGCACCCGATATCAGCTGCTGCTTGGGCCGCACGGTGGACACCTCCCGCAGCTGGGGTGTGGGCCCCGATCCGGTGCTGAAAGCTGCTCACCGTGCTCTTGGTCCGCGTCCGCAGCCCATGCGGCGATGCACCGGCTTCCATGGTAGCCTCCCGGACGCCGTCGGACGGGAATGGGCCGGCCTGCCTCAGGTCTTGCCAGGGGCAGGCAAACACCCCCGCTTCGAATCCGGCGAGCGTGCCTCGGGCCCGGGCTTGGAGACGGATGCCTCGCACCGCACGAATTTGCGCTCGCGTACCTTGCCGCAACCACTTTGGCTCGATCTGCTGAATCCTGACCGGTACCGGCTGTGCGCCTCGCGCCCGGAGCGGCTACGGGAACTGGCGGGGGCACTCTTGTGGGCGGCGACCTAGTGGTGGACGAAGTGCAACTGGCTCCGGAGTTGCTCAACGTAGTGGAGCAGCTCCTGGAGGAGCCGGGGGGCCTGAAGTTTGTCCGCACGCGCCCGAGCGCTCGCAAGCTGAAGCGAACCGGGGTCGACTTGCTTGCTGGGCGGGCGATCCTGCGCAGAATGCATCCGTTCTTGGCGCTGAGCTCGGAAACTTTTTCGATCTTCACGCGGCCCCTGCTTGGGGGCTGCTGCCGCTGGTTTGGGACTCCGAAAGCCAGAGGACACGCTGAAAGCCATGGGGTGCTCTATGTGCGGCCGGAAGTCCAGGCGGAGGGGCTGTTCGCAATGTCAGAGCGCTCCACCGCTTCCTGGAGGCGATCAGTTTCTCTCGGGAAGGCAGGCTCAATGTGGCAGAGGCAGTCCGGGAATGCGCCGGGGGCCGCAAGACGGTCGAGGGCGATCTGTGGGCCCCGGAAGTCAACAACACGCAATGCGTCCGGGCGTTCGCCCGCCCAGGTGCCTATTGCGCTCACGGTCAGCTCGTCGCGCCGCTGCCTCGCCTCCCGGGCGGAGGGTAACGGCGCGATTTCGTATCCGGTGCCGAAAACGTAGGTCCCGGCCCTGATTGCTACGGCGGAGCGGGCACCCGATGGCAAGGGGTCCGAAACGGTGCCCGCCACTTTCGTCCGGACATGTGGCAGGCCGACGCCAAGCGGATGCAGGTGTCCGGGCGGGCGTGGCCAATTGTGCTGGACTCCGTCCTCGACGCTGTCAGTGGAGGCATGGGCGGCCCCCGCGGTCGGCTCGAGGGAAAGCTCCACAAGTTTTTGCTACACGAGACGGGGGGCTTCCTTCGCCGAGCATCGCGACACGGGGAAGACGGACGGCAGGATTGCCGCCCTAGCGCTTTCGCTGCTGATGGAATGCGGGGGTGGGGAACTGGCGGTGTGCCACAATCGCCGCGAGACTGTGATCGAGGTGGCCTCGGACGACTCCACCGAGCTGACCCACGCCGCATCCTGCGCGGACTGCCCTCATGGGGCCAAGCCCGTCCGTTCGGGTCACCGGGTCTCGCTGGTTTAGAACCTGTCGGTGCGCGGCTCGGCTGGGACTCGGTGGTGCCACGCATCAGACAACGCACGGTAGATCGCGCAGGCCGCCGCCTTGCTCGCCGATGGGGTGGAGATCGGTGCCCCGGCCCCTCGCTGCTAGCTCGGAGCGAGGGTCCTCCGCGACCCTCGGCCGACCATGCAACGCATGGTGACATCGGTTGCCAGTGCGAGCACTGTCGGGCTCTGCTCGCGTTCTGCCGAGATCCCGATCGCGGGACGACGCGATTCCGTCTGCGCAAGGGTATGCGCCAGCACCGGGGCTGGGCGATCCAGCAG
>CBDBZZ010000008.1:0-478170 GCA_965213745.1 Bryobacterales bacterium | reverse complement strand
GGCGCGCCCGAGGCGGTAGTGCAGGTTGAGGGTCCCGGGGGCCTTCTCCAGCGCCTTGCGGTATTCGCGAATCGCCTCGTCGTAGCGGCCTTGGATCTCAAAGATCTCCGCCGAGAGCTGGTTCACCCGGAAAGAAGCCGGGGTGGCCTCGAAGATCGCCGCCACGGCCTCGTTCCAGCCTTTCAGGTGCAGGCGGGCGGTCTCGTAGAGGATGTCGGGGTCGTTCGCGTGGGCGGCCTGCAGGGAGGCTAGCAGCCGCAAGGCGGCGTCGAACCGTTTGCCGGCGATGGAGCAGCGTGCGGCCGCGAGGCCGGCGAGCCGAGCTGTGGCCGGGTCCGGGTGCGCTGCTGCGGCAGCGAGCCGAGGCAAGGCTTCCTCGCAGCCGCCGAGCGCGGCGTCCACTACGGCCGCCAGGACCGGGGCGCGGCCATCGGAGGATGCATCGAAGAGCTCCCGGGATGCCGCGTAGTCTCCCCCGCCGAACAGCCGCAGCCCTTCCTCGAAGGGTGCGTCGGCGCGAGCGGCAGGCAGCAACAGGACGGTCGCCACGAGACTGGCGGCGACCGCGGCGCGGCTAGTGGCCGGCATCGTCCATCATCAGGTCAAGCTCGCCGAAGCGGTGGCGTCGCCGGTCCTCCAGGTACCGGAAGGCGAGCAAGGGCGGGTCGCCCGGGGCAAGGTGCGCCGCCGGGCGGAGCCTCTCGGAAGAGCGCAAGCCGAGCGTGTCCAGGCGACCGGAGCGCACCAGCTGTTCGAGCAACTCCGTCTCGGCCTCCGGGCCACCGACGGCCTGGGGCAGCGCACCCAGGGCCAGCGCCGCCACCGCGAGCCGGACCTTCACCCCGAAACACCCTTTGCTCCGCACCGGTCGGCTCCGACTCCACCTAGATTAGCGCCTCAGCCGGACTCCAGGCCCAGCCACTCGGCGCAGGCGCGGAACACGGCCGCCGGGCGCTGCGGGCCAGAGGCCTCCCACAGCGGGAAATCGGGCGGAGCGATCGCGAAGACGGCGTCCAGCCCAATGCCGACGAACAGATAGGCCGTGTTGCGGCGGTACTCGGCGTACTTGCCGCATTCCTGCCAAATGTACTGGTAGAACACTTCCAGGTCGACGTAGGAGCCCAGCATGTCGGCCTGCGTCGGGATCGGGCTGGTCTCCTCTTGGTCGGAGTAGATTAGCAGGCTGCTGAACGGCTTGACCTTATTGCGGATGCCGAAGGAGGCGAACAGAACCGACGGGCGGGCCCGGCGGATCGCCTGCAGGGAGGTCCATTCGACGAAGGTATTGTTGATCAGCAGGGTGCCGTTGCCGTTGAGCAGCACGGACTGCAGAAAGTCCTGCATCGCGGGGTCGCGGCCGGCCGCCCGGCGGAGGGCCCCGGGGTTCATCGTCCGCAGACGTTCGCCGAGCTGGCGGGGGCCGGGGATCCGCTCCTGCGTGACCAGTTCGTTGACCTCCCGCATCAGAATCCGGCGCAGGCCGTCCAGGCGCTCGTAGCTCAAGCCGACCCAGCCTTCGAGCGACTGCGCGAGGCGCAGCAAGGGATCGGCGGCCTCGACGACCCAGGTGTCGTAGCGGGCGCCGGCCCGTTGCTTGGCGTAGAGGTCGAACAGGGTGGGGCGGCGCGCGGCGCGGCCCGCGCCGCTCACCAGCGTCGCGAGGTAGTCCCCCAGCTGGATGTCGGAGTCCAGGTCCAGCGGCACGAGGCGGCCCGCATCCCTCAGGCGGGTCCACATCCTGTCGGGCCCCATCGGCAGCTCGGGCGGCGATACCACGGTGACTAGCCGCGAGTTCCCGGAGCGGGCGGTTTCGGCGTCGAGGACCGGCTCGATCTTGGCGAAGATGTCGGCGACCGTCTCGCGCCACGCGGCCAGGTGGCTGCTGCGCTGCAGGAAGTCCACATGCTCGAGCGTGAACTGCTTCGACTTCCAGAGGCCGCCCCGCGCGCCCATCCTCTCCTCCACGGCCCGCAGCGGGGCGAACAGCTCGGCGACCGCAGGGGCCGAGGAGCGGTCCAGCAGCCCGAAGAGCCGTTCGAAGTAGCTGCGCTCGGCGGGGAAGAGCTTCTCCCAGTCCTTGATGCGGTCTAGCGAGTAGATCGAGAAGGTGGGGGGCAGACGCTCGAGCAGGCCTTTGTCGAGCAGGCGCTGGATCGCTGGGCTGTACTTTGGCATGCGCCCGGCGGGACACACAGGTTCCCGAGCGTTCCTTATTATCTTGCGGCCCGCTGCCGCGGGAGGAGCGCTGCACACCTGAAAAGCCCGGCGGCACGTGGCGGGCGCCTTGCCGGAGTGTCGCCCGGCGGACGATGCCGATCAGCACGGCCGTTGCTAATTCCGCCAAAAGTAATTGCAAGAAAAACACTAATGAAATCAATGATTTGCGGAGCCTTTTCGTGCAAATGCTTATGAAAACATCAGTATTGCGGCGTAGGCCCCGACGAACCTCGGCACGTTGGTGAATCGATCCCCGCCACCCGGCGCGAGAATCGCTGCGCTCCACGCGCCCCAGCCGATCAGGAACGTTTTGCGCTGGAACGGGTGGACGCGGATCAGCGTTTGGCGAATCGCGGCCTTCTCCAGCGTGCGACCTGCCGTCCCGCAGAGATGGGTAAGGCTATCGGAGATCGTCCAGAGGGAACGTCCCTTGATTCCCTGATTCCCGGGTAAAAATTCCGGCACCAGCCGGAACATCTTGTGCTACAATGACTTAGACGGTCCTCGGGGTGTCCGCGTATTTCACCTCGGGGGTGCATCTCGATTTTTTGGAGGCCCCCTTGCCCATGTCCCCCGACAGTGCTCCCACCCTGGCTTACGGCGTCTGCGACGACGACTTGACGGGCTTAGCCGGGCTCGGCGTGGTGGCCCGGCTGGCCCGGTTCCTCGGGCTGCCCGAGAAGCTGGCCGCCTCGGTCCGCCTCAAGCGCCGCCGGCGTGGTTGCAGCGACGTGCAGATGCTGCTGGCGTTGATCTACTCGGCCTGCGCCGGCGGGGGGCACCTCAACGCGGTCGACGCCTTGGGGGCCGATGAGGTCGCCCGGCAAACCTGCGGGCTGCGGGCCGTGCCCGACAGCCGGCGGCTCGGCGAATACCTGCAGCGGATGCACGAGGCAGCCCTGGAGGGGTTGCGGGAGTGCGCGCGGCTGGTCAGCCGGCGGCTGGTGCCGCTGGTGGCGCAGGCGTGCGTGCAGCGGTGGGGCTACATCCCGGTGTTCGTGGACGGCACGGGGATCGAGGTGGAGGGCAAGCTGTTCGAGAACGCCGGGCGCGGCTACAACGGCGAGAAGCAGTACTGGCTGCACTCGGTGTTCGTGGGGGTGGCGTGGGTCAGCGCCCGGCTGCACGCGGGCGGCACGGACGTGCGGGGGGATTGGCGGGAGCAGCTGGACCAGGATGCGGCGCCCTTGCTGACCGGGCGGCAGCCGGTGTGGCTGCGGGCCGACAGCGCGTACTACTGCCAGGATCTGGTGAGCTACTGCCGGCGGAAGGGCTGGGATTACTCCGTGAGCGTGACCGATCCGCGCAAAAAGGCCCCGATTCTGCGCCTGGCGGCCGCGATGGGGTTGCGGGAGGACGAGTGGGAGCCCCTGGACGCGGCGGGGAAGGAGCGGGCCATCGTGGTGGCCTACCGGCCGGCCCGGTGGCCGGAGGAGCAGGTGTATGTGGTGATCCGGCGCGACTGGGACGGGGAGCAGCGGCTGCTGGAGCCGGTGTACACGGTGATTCCGGTGAGCCGCGACCGGCTGCCGGTGGCGGAGCTGGTGCGGCGGCACCGCGGCAAGCAGGGGCAGGAGAATGCGTTCAAGGGGCCGCTGACGGACCTGGGTTTGCATCATCCGCCGTGCCGCTCGCACGCGGCGAATCAGGGTTTCTACCTGGGCGGGCAGATCGCGCAGCTGCTGCTGCGGCTGCTGCAGTACCAGGCGCTGCCGGACGCGGCGCGGCAGCACGGGCTGCGGCCGCTGATCCGGTACTTCGTGTGCAGCGTGGGGCGGCTGACGCGCAGCGCACGGCGGCTGCGGCTGCTGTTCAGCCGGGGCAACCTGTGGTTGGACTGGCTGCTGCACGCGGGGAGCCGGATGGAGCCGGGCTAGGGCTGGGGCGGCGCGGCCTGAGCCGCGTCGGGCATAGAGGCAGGGGACCGACGCGGAGCCCGCGGGGGATCGGTGCGCCCGGAGCCGGGGGCGCAGCGGCCGCGGTGCGGGTGCAGGCCGGCGCAGGGCATCTGCGCGGGGGCCCAGGTCGCTCGGCGACGGGCTGAGGGGCCCGCACCGGGTACGCCGGGCTCCCCGCTCAAGCCCTACGGCCCCCTCAACCGCCATTTCGGGAAATTAACCGGGAATCTAGGCTTGATTCTGCGGTTCGTCGCAGGTGCCGGCTTGTCGTAGAGCCCCACCACGGTCCGCGAACCCGGGTTCGGGAATGTCAGCTTGGACCAGTCGGGCCGGACCTTGGCGGCGGAAAAAGTTGCGATGAGCACGAGCAAGCCGGCGCTCGAGTCCATCCAGGCTGCTCGGAGTGCCGAACAGCTCGCGGAGCAAGGCCGTGGAGCGCCTGGACGAGCGCCCTTTCTGCGCTCCTCCTTCTCTCTCCTCTGGCGGCACGGTGCATTGCAGATGGCAGAATGGGGTCTGCCATGGTTCACGTGATCGCTTCCATCCGCGTTCGCGAGGGTGCCCTCGGCGAATACATCGCCCTCTTCAAGGAGAATGTGCCGAACGTGCTGGCCGAGCAAGGCTGCATCCAATACATCCCGTGCCTCGATGCGGACACGGGCTGGAAGGCCCAGGCAAGAGACCCGAACCGCATGACCGTCGTCGAGAAGTGGGAGAGCATGGAGGCCCTGCAGGCGCATGCCCGGGCTCCGCACATGGCGGCGTTCCGGGCCAAGGCCGGCCACTTGGTCGACAGCATGTCCCTGCAGGTCGTCCAGGACGCCTGAGCGGGACTCCAAGGGGGAGTCGCCTACGCGTGTTCGGCAATCAGGCCCTGCCGTTGCGATTCGGCCTTGATGTCGCCGAGCAGCCAGGTGCCTAGGTACATCAGCGGGGTGTCCGCAGCGGCGACCAGCAGCTTGTACGTGTAACTGGCCAGCACGACGGCGCCGATCTGCGGCCAAGTCCAGACTCCGTAGAAGAGGATCGTCACTACGGCGGTCGTATCCACCAGCTGGCTGAGCATGGTGGAACCGTTGTTGCGCAGCCACAGATGCCTTCCGTCGGTCAGGTGTCGCCAGAAGTGGTAGAGCCGGACATCAATGAGCTGGGCCAGCAGGTAAGCGACCATGCTGGCGAAGATCGTCCGGGCGCTTTGGCCAAATACCGCAAGGTAGTGGGTCTGAATCTCCTCCCCCTGCAGGTGCGAGACCGGCAAAGCCCGCCCCAGTATCAGGAGCAGCAGCATGTACACACTGACCGCGAAGCCCGTCAGCACCAGCGAGTGGGCGCGCTTCTGGCCGTACAACTCGCTAATCAGGTCGGTGCAGAGGAACGTGACAGGGTAGGGCAGCACCCCGACGCTGATCGTCGCGAGGCCCACGAAGGGCAGAGGAATGTCGATGAACTTGAAGACCAACGCGTTTGCGAGCACCAAGCTGGCCAGGAAGAATCCGGCCAGGACCAGAAAAACAAGGTCGAATCGTCGCATTGCGGGGGAGCCCCAAGGTATCACTAAGGCTGCCATGACGCGCACGACCGGGCCGAACCGCGCCAGACGATCCGCTCCCTGGCCGGAGGAGGGCCGCTTCTGGACAACACTTGGGGCTCCCACGCCAAGATGGCGAACTGCAACGCTTTGGCGTGCAACATGGACCGGCCCAGCGCAGCGCTAATCCGCGACCTCGAGGCGCGGGGCGTGCTGGACGAAACGCTCGTATTGCGGACGACTGAGTTCAAGCGCAAGCGACCTGCCCGTCTCTAAGGGCCGAGGGGCGGGGACACCGCGCTCGGGTCTACAGTTCCTAGCTGGCCGGCGGCGGTATCCGCGGTGGCACGGTCTGCGGCGCAAGCGACGAGATGGGCTTCGACATCGCGGAGTGCGCTGGGTCGGCCCACGATTTCTAGGCCACGATCCTGAACCGCCTAGGAGCCCGTTGCAGTAGTCCGGCTTTGGCGTCGGCTGGACGGTGGGGTAGGCGGGCCTCAGACCGCAGCCAGCGCCGCTGGCCAAGCGAGTTGGGGACGCCCTCCCCCCGGCGGGGCTGCCCAGGTCCGCAGCAGCCCATTCCGGGCCACCTGGAAAGCGTTGCGGGGCCCCTTGGAGACACCAACGGGTGCGGGGCGGCAATCCTGCAGGCTCCGGGGCGTGCCTCTCCCCGTCGGCGACTGCAGCGGCACCCCAGGTGGAACCCGCAGGCCTGCCCCAGCAGCCGCTGGCGGATGTTGTCCTGCCCCCGCAGGGACACCCGCCGCCGCCCGGTGCGGTACATATGGGCCCTCGACCTCTCCCCCAACATCCTCCCCCGGGTCTCCGGGTCCCCTTGGTCGGCGGCCTGCAGCGTAAGCCCCACCAACGCCCCGCTCTCCAGGTCCACCGCGGGCTCGGCCTGGCACCCCCTGTCCGGGGCTCCGTCCTGGTGCTGCGCCACCCGTGCGTCCGGATCCACCGGAGGCTCCCTTCTTGCTGTGCGACAGCGTCTGCGGCCCCACGCCGGAGGTCTGGGCCAGCGGCTGCCCGAACGTCTCGCAGCCCTGCCGCGGATCCTGGCGCTGCAGCGTGTTCGGTGCCGCGTTGGCTTCCGGCACCGTCGCGTCCCCGCCCCAGGACGCCCTGCGCCAATCCGGCCGTGCGCGGCCGCTCCCCCACCCATGCACACACCTGGGTGCGTCTCCAGCGCTAGCCGCCGCCGGTGGCGGGACAGCGTGGCAGGGCCCGGCAGGTAGCCCTGCAGCAGCCTCTGGCAGGGCCGCGAGGGCCGCCCGCCGGGGCTCTTGGAGAACTCTCGGCAGAGGCCCTCGCCGAAGGCGTCGAACCCGGCCTCCTCCAGCACCGCGCGGAGCCACTCGCAGAACGGCCGGGGCCTGGGGCAGATCCGCGGAGTCCAGGTAGGCGCCTGCCTGCGGCTGCTGGCGTTGGCCCAGCGCCGGGGAACCTAGATGCGCAAACCGAGGGGTGCAATCCAAGCGTCAATCTCCAGGCAGAACGATGCCCACAAAAAACTAGACGGATTTTTCAACAGGCCCCTAGGAGCCCGTTGAAAAAGTCCTCAGCGGCCGTGAAGCCTGTCCAGCAACTCCTTGCAGGGCCCTGAAATGACCATAAAACGACTCCTGAAGGCCCTGAACAGTCGCAAAACGGTGCTTCGGACGCGATTTCGCGAAGGGGATCGTACCCCAGGGACTTTATCAACAGGCTCCTAGGGCTGGACCCCTAGCGGCCGACCTACCGCCGTGCAGGCCGCGACTTCCGGCTCACGGATGCCACGGCCGGGTGGTCCCAGAGTTGCCGGCCTGAGCGTGGGCGTCGCGAACACCTTCATCGTCGCGGCGCCCTAGGCAGCGGTTGCGATCTTCAAGCGGCGTGTGCGTATAATCGGCATGGTGGGGTATTAGGACGCCCAGCATGGGGTTCGGCCCAACTACATGAGTGAACCGACGGCCGCAGGGCCGCCGAAAGGAGTGACGAGATTGATGCCCCGAAACGGCATTTTTGCGATTCCAGCCTGCCTACTCGCCTGCCTAGTCCTGGTGGCGCCTGCGACGGCGCAGAGGGATATGGGCACGCTGCTGGGTAGTGTGACGGATCCGTCCGGTGCCGCCATCCCCGGTGCCACCATCACGATTACTGAGGAGTCCACTGGCGTCCAGGACGTAGTCGAATCGGACGCCTTGGGCAACTACATCCGGCCCCTCATCAAGCCGGGGACCTACACCCTCAGCTGCGAGTCCGCCGGATTCAAGCGGTCGGTGCAGACGGGCGTGGTCCTCCAGTCCGCGGGCCGCGTCCAGTCGAACTTCATCCTGGAGATCGGCGAGGTCACGGAAACCATCGAGGTGACCGCAGCTCCCCCCGCGCTCCAGACCGAGACGACGCAGATGGGCGGGACGCTGGAGAACCGTCAGACCAGCGAGCTGCCGCTGGGCGGCCAGAGGCGCTTCGCCTTCCTGGCCCGAACTGTGCCGGCGGTGGTGCCGGCCGAGCCCGGCGCTCGCGACGCCGCTGGCGGCGGCTTCTCCGCCAACGGCGTGCGCTCCAACGGCCAAAACAACTTTCTGCTGAACGGCGTCGACAACAACGTCAATGTCATCGACTTCATCAATCAGACCGCGTACGTGGTGGGGCCGTCGGTTGAGGCCATCGGCGAGATGCAGATTCTGACCAACGGCTACAACGCCGAGTACGGGCGCGCCGCAGGCGGCGTGGTGAACGTCACGATCAAGTCCGGCACCAACGAGGTCCACGGCACGCTGTTCGAGTTCCTGCAGAACACGAAGCTCAACGCCAACCCGTGGGAACTCAACCGTCGAGGGCTCGACCGGCAACCCTACAAGCAGAATCAATTCGGTGCGGCGGTTGGCGGCCCCATCGCCAGGAACCGCACGTTCTGGTTCGCTGACTACCAGGGCACATTGATTCGCGACGGCAGCTTGGCGAGCGTGCTGACGATTCCAGCGCCGGGCATGGCCCAAGGCGACTTCTCCAGCCTGATGGCCGGCAACGAGTCGCTCGGGACGGACGCGCTGGGAAGAAACGTTCTGCGCGGGCAGATTTTCGACCGCCAAACGCAGCGGGAAATGGCGGACGGCACGGTCATCCGCGACCCCTTCCCGAATAATACGGTCCACCCCAGCCGGTTCGATCCCATTGGGTCCGCGCTGCTGGGCCAATACCCGGCGGAGAACCAGGAGTTCACGGCTCCCGGGGAACGGCCCGGCAACAACTTCTTCACCGCCCGCAGCGCGACTCGAGACGTCCATCAGTGGGATGTGCGGGTCGACCACCGGATTTCCGACAGCGACAGTTTGTTCGGCAGCATCAGCTGGATCGACGAGCAGAAGTTCCAGTCTCCTCCGCTGCCGGGGCACCTGGATGCCGGCGGATTCCTCGGCGAGACCGAGGAGAACCTGAGCCGCGCGGTGATGATGAGCTACACGAAGATCTGGTCCCCGAACCTCATTACGGAGTCCCGGGTGGCCTACTCTCGGCTCATCACGACCCGCGTGCAGAGCAACGCCGATGCGGACTCGTTCGCGGAGCTCGGCTTCGGCGGCCTCAATCCGTTCACCACGAACAACGGCGGCCTGATGCGGCTCGTCTCGGACGGCTACAGCACCGTGGGCGGGTCGGAGTGGCTTCCCACGCAGGAGTACAACAACGTTTGGGACTTCATCCAGAACGTCTCCTGGAACAAGGGGGCGCACGCGATCAAGTTCGGCGCGGAGTATCGCCCGATCGGTTTCCCGTTCTTCCAGGTGCCCTCCCCTCGCGGGCGGATGGACTTCCGGCGCCACGACTCGAACCAAGTCGGCTTCGCCGACACGGGCGACGGCATGGCGTCCTGGCTGCTAGGCGATGTCCATTGGGCCCGAATCACGACGGCGAACTTTATCTCGTCGTTCAAGGACGCCTATTCGTTCTTCGTCCAGGACGACTGGAAGGTGTCCTCGAAGCTGACGATTAACCTCGGCGTGCGCTACGAGTTGACGACGCCCATCGGCGAGAAGTTCGGCCGCCAAGCGCACCTTGACGTGTTCGGGACCGACCACAACGTGCCGACCCTGGTGATTCCGCAAGGCAAGGATCAAGATGCGCCGCTGCCTCCGAACTTCGCCGCGGACTACCCGACGATCGCCGTCGAGAGGGGCGTGGCCTCAACCTATCTGACCGAATGGGACAGGACCAACCTAGCCCCGCGCATCGGTTTCGCCTACGAGGTGATGCCGGGCACCGTACTCCGGGCAGGCTATGGCATCTTCTACGGTGCCGAGGAGAACGAGGGCGGCAATCCGAACCGCGGCGAGAACGTGCCGTTCAACCAGGAGACCCGATTTGAGAAAGCCAGGCCCTCGGATGCGAACCCCTTCATCTCGCGCTTCTCCGATGGATTCCCGGTGGACGCCTTCACCCTGCCGGCGCCGATCTCCTTCCGGTCGCTCTACACGCAGAGGCGCTGGCCGCTGGTCAACAAGTGGAACTTCAATCTGCAGCGCGACCTAGGCTGGAACTCGGTGCTGGAAGTGGCCTACATCGGGTCGAAGGGGAACCGCCTGACCGACAACTACAACGGGAATCCGGTGGTCAACGATCCGCGGCCGAACCAGCCAGCTCTTCCGCGGCGCCCCTTCAAGTTCGTCAACTCTGACATTACCTTCACAAACAGCAACGGCCGCTCGACTTACAACGCCTTCACGGCCAAGCTGGACAAGCGGTATTCGGACGGCTTGGGCTTTCTGGCGGCGTACACTTGGGGCCATGCCCTGGCGGACACCGGCACGACGCTCTCGGGCGGACCGGGGAACAGAACGCCGCACCAGTCTCTCGAATATGCACACGCCAGCTTCGATATCCGGCATCGGTTCGTGCTCAGCGGCAACTGGAACCTGCCAGTTGGCCAGAACCTGTCGGGGCCGGCCAGGGCCGTCATCGGCGGCTGGCAGCTCAACGGCATTCTGACGCTTCAGACTGGCAACTACTTCAACATCGGCACCAACCGGGCCGTCTGCTCTTGCTCGGGTACGACCCGCCCCGATCCTGTATCGGGCAGAGATCCGAACGCCGCCCCTTCAGGTGGCCGGTCGCCGGAGGAGTGGTTCGACACATCGGCATTCCAGGATCCAGCAGTCGGCACGTTTGGATCGCTTGGCAACTACAGCAACATCGGCCCACCGACCAACACGGTGGATCTGTCGTTGTTCAAAGACTTCCCCATTACGGAGACCGCCAAGGTGCAGTTTCGCGTCGAGTCGTTCAACCTGATGAACACCCCGCAGTTCAACAGACCCAACGGAACCCACGGCGACGGCGCGTTCGGCAAGATCAGCGGCACCCGGGGCGGGCTGAACCGGCAGTTCCAACTCGCCCTGCGCTTCATGTTCTAGGCGCGGCTCACCGCTTAGCACTCGGCCCCCGTCCGTCCGCGGACGGGGGCCTTCTCTTTGCGGTAGCCGGAGCGAACCCAACGGCTCCTCGCATGCCAACCGCTCGACGCTCGGTCTGCACCTTGCCTAGTGTGTTGCGTCGCGGTCCGCCCTTCCACTCGGGCGTACAGCCGCTGGGGCTGCCTTCAGGCCGTATCCGGGTTCCTCGGGCCAGAACCTGTCCGGCGCGTCGCGAGGGCCTTCGCCGTCGTCCCGCACCGCCTGTTGCGCAGCACGGCCAGTATGAGTACGTCCTACTCGCCCTACGGGGTGGTGGGAGGCGATGTTTACGTAAGGGCGTCAGGCGAGGCAAGTGCTCGGGAGCTGCGCTGACGCGCCACCCGTGCCGCAGCATTTCTTCCGTCAACTGTTTCCGGGCAAAGAGCTGGTTCGACTGCTGCAGCCTCGCGTGCGGCTAGCATCCGGTACTGTAGAACGTTGGCCAATTCCTGGCTTGCTTTGCGACATCCGCAGGATGCGCTTCGCTGCGGACGGACACCTGGAAGGATGTGCATTTCCGACCAATTCGCCTCGAGTCTCTCTGTTTCGCATTGGATTGCCGTTGTGAGCCGGGCGCTGGCTGCTGGAACGCTGATTCCGAGCGTGTCGCTCAACGCCTCGCCCGACTACCAGGATGTCGCGGCGGAAGTTGGGCTCCACGCCGCCGTAACCTTCGGAAGTCCCACAGAAAACAACTACATTCTGGAAACGACCGGCACAGGAGCTGCCATCTTCGATTTCGACCGTGACGGCGACAACGACCTTCTCGTCGTGAACGGGACGACATTCGCGCTTGACGCGGCCGGCGAGAGCCCGCCGCTGCATCTCTACGTCAACGACGGAGCGGGGAGCTTTCAAGAGGCCGGGACTGCAACAGGCCTGATCTCCAGAGGGTGGGGGCAAGGTGTCTGCGTTGGAGACATCGACAACGACGGCTGGGACGATCTGCTTGTAACCTACTTCGGTTCGAATGTTCTGTACCGCAACCGGCGGGGCCGTTTTGAGGACGCCAGCGCCACTCTGGGCCAGCCGGAGTCGCAACGGCGCTGGGGTGCGGGCTGCGCGTTTCTCGACTTCGATGCCGACGGACTCCTGGATCTATTCGTGGCCAACTACGTGGATTTCGATCCCAAGAACACTCCCAAACCCGGTTCGAGCGAGTCTTGCGAGTGGAAGGGCATTCCGGTGATGTGTGGGCCCCGCGGGCTGCCGCGAGCAAGAAACATCCTCTATCGGAACCTCGGAGGTGGAAGCTTTCGAGACGTGGCGGGAGAAGCCGGCATCCTCGCTCCGGGCGGGCGATACGCGCTGGGCGTCGTTTCTGCGGATTTCGACAACGATGGAGATACAGACATCTATGTTGCCTGCGACATGACGGCTAGCTTGCTCTACCGCAACAACGGAGACGGCACGTTCACCGATGTCGCCTCGGAGGCCGGTGTGGCTTACAACGTGGACGGCCAGCTACAGGCTGGCATGGGCGTAGCTGTTGCCGATTACGATGGCAACGGCTTCCTGGACATTGCCAAGACGAACTTCTCCGGAGATTTGCCGTCCCTCTACTTCAACGAGGATGGCGAGTTCTTCGAGGATGTCTCCTTCGAGGCCGGTCTGAGCGTCCACCAACTGCTGGGCTGGGGAGTGCTGTTTCTCGATGCGGATGAGGACGGCTGGCCGGACCTCCTGCTGGCAAACGGCCATGTCTACCCGGAAGTCGACCGTGCTCCCATCGGGGAGTCCTACAGGCAGCCGACTGTCTACTACCGCAACCAAGCCGACGGGTCCTTCGTGGACGCCTCGGCAGCGGCGGGGCCGGCGTTGCGCGAGGCGCGTCCTGCTCGGGGCATGGCGGCTGGGGACTTGGATGGAGACGGTCATCCGGAGATCGTCGTCGTCAACGTGAACCAGACACCCGCTTTACTGAAGTCCAAGACGCCCGAGACGAGCGCGGTGCTCGTCCACTTGGAAGGTACGGAATCAAATCGAAGCGCTGTTGGAGCCCGCGTAGAACTCGAAATCGGGGGCCGTCGCCAGACGCAAGCCGTTCTTGGCGGGGGGAGCTATTTTTCCCACAGCTCCTCAACTCTGCACTTCGGTTTGGGCCTCGCCGACCAGATTGACGAATTGGTCGTCATCTGGCCGACCGGTCGTCGCCAGCGCTGGGAGGGGCTCGCTGTAAACCGGCGCTTCGCACTTACCGAGGGACGACAGGAATTCCACAGCACGGCGCTGGTGGGCCGCAGATAGGAATCGGCAAGCGCCTGGCGGCAACGGCTGAAGCCGGTGTGCGCCTTGCGCGAATCAGCGACCGGAGCCCTGAGCGGTCGTAGCCGACCGATGCCTCCTGTATCGGCTGATGCGCGGCATAGGTACACTTGAGTATCCATGCTTACATTCAATGCAATCGACTTTGAGACATCGAACTCGAATCATCGGAGCATCTGCCAGATCGGAATAGTCCAGGTTTTGAATGGTCGAATCAAACGGCAGTGGAAGACGCTCGTCAATCCTAAGGAGCACTTCTCCCCTAGCAATATCCGAATTCATGGAATCGACGAGTCCGCTGTCTCGAGGAGTCCTACGCTACCCGCAATATATACTGACCTAAGGGAGCAACTGAGCAACTCGGTTCTAGTGAGCCACACCGCTTTCGACCGCATTGCGCTTGAGCATGCTCTGGAGCACAAACAACTCGCCCAACTGCCGATTACGTGGCTCGACAGTTCAGTGATCGTTAGGCGAGTCTGGCCCGAGTATTTTGGAAAAAGTGGCTGGGGACTGAAGAATGTCGCCGCCGTCCTCAAGATTCCCTTGGAGCACCACCACGATGCGTTGGCGGACGCCAGAGCGGCCGCAGAAATCACTTTGAAAGCTTGTGCTGAAATGCAATGGAGTCTCGAGGATTGCCTTGCCGCTATCAAAAGGCCCAGTAGGCAGAGGAGGTCTGAGTCTTGTGGGGCTGGGAGACATTGCTCGTCCGGAGGGGCCAAGCGATCGAAGCGTCTCGACGGAAACCCTGACGGACCTTTACACGGCGAAAAGGTTGTTTTCACCGGGCGGCTTAGCTCTCCTAGAGCGGATCTCGAAGACACGATGGCAAAGCTTGGATGCGATGTTGCAACAGATGTAAGCAAGTCGGTCACGCTACTTGTCGTTGGGTCCTACAGCCAGACGATCCGCAAAGGCCGCGAATTGAGTTCCAAGCATCGCAAGGCCATACGTTTGATCGAGGAAGGCGCGGAAATCAAAATATTGACGGAAGACGATCTCGCCTCTTTGATATCCATTGCGGAGTCCCAAATGAGCGGCTCGGCCTGACTCCTGTACGAATTGTCTAACTACAATTGTACGAATGCGTTACTTTCAGATCGCGCTCTACTCCCGCAGCGGTTTAGAAACGGAGACTTCTGAACCGTGCCATTGATGGGGTGGGTTCTGGAACCCCATCCCAGCCGCCCAGTGTCAAGCGGTTGCGGGCGCGAACGCTATCGTGCTGTACCAGTCTCACCGACAAGCCGGCGTGGTGGGAGGAGTGCTGGCGTCCAGGCAGGGGCTGCGGTAGGAGACGGGCGGATTGCCGCCACGGGAAATCAGCGCTGCTCTCTGCAGCGCACTGTCCATGGGCGAAAGGTTGCTGGCGACACCCTCATTCCCCGATGCAGAACACCTCGTCCTGGCTGCGCAGGTACAGCTTTCCTCCTACGACTGCCGGCGACGAAACGAACATCTCGTCGCCCATGTTGTTGACAGCCAGGACCTCGTACTCCTTCCCTAGTTTGAGCACGATCACTTCGCCCTGCTCGCTTGCTAAGTAGAGCTTGCCCCCGGCCGCCACGGCTGAAGCCTTGAACGAATACACTCCGGGCAGCCTCTCCTGCTGATAGAACGCCTCGCCTGTGACAGCATCGAAGGCGCTGACAAGGCCTCTGTCGGTGTGGAAGTAGAGAATGCCCTCGTGCAGCACGGGAGATGCCGTGTAGGAGTTGCCGCGCTGGTTGGTCCATTTGACGTAATCGGCGTTGTCCGTCAGGTCGCCCTCTCCGCCGAGCCGGATCGCCAGCAGGTTTGGATCGCGGTGCCCGGTCATCGCGATGACCATCTTGTCGTCGACGTTGAGAACCGCCGGGATTGCGTTAGAGCCTAGGCCGCCCGCCTCCCAGATCACATCGCCCGTTGCAAGGTCGTAGCTGCGGACCCTCGTCGAGCTCGTCACGAGCTGCTTGCGTCCGCCGTGCTCCACGACGAGCGGCTGCGACCAACTGCTGCGCTCATCCCTTTCGGCCCGCCAGATTTCCCTCCCGGTGCATTTATCCAGCACCGCGATGTAGGACTGGCCCTCATGGTCGTTCTGGAGGATCAGGAAGTCGCCGTGCAGCACTGGGGCCACCCCTTCGCCGAAGGAGTTTCGCATGCGCAACAGGCCTAGGTCCCTCTCCCACAGCAGTTTGCCATCCAGATCGTATGCGTAGATGCCCCGCGATCCGAAGTTCGCGACCAAGATCTCGCCGTCAGTGACCGGCGAGTTGTTGGCGAAACTCCCGTACCGGCGATGGTAGCCCTCATGCGGTGCCACGGATGTTGCCGTCCGCTTCCAAACCTGCTCCCCTGTCGCGGCATCCAGGGCGAGAACGACGAAATCGTGCTTGATGAGAGCGCCGCTGTCGATGTCGGATCCAGAGTCCACAGCTGTGGTCAGGAATATCCGCCCGTTCGAAATGATCGGGGATGAATGCCCCTTGCCCGGAATCGACACGCGCCACTGCAAGTTCTCTTCAGCCGAGAATCTCAACGGGGCGTCGCTCTCGGCGACGCCATTGTTATTGGGCCCGCGCCACTGCCGCCAAGCGTTTTTGGCGTCGGGACCGACCGCCCAAACCGAAGACGCGCTGAGGACGATGCCTACTAGGCCGACTAGGGTGCGCCGCCCCATCCTCTGCGATGGCAGAGCTCCCCGCATTGGTTCGTCAGGCTGCTGAGCATGCATTGGTTCAGGGTATCGGATTCGGGCGGGCATGCATGGCGGATAGAGCCGAGCCGCCAGATTACAATCCTGCGGGAACCGCGCAGAACCCGAGTTGATGCGGATCGGACTACGCCTGTCGTTGTGCTCCCGGCGCTGCGCTGAGGCGCTGGCCTGCCTGCCCGGAACGCCCCCGTTGACGCCCGCGTTCGGGCTTTCTGCGGCCGGCTAGCGGAACTCGGGAGCAAGGCCCTCCAGGCAAAAACCTCCCGCTGCCCAGCGACTTTCGAGCAGCCAGCGCCGCCCTCGCCTTCCGCCGCCGGCACCTGGACCCGGTCCCTTTTGCGGCACGTGGCCCGGAAGCTCCGGCCTGCGCTCGCTGCAGGAGGCCGTTCGATTCTCCGCCACGTAGAGTGCGGGCGGCGGCTTCGCTGCTTCCCTCCTCGGTGCCCGCCGCCGGCTGAACGCTCAGCCGCAGGGGGAGCAGCATCTCATGGGTTTTCGGCCTTGACAGTCAACACGGCAGCTCCAGTGCTCCGGCTGCATGCGTGTCGGGCGTCCCCAATCCGATTCGGCGAAGCGCTGGCGATCAAACTGTGGGAAGGGTCGGAGCTTGCGGGGTCTAGCCAACCTGCCGACGGGTCCTCCCGCGTAGCAACGGCCACAGCAGAGACAGAACTGTCGCAGCCAGGAACAGTAGCACCATTGGGCGGGTCAGTATCCCCGCCCAGTCGCCGCGGCTCAGGATCAGAGCGCGCCGCAGGTTCGATTCCATCATTGGGCCCAGGATCAGACCGAGCACAAGCGGCCCCAAGGGCACCTGTGCCTTGCGGAATAGAAATCCGAGGATCCCTGCGAAATACATCGCCCAGACATCCACGACGGCGTTGTTCAGCGCGTAGGAGCCCACCGTGCCGAACAGCACGATCCCCATCCAGAGCCACGGGGCTGGGATCTTGAGAATCCGCGCCAGCGGCTTGGCTCCCAGCAGCCCGAGCAGCATGATCAGCAGCGACGCGCACACCAGCAGGAAGACAATCGAGAAGACGAACGCTTGGTTGTTGGCGAACAGGAGCGGCCCGGGCTGGATGCCGTGGATCAGCAATGCGCCGATCAAGATGGCCGATACCGCATCCCCGGGAATGCCCAAGGTCAGCATCGTGGTCATCGCCCCGCCGATGGCTGCGTTGCAGGCCGCGCAGCTGGCGGCGAGCCCCTGCAGCGAGCCCTTGCCGAACTCCTCCTTCCGACGCGCTGTGCGACGCGCCTGCTCCCACGCGATTACCGAACCGATGTCGCCTCCTGCCGCCGGGATGGCCCCGACCATTGTGCCGAGCGTCGCCCCGCCGAGCGTCGCCCCGGACATGGCTCGCAGTTCCCCGGCCTGGGGTAGAATGCGCCCTATCGCGACCTGCGTCGCGGTCGCGCGCGTGTGCCGGTCGGAGATCTGCACCAGCACCTCCGCCAAGCCGAACAGCCCGATCATGACCGGTACAAACGAGATTCCGTCGAGGAATTCGGACAGGCCGAACGTATAGCGCGGATAGGCGGTCATGGGGTCTAGCCCGACCAGCGCCAGTGCCAGGCCGAGCATGCCGGCCAGCATGCCTTTGAGCACGTGTCGGCCCGACACGCCTGCCATCAAGCTGATACCAAGCAGAGCTAGGCCGAAGTACTCGGCCGGACCGAACCGGAGCGCGAAGTTTGCGATCGGAAACGCTAGGAATGCCAGGAACAGGATGCTTGTCAGCTGGCCGACGGCTGAGGCCAGCGCGTTGGTCCCCAGCGCCAAACCCGCCTGTCCCTTGCGGGTGAGCGCATAACCGTCCCACGATGTGGCGATCGAAGCCGGGGTGCCCGGCACGTTGATCAAGATCGCCGGTATGCCGCCTGCCGGGATCGCTCCGCAGTAGATGCCCAGCAACATCGCCAAGCCCTGCTCGGGAGACACCCAGAACGTCAACGGTGTGAGGACCGCGACGCCCATTGTGGCGGTCAGGCCCGGCAGAGACCCGAACACCGCTCCCAGCGACACGCCCATCGCCAGGAACCCCAGTACTTGCCAGTCCAAGATCGCCGTCAGGCCAGCTGCGATTTCGCCGCTCATGTCCGCAGCACCTCAAGCCGGTTGCCAGGTCGCCGCAGTTGGGCGAACCTGCGGTCGGTCTCCCCAAGTCACTCCAGCGACACGTTGAGACCCGCGTCGAACGCAAGATACACGAAAGCCGTTAGGGCCCCCGAGTACCCCAGAGCTGGAACCCAGCGCTGCCCCAGGAACCGTAGCGTCAAAACCAGGAGTGCAAGGGTCCGGACCACGAAGAACCCGCTGCCCCATAGCAGCAAGTACAGCATCAGTAAGGCGGCTGTGCCCAACACCTGCCGGGGATTGGCCAACTCGAATCCCGAGGCCTTACCCTTGCGCCCTTGGTAGATCAAAGCGCAGCCTAGCCCGACCGTCACCCCGCCGATTATGCGGGGGAAGAATCCCGCTCCGGGAAGTCCCCCGACGCCTGGCGGAAAGCTCGCCCCGGTTGCGACCAGCGCAACGCCGAACGCCGCGAAGAGCCCGCCCGCGACTAGGTCTGGACGACTCATCCCGTTCCCACCAAGCGGACCAGCTTCGGGATTTCGCTCTCGAAGAAGCTCTGCTGCTGCAGGGCGAAGGCCTCGAATTCCTCGCGGTTGAGGTACAACGCCTCCATGCCGCGCTCCCGGCAGAGCTGGACCCACTCATTGCTGCCGAAGGCCGATTTGAATGCTCGGGCCAGCAGCTCCACCCGCTCGGGTCGCATCCCTGCCGGCCCGAAGAACCCGCTCCAAGCCGGAGCACCGATCGGATAGCCGAGTTCGTGCGTGGATGGCACACCGTCCAGTACACTGGCGCGCTGAGTGTCAAAGACTGCGAGGGCCCGCAGCTTGCCCGACTGCACGTGCGAGACCACTTCTCCCACGCCAGCGACAGCTGCGTCAGCATGGCCTCCAATGACCGACACTAGGGCCGGAGTCGAGCCGCCGAACGGCAAGTGGGTAAACCGCGCTCCCGTGCCCTGCTCCAGCAGGAGAATATTGAAGTGCCAGATCGAGCCGATACCAGAATTGGCCATCACAATGCCGCCGGCGTCTCGGCGGGCCGCCCGAACGAAGCCCTCGAATGTCTGCCAAGGGGCCTCGGAGCGCACCACGAGGGCTGGTGCGGTCTTGGAGACTAAGCAAATCAGCGCAACGTCCGACGGACCAACATCCGCGTAGCCCAGCGACCTCACGACCGCGATCTCTACCGGGGCGTGGCCGATCGTATACCCGTCTGGAGGCCTGCGAGCCACGTAGGAGAACGCTAATGCACCGCTTGCTCCGGGCTTGTTCTCGCAGACAATGGGCACCCCAACTTCCGGTTCGGCCAGGGCGGCCATGACTCTCGAGACGGTGTCGGACGTGCCGCCGGGAGCCGCCTGGACAATGAGCTTGATCTCCTTCGCAGGGTAAGGGCCTGCATCTCCTCCGCAGCCGGCCAGCAGCAGGCAGGGGCCGAGCATCCAGATGCGAGACATGCCGGTCGGCTGGGACGCTGATTATAGCTCAACCTCCCTGCTCCCCAAGCGAGCACCAAGTGAGGGGCCCGGATCTCTCCTTGCTCTTGGCCAGTGGCCGATCAGCCCGAATGTGCGCCCGCCAGGCCTCGAGAGTTCGGACTTGGTTGAGCGGCCTCTAGTCCGACCAGCAAGCGAGGGGGATTGCGGCGGACACGCTGCGATGCCAGCAGAGATGCAGCCGCATCAAGAGAGGCCGAAACGGCAGGTTCTGCGACTGCCTGCTCGGCGAGTTTCGGCCCCGCCCTCGGAGATACAATGATTTGTGAAGCCTGCCGACGCATCCATCCAGGCCGTGCTGTTCGATTTCGACGGCACGCTGGTCGACAGCGAGTACCTGCACCATCAGTCTTGGCTCTCGGCTGTAGAGCCTTGGGGCGTGACTCTGGGCTGGGATGACTATCAGGAGCAGTTGGTCGGCAAGAGCGATCGGTACGCGAGCGAGTTCTTCCTCCGCCTGGCGGCGCTGGAGCCGACTGGTGCGCGAGTTGCCCTCGGTCGCGAGCGCAAGCAGCGGGCGTACCGCCTCAGGGCGGTCGAGGAGCTGACGATCGTGCCGGCTGTGCGGGAATGGATTCGCAAAGCCTCCAGACGCGTCCCTTTAGGCGTCGTGTCCTCCAGTGCCGCGCCCGATGTTGTCCCAATTCTCGAGCGTCAGGGTGTCGCGGCTTGCATGAGCTGCACGGTCTGCGGGAACGACGTCAAGGTCCTCAAACCCGACCCGGCTCCGTATTTGCTGGCGTACGCCAAGCTGCAGGACCGGATTGGTGTCGAAGCTCCCTCGAGGTGTCTGGTGTTCGAGGATTCCGACACGGGCGTTCGCTCAGCGAGGGCGGCAGGCATGACGGTCTGCAAGCTCGAGTCCCCCGACGTTCTTCCCCTTGCTCTGCGGGCGTGGGAGAAGAGCATTAGCCTCTTGGCAGGCCGGACGCGTTCGGTGGCCTAGCCCTTCTGCCGGTCGCCGAAGCGCCGCCTCCGGTCATTCCGCTGCCGCTAGAGCCGATCCGCATAAGGGCTCCTGGGCGTCGTGGACGGCGATAGCCGAGAGGGTGATCACGTCCTCCACGCTGTAGCCCTTCTGGAGCACGGCGGCCGGCTTGTCCATGCCCATCAGCAGCGGTCCTAGCGGCCGGGAACCGGCGAAGTGATTCAGCAGCTTGTAGGCGATGTTGGCCGAGGCGAGGTCCGGGAAAACAAGCACGTTCGCCTCGGCCTGGAGCTTGGAGAAGGGGAAGAATTCTGCCATCAGCTCTGGATCGAGGGCGGTGTCGGCCTGCACCTCCCCGTCCACGACCAGATCAGGATCGAGCGCCGCGCAGATCTCGGCCGCGCGGCGGACCTTGTCGGATTCGGCCGTCCGCGCGGAGCCGAAGTTTGAGAACGAAAGTAGCGCCACGCGGGGCTCGAGGCCGAGCCTCCGAGCGCGCCGCGCCGCGAGCTGCGCGACCTCCGCCAAGTCCTCGGGGCTCGGGTCGATGTTGACTGTCGTGTCGGCCAGCAAGTAGACCTTGCGGCGGTGGATCATCATGAACAGCCCTGAAACCTTGCGCACGCCGCCCCGCCGGTCGAGCACCCTCAGCACGATCCCCAAGGTTTCGGGGTAGTGCCGGGTGATGCCGCACACCACCGCGTCGGCGGCACCTGTGCGCACCATCATGGCTCCGAAGGCGGTGCGGTCTCTGAGCATCCGGAAGGCTTCGTCCATTGTGCAGCCCTTCCGCTGCCGCAGCCGAAACAGCTCCCGCGCATACTCGCCGAGGTGCGGGAAGTCGAGCGGGTTGACGATCTCCCAGCCCTCCGTGGGCAGGCGCAAGGCCTCCGCCTGGGCCAGGATGCTGCGGCGGTCTCCCAGCAGAATCGGGTGGCCGATGCGCTCCTCGCGCAGGACATAGGCCGCGCGGAGGATCTTCTCGTGATCCCCTTCCGCCATCGCGACCCGGCGGGGATCCCCCTTGGCGCGAGCGATGATCATCTGGAGCACTTCCTGGCTGCTGTCCAGGCGCACAGCTAGCCTGTCGCGGTAGCCGCTCAAGTCCGTGCAGTCGGGCGCCGCGCCGCTAGCGAGGGCCGCTTCGGCAACCTTGTGGGACACCTCCAGCGTTACACGGGGGTCGAAAGGCTTGGGGATGATGTAGCGCGGACCGAAGTGCAGTTCCTCCGTGGTATAGATTCGCCGCACCGAGTCCGGCACCGGTTCCTTCGCCAACCCCGCCAGCGCCCGCACCGCGGCCAGCTTCATGGCCTCGTTGACGCAAGTCGCTGCGACGTCGAGCGCCCCCCGGAAGATCGACGGGAAGCACAGCACGTTGTTGACTTGGTTGGGGTGGTCCGACCGGCCCGTTGCGAGGATGGCATCGGGCCGTGTCTCCAGGGCGGTGTGGTATGCGATCTCCGGGTCGGGATTCGCCAAGGCGAAAACGATCGGGCGCTCGGCCATGGTCCGCAGCATGGTCGGCGTCAGCACGTCCCGCCGAGACAGGCCCACGAACACGTCCGCTCCCTGCACGGCTTCCGCGAGCGTTCGCAGACGAGTCCGGCGCGCGAAGCGCTGCTTGTATGGGTTCATTCCCTCCGTGCGCTCGGCGTGGATCACGCCCTTCGAATCCAGCAGCAATAGGTTGTGGGCGGCGACTCCGAGCTGCAGATACAGATTGGCGCAGGAGACGGCGCTGGCTCCCGCACCGTTGACGACCACCCGCACCGCAGCAATTTCCTTGCCCGTGATCTCGAGGGCGTTGAGGAGCGCTGCGGCGCTGATGATGGCCGTACCGTGCTGGTCGTCGTGGAACACGGGAATGTTCACGCGCCGGCTCAGCTCCTCCTCGACATAGAAGCATTCGGGGGCCTTGATGTCCTCCAGGTTGATGCCGCCGAACGTCGGCTCGAGCAGTTCCACGACCCGGACGAGTTCCTCCGGGTCGGAGGTGGAGACTTCAAGGTCGAATACATCGATGTCCGCGAAGCGCTTGAAGAGGACGGCCTTCCCCTCCATGACGGGCTTGCTGGCGAGCGGGCCGATGTCGCCGAGTCCCAGCACGGCGGAGCCGTTGGACACCACCGCGACCAGGTTCGAGCGGGTCGTGTAGCGGCTCGCGAGCCGCGGGTCCCGTCCGATCTCGAGGCAGGCCTCCGCCACTCCGGGGGAATAGGCCAGGCTGAGGTCCAGTTGCGTGTCCGAGGGCTTGGTCGGGGTGATCGAGATCTTCCCCGGCTGCGGGAATTCGTGGTAGGCGAGGGCCGATTGCCGAAGGCGGGGCATGCTAGGAGCCCGGGGCCGGACTCGCGACTCGCCGGCGAGCCTCTGGGCTGACTTGAGGCTAGCACGGAGCGACCGGCTTGCGTTCCCGGAGCAAGCGGCCTAGCCTTGGGGAGTGACCGCCAAGACCGCCCGCTTCTGGCTAGGCTGCGTGCTGGCCGCCGCCCTGCCGGCCGAGATTCCGGAAGCCGACCGCCGCAACACCGAGATTCGCCACACAGACCGGCACTATTCCATGGCCGAGTACACCCGCGAGCAGTGGGAGCAGCGCGGCGCCTTCCTGCGCAAGCAGGTCCTGTTCTCCGCCGGGCTGTTGCCGCTGCCGGCCAAGGCGCCGCTCAACCCGCGTGTCGGTGAGACGGTCACGCACGACGACTACGCCGTTACCAGCGTCCTGCTGGAGACCTATCCGGGGTTCTTTCTGGGGGGCAGCCTCTACCGCCCGGTGGGCAAGCCGGCTCCGTTCCCGGCCGTAGTGTCGCCCCACGGCCACTGGACCTACGGCCGCTTCGAGAATTCCGAGCTCAACTACCTGCCGGGCCGGGCCATCAGCCTCGCGCGGCAGGGCTATGTCGCGTTCGCCTACGACATGGTGGGCTGGAACGACACGATGCAGGTCCCGCACGGCTTCGCCGGCCCGCGGGAGGAGCTATGGCTGCTGGGCTCGCTGGGGCTGCAGCTGTGGAACAGCATGCGTGCGGTGGATTACCTGGAGTCGCTGCCGGAGGTGGACGCCGACCGCATCGGGGTCACCGGAGCCTCCGGGGGCGGCACCCAGGCCTTCCTGCTGGCGGCGGTGGACGACCGCATCGGCTATTCGGCCCCGGTCAACATGGTTTCGTTCCTCATGCAAGGCGGATCGCGGTGCGAGAACGCCCCTCTCTTGAGGGTCGGTACGCACAACGTGGAATTTGCTGCCGCCTTCGCCCCCAAACCGCAGCTGCTGGTGGCAGCGACAGGTGACTGGACCGTCAACCTGCCTAGCGAAGAGTTCCCCGCGGTGCGGGGTGTGTACCGCCTGCTCGACGCCGAGTCCAACGTGGAGTGGCAGCAGTTCGACTCGCCGCATAACTACCACCAAGCCAGCCGCGAAGCCGTCTACGCCTTCTTCGGCAAGCACATGCTCGGTGATGCCGCCCCGGCTCACTTTAAGGAGGCCCGGTCCCGTCCCGAGCAGCTCAGTCGGCTGCTGTACTTCTGGGGCCGGCCCCTGCCGGATGGAGCGGTTAGCTTACCGGCGCTCGTGCGCCAGCGGGTCGCAGCCTCCGAAGCCGACACAGCGCTGCTTGCCGTGCGCGACCCGGTTTCCCTGGATCGGGCCAGGCAAGCCTTCCGCGAGCGGCTGGGCCTTGCGTTGCTGGCGGATGTCCCCGCCCCGGCCGAAGTTGAGTCCCAGGTCCTAGCCGGGCTCGAGCTGGTGCTGGGCCGGAAAGGTGCGGGCGACCGCATACCCGCGAAGTTCGTCAACGCGGACTCCCGCAAGGGCAGGCCGACGCTGCTGGTTCACGAGGACGGCTGGGCCGTCGCCGAAGGGTCCGAGCTGGCTGCCGCTCTCTCTGCGCGGGGCGGGCCGCTGCTGCTGATCGATGCGTTCCAAACCGGGTCCGCGAGGGTCGAGCGCGACATCGCCGGCGCCGGGCGCAACGCCGAGAAGTATTTTCATGTCTTCAACCGCAGCGACGACGCCAATCGGGTCCAAGATATCCTGACCGCGATTGCCTTCTTGCGCAAACACTCCGGGACGGAGTCGGTTGACGTGGTCGGCGCGGGGCGGGCGGGCTTGTGGGCCCTGCTGGCTGCGGCGCTCGACGAAGGGCAACTGCGCGTGGCGGCCGACCTGGACCAATTCGACGCCTCGGACGATCAAGCTTACGTGCAGGGGCTGTTCGTCCCCGGCCTCCGGCGGGCGGGCGATTTCCGGGCGGCGGCGACGCTGCTGGCGCGCGGCTCCGTGCTGATGCACAACGCCCACGCAGGTTTTCCGATGGCTTGGTACAGGGCGTCCTTCGAGGCGGCGGGCGGACGGGCTGGACTCGCCATTCACGAAGGAGAGGCCTCGGCGGCAGCCGTTCTGGACTGGCTGCAACCGGAACGGGAAGGCCGGGGGGCGGCTCTGCGATGATGAGCCGGGGCTTGCGCCCGCCGTCCGTGCGGCGCCTGCGGGGCGCCGGTCCCGTCTAGCGATGCTCGAAACCGGTCAGAATCTTCGCGGGCAGGGATCGAAAACCGTTCCGCTGCTGATTGCGGCGGCGCTGGCGGTCGGCGTCGGTGCGCTCGCCTACTGGGCTTGGAAACAGCGCTCGGAGCAGCCGCCGGAGGAGATCGTCTTGACCGACGATGCCCGCGGCTATTTGCATTCGCTGGACTTGGGCGGCGTGGAGATGTCCGCGACGGAGAATGCCCTGAGGCACACACTGGTGGAGATCACCGGGTCTATCTCCAACCTCGGGGCGAGGCAGGTCCGCAGTATCCGCCTGAACTGCGTGTTCTTCGACGTGTACGGCATTGAGCTGCATCGAGTGCTGTCGACCATCGTCCGCGCCCGCGACGGGTTGCCGCCCGGAGCGGAGCGGGAATTCCGGCTCGCTTTCGACGACATACCCGAGGGCTGGAACCAAGTGCTGCCCAGCCTGTACATTGCCGAGATCCTCTTCGACTAGGCGAACTGGATGCGCTCGGCCTGGTGCGACCCGACGAGCGGAACCCCTGTGGGCCCGCCGGACAGCGTGCGCCCCTGCCTCGCCGGCGATTGCGATAGCAGCGCCCCGGCGACGCCAGTCTTGCACGAGTCGCCGATCCCCGCAGGCCGTAGCGGGACATTGCGGGCGAGGAGCCCGATGCTCTCCGGCGGACGACCCGCTCAGTCCCCGAAATACCGTCGGCTCGACGAGGCCAGCGTCGCCCCTTGGTCGACCTTCCAGGATTCGAGCTTCGCGAAGTCAGCCCCGGCCCACTTGCGGCGCAGAGCGCTCATCTCGACGTCGCTGAGGGCTTCGTGGGCCCGGGCCAACCGGACATCCTGGTCAACCTGCTCCGGCGAGGTGCAGCCGAGGATCGCCGTGGCGATCGGCAAGGACCAGACGTAGTTTAGGTTCTCGGCCAGCGAGGAGATCCCCTGGTCATGCAGCACGCCCACCCCAGTGGTCTTCATGGCTAGCACGCCCACTCCCTTGGCGACCGCTGGAGGCAGGGCGGTCTTCTCAAAGCTGAGCGCGGCGTTCGCCCCGTCGGTAACGCTCAGCGGCATCAGCACGGTGTCCCAGTCGTAGGCGTCCAGCATCTTCGCCAAGACGCGCGGATCCATGTGCCCGGTGAATCCGACATAGCGGATCTTGCCGTCCCGGCGAGCCTTCTCGATCATCTCGAGCACGCCCCTCGGGCCGAAGACGAAGTCGATGTCCTGCAGATGCATGACGTTGTGGACCTGGTAGAGGTCGAGGTAGTCTGTCTTGAAGTTCGCGAGGCTCTGGTTGAGGTCGAGCTCGGCATGGCTGTAGGTGCGGTGGCGCGTCTTGGTGCCGTAGATCAGGCGGTCGCGCGGCACGCCTTCGAGGGCTACCCCGTAGCGCTGCTGGCTGAGGCCGTACGCGCCTGCTGCGGCCGAGTCGAAGTAGTTGATGCCCGACTCGTAGCTGTGGCGGATCGTGCGCAGTGCCTGCGCTTCGTCGCGCAGGGTGCCTACCCGCCCGCCGCCGAGCCCCACGATACTGACGTCGAGGCCCGTGCGGCCCAGCTGGCGCCGCGGCACCTCGCCGGCGGCGCCAGCGCTCGCCGCTAGGCCCAGCCCTGCGGCGGCCTTGACGAAATCTCTTCTGCTTTCGGGCATGGAATCCTCCCTGCTTGGTCTGCGGACCTGCTCGATAGAGTAACCGATGCGAGCGCATCCGTCCGGTGGTGCATCGGCGAGGGGCCCGCAGAATGCGTAGCGGCTGCCGCCGCTGCAGCTGCGGATCGCGGCCCCGGCTGGGGTAAACTGTGGGCGGAATGCCGTCCGCCCGCGACATGACGCGCCGAGCCTTCGCCCAGTCTGGGGCCGCCCCCTTGGTCCTGCCCGCTTCGGTCCTCGGCTTGGGCGGGGCGACGCCGCCGTCGGACACGATTGCCCTCGCTGGGATCGGCATGGGCGGCAGGAATCGCAGGAACATCCAGGAGTTCCTGCAGCACGAGGATGTGCGAGTGACAGCGGTCTGCGATTTGTTCGCCGACCGCCGCGCCGGGGCTAAGGAACTCGTCGACGGCCACTACGGCAACGAGGACTGCGCCGTCACGCGCTTCCACGAGGAGATCCTCGACCGCAAGGACATTGACGCCGTAGTGGTCGGCACGGGCGACCGGTGGCACGCCGTCATGAGCTCGCTCGCCGCCCAGGCTGGCAAGGATGTCTACTGCGAGAAGCCTTTCTGCCTGACGGTCGCCGAGGGCCGCCAGCTCGTCGAGGCAACCCGCCAGCACGGCACGGTCTGGCAGTGCGGCACGCAGCGCAGGTCCAACCCGGGCTACGAGTTCCTCGTCAACACGATCCATGCCGGACGCATCGGCAAGCTGCATACGGTGCGGCTGTCGTTCGGCGCGACGGGAGGCTGGAGGCGTAACGGCTTTGCGCGGCCCGAGCCGGAGCCCGATCCGGAGGTCTTCGACTACGACCGCTGGCTCGGCCAAGCGCCCTGGGCCCCCTACTCCGCTGAACGGGTGCGGCTTTGGCGGCTCAACTGGGACACGGGGGCCGGGGCGGTCGCCGACATGGGGCCGCACTTCATCGAGACCGTGCAATGGGTTCGCGGGGACCCGCTGGACTCGCCGGTGCTCTACGAGGGCGAGGCAGAGTTCCGGGACGAGGGCGGCATCAACAATATCCCGTATTGGTACGAGATCCGGGCCCGGTACGGCGACGGCCTGCGGCTGCACATGGACACCGGACCGAAGGGCCTGCGGTTCGTGGGCGATGCGGGGTGGGTCTTCCTGTCCGACACCGGCGGTATCGAAGCTAGGCCGGAGGAGGTCCTGGCTGGTCTGGATCCTCCCGACGCCAACTACATCATCCAGAAGCCGCACATCCGCAATTTTCTCGGCTGCATGCGTAGCCGACGGCAACCGGTCTCGAACCCGGAGGTGGCCCACCGCTCGCATACCATTGCGCACTGCGCGAACTTGTGCCTGCGGCTCGGTCGGTCGCTACGCTGGGACGCGGGCAGGGAGCGCTTTGCGGGCGACGCCGAGGCGAACAACATGCTGTACCGCACAATGCGGGCTCCGTGGAGGGTTTGACCGTGGACCGGGAACGAATCGGGCGAACAGTTCGGGAGATGGCTGGGTACGACTTTGGCGGGTCCGCAGCCGCGTTGTTCGCGGTTGACGAACTGATCAATCAGTCGCACGGCGATGCTGAAGCTCGAGGGCACATTGAGCACGCGTTGGCAAATGTCCTCGAGTCCCGGGCCGGCCTTGCCGCCAAGCAAGAAGTCTGCCGCAGACTGTGGCGGATCGGCACCGACGCCTCTTTGGAGGCTCTGGGAAGGTTGCTCGGCGCAGGCGACATACGGCTGGTTGAGGCCGCGTGCTTCGCCATTGGCAGGAGGCCCTCGGCACGGGCGGACGAGATGCTGCTGGCAGCCCTGCGGAACGCTCCGGCCGCTTGTCGGCCGCCTATTGAGCATCTCGTGGAAGACCGTCGCTGACGCTTTCCCCACCCGCCCGCGCCAACGGGTATCCGCCAGGGGGCCGGTTGAGCGGCAATACTAGAAGGGCCTATGCCAGCAGTAGCGAACTTCATTAGCGGCTCTTGGACGACTGCCCAGGGGACGGATGCATCACCGGTCGTCAATCCTGCGACCAACGAGATCCTGGCGACGGTTCCTGTCGGGGGAGGCGCGGCCGTGGCGGAGGCCGTCGTCGTCGCCGCACGCGCCTTCACCGCGTGGAAGGCCGTGCCTCCCGGGGAGAGAATCCAATTCTTGTTCCGTTTTAAGCAGTTGCTGGAGCAGGAGTTTGACGTCATTGCCCGGCTGATCGCCACGGAGAACGGCAAGACGCTCGGCGAGGCCGCCGGGGAGCTTAGGCGCGGCATCGAGAATGTCGAGGTGGCCTGTGGCATCCCGACGATGATGCAGGGCTACAACCTGGAGGACATCGCGCGGGGCATTGACGAGACGATGATCCGGCAGCCGCTGGGTGTCGTCGGCGTCATCACGCCCTTCAACTTCCCGGTGATGATTCCGTTGTGGTTTCTTCCGTACGCCATCGCCTGCGGCAACACGGTTGTGCTCAAGCCGTCCGAGAAGGTCCCCCTGGCTATCGGCAAGGTCTTCGAACTTCTCGAACGCACCGGATTGCCGCCCGGTGTCGTGAATCTGGTCCACGGCGGCAGCTCGGCGGCGGAGGCGCTGGTGGGGCATCCGGATGTGCGGGCGATCAGCTTCGTCGGATCGAGTCCGGTGGCTCGCCGGGTGTACGCCCAGGCCGCTGCCCACGGCAAGCGCGTCCAGTGCCAGGGGGGCGCGAAGAACCATGTCGTCGTGCTTCCGGACGCTGACATGGGCACCACGACCAAGATCGTCGGGGACAGCGCCTTCGGATGCGCCGGACAGCGCTGCTTGGCCGTCTCCGCAGTGGTCGCGGTCGGCGAAGCCCACACTGCGTTCCGGGAAGCCATCGTCGAGGCCGCCGGGGCCCTCAAGGTGGGTGCCGGTCTGGACGAAGGCGTAGACATGGGACCGGTGATCACGAAGGCCAGCCTCCAACGGATCGAAGGCGCAGTGATGCGTGGCACGTTGGAGGGAGCCCAGGCGGTCCTCGACGGCCGAGACCTGGAGGTGGAGAGCTACCCGGCGGGCAATTTTTTCGGCCCTACGATTCTCGATGGGGTCGAGCCGGGAAGCTATCTGGGCACCACGGAGGTTTTCGGCCCCGTGCTCGGGCTGACCCCCGTGGCGGATCTGGATGCCGCGCTGGAAGTCATCGCACGCAGTCCGTACGGCAACGCCGCCTCGATCTTTACTAGCAGTGGCGTGTCCGCGCGCCGGTTTCGGAGCGAAGTGACCACGGGCAATGTTGGGGTGAACATCGGTGTCGCCGCGCCGATGGCCTACTTCCCGTTCAGTGGCTGGAAGGACAGCTTCTTCGGCTCGCTGCACGGCCAGGGCCGTGATGCGGTGGAGTTCTACACCGACAAGAAGGTGGTCATCGAGCGGTGGCCGCAGGAGTGGTCGCGGAAGTTTTGATCGCAAGCAGCGGGTCAGGGCTCTGCTCCCCTGCCGGGCCGGGTCCCGGTAGCGGCCGTGCGAGGTTGCGATGCGGGGCGCTCGCGGTGCCCGGTGCGGAAACGGCGCAGCAAGCAGAACTGGCGCGGCGGGGTAACCCTGCACCCTGTTCCCAGCAGTTGCTGCAACGCTCTGAGGAACAGCGAGGCGGACCTGGGGCCCACCTGACAAATCGAGATGCATGCAGCGCGGGCAGGCATGGGGGTCCTCTGACGATCGAATGCATCCGGCGGTGGTCCGATCGGTTCGGCCTCGTGCGGCGCTGACCTGCCCACCGGCTCGTTTCCTGCTCCGCCGCTTCCCGTTGCAGTTTGGACCGCCTGCGGGAGGCAGCCAAAGCGGAGCAACGAGAAACGGAGGCGATGGCCCCTGTTGCTGATGCCGCACGAAGGGATTCCTCGGGGAGCTGCATGCAGCCCGGGCGCATGGCGCTCGCCGGCCACTCTGGTGTCCTGGTGCGATGCGGGCAGCTGCGGGCTCGGTCGGCAGTCCCCACTGCCCCGGGAATTACCGGCCCGGCCGATCTTGGTTGGTTCGGACGAGCAATGTTTGCGCGGAGCTTCCGCTCATGGACGCATAGACGAGGGAGGAGTCTCCCAGTACTCTTCATGGCAGCCGTTGCATGCGTTGTAGATGCCCTCGCCGAGGTCGAAGATGGCTTCGGCGTCGCGGTTGCGGGCGGCCTCGACCGCAGGAATTGTCGCCTCGATCAGCCCTTGGGCTTTCGCGACCCAGAGGTCGTCCTCTTTCGCATCGGCGCGTCCTCGGATCATAAGTAGGTTGCCCGCCTCCGCTAAGGTCAGCGCGCTCTGCAGCACCTTTTCCCAAGCTTCCTCGTCTTCCGGTCGGATCTCCTCGGTGCCTGCATAGCTGATGATTGTCCCGACTGACTTCCAGACGACCTCAGCGTTGGGATAGACGATGTCGTGCATCAAATCATGCAGTGACGCGACCGGCTGGAAAGGCGGACCCGCCGCAGGGTCGCTCGCGTCCCCTCCCCCCTGTCCGCAGGCACCTGCTAGCGCTACCGCAAGGATCGTTGCGGACGGGACGACCGCAGTCCGAAGGCTCGAGTGTTGCACCGCAATTCCTCCTGCTTCGTCACGGAGCCGCAAGGCCTGTCCGGCCGGACGCATTGATCAGCTCCCGTGCGGATTCCACTTTAGCGCGAGTCCGTGCCGAGGTGCGTTTCGCCTGCCAGCACCAGTGCCGCCGCCTGACACTGACACACACTGAAGACGGCGGAGGGATAGACGTAGACCTGAGGGGAGTGCGGGTGGGGACGCGCAGCTTGGCGGCTCCGACGGTGCGGTGGCGGGGTGGCCAGCCGCAGCGAGCTGCGCCGGCGGGAGGGCTGGAGGAACGCCTGGGGGCGGCTGGGCGAGGCGTCCGCCCGCCAGGCCCTACCGACTCTGGCCGAGGCTTGGGGGGCCGGCCGGCGGCGGGGGGCTGCTTGAAGCGCAGCACCCGCGCGGGGCGGCTCGGGCCCCGGGGCAGCGGCTGGCCTCCTGGATGGAGTCGCGGCAGGGCCGGACGGTGAATCCTCCGCTGCGGCTCCGGGAGCAATCTGCAATTCCGCGAGCGACACCTTGTGGGAGACAACACTCCGGTGTCAAATGCGCCGTAGTGACAGCGCCGCCACCGTAGCGCCTCGGAGTTTGGTAGAGTCAACCTGGATCTGTCGCCAGGACCTCCGTCCGGCGCGGTTTCGAGCTCAGACTAGCTGGCCGCTATGTCCTTGCCCGCATTCTTTGAATGGCTCGAGAGCACCTCTGCTAGCGTGGGGATCCGCGAATCGATCCTTCTCTACCCGATTATCGAGACCACCCACGTGCTGACACTGTGCTTGTTTCTCGGCATGACCGCGATGTGGGACCTGCGCCTCGTCGGGGCGGCGTTCCGCCGCGTGCCCGTGTCCCAAATCGTCAATCGGCTCTGGCCTTGGGCGATGGTCGGTTTTGCGGTGATGGCCGTCAGCGGCTTTCTTCTGTTTCTCTCTGGACCGGTGCGGGCTTCCCAGAACATCTTCTTCCAGGTCAAGATGGTTCTGCTCGCCCTGGCTGGCCTCAATGCATTCCTCTTCCACAAAACCGTGTTTCGCTGGGTCGAGGAATGGGACGAAGCGGTGAGAACACCGGTGCGCGCCCGCGTGGCGGGCGGGCTGTCGCTCGGCCTGTGGGCCGGAGTCGTGCTCTGCGGGCGCATGCAGGCGTACAACTGGTTCGACTAGAGGATTTGCCGCCATGTCCATAGCATTCTTCGAATGGTGCGAATCCACCGCGATCGGCAGTGCGATCCGGGACTCTCTCTGGCTGTTCCCAATCATCGAAGTCGTGCATCTGCTCGCTCTGGCGTTGATCGGAGGCTGCGTGCTCGTTGTGGACTTACGCCTGCTCGGGCTCGGCCTGCGGCAGCAGAGCGTCCGGCAGGTGGCCAGCGATGCCCAGCCCTGGCTGGTCGGCGGCCTGGCGGTCATGCTCACCACGGGAGTGCTGCTGTTTCTCTCAGAAGCGATCAAGTGCTACTACAGTCCGCCGTTTTGGAACAAGATGACGTTTCTCGCGATTGCTCTGGCGGTTACATTCACAGTGCGGCGCAAGGTTGCCGCCGCCTCCGAGGAACGGGTCGGTCCGTACTGGGGCAAGGCGGTTGCTCTAGCTTCGCTAGGGGTATGGTTCCTCGTGGGCTTTAACGGCCGTTGGATCGCGTTCTACTAGGGCGGGAGTCTAGGCCTGTCCGCCTGACTGAGACGGCAGCATCGGAGCCCGAGACCCATCGGGGCCTTGAGCGAATCGAGGGCCAACGGTGCCCTGCGGGCCCAGGAACGGCTCTGGGGCGTTCTCAGGGGCCAGCCCCGGCCGCTTCTCCAGACCGCACTTCCGGTTGGTTTGCGGGTGATATTTTCAGTGGGGCATCGCGCTGGGGGGATCGGAGGGGGGCGCGGAGTCAAGATTTGGAGAGCAGTAGAGTCTGTTCGACCGCCGGTTCCGGCTTGGCATCTGGCCGTTCCGCAGGTTGGGCGGCTATTTTGGATGCGGCAAGCGACAGCAGTAGGCGAGCGAGGCGGGGGGCCTGCGCCGGCTTGGGCCAGAGCCCAATTCCGGGCCCCGGCTGCGCCAGTTCGCCGCCGATCCAGATCGCCGGGTCTGTCCGGGCGGCGACATCCCGCAGCGGGCGGGTGCCTGACCGCGGATTCGCCGTTCGGCTCCCGCCGATTCTTGCGGTCCGCCCCGGATTCTTCGCGCCTCTCATCGCCAAGTTGCAGCAACTGCTATGCGTTGAGCCCGTTCGCCCCGTCCGCCCAGCAAGCCGATGGCCGCCCAGTCGTCGAGGAACGTGCGGAAGCTGTGCAGCGGCACTCCCTCCGGGGTGCGCTGGTGGCGGCCTTGCGTCGCGAATTGCGGTTCCGGACGGTCTCGAAGCGCAGGAGAACAACCCAATGAGTCCGCTGAGAAGGATCGTCTCACGATGTGGACCGAGGGGCTCAGTCCTGCTCACGGGCGTCTGGTTTGCGCACGAACACGCCTTGGCGCGCTGCAGGAGCAATCGCTCTACGCCGGCATCGCACCCTGGCCGATTGGAACGCAAGCGCAAAAAAGGGGCCGCCACCTCGCGAGGTGGCCTGCCCGGCCGCTGTGCGATCCGAACCTAGCGCCCGAGTTCATTCGGGTCCCGGCCGTCTCGCGGTGCGCCGGTGCCGGACGAGCCCATAAACAGCTTGCGTCCGTCCTCGAAAGTGAGGTCTCGCCCGTTCGCCTTCCTTGATCCGTCCTTCGCTTGGTAGCCGTCGACCAAGATGACCGTGCCTGCCGCCAGTGACTTTTTCGTGAACCCGCGCCGGAACAGGGTGTTGGGCGTGCCCCCCTCGATCATCCAGCGCTGCACCGAACCGTCCTCCAGCGTGACGTCGACATGGATCCAGGCGTGGGGGTTGATCCACTCCATCTTGGCCACGGTGCCCTTCAGTTGGACGGGCCGGTTGGCGTCAAACTCCGCCGAGAAGGCGTGGTGCGCCCAAGCCGGGCCCGCGCTCAGGGCCGCGACCGCCGCGAGCCCCGCGAGCAGCCCGGGCCGTTGGCGGTCGCTCTGTTTCGCTGTCTGCTGGACCATGTCTTCTCCAATTCCGGGTTCCAGTTCTCGCCCCGTCCCGTGCTTCCGCTCAGGGCGGGCTGGAGCCTGCTGGCGGAGTGTCCGCCTTGTCGGCCATCCGCGCTCCTTCGAGCATCGTGAACATGGCGTAGTTGCCCTCGTGGCAGGCGTATTCGAACATCGGCTGGTCGGTCTTCCTCATGGGGATGGCGGCAGTCCAGGTCTGCTTGAAGGACTCCAGATCGGCGACCGTGTACTCGTAGATCACCCGGTTCGGACCGACGCGGGTGAAGCGCTCGATCAAGCGCATGTTGGGCCCGGAGCCGCGGAAGGAAGTCTTGTCGGTGAAGTTGGTCGATTCGACCACGAGCGTGTCCCCTGCCCAGCGCCCCCGGGCGTCGCCGCGCCACTGGCGGATGTGCTCCGGAAGGTGGGGGCGGCCGTCGAGCGGCACGATCCGGGCATCGTTGACCATCTCGACCAGCAGCACCGCGTACCCAGGGGTCTGGAAGATATGGACATTGTTGTTGTAGGCGCTCGGCGTGTACGGCGGACCTGCGTTGAAGCCGAGGATGCAACGCTCGGCCACGCCCCGGTCTTCCGGCCCGTGCGGAGGGCGCGCGCGGGCGGCCCGCATCGCGCCGTACCTCTGGGCCGCAGCCGGAGTGAGTGCTGGGGTCCGGCCGTCTGGGGGGTCAACGATCAGGGAGGTCCGCCGATCCTCGGTGAGGTCCTTGCCGAAGTCCCACCAGAACTGGTTGTACGCGTTGCGGACATCCTGCTCGGCGCTGATGCCGTCCGAGGCCCGCCGGTCCTTGTTGCGCCGCGCCAGCTCCTCGGTGCGGAACGCGGCGGCTTCCTTTTCGGTAGCGAAGACTTCCCGGCCTCCGAGTTGGCGAGGCCGCTCCAACGGCGTGATCGTCCGGAAATCCCAAACGCCGCGCAGGTCCGGCACGCCCCAAGCGGTCCGGGGCGCGGTCCAATCGCTCGCATCGGCTGCGGGCTTGTCGGCCGCGGCAAGCTGGCCTGCCAAGAGAGCGGCCAGCCCCGGAAGCAGGTAGCGGCGGTTCATAGTGCCTCCTGGGTCATTCGGCGGGCTTCTTGCGCAGATGGCCGTACATCAGCTCCTCGACGAACTCCACGCACTTGAACTCCAGCAACTGCATGTTGGGCTCGATCCGGCGATACAGCGGCAACTTGATCTTCCACGGCCTGGAGAACACCTGCTCGTCCTTGATCGTGGCTTCGTACATGAGGTGATCCGGCCCGACGCGCGTGTAGCGCTCCTCGACACGGATGGAGTCGGTGTGGTAGTTCCCGGAACTGTCGAACCAAGTGTCCGGCACCTGGCTGGTCACGTCGACCACTAGCGTCTGTCCCTCCCAGCGTCCTCGCGAGTGCCCCATCCAGTTGTCCCCAGGGCTCTCGAAGTCTGGGCGGTTCATGTAGATGACCCGCGACGCGCTGGCGAATTCGTACGCGATCAGAATGTGCTCGGGCGTCTGCACGATCTGGAACGGGAACGGCATGTAGGTCGCTCGGGGCACGCCCGGCATGTAGCATTTGACCGCCGGATCCAGCGTCACCCAGTCCTTGCGGTTGGCGTTCCTCCGCTTGAGCGCTTCGGGTCGGTAGGGAATCTCGCCGCCCTCGACAATCCCGAGTCCGCCGGGGATCGCGCCGAGGGCCCCGAGCTTGACGATGGGGCCCGCTTCGGCCGAATGGCCTTCGATGTTCCAGTGCGCGGTGCCGACGGCTTGCCAGATGCCGTTCAGGTCGGGGTTCCCATCTGGCGTCTCCGGAGCCGTGTATTCCTGGGCTGGAAGAGAGTGCCCCGCCAGAGCCAGCGTCGCGACTGCCAGCGCCGCGCCCGGGCGCTTCCATCGGATTCGCTGCGTGCGCATCTGTCTCAATCGATCCCCGTCAGGCATGCCCGGCAAGGACTTGCTCTCCGGTGACCCGGGGCCGCCGAGCTGTTAGGTCTATACATTACCGCAGTTGGCCGTGTCAAGGATTCCAGCGAGGCAGTGCAGGCGGGGCCGTAGGGTTCCCGGCGCGGCTGGATTCTGTCTGCGGGAGCGGTTGGCCGGAGCATTGCGCAGGCTCGGGCGGCTGGAAGTGCGCAGCAATCCAGCGAGCACGCCGGTGGTGTTGGCGCGCGGGAGAAGCCAAGCGATGCCGCATCGGTCAGGCTGGGCTTCCACTGAGACTTCGCCAACCGCAAATGTTCAGCAAGTCACTCGTAATGAATGATTTATAGTCTATTCTTCGGCGATGATTCCCTTGTCGTTTCCCACTTTCTCAGCCGGAATCCACGGGGTCATCTGAGCCGTCTGCGGGCCGCACTGCATCACGGGTTGCTCTCCGCCCCGCCGCCATTCAGCGCCAGCAACTCGCGCAGTACGTCGTCGTCGGCGATGTCCGCCGGCCACCCGTAGGCGGCAGCCACAGCCCCGTCAAGGGCGTTGTGTGCATCGGTGAGCCACTGCGGGCGGATGTTGTACAGGTTCGTCAGCGTGCGCTTCTTGAGCGCCTTCGCCGCGTCCTCGTCGCGCGGGACCGGCCGCTTCGGGTAGCCCGGCACCGGCTCGTCCACCCACTCGACCCACTCCGGCGGGTTGAGCCACCGGTCGCGCAGTGCGACCAGCCGTTGCGCTTCCAGGGCTACAGCCATGGAACGTGGATCTGAAGCGTAGGCGGCAGCCGGGATGTCCGGCGTCAGGCCGGACGGGAACGGGAACGTCTCGAAGGTGGTGGTCGGGGTGTAGCGCGGGTCGTTGCCCTTGCCGAGCCACGTCCCGAGCCGGAGCGACCAGAGCTCGTGGAACCGGCTGTGCAGGATGCCGAAGGCCGTGTCGTCGTCGCGAGCGATCACGATCAGCTGCTTGTCCGGACAGATTCGCACATCGCACCAGACGAACAGCCGGTACTTCGCGACGTGCGGTGTTGCGATGTACCGCGACATGCCGTCGAGCGCCCGCCACATGTCCGGTACAGGTCTGCGGTGCCGGTACCAGTAGACGCGGTTGGCTTCAACGCGATTCTGCTGGCGTATTTCATAGACGCGCTCCTTCAGCCACCGGAATGGCTCTTCGTACAGCGCCGCCTCACGTTCCGACATGCGCGATCCGAAGTCGACGATCCACTTGTCGGCGGACCGGCGGGTCACGTCCATTCCGTTGATCCAGGGCTTCAGCACGTCCGAGTTCGTCCGGCCGTTCGGGTTGGCCGGCAGGCGGAGCCACTCACGCGCCAAATCGCCAGGGATGTTGAATGGGCCACCCTTCTCATCGCCCTTGAAGGAGGCGTGGGCGTTCACCGCCAGACACCGGGCGTCGGTGAGATCGATCCCAACGCCACCACGCCGGGCGGTCAGATCGGCATGGATCTCGTCGACGGCCACGCCGTCCAGTCGTGGCGCCCGCACGGCCCGATCTTCGATGCGGGAGAAGCAGACCAGCGACACGCGGACAGCCGCACCGTCGATCACCCACGGCTCGTCGCTCCACGCCTCGAAGATTCGGCCTCCAAGCGTCGCTGCGCGCAACGCCCGCCGGTTTGCGCCGCCCCGAATGGAATTGGTCGCGACGAGCCCGACTCGTCTAGTCTTGCCTGACGCGATCTGCCGACCCGCCTTCTCGAACCAGTAGCAGACCAGATCCGCCGTCGCCGGCACGCGGCCTGCGTAGGTCGCGAACATCCGCGACACGTAGTCTTCGCCGAGATTCAAGATCAGGCGATTGCCTCCGAGAAACGGTGGGTTGCCGATCAGGACATCTGCCTCGGGCCAGTCCGGTTCCGTACCATCCGGCGTCAGGATCGCGTCTCGGCACTCAATGGTGTCGAGCGGTTTCAGGATCGGGTCGCGGGCCTCCGAGAAGCCGTTGCGCCGCATCCACTGGATCTCGCCGATCCAGACCGAGACGCGGGCCAACTCGGCCGCGTACGGGTTGATCTCAATGCCCTTGACGTTGGCGGGGCCGACCTCCGGGAACGCCCGCTGGAATCCGAGCGCCTCCGCCTCGAACTGCACCCGGTGCTCCAGGTCCTTGAGCGCCTGGAGGGCCAGATACAGGAAGTTGCCCGAGCCGCACGCCGGGTCGAGCACCGTGAGCGCTCTGAGCCGCTTCAGGAACGTCCGGTACCGCCGCTCGGCCTCGCTTCGCCGCTTCGTCCGGGAAGCTGAGGACTTGGCAGTTTCCGCCCGCTCCAGTTCGGCGGCGATCTCCGTGCGCTCTGTGTTCCACTCGGCGAGCCACGGGCGGATCACCGCCGGCTCGACGATCAGCATGATCTTGTCCCGGTCCGTGTAGTGCGCCCCGAGCTGGGTGCGCTTGCCGGGATCGAGCCCGCGCTCGAACAGCGTCCCCAGGATCGACGGGTCGATCTCCGACCAGTCCAGACGGGATGCCGCCAGCACGGTGTCGATGTCGGACCTCTCCAGCGCCAGCGCCGTGTCGTCGTCGAACAGCCCGCCGTTGAACCAATCGACCGGCTCGAAACCAACCAACCCTCCCTGGGCCATCCCCCGGAACAGTGCGCCGGCAAGCTCTGTGAAGCGATCCGGGACACGCCGCGCCTGCTCCAGCATCCGCATGAACATGTGGCCGGGCAGCAGGCCCACGTTGTCGGCGAACATGCAGAAGACCAGCCGGTTGACGAAGTGAGCCACAGCGTGCGGATCGTGGCCCCGTTGCCGCAGCGCCTGCGCGAGCGTCGCGAACGACTCGGCCGCCTGCTCGGTGAGCGATTGACGCGTCTCGCCCGGCCGCAGCCGCTCGGGATCCGAGAACGCCCACTTGAGTGTGTTGCGCGTCGCCGCGTCGGTCAGGTCGTCCAGGCTGAACTCGTACGACTTGCTGACGCAGTTGGTCCAGTTGGTGCGGATTCGGAACCGCTGCATGTCGGAGACGATCAGCAGCGGCGGGTTCTCCAGGGCCAGCGCGTACAGGCGGAGTTGGCTGAACGCCGCGTCCAGGTTCGCCCGTTTGCCCTTGTACTCCCAGGCGAAGTGGTGGCGCTTCCACACATCGGCCCAGCCGCTGCCCCCGGTGTCCTTGCGGGCGCCCCGCTCGAAACAGTACGCCTCACCGGTCGGGTCGGCCTCCGCCGGCTTCGGTTCGTCGAGCAGTTCGCAGAGGTCGAGGAAGTGTTGGTGCGACGCCGAGCGTTCGGTCAGCGTGGAGGCCCGCCACTTGTCAATGAATTCGTACGGCGCCATGGGCGCGTTCAGGGTAGCCCATGATGACCGCTCCCTACCACGCCCGGCCGAGTCGCACGCGCCGAGCCGTGACCATCGGGGCATCGTAGGCCAGATAGCGTGAGCGTGTGCTCCCCGCTGTCAAGGGTCCTCGCTCCGCGGGGCTGGCGCCCTTGACACCGGCTCCGCGCACGCTCATGGAGATTTGGCCCTTAGACGACGATGCCCGCTCAGGCGCTCCCTTCAAGAGCGTCTGGGCGGTTTTCATGCCAACAGAAAGGTCGTGCCGGATGCCTGTGCGATCCTGTTTGCGCTTGTACCGCCCGGAAAGGTCCATTAACATAAAGAACTACAGGTCAATAGTTTACATGGATTCTATGCTGCACTCGACCAGTACGGTGCGGAGCGGAACAACGTCGATCTCCAGCACCACGATCGCGTCGGTCCACGGAGCCACGACCACAATCGAACGGACCAGGGCCACCACATCGAACGAGACGACGACCGGAGCACATGAGGTCCGAGCAACCCACGGACCCGCCAGATTCCCAACAACCCCGGTCGGTCCGATCATAGAGACCGGAGTGGATGACAGTGGGGAGTTTCAGGTCGGAGCGGAGCCCCACTTGAGAATCTGGACCCGCTCACCACATCCGAAATGACCAGCACACGAACGACGGAAACGGCGCACGGGAAAAGCTGGCTCCTGACCCTTGGGTGTCGGGAGAGCTTACTCCATGTGCTACATGGAGCTGGCGAGGGGGCGCTGCGCGCCCCCTTCGATCCCCCGGCTTCCCGCGGCCCTGCCGGGCTCGCGACCGAGCGGGCGGCGTTCGCGCCGCTCCGCACTGGAGGTGCTCAGATGACTGACCACCGCACCGCCGTTGTCCGGGCCCGCGTGACCCCGGCCGAGCACGCCGACTGGCAGGCCAAGGCCGCGGCGGCCGGCGTCTCGCCGTCCCGCCTGCTGCGGCAGGCCATGGCACGGATCCGCACGTGGATCGCGGCGGCGGCCGAGGTCGAGCGCGAGCGTACTCGGCAGGTCGCCCGCATCGGCAACAACCTGAACCAGATCGCCCGCTGGGCGAACTCCTAGGCCACGCCGATCGACGCCTTCGAGATCATCGCCCACCTGCTCATCATCCAGCGGGAGATCGTGCGCCTGGCCCCCTTCGGAGGCGAGCGGTGGGGTGTACGTAGTCCGAGCCGTTAGCGCCATGTCGCGCCGGGACGCATCATCGGCCATCGCCCGCCAGATACCTCGCCCAATCGTCCATGAGCCGCCGTCGGCGCTCGAACAGGTCCGACCGCGCATAGGCCGCCTCGACGCGGTTCGCGACGACATGGGCGAGCGCCGCCTCAATAACCCCCCGCGGGTGGTCGGTCATCTCCGCCGCCCAGTCTCGGAACGACGAGCGAAGACCATGTGGCACGGCCGCGATCCGGTGCCGTTGCAGCAGTCGGCGGAATCGTCTGTTGTCGAGCGGCTTCCCGCCTCCGGTGGGGAACACCAACGGACTGTCGCCGCCGCCGAGCGTCCGCGCTGCGCCGAGGATCTGACCGGCTCGGGCGCACAGCGGCACCCGGGGCTCGCGCTTCGCCTTCATCCTCGTCGCCGGGATAGTCCGCACGTGGTACGCCGTGTCGATCTCGCTCCACCGTGCCTCACGTACCTCGCCGGACCGCGCTGCCGTCAATACCAGAAACTCGAACGCCAGCCTGACCATCGGCGCCGCTTCCGATGCCCGCACGGTCGCGATGGCCGCCGCGACTTCCCGGTGCGGCAACGCCCGCATGTGTTGCACGATGTCCCCTTGGGGGCCGAGCACCGGCAGGACTCGGTCGCACGGGTTGTCCACGCGATAGTCCATCGCCACGGCCCACCCCAGCACCGCGCAGAGCCGTTGATGCACACAGCGGGCGGTCTGCGCCTTCGAGTGCCAGATAGGGCCGAGGATTTCCAGCACGTCGGCGCGGGTTACCTCGGCCACTGGCTGTTCCCCGATGCGCGGGAACGCGTATCGCTCCAGGCTGCTCAACCACTGCTGCGGGTGTCAAGGGCTGCGCTAGCCGGCCCGCTTCCGCTCGACCAGGCGCACGGCGGCGTCGGCGAAGGTCGGCATGCCTTGGCTGCGGCGCTTCTCGGCGAGCGGGTCGCCGCCCTGGCGGGCGAGCTTGCGGTTGGCGAGAGCCTGCTCGCGGGCTTCGGCGAGCGGGACTAGGGCGGTGCCGCCGAGTCCAAGCTCGCGTTTCCGCCCCCGGATGACGAGCCGTTGGACCCAGCTTCGGGTGCCGGTAGGCTGGACGACGAGGTACAAGCCCTGCCCGTCACAGTGCCGTCCGAGCGGTGCGGATCGGATGTAGGCGGCTGACAGGGCCTTGTCAGGATGGCGGCCTTTGGGCTTGGTCTTTCGTATTTTATTCTATATTTCATATCCACTTTCCATTCCCATATCATATACAGGATGCAGGCGGATTCGGCAAGACCTCTCGACCCGGCCGAGACTACCGACATGAATCATAAACAATTATTATTCAGTATCTTATGGAATTTTCTGCACGGCCGTGAACGGCAACGGACCGTGTATGGCTGCTAAGGCTGGACTGGCATTGGCGCGTCCCGGGGGCCGGACCTCGTCCGGGGCTGCTGCCGGTGCTGGCCCGCCGGGTTCCGGGGGGACGGGGGCATGGCGAGCGCGGACTCCGAGGTCCGGTTGGGCGCCAAGATCGCCGGGCGGCGAGCGGGGCTTGCGGCTGCCCGGGATCCGGCCGCCGCCGAGCGCTCCGCCGTTCGCCGGATACTCGACCTCGGTTTCACTGGGCTCCGCACGCCGCGTTGCGGTCGCCGGCCATGCAGCGCGCTGGTCGCTGCCAGGGATGCCGCCCGGTCTTCGCTGCCGCGGCTTGGGCCTCGTCGCTTGCGGTGCGGCAGCGCGAGCTGCTGTAGCCCCAAGCTCGAGCTTTGCGGCAGAATCTGGCCCGGGTTGGGCGCGACGGTCGGGAAGTCGCGAGACTGGGGGCTTGAGCGAACTGCCTCCTGGAGCGATCCGCTCCAAGGCTACGTGCTGTCCGGCTTCTCGAGCTGCCTGCGCATGCCGTGCAGCATGGCGTATGCCTCCCGCTTGGGGATCCCCTTCTCCCGGGCGGCCGTCTTGACCGCCTCCATCGTGGGCGCTCCGGCCGCAGTCAGCTCGGCAACGCGGTCTGCGAGGGGTTGGCTTGCCCCGGGCTCCCTACGAGTTGCAGGGCCGACAAGGAGGACGAATTCTCCCTTGAGGACGGGCCGCTCCCGCAGATGCGCCAGAATCGCCGAGGCCGGGCCACGTAGAAACTCCTCGTGCAGCTTCGTCAGCTCGCGGGCCAAGGCGAGAGCCCTGTCCCCGAGCAGTTCCTCGATGTCGGCCAGGGTCTTGAGGATGCGGTGAGGAGCTTCGAAGAACACAGTTGTGCGCGTTCGCCGGACCAGTTCGGCGAGTGCTGCGCGGCGTTGCGCCGTGCGGCCCGGCAGAAACCCTTGGAAGACAAAGCTCTCGGTTGGCAGGCCGGATGCCGCCAGAGCCGCTACGGCGGCGTTCGGCCCGGGTACCGGAACCACCCGGACGCCCGCCGCTATCGCCGCTTCAACGACCTTGTAGCCGGGGTCGGAGATGGCGGGCGTGCCGGCGTCGCTGACGAGCGCGAGCGACTGGCCCTGCAGGGCCCGTGCAGCTAGGTCCTGGGCCCGCCGGGCTTCGTTGTGGTCGTGGCAGCTGAGCAGGGGCTTGCGGATATCGAAGTGCTGCAGCAGCCTTCCTGTGCGACGCGTGTCTTCGCAAGCGACCAAGTCGACCTCCCGCAGTACCCGCAGCGCACGCAAGGTGATGTCCTCGAGGTTGCCGAGAGGGGTCGCAACCAAGTAGAGCGCTCCGGCCGCCATCGCTGCCCGCCACTATGCCACACGGCTCGTCCGCCGCAGCGTCGCGGGCATCGGCCCGGACCGGGGCCCGCGCGTCTTGCGGGAAAAGCCCTGCCTGGGAAGCTGGACGGGCTCCGCGGGCTCGACGCCGCGCACTACGGGGGACTTAGCCGGAGAATCCGCCCGCCAGTTCGAACGCGTGGCCTAAATTCAGCATCGTCTGCTCCTGGAAATGGTTCGCCAGGATCTGCAGCCCAATCGGCAGGCCTTCCGGGCTCGTCCCGCAGGGCACGCTCAGGCCCGCGATGCCCGCGAGGCTCGCGGTGATCGTGTAGATGTCCGACAGGTACATCTGCAACGGATCGCTCGTCTTCTCGCCCAGCTTGAAGGCCGGGAACGGCGACACCGGCGTGACGATGGCGTCGACTCGCTGGAACGCCTCCGCGAAGTCCCGGGCGACGAGTGTGCGCACCTCCTGCGCTTTCCGGTAGTACGCGTCGTAGTAGCCTGCGCTGAGCACGTAGGTGCCGAGAATGATGCGGCGGGTGACCTCGGGCCCGAAGCCTTCGGCCCGCGAGTTGCGGTACATGTTGCGCAAGGTCGAGCTCTGCGCGGACCGTCGGGAGTACCGCACTCCGTCGTACCGGGCGAGGTTCGAGCTCGCCTCCGCCGTGCAGATCAAGTAGTAGCTGGCCACGGCGTACTTGGTGTGGGGCAGGCTGATCTCGACAGCCTCGCAGCCGAGCCGCTTCAGCGTCTCAATGCCGGCCAGCACGCGATCCCCGACGGCAGGCTCCAGCCCTTCGCCGAAGTACTCGCGCGGGATGCCAATCCGTAGGCCGGAGAGGTCGGGGCTTAGAACCGCGGCGTAGTCCGGCACATCCGCCTCGGCCGCGGTCGAGTCGAAGGGGTCAGCGCCGGCAATCGCGCCCAGGAGCAGGGCCGAGTCCTTGACCGTGCGGGAAAACGGTCCGATGTGGTCCAGGGAGCTCGCGAACGCCACGAGTCCGTAGCGCGACACGCGGCCGTAGGTGGGCATGACCCCAACTGCCCCGCAGAACGAGGCCGGCTGGCGGATGGAGCCCCCGGTGTCCGAGCCCAGAGAGACCGGCGTGTAGCCCCCCGCCACGGCCGCCGCAGAGCCGCCGCTGGAGCCGCCCGAGACGCGGCTGGGATCGGCCGGGTTATGCACGGGGCCGAACGCGGAATTCTCGTTCGAGGAGCCCATCGCGAATTCGTCGCAGTTCGTCTTGCCGACAACGACCGCTCCCGCTCGCTCAGCGCGGGCCACGGCGGTGGCGTCGTAAGGGGCCACGAAGTGTTCGAGCGCTCTGGAAGCGCACGTGGTCCGTGCGCCTGCGGCGAGAATCACGTCCTTGACGGCGAGCGGGACGCCGTCCAGCGGAAGAAGGTCCTCGCCTGCCGCAATCTTGGCGTCGACGCGCTCCGCGGCGGCGTAGGCCCGCTCCGGCGTGAAGCTCAGGAACACACCGGACTCGCCGTTCTCGGCCTCGGCTAGGCGCAAGGACTCCGTGGCTAGTTCCCTAGCGCTGAAGCGCTTCGCCTGTAGCCCCTGCCGGATCGAATCGACCGTGAGTTCGCGATACCCCTCCATGGCCGCCCTCAACGCTCGATCACCCTAGGCACCTTGAAGTGTCCCGCCCCGGCCAGCGGGGCGCACTGCAGCGCCGTGCTCTGCTCGAAGCTCGGGCCCGGCGTGTCCGGGCGCAGCGGGGCTGCGTTGCCTGCGTGCAGGACCTGGGCCATCGGCTCCACTCCGCTCGTGTCCAGCTCGTTGAGCTGCTCGACATAGGCCAGGATCTCCTCTAGGTCCCGGGCGTAGCGGGCAGTGTCTTCCTCGCTCAGCTGCAGGTTCGCCAAGTCGGCGATCTGGCGGACGCGTTCGGGCGTGATCTTCATCGCCGCAGCCCTCCGGCTAGGTGCAACGGGCCAGTGCGAGGGGCCTCGTCCGTCGGTCTGGGCCGACAAAACTCGATCTTCCGCACGACCGTGCTCTGCAGTTCCTCCCGCAGGGTGCCTACGATCTCCTCCCGCAGAGGCCCAGCCAACTCCAGGTACGCGTCGTCCGCGACTTCGACGACCAGCGTCGGAGGCCGAAGCAGCACGGGCCTGACGTGCCGCGCCAGGAGCGGCCCCACCGCAGCGGGCCAATAAGCGCACACGAGATCGAATTCCCGGCTGAGGGGGTCCGGGCCCCTCCGAAGCAGTCTCGGGAGGATGCTTTTCGCCTGCTTCATGCGGGCCGCAAGCCCATCGTATCGCAATCCCCGTGCTCCGCCGGGACTGCACTATACTGAAGAATTGCCGCAGGCGGCCCCGGGGTGGTGTAGCCGCCCCTGCCCCTCCATGAAGCTGCATTCCTGGGACCAGCTGGAGCTTGAGGACCTCAGTGCGCTCGCGCAGCGGCGCGTGGTCCACAGCGAGCTCATGACGACCGCTCGGATCTACCTGAGGAAGGGGGCCGTGGTGCCCCGTCACAGCCACGCCAACGAGCAGCTCAGCCATATCCTGGAGGGGCGGCTCCTGTTCCAGTTCGATGACCGCGAGGTCACGGCGTCGGCAGGCGATGTCGTCGAGATCGCCGGTCACGAGCCGCACCGCGTCGAGGCCCTGGAGGATTCCGTCGCGATGGACGTGTTCGCGCCCGTCCGTGCGGACTGGGTGCAAGGCGACGACAGCTACCTCAGGAAACCGAGCGGCTCCTAGCTGCGTAGTGTGGGACTGGAGCCGCTTCACAGAGAACCTGCAGCCGCGCAACGCACTCGGCGCGGCGCCTGCCTTCGAGACGCTAACCGCCGCCAAGAATCGATGGATCTGGGAATTCGGGATCGGGCGGCGGTCGTGACCGCGGCGAGTCGCGGCATGGGCCGGGCGATCGCCCGCGCCCTGGCGGCCGAGGGCTGTCGGCTGGCGATCTGCTCCCGGAGCGCGGAGGCCGTCGCCGACTCTGCCGAGTCGCTCCGCCGGGAGCACGGTTGCGAGGTGTTCCACGCTGCGGTCGACGTCAGCGACTCGGCGGCGCTCGAGGCGTTCGTCGCCAACGCCCGCTGGGCGCTCGGGCCCTTCAGCATCGCGGTGGCGAACGCCGGCGGCCCGCCCGCTGGGCGGTTCGAGGATTTCGGGCGGGACGCCTGGATCGGAGCCTTCGAGCTCAACTTCCTCAGTGCGTGGGCGCTGATCCGGGCGGTGCTGCCCGACATGCGCGCCCAGCGGTGGGGGCGCATCGTCACGCTCACGTCGACCTCCGTGCGCCAGCCGATCGAAGGCTTGATCCTGTCCAACGGCGTGCGCGCCGCCGTGGTCGGCATGCTCAAGACGCTCGCCGCCGAGTACGGGCCGGACAACATCCTGTTCAACAACGCCGGCCCAGGCCTCATTGCGACGGACCGCCTCCTCGGCATCGCGCAGCAGCGTGCGGCCGAGGCAGGCGTAGGCCGCGAGGAGATGATCGAGAGGCTCGCCGCCGCCAGTGCGCTGCGCCGCGTCGGCCAGCCCGAGGAGTTCGCTGCGGTGGTGGCGTTTCTGTGCTCGGAACGGGCCAGCTACGTCACCGGGACCTCGACCATGGTCGACGGCGGGTTGGTGAAAGCAGTTTGACGATGACCGGCATGCTCTGCAAGCGGTACGCCGCCCTGGCAGCTGTCCTGGCTTGGTCCGCGGCGGCCCCGAAGGCCGCCCGGGCCGAGCCGGAATGGGTGACCCACCAAGGGGCGAGGCTCGTCCTGGGCCAAGAGAGCTTCACTAGGCAGGACCCCAAGCCGAGCCGCCGGGTCCTCGGCGGTGCTGCCGGCGTCGCCTACGCCGGGAACCGCCTGTTCGTGGCCGACGGCAACCGCGTCGGCGCCCGGCCGGTGAACAACCGGGTGCTGATCTACGAAAACGTCTCCGCCTTCGTTCCGCAGGCGGACGCGCTGCTGCCGCAGGACCGCGCCTGCCCGGCCTGCATCGGGCTTCCGGACACTGTCCTGGGCCAGCCGGACTTCGACTCGACCGCGTCGTCGTTCCTGCCCGAAACCCCTGGCTTCAACAACCCGGCGGCGGTCGCCAGCGATGGCCTGCGGTTGGCTGTAGCCGACACCAACAACAACCGGGTGCTGCTCTGGAACTCGATTCCCTCCGTCAACAACGCCAACCCCGATGTGGTGCTCGGCCAGGCGGACTTCACGACCAACATGCCCGCCACCTCGGCGACCGGCATGCGGGGCCCGCAGGGCGTGTGGCTAGCGCACGGCAAGCTCTTCGTCGCCGACACGCAGAACAGCCGGGTGCTGATCTGGAACACGATCCCCGCCTCCAGCGGGCAGGCGCCCGACTTGGTGGTCGGGCAGCCGGACTTCGACACGCGCCACGAGGCCGACCTGACGCAGGGCATCTACGACCCGGACGAGAAGCGCCTGCTGGACCCAGTTTCGGTCACCGTCACCGGCGGCAGGATGTTCGTGGCCGACCTCGGTTTCAACCGCGTCATGGTGTACTCCGCGGTTCCGACGCAGAACTTCGCCCCGGCGGATGTAGTCATCGGCCAGCCGGACTTCTCGACCGGCTTCCCGAACCATAGCTCGGCCCTCTGCGCGGCCCTGGGCCCTCTCGACGACGACGGCAGCCGCAGCGAGAACGAGACCCCGCCGACCAACGTGCCGCTGGCCGTTCCGCTCCCGCCGGTGCGTGAGGAGCTCGACCCGGACGAGCCGCGCTACCCCAGGCGCTGCGAACGGACCCTGAACTTCCCGCGCTTCGCCCTCTCGGATGGCGAGAGGCTCTTCATCGCCGACAGCGGCAACGACCGCATCCTGATCTACAACCGCATCCCTACCGAGAACGCGCCCGCTGCCGACCTCGTGATCGGCCAACCGAACTTTGTCCAGCTGACCGAGTCGGAAGCGCCGGGAAGCATCCGCTCGCCTGCCGCGCTGGCGCACGACGGCGACAACCTCTATGTCGCGGACCCCTTCACTCGTCGCATCCTGGTGTTCACGCCGGGCGAACCGCTGATCGATCGGGAAGGCATCCGCAATGCCGCTGCCGTGTCGATCCATAGCTCGGGGCACTTGGAGTTCGACCAGGAACTGCCCGTAGACCAGACAGACACCGAGGTGGACGAGTCCCAGCTGGCGCCGGTCCTCCCGGCCGGAGAAGAGATCAAGATCACCCTCGACGGGCAAGAGCTCTTCTACACGACGGTCGAAGGCGACACCGCCGAAAGCGTGCGCGACAAGGTGGTCGAGCTGATCAACGCCGACCCCGACCTGCCTGTGACGGCCCAGCCTGCGGTGGGCGTGGGGCGCCACGCCACGGGCACGGTCCGCTTCGGCGGCGAGGTGCGGCCCGGCGACTACATCACACTGCGGATCAACGGCCGGGAGTACTCCTACACCGTGCCCGAGGGCGACATCCCCGAGCGGTTCGTCGACCGCCTGAACTACCTCGTGGACGCCGCGGACGACCCTGAGGTGCTCGTCGAGCGCAAGATCGACCAGATCGAGACCCTGGAGCTGGTGCATAAGACCGTCGGCCCGGTCGGCAATAGTCTGCCGTTCTCGGTCGAAATCACCGAAGGCAGCCCGACCACCATTGAGGTGTCGGGTCCGACGCTGGCACGGGGCAAGCTCAGTTACCGGGCGAACTTGATCGCCAAGCGGGAAGGGTCGCTGGGGAACTTCACGATGGTCGAGCTGCGCAACAGCGGCTCGGAACTCGACGCCCAGACCTCCGGGTCTCGGCTGACCGGTGGTTCGGACGCGCGCGACCTGCCCCCCGGCACCATCGCCTCCATATTCGGCCGGAACTTGGCGGACAGGACCGCAAGCGTCCCGGCTGCGACGTCGTTGCCGATCGAGCTGGCCGATGTGCAGGTTCTCGCCAACGGCAAGCTGGCTCCGATCCAGATGGTCTCCGAGACCCAGATCAACTTCCAGGTGCCTTGGGAGCTCGAGGGCACTGGCTTCAGCTTCTATGTGCGCCGCACGCTGCCCGACGGCAGCGTGCTGGTCTCGGCCGCCCGAGCGAACCAATCCGTCCGGGCCGCGCCAGGCCTGTTCGCCTATCCCGGAGAAGATCCGCGCCGCGCCGTGGCCTTGCACGCCACGGGCATCGCCGAGGGCTCCATAGCGGTGACCGTGCCCGACAGGCCTCGCGACAGCGACTCCAGCAACGACGACACGGAGAACCTGCAGCTAACCCAGGAGGGTGCGGAGGGCCGCATCGTCGTCAACAACCGGGAGTACTACTACCGCTCGCCGGGCGACGAGTCCCCCGAGCAAATCCGCGATCATTTCATCTCCCTCATCAACGCCGGCGACGGCGATCCCGACGTGATCGCCTCGGCGGGCACGATCGGGTTCTTCTCCGCCCGCGCGGACCTGGACTTCGAGGGCCAGGAGCCGAAGGCGGGCGATACGGTGACGGTGACCGTGCGGGACCGCTCCTACAGCTACACGCTGACGGCGGACGACGCCGCGGGCGACAATGCGCTGTTCATCATGCGCAACATCCTCGTGCGGTCGCTCAATGCCGGCCGAGGTGACCCGGAGGTCACCGCTCGCGTGCTCCAGGTCGTCGGTGCCGTCCGGATGCAGATCGTGGCCCGCTCGCTGGGCTCGGACGGCAACTCGATCCCGTTCGGCTTCGAAGTCTCGCCCGACGCCGGCATAGAGGTCACGAGCAACCGCGAGAACGGCTTCCTGGAGGACGGCAACACACCCCCGGCGGTGATCCTCAAGGCTCGTCGGCCCGGCAAGGAAGGCAACTCGATCAGCTTCGCCGCCCAAGGCACGGAAGTGCCGGACGACGATCCGACCACCACCGACGTGAACGAGCGGGCAGAGGCTGAGGTGCTGCTGACGCTCTCCGGCTCGGGCACGCATCTGTGCTGCGGCAACGAGCCCTACTCGCCGATCACAGCAGAGAATCCGGTCGTCCCCGGCCAGGTGATCCTCGTCTTCGGCACGGGCCTGGGTCTGACCGACAACCAGAGCGCCGTCGAGACGGGCCAGCCGACGCCGGCCGGAGCTGTCGCCCAGGTGCCCCTGGTGGCGGACGATTTCGTTTCGTCGCAGTTCGGCGGGCGGACCGCGCAGGTGGAGTTCGTGGGGCTGATGGAGGGCGAGGTCGGGCGGTACCAGATCAACCTGCGGACGAACACGGACCTCGTGGACAATCCCGCCACGCCCTTGTGGATCGCGCAGGGGCTCTTCATCAGCAACACGGTCACGCTGCCGGTGAAAAACCTTGTGCCGCGGCCGCCTGCCGACTTCTAGCTTGAGTTCTGGGTGCCGCAGCACCTGCTCCAGGAAGCCGGCTCGGTCCGCTCCGGTGCGCTGGACGAGGGTGTCCGAAGGGCCCCGGCAGCGTCCCGCACGGCGGTTGCAGTAGCCAGCTGCGGCAGGAGCCGCTCTCGCGAGTCCGGGTGCGGCGGCCCGGTGTCCGCACTGAAGCCCGCTCCCCCGTCGGCCGCGGCTACGGATCGCCCTTGAACCCCGACTTGGGGTGCCGATCTCCGCCAGTTTCAAGGGATGGCCGTGGGGGGCTTGTCAGTCGACGCTCAGCCCGCTTGAGCCCCGTCGGATCCTCTGCGTCAGCCATTGTCCCGCCTCAGTGCCGGACGATTCCATCCTCGGCCCTTGCGCCCCGGCGGCAGCCCTAGGTCCGCAGCTTGCTCTGCCCCTGTGCGCTCCGCCGGTCCGCCCGTCCCCCATTTCCAGCGCCAGCAGACGTTCGGCCGGAAACCTGAGTATCTCGCGCAGCAGGTCCGCATCGGAGCTCTTTGCCCGCAGCACCCGCAAGGTCAGCCTGGCGTTGTGGTGGCCATCGTGGTACTCCTTCTGGCAGGTGAACCTAACCAGCCCAACCCTAAGCCGGCACTGCGATGGCCTCCGCTGGAAGCTAGTGCTCTTGCCCCAGGCTGGGGGCACAACCTGCCTTCTGGAAGCCGAAGCTAACCGCAGGGTCGCCGACCGCGCTGTCGCTTCTCTCGACAGCAGCAATCCGACGCTACTTCGCTACGGAGGAGATTCTGGACTCAGGATTCCCTGTCGAGTGCGCCTTGGAACCAGACAAGGGCAGCCTCGCCATCCTTGCGAGTCACCTCGTCGACGGTGCGGCTATGGCGAATGCTATTGCGAAGTTCGGAGAGCTGGTCGAAGCGTTGGGCAAGTGTCTCCGTGGTCGAGAACCGCGAACGGAACAGAGGCGTAAGAGCTTTGCTAGTCATCGTGTCTTGGAGTTCGCGCAGATCGGCGTACTCAAGCTTGACCGCAAGGGATGAATTTTGATTTGCGTCGATGGCTGGATTCTTCCTGGACTTCGCCCGAATCCGTTCGTCCACTTTCTGGAGCACATGTTGTGGTAGCCTTGCCGAATCGTCGCCCAGTATCTCGCAAATCAGCTTCCGAAGAGCCACCTCGACCACTTCGACCTTGGCGTCCAACTCGCGAAGCTGAGGAGGGAGGTGTAGCCGCTCCTTGACTAATAGGTCCTCGATCGATTCCTTAATCGTTCGCTGCCGTTCCGTGAGAAAGGCCTCGAAGTCCGACGACGTAAACGGATCGCGCAGCAAGATGTCGACTGCGGACGTAGAGATGAGATGAGATTCGAGTGTTTTCCGAACCGTAGCTTCGCTGCTCTTCTCGATCAATTCGGGGAGGTATTGATTTGGAAGGCGATCGTTGATGACGTTGCGGTTAGTGTTGCCAGTAAGGGGTGTGCGATTCAGGATTGTATCGATCGATGTCTCGAGCCGGATTTTCTTGCCCCAGCGCTTAGGGACGATGTGATGGTCGTTGAGGTCGTCGTACTGAGGGACAGTGCCTTGCATCCAATCTTGTGCGCCACGCAGGATGAGCAGGTTGAAAATGCCGTTATACACCGAGGTTCCACGCTTGACTTCGTGACGTAGATCGAGGCTTCGAAACCGAGTCTTGAATTCCGTAATGAGCGTCGGTTCGGCAGCGTCATCGTCGAACCAACGCTTCAGATCCAGAAAGTCTCGGGATGTCGTAAACTCAACAGCACCCGAATAACGGTTGGTGAACACGCTGGCCCAGTACCAGTGCCGGAGCTTGCGCTGGGCGTCGAGCTGGCGGCCCGGGGGTAGCGTTTGAGTTGCAATTTGCGCGGATGCAAAGGCAGGAAGAATGGAAACATAGGGTAGATACTTTGAAGAAATTGCGCCGAATTCCTGGGGATGTCGGAGTCTTTGGATCGCACGCTCGAGCCCAGAGACCGCCTCGTTCCATTGTTTCTCGAACTCCGCAACGCTTTGAACCAACACTTTTTTTTGCAGAGAGCCATCGGGCCCGCGAACCTTCTTTTCCTGCTTCGGCAGCAGATAGTAGAGGTATTTTGGGGAGCAATAGCCCTGACGCAGGATCGACATCACCTGGAGGATGTATACGTTCATCTTCTCTGTGTCCACAAAGCGCAGCTTCTTCCTGGCATCCCTCCAGAGATGCTTCAGCTGGATACCCTTCGGCTTGAGCAGCGCGTTGACCAAGTCAAAGACATCGAGACGGATGCCGCGCCTGTTGATCTGCGTGAATATGTCGCAGACCTTGTCTAGTTCAAGATCCTGATCCAGTTCGATGTAGGCGATCTGGTACTGCTCCGTAATGCCTTTTAGGATTTCGCCGAAGCCATGTCCGTTCCGAGCATGGGTGCCCGCCGACTGAGATGTGACTTCATCGCTGGAATCCTCGCCCTTCTCTTCCTTGGCTCTCCAGTACTTTTCGTAGTCCTGGACCCAATTGGGGAGTTCCCAACCCCCTTGTCCTACCGTTGCCAATGGGAACATGTGAGTTTCGAACTGGGCGGTCCGGTCCTCGAGCAGCTGCACCCCCTTCCTGGTCCAGAAGTATTGGAATGCCTCGTCGTATGCTTCCTCCATGAACTTATCCACACGGATGAAATACAGGAAGCGATTCGATCGCCTCGGTGCGGAAGTGTTGGGTGCGACGAAAGCGTAGTACATCGCTGTCAGCCGCTGTTGGCCGTCCAGGACGATGTGCGATGCGGCCCCGCTGCCCTCAAAGCCGTAGATCGGTTCGCACGCCAGCTTCTTGATGCTCTCGGATGTGCCCTTCCAAAGCAAGAGGCTCCCGATGTAGTAATCGAGAAAAATCGAGCGCATCAGCTCGCGAATATCCCAGGGTTCCCATTCAAATTCCCGCTGGAAGTCTGGAATGACGTAGCGGCCCTCGCGCAAGCGGTTGATTACAGTCGTGAGGCTCACATGATCTGGCTTTTGGACATCCTTCATGCGCTCTGCGCTCCTATGCAGTTGTCAAGCAGTTCCGTCCTGGCCTGCCCCCAGTCCGGGGTGCCGGCTACAAATGCCGGAAGCGACCAGCTTAACAGAGAGTGCGGCGAGGGACCCCTTCGCCGATAGCGCTCCTCGCCGGTGCCATCGGCACTGCCTGGCAATGCTCAAGCAACCGGGCCACGGCAGCTTGGCCGATGCGGTCCGGCAACGATTCGGGTTCGTACGGCGTATGCATGCCCATTGTCCCGTCGGGCACTGCCCGAGGCGGTGGCTTGAGCGGGTAGCCGGTTGTGACGATCAGGCCCTTCTCGTCGTTGTAGCGCTGCTTGATTATCGCGCCGATGGTGTCGCCGACCCAGTCCGTCAAGCGGTGATCTCCAAGGGAGTCGAGGAGCAGCACATCCACCTCGAGGATCCTCCGGCTGAACGCCCGGCTGCGTTCCGCTACATCCGGGGCCGGAGCGCTGCGCTCGCGCAGCGTCTCGAGGAGGGATTGGTAGTCGCAGTAGAGGCAGTCGAGGCCCTTGTTAGCGCAAAGCTTCAGCGTGGCTATTGCGAGATGGGTCTGCCGCTCGGGCGTTCCGCCATGAAGGAGCAGGCCCTTGCGAGCGGACGCCGGAAAGTCGTCGGCAAATTCCTTGGCCCTACGCAAAGCTGCCGTCAGGGCGTGGTACTCCTGCGGATTGCTCTGGAAGTCTCCCGCACTGAAGTTGTCGAACGTGGCTTCGAGGAAATGCTTCGGCACTCCGATCTGCTGATACAGGCTCTCAGCTTCCGCGGCGCGGAAGCATGCGCAGCGCTCCGCGGCGGGGCCTCGACGATTCGGGATCAGCACCCAGCCGGTGTCTTGGCACTTGGAGCATCGGAAGCCTGTCGGCATCGTGCCCTCCCTCCCGACTGCCCCATCCTACTCGATTGTGAGGAGGGTGGCTCCGGCGGCCACGGAATCCCCCTCCGCGACTCGAACCGCGGCGACGCGCCCGTCCCGCGGTGCCCGGAGCTCGTTTTGCATCTTCATGGCCTCAATGACGACTAGACCCTGGCCCCGGCGGACCTCGTCGCCCTCCGCTGTGCGCACCACCAACACCTTGCCGGGCATAGGGGCGCAGACTGCTTGCGCCCCCGAGGCGCCGGCATCCGTACGCCCTCGAGCGAGTGTACGGGGATTATGGATCTCCACGGTGAGGCTGTGCCCGCCTACGAATACGGCAAATGCTCCCTCCTCCGATCGGCGGACCTGGACGGCGTACTGAACACCATCGAGGATGACCGAGTAGGCGCTGCCACCGAGCGGCTCGAGGTCCACGCGCACGCTGCGCTCGCCCCAAACGCAGCAGTCCTGGCCCAATTGCAGGGTCGCAGGCTCGCCGTCGACCAGCAGATTGTGGCGCTTCAAGAAGCCGCTCCGCTCGGCGCGAGCCGGCCCAATTCCTTCCAGCGGGAAGTTTGGGCCGCTCGCGGCGTGCCGCGCTCGCTAGGCTGGATGCCGGCAGCATGCAGCACAGCGATGGCCGCGGCGAGCCTACCCTCCGTGGGAAGACTTGGCGCTGCTGTCCGGGGCGGGCCGTTGTCCAAGAAGGATGTGTCGATCTCGCCGGCGAGGAAGCGGGCGTCTTCGCAGAGGCTCCGGAAGAAGCCGACCGTCGTGGCGATCCCGCCGACCGTCGTTTCGCGCAGCGCGTAGCGCAGCCTTGCGATCGCCCGGGGGCGCGACGGGGCCCACACGCACAGCTTGGCGATCAGCGGGTCGTACTCCAAGGGGACGGTCCAGCCTTCCTCGGCCCCCGAGTCCACGCGAATCCCGGGGCCGGTTGGCCATCGCAGCCGGTCGATACGCCCGGGAGACGGCATGAAGTCCGCCTCGGGATCCTCCGCGTAGACGCGGCATTCCATCGCGTGACCGCGGGGTTGCACATCGTGCTGACGAAGCCGCAGGCGGTGACCAGCTGCGACCCGGATCTGTTCCCGCACCAAATCGAGCCCGGTGACGAGTTCGGTGATCGGGTGCTCGACTTGCAGGCGCGTGTTCATTTCCAGGAAGTAGAAGCGGCACGCGGCGTCCATGAGGAACTCGACCGTGCCCGCATTCGCATAGCCGCAGGCTTGGGCGGCTGCGACAGCGGCTGAGCAGAGCCGGTCGCGAACTTCCGGATTCGCCGCGACCAGCGGAGAAGGGGTCTCCTCGAGAATCTTCTGGTGGCGCCGCTGCAGGCTGCATTCGCGCTCTCCGAGGTGGATCGCCGCGCCATGCTCGTCCGCCAGGACCTGCACTTCCACATGGCGCGGCCGGAGCACCGCCTTCTCGATGTAAACGGCATCGTCCCCGAACGCCCGGCGAGCCTCGCCCTGCGCTTGGCGCAGGGCCCCCGGCAGCTCTGCTCGCTCAGGCACAAGGCGCATGCCCTTGCCGCCGCCTCCGGCGGCAGCCTTGAGCATGATTGGGAACCCGACAGCCTCAGCCGCCGAAGCCGCCTGCGCGGCATCCCGGACCGGAGTTGTGGTGCCGGGCACCACCGGCACGCCAGCCGCCGCCACGAGTTCCCGGGCACGGGTCTTCACGCCCATGGCGCGAATCGCATCCGGGGGCGGTCCGATGAACTTGACGCCAGCATGGCGGCAAGCGGCGGCGAATTCGGCGTTCTCGCTCAGGAAACCGTAGCCCGGATGGATCGCGTCCGCACCGGCGTGCGCTGCAACCGAGAGGATGCGCTCAATGTTCAGATAGCTGTCCTGCGCACGCGCCGGGCCAATGCTGTAGGCTTCGTCGGCCACCCGCACGTGCTTCGCGCCGCGGTCGGGCCGCGAGTAGACCGCGACCGACCGAATGCCCATCTCGCGGCAGGTCTGCGCGATGCGCACGGCGATCTCGCCGCGGTTGGCGATCAGGATCTTCTCGAACACGGTGCGAACCGCGCTGGACTCAGCGGGGGCCTTGCCAGTGGATCACCGCACGTAGAGGAACGCGTTGAGGTTGAACATCGCCAAGGCGAACTCCCGCACGGGGCTGGAGGCGAGGAACTCGGTCGCCTGCTGCACTTCGATGTCCGTCGCCGCCCGCCCGGCGACCAGCTCGAAGGCTCGCTGCACAAGCTGCTCCGGCTCTGGGCCGGTTTCGCGCTGTAGGCGCTCGGCGAAGCGGGCTGCCAGCTCGTTGGCGATGGAGCCGTTCAGCAGTTCCAGCGACTGCGGAGCGTGCGTGCTGCCTTCCCGGCGGGCGCAGCTGGTGAGCAGCGCGGGCTGGTCGAAGACCTCCATGAAAGGGAGCCGCAAATTGCGCTTGGCGATCAGGTAGATGGACCGGCGGCGATGCTCCGCCGGGTCTGCCGCTACCCGCCACTGAGTCGGGTCGTAGAGCAGGTCGACCAGGGACTCCTCCACTGGAAGCAGGACGCTCCGTCCGCCGCTGCGCAGGTTCAACTCACCGGAAACCGCTAGCATGGCGTCGCGCAGCTCTTCAGCGCTGAGGCGGCGCATGGGGCCGCGCCATAGGAGGCGGTTGTCCGCATCCTTCGCGAGGCCTGCGGCCCGCACCGCCGGATTTCCCGACGCCTGGCGGTAGGTGCTGCTCGTCAGGATCAGCCGGTGGATGCGCTTCGGCCGCCAGCTCCCCGCAACGAGCTCGTTGGCGAGGTAGTCGAGCAGCTCCGGGTGGCTGGGCCGGTCCCCCATGAAGCCGAAGTCGTTCGGGGTGCCGACGATACCCTGCCCGAAGTAGTTCGCCCAAAGGCGGTTGACGAGAACGCGGGCGGTCAGCGGATGGTCCGCACCGGTGATCCATTCGGCAAGGTGCGACCGCGGATTCTCGAGGGCGGCGGGCAGTGTCGGTGCGTCCTCCGGCAGCAAGACCCCAAGCGGGCGCGGGTTGACGGCCTGCCGGGGCTTGGTGTGGTCGCCGCGGTCCAGCACATGGATGCGGGTCGGATTCTCGCGGTCGTTCCTCACCGTGGCCAAGGTCGGCGGCGGATGGGGCAGTTGCGCCTCGAGCGCATCGCGCTCGACCTGCAGCCGACGGCGCTCCTCGCCTTCGGCTAGCTTGATCTTGCCGCGCAGGGACTTCATCTGGCCTGCGATTTCCTTGGTCCGTTTCTGCCAGTCCTCGATCGTCAGGTCGCTGTCGAAGACCACGTTCGCTTCGCGCGTCGGCCCGAAGTAGGCCTGGAGCCGGTAGTAGTCGACCTGCCTGATCGGATCGAACATGTGGTCGTGGCAGCGGGCGCAGCCGACCGTCAAGCCCAGGAAGGCGGCACCGATGATATCGGTGCGCTCGGTCAGCACCTCGTTGCGGCTGGAGGCCACTTCCTGGTTGCCGGCATTGCGGCGCACCGGGCCGAGCCGGTGGAGGCCGGCGGCTGCTAGCAGGTCGCGGTTCGCCTCCGGGGTCGGGTCGCCCTGGGCTAGCTCGTCGCCCGCGAGTTGCTCGCGGACGAAGCGGTCGTAGGGGCGATCTTCGTTGAGGGCGCCGATGACGTAGTCGCGGTAGCGCCACAGGCCGGGCAGGTAGCGGTCGTACTCAAACCCCTCGGTCTCGGCGTAGCGCACGACGTCGAGCCAGTGCTGGGCCGCCCTCTCGCCGTAGCGCGGGCTCGCCAGCAGGCGGTCCACCAAGCGCTCCCAGGCGCCAGGGGCCTCATCGGCCAGGAACTCCGAGAGCTCCGCTGGCGTCGGCGGCAGGCCGGTGACGTCGAAGTACGCCCGGCGCGCCAGAGTGGCCCGTTCGGCCTCCGGGGCGGGCCGCAGGCCCGCTTCCTCCAGCCGTCGCAGAACGAACGCGTCCACCGGATTGCGCACCCACCTTGGGGCGGCCTTCGGGATGGCCGGTGCGGCGCGGGGCTGGAATGCCCAGTAGCTCCGCTCTACATCGCTGTACTCGGCGCCTGGCAGCGACGCAGCCGCCGCGCAGGCCAACGTTAGACAGGCGACTCGCATGCACCACTCCCCCCAGATTGTAGCGCAGCCGTTCTCGGCTCAGGTCTTGCCGGAACCCATCAAGACGCTGATCCAGTGCCGCTCCGGACTGGTCTCCAGTGCGATCTTGACGCTCATCGTGAGCGGTATCGCGAGCAGCGCGCCCGCTACGCCGAGCAACCAGCCCCAGAAGATGAGCGAAATGAACACGATGAGAGGCGAAAGCCCTAGTCCGTCCCCCATGAACTGCGGCTCGATGAGGCTCCCGATGGTGAAGTTGATCACGGCGTAACCGAGACCCACGAGGGCCGCATCCTGTAGGCCGCCTTCGAGCAGGGCCAGCACGACCGGCGGTACTGCGGCGACGAGCGAGCCGACGTTTGGTACGTAGTTGAACAGGAAGGCCAACAAGCCCCAGAAGACGGCGTAGTCGACATCCAACAGCCAGACCCAGATACCCGCGGCTAGGCCGGTCGCCAAGCTGGTGGTGGTCTTGATGGCTAGGTAGTGCTTGACGCTGGCGGCGAAGCGGAGGATGCTCGGCCAAGCTGTGCTGGCCTCGCCGAGAGCGGCGGAGAGCTTGTTTGAGGAGCGGGACGCTTCGAGCAGCATGAACAGCACAGTCAGGAACACCAGCAGTGTCTTGGTGAGCAAGCTGCCGAACCTCCGCAATGTAGTCTCCGCGAGGCCCAGAACCTGGCCTATTTGCAAGACCTCACTGCGAATGTCGGTCGCCAGGGAACTCAGGCCGAGTCGCTGCAGAATGTCGGCGAGCTCGGTCGTGGCCGAGTCAAGCTCCACTGCGAGCCGCACTTGGTACTTGGGCAGCTGCTCGGTGAAATCCTCGAGGGAATTCAGGGCGAGGGAGCCGATTACGGACAAGCCGCCCATGATGCCGGCGGTGACGATCAAGATGGCTAGGGCATTGGGCACGCGATGGCGGTGCAGCCAGAAAACGGCAGGTGCGCTGACGACGGCAATGAACACCGACAGCAAGAACGGGATCACGATGTCGGCGGCGGCCCGCACGCCGGCCAGGACGATGACGAGCGCGGCGCAGGCTAGTAGGGGATAGCCCGGCATTCGCCGTTGTACTTCCATCGCTGCGACTGCGGCACAAACCCTGCCTCGTTCTCGGAGGGGGCCGGCTCCTGCTCCCTTTCCAGGATACTTGCCCTCGGAAGTCCGGCCGGGCCGAGCGGCGCAGAGGCTGGTTGGGCTAAACTGTTCGGTTCCCGCTCACGGAGGTGCCCGCCGCATGTCACGCTCATCCAAGCCGTTCTTCGGCCCATGGATCATCGTTTGTTGCTTTATCACGTTCGGGCTGTCAACCGGCTTCCCGTACTACAACATCTCGTTTTTCTACGACTACTTCCGGGACGGGCACTCGTGGACTGTGGAGCTTGTGACCACGGGGGCACCGATCGCCGTGCTGCTGATGATTTGGATCGGACCGGTGATTGTGCCCAGGGTCTCCCCGCGGTGGCTGATCCTGATCGGCACGTTCCTCACGTTCCTCTCCTTCGAGTGGTTCGGCCGGCTCGGCGGGAGCGAGCTGGAATACTACGCGGCTTGGTGCGTCTACATGGCCGGCTACTTCCTCTCCGGGCCCATCCCCCACCAGATCATCATCTCCAACTGGTACAAGCGGCGGCGCGGCATGGCGATGGGCATCACCTATGTCGGTGTGGCGGTGGTCGGTGCGCTGTGCAATTTGCTCGCCCCGTGGCTCGCGAAGCGGATGGAGTACACCGAAGCGCTGCAGTGGATGGGCTTCCTGATGGTCATCGCTTGGCCCCTGGCATTCTTCGTCATCCGAGATCGGCCCGAGGACATGGGCCAACTGCCCGACGGGGACACTAGCCCGACCGCTGAGAGGGCGTCCGTTGCGACAGCTTTGGGGACCGGAGTGAAGACTTTCCGGGACTTATGCTCCCGCAGCGCCTTCTGGCTGCTCCTGTTGGGCAGCGCGGCCTCGATCGGCTCCATCGCGGCAGTGAACTTCCTCATGAAGTTCGTCTACGAGGAGCAGGGCTTCACCGAGCAGGGGGCGCGGGACGCGATCTGGGCGCAAGCGTCGTTCACGTATCTGATGTCGAGCATCGCGGGACGCCTGCTGGCCGGCTGGCTGGCCGATCACTTGCCGCGCAAGTATGTGATGCTCGCCACCTACGTCATCGTGGCCCTGGCCATCCCGCTGCTGTTCCTCGTCACGCCGGATCAGCCCAACATGGTGTATGTGTTCGCGGTGGTGTTCGGCTTAGCAATGGGCGCGGACTACATGCTGATCCCGTTGATGGCGGCCGACCAGTTCGGCTTGGCATCGCTGGGCAAGGCGATGTCGGCGATCCTGCCGAGCGACACCATCATGCAGTTCTGGAATCCGCGCATTATCGCGGCGCTGGCGGCGCGCCTAGCCGGCTACGCGCAGGCGTTGTGGGCGGTGTTCGGGCTGGCTGCGCTGGGGGCCTTGGCGATTGCTTTGCTGCCGCGGAAACCGCTCGACTGAACTTCGGGGGCACCCGCATCCGAGCGTGGGCCGCAAGGGCTAGGTATGCCTAGGAGCGTGTCCGAGTATTCGCCATCCTGCGATTGCGAGGGGTGTGGTGCAATCTGTTGGTTGCGGCTTGTGCTGTGGGGTGGTGGCGATGATGCCTTCGTCCCGGCGGGGCATCCGGCCCATCGGGTGCGCGAGGCGCTGGACCTGTCGGCGGTCCTGGAGGCCTAGGGAGAGACGCGGGGCCAGCCTCCTGATCATCCGGCGCTGCTGCTGTAGGCCTGCAGTTGCGGTGCCCATTCGTCGCGCCGCATCGCCGAGGGTTGCGAGGAGCGCCCGGACTTCCTGGCGGTGAGCGGCCGACACTACTGCACACTTACTGATTTCGCCAAAAGTAATTGCAAGCAAACCACCAATAGAATCAATGGCTTGCGGAGCCTTTTCGTGTAGTTGCTTATAAAAACATCAATAACACGGAGGACGGATTGGCGGAGACCTGAGGAGGGTGCGGGTGGGGACGCGCAGCTTGGCGGCTGCGACGGTGGCTTGCATCTGGATTTGCCAGCGCCTACTTGAACCCGTCGTCTGGTCGCCAACACCTGCTGCGATGCAGCAAAACCGCGCCCGGCCTCAACACCATCACAACGTCCGATGCGAAAAACTGCACACCGAAAAGTTGCCGCTCAGCCCACGATGTCGTCAGGCAGTCCAAGGCTGGTACGCAGGGCCACCAGAATCTCATGAGTGCCACGGTATGCCGCCTCCAATTCACGAAGCGTCATGGGGGCTGCATTCCTCTTATGAACGATGGCATGACGGGCGCGCATGATGTTGTCCCATGAGGCGTGCGCCTCCGTGTTTTCTACGCGACTGGTGAACCGCTTCTTATAGTCGGGGCCGAATTGCTTGAGCGCATTGGTGATTTTCCCGATGTCTGGACTCCAAAACCGCCGCTCGGTCTGATGTTTCACGAAGTTCGCCACATGCGGATCGCCACTGCACTCAGCCCGCTCGGCGAACTGAGCCGCGACGTGACCCTCGTAGTGCGAAACGATCAGCAGCACTATCGAGGCCACGAACAGGCTCTCGATCTTTACCGTGTCAGGGAGAGCGTCGTCAAGCGCCGCCAAGTGCTCTCGAGAAACTGACAGAGCGTCCTCAATGCGGGAGAAGTCCATTGTCTGCCTGTGAACAAGTTACATGAACAGGAATTTTTCTGCGCGTTTGAGTCGTCCCGAGACGATCTGCTCGTCGGTCGTGCCGGCGCTCACCATTTGCTGAAAATCGTCATCGCGGAGGAGCTTTTTGTATCTCTGTTCAACGTCGCCGGGAATACTGTCCAGGTGCTTCGAGAACGCTGTGGCAACGGCATCGAAAACAGCCGCGTTGAGGCCAGCCCTGATGTGGAACGGTTTCTTCCCAAGCTTCTCGATAAGCGCTCCCATCGTACGCTGGAAAAGGCTCCGGAAGGCCTCGATGCGGTTTGGCTCGTCGTAGCGGTGGCGGTTCATGAAAGCGGACAGGAAATCCTTCATCGGCTTCTTGTACGACGCGACATCTTCTCGCAGTGCAAGGAAACGAAGCACAAGTTCCACGTCACGCTGACGCCTGTCTTCGTTCGATTTACCGAACACCCGTCGCCAACTTGGTTCACGGTTGAGGCAGCCGAGAAAGTCATTGAATGGACCGTGATAGACGCAGTTGCGTATCTCTTGGCTGACTAAATGAGTGCCTCCCGTGTTCAGTCGCTCGAAGATGTGGTACGCACTGGTCGTGTCTTTCGGGTTGAGCTGGCGCACCACGAACGCTCGAAGTACTGCATCGTTCAGGGTGTTGAACGCAGCCGGATCAGTCTCTTTCAGGTCCGTGTATGTCTTGTCGCGATACGGACTTTGTTCGTGAAGCCGGCGGAGTGCGAATTCGTTGCAACCGAATCTGCCCTCGAAAAAGAAGACGACGCTGAGCAATCGCTGCTGGCCGTCGATGACGATGTATTTCTTGTCATCGGAATCGACGAAGAAAAACACGGCGGGAACCGGCAGGCCGAGGAGAAAGGACTCGATCAATCTGGTGGCCTGCCGCTGCGACCAGACGAACTTGCGCTGGAATCCGGGTATCGTGATCTGGCCGCGCTGATATTTGCGGACGAGGCCTTCGAGCGTGAAGTCTGCGGGGTATGTGACGACCTCGTATTTCGGCGGCGAACTGTCCAGATCCTCTCGCTCGCTCTCCACATCTTCGATGCCGGATTCTGTCAGATGATGCCGGTCGTCTGGCATTTCGAGGTTCCTCCGTGGCTCGTGCTCATGATACTCGGTCCAGCTGTCGCGAGGGCGGTCTCAGAGCCGCGGTGAGAGATTCTGGTCGAGGAGCAGCTTCACCGTCCGCTGACCGCAACCAAGCGCCGCTCCCGATCAGCGGTGAAAGCGAGGCAGGCGCGGATGTCCTCGTGCGTCGGGTCCGGAAAGTCCGGGAGAACATCCTCTTCGGACATGCCGGACGCCAAGTAGTTGAGTATGTCGGCGACCGCCATGCGCAGACCGCGGATGCAGGGCTTGCCCCTGCGTTTTCCGGGCTTGATCGCGATCCGGTCCAAATTACGCCACGGCCTCAGCCTACGTAACGATCCCCCGTCGGGCAAGCCCCGCTTCACACTGCTTTTCACATAGGGTACACTGTATCTGATTGAACCCTGCTGTCGGAGGACAGATCAACTTGGCGCACGGGACCGAGACTCCCCTGAAGGGGCCTCCGCCGGCCGAGGTTCCCTTGGACAACGCACCGTTGGTACGGGTCATTGCGCAGGTGCGCTATCCGTTGATCGCGTCCGTGGAGAGCCGCAGCTTCATCGGGCCCTTTCAGGAGGCGATCCGCAACGACTACCCGGTGCTGAGGCCGGAGGAAAGCCGCAGCGTTGCGCTCGGACCCGAAGGCGCGGTTACCACGCGGTCCCACGTGTCGTGGCGGTTCAGTGACGAGACCCAGGCTTGGCGGGTGACGCTCGCCCCGGGTTTTCTGGCACTTGAGGCGTGGCAGTACACGAGCCGCACCGATTTCCTCAACCGGTTCCGCCGAGTACTGACCGAACTCCACGAGCACATGACCCCGCGGATGGTCGACCGCCTCGGTGTCCGGTATATCGACAGGATCCTCGGCGACAACCTCGGCTCGTTACCGCAACTCGTGCGTCCGGAGGTGGCGGGCATCCTGACGACGCCGCTGGCCGAGAACGCACACCAGATGGTTTCCCAGGCCCTGTTCCGGCTGCCGGAGGGCAACGGCCGCCTGATGGCGCGGTGGGGGTGCCTGCCCGCGCACAGCACGGTCGACCCGGCCGCGGTGGATCCCGTCGACGAACCGAGCTGGATCCTCGACATCGACGCCTTCCTGGAGGAAACCAGCGCATTTGACGTGGAGATGATCGGTTCGCGCACGCGAGCGCTGGCCGAGCGCATCTACAGCTTCTTTCGTTGGGTCGTCACCGACGAATTTCATCGCCGATACGGAGGGCTGTCATGAACCTGCAACAATCGCCCCGTGCTCCTCACGCTCCGGGACAAGCGGAGGACATGATCGCATCCATGGGATACGGCCTTCGCGGGTCACTGACCCCCATCGCAGTCATCATCGCGGCTTGGCGACCGCTGGCCGACGGCACATCGTCCGCTGCTTCGATGGGCGTGTGGTCAAAACCATTCGTGTGGGACAACCAGCGAACAGCGGGTGACGACTCCTGGAATGCGCCTGCGGAGGCGGACCGAATTACGGCGACTGAGGCGGACGTCACGAGCCGCGCAGTCTCGGAGTTGCGCCGCATTTCGGGATTGACATGGGAGCAACTCGGGCAGCTTTTCGGGGTTTCGCGGCGCAGCGTGCATTTTTGGGCCAGCGGCAGGCCAATGAACGCAGCCAACGAGCAGCACCTCCGCAAGGTGCTCGACATCGTACGGCAAGCCGACCGAGGAGACGCCAGGAGCAACCGTGCGGCGCTCCTCACGGTGTCCGCAGGCAATGCACCCTTCGACCTTTTGATGTCGCAGGCGTTCGACAAGGCTAGCGTGCGGCTAGGTCGCCGCCAGCAAGGCCGGCGTGTCGATCTGGGAGAGCTTGATGCCCACGCTCGGGCCGAGCGGACACCGCCACCGCCCGGAAACCTGATCGACGCGATGAACGACCAGGTCCATCGGGATGTTGGAAGCGGTCGCGCCGCCGGCACCGTGAGGAACATGCGGCGTGAATCGACAGGATGACAGCCATCCACTCGCCGTCACGCGCATCGACGAGGCGCACCGGGTGCGCGTCGACGACGCTCTCCGGTCGTGGCGTCAAGGGGACTGTGTGCTGGGCGACCAAGCGTTCCTGTTCCGGCTGAACCCCGTCGCTCCGATATCGGAAGCGGCCGCTATCGCAGCCGTCGACGGTGCCGACGCAGCGGAGGCACAGGTCCATGGATTCGCCATCATGACGCAGACCTGCGATATCGTCCGGTCCTGTTGGAGTCGACCATTCGTCCAAGTCTGCCCTCTGGTGGAGGTCGACGCTGACAGGCTCGAGGAAATTCGACGCGGACGCAGACCCAACTACGCGTTCCTTCCCGGAACTGCGCCCCACAGGCTCGTCGCCGACCTCGACCGCGTGATGACCGTGGAGAAGGCGGTTGTGGCCGATTGGCACTGCGTCGTCGGTGCGCCGCAAGACGAGGACGTCAGGCGTTTCCGGCTTGCGCTCACGCGCAACCGCGGTCGCGTAGCGTTCCCCGATGACTTCGTGCGGTTTGCGTCTCAACTGACGCGCCGGATGTCGAGCAAGCACGAAGCACGGAGCGAAGAGGGGCGTGCGCTTCGCGCTTTGCGGGAGATCCGAGTCCGGGCTGAGCCCTCATGGCGTACTGACGAAGTCGGCATCCTGTTTCTGTTCGTTCGCGACGACACCGCGCAGACCTTCGCCGGCCAAACCTGGGACAACTATTTGAGCCTTTGGCTGAAACGCGTCCCACCCAAGGGCCGCTTCACGCGCATTGAGGGGGTGGTTCAGACGCTCGATGATCTGACCGGTCGGGAGTACGTCGAGAGCGATCCGCTCGACCTCGACCACTTGTCCACCGGCTCGGACATGACTCGGGGGACCAAGCGGGCCCTATCGAAGGATGCAAGGACGGTGCCTGGAAGATCCGCATGAGGTTCATTCACTAGCAAGTTGTACAGTTTCGACAAGTGCAGAAGGTGCCCGCGACGCGGTTTCGATGCGCATCAGCAGATTCGCCATCCGGCGCTGTTCGTCCAGCGGTGGCAGGGCGAACTCGTACGCTGCGAGATTCTGCCAGTTGGTCCGAGTCGACAGAGACCCTACCGATGTGCCGATCGTGTGCTCGAAAAACGCATCCGTCTGGCAGATAAACGGCAGTCGCAGCAGCAGGTAGTCCTTGTCCCTTGACTCCAGTACGTGGACATCCCCGCTACAGACGCCGCTGAAATCCAGGGCGGTAACCTTGCAGAGGTACCGATCACGTCAAAAGTCGTGTCCTCAGAATTCAGGCAAGAATATACTTGCAGTCTGCCTCTCGAAAGAAGGCTTGCACTTGTTCCGGAACTCCTTGCAAAGACTGGAAAGTAGATTTCAGGTTGTCGCGGAGGTGCTTTGGTCTTACTGATCTGGAGACTGAACTGACGCTTGACCAAAGCCCATAGCAGTTCCACCGGATTGACTTGTGGTGTGTAGGTCGGCTGAAAATACAGTATTGCTGCGGCTTGGTTCGCCGCCAGACACGCCTGGATTATCCATGCACCGTGAATACTGTAATTGTCTACTATCAACAGAATCTTCCGGTCTGCTTCCTCCACGATCTGCTTTAGGAACTCCCGGAAGACCTCCGCCGTGACGGGGCCTTCCCGCACCATGTAATAGAGCTGGCCCTCCGGGCTGCTGGCTGCCAGCAGGTGGAGGCGGAAGCGCCCGCTGGACACTTGCACGACGGGGGTCTGACCGCGGCTGCTCCGGGTGTGCCCGAACACGCTCGGCGCAGGTGAGCAGGTCTCCCCACTCCGGGGAACGGCGAGCGAGCTTAGGAAACTCTGGGTTTTTCCACCGCTGTCCGTGAGCGGGCTCGGCCTGGGTAGCGCACCGCTGGGGCCGTGGCGGCGGGAGCGGGAGCCGCCGCAGGACTCTGCCGAACTTTGCCCCCAAGGCATGGCGCACTTGCTGCGCGGTCCACCAAGCGAACGCGCATTGGCATTGATCGGGGTTTTGGACTACGGCGGTGGCGTGGGTCCAGGCGGCGTGCTGGTCTGTCCCTGGGCGCGGTCGTCCTGTTCTCTTGCGATTCCTCAGGTTCTCCATGCCGCCCAGATAGAAGCGTGAGATCCAACGATAGATCGTGCGTATTGAGAAAGGAATGTAGGGCTTTCTATGAGCCGACGATTTTTTCATAATACCCTACAAGACCACGTTTTTCGAATCTTGCACTTCTGGTCTGCAGTAAGGCGTGGAACGAAGAATCTTTCTTTTATCATGCTCATAGTATGCGACAAATCCACCAAGAAAATCAGTTGACGAATGGATTCCAGGGACACGATTTTTGACGCGATCAGCCGGCGTCTCGCACGATGACGACTGGATTGGGTGGTGCCGGTTTTTCCTGGAAGCGGTGCGTGCGCAGGCTGAGGAGAACCGGACCAAGCGCAGGACATCATTGATCTGCACGATAGCCTGAGGCGACGCATGGCAGATCTGATCCGCTCCCGCTACACCATACACGCGCTGGACTGGATCTTCGGACACCCGATCTTCCGTGCCTCAGATTTCGCGGCCACGGCAGGTCCCGCGGGGCGGACGATGCCGGATCCTGAATGTCCAAAGCGATGTCCTGCGGGTTGTCAAGCCCGGCAGCGGCCGCCGAGCAACTGTGCTAGGGTTTCCCGCCCTCCTGAACATCGCGGAAGGGGAGAACGTGTTTTGGTGGCCGTACATTGCGCACAGCGCATTTTGACGGCCACTGCTGTGACCAAGCGACTGATGTGTGCATAAGTAATTGCACGAAAAGGTTCCGCAAGCCATTGATTCTACTGACCGGTGCAAAGGTCGTGTCAGTAGTTTTTGCCCTAACTCATTGAAAACGTTGGCGAACCGCAGCGATTTTCGCGACAGGACTTTTGCACCTGTCTGTACCACCTGCTCAGGTCGTACACAGGAATCGGGCACCGCTCACTGGGAGCGAGCCCGCCTGCCGTAGAGACGGCTTTTGCGGCGGCCAGGGAACGGGTCTTGGGGGCCTACAAGTGCAAGCGCACCCCAGAGTAGACCGGTAGTCTGCATGGACGGGTCGGCCAGTGCAGCCGGAACGGTGCGCCACGCCGACCGCGAGCGCGTTGCGTCGGCATGCGACAGCCTCAGCGCGTATGCGGAGCCGGCACGGGGCGTGGAAGCTTCGCATCGTCTTCGTGATCCGCTAGCCGCGCTAGCTGCCCTCGTCGCGTCACGACCTCCACCCGACGATACGTCGGCAGGTCCAAGCTCGTTGCGCCCGGCATAGCCGCCGGCTCGTCGAGTGTAAAGCCCATAGGAACCGGTCTCTTTCTCGGATACGTGTACGCCCTTGCTAACCATGATGCGCCCTCCAGCGGCCAATGCAACGTCGTTCGCCTATTCCGCCGCTACTCCGCCGACCGCTCCCACGGCCGATCGACCTGCTGCTTGGGCCGCAGCCGCCGTCGGCCTTCGTTGTCCAGAGCCGCGTAGTTGTCCCGCAGGATCTGGATCAGCGGGTCCTTGCCGGCGGTGAAGCTCCGCCTATGGTGCGGCACGTCCGGATCGCGCGCATCGTAAAGCTCGACGATGAACTGGGTTCCCTCCAGAAAGTCCTCGTACCGGAACTGGTACATCCCGGCGTAGGCCTCGTCGCGTATCTCGACCAGCCACCGATTCGTGTTGCGCTCGACAAGATACCGTCCTGGATGGGCGGGCTCGAGCTCCACGCCGTCTCGGAACAGCCGCAAATGGTAGAACTCGCCGACGTACTTGTAGTTCGACCGCAAACTCCACGTAGGCACGCCGGACAACCCACTGAGCAGAGCGTTGCGCCACTGGCTGCCGGACGTTTCCTTGACGCGAGGCACGGCCCGGATCGTCACGGCGCGGGCGCTGTCGAACGCCTGTGCCCGTGCGGCGTCGTACCAGTTGTACAGCACGACGTCCTCGCGGTAGGTCGTATCGTCCAAACGCCTGGATATCAACCTCCCGCGGCGGCGCTCCCGATTGTGGATCTGATGGAACTGGTCCTTGAGCGCGTTGTACGCGGAGAGCACAGGGTCGGTGATCCAGACGTTGTAGCGGCCGGTGCTGTAACCGCCGGGCAGGATGTCCCTTCCGCGCTTATCGCTAGCCGCGTAAATGCCGCGGACCTGGCTAGCCAGCACGGCTACCGGATACGCGTCGTGGCTGGCGACCATCGGCAGCGTCTCGGCCGGTGCGGATGCAGGTTCTTTGTCCTCGGCTCCAGCGAGGATGGCCTCGATAGGCACCGCCGTAACGATGCCGCCGGTGCGCTCGACGCCGAAGGTGCTCACGCCGACCACAGCCCCCGTAGCCGTCAGTACCACGGGACCGCCCGAATTGCCCTCCTGAATCAGGGCGTCGCTGGTCGCGAAGTTTCCCCGCACGCTGGATACGATGCCCCGGGTTATCTGCGTAGCCAAAGTGAGCGGCGTCCCGATAGCCGCGATCTCTTGGCCCGGCCGCAAGGGCGTTCCCATGACCCGCAGCGGATCCCTGCCGACCACGTGGTCGGGATGGATCTGGATCAGAGCCAAATCGTTGGCGAAGTCTGTCGCCAGCACGGTAGCCGGCACCTTGATAGCGCCGGATTCGTCGGTGTCGATGCGAACTGCTAGATAGCGGGACTGCCGTACCACGTGGTGGTTCGTCACGATCCAGCCGCGCGAGTCCGCCAGAAACCCTGAGCCGTGGCCGCCGTCCGTATCGATGCGGACAACGGCTTGCTTGATCCGGTCGTAGTGATCCGCCAGCGCTGTGCCTTGTGCCGCCAGCCGCGCCGACCCGCTCAAGGCGGCCGCCGCTAGAACGATTCCGATTGCTCGTCGCAAGTTGGATTACCCTCCTGCCGTAGGATACTACTTATTGGTGGGTTGCCTGCAATTACTTTTGGCAAAATTAGTAAACAAGATGTGTTGTTGGCCACGAGTGCGAACAAACGCAGGAGTGGCATCGGTGTCTGGATCTCGTGGTGTTCGCGACGCCGGAGCAGCGACGGCAGTTCGGGGACTTGCGGGAAGCGTACGAGGAGAGCAGCCTGCCGTTCCGGGACGAACTGGTCGTCTGGGATGACGTGCCGGAGTCTTCAGGAGCGGATTCGGACGGAACGGGTGGTGTTGGTCGAAGCCACAAGACGACAGCAGATGCGCCGTGAGTAGGCACTCGCCGGCATTGCCCGCAACCCCACCACCAATCTATCCCCCTATTACCACCGCTCTGCAGGCTCCTAGACCCGAGGGTCTGTTGGCCCTGCTAAGCCCAAGGCGATTGCGCTAGGGACTGGGGTACCGTCGGCTAAGGTGTGTTGGGCGGTTGAGCGCCTCAGCCTACGCGCCGGGCAGTGCGGATGACCACCGGTTCGCGCGGCACGTCTTGGTGGCCCGAACTGCTGCCGGTTGCGACTTGGGAGATGGAGTCCACGACATTTGTGCCGTCGACGACCTTGCCGAACACGCAGTAGCCCCAGCCGTCCGACGCTTGATCTTTGTCGAGGAAGCGGTTCGTCTTGTGGTTGATGAAGAACTGGGCGGAAGCGCTATGCGGATCGGGTGTCCGCGCCATGGCGAGCGTGTACCGGAGGTTGGACAGGGCGTTGGCGGATTCGTTCTGGATGCTGGGCCTGGTCTGCTTCTCCTGCATAGCAGGGGTGAATCCCCCGCCTTGGATCATGAAATCCGGGATCACGCGGTGGAAGATCGTGCCGTCGTAGAACTGGTCGTCAACGTACTGCAGGAAATTCTCGACAGTCTCAGGGGAGCGGTCGGGATAGAGTTCCACGACCATGGCCCCCATGCTGGTCTCTAGGCGAACCTTCGGTCGCACTTGGGGCTCCGGCGCGACCTGGGCTTCGGGCTCGGCGGGCGGGGTCTCCTCCACTGGGGCCCTAAGCCTAGTGCTTTCGACCGTCTCAGGAGGCTCGGGCTCCGGCGAGGCGGACTCCGGCGGGGCCTCGGAATCGCCGCAATGGACGAGCAGCATCAGGCTTAGGGCCATGGTGAGCGGCAGTGCGATCTTGAGTGGCACGTCGGTTCCTCCCTGGGGACCCATGCGGGCCGGGTGCGAACCCTGTAGTGTACATCAGGCCCCGCGTCCCGGGGGGAGTTGCCCGAGTCCTCGCCGCGGAGCCAGGCGACCCGTGCGGCTGGCCTAGGCCGTGGCCCCGCGGCAGCTCGAACCGGCGCCGGCCGTGCAGCCGTAGCAGTGCTGGCCGGTGACGATCCTCCGGGGCGCGAGCCTCGCCGCGCTGAAGTCCCGAATGTGGCGCGGCGCGCCGAAACCTACCCTGAGGTCCAGCATTTGGTTGAAGTCGCAGTCGTACAGCGAGCCGTCCCAGCCCACCGACAGGGTCTCCCGACACATGACTCCGTCCGCGGCCGCGGGGTTGAAGGCGTTGACCAGCTTCTCCATGTACCGTTCGTAGTTGCCGCTGCACAGGAGGTACTCCAGGTAGCGGCTGATGGGCATGTTGGTGATGGTGTAGAGCGACGTGAACTCGATACCGTGGCGGGCCCGCAGCTCGCGCCGGAAGTCCCCCTCAATGGCCGCCTGGTTGGGCGGCAGGAAGGCTCCTGTGGGGTTGTAGACCAATTTGAGCGCCAAGCCGCTGCCGGGGCGGCCGTAGCCGAGGGTGTTCAGCAGGCCCAGGGCCTCAATGGACTTGTGGAACACGCCGTCGCCGCGTTGGGCGTCAGTGCGCCCGGCCAGGAAGTACGGGAGGCTGGCGATCACCTCGACTTGGTGCTGGGCGAGGAACTCCGCCAGGCCCCGCTGCGAGCGCAGCAGCAGGACCGTGAGGTTGCAGCGGTCGATGACATGGCAGCCGAGAGCGCGGACCTGCTCGACAAAGGATCGGAAATGCGGGTTGAGCTCCGGGGCTCCTCCGGTGAGGTCGACCTTCGGCTGCCCGATGGCCCGGATCGCAGCCAAGCAGAGCTCGAAGGTCTCGCGGGACATCACCTCCTCGGTGCGGTCCGGCCCCGCGTCGACATGGCAGTGTCGGCAGGTTTGGTTGCAGAGCTTCCCGACATTGACCTGCACGACTTCGATCCTGTCGGCGCGCAGGGGGCCGAGGCCCGAGTCCGCCAGCGAGGCCTCGAACGGCTTGAATGCCCGGCGGGACGAGCCGTTGTTGAGGATGTGCAACTGCTCGCGAGGAGCGGCGAGACGGTGCTGCGCGGCCTGGAGGCTCTGTCCCATGGCTTCCTACATGCTCACCCGGGCGGCCGTATTGCGCATCTGCAGGCCATGCACCAGCGCCGCGCCGCCCTTGATCGCCGACGCCACATGGATCGCTTCGGTCATCTGCTCTGGGTTGGACCCCTGCTCGAGGCAGCTCTGGGTGTAGGCGTCGATGCAGTAGGGGCACTGCACGGCGTGCGCTACCGCGAGGGCGATGAGGCTCTTTTCGCGTTCGGTCAGCGCTCCCGCCTGGAAGACCGCGCTATACCAAGCGCTGAACTTTTCCCACAGCTCCGGGGCATCGGCCCCCATTTCGGCGAAACGCGGCAGGTCTTCCTCGCGGTAGTAGTCGGCCATCGCCCGGCACCTCCTCGCGGCGGCGGCCAAGGTCCGCCGCATCCGCTTCAGTATAGGGAACGGCCGACTCGCGGCCCCGTGCTACGCTAGCCGAAACGATGGGCAACGGCAAGCGGCTGCATTGGCTCGTACCAGTTCTGTTCCCCTGCGTCCTCGCAGCGCAGGTGCCGGAGGGGTTCCGCCCGATTTTCAACGGGCGCAACTTGGCCGGCTGGCACATGAGCCTCACGAACCACCACGGAGACACCAAGGAGTGGCGGGTCTACGATGGTGCGCTCGTGGGCAAACAAGATCGCAAGGGCAATGGCGGGGTGCTCCTGACGGACGAGACCTTCGGGGACTTCGAGGTGTATGTCGAAGTCAAGCCAGACTTCGGCTGCGACGGCGGCCTGTTCCTGCGCTCCAGCGGCAGTGGCCAAGCCTACCAGATCATGCTCGACTACCTCCAGGGGGGCAATGTCGGAGGAATCTTCGGAGAAGGCCTGGGAGGAATTCCCCACGAGCTCTCGGAGGGCTGGGAGAAGGCGTGGAAGAAGGACGAGTGGAACGCTCTGCGGGCCCGCATCCAAGGGGCCGTGCCCCATATCGAAGTTTGGCTGAACGGCACTCAGATCGCCGACTTCCGGGATACCGAGAACCGGCTTCCAAGCGGGTCCGTGGCCGGCAGCATCGCCGTGCAGGTGCATGGAGGCGACCGCTGCTCCCCGGGCTTGGAGCACCGCTTCCGCAACATCGCCGTCCGCAAGCTCTGAGGCTCCCGGCCATCGAAGCCTCCCCCTTGCCCCCTCGCCCGGGCGGTCGCTTAGGCCTAATGGCCGGGGTGCGGGTCTTCCGGCGGCTCCAGGGGCATCAGCGGGCAGGCCGCGAGCCAGGCCAGCTCCATCAGGATGATCCAAAGCCGCATCGCCACCGCCAGGGTCATGGCAGTGCCGGCGGCAACGATTCGCGACAGGAGCAGCCCGAGAATACCTTCGCGGACGCCCATGCCGGCGGGGGCGATCATGGTGACCAGCGCAGCTAGCCAAGCTAGGGCGTACGAGCCGGCCACGTACGCCAACTGGCCTAGGGTCAAGCTGGGCAGGAGCGCTCGTGCATAGCAGGCCATCCCGAACGCCAGCCCGATCCAGACGCCAGCATACATCGCCCAGATCCCCAGCATGCGGCCAGCGCTGGTTTGGAGCGCAGTGTAGGGTTGCTTCAGCAGGCGGGAGAGGGGCTGCGCCCAGGCGTTCAGGACGCGCGGGTACACGAACGCCATAGCGAGCAGCGGGAACACGGCGAGGGCAACCCGCTGCCAGGTCCCGAGCGTGGTCAGGCCCGACGCGGCCAGCCAAGTCGCAGGAACGATCGCGCCCAGGCCTGCCAAAATCGTATCCAGCAGCGTCGCTGCCACGCAGGCGGCCGAGCCCACTCCGAAGCGCCGGGTCAGATAGATCCGGCTAGCGAACTGCCAGATCCCTCCCGGGACGTACCTGCTGAGCTCGGCCTTGCGGAAGACCCGGTAGAGCTCGCCGTAGCCGACGTTGTGGCCGAAGCCTCGCAGCAGCAGCGCCCAACCCAGCGGCCGGAGCAGGTACCAGCCCGCTGCCGGAAAGAAGGAGAGCGCAAGCCAGCGGCCGTCCAGCTGCCAGGTCTCGGCCCGAACCTGCTCCCAGTTGCCGTGGATCTGGCGGCCAATGAAGTAGGCCAGAACCAGCGGGACAGCGCACTTGAAGGCCGGCAGAGCCCATTTAGTCACGAACTTCCTCGATGCAGGCGGATAAGGCGGAAGGGTCGCCGGGAGCCCGGGCGAGGCTTACTTCGGCCAGCCACCCGGCGGCTAGGAATGCTGCCGCGCCGCAGGCTAGGACGATGCCCTTGGCGAAACTCACAGCCGCCAGGGCCGGAGGCAGCGCGCCCGGGCCCGACAGAGCCAGCAGAATCACCGAGACGGCCGCGCACAGGGCGGCGGCGAGTCCGAAGGCGTGGGCGGGGCGGCCGCTGTAGCGCGTGCGCAGCATGATCGTCCCCAGATCCAGCAGGCCTTTGGGGAGCCGGCTGAATCCGTACTTCGAACGCCCGTGACGCCGCGCGCGGTGGCGGACCTCGATCTCTGCGATCCGATAGCCTAGGTGGGCTGCGAGCACCGGGATGAAGCGGTGCTGGTCCCCGTAGATCCGTAGCGCCTGCACGACTTTCCCGGCGGTAGCACTTATAGCCGCAGTTCATATCGCGGAGCGGAATGCCGGTGGCCTGGCGCATCACGAAGTTAAACACCCGCGAGGCCGCCACTTTGTGGAGCGGGTCGCGGCGGACCCTCTTCCAGCCGCAGACTAGGTCGTACCCCTCGTGCAGCTTCGCCAGAAACACGGGGATGTCTTCCGGATTGTCCTGCAGGTCGCCGTCGAGCGTGAAGACGATCGGCGCACGCACCCGGGCGAAGCCCGCCATGAGCGCTGCGGACTTGCCGCGGGGGGCGCGGAGCCTGATGAGGCGCACCCGGTCCGGGGCGTGGACCGCGCCCAGCCGCTGCCAGGTCGCGTCGGTGCTGCCGTCGTCGACGAAGACGATCTCGTGGTCTGGGGGCAGGTGGTCGGCGAGCCTGCGCGCCAGCTCCTCCACGGTCGCCTCTTCGTTGCGGACGGGGACAACGACCGAAATGCTGGGTGACTTGGTATCCATGGCCGCAGAACCGCTGATCATAGCGAGTTGCCCGGGGCTCGCCTGTAGCGCATCTGGAGCCCGCGCCTGGAGCCGCCGTGGCCGGAGTTTGACAACCGGCCCCCGAATGCGCCAGTTTAGGATGGTCCATGGAACTCCGACGCATCTCACCCGAAGAAGCCAAAGAACTGCTCGACTCCGGGGAAGGCTATGTTTACCTCGACGTGCGGTCCGTGCCCGAATTCGATGCGGGCCACGCCCCCGGGGCTAAGAACGTGCCCTTGCTGCACCGCACTCCGGTCGGCATGCAGCCCAACCAGGCTTTCGTCGAGGTCTGCGACCAGGCGTTCGGCAAGGACGCCAAGATCATCACGGCCTGCTTGAAGGGCGGCCGCTCGCTGCGGGCGGCGCAGATTCTCCAGGCCCACGGCTTTTCCAGCGTCGTCGACATGCGGGGCGGATTCCAGGGGGAATCGGACGCCTTCGGCAGCCTGTCCTATCCCGGGTGGGCTCCCCGCGGCCTGCCGGTCACCACCGAAGCCCCCGAGGGCGACACGTACGAGGGCCTCTCGCGGCCCTAAGCCGGCCGGCCTACCAAAAATGGCTGCCGCCCGGCTCGAGCGGCGGCACGCTCACCGGAGACTCCGGGCCCAACTCGGTGCGCAGCTTCTCGGGCGTTCCGGTCAGCACCGGGAACGTGCCGTAATGCATCGGAATCACCACGCTCGGCTGCAGGAACTCGCACGCCAGCGCCGCCTCCTTGGGCCCCATCGTGAAGAGATCGCCGATCGGCAAGAACGCGAGCTTCGGGTTGTAGAGGCGGCGGATCAACTGCATGTCGCTGAAGACATTGGTGTCTCCCGCGTGGTAGAAGGCCCGCCCGTCGGGCTGCCGCACGACGAAACCGGCCGGTTCGCCGGCATAGATCAAGCGGCCATCCTCGGCGATGGAGCTGCTGTGCTGGGCTTGGGTCATCGAGACGCGGACCCCTTGCGTGGTGTAGCAGCCGCCCTTATTCATGCCCATGCAGTTGCCGACATCCTTCGACGCCAGCCACAGGGAAATCTCGTAGTTGCAGACGATCTCCGGGCGGAAGCGCTCGGCCACGGCGAGCAGGTCGCCGATGTGGTCCGGATGGCCGTGCGTCACCAGCACCAAGTCCACCCGCTCCAGCGCGAATCCTTCCGGGAAGGAGGGATTGCCGGTGAACCAAGGGTCGATCAGGATCGCCGGGCCGTCCCCGACCTCGATATGGAACGTCGAATGGCCGAGCCACGTGATATGCGTCATTGCCGTTGCGCGCGCGTCCGCAGGAGCCGATTCTATCACCGCGTCCGGGAGGTCCGGCGCCGCGGCCGCTGGCGACGCGTGCGCCTGCCTGTTAGCGAGTTGCGCTCGGCCGCCGGCGGCTTGCCCGACCGCCGGGCTCCGTCGGGCACCAGCTGCGCGACGGCGTCGATTAGGTCGAACTGCTCGCGGGGTCCCTTGGAGAGCACAAGGTCGGCCCCGGTGGACTCTGGAGTGAGCGCGAGCGGCTCGGCGTAACCCGTCAGAATCACGACCGGCAGCCCGGGCGCGGCTTGACGCAGGCGTTCGACGACCTCGTCGCCCTGCAACCCCGGCATGCGGTAGTCGGTGACCACTAGGTCGAACGGCGGCGGACTCCGCGCACTCCCCGAAGCAGCGCAGACCTTCGGCCCCGCTCGAAGCGGTCCCAATTTCGTAGCCGAGGTCTTCCAGCAGGATGCGCCGCGCCAGCAGGCCCTGCTCGTTGTCGTCGATGAGGAGGATCCGCTTAGCTCCCATGCCGCTTGCCATCGGTCTCAATCCCTTTGCCACGTCCGCGGAAGGCGATACCCGTCGCTGGCCCGGCCGCCGGAGGGGTTCATTCAACTTCGCGCGGGGCCATGTAGCCCTTGCGCGCCACGATCTGGTACTTGACCCGCTTGTTGTTCTTGCCCGTGATGCGCAGCTCCTTGTTCGTGGTGGGGTCGACCAGCCGCACAGTGATGTTGCGGAAGGTGCCGTCGCGCTTGGTGTTGGACGGCTGGTACACGGCGGTGTACTGGTTGCGCATCAGGTAGTTCAAACTCTGGAAGATGGTAGGGAACTGGCCGTAAAACCGGGGGAAGAAGGCGAAGCCTCCGGTTTCGCGGGTGAAGGTGCGGAGCTGGTTGTCGGCCTGCAGCCAGCCGATCCGAGTCGCGCCGCCTACGTAGCCGTACGAGTCGAGCAGTTCCTTCAGCATCTGGCCCAGGCCGATCGCATGCACCGTGACGCCGGCCTCCTGGACGATCTTGCGGGCCTGGCTGAAGTTCAGCTTGCTGAAGGTGTCCTCGCCGCTCGACAGCAGGACGACCGCCTTGCGCCCCTCGATGCCCGACATCCGCTGGACGGTGTCGGTGAGCGCGTCGAAAAGGTTCGATTCCCTGTAGGCGGCGATGCGGAGGCGCTGCAGGGCGGCGTTGATTTCGCGGCGGTCCTGGGTGAAGTCGGCGAGAATCTCGGGCCTGAGGTCGTAGGCGATGACTGCCACCCAGTCCTCGGGGCGCAGCGTCTCGACGAAGCCGTAGGTGGCGGTTAGGGTCTGGTACCAGGTCTCGGACCAATACTGCTGCCAGCGGTTGCTGAACTCGATCAGCAGCGCCACGGTGGCCGGGGCCTGGGTCTGGCCGACGCTAACGACCTTCTGCGGCACGCCGTCCTCCAGGATCTGGAAGTTGCCTGGGGGGATGTTGGCGAGGAACTGGCCCTTGTTGTCCAGGACTGCGATGTCCACCGTGACGACATTGGTGTCTGCGGTGAAGAGGGCTTGTTGCTCGGGGACGCGCTGCGGGGCGCGGCTCTCGACCTGCGGCTGGGGCCAGCCAGGAGGCCGTTCTGGCGAACCGGGGCCCCCGGGCGGAGCGCCCGGGGGCGCAGTGGGCGAGGTGCCAGATCCCGGCCTGCGCGGAGCCTTGCCGATCGGCCCCTGGGTTTGGGCCAGGATCGGGCTCAGCGCTGCCGTGACAAGGACGATCGCAGCGGCGGACAGCACGGTCTTGCGGGGTGCGGAGCTAGCTTCGTGCATCATGCGACTCCTCGCGCCGAGCCGTCCGCACGCCCTGCGGCACCGCCCTGCGCATGCTTATCGTAAACCAAACCGGCCCCCTGCCCGGACGCTCATTCCGCGCGCTTCAGATTGAAGTTGTAGATCAGCTCCGTGCGGCTGTCGAAGCTTGAGACCGTGCGGGTCTTGCTTTGGCGGCCCTCGGCGAGAGCCTTGAGCTCGTAGTCGATGGCGAGGTCGAGGCCACTGAAGCGATACTCCCCCTGGTCGTTGGTGTGGTACGACTTCACCTCCCCGGTGCGGGAGCTCTTCAGCTGGACGATGCCGCGGAGGCCCTCCTCGTACTCGTCGGTGATCTGGCCCCGGACGGTGCGGGTCGGATCCTCCTTTTTCTTCTTCTTGCCTAGGCCCGGAAACTGGGCTCGGGCCGCGGGGACGGCCACGGCTGCGATGGCCAGAAGGAAGTGGCGGCGCGCGACGGTCATGGCTCCTCCTTGTGGGACTCCTGCGGGGCGATGCGGGTTGCGTCGGTCTTGCGGTTCTTGCGCGGGGCGAGGATCAGGTTGGCGGTGGTCTTGTCGATGCCGTAGACCTCGACGGTGCGCCGGGCCTCGCCGAACTTCGGCGCGGTGGCGACCAAGACGTAGGTGGCTTCGCCGGCGGGGACGCGGATCCGGTACTCACCGCGGTAATTGGTCACTGTCCGGTACTTTTTCCCGGGCCGGGCCTCGTTGTAGGCCACGACCCGGGCGCCAGGTAGCGAGAGGTAGGATTCCCGGAAGACCGTGCCGAACAGTAGGGCTTGCGGTGCCTGCTGCTTGCGGTCGGCCGCGTGCAGCCCGGCGGTCCACAGGGCAGCCGCCCGGGTCAGCCAAGTGCGCCTCGTCACGCCCCGTTCGCGAACCTCCAGCTAAGAGTGTGGCATACGGCAGCGCGCCCTCGTGCAGCAGTTGCCGGCGGAGTTGCGCTCTAGGCGAGCCGCGCTCGGGCCTGCGCCACGCGCGCTGCCCGTTGGCACCGGCGCGGCGGCCCGGGGCCAAACTTGCCCATTCCGCAGTTGGGCCCGCAGGCACCGCTGCGGCCGTCCAGCGAGGTCGCCCGCCACCGTGCTGCCCGCTGGGTGCCGCGTCCGGGTCGTTCCAAGCGAGGGAGATGCGCTGCGGCGGTGGGAGAGTTGGCTTCCGGCCGCAGGCTTTGCCGGCACAGGGGAGGAAATGGGCCTGGGCCTGCTTGCCGCAGCGTGAGAGACCTGCGTCGAGCAGGGGAACCAGCGCCGCTGTCCCCTTTCGCGATGCTGTGCGGCAGTCAGCAATGTTCCCGCTCCAGCCAGAGGGAGGTCTCCGAAATTCGGATGTCTCCGGTTAAGAAGTTGAGATCAAACAGGATTCCTGGGGTCCTGCGGAGGATCCTTGCCTGCAGCGGGCACACCTTGCTGGGCTCCACGCGGTCCGCCGAGCACGCTTGCTGGACCTTCTCGGCTTCCAGGATCGTCGTCCAACCTCTGCCAGCCCGGCGGGTGCCTGAACGGGCTGGTGGCGGGCTTGCCGGTGCGAGTTGATCGTTGTACTATCAATGCATAGGGCTTGGTCCGTGCAAGAGCGCCGGTTCCGACTGCTCGGCATGCTGGTGGCGAGTTGCCTGCTCCCGTGGCAGGCGGTGGTGGCTGCGGCAGCTGGCGGCGAGGGGACAGTGCCCGATGCACGGCCCGGCCAGCCAGTGCAGGGCCGCTTGCCCGCTGAATGCCCCGGCTGCGCCGCCTCTGGAGGCGGCTGGTTCGGGGGCTTCCTGCCACACGCAGGAAGCCAGTTCCCGGTCCCTGCCGCACCGGACCGCGAAGGGACGGTGTTCTTGCGGTTCCGCCTTGCTCCATTTGAGCCCGGAGTCGCCCTACATGCCGCCGCTCCCGGCCGATTTGGCGAATCCGACGGATCCGAACTTCGGGCTTGCGCTAGCCTGCGGCCCGCTCGCCGTCGCAGCGCAATCCCCGCCCGTACCCCCTCCTCAACCGCTCTCCGCTAGCTAAGCCCGGTCGTTTCCCGGCAGCCCCACGCGGGGCCCGTGCCGCCCGGGAGGCGAGCGGTTCCTGTCTGCGCGCCCGGGCAACTGGGGCGGTGGCGGTACGGATGCGGGATACAGCGAAGGGAGTCTGGATATGCGAGTTCTGATGCTGGGGGTGGCGTTCGCCGTCGCGCAAGCGGCCGGGGCGGACCTTACGGTGAAGGTGGTCGATCCGACTGGGGCGGTGGTCCCCGGGGCGACCGTCGTGCTGCGGGATGGGGCCGGGGAGGTTCTAGAACGCAAGATTGGGTCGGGGAGTGGCGAGGCGCGGTTTACCGCTTCCGGGAGCACGGTGGAGGTGACGGCGCAAGAATTCGCGGTCGCTACCGTTGCCGTGGGCGGGCGGTCCAGTGTCACGGTGGAGCTGGAAGTGGCAGCTGTCCGGTCCCGGGTGGAGATCGAGCTTGCCGGACCCGAGTCGGTGGCCCTAGTTGCGGCGCAGGCTTCCGAGCCGGATCGCCTGCCGCAGCCGGACCTAGTCGAGAGCCTGCGCGGAACGCCGCATGTCCATCTCCTCCGGCGCGGCGGAATCAACTTCGAGCCTGTAGTCCAAGGCCTCCGGGAGACGCAGGTAGCGATGCTGGTCGACGGCACGCGCACCTTCGCCGCGGGCCCGGCCCGCATGGACTCGGAACTAAGCCATGTCGACCCTGCCGATGTCCAGAGCGTCGTCGTGGTCACGGGACCCTACGCGCTGACCGAGGGGGCGGGAGCCATGGGCGCGATTCTCGTGCGATCGGCTTCCATCCCGCGCCAGCAGGACTGGCGGCTCGGCGGCCGCGCCAGCCTCGGCTGGCGCAGCAACGGCTCGGGGCGCGTAGGCCGCACGCGACTGGACCTCGGCAACGCAGCCTTCGGACTGAGCCTGCGCGCCGGGGGGGATCTCCTCGGAGACTACCGGGCCGGGGCGAGCGGTCGGCCGGAGGCCGCGCAGATTCCGGGCGGTGCCTCCGCGCACCAGTTGGGGGGCAAGCTGCGCCTCAACCCCTCCGACCGTCAGGAGCTCTCCCTCGGGGGCTTCTACGACGAGCAGACGGGTGTCGACTACCCGGGGCGGCTGCTGACCGCCGAGCATTTCCTATTGCGGTCTTGGCAGGCCGGCTATAGCCGTGCGAACCCGGACGGGGCGGTGACGCTGCTCCGGTTCAACACTTATCTCAACAAGAAGAGCCATCGCATGAGCAACCGGGGCAAGCCCACCGCCCAGGCCATGCCGGGCCGGATGCCGCCGTTCGCCCTGGATGTATCGCTGCCCACCGAGGCGGATACCGTCGGCGCGGCGGGACGCATCGAACTGGCCCCTGCCACATCCTGGCGGGTGCGCACAGGTTTCGACGCGTTCCGGCTGGAGCAGGCCGCCCAGCGGTTCATCGCCCGCGCCCGCGACCGGAGGCTGCTGTTCAGCGATGCCGTTTGGGCGGATGTTTCCCTCCGGAACATCGGCGTGTACGCCGAGGCCGGGCGGAGCTTCCCGCGAGGCGAGCTGCAGGCGGCGCTGCGATTCGATTTCGTCGGCAGCGACGCAGGTCGTCCGACGGAATTTTTCTTGGAGCAGGCGGGGGCCGAGCTGGCCCGCGCCGAAACCAACGCGAACTTCAGCGCGGCCGGCCGCTATGTCCTCGGCCGGGGGATGTCGCTATCCGGCGGCTTCGGCCGCGTCGTGCGGACGGCCAACGCGCTGGAACGCTATTCCGACCGCTTCCCGAGCACCCGCTTCCAGGTAGCAGCGGAGTTCATGGGCAATCCGGGCATCCTGCCGGAGGCCAGCTTGCAGGGCGATTTGAATCTGGAATGGAGGGTGGCCGACTTCCGCTTCCACGCGGGCGGCTATGTCCGCAACCTAGCCAACTACATCACGGTTGTGCCCGACCCGAGCCTGCCGAAACGCTTGCCGCTGAGCCCGCCGACGGTGTTTCGCTACATCAACGGCGAGGGTGCGCTGTTCCGCGGTTTGGAACCTAGGCGTGAGCCGGACGGACAAGTCCGTCGAGGTGCGCGTGCAGGCGTCGAAGACGCTGGCCGACGATCGGGAACTGCGCCAACCCGTCCTCGGTATTGCGCCGCTCGAAAGTCGATTCCGCCGTCCGGTTCCTGTCTCGGTCTCGACGCTTCTGGGCGGAGTACCGCTTGAGGACGGTCTGGGACCAGCAGCGAGTCTCGGCGGCACGCTGGGAGGCCCCATCTCCGGGATTTGCAGTCCACGGCTTGCGCTTCGGGGCCAACCTAGGGTCGGGGCTCACCTGCCACCTCGGGTTGGAGAACGCTGGGGACCGGTTCTACTACGAGCACTTGAACTCGCTGAACCCGTTCACCCGCCAGCGCATCCCCGAAATGGGGAGAACCCTCGTCTTCGGCCTCGGAACTCTCTGGTAGGCAGGGCTGCGGTGCCCCGGGCGGGGCCAGCGAGGACCTGCTGCCTCCTAGGAGCCTGCCCGCGTATTCGCCAGCATGCGCTGGCGGGAATGGTGGTGCAATCCACCCGGATCAAGGCCGAGGCGTCCCGGCGCAAGGCGATGAGTTCCGGCCGGATGGTCGCGGACGAGGCGGCCCTGGGGGCCGAGATCGCGGCTTGGCTGGAGCGGGCGGCGCAGGCGGATGCGGCCGAGGGCGGCGATCGGAGTGGTGACGAGAGGCCGTCCTAGGTGGCCGACAAGCGGCAGCGGCTGGCCCGGATCAGGGCGGCCCGGGCAGCCCTGGAGGCCCAAACTGCAGCCGGGGGCTGCGCGGACACGGCGACAGCCCCCGCGCCGCAGGACAAGGCCAGAGCAACTTCGCCGCCCCCTCAAGACCGCGTACGGCTGCATCCAGGGCTGCAACGCGCAGGCCGCAGCCGATACCGAGCAGGGCCGCGACCAGAACTAGCTGGTGCCGCTCGTCACGGCCCTTGAGAGCGCGGCGGGGCGGCTGCCCGACGAACTCTCCGCCGATGCCGGCCACTGCAGCGAGCGCAACCACGTGATCGCGCCAAGCGCCGCACTCTCGCTCGGAAATCCCAAACCAAGCCCAATCCGCAACCCCCTCCCCAATCTATCCTGTCCGTAACCACCACTCGGACAGGCTCCTAGGTAGCGGGCTTGCGCCCGTACTTCTTGTTGAAGCGCTCGATGCGGCCCTCGGAATCGACGAGCTTGCGTTTGCCTGTGTAGAACGGGTGCGAGGCTGAGGAGATGGCCAAGTCGTACAGCGGATAGGTCTTGCCGTTGATCTTGGTGGTCTTGTCGGTCTTGGCGGTGGAGCGCGTAATCCACTCGGTGTTCGTGGTCACGTCGCGGAAGACGACCTCGCGGTAGTTCTGGGGGTGAATGTCCTTCTTCATGGCCGGGTACCTGAGGTGCGAGCCGAATCCTGCGGGCCGGCAGGGTTTCGAGCTAGCCCTCCTACCACTGTAGCGGATGCCTGCGGCCGAGGGCTCCTGGCGCTGCTTGGCGCGGCCTGCGGCACCCCGAGGAGCGCCTTGCCGCCGCCCCGGGCGACGAGCGACACGCCCCGCGTACCAACGAGTTCCTTGATCCGGGGGATGTCGGCAGAATACGTTGCGAGGTAGGCCGGTTCGCCTCCGGACCACAGCTTCGCTAGACCCTGGTCGTCGAGGAACACGTCGGGAGCGCCCGGAGCGTACGAGCCGTACTCGATCGCGTTCCTGCGGCCGTTGAGCAGCAGCACGGGCCGGTTGGCGTAGAAGACGAGGGACGAGAATGCGTAGTACTCGTGGTCGAGCACCAGAATTCCCGGGGGTGCCTCGAGGTATGCCCGCGCCAGATGCCGGGAGGACAGGTGCGGCTCGAAAACCGCCATGGCTTGGTGCGCGGCGTGCAGCAGCAGCCCGGCGGCGCAGAGCACCGCCCCGGCTGCTCGGCGGCCGGTGAGGCACCAGCCCCCGCAGGTGCCGATGGCGAACGCCGCGGCCGCTAGGCAGAGGGGCGTCCGCAGGAACGCGAAGGCCTCGAGCGTCAAGTCCTGGAAGTGCCCGAGCGACAGCGTGTAAGCTTCCGGGCTGCTTGCCAGCGCATCGGAGATATCGCCTGCGTTGGGCGCGGGCCCCGCCAGGGCGAGAAGAGCCAGGGCCGCCGCCAGCGCTAGGCCGTAGACCGTCGCCGCGATGCGGCACGCCAGCGTCAGCTGGCGGGCGGAAGCGGCTGCCGCGCCTGCAAGCAGCAGCATCGCGGGCGCGTAGGAGGGCAGGGTGTAGTACTCCTGAGTCGTCGACGCCAGAAAGAACAGCAGGGTGAAGCTGCAGGAGGCCGCCATCAGCAGGTTGCCCCGTCCGGCCCGGGTTGCTGGCCGGAACGAGAGCCGGCGGGCGCTGAGGGCCAGGCCCGTCCACGGGAACAGCCAGATCAAGTGGCCGGCCCAGAACAGCGGCAGCGGGGACTCGGTCGTAGTCCACGGGGTGCCGCAAGCCCAGAAAGCGCAGGATGTGCTCGTTCACGAAGTAGCGCCAGAAGAATCCCCCGATACTGGCCGGGGCCGCTCGCCAGCGTGAGATCGACGATAGGCGGGTGGCGCCAGGCTGCGACCAAGTGCCATGGGCCGGCCACTGCCAGCGCTGCGGCTGCGGCCCATGGCAGACCCAAGCGGCCGCCACGCCTCACGCGAGCGCCAGCGCCCGCTGCAGGCCAGGTAAACTCCGATGCCGCCCAAGGGCAGGACGGCGGCCACAAGTCCCTTGAACAGCACTCCGAGTCCCCACGGCGGCCCCCGCTGAGGCCATGCGGGCTCGGGCGGTCCGCTCGCTTCCCTCCTGGGCTCTGAGGAAGCAGTCGAGGGTCCACAGGGAGCTGCAGGCGATGTATATGTCCGGGATCCGGAAGCGCGTGAAGAGGAAAAGTCCGCAGCAGGTGGCCAGCCCGAGGCCTGCGTAGAGCCCCGTCTGCGAGCCGAATGCCCAGCGCCCGGTGCGCCAGCACAGCCAGCACAGCAGGACAGAGGCCAAGGCCATCGGGAGCCGGGGCCGCCCAGTCGCTCACGCCGAAGACCTGCGTAGGACGCCGCGATGGCCCACACTTGCCCCGGTGGTTTGTCGAAATACGGGACGCCGTTGAGCCGGGCCGTCACCCAGTCGCCAGACCTCCAGCATGGTGCGCGCGATTTGCGCGTAGGCGGCGTCCACATCGTCGAGCAGCGCCGGGGGACTCGAGATGGTGCCCAGAAAGACGGCCGCGGCGACCGCGGTCACCGTCCAACCGTCGCGGGGCGCCATCAGCTCGGCCGCCGAATGCGCCAAGCCTGGAAGCCATCCCCCGGATCCCGGCCGGGGACGGTCGAGAGGACTTGCCGAGCGCTCCAGCCCGGCCGCTCCGCGAGGGCGGCTTCCACCACATGTGCGTTTTCCTCCGGTTCCAGGGAGCAGGTGGAGTAGACGAGGCTTCCGCCCGGAGCCAGCGCCTCCAGCCCGCGGCCCAGAATGCCTGCCTGCCGGGCGTGCAGGTCCTGCAGGTCGACCGCTCGGAGCCTCCATTTGATGTCCGGGTTGCGAGCCAGTGTGCCAGTCCCGGAGCAGGGCGCATCGATCAGGATGCGGTCGAAGCGGCGACCGAACGGAAGCGGCTGGCCGGCGTCGAGCGCCACCAGGAGCAGGCCCCGAGCTCCCAGGAGCCGGAGTCTGCGTAGGCGGTGCAGGTGCAGGTCGGCGGCTACCACGGGGGGCTGTCTCGGCGAGAATGCGCGCCTTGCCTCCGGGGGCCGCGCAAAGGTCCAAGATCGGGGCACCAGGCAGCGGTTTCACCAAGGCCGCGACCCGCTGGGAGTTGAGATCCTGCACGGCCCAGTCTTCGCGGTGCCCGGCGGGGAGTCCGGCCAGCGATCCGGACTCGACACGGTAGGCCCTCGGCAGGTCGGTAGGTACCGCCGAAACCCCGGCTTGCGCCAAGCGCCGGCGGGCCGGGGCGGCGCCCGCATCGCGTTGCAGCCGAAGATATGTCGCGGGTTGGCGCAAGTTGGCTGCGAGCAGGCTGCGGCACGTGGCGCGCCCCAACGCTGCCTCCCAGCGCTGCACGAGCCAAATCGGATGGCACAGGCGAGCCGCCTCCTGGGGCGGCGGAGCGGGCGGCAAGCGCCTCAGCACGGCGTTCACTAAGCCTCCTGCGGAGGTCTTGCCGGCAGACTTGACGAGTTCCACGGCGACGGAGACCGCGGTGGGGGGCTGCGACCTTGCGCATGTGGCGGAGTTGGTAGGTTGCCTAGGCGCAGCGCCGTGAGCACCTCCAGGTCGAGAGATCCCACGGGTTGCCTCAGGCGCCGGGCCACGAGGTGGTCCAGTTCTCCCCGCCGCCTCAAGCAGCCGAGGACGAGTTCCGTGACGAGGGCCCTCTGCCGCCGGTCTAGCTCCTCCAGGCGACTCGAATGCAGCAGCTCGCCGGCGAAGGCGGCTTGGCGCTCGATCCGCAACAGGATGTCGAAGGCCGTGCGCCGGGCTGCTCTCGCGGGCATGTTGCGCCAACATAGCAGAGCGGCCGCTGATGCCAGTCGGCTGCTCCGCCGCTACCCCGCCCGCGGAGCAGCGCACGGAGCTCCCTCGGACGCGCGCGCCGGGCGTCTTCCAGGCTCGAGGGGTTTGGGCGGGGCCGGCGCTCTGCGGGCGCGTGCTAAAATTCCGCTGGGCGGTCGGTTAGCGCGCTTGCCTCCATGCCGTTCGGCGAGAGACCGGCTGCGGTCGGTGAGGTAGACCTCAGGATCCCCAGCCATCCTAGTTCCCTGCGCTTCGCTAGGCTGCTCGTAGAAGAGTTCTGCGGCCAACTGGGAGCGGAGGACCGCTGCGACGCGCGAGATCGTGCAGGCGGTTGACGAGGTGGTGAGCAACATCATACGCCATGGGTACGGCGGCGATCCCACGCAGCCTATACGGATCGCCTGCCGCAGGGAGGGCGATGCGGTAGAGGTGGAGATCTGCGACCGGGGGCCGGAGTTCGACCCCTTCGTCCAGGCGGTGCCTCCGCCCGAGGAAATGCGCGGAGGCGGACGTGGGATTTTCCTCGTCCGCTCGCTGATGGACGGCTGGACGCACTCGCGCGACGACGGCTGGAACCGCACTCGGCTGACCAAGCGCTGCCTGCGGCCCGGCCGGTCGCTGGAGTGGCAAGCGAGGCCAGGCACATGAGAATCCACATCCGCGAGGAATCGGTCGCATCGGTTGTGCAGGTGTCCGGTGACGTGGACATGTCGACCTCGCCTCGCCTGCGGGAGGCGCTGCTCGAGCTGCTGCGCGACAGCACTCGCGGCCGGGTGGTGGTCGACCTGGAAGGGGTTGACTATGTCGATAGCTCCGGGATCGCCAGTTTGGTCGAAGGGGCTCCAGGAAGCGCGGAAGCGCCGGGCCCGCTTCATCCTGGTAGCCCTCAACGAAGGGCCCCGGCATGTCCTCGAGCTCACGCGCCTGCTGGATGTGTTCGAGGTGCATGCGTCGGTAGCGGAGGCGCTGTCCGCCTGACCGCGGCTCGGGCGCACGTTCATGAGCTTCCTCGAATCCGTCGGACGCTACGCCCTCGGCCAAATCGAATACGTAGGCGGGCTGGCGATCCAGTTTCTGGCGGGGGCTGGTGCTGTCGTTGCGCGTGAACCCCTTTCGGGGGCGGCGGCTCCGCTGGAAGCGCACGGTGCGCGAGATGGCGGAGATCGGCGTCCGCGCTCTGCCGGTCCTGTGCTTGATCTCGGGCGCGACCGGCATGATCTTGGCGCTCCAGTCCGGGGGCGGAGCTGCGGAAGTTCGGGGGCCATGGAGGCGGTCATCAATCTCGTCGGCACGAGTATGACGCGCGAGCTGGGGCCGCTCGTCGCCGCGGTGGTGGTGATTGGCCGCTCCGGGTCGGCGATCTCGGCGGAGGTGGCGACCATGGTCGTCACCGAGGAGGTCGACGCGTTGCGGGTGATGGCGCTCGACCCCATCGATTTCGTCCTGGTCCCGAAGCACGTGGCGATGCTGACGATGATGCCCTGCCTCACGGTGATGGCGGTGTTCTCGGTGGATCCTGGCCGGGAGCGTCTTCATGTACTTTACGATCGACATGACGCTGGGCATGTATCTACGGCGCACGGCGGAGATCCTGCTGCTGCGAGATATCGTTAGCGGGCTGGTCAAGGCTGTGGTGTTCGGCGCGATCATCGTCCATGTGGGCTGCCTGGAGGGCTTCCGCGTGACCGGCGGCCCCGAGGGTGTCGGGCGGTCGACCACGGACGCGGTGGTGAAATCGATCTTTCTGGTGGTGCTCGCCGACCTGCTCTGCACGGCGTTCTTCTACTTCTTTTGGCGATGAGCGCGGCTGGATCAACGGCGGAGCAGCGGGCGCTGCCCCAGGATCCGCGCGGCCAGCCGCTGATCTCGGTGCGCGGCCTGCGGGTGCGGTACGGCACGCGCTGGGTGCTGCACGGGATCGACCTCGACATCTACCGCGGGGAGACGATGGTCATCCTCGGCGCTTCCGGGTGCGGCAAGAGCACGCTGTTCCGGCACATCGAGGGTTTGGAGAAGCCGGCCGCCGGTTCCATCCGGATCCAGGGGGTTGACATTGTCACCGCTTCGCGCCCCGAGCTGGCCCGGATCCGCAGGCTCCTAGGGGTCTCGTTCCAGAGCGCCGCCATGTTCAATTCGATGACGGTGGGCGACAATGTGGCGTTGCCGCTGCTGGAGCACACCCAGCTAGCCGACTCCACGATCAGGTTGATGGCCAAGATGAAGCTGCAGCAAGTCGGCCTGAGCGGAGTCGAGGACCTGTACCCCAAACAGCTCTCCGGGGGCATGCGCAAGCGGGCGTCGCTGGCCCGGGCGCTGGCGATGGACCCCGAGATCCTGTTGTTCGACGAACCGTCCGCAGGCCTTGACCCGGTCATCGCCGCCGGCATCGACCAGCTGATCCTGCGTCTCAAGGAGGCCTTCAAGATGACCATTGTGGTCGTCACGCACGAGATGCAGAGCGCGTTCTTGATCGCGGACCGCATCTGCATGCTGGACCGGGGGCGGATTCTGGCGGTCGGCACACCGGACGAGATCCGGAGCCACCCGCACCCGCGTATCCGGCAGTTCATCCAGCGGGTCGTCGAAAGCTTCGACGACGCTTCCGAGGCGTACATAACGGGGTTCTGAATGAGTAACGAAGCCAAGGTCGGCCTGCTGGTTGTAGTGGTGCTGGCCATCTTCCTGGCCACGTTCCTGGCGGTCGCGAACGTGCAGCTGACCGGGGAGAAAGTGCTGTACCGCACGTATTTCGCCTACATCGGAGGGCTTGACGAAGGCAATGTCGTGCGGTACGGCGGGCGCAAGGTGGGCCTCATCACGGCAGTGCGGCCATGGGCGGACGACCCAACCAAGACCGAGGTCCGATTTGAGCTGCGGGCCGATGTGCCGGTCAACCAGCAGTCGGTGGCGACGCTGGCTAGCCTGAGCGCTCTGAGCCAGAACTATCTGGAAATCACGCCGGGGTCGATCGCAGCGCCCAGGATCGAGCCCGGCGGTGTCGTTCCGTCGACCGAGTCGCTGACCCTCTCGGACCTGATGAGTAAGGTGGGCGATGTCGCGGACGAGGCGGTCAGGCTGATGGGGCGGATCGATCTGAAGCTGACGCTGGTGGCCGACGACATGCACGTTCTGATGCTCAATCTGCAGGAGATCTCGGGCGAGCAGAACCAGGAGAACATCGCCCGGCTGCTGGAGAACAGCAATCAGCTCTTGGAGCTGCAAGGGCCGAAGATCGACCGGATCACGACCCAAATCAGCGAGGCGCTCGAAAAGATCGGGGCGCTGACGGAGGATTTCCAGCAGGTCGCGCGGAGCGCGGACACGACGCTGTTGACTGTCAACCGCACGGTGGAGGAGGTGCGGGAGCCGCTGCGGGCGAATCTGACGCAGCTCCAGGCTACCCTTGAGGACGCGCGAAAAGTGCTGCAGGACGCCCGGGCCCTGCTGCTGCTGAACGAGGGCAATGTCGCCGACATCGTCGAGAACTTCCGGGTGGCCTCGGAAAACATCGAGGCTCTGAGCGACGAGCTGCGCCAGCGGCCCTGGACGCTCCTGAGGTCCAAGCCGAAGCCGGATCGCCAGGTGCCGCCGACCGGGGCGGTGCGGTGACGCGCAAGCCGCAAGAGCTGAGCCCCGAGAACGCCGTCGAGTTCCTCGCCGGGCGGCTCCCGCTGCCTGCCGAGGCAACCGCGCGGCTCCTCGGCGGCGGGGTGTCGAACACCGTGGTGCTGGTGGAGGCCGGCCCCGAGCGGATCGTCCTCAAGCAGGCGCTGCCCCGGCTCCGCGTGCGTGACGAATGGCTGGCCGACCGGTCCCGCGTCCTACGCGAGTGGGCGGTGCTGCGGGCCCTCGGCGACCTGCTGCCGCCGGGGCGGCTGCCGGAGCTGCTGTTCTGCGACCGGTGCCGGTACGGCGTATGCGATGCGCGCCGCTCCGGTAGGCAGCGAGGACTGGAAAACGCGCCTGCTGGCGGGAGAGTTGAGCGGGCAGGTCGCGCGCCGGGCGGGCGCGACGCTGGGGCTGATCGTGCGCGGGACATGGGGGCGGGACGACCTGCGGGAACGCTTCGGCGACCAGCGGGCGTTCGAGCAGCTCCGCACAGATCCGTACTACCGCACTAGCGGCCAACGGCACCCCCGGCTCGCCGGGGCCATTGAGGAGTGGATCGCCAAGTCCTCGGCCCGGCGGGTCGCCTTGGTTCACGGGGACTGGAGCCCGAAGAACCTGCTTGTGGGCCGAGACGGCTTAACTTGCATCGACTTCGAGTGCGCCCATTACGGGGATCCGAGCTACGATGCGGCGTTCCTGCTCAACCATCTGGTGCTGAAGGCGTTCCGCCGGCCCGAGCTGGCGGAAGGCTATTTCGGGCTGGCGCGAACGGCGTTCGGCTGGACGCTGGGGTTGCTGCCCTCCGAGGCTCTGGGCTGGTACGAAGCCTCGGCGATGCGCCATTTGGCCTTCCTGATGCTGGCTCGGGTTGACGGGAAATCGCCGGCGGAGTACCTCCGCGAGGCCTGGCTCCGAGACGCCGTGCGTCGACTTGCGCTGCGCTTGATCGCGGCCAAGCCGGCCACGCTCGCCGCAGTGCTCCACCGGGCGGCGGCGAATCTGCCGCCGCCCGCGCCTAGTCGGAAGCCTTCTTGATGGCCGCCAGAGTCTGGCTGGCCTGGGCCTGCATCGGGTTCGGGGTCCTCGAGGCTTCCGTCATCCAATGCGTGGCCTGGCGAATGTTGTCACCGGCGATGTCCAGTTTGACGTAGCAGAAGCCGAGCATGTAGGCGAGGAGGCCGTACTGCTCGCCGCCCTGGGCCTTGAGATGGTCGACGGTCTGCAGCAGGTGCCGGCGCGAGGTGCGCCAGTTCCCCTGCTGGAAGTAGCCAGTCCCTAGCAGGTAGTTGGCCAGCGCCGTGAACTTCTTCTTGGTCGCGTCCCAGTCCTCCCCCGAGGTGCCCTCGGGGGCGGGCTTCTCCTCCAGGAGCTTGATCAGCTCCTCCGAGCGGGCCTTGGCGGTCTCGAAGTCCTGCTGGCTCTGGGCGATCTGGGCGAGGTTGTAGATGTACTGCTCGTTGCCGGGATTCTTCTCCAGGGCCTTCTCCATAGCGGCCACCATCCCGGGGGTGTCGCCCGCCTGCTGGTAGGCGATGATCCGCTTGTTGTCGAGGTCTGCTGCGTACTGGCTCCCGGGATACAGCTGCTCCAGGGCGTCCATGAACGGCACCTGCTTGGCGGGCGGAGCTTGTGTCATCGCGGTGCTGAAGGCCCATTCGGTGTACTGCACGACGCCCTGGGCGTACTCGATCCCGCTCTGGTACAGCGCGTATTCGTCTTCTGTGGGATCTTCGGGCTCCGGCTTCGCGGCTTCCTCCTCCGCGATGGGCCGGGTGGCCTTGAGCGATTCGAGCAGCTGGTCCCACTGCTGGGCGTTGAGCAGGGCTTGGTTGTGGTTGTGGCGCACCTCGATGTCATGGGGCACGTACTGCAGGAGGCGTTCCCCGACGGTCACCGCGTTCGACCACGCCTGCTGCTGGGTGTACAGCCCTTGCAGCTGGTGCAGGACATAGCCGAGGTAGGTGCTTTCGGGGAAGTCGTTGAGAAAGGACTCCAGGATTCCGATCCGCTCCTCCGCTTCCTCTGCGATGCCCGCCTGGGTGAGCACGGCGCCTTCGGGGGACTGCGAGTCGATTTCGACATCGCGGATCTCCAACTCTGCCTGGGCCAAGGCCGCCGAGGTCCAGACTAGAACGGCAAGGGATAGGGCAAGCGAGGTTTTCATGGCGAGCGCTCCAAGGATACGACGAAACAGTATAGTATGCGAGGCCAAGCAACGCATCCCTCACGCCGAGGCGGTTAGGGGGATCTCCACGCCAGCCGATGGCGAACCTCGCCCGTCGCGCCGCGGAAGGCGAGGTCCAACCCTCCCCCGTCCAGGACCGCCTCCACCCAGCCGCAGTCCGTTCCCGGCTCGAACGGAAAGCCGACGGCGGGCAGGCTCAGGAGGTGGATGCCGCCCGCGCGCCCGACGGAGAAAGCGTGATCGTGGCCGGTGACGATGGCTTGCACCTGCCGATGGGCTTGGGCGACGGCAACCAGCGCGTCGAAGTCGCAGCAGCCTTCGCTGGCGGATTCGCCCGGGTGATGGACGAACAGGACCGTCCGCAGGGCCTGCCCGGTCGCGAGGGTGCGGTCCAGCCACCGCAGTTGCGCTTCCTCCAGCTCGCCGCCGACAGCGTCTGGGGAGCGCTGCGAATCGAGCACCACGAAGCGGTGGGGCGGCTGGTCTACCAGCGCTAGGAGGCGAGCGGGAGGAGGCTGCTGCCTTCCCTGCAGGACTTTCAGCAAAGGCCCGCGACGGTCGTGGTTCCCCACTCCCAGGACCAGGGGCAGGGACGTTCCGAGGGGCCGGATCAGCTCGCGGAATCGTTGGTAGTCGTGGGGCAGGCCGCGGGACCAAGCGAGGTCGCCGTTCACCAGGGCTCCGTCAGGCCGAACGGCGAGGATCTCTCCAACGACGCGGGCGAGCTGCCCCGCAGGGCGGAAGCCCCCGTGCTCCGTCCTGGCGTCGGCCGCGATATGTGGGTCTGCGAGCCAAGCCCAGCGCACACGCTGCCGGGCCGGCAGGGCACAAGAATAGAGCAGGCCCGCTTCCACCAAGCGCACTGGCACCGGTGCGCCCGGCTTGAGGATCACGACGGGCGCGAGGCCGTCACTGGCCGAGTATATCGAAGGTGGTGGTGCCGGGGACCCGGACCTTGGCGTAGACCTCGGTCCACTGCGTGTGGGCCTCGTGCCTGGCATAGGCTGCTAGAGCGGCTTCGTCGGCCATTTCCATGCAGACACCCCACTGGCGCCGGCGCGGCTCGTCCTGGTTGCGCCCGTACTGGTTCAGCGGGCGGCGGAGCTTGCCGTACCAAACCCTGTCCAGGCCCTCGATCTTGCTCGGCAGTGCGTCGGTCGCCTCGAAGAATGCCTTCCAGTCCGCGTCTGTGGCTTCGTCGATCTCGGTGAAGGCGAAGCAGTGCATCAGGGCTTTCTCGCCGGCGCCGGTGCCGGCCGGGGCGAGCAGCAGAATGGCGGTCAGAGCCATGAAGGGAAAAGCGCGAAGGTTGACGCTGCGATGCATAGCCGCATGATAGCAGTTGGCCGAGTTGGCTCGCAGCCTCAGGAGGAGGTGCCGCCGCCCACCGAGGCCTAGATTCCTGGTGAATTCCCCGAGATGGTTGTTGCGGGGTTAGTCTGGTAGAACGGAGAGCCCGGCGCGGGCCCCTCATCCCGTCGTTGAGCGACCTGGGCCCGCCGCAGGCGCATTGCGCCGGCCTGCGGCCTCACCGCAGCCGTTGCGCACCGGGTGCCCCGTGTGCTCCGCGTTGGTCCCGTTCCGCTGGGCCCGGCGCGGCCGCGCCGGGCCACCCCTAGCCCGGCTCCGTCCGGCTCTCCGCGTGCAGCAGCCCGTCCCAGCGCAGGTGGCCGCGGCTGGCTCCGCCAGCGGCAACCGGTTCTGGCTCACCGGAATCACCGTGCAGACCGGTCCCGGCAACCGCTGCTCCCCGTCCCCGTCGCGCTGGATCACCCCGCACACCTGCTCCTCTGGTCCCCGGGCCGGCTGGTGCCCCCGCAAGCACCCGCTCCCGGCCCTCCTCGTCCAGGGGCTCCCCCGCGTCCTCCCGCCACTCCAGCGCGGCCGCCTGGCGCAGGAGAGGAGCCTTGTGGCACGGATCGGTCCCGCGCTCCGCATCAGCCCAGCCCCGCTGGCGGTAGGAGTTCGCCAGCGCCTCGCCGGAGTCCGCGCTGGCGGCCCGCAGTCCGGTCTCGCTGCTCCTGCCCATGCCCCGGCCAGTCCTGGCCGCCCGCGGGTAGCCCGGACTGATTCCCGCCGTGATCCCCGCGCTCGGCCTGCTTGGCGCGCGACGGAAGCGGCCCCCAGCGCGTCCACGGCGTGGAGGCACCCCCCGCCGGCGCAGCCGAGGAGGTCAGCGCTAGCAGCCTCTGCGCCTCGCTGCAGCCGCGCCGGCGGCGCTGGAGGCGGCCCGCCGCGGACAGCCCGAGGAACCGGGCCACCCGCGCCACCACGCCGAGCCCGGCCCGTCGAGCGATCGTCGCAGATGCCGCAAGCCAGGGGCGGAGCGCTGGCGGGGGGCAGGGGCCAAGGATGCCTCCCCAAAAACCGATAGACACCCCCGAGGCATCATCGGCGGACATCCCGGAGGGCCGATTAAAGTATTTTAGAGAGAAAACGTTTCGGATAGCAACCGGAATCCTTACCCGGGAGTCCAAAGCGATACATCAATACTGGGATTGTGGGGTGGGCAAGCCTTAGCGGCGCATGGGAATGTCGCCGCGCCGAGAATTGAGCGGGAGCGAAGAGAGGAGGTAGCATGCCGGAGTCGGACAAAAGGATCGCAACACTGAAGCTGATGCTGGAGCAGGACATCGACCCGAACGCAAGGGATGACGGGTCCAGAGCGAAGATCAGCGCAGATCCGGGGGCCGCCGACAGATTTTTCACGGACCTGCACCGCGCCTCCGGGGCTCTCGACGATGACCTGGCTGCCGCAGGGGTGGCAAAGCTGATCGCCGGGGGGGCGCATTCCAACGCGAGGGACGCGGATGGCCGGAGCCCCCTGCACATCGCCTGCTATTACGCCCACTGCGAGACGGTCCGGGCGCTGCTGCGGGCCGGGAGCGACCCCAATGCCCGCGACAACCACTGCCGGACGCCGCTGTTCTACGTGGTGGCCGGGAAGGATCGGGCGGGGCCTACACTCCTAACTCGACAATGACAAATTCACGCCCGGGTCGGTCGGAATGCGTCTGCTACTGATCGGGCCAAAAGTCGAGGCCTAAGAACTCAGGCAAGAATATACTTGCAGTCCGTTTCGCGCAAGAACGACCGCACCCGTTTCGGCGACTCTTTAGGGATTGCAAGGCGCTTCCAAATTGGCGGGAAGCCGCGCTTTCGTCTTGCTGACCAAACGACTGACATTGCGCTCGACCAACGCCCATAGTAGTTCCACCGGATTCGCTTCGGGCGAGTAGGTCGGCTGACGACAGAGTTCGACCTCCGCCTCGTATCCTTAACCGGGAATCAGGGCATAAGTTAGCGCTTATGGGCGCCCGCGCCCGCTCTGCGCAGCCCAGCCGGACTCGGCGGCGCAGGCGAGCAGGGCTCCCCACTCCCGGGCGCGGCGAAGGATCTCGGGAAACTCTGGATCTTTCCAGCGCTGCACGGCAGCGGGCTCGTACTGGGCGGTGCGCCGCTGGGGCCGCTGCGGCGTGAGCCGGAGCCGCCGCAGGCTCCGGCGCGCCGGGGAGACGCTCAGGATGCTGCCGAGCTTCTCACCAAAAGGCTTGGCGCACTCGCTGCGCGGCCCGCCAAGTGAACTCGAATTTGCATTGAGCGGGGTTTTGGTCTACGACGACGATGCGGATCCAAGCAACGTGCCGGTCTGTCCCTGGGTGCGGTCGTCCCGTTCTTTGGCGATCCCGCAGGTTCTCCATGCCTCCCAGGCAGAGGCGTGAGATCAACGATAGATCGTGCGCACCTAGATTCCCGGTTAATTTCCCGAGATGGGTGTTGCAGGGCCGTATGGCTTGAGCGGAGAGCCCTGCGCCCCCGGCGCGGGGCCCCTCCCGCTGCGCCGCCCAGGGTTCGTCCTCCCGCTAGAAGATGTACTTGAGCCCGAACTGCACCAGCCGCGGGGCGCGGGCGGCGCCTACTAGGCCAAAGTTGCGATTCGCGGCGTTGCCGTTGGGGTTGAGGAACTGCGCGTGGTTGAAGGCGTTGAACATCTCCACGCGGAACTGGACGAACGTGCTCTCCGTCACCTCGAAGCGCTTCTGGATCCCGATGTCGAAATTGTTCAGGCCCGGCCCGCTGATCGGCGCCCGGGCCGAGTTGCCGAAGAAGCCGCGCTCCGGAACCTCGAAGCAGCTCGTGTCGATGAACTGGAGGTTGGTGCGCAGGTCGGCTCCGCTAAGGTTCCCGCCGCAGACGCGGTTCGGGCGGTGGGCCACGAAAGGGCTCCCGGTGCGGTTCGGCACGGTGATGAAGATCGGCAAGCCGTTGGAGAAGGTTGCGATGGTCGTCAGAGTCCAGCCGCCGATGGCGTAGTCGAGACCGCGCGGCATGCCCGTGCCCAGTTGCCGCCCCCGGCCCCAGGGCAGTTCCCACAGGGCGCTGACCACGCCGCGGTGCTTCACGTTGAACGAGGTCGGCCCTTTGTCGAGGGCGCGATTGTTGGCAATCTGGTTGTTCGTCGCTCCGCCCAGTTCCCAGCCGTCGTACAGGGCCTTCCCGAACGTGTACTCGACGCGCAGGTCGAGTCCGTGCGACATGCGGTGGTGGTAGCGGGCCACGAGCGCGTTGTAGCTGGAGTTGCCGTTGAAGTCCGACTGCAGAATCGCCCTGTACCGCAAGTATGGGCGCGTGGCCCGGTCGCACCGCAGGTCTGTCCCGACCACGCACTGGTTGTTGTCGTAGCGGTTCTGCTGGCGGTGGCCGCTGTTCCCGAGGTACGTCAGCTCGAACATGTCGTTGGCGCCGAGCGTGCGCTGGACCGAGAGGTTCCACTGCTGCACATAAGGCGTCCGTCCCTCCTCCTGCAGGGTGAACGGTGTGATGCCGCTCGGCAGGTCGCGGGCGAAATTCTCGTCGATCGGAGGGAGCGGCGTCACGGGGTAGATGTTGACGCCGGGCACGAACTCCGGCAGCAGCTTGCCCGTGTTGATCACGTCGATGCTATTGGTGAAGGGCGGCCCGACCGCGGCGAACTGCAGCTCGATGAGCTGCATGTCGGAGAAGTACGCTCCGGCGCCGGCGCGCACCACGGTCTTGTCGTCCACTTGCCACGCCACGCCGGCCCTCGGGGCGAGGTTGTCGCTGTCAGGCTCGATGACCCGCGGGTCGACTTGGCCGAGGACCGCGAACTCCAAGAGCCCGGTGGCCGGGTCGAATCCGTGCGGGTAGTCGGCGGCGCGGCCGTACGGGTTGGGGATCGTGTCCTTGAACCATGAGAGGCCCCAGTTCACGGTCAGATTGCGCCGAGCCTTCCACGTGTCCTGGAAGTAGGGTATGAATTGGGTGTGGCGGTACTGGAGCATCGGCAGGCCGCGCGTGCTGCCCCGGTCCGGCGCGCCCAGGAGATAGTCGGCGAAGGCGTTGCCGCTCACCCCGTCGGGAACGAGGTTTCCGGCGGCGTTGGTGGCGAGCTGCGCCGTGAACACGCGGTTGTAGATCAGGCTGCCGTGCGCTCCCGCGTTGGCGTTCTGCTGCCACGTGCGCCGATAGCGGATGCTCGCGCCGAAACGGTACTGGTGGTTGCCCGAGATGTAGCTCATGCCCGGGTCCAGCTGGTAGTTGTTGTCGATGTTGCCGAGGTCCCCGTTGGAGCGGCCGAAGCCGGTAAAGCCCTGGATCCCTTGGGCGAAGACGCCCCGAGTGTCGAAGGTGCCGGTGATTCCTAGCGGGGTCAGGATGTCGCCGACCTCGCGGGCCTCGTTGCTGAACAGGGCTTGGTTCCGCGAGATGCCGAGGCGGATGGTGCTGACCCACTTCGGCGAGAGCGTGTAGGTGTGCTGCATCATCCACATCGCGAACTGGTTGGGGTAGAAGGCTCCGCTGAGCGGGAAGGCGCCAGGGCGCACCGCCGAGTTGTCGGACCAGATGAACTGCGTGAACAAGTTCTGCTGGGCTGAGAGCTGGGTGTCGACGCGGACGTTGAATTGCTCGTCATCGACCGTGTTGCGGGGATTGACGAACAGGTTGTGGGGGCGTGCGTTGAAGCTCGAGCCGGGCAGGTAGTACTGCAGCAGGTTTTCCGACACGGAATTGAAGCGGTCCCGCGGGACAGTCTGGTTCGGGAATGGAGCGCGCGTGCCGGCCTCCCTGTCGAGCGTCAGCGGATCGTGGATGACGTCGGGCACCTCCGAGAAATCGCCGCCGAACATGGCCTGCGTCGGCGTGAAGACGCCGCGCGAGAACGCCACGCGTTCGCGCATGCCTTCGTAGCCCCCGCGGAACCACATGCGGTCCTTGGCGAGCGGGCCGCCGACGGCGAAGCCGAACTGGTTGCGCTTCAGCTCCTCCGGGCCCGGCGAGAAGAAATTCCGTGCGTCGGCAACGGTGTTCCGGACGAACTCGAAGGCCTCCCCGTGGAAATCGTTCGTGCCGCCCACGGTGGTGACGTTGACCATGGCGGGGTTCGGCCCCTGGTCCGGCATGAAGAAGCTCGACTGGACCTTGAACTGGTCGACGTTGGCGACCGAGACGTTGACGGCCAGTTCGCCGCCGCGGGCTCCGCGGACCTGGATGCCGTTGATCGTGTAGCTGTTGTTGACCGCCTTGACGCCGCCGATCACGACGAAGCGCCCGGGATGGCCGATCTGGCCCTGGAAGCTGGCGCGTCCCTCCGAGGGCGCTGTGCCCCCCGCCAGCAGCGCGAGCTGTAGAAAGTTGCGGCCGTTCAGCGGCAGTTCCTTGACGCGCTCCGACTCCACCACGGTTCCGATGGCGTTGGACTCGGTTTCGAGGAGGACGGCTGCGGCCTCGACCGTGACGACATTGGTGATTTGGCCTACCGCGAGCGCCACGTCGACTGCGGCGCGCTGACCCACCTGGACCTGCAGGTCCGTGATCTCCTGAGTCGCGAAGCCGTCGCTGGAAACGCGAACTGTGTACGTGCCCGGCGTGATGTCCGGATAGACGTAGTTCCCGGCTTCGTTCGTGGCAACTTCCTGCTCGGACCCGCGCTCGACATTGACCAGGGCCACGGATGCCCCAGGGATGACGGCGCCCGTCTCGTCCGTCACCGTGCCCCCCACAGAGGCGCTGCCCGAGACTCCCTGGCCCCGCAAGCCGGGGGCGGCCAGCAGGAGCAAGAGGCCTGCACCGAGAGAGATACTGATGTGTTCATAAGTAATTGCACGAAAAGTCTCCGCAAGCCATTGATTCTATTGGTGGGCTGCTTGCAATTACTTTTGGCAAAATTAGTATGGTTGCGGATGCGCATGGGATGTCCTTCCTTAGATCTCGGACGGCCTGCTCGCGAAGGCCGCTGCGTGGTCGCGAGAACGCTTGTTGCGGCGCTCCAATCCTCGCAACGCCAGCGCTGGAAGTCAATCCCTGGGGCCGGCCCGGACGCCGAGCTGCGCTCCCCGTCCATGCCACCCGGTGCGGGGCCGGGCCCCCACGGCCCGCTGCAAGCGGCTATCGGCGCTAGTCGACGCCGAACGCCAGGAAGGCATTGCCGGCGATCGAGCCGAACTGGCCGTAGCCTGAGTTCACGTACACCATGCCGTCCACCACCGCGGGTCCTGGGCCATTCAACGATCCGCCCTTCGCGGGCACGCCGTTCACCGTATCCGGATAGTCCCGCACGGTGTCGTAGCTCCACACTAGCGACCCGTCCTCGGCGGAGTAGGCCCGGAGGAAGCCGTCCAGCGAGCCCGAGAACACCACTCCGGGTATGGCGGTCACCGCCGCCGATTGCGCCGGCGAGCAACCCTTGCGCGCACGAGGGCAAGGGTATCCCGGCGTGTGCCAGACCCGCTCGCCGTCCGCCAGTCGGAAGGCCGTGATGCCGCCCCCCTTGCGCCCCATCTGGGGCCCGAAGGCGATGTCGGCGACTGCGGCGTAGACCTGGCGGCCGTCGGCGGCCGGCCCGAATTGGATGCCTCCGAGGACACCTCCGACGCCGGCGCGGCGCTGCCAGACGATGGCGCCGTCGCGGTCGGGGTCGACCGCATGCACCATGCCGGACTTCTGGCCGGCGACCAGCAGCCGCTGGCCGCCGGCGAGCTCCACCAGGATCGGGGAGGAGCCGAAGTCGTAGTCCGGCCCCTTCGCCTCGGGGCAGTTGGCCGCGTCGCGCCGGGAGCCGCAAGCCATGTTGAAGGCGTCCCCTGATGTGAACTGCTGCGACCAAAGGCGCTCGCCGGTTGCGAGGTCGAAGGCGATGATCGCGTCGCTGTCGTCCGTGGGCGGGTCGGAGTAATTGTCTCCCGTGGCCACGTAGAGCCGCCCCAGGCGCTCGTCGATCGTGGGAGCCGACCAGATGCCCGCGCCGGACGGGCCGTACTGCTGGACGCCGCGGTTGTTGGTCCAAGTAGGCCGCGGCTCCTCGGGAATCGTATGGGTCTTCCAAAGCCGCTCGCCGTTGGCGCCGTCGAGCGCTACGACGCTGCCCCGGAACACGCAGCACGAATAGGTCGGGAATGAACCGGTGAACTCCTCGCCCGAGCTCAGGGGCACATAGAGGGTCCCCGCGTGCAGCACCGGGGATCCGGTGACGTTGACCGCTGGGTGCTCGTCGCCCAGCCTCCGCCAGACCTCGCGGCCGGTGGACGCGTCGAGGCCGTAGACATTGCCCCGGACATCCCCGAAGTAGGCCATGACGCGCCCGCCCTCCCCCTCCGGGCGGGACAGAACCACCGCGGTGCGCACTTCGGCCCGTGCGCGGAACTCCCAGATGCGACAGCCGGATTTCGCGTCCAGGGCGTGCAGCAGGCCGTTGCGGGCCCCCACGTACACGCGGCCGCCCGCCACCGTCGGGTGGGCCCGGGCCCGGTCGGAGTCGGGGAAGCCGAAGGCCCAGCGGAGCCGCAGCAACGGTACCTTCTCGGCGTCGAGCCGAGCGGATTCTGCGGGCTGGAACCTCGAGTTGGCCAAGTCGGCGCCCCAGCCGTTCCAGCGGGGCCCAGCGAACGGATCCGTCCAGGGCGCATCGGAGCAGTTTTGCAGCGGAGGGGCGGCACGGGGCTCCTCTCCACCTGCGAGGTAGGCGGCCACCGCTTCGGCGTGCCCGTCCGGCAGCGTTGCGCCGACCGAGGCCATGGTGCCTCGGCCGAGCGACTCGAGAATGGCTTCCCGGGAGAGCCTCTGGAGCGCCTCCAGAGAAGGGGCCCGATTCTCGCCGCTTTCGTGGCAAGCGGCGCACGCTTGGCGGTAGATCTCGGCACCGTCCGGAGCGGCCGCGTGGAGGCCGGCGGCCCCCGCCACTGCCCCCAGCCATCCGGCGCATGCCCAAGCGAGCGCCGGATACGCGAGCCGCTGGCCATGGGGGTTGTCGCCGACGGGAACCGCCGGGCCGCCCGCCCGAGCATCAGCTACCCTCGCCATGAATCCCTCGCCTCCGCCTCGCAGTGCGCAGCCGGGCCCGGCTCGCAAGCCAATTGTAGTCTTTGCAGCCGATTCCCGACACCGCGGAGCCCGTAGCACCGCTATGAACCGCAGCCTTGGGGCCCTGATCCGCGATTTCCCTGGAGGGGCGCCCAGCCCGTCGAAACTGCGACGGATACTCTGCAAAGCCAGCTAGGCGGGTGGCGCCGATACCGGCCACAGCGGTCGCGGCCGGCAGCGTGCCGGCCCAGCCCACGGAAGGCCAATGGAGCAACTTGACCGCCCCCTCACCCGCGAGCAGCTCCGCGCCTCGGTCGCCGGCTCGTCGATCCGCAGGCTAGCTGGTGCGAACGGGGAGACTCGAACTCCCACGGGTTGCCCCACTAGAACCTAAATCTAGCGCGTCTGCCAATTCCGCCACGTTCGCCCAGCCAGCGGGAGACTCGGGCTGCAAGTCCCGGCCTATGCGACTACATCTAGTCCCATGGTACTGGACAGCAGCTTTCGGGCCCTGCCGCGAGGCGCTGCGTGCGGCAACTCCCGGCCCGGAACTAGACGGTGGTGATGCCCCGAAAATCCCAGGTCGAGTATCATAGCCTGGATGTCAGAATCCGTAGCTTTCCTCCGGATGGCTCTCGACGAGGGGCAGGGTATCGTCCGGCTCGCTCCCTGTTGGGTGCCGCGTTCGTTCCTCATGCCGGGCGGGCGCCTCAAGCTCCATCCGAACGACATCTATGCGCTGGGTGCGCACCGAGGCGGAATCGACGAGCGCTGGTTCTCGTCGACTACGCAGGCCGACAACGGCCCGGGCACGCCGGAGGATGAAGGCCTCAGCTACATCGTCGGTGCCTCAGGCTACGGAAGCCCGCAGAGGGTTCTGCTGAAAGAAGCCATTGACGAGCTCGGGGACCTCTTCCTGGGCCCGGATGTGATGGCCGCTCAGGGCGGCTGGAACATCCTGTGCAAGTTTTTCGACAACTTGGGCCCCATTCCACACCACATGCATCAGGACGAGGAGGCTGCCGCCCGGGTCGGGCGCCGGGGCAAGCCCGAGGCCTACTACTTCCCCCCGCAGTTCAACTACAAGGAGAACAATTTCGCCTACACGTTCATGGGCCTCGAACCGGGTACGACGAAGGACGACGTGCGGCGGTGCCTGGAGCGGTGGAACGAGGGCGACAACGGGATCCTCTACCACTCCAAGGCTTACAAGCTCAAGCCCGGCACTGGCTGGCAGATCCCGGCGGGCGTGCTGCACGCTCCCGGTTCGGCGGTGACGTACGAGCCGCAAGTCAACTCAGATGTCTTCGGGATGTTCCAGTCCCTGGTCGAGGGCCGGGCAGTGCCGTGGGATCTGTTGGTCAAGGATGTGCCGCCGGAGCACCACCACGATCTGGACTACATCATAGGCATGCTTGATTGGGAGGCCAACATCGACCCGTACTTCATGCAGAACCGCTATTTCGAACCGCTCCCGGTGCTCCCGTCCGAAGCAATGGCGGAGGAGGGCTACCGCGAAGTGTGGGTTACGTACTCCACGCCCAACTACTCGGCGAAGGAGCTGACCGTGTTCCCAGGGCGCAGCGTGACGATCCCGGACGGGGCCGCCTACGGCATGATTCTGACCCAGGGACGCGGCACGGTGGGTCGGTGGGAGGCCCACACCCCGGCGATGATCCGTTTCGGCGAGTTGACCGCCGACGAGTACTTCGTTAGCGTGAAAGCTGCCCGTGCGGGGGTCCGGATCACCAATGCTAGCCGGGACGAGAACCTGGTGATGCTCAAGCACTTCGGGCCGGACAACCCCGACGCTCGGTACTTGGTCCGCGCCGGGTAGCGGTCCAGCCCGCCCAGCTGCTGACCCTGAGGCGTCGCTTCCGTGCGTTCGGAGTGCGTCCCTCGCTATCCCGGCTGCCCGCTCCCAGCGTAGAAGCCGCTCCCTGGATGTTACGGTCGCGGTGATCCGGCTGCCGGCGCAGGTCCGAACAGAGCTTCGGCAGGCCTCCGCCCCTGCAGGCGCAGCGCGAACAACGCCAGCGGTATGCGTTGGCCCCGGCAGCCCTGGGCGGGCCGTCGGCGGCCATCCGAACGTCCCGCCTCGTTCCGGCGCTGCATTGATTTTTTTTATGGGCTGCACAGCGGTGCCCGTTCCCGCGGCAGGACTGTGGTAGCATTGATCTTTGCGGATGGCGTCCCCCGGGTGCGCAACGGCACGGCCCTGCATCCGCCCTTTCCCACTTTTCGGCTCCTAGGAGGCACCTATGCCCACGAAACGAACTCCAGACAAAGTGCTCGCCTATGCGAGGGAGAACGAAGCGGAAATGCTGGATCTCCGCTTCGCGGACCTGCCGGGAATCTGGCAGCACGTCTCGTACCCCATCGGGATGCTGGACGAAGACAGCTTCGAGGACGGCTTCGGCTTTGACGGCTCCTCGATTCGCGGCTGGCAGGCGATCAGCGAGTCCGACATGCTGATCGTGCCGGATCCGAACACGGCGTTCATGGACCCCTTTGCCGAGGCTCCGACGCTGTGCATTGTGTGCAACATCGTCGACCCGATCACGAAGCAGCACTACGAGCGCGACCCTCGCTGGATCGCCCAGAAGGCCGAGAAGTACCTGCAGTACACCGGCGCCGGCGACACGGCCTACTTCGGGGCCGAGGCCGAGTTCTTTTTGTTCGACAACGTGAGCTACGATTCGTCGTACAACTTCGGCTTCTACCGCATCGACTCGGAAGAAGGGCGCTGGAACTCCGGGCGGGCCGAAAACAATCTCGGCTACCGACCGCGCTACAAGGAGGGCTACTTCCCGGTGCCTCCGACCGACCACCTGCAGGACATCCGCACGGAGATGGTGCAGGTCATGGAGGATTGCGGGATCAGCATCGAATGCCACCACCACGAGGTGGCGACCGGCGGACAGTGCGAGATTGACCAGCGGTACGACACGCTGGTGGTGTCCTCCGACAACATGATGCTGTACAAGTACATCGTCCGGAACGTGGCGTACCAGCACGGCAAGTCCGCAACGTTCATGCCGAAGCCGCTGTGGAACGACAACGGGTCCGGCATGCATACCCACCAATCGATCTGGAAGGGCGGCGAGCCGACCTTCGCCGGCGACGGGTACGCCGGGCTGAGCGAAGCCGCGTTGCACTACATCGGCGGCTTACTGCGGCACTCCCCGGCCCTGGCGGCAATCGTGGCCCCGACGACGAATAGCTACAAGCGGCTGGTGCCGGGCTTTGAGGCGCCGGTGAGCTTGGCCTACTCGCGGCGCAACCGCTCGGCGGCCTGCCGCATCCCGATGTACTCGCCGAACCCGAAGACGAAGCGGGTCGAGCTGCGCTACCCCGACCCTTCCTGCAACCCCTACCTGGCGTTCTCCGCCTGTCTGATGGCCGGCTTGGACGGCATCCAGAACAAGATCGACCCCGGTGAGGCGCTCGACAAGGACATCTACGACCTTTCCCCCGAGGCGCTCGCCAACGTGCAGGCGCTGCCTTACGACTTGGCCGGGGCGCTGCAGGCCCTGGAGCGGGACCACGACTTCCTGACGCAGAACGATGTGTTCACGGAGGAGTTGATCGCGAGCTACATCGAGTACAAGCGCACTGCGGAAGTCGATGAAGTGCGGCAGCGTCCGCACCCGTACGAGTTCTCGCTGTACTACGACATCTAAGCCGCAGGCCCGAGCACCAGCACTGAAGCGGACAGGCAGATCCCCAACGTGGATTTGCATCCAGCGGGCAGGCCTATAACAGGCTGGGTTTCTCCGCCGAGGTGAGCAGCGGCTTTCTGCCAGTCGTGTGGCTGCAGCGCCCCGGCGTAGGGCCGAGGGCGCTGCAGCCCAGCAGCTTGGTTGGCGTGCAGCCTGTGCGGTGCGGACGCAAGGTTTCTCGTCCTGAATAAGCGCAGGATGGAGAGGCCTCTTGGCGACGCGTATCGGTAGCTGCGGCAGGCTGCTCTCCCGCGCTCGGCGCTTGCGCTTCCGGTGCATTCGGCCTTCGGCCAGCGTGTCCCGTTCTCCGCCGTCTCAGTGCTAGGCTGCGTAGCTGCCCGGGGAAAGTGCTGTTGCTTGCCGTCGAAGAACGCTGGGTGGGCAGTGCGCAGAGAGGCCATGAGCGATCCAGCGGTGCCGCTTCCGTTCGCTCAGCTTGGAACTCGATCAGCGTAGTCCACTCCTTGGCGAATCCTCGGTATCCGTGCGACTCCCTGGCAGGCGAAAGCTGTAGCGGCGCTTGATGCAGGACCTTGGGGAGAAGGATCCAGCACAAGGCGGGGTGCGACGGCACCCCCAACGCAAAAGGCAGCCTCGGCCGCACTGCCCCCGGGATGGGAACTACGGATCCGACTCCTTTCGCCAATGGAATCGAGCTGACTAATCAGAGGGCCTGCGGATTCTCCGCTGATCCGTTGCTGAAGGCCGAAGAGGGCTCGCTGCTAACGCTTCGTCACCCAGATAGGGCTCGACCAAGCTACATTGCCGTCTTCCTGCTCGACGCGCACGTAGTAGTAGTGCTCCCCGGCCGCGAGAGACTCCTCGCGGAATTCGAGCTCCATCCGCTCGCCGGTGCCTCGGAGGGTGTGGATGTATCGGTTGTCCCTCACGACGGCCACTTGCTGGATGAGGTTGGTACCGTGAATGACGGCCTTCACGGTCGGCACATCCTCTGTTGCGAGCGCATCACCCTGGATCCATTCATCGTTGCCCGCGGCGATGCGGTAGTCGAGAATCATGTTGCTCGTCGCCGCGTAGGTGTGCCGCTTGCGCATGGCGTCGACCAAGCCCTGCCGGGAAAAGTCGTCGGAAATGACCATGGCGTACGACGTGTGGGTCGAGACATGGTCGGAGCTGGCCTGGACCCCCAGCTTGTAGCCTTTCTCCCAGGCCAGCCAGACGAAGCCCTTGGGCCGATACCCGCCAGCCCAGAGGTCGCTTCGCGCCGACGACGAAGCCAACGGCGCTCCCGCATGCTCGGCGGATGTCCGTGCCCCTTGGAAGATTTCGACTATCGGCTCCAGTTCGGGATCGTTGTCCCGCCAGTCGGTGCCCATCGTGGTGTGCGACGTGTGCGGCGTGGCGATGCCGTTTTGCTCTCGTAGAGCGTCGTACAGGAACTGGCCCGAGCTCGAATCTCGCTCCTGCTTCGTGATGGGGATCGGCCGGTTGCCGCGCTCGGCATAGATGATGTTCCGGTGCCCGTTGGGGTACGACAAGCTCCGCTCGTACCCGAACAGCGTCACGAAGCGGCCCGGGACATGGAACATGTCTTCGGCTTTCTCCGTGCGCCACCAGCTGTATTCGGTGTCGGACGAGCCCTTGTGGTCGGTGACGAGGGTAGAAGTCCATCGCTGCGGCGTCCAGCATGTAGCGGAACGAATCGTAGAGCGAGCCGTCGCCTGTGCCGTCCAGCGAGATGTCGGTGTGCCGATGCAGGTCGCCCCGGTAGATCCTGTAACGCTTCCCCCCGGAATCGATCACGTAGTTCCGGATGGCGGCAACCTGCTCGGGCTCGCGCTGCTCCAAAGGCAGCATCGCCGGCGGCTCTTGGCCGCGGGGGCCCAGGATGGCCGGCTCGACCCGCTCGCCGAGGAACTGCCCCGACAGGTCGGCGAAGAAGATCTGGTTGTCCCGCGGATAGTGCCCGAAGCCGCGTCCGCCCCAGAGCTTCTGGTCGGTCGTCCACGAGGCGAACAACTCGCCGTGCGGCCCCGCCACGGCGTCGAAGGGGCCCTCGTTGCGGCCCACGCTCTCCGGGATGCCGAACGGGTCAGCCCACCGTCCGCCGGAGTAGTAGGTCGCCATGACCTCCCACTTGCCGCCTGCGGCCCACAACGACTCCGGCTTGATCGAGCGCACGCGGGGGCGCAGCAGCAGCCACATCCTGCCCTTCCGGTCGGGGACGAGCTTCGGAGTCTGGACGTACCGCCTCACGCTGGGACGGAAGCGACGGTTCACATCGTCGAGCGGAGCCAGCCACTCCCTGCCGTTCCAGACCGCGATCCGGTTGGTCCGCGACTGGTAGATCCCCGCCCCGCCTCTGAGCAGGAAGCCTGTATCCTTGCCCCAGTTTTCCTCGGCTTCGTCGTAGGACACCCAGACGCGGTCCTCGGCGTCGACCGCGACACTCGGACTTCCGTGGTAGCGCCGCGTGTCGGTGACGCGCATCAAGTCGCCCGCTCGGTTCTCGCGCACCGGCCGCATGCAGATGTTGTAGCTGCCGCTGGCGTAGCTGTCCCACACGACCCATGCGGTTCCCTTCGTGTCCGTGGCGAGGGCGGGGTACCACTCGTTCTCTGCCGCTCCGGGGTCGCTGAGCGGCACTTCGCCGGACCACTCCGAGCCGCTGTAGGACCGGTAGTAGATGCCCGAGAACCCCCCTCTAGCGCTCTGCCACGCCAGATGCAGGTTCCGCTGGCGGTCGCTAGCGAGGGCTGGGAAGATGTTGTTGCCCGCCCCGGCGGTGATCGCGACGGGAGCGCTCCAGGAAACCGTTCGAGCGCGATGCGTGCATGAGGTGCCAGTCGCCTTGGAACCGCTTGGCCCACACAAGGTGCAGGGCACCGTCTCGGCCTGGGGCGGCTCCTAGGCCTTGCAGGTCTCCGGACGCCCCGGCCACCGGGACAATCTCCCCCCAAGCCCCGTCGGAGCGCTCGCGGACAAAGATTTGGTCGTTCTCGTCCCTGTAGCCAATCCAGGCTAGCGCCAGGGTGCCGTCGTCGGCTAGCGCCAGGGCCGAGTAGTCGTCCTCGTACGCATCGGTCGTAACGGCTTCAACGGGGGGGACGCGCCGTAGTTCCACCTTCGTTGACAGGATGTGCATCGCGTCGGATGGTGGCAGGTCGGCTGGCTTGAAGAAGAAGTCGCCGTTGACAGTCTTGACGGAGATCGTGGCATCGTCAGGCGCTCGGTAGTACACGGTGATCCCGACAGTCTGGAACCGGGTTACGTGCGGGAACGGAAGTTCGTGCGGATGCATGCCGCCCGTATGGTCGACCCACGGGTCGGTGCGGGCGGTCCAGGAGTTGTCCGGGCCGATTGCCTCGTCCTCCTTGAAGCGATGGCCCCGCAGTTGAACGACCTCGCCCTTGTCGATGGCCAGCGAACCGTCCCAGGTGTGGGGCTCGTTGTCCTTGATGCCGAACTCGATGTTCAATGCCCGCAGCGGGTGCTCTTGCGCCGTCGCGGGCAGCGCGAGCAGGCACGGGAGTAGAAGGCGTAGGACGCGGAACATGGGCTGCCCCATTATGGGTGAATCCAGCGCGGCTGCAGGCGCAGGCGGGCTCAGTTTCCGCCCGCCTGGGCCTGCCTGCTGCGGTCCGGGTTGACTTGGTGAGCAGGAAAGCCTTACCCTGCATGGCGTGCTAGCCCGGAGTGCCTGGATGCTTCCTGCTCCCGCTTGCGCTCTCCGCACAGACGCTGGAGCGGAGCCCATTCCATGGAGACGCCAAATCCGTTGATGGCAGGCCGCGCTGCCTTCCGCTTGCGGTGCTCCGCCTGCCATGGCATTCACGCGGAGGGCGGCCGAGGTCCGGCCCTGAACCGCGGGGAGTTCAGCGCGGGGGGCACCGACCGCGACCTCTACCGCGTCATCGCGAGAGGGCATTCCCGGGACCGAGATGCCTGCCTTCGGTGCCCGCAGCACCGAAGAGAACATCTGGCGCGTGGTGGCTTACCTTAAGGAGTTTGCCCCCAGCGGGATGGAGCGAGTTGACGGCGACCCCGCTCGGGGGGCGGGGATTTTCTGGGGCCAGGGCGGCTGCGGCGGCTGCCACCGCGTCGGGCGGCGGGGCGGGGCGTTCGGTCCGGACCTGACCCGCATTGGCCGCTCCCGCAACTTCGACTATCTGCAGGCGGCGCTGACGGAGCCCGACCGGGACCTGCCGCCGGGGTACTACGTGGTTGAGGTGGTCACGAACGACGGCCGCACCATCCGCGGCCTGGGGCTGGGCCTAGACGACTTCTCAGCACAGCTGCGGGACGCCGCGGGCAGGCTGCATTCCTTTTTGCGGAGCGAGGTCCGATCGATCGAGAGGCAGTTCGCTTCGCTGATGCCGGAGTACGGGGAGAGCTTGGCGGATGGCCAGCGGCAGGATTTGCTGGCGTATCTCCAGTCCCTAAGGGGCGAGGAGGACAGCGGGCGATGATGTTGCGGATTGGATTGGGACTCTTGCTCCTGAGTGGGGCGGCGGCAGGGCAGGTGGGCGGCGAGGCCTTGCTGCGCGCCCAGGACGACAACGAGTCGTGGCTGATGTATGGCCGCAACTACTCGGCTTGGCGGTACTCGCCGCTCGCCGAGATCGACAAGAGCAATGTCCAGCGCCTCGCGCCGGCCTGGATCTTCCAGGCCGACGTGAGTGGGAAGTTCCAAACGACGCCCCTCGTCCGGGATGGCGTGATGTACGTCACCGGCCCCTCGAATCACGCTTGGGCCCTGGACCTCAAGACGGGGCGGGAGCTGTGGCACTACTCCGAGCCCGTACCGGAGGATTTGGCCGTCTGCTGCGGCAAGCCCAACCGAGGTTTCGCCATCCTCGGCGACAGGTTGTTCAAGGTCAACATGCAGGCAACGCTCGTCGCGCTCGACGCGGCGACGGGCGAAGTGGACTGGGAGGTCGAGGTGGCGGACTACCGCCGGGGGTATTCGAACACGGTGGCACCGTTGATTGTCAAGAACATGGTTGTCGTCGGCATCGCCGGGGCGGAGTTCGGCACTCGCGACTTCATCGACGCTTACGACGCTGTCACCGGCGAGCGGGTTTGGCGGTTCTGGACGGTGCCGGGGCCGGGCGAGCCTGGCAACGAAACCTGGGGCGGCGATTCCTGGAAGCGCGGCGGGGCGTCCACCTGGATCACGGGCAGCTACGACCCCGCGCTCGATCTCATTTACTGGGGCACGGGCAACCCCGGGCCGGACCTCGACGGATCGCCGCGGCCCGGGGACAACCTCTACAGCGACTGCATGCTAGCCCTCGACGCGGACAGCGGCGAGCTACGCTGGCACTTCCAGTTCACCCCGCACGACGTGCATGACTGGGACGCGGTGGCCGACCCCGTGCTCGTGGACATCGAGGTGGAAGGCCAGCCGCGGCGGGCCCTGGTCCAGGCCAACCGCAACGGACATTTCTACGCGCTGGACCGGGCTAGCGGCGAGTTCCTGTTCGCACGGGCGTACACCGAGGTGGATTGGGCCGACGGCATTGATCCGAGCGGGCGTCCGATTCTCATTCCGGGCCACGATCCGACCGATGAAGGCACGCTGACCTGCCCCGGGATGGGCGGCGGCCACAACTGGCACGCGACCACCTACAGCCCGCAAGCCGGGCTGTACTACTTCAACAGCGGCGACGGGTGCCAGATCTACCACAAGTCGACCCAGGAGTTCGTGGAGGGCGAGTTCTACCTGGGGAGCGCCATGGAGAACGTGACGGGGGCTCCCCGTGAGGGCTCGATCCTGGCCGTCGAGCCCGGCACGGGGCGGACGGTGTGGCGCTTCGCGCTGGTCAGCCCGCCGACGAGCGGCCTGCTCTCGACGGGCGGAGGGCTGGTCTTCGCGGGGACGGCGGAGGGCTATTTCATGGCGCTCGACGCTGCGACGGGCAAGCCGCTCTGGCGGCTGCAGACCGGTGGCCCGGTGCGCGCCCCGGCGATTGCGTACCGGTTTGAGAGGCGTCAGTACGTTGCAACCGCAGCCGGCAGTGCGATGTTCGCGTTCACGCTGCCTTAACAGCCACAGGCATTCCGGTAGCGTCCTGTGTCGTCTAGATAAGGCTATAAACAACTGATCAGTAATCATTGATGATTCATCTGCACGGACTGATCGAGTCAGGGCGTATGGCGGATCCAGCCCAATGCCGCACAAAAATGGGGAATGGATGTTGCAGTCACAACTGCCCCGACACCCCGTAGAACCAAGCGCCGAGGACGCCACCCCGACAAGGCGCTCTCGGCCGCCTTCGTCCGTTCCGCCCCGCCGGGAAGACACGCGGACATCCGCCGACAAGTGGAGTTCTAGGAAACGCAAGCTAGAGGACATTGAGGTGCTTCCTGCTGGTATCGTCACTCTGGCGGAGGTCTTCGATCCGTGTGGCGTGCGTCAACGAAGGGAACTTGGGACGGGTAAAGCCTGGGGAACTTGGGACGGGTAAAGCTTGACCGTGTGGCGGCAGGAACCCTTGATCTCCCACGGGCGAGTCTCGGATAGCCACTGTTTTCTCGAGGCATCAAGCCCACAGCCAGTTCAGATCGGAGAAAGCAAGTTTCCTCTCGAAGTTGTCGATGTTGTCCTGCACGTTGATAATCAGGCAGCGGTCGGTCCCACCGTTCTTGGGGCCGCGCAGCCCGCGTCCGATCATCTGGAAGTAGAGATTTGGGCTGTAGACCGGCCGTGCCACGAGGATGACTCGTGTTCTGGGTGCGTCGAATCCTTCTCGGAACACCCCGTAGTTGACGAGTACCCTGAGGTCGCCGCGTCGGAAGTCCTCAACGATCCGGCGGCGTGTCGATGTGTCCGTCGTGCCGCTCACGGCTCTGGACGGTACACCGCGCATGCTCAGCAGCGCCGCGATAGTCTGCGCGTGTTCCACTGAGGTGGCAAAGACGAGGACGGGCCAGTCCGGACCGACCTTGTGAACCTGCGTCTCGTACGTGTCAATGATGCGGTTGGTGCGAGCGGCGTCTCGTGCGATGCGATCTTCGACGCTACGAGGAAGCCACGGCGGCCGGGGCTCCGTCGCCATCTCCGCAAGCTCGTCGTCGTTCAACGAAAAGTGACCGCCGTCGATGGTCCGATGATCCGCTAGGGCAAGCACGTGCATATTCTGTAGTTCGGACACGACATCCTCGGGGTCGTCGCTAGGGAACGCACCGGCGTCGAGGCGTTGGCGTCCGTACCGCTTTATCAGCCTCGCAGTTTCCTCCTCGTCGTGCCCTCGGTAAGGCGTTGCGGTGAGTCCAAGCAGAAACGGCTCGTTCCCCTTTTGCCAACGGGTCAATCCTATCTCCTGCATCACCGAGGTAAACGTCGGCGCGATCGATCGGTGCGCCTCGTCGAACACGACGAGCGTAGCCTCGGTTAGGAAGCCATACTCGATAGGGCTATTCTGGAGTCGTGCGCGAAGGGTCTGAATCGTCGCGACGACGACGTGGAGGTCACTCGTCGGTAGCGGGGTGGGTTGTCCGGCCCACATCCTGGAAACTCGCAATTGCACGCCTTGTGCCCCGATGCTGGACCACACCTGGCACCAAGCTTCGACCGCCTGTTCGCACAACTCATCCCGGTCAGCTACCCACAGAACGCCGCCACTGAGGCCATCCTGGCACATCGCTTCAACGATCGCCTGTACTGCAACGTGCGTCTTCCCGGATCCTGTGGGCAGGCTGATCATCCCGCGCCGACCGCGACCTTGTGTGCGCTGATCGCGAAGGTCGGTCCCCGTAGTCGAGCCAGAGTTCGCCGCCGCGGGCCCACCGTTGACAGCGCGAAGCATTTTCCGCACCTTGGTGACGATGGTCCTCTGGTAGTCGTGGAGCGCCGGGAGCGCGTGCGGCCCCTCAACTTCGACAAAGGGTGCCCGCCTGACGTTCCGCTCACCTGCCCACTCCGTAGAGAAACCAAGTGTTTGAACGAAGGCGACCGCCCGGGGCGATCCGGCCCACTGCTTTGGCGGGTCCAGATGGTCCAATGCGTGCCGGTAGTGTTTGAGAGTGCCGGTGTGGTGCGTCGCGATAGCGGCTTCGGCGAGGTCGACCCCGGTCGGTCGGGTAGTGCCGCTTTCGAGTATGGCGAGCAGCGATTCGGGTAGGTGCCGGCGCAACTCTGACTCACCCACCGCCTTTAGCAGGCGCTCGGCGTCGGTGGCCAGTTCAAGGACGGCCGTGCGCTGCTCGTCGACGCTTGGCGGTGGCGAATATCGAAGAATGCGCTCCGATACCTTCAACAGATCTTCGGGTATGTCGACGAGCCCACGAACAAGTTGCAGGACGTCCACCAACTCATGTCTGCTATCCGTCGAGCGGCTGAGGTAGATGTTGGATGCGTGGAAGAGACACGCACGCTCGTCGCCACCCACGAGAATCCGGGCGCAACGCACGATGCGTGTATGCTGTCCTACGTTCGACACGTCAACGTTCAGCTCTCCCAACACCGGCCGGAATCCGGGCCACACATCGCTCAACGGGACCGGATCTTCTTCCCCAAAAAACTCTGGCGCCGGCTCAGCCATTTCGAACGCGGCCTTGATCTTGTCGGCCTTCGGATGCGCCAACAATGCATCACGTGCTTCGGGGTTCTTCGGTCGCGCTCCAAGCGCATGGGCGAACGGCACGACGCCTGCCGTGGTGCGAAGCTTGCCGTGTCGGAGCAGCACGTGTATCGCGGGTGCCTTGACCGTCAGTTTCGGGTAGTGGTCCGGTCGGGTGGCATGACGCATCACCCACGGCTCGTAGGTGGCATCCAGACCAAGCAAGGCGTTCGTGTAGTCTGCGCCGCCTTCGTCCGACAAAACGGCGAGAACGTCCAGAGGGCCTGCACCACGGGTGGAGTTGAATTCCAGCAGGTCAGGACGCGGCTGGTTCGGCAGCTGACGGTCCTTAAACTTCTGGCGGGACTTATTCCGAAAGGACAGAAACCAAGACTCTGCGGATAACTCCCGTTCGCCGTCAGGCTCCGCCACAGCGCCGAGGCGGCTCAGCAACTCCTCGTCAGCCTTGTGGAACCTAAGATCCGCGGCGGCCTTCCGATCCCGGCGATTCGGTCCCGGCACAAGCTTACTAGGCAGCAACACGCGATGAATCGGTACCCACGTGCCGGCCTGTGTGCGAATCCCGAGCCGCTCTCGCCAGCCTTGATGATCGGCGATGATCTGTTTAGCTCGATCGGGTTCCATATCACGCGTCAGAACCCAGAATCGACGCCATCTGTTGTCGAATCTGAAGTCGTCGCGCAACAGCCTTGATGTGACAAGTTTCAAGCGGCTATCTGTCGATTCGAGCCTAACACCGAGCTTTCTGAGCGCATCACGGGCGTCAACATCACTCGCCAAACTGGCATGCACCGACGCGCCCGTAGCCGATAGCAACCCCATGTCCGTCACGTCGCGCGGCAAAAACACGTGCTCTGGGTCAACCGGCTTCCAGTTGCCGTTCTGCATTAGGACGATGTGGCCAAGCATGCGCGGGCTTTGCAAACCTAACTGGATGACTACGGCCGTCACGAGCGCAGCCTTGGATGCCTCAACCGCGGTGCGTCCGGTCTTTCCCGTCACGAGCGCTTCCAACCACTCTGAAAGAAAGGCTTTCCGCACGGAATAGGGATTGGCGTTCGCCGATTTCCACTGCTCAATCAACTGCTCAGTCCGTGCGAGTCGATTGCGGAGGAGCGCACGGTGATGAAGCCAGTTGGACGGTCGTCCGGCGTATTGCTGCCACCTTGCTAGCGCCCTGGATCCGCGCGTACTGTCCGACGTCAACTCTTCCGGGGGGTACTTGACTTCCGGAATGGTGCGGAGTGTTCCGTGTTGATCGGGCACTACCTCACGCTCGCACAACGTGGCAACCAGACCCTGGCGGAGCCTTTCACTCTGGACAGAGTCGCCCGTTTCACGGCGTCGCGGGAGCGCGTCCAGATGCCTAGCGGGGTCCGTGCGCGTCGCGAGCCCCGGCAACTTGTCGGCGATCATCTCCACCGCCGCGTCGATCAGTTCGTCGTTGTACGGTCCCGGCAAGAGGTTCTGGCGATCTTCGTTCGTCTTCCAGGGTGCGTTCAAAATGCCGGCGACTAGGCTCGCGGTCTTCGTGGGAAAGTACGCCCAGAAAACACCGGGATGAGTCAGTCGATCGAGGGGCGCGGCCCACCAGATCGGTACCTCGTCGCCAGCATCGAGCGATCTCCGGTCGTCTCTAGCGTCGCTCGACAGCCGATGTATGACCTTGAACAACTTCCAACCGGCCGTCGTGCCGTCGTCGATGAGCCGAAATTCACCATTGACGTTCTGTAGTTCGAGAAGCCGGCCCACCGTCGATCCGTCGTCAATGCTGAGTTGTCTCACATGTTCTACAAACAGAAGGAAGGCAGGCGGAAAGTCACGCATCTGCTGCTGGAGGTCGCCAGCGGCCCGAGGTCGGAGCGGCAGTCGCACGATGTTCGTGGCCCAGTCCATGAGTTCGCTCAGAACGGGGTCTGTCTCCCGTGCCTCATCAGGATGAATAGGGTCCGCGACGCGTAGCACCGGACAACGGTCCACGTCCGGGACGACTCCCTGTATGCGTTTCGCCGCACGCTGACGATCGAAGCGGAAGGATCCGGATCGGCTGAAAAACTCCGGCGCGTCGGTCACCCCGAGCACGGACTTGAACCCTAGGCCGAACCTGCCGATTTCGCTGGTTTGGCGCTTCGGTGACAGGTGCGAGAACATGAGTGCCCTCACCCCGTCCCGGTTGATCGCTTCACCGTTGTCGGCGCAGTACAGACAGGCGTCAGTGAGGCGGATCTCGATGCGCCCATCCGTCGGTGTGCCGCTCAGCGCGTCGGCAGCGTTCTGGACTAGTTCGAAGAGCTGGCGGTGGGCATACCCGCCGCGCGCCGTGTCTTGCTCATGGTTGGCATGTTCGAGGACCAGATGCGGCTGCTCGGCGTAGGCGTTTACGGTTTTCTGAGATTCCTGGGCGATGTATGCGCCTAAGCCGTCGTCCGCCGTAGCCCAACCCTCGGTCACGTGCCGGTCCGGCGGACTCAGAGTGGCGTTCCGGTGGAAAAAGCGTCCGCGTTTGCCTTGGGAAAAATCGTACTCGGGTCTCATCTGCTTGACTCGTATTGTCGGCGTTCGTGCTTCACCGCTCGTCGCGCAGAGATGATGCGCACGTTGGCGGCATTGACGCCGGCTTCCTGATACGTGTGGCTGATCACTAGCAGCGTCCCGTTCTGTGCGCGTCCTAAAATCATCCAGCGTTCTTCGGTGTTGCGGTGGTCGTCATCCGGAATCGACACTGCCAACGGGTCCTTGAACACCGTCGCTGCCAATTCGAACGTGATGCCGTGCTTGCGCCGACTGCCTTGTGCCTTGAGCGGATCCCAAGCGGAGCGATACTCGAACACGGCAGCTCGCTCCCGCGGGGTCGTGCGCATCCTCGCTGGACACACCGGGAGCGCCTTGCGGAAGCCGCCCGCCAACAATCAGCATCGGAACAATAGTAGCAGGAAAAGCGCAACTACAGCGCAGCCACCGCCGTCGCTGCTGATTCGGCCGGCGTTCGTCACGAAGTGCAGCGCGACGAGTCCGTGTCCCGGCGCGTGTCACCGGTTCGCGTGCCCCGGCCGGATTGCGGCGGCGTGGAGCACGCGGGCTGTCGGGCCTTCGTGCGGCGTCTCGTGGATTCTAGCGGAGGGCTGGTCCGTTGGGGCCGAGTTGGGCAGTCGCCCGAGGACGTTTGTCATGAGAGGCATGGATTCCGAGACTGAGCCTATGCCGTGTCGTGGCCGCGGCGTGCTGACGACCGCTGCAGCCAGAGCACGTGGAGCCTTCCGCAGGAAAATTCGCTGGGAGCGACCGAGCCGGCGGCGCCGGAAGGGAGGGGGTAAGCAACAGCCCCTCCGGAGTCGGTGGTGGCCCGAAAGGGCCGGGTCGCTCCCGGTTTTGACCTGACACCGTACCTGACCCGGCGATTGGTTCGCGGGTGTCCGGTTGGGTCAATGGAATCAGGCATTTGGAGGAAGAAAGGTGCGATTGGGCTGTAATGGGGTCTGTAATGCCGGCTGTAATCAGGGAGTCCGGGACCACTTACAGGCTGGAGTGGCTTCTCCGCCGTCGGGCAGGTGTGATCCGAGTGGTCCGGTCGCTGTGATCAGATGTCTGCTCCGATCACATTTCACGGGCGGTAGCTGAGAAACTTGAACGCCAGCTTGCTGACCCCGGCCCGCGGTGACGCCTGCACGGTCGCGATCGCCGCCGCGACCTCACAGTGCGGCAACGCCTGTCGGTGCTGGACGATTTCGTGCTGCGGTCCGAGCACCGGCAGGACCCGGTCGCACGGGTTATCGGCGCGGTAGTTCATGTCGACGGCCCACTCCAGCACGGTGCCGATGCGCCGGCGCACGGTGCGGGCGGTCTAGCGCTTCACATGCCAGATGGGCGCGAGGGTCTGGAGCACATCGGCGCTGTCGGCCTCGGAGACGGGCCGTTTGCCGATGCCCGGAAAGGCGTAGCGTTCCAGGTTCCGGTGCTTCACTGTGTCCAGCGCCGTCCGGCACCGTCCTGTATAGTCAGTAACTGACTGATTATTAGAATGTTGTTACCGAACGACCGGGGACTGAGCCGGCCAGGACATCTTGAGAAATCCGCTCCGTTCCGGTATGCATTTGTGGAATGGAACGTAGAACAGCCACGACCCGAGCACCGCGGAAAACCAAGCCCAGAGGCCCCCATCCGCACAAAGCCCTCGCCCCGGCCTTCGTCCGTGCCGCGCCGCCGGGGAGGCACGCCGATGGGAACGGCTTGTACCTCCATGTCCAGCGGCTCGTCATCCGCGGCCGCAGCCGCGAACTCGGGCTCGGCGCAGCCACGCTCGTCCTGCTCGCCAAGGCCCGCGAGCAGGCCCTCGCCAACCGCATGCTGGCCCGCTCGGGCGGCGATCCTCTTTCGGAAAAACGCCGCGTCCAGGGTGTTCCGACCTTCGCCGAAGCCGCCCAATGTGTGCTCGAACAGAAGCGCGGCGGCTGGTGCGGCCGGTGGTACGCACAGAACTGGTGGCGGAGCATGGAGCGGTACGTTTTTCCTCGCATAGGCCGCCGGCCCGTCTCCGAGGTCAACATGACCGACGTGCTGGAGATCCTCTCGCCGATCTGGCACGTCAAGGCGGCGACGGCCAGGGAGATCCGCCAGCGCATCCGGTCCGTGTTGGAGTGGGCCATTGCGTTGGACATGCGGAACGACAATCCATGCGATTGCGTGCTGCTGGTGCTCGGTCCGCAGAACGACATCGTGACGCACCGGCAGGCGCTGCCGCACAAGGACATGGCCGCGGCCATTGAGACGGTGCGGGCGTCGATGTCGCCGCAGCCCGCCGTCAGGCTGGCGTTCGAGTTCCTCGTGCTCATGGCGGCGCGGTCGGCGGAAGTCCGGCTCGCGATGTGGACCGAGATCAACACGGCGGACCGCGTGTGGACGATTCCACCCCTGCGGATGAAGGCGAAGCGGGAGCACCGTGTTCCGCTGTGCGGCTGGGCGCTGGAAGTCCTCGACGCGGCGCGAGCGCTCGGCGACGGCAGCGCCCTCGTGTTCCCGATGCGGAGCGGGCGGGCGATCTCGCCCTCGACGCTGCCCAAGATGCTGCAGTACCAGGTCGCTGCCGTTGCCCATGACTTCCGGTCCTCGTTCCGGGACTGGGCGGCGGAAATGACCGACCATCCGTGCGAGGTCATTGAGGCGGCGCTCGCTCACGTCGTCCAGAACAAAGTGGAGGCGGCCTACGCCCGCTCGGACCTGTTCGAGCGTCGTCGGCGGCTTATGCACGATTGGGCCGCGTACCTGGATGGAGGATGTCGGCAGGCAGTCCCGCTCCACCGATGAGATCCGAGTCGGCGAGGTGCCTGTGCTGCAGAACGTGCGCGGAGGTCCAGCCCGGTCGGCTCGGTGCGCTCGACTATTCTTGGAAGCAGATTCCTGACCCGGGGCGGCCGGCAGATTCTTCGATGGTGGGTGAGTTCCGCGCAGCCGCCGGGGCGCCGGGGCCGATGAGGCCGGGCAAGGAGACAGCGATGCACAGACGACTTGGACTTGTCACGGTGATGACAGTGTTGACCGTATGCGCCAACGAAGCCCTGGGCCAGACTGGGCCGTACATTGAGATGGACCTGGGGACAAGTGTTGCACCGCCCTTCACCGTGCATGGGTCGGACAACGACTGGGGCACCAAGTGCGACCTGATCATCAACCCGCTTGGCGTCGAGGTCGCCGGCGAGTGCGACGCTGCTCCGCCGCTCACGTCCTGGACCAACGAATTCAGCGGTGGCGCCGGCATGCGGGCGGGCGTCGCGCTCGGTTACGACTGGGGATCCGTCAGGCTCGAAGGCGAGTACTTCCACCGCATAACGGCCTATGGCGATCAGTCGGACATCGACATCTTCGACGACGTGACGCTGGACAAGCGGGAGCAGGAGATCGAGCTGGCGGTCGCCAGAGTCGACGACTGGCGGTCGCACGGCGGCTTCGTGAACGCGTACTACGACTTCGGGGCGTCGGTATCCTGGACGCCGTACGTCGGTGCCGGCTTCGGCATGGAGCGGGCATCGCTCGACTACGCGTCGGTATGGAAGCGCAACGATGACCCGGAGCGGATCTCGACATTCGCCGACCCGCTCCTGCGGGCCAAGATCGCCGGCACGACCACTATTGGCGACGCACGGCTGACCGACGTCATGACCGGCTACCAACTGCTGGCGGGGATGGACTACCGGCTGCGTGACCCGGTCGCGCTGGGCGTGAAGTTCCGCTGGGTCGACTTCGGCGAGCTCAGGAGCGAGCCGCTCCCTTGGAACCAGCTTCGCAGCCACGAGTCGAGCGTCGGGCGGGGCGAGACCATCCTGTACCGGATGACGACGGACGCCAGCCGTTTCTGGAGCGTGAGTTTCAATCTGAAGTACCGGTTCTGAAACCAGCATCCCGCGAGTCCCCATGGGGCCGCATGCCCTAGCGGCTCGGACCGGAATCCCTCTCCGGTCCGCGCTGGCGGGCCTGCTGCTGCAGCAGTTTCACGGCCCGCGCAACGTCTCGGCGAGCGTCCTGTAGTCCGCGATCAAGCGCGTCACCTGCCCGGCGAAGTGCTTGACCTGCCGCTGCAAGGTCGCGATCTGCTCGGCGTGCTGCGTCCGCTCCTGCTCGTACTGCGCGGACAATTCCCGATAGGCTCGCGTGGGTGTTCGCCCAGCGTGCGATCTGGTCAGGTTGTTGCCGATGCGTGCGACCTGCCGGGTGCGCTCGCTCATCAACCTTTAGACCACCACCATGATCTGTTTCCGCGTGGTGGTCTTCTTCGTCGTGGGCTGGTCATTCTCGATCTGCTGAGTGAGTCCGGATCCTCAAGTGCGGATCCGTTTCTGAGTTCAGGTTGCCACGTGTTCCTCTGCCGCCGTTGTCCTGGTCCCGTTCGCCGCGGGCTCGTCGCTGTCCGTGGCCCGAGGTCGTACGAGACTTCGTGGACCGAGGGTGCTTGGTGTTCAGGTCGAGGGCGTTCTGCTCTCAGGACGGGTTCACGCTGTCCGGCCCCGTGTCGTGCCGACTGCGCTGAGTGCCCCCTGATCGAAGCGCTCGAAGCCGGCGACGATACCGCGATCTTGGGGGGAGCCGTAGATCCGTTCCGGGCGTCCGGGGGAGATCATCGTGCATGCCGGCTACGCGGCGGGCCGTTCGGAGCCGCCGCGGGGCCGGCTGGCGATGAAGTCGAGCACTTCCTGCTCGACCCACCGGACCGCCCGGCTGCCGATGCGGATCGGCTTCGGGCAGCGGGACTCGGCCATCAGCGCGTAGACGCCCGAGCGGGACAGGGCGGTGATGCGTATCACGTCGCGGAGCGTCAGCAGTCTCGTCGTCATGTCTTCCTCCTGCGTGGTCCGCTCGGTCAGCGGGGACCCAGGCGGCTGTTTTGTGGTGCATCCTCACGGATGAGTGTAGCACTCGTAAGTTGTTGTTTTATAATTATTTATGATTACAGGACCCCCTTGGAACAGACAGGTCCAAGCGGGAACGGACAGGGATTGAGAATGAGAATGACCGTTTCCGACCCCGATGAGGACCATCGGGACGCTCCCAACGACGACAAGAGCCGCTCGGCCCGCCGCCGCGTCGTACCCCGGCGGAGCAGACGTGCGGACGGTCACCCGACAGGGCGTGATTGCGAAGGGGCGTAGGAGCGGGCATCGTCGTCAAGAGCCAGTCTGGACGAGCGTGTGCGGAGCCGGCGTCAAGGGCACCAGCCCCGTGGAGTGAGGCCCCTTGACGGCGGGGAGCACACGCTATCTGACCCGACGATGCCGGCGGTGACCACGGCGAGGATGTGCCGCCCGGCCCGTCGTACCAGGCGGCGGTCATCATCGGCTACGCTGAACGCGCCCATGACGCCGCACGAATTCATCGCCAAGTGGCGGGTCTCCGAGTTGAAGGAACGCTCGGCCTCGCAGGAGCACTTCATCGACCTGTGCCGGTTGCTCGGCGAGCCGACGCCGGCCGAGGCCGACCCGACCGGCGAGACGTACTGCTTCGAGCGGGGTGCCCGCAAGGACACCGGCGGCGACGGCTGGGCAGATGTCTGGAAGCGCCACCACTTCGCGTGGGAGTACAAGGGCAAGCGGGCGGACCTGGACGCGGCGTTCGGTCAGCTCCGCCTGTACGCGCTGGCGCTGGAAAACCCGCCGCTGCTGATCGTCTCCGACATGCAGCGGTTCCGCATCCGCACCAACTGGACCAACTGCGTCAGCAAGACGCACGAGTTCGGCCTGGCCGACCTGGCCGACGCCGCGACCCGCCACCGGCTCAAGTGGGCGTTCTCGGATCCCGAGCGGCTGCGGCCGGGCGAGACCCGGCAATCGCTCACCGAGCAGGCGGCGCAGTCCTTCGCGACGCTCGCCCAGTCGCTGCGGGAGCGGGGCCACGAGCCGCACGCGGTCGCGCACTTCGTCAACCGGCTCGTCTTCTGCATGTTCGCCGACGACGTGGGCCTGCTGCCCGGCCACATGTTCATGCGGATGTTGGAGCAGGCGCGGCGCGTCCCGGATCGCTTCACAGAGCTTGCCGGCGCGCTGTTCCGGGGGATGGCCAAGGGAGGGTTGGTCGGTTTCGAGCCGGTCGATTGGTTCAACGGTGGGCTGTTCGACGACGACACGGCGCTGGCGCTGGAGAGGTCCGACATCGACACCGTGCTGGCGGCATCCCGTCTGGACTGGTCGGAGATCGACCCGTCGATCCTGGGGACGCTGTTCGAGCGCGGACTCGATCCCGGCAAGCGCGCCCAGCTCGGGGCGCACTACACGGACCGGGACAAGATCATGCTGATCGTCGAGCCGGCGGTGATCCGCCCGTGGCTCGCCGAGTGGAACACAGAGCGGACGGAGATCGCCGCCGAACTGGAGCGGGCGGAAACTGCCAAGTCCTCAGCTTCCCGGACGAAGCGGCGAAGCGAGGCCGAGCGGCGGTACCGGACGTTCCTGAAGCGGCTCAGAGCGCTCACGGTGCTCGACCCGGCGTGCGGCTCGGGCAACTTCCTGTATCTGGCCCTCCAGGCGCTCAAGGACCTGGAGCACCGGGTGCAGTTCGAGGCGGAGGCGCTCGGATTCCAGCGGGCGTTCCCGGAGGTCGGCCCCGCCAACGTCAAGGGCATCGAGATCAACCCGTACGCGGCCGAGCTGGCCCGCGTCTCGGTCTGGATCGGCGAGATCCAGTGGATGCGGCGCAACGGCTTCTCGGAGGCCCGCGACCCGATCCTGAAGCCCCTCGACACCATCGAGTGCCGAGACGCGATCCTGGCGGCGGACGACACCGAACCGAACTGGCCGGAGGCGGATGTCGTGATCGGCAACCCGCCGTTCCTCGGCGACAAGCGGTTGATTGGCAAGCTCGGTGACGACTACGTGACACGGGTTCGCGCAACCTACGCCGGTCGTGTGCCCGCGGGGGCCGACCTCGTCTGCTACTGGTTCGAGAAGGCCGGTCGGGGAGTTGCCGAGGGAGCGTTTGACCGCGCCGGCTTGGTCGCAACGAACTCCATCCGAGGCGGGAAGAACCGCGCTGTACTCGACGGGATCGTGCGGAGGGCCGCGATCTCTGATGCCTGGGCGGATGAACCCTGGGTGGTCGACGGAGCCGCCATCAGAGTCTCGCTCGTGTGCTTCTCCCGACGCGGTGATCGCGACATCCCATGTCGACTCGACGGCCAGCTTGTGAAGGAAATCTACGCCGATCTGACGGCACGACGCGGTGACACAAGCGCCGATATCACGGCCGCGCGGCGCCTGTCGGCAAATGCGGATACGGCCTTTCTAGGAGTCTGTAGGAACGGGCCTTTCGACGTACCGGGCGATCAAGCCCGCGATTGGCTGCGACTGCCGGCCAATCCGCACGGCCGCCACAACGGGGACGTTCTGAAGCCGTGGGTGAATGGCATGGCCCTGACGCGCCGGCCGTCGGGACGGTGGATCATCGACTTCGGCTTCATGACCAACTCCGATGCGGCACTTTACGAAGCACCCTTCGCTCACGTTGCAGAACATGTGAGGCCGGCGAGGCGGGGGAACCGAGTGAAACAGCTCCGCGAACTCTGGTGGCGCCACCAGCGGCCACGTCCGGAGATGTGGGCGGCCGTCGACGGTCTGTCGCGCTACATCTCGACGCCGACCGTGGCCAAGCACCGGCTATTCGTATGGCTGGACGCCCGCATCTGTCCCGACCATCAACTGGTCGTGATCGCCCGGGACGACGACACGGCCTTCGGCATCCTGCACAGCCGGTTCCACGAGCTCTGGTCGCTCCGGCTCGGGACGTGGCTCGGCAAGGGCAACGACCCGCGCTACACCCCGACCACCACATTCGAGACGTTCCCGTTCCCGCCCGGCTTGACGCCGAACGTCCCGGCCAGCGAGTACGCGGCCGATCCACGATCTGAGGCTGTAGCCCTGGAAGCGCAACGGCTGGTCGAGCTGCGAGACCGCTGGCTCAACCCGCCCGAGTGGGTCGAGTGGATGGACGAGCCGGTGTCGGGCTACCCGAAGCGGCCGGTTCCGCGCGACGAGGACTCGGCCAAGGCGCTCAAGAAACGGACGCTGACGAACCTGTACAACGTCCGGCCGCAGTGGCTCGCCGATGCACACGACGCCCTTGACGCCGCCGTGGCTGCTGCGTACGGTTGGCCAGCGGACATCTCGGACGAGGATGCCCTGCGCGAGTTGTTGGCGCTCAACGGTGGTCAGCAGTGAGCAAACTAGCGTCGACGGCGGGTGCCGTGCTCCCGCAGTGGAGGTGGGCAGCCACACGGCTCACACAGCAAGCCCTCAAGGAGGGACAGGCGATGGCGATCCGGTTAACGCGTATGGAGACAGACAAGACCGCCGAGCGTGATTGGAGCGACGGGCAGATGATCGGCAAGGTCGAGTACGACGCGATACGCACCGAGTTGGGGGCGAGCCGACCGGCGATGTCGTGCTGGTCGAAGTGACGCCGGAGGGATCTGAGTCGACGACTCCGCGCCGATGGAGGGTCTGCACGAAGTAGGATGCGGTCCGGGGACGACCATGATAGGCCCGTAGATTCCCGTGCGAAAAGTGGGAATGGACGGGCGAATCATGGTTGAGGACCTTGTGATAAATCACTGTTTTAGAGAGATTTACGAGTATTCTGCGACTCACGCTGCCTTAACATCCACAGGCATTCTGGTAGTGTCCTGTGTTGTCCAGATAAGGCTGTAAACAACTGATCAGTAATCATTTATGATTCATCTGCGCGGACTGAAAATGGGGAATGGATGTTGCAGCCAAGACCGCCCCGACACACCGCAGAAGCAAGCGCCGAGGACGCCATCTCGACAAGGCCCCCTCGTCCGCCTTCGTCCGTTCCGCCCCGCCAGGGCGGCATGCGGACGGCACCGGGTTGTACCTGTTCGTCCAGCCGACTAGGCCCCGAAGCTGGGTCCAGCGGCTCGTCATCCGCGGTCGGTGCCGCGAACTCGGACTCGGTGCCGCCACGCTCGTCCCGTGCGCCAAGGCGGGCGAACTGGCCCTCGCCAACCGCATGCTGGAGCGGCCGGTGGCACGCGCAGAATTGGATCCGCAGCCTTGAACGGCACGCGTTCCCACGCACCGGCAGCCAGGCCGTCTCCGAGGTCAACACGGCCGACATGTTGGAGATCCTCAGGCCGATCTGGTACGTCAAGGTGGAGATGGCCCGCGCCGTTCGTCAGCGCATTTGGTCGTTGCTGGAGGGGCTAGCGCATTGGACATACGCAGCGACAGCCCATGCGAACGGGTGCTGCTAGTGCTCGGTCCGCGGAACGACATCGTGACGCACCGGCTGGCGCTGCCCCGCAGGGATGTCGCCGTGGCCATCGGAGCGGTGCGGGCTGGGTTCGCACAGACATCCGTCAAGCTGGCGTTCGAGTTTCTGGTGCTGACCGCCACGCGGTCGGGTGGTGCGTGGCGCATACTGGGCCGAGATCGACTCGACGGACCATGTGCGAACCGTGTCGGCGCTGCGGAAGGCGAAGCGCGAGTATCGTGTTCCGCTGTGTGGCCGGGCGCTGGAGGTCCTCGACGCGGCGCAGGCGCTTGGCGACGGCAGTTTCCTCGTGTTCCCGATGTAGAGCGGGAGGGCGATCGCCCTGTCGGCGGTTCCCAAAATGCCCCAGTACTGACCGGTGCCAAAGTCACGGCATCGGAATACAGGCAAGCATAGACTGGCAGTCTGCCTCTCGCCAGAAGGTGGGCACCTTTTCCGGGGCTTCTGGCCAAGACGGGCAAGCAGCTTCCCGGTTGTCCCGCAGCTGGGCTGCGGTCTTAGTCAGCTGGCGACAGACCCGACGCTGGACCAAGGCCCCTAGCCGTTCGAACGGATTGACCGGAGGCGAGCAGGTCGGCTGCAAATAGAGCTCTATTGCGGCTTGGCTCGCCGCCAGCCATGCCTGGATTCTCTGCGCACGGTGCATCCTGCAATTGCCGACCGCTACCAGCATCTTCCGGTCTGCCCCCTCAGCGATCTGCTCCGGAAACTCTCGGAAGACCCCTGCCGTGGCAGGGCCTTCCCGCATCATGCAATAGAGCTTGCATTCCGGGCTGATGGCAGCTAGCAGGTTGAGGCGAAAGTGCCCGCCGGCCACCCGCCCGAGGTGGGGCTGACCGCGAATGCCCCAAGGTATCCGAACACGCTCTGCGCAGCCAGTCCAGACTTACTGATTTTGCCAAAAGTAATTGCAGGTCTGGCCGTTTTCAATCTTTCAGCAGCTCCCCCGTGCCAACACACATATAAACTGGTCTATAGATGTTTCTTATCTGATACATTTCCGCATCGAATCTGCCTGTTATTCCTGCTCTTATCAATTCATGAAGTTTCCAATATTTCGCGACTTCCGAAGCATTCCCCATCGGTCCCGGCCCCCATTAGGAAGCTGGTCGTGATCCAAGCCCGCCACGGCAAAGCCCTCCATGCCCTGGCCCAGGAATTCGGCATCGGCATCCGCACAATCCGCACCTGGCTTCGGCTCTATGCCTGCTGTGGATTCTCGGCTCTCGGACAGCAACCCAAACCGAGACGCCCTACCTACCTCTCCCACGACCCAATGCAGCTGATCCTCGCAACTCTGCGGGACAAATCCCCCGACCAGCTCCAGTTCGAGTTCGCCTACCGGTCGCTGCAAATTGTCCGGCCAGGGATCCTCGACCAGTTCCAAGTCAAGTTGTCCCGGGCGACGGTGCATAGGGTTCTGCGACGCCTCGGCCTCACCCCGCAGCGCCCTAAGTTCCCGGCCTACCAGCAGAACGCCGCCGCGGTGCGGACTGGGATCGCGGCAACCTACCCCGCCCTCGCCCAGCGCACGCAGGAGCAGGGAGCCCTGCTGCTCTGGGCCGACGAGGCTGGCAGGACCTCGCACTCCCACCGGGGCACTCCGTGGGGCTGCCGGGGCCGGACGCCTGTCGTCCAGCAAACAGGGGAGCGGTTCCGGCTGCACAGGCTGTTCGCGAGCAGTCTCTCGGGAGCAATCCACTCCAGGATCCATGCCGGAACTGCCACCGCAGCCACGTTGGCAAAGTTCCTGCAGTGGATTCCGGGCCAGACGGATACTAGACCGATTTACGTGCTACAGACCGGTGCAAGAGTCTTGTCACACGAATCACTGCAGATTGCTAGTATTCTCAATGGGTTAAGAGGAAGAGCACTGACACAACTCTTGCATCGATCAGTAGTGGACCGCCACAGAATCCACACATCCAAGCACATGGAAGCCTGGAAGAAGGGGACCGGGGCATCGGTGGAGATGCATCTCTGGCCGGCGTACTCTCCGGCATGGAACCCTGCGGAGCAAGTCCGGTCGGTAGTCCAGCGGCGGGTGGGGAAGCTGCCGGTCCGGACGGTCCCCCAGCTCCGGGAGCGCTGGGAGGAGGCCCTGCAAGCCCTGGAGGCCGACCCCACCAAGGTGCAAGGGTTCTTTCGCGAGGCCAACTGCGCCTATACTGTTTCTGGTTGTTCCTTGCAATGACTTATGGCAAAATCAGTATTGGCGAAGGCGAGCAGGGCTCCCAACTCCTGGGATCGGCGAGCGATCTTCAGGAACTCTTGGTCTTGCCACCGCTGCCCGCTAGCCCATGTTTACCAAGTTGACGGGCGATTTTGGCCATTTGGCCGGTATTTCGAGGCGTGCGCTCCTGTAACTTGTTGATTCTAAAAGATCGGGACTTGGCAGAACGCGATGTAGTGCCATAATCGTATGAATACCCTTGCGTCGCGGTAGCCCACCCCGCTATCGTGGCAGCGTGTTCATTCGGCGCACCCAGGCGGCCTCCGCAGAACCATCGTCTGACCCACACCCGCCGCCCGCGTGGCACACTTTGTAGTGCCACTCGAGCCGTTCCATCGTCGTAAGTCATTGATTCTAAAATGTCTTGGATCTACCGTTGGTAAACATGGGCTAGCGGGCTGGTACTGGGTAGCGCGGCTGCTGGAGCCGCTGCGGCGTGAGCTGGAGCTGCCGCAGGACGATGCCGAACTTTTCCCAAAAGGCTTGGCGCACTCGCTGCGCGGTCCGCCAAGCGAACTCGAATTGGTATTGATTGGGGTCTTGGTCTAGAACGACGATGCGGATCCAAGCAAGGTGCCGATCTGTCCATTTGCGTGGTCTTCCCGTTCTTTTGCGATCCGGAAGACTTTCCATTCCTCCCAGGATGAAGCGTGAGATCCAGCGATAGATCGTGCGTATGGAGAAAGGGACGCAGGACTTTACCTGGGCTACCGACTTGCCCCCGATGAACTGCAAGACCACGTTTTTTCGAACCTCGAACTTCTGGACCTCAGTAAGTCGTAGGAGGAAGAAGAATCTTTTTATCATACTAATAATGTACAAAAAATCCACCTGGAAGATCAATCGACGAGGGGGTTCCAGTGACACAATTTTTGACGAGATCAGTATCATCAAGAACAAGGTGGAGGCCGCCTATGTGCGGTCGGACTTATTCCAGCAGGCGACGACTGATCATGACCGACTGGGTAGCCTACCTCGGCAGGCAACAGTCGACAGTGGTGCCGCTCGTCGGTGACAGATCCTCACAGGTGAGCGGTTTGGGCACCTGATGCGACACAGGGGCGATGGGGATGTGGCGGGGCAGGCATGTTGACGGTGTTCTCGGAATAGGCCGGCTGCCCTCAGTACTCCTTCCTCCGTAGTGGGCGTAGGCATTTGTACCACTCGGCGACTGACGCATCGTCGTCTACATCGATTTTGCCAGGATGGTCCATCCCAAGTCTGTCCATGAACACTATTGCATCATCAACCGCCAGTTGTGCGGCCTCCTTCATGTAGTCCGGGTTGCCGGGGGCCGCCGGATTCAAGATCTGGGGCTTGAAGATGAAAGCAACTTTCTCGTACGCAGCTTTGCAGCCTCGGTGCAAGCGATGCCGCTGAAAGGCGCTCCACCCGTCGCGTACTAGGGGAAACGCCCCCACCGTTGCCAGCGTGAATACCAAGTACGACCAGCAGCCCTCCAACTTGGTGGTGACAAGCTTGGACAGGAACACACCGGCCACCGTGCCGACGATGATGTTGACGACTGCGATGTAACGGGATTCCGTGCTTGGCATGAAGATATCCTAGCTAGTGTCCGCCATACCCCCCCCCCCCCGTTTCTGGCGGAAATCTGCGAAGCAGTCTGGTTCCCGGGTGTGCTTGCGGCGCGATCCGGCGGCAACGGACGCGTCCGGCGGGCTGCGGACAGAGCAGCAGCGAGCAATCCGTCGGGATGTCCTGTTGCCGAGGACAGAAGCCCCTGGCCGTCTGGCACCGGCTCGCCATCCGGGGGGCTGCCGAGGACCGGCTGGTTAGGCACCGCGGCGGAGCTGGTGATGCTCCCGATGCGGCAGGGCAAGCCGAGGCGAGGCAGGTTGGCTGCCAGCACCGCCCGGTCGACTGGATGCGCGAACCCGTCCGCGCCGCGGCTGCGCACGCGGTCGAGTCCGCGAAGCTCCCGCCCGCGGATGGCGGACTCGAGGGCCGGATGCGCCCGCCGGCCGCCGCGAACGACGCCTCCGCTGCTCGCTCCCGGTGGGCCTCGGCAGCTACCCGGTGCCCGGCAGGGCTTGGACATCGAGCAGCGCATCCAGCCGGGCCCGGTTGTCCGGGCTGTGCAAACCCCGGTCAAAACTGCACGCCCGCAGGGCCGGATGCAGCGCCTGCGCTGGCCGCGCCAGCGGCACCGCCGCGGCCACATCTGCGCCCAGCCCCAAGACCGCATGGTGCAGGATGAATCCGAACTGGTCCTTGAGTAGGGCGACAGGCACCCCGGGCTCCACCGGCATGCCCGCCTGGCTTGGCGAGACCCACCGCGTGTGCTCCTCAAAAATCAAAAAACCTTCTCCTTGTGAAGAATCGTCTCGCCCCGCAGCAGCCGCCACTCTGCCTGGTCCATATGGCGGCGCACAGGCACGATCAAGCCGGCGATGGAGCGGCAGGCGGCTTACATTTTTCCACACTTACTGATCGCGTCAAAAGTCGTGTCCCTGGAATCCATTCGTCGATTGATCTGCTTGGTGGATTTGTTGCACACTATCAGCATGACAAAAAAGCTTCTTCTCCTTTCCACGCCTTACTGCAGACCAGAAGTTCGAAGTTCGAAAAAACATGGCTTGCGGTTCGTGAGGGGAAAGTCGGCGGCCCATATAAAATACTGTTCTTTTTCTCAGTACGCACGATTTATCGTTGGATATCACGCTTCTATCTGGGATGCATGGAGAACCTGCGAAATCGCATGAAAACGGGACGACCGCGCCAAGGGACAGACCAGCACGCCGTTTGGATCCGCACTACCGTCGTAGACCAAGCCCCCGCTCAATGCCAATGCGAGTTCGCTTGGTGGATCGCGCAGCGGGTGCGCCAAGCCTTTGGGGAGAAGTTCGGCAGTGTCCTGAGCGTCTTCGCGGTGCGCCGGATCCTGCGGTGGCTCCCGCTCACGCCGCAGCGGCCCCAGCGGTGCGGTTGGCACGTTCGGGTCTCGGCGAGCGCAAGTCGCCGACCAGCACGAGAGTCTCAGAGGAGGGGAAGCTGCTGTCGAATGGAGAGCATTCCGGCCGATCGCTCGACCTGCCCGCCCTCTGCCAGCGTCCGAACCACCTGCTGCAGGTGGGGCGGAAGCCACAGCGTTGGTCTTAGCTCCTGCTGGAGTTCCTGCAGCTTACGCGGTCGGTCGCGCAGGTGTTCGAGCAACCATTTCTTCAATGGTGTCAGGTCGGGCTTCGGCGTGATGAGCAGGGACTGTTGGTAATCATGGCGTTGCCGAACCTCGAAACCGCCGTCTGGCGCGACTCGCCAGATGCATTTTTTCATCAGGTCACGTCCCTGATCGTGGTTCGTAAGGTGCAGGAGCAGGTACCTCGTAGCCGTCCCGCCGGAAATCATGCGGATGTACGTGTGCCACTTGGCACCGACCAAATCCGAAAGCAACCGAACTGCGCCATCCATGCGTTCCTGCGCCTTGTCGCCGTTGATGGTCCGCCAGCCGTCGCCCGCGAAGATTTCGTCGAGCGTTGCTGCCCAAACCGTGTCCCGGCGGTTGCCGTTGCTGGATGGCCATGTCGAGTTCGCGCCAGATCACGTTTATGAACAGTTCCACACGACCAGAGGCCATCAATTGAGAGAGGAGTGCCCCGGGCACCTTGAATCCGTATGGATCGACGAAGATGAAGGCAGGTGCCATGCTCTGACCGCTCTTGTGAAAGTCTTTAACTATGCTCTCAAGCACTTCGTAGGCGTTGCCTGCGCTCATTTTCACAAGCACGCCGGGCGGGAAGTCTCCGATCCCGCTCAACTCGCGCTGCAAGCTGGCGAGGTTGGCGGGGTCTCGTTCGATGAAGAGGAAAATGACTTCGGATCTCTTCAGTAGCTCATCACGGTAGTGATGACTGAGCAGCGTATTGAGAGCGACCAGGGGCGAGCCGGCTTGACCGGATGAATGGCGCCCTCGACCGGCATGGGTGTCCACGTACAGCACGCGTCCGGCCCATGTGCCTAGCTTGGGAAACCAGCCGTCGAGATAATGCTTGATCAGGCGGTGCTTGATGTGCTGGAAATGGCCGTATTGCTGCCAGTATTCCGGGGTTGGATCTGCGAAGGTCATGGCTGATTCCGGGGAGTTCAGCAGGATGTGGGGAAGTCGTCGTACGTTCTGCCGTTCAGCCGTCGACCGGTCGCAGACTTGCGTACTCCCCCCCACTGCTTGAAGAAGAACGGCACGCCCTGTTCGCGACACTGACGTTCGACACCGAGGACCCAAGCTTCCAGCATGCGTCGGGCACCGGGGCCGCTCTCGCCGCCGGCAATGACCCAGTGGATTCCCGTAAGGTCGACGGCACCGAGGTCTTCCAGCAGGGGCTCCGCAGAGACGAAGCGGACAGTTGCCGGCGTCTCGCGCAGCGCGGTCAGCCTGCGCAGGCCGATGCGCCGATTCTCAACGCTTACTCCGAACCACACGTTGGCGAGTGCGCCCATCCAGCGCAACTCGCCGCCGAGCAGGTGCTTCATGCGCTCGTGCCGTTTCGTCAGAACCTGGAACGTGTGCCAGTGTGCCTGACGCATGACCTCTCCGACGGCGGCGATGTAACTGGAGGGCACATCCTCGTGGAACAGATCGCTCATTGAGTTCACGAAGATCCTTCGCGGTCGGCACCAGGACAGCGGCTGCGTCAGCTTGTCCGGCACGAGGCGAAGGTCAAAACCCTGCTCGAACGGGTGCCCGGCTACTCCCCGGAAGCGTTCGGCGAACGTTAAGGCGTAAGCAGTGTGCGCAACCGGAGCTGACCTTGGAGCAGCCGCGGATCGGATTCCAGGTAGCGTCGGTCCATTCAATTTTCGAACGGTCGCTCACGAAGGCGACAATAACACGAGAACATGTTCCGATCAAGTGCGCCTGCGGTTCGATGTTCGGGCCGACGGCCGGATCTACAGAATTCTGAGTGTGTGATGGAGCACCTCGTTCGAGAACTCGTTCCAATCGTCGTCGTTCAAGAGGTCGCCGAGGACCAAGACCTTGACGACGCCGATCTGCTCGAGTCGGGGCTGCGTCTGCGGTGTGACGACTCTTGCTATCTGGATGTTCTGACACCTGGCGGGAGTTGCGTCGAAGCTCTTCTGCGGGGCACCGAGTCGTTCCAGTGCTCTGGCGGGGTCCTTGCTGCCCTTGATTGCGATGGTGGCAACTTTGCTTCCCTCTCGTTCGAAGAAGACATCGGATTCGCTCCCGTAAGAGGGTGTGGCTCTTCTTCGTAGAGCGTTTTTTACCTGTTCAATGAAAATGGAGCGCAAATGCACCGGAACAGGTCGGGAAACGCAGCGCCGGCCGCCATCACGACAACGCCTCGCTGCTGGAGCCAGCCAGTCGTCCGCGCTCCCGATCCATCGCCACAGCCCACTCCAGCACCGCACGGATGCGCTGGCGCACGGTCCGGGCGGTTTGCATCTTCACGTGCCAGATGGGCGTGAAAACCTGGAGCACATCGGCGCTGTTGACCTCCGAGACGGGCCGGCTGCCGATGCGCGGGAAGACGTAACGCTCGAGACTGCGGATCCACTCGGTCGTCTGCCTGAGACTGCGCCAGCCGCCCCGCTTCTGCGCGACCACGGTGGCAGCGGTCTTGGCGAAGGTGGGCGCTCAGATAGAAGGCCTGATGCACCGCGTGCGTGCGGCACGGCGGATGTTGCAGGCCTAGCCCAAGTTTAACAAGATCGCCGACATTTCTGTCGAAATCGGCGAGATCTGCGCGTATCGGGGCCGGTAACTTGTTGATTCTAAAGGAACGGGGTCTGGAGATTCTGAATGTAGTGCCATAATCGTCATAGACGGCTTGCTGCAGACGGGGCCGCCCGCTAGGCTGACTCCCTGTTCGTACGGCGCACCCAGACCCGACGAACCGCCGACGGCGTCCCCTACTTCTCCCACCGCCTCGTGCAGTCCGCACGCCTCGGCAACTCCGTGCGCCAGCGCACCCCTCCTCAACCTCGGACGCCATTGCGACATCCCCGCGCCCCACTGGCCCCGCCTGGGCTCCCGCGTCACCGAGGTCCTCGCCGGCCAGGCGCCGCCGGTGGCCGATTGCCCGCCCGCCGTGGACCGGGAAGCCCAGCGGATCGCCGCCCCAATGGGTCGCCCGCGGTGCCGACGCCAGCGGGCCGGACGCCGCAACCGCGGACTTCCGGACCGTCGACATCGACTCGTTGCGCGGGGTGCGGCCCCGCAGCATCGGGGTCGAGCAGGTCGGCCTGCGGGCCCTCGAGCAGGTGGGGCTGCCGGCCTTGCTGGCGCAGTTTGGGCGTCCACGGCGCGTTGCGCGCGGCGGCGGCCGGCGCCATCGTCGGGCGCCTGGCCCACCCGGCCTCCGAGCGCGAGACCCACCGTGGGCTGCAACAGCGCAGCGGCCTCGGCGAGTTGCTCGGCGTCGCCTGCGAGACCGTCGGCGCCCTGCAGCTCCACCGCGCCTCGGACGCGTTGGGGAAGCCTCGCGAGGCCCCTCGAGGCGCACCTGTTCGACCGGGCGATGGGCCTGTTCGACCGGCAGCCGACCGTCACCCTCTACGACCTGACCAACACCTACTGCGAAGGCGAGGCGAGCGACCAGCCGCAGGCCCGGCGCGGCCACGCGAAGGAGAAGCGCAGCGACTGCCCGCTGCCGACCCTCGGCCTCATGCTCGACGCCAGCGGCTTCGTCCGCCGCGCGCAGGTCTTCGACGGCAACGTCCGGGAACACCGCACCCTGGCCGGCAGGCTCGCAGCACTCCCGGCGCCCCTCCGGCGCCCTCGTGGTCCTGGACCGCGGCGTCGCCACCGAAGGCTGCATCGCCTGGCTGCGCGACAACGGCTACCGCTATCTCGGCGTCAGCCGCGAACGCCACCGCCAGTTCGAGGCCACCGCCGCCGTGTCCCCTGCGGACCCGCTCCCACCAGACCGTGCAGTGGCACAAGGTCGTCTCCGACGACCCCGACGAGGTCCGCCTCTACGGCTACTCCGAGCAGCGGGCCGCGCAGGAGCGCGGCATCGTCGAGCGCGCCGCCGCCCGCTTCGAGGACGCCCTCACGAAGCTCCACGACGGGCTCGCCCGCCCCCGCGCCCACCAGCGCATCGCCCAGGTCCGGCAGCGCATCGGCCGCTTGCAGTCCAAACACTCCCGCGCCGCCCAGCACTACCGGATCGACGTCACCGCCGACGAGACCGGCGAGCGGGCCGCCGCCGTCACCTGGACCCGGCGCCCCCAGGACGGCTCGATGGCCACCCATCCCGGCGTCTACTGCCTGCGCAGCAGCGAGACCGACTGGGACGAAGAGACCCCTCCGGCGCACCTACACCACCCTCACCGACGTCGAAGCCGTCTTCCGCTCCCTCCAGTCCGAGCTCGGCCTGCGTCCCATCTATCACCGCAAGCCGCGGCGCGCCGACGGCCATCTGTGCCTCACCGTCATCGCCTACCAGCTCGTCCAGGTCCTCCGCACCCGCCTGCGCGAGCACCGCGCGCACGCCAGTTGGACGTCGCTACGCCACCTCCTCGACGGCCAGCAGCGCGGCACCACCACCTTCCGCCGGCCTGACGGACGCACCCTCCACGTGCGCACCGCCACACAGCCCGAACCCGAGCAGCGCGCCCTCTACGACGCCCTCGGCGTCGACCCCAACCCCGCCGGCGTCCGCAAGACCCTCGTCGGAACGCCCCGAACCTCCCGGTTCACGCACGTTTGTAGTGCCACTCGAGCCGTTCTTCCCCCGTAAATCGTTGATTCCAAACGACCTCATTTCACCCTTGTTAAACTTGGGCTAGGTCCGTCAACGGCCTCTGGAACGCACGCTCGTGCCCCTGCTGGCCGCGATGCCGCCGCACCAACTCCGCCAGCGGCAGCCGGTCTTGACTCACCAGAATCACCGTGGACGCCGGCGCTAGCAACCGCTGCTCCCCGTCCCAGTCGCGCCGGATCACTACGTACACCGGCTCCTCCGGCCCCCGGGCCGGCCGGTACGCCCCCGCGAGCGCCCCGTTCCTGGCCTGCTGCGTCCAGGGGCTTCCCCTCGTCCTCCCGCAAACCCCATCGTGGGCCGCCAGGCGCAGAATCGGGGCTTTCTTGCGCGGATTGGTCAAGCTCACGGAATCATCCCCGCCGCTGCCGGCAGGAGCTCGCCAGCGACCCGCAGCCCCACCGGCTGCCGCCTTGTCAGCCAGGGCACCGCATCCTAGTCCAGCTGCTTCCGCCAATCCCCTCCCGCATGTCCGTGCCGCCCGCATGTAGCCGGGCGTTGACCCACGCCGCCCCCACAAACACCGAGTGCAGCCAGGACTGCCTCTCGCCGTTGCAGCCGCGCTCGGCGTTCTCGCACAACTTGCCCTCCACCTTGATCCCCGTGCCGTCCACAAACACCGGGACGTACCCCCACTGCTGTGCGCACTCCTGCGCCATCAGCGGCACCAGCCGCACGAACCGCCGCAGCCCATCCAGCGCCGCCTAGTGCATCCGCTGCAGGTCTGTGCCGAGCCGCCGGCTATGGGACCCGGCCTGCAGCCCGCACGCTCGGCGCACGACATGAGTGGCTCCCCAGGGCGTCGACCACATGGAAGTGCCCTCTGCCGGCGCAGGCCGGATAAATCAGCGCCAGCAGCAGCTGCCCAGCGCTGCAACCGCGCCGGTGGCGCTGGAGGCGGACCGCCTCGGCCAGCCTCTCGGGCAGCCCGATGAACCGGGCCAGTCACGCCACCACGCCGAGCCCGGCCCGGCTCGTCAGGTGGTCGTTGCAGACGCCGCAAGCCAGGGTGGGAGCGCTGGCGCGGGGCAAAGGCCAGAGGGGCCTTCAAAAAATCGAGAGGCCCCCCGGGGTGCAATATGCGGTCACCCCGGAAAACCGTCTAAATCATTGCAATGCAAACACGTTCCGGCTAGCAACCGGAATCCTTACCCGAGAATCAGGGCCCAGAGGTTGTTGCGTGGAACAGGCCAGTTCGCTGTGTAGACTGACGGATGGTGCGCCATGTCCGGCGAACGCTTGAACCATCTGCATCTCCCAGATCTGTCGATCAGCAATTTCCGAGGGATCAAGCGCCTTTCGATCCGCCGACTGGGCCGCGTCACACTGCTCGGCGGGCGGAACGGAGCGGGCAAGACGACCGTCTTGGAGGCCGTGCGCGTCCACGCTGCGCGGGGTCGACCGAGCGTGCTGCGAGAGCTACTGGGCAAACGCGAGGAATTCGTAGCTGCTGTTGACGAGGACAACGACCCCGTCGTTTCCCCAGACTACGGAGCCCTGTTCCACGGCTGGGCGGCGACGCGGGAACAGCCCATCACGATCGGCCCGAAGTCCGGCACGGAAGGTCTCCGAATTGAGGTGTCCACTCCGAGCGACTGGTCGGCTGGGCAGAAGGAGCTATTGGCCGACCTCGCCACGGAGGCCGATGTGCAAGCAGTCAAGGTCGTGTACCACGACCACGAACGGTTGCTGCCGTGGCTCCCTGCCACGGGCGATCTGCACCGTCAACCGGCCCAGACGCCGTTACGCGAGTCGGCTGTTCGACGAAAGGGAGTGGCCTGTCATCGAATGCAAGTCTCTGGGACCAGGATTGCCGGGCAACAGCCAACTGGCGCGCTACTGGGATCGAGTGGCGCTAACGCAGGAAGAAGACCTCTCACTACAGGCCCTCCGCCTGACGGGTGCGCCCATTGAGCGCGTCGCTCCGGTCGGCGACCAAGAGACTCGATTTCGCGGGGACCGGTCGCCGCATGCTCGTGAAGCTCGAGAAGCACTCGCGCCCGGTCCCCCTAAAGAGCTTGGGCGACGGCGCGACGCGCTTGTTCGCCGTCGGACTCGCGCTGGCCAACAGTCGCGATGGTTTCCTGGTCATCGACGAGGCGGAGAACGGGATTCACTATTCCGTTCAGAGGGGCTTCTGGCATATGGTCCTACGTGCTGCTCATCAGTACAACGTGCAGGTCCTGGCGACGACCCACAGCAGCGATTGTGTAGCCGGCTTCGCACGAGCAGCGGCTGAGATCCACGAAGCGGAGGGTGTCTACATACGCCTTGAGCGAGACGGTGGTTACGTACGCGCAGTCGAGTACTCGGAAGAGGAACTCAAGACCGTGGCGAACCAAGGTATTGAGACCAGATAGGTGCAGCAATGACTGGGGAACTGCCGCCGAAGAATCTCCTGCTGGTGGAGGGTGCTGACGACCAGCATGTCGTTCGACATCTTTGCGGGTGCCACCAGGACATGCCGCCGTTCGCCATCTGCGACAAGAGGGGCTTCCCGAGACTCAGGGCTGCGATCGGTCCCGAAACCAAGGTCTCCGGCCGGGTCGCTCTCGGCATTCTGGTGGATGCGAACAGCCAGCCATGCGGCCGGTGGCAGGCAATTGCGCATCAACTGCAAGAGGTCGACATCGAGTTGCCGACACAGATGGCAGCTGCCGGGGCGATCGTAGATGGCAGTCCCCGGGTCGGCGTCTGGCTGATGCCGGACAACGAGTCGACTGGCGAGCTCGAGGACTTCGTCACTCGTCTCATACCCGACCAGGATCCGATCTGGCCAAGGGCGCAGCGATACATCGACGACCTTCCGGCGGCGCATCGCAAGTTCGCGGCCCAGAAGGTCCTGCGGGCCAAAATCCACGCTTGGCTGGCAGTGCGCGAGGAACCGAGGAAGATGGGAGCGGCCATCGGCGCTGGTGACTTGGATGTGGCGGCACCGCTTGCGGGACGGTTGGTCGGCTGGCTTCGAGATCTGTTCGGCTGACATCGGCTGCTGGTGTACTCATCCTGCTCTGATGGCGGATGGCTCGGTGTCCTGGGTTGTCGCTGGACGGTGTGCTGCATCCTTTGACGTTCCGATTCAAACGAGGGGAACAAGCTTTCCGCTAATCTATAAATTTCCTATTATCAGTATGTTGCAGACAATTCCAGTCGGAAGCCATGGAAGCCCGAAGACTGGGCGGACTGCGCGACCACTGGCCGAACCCGCCCGAGTGGGTCGATGAGCCGGTGCCCGGCTATCCGAAACGTCCGGTTCCGTGCGACGAGGACACGGCGAAGGCGCTCAAGAAGCGCACGCTGACGAACCTCTACAACGCCTGCCGCAGTGGCTTCGCCGGCAGTGGCTTGCCGATGCGCACGAAGCCCTTGACGCGGCTGTGCGAGGTTCTGCGCGAGTTGCTGGCACTCAACGGCGGCTGGCGGTGAGTCCGACAGGTGCTCGGCTTGAGCGTCAGGGTGCCCGAGTCTACTCGTCGTCCGACGCTTCGCTGTCCGCAATCGTCGGTGCCATCTGTTCCGCTGGCGGCGTCACGCGACACCGTGCCATGAAGTCCCGCTCTCCGTTTATCAGCCTGTTGAGCCGTCCCTCTAGGAGACCGGCCCGGTCATCGTTTCGTAACTGGGCGATGCAGTCGACCGGGAAGCCGTGCGTTGGCAGAAACTTCCTCAGCACATCGTCAGTCATGTTCGACAGGACGCCCAGCGCCTGTCCGACATGGCGTGCGTCCACGAACATCCGGTTCGCCGGACTGGAAACGAGGTCGGGCGGGTTAGGGTTTGACACAACGTAACCTACCGCGTCGGTTCCCAGTTCGGATAGGAGCGCACCTGGGGCCAGCTTGTTTTTGCCTTGAAGCGATTGGGGGTCAAGGGACGCTAAGTACAACAGGAATGAGCGTACGCGAGCGCTTCGAGCATCGAAGCGGTCGGGGAACGGCTGCGCCGGAGTGTCCAGATCGATCACGTCGAACGTCTCTTGCTCTCCTCTTGCAAGGGCGCGGATTTCCTCCAACGCATGCTTGGCCTGCGCTGTATTGACGCCGCCGAACCAGCCCGTGAATGACGTCACCCAGAACCAGCGCTTCAGCAACTTGACCTTTGCCTGCACCGGCTCCGGGCAGATGCGATGGAATTCGCCGAGCAGCACGAGTTGCAGTCCGTAGGGTAGTAGTCGGGAGGACGTGACGCCGAACTTCCAGAGCATCTTCAGCGCACGTCTGATGCCTCGCGTGGCGTCGTCGAACGCTTGCGGGAGCTTCTCGCGGACTTCCGGCTTGACCATGAGGTCCGCCCAATCCTTGGCGTAGATGTCCCGTTCGAGAGCCGCGAGTACCGACCTGAGCAGAAAAACGCGATTGAGGCTTCCGAAACCCTTTTTATTCAGCTCGGTCTCGAACTCGTCCAGCATGCTGGTGAGGTGGAAGTCTCTTTCCTTGTAGGTCAGCGCGGACACCAATTCGTCCGCAGCCATCTTGCGGCCGGTACGGTTCAGGCGAGCGAAAACCGTAACGGCGCTCTCCAGGTCCGCCTCGCGGATACTGATGAGAGGGAGCTGATAGTCCCGAAAGGCGCTCGCGAGGCGGTCCGCCTCGTCGAGCCAGCGCCGGGTGAGATGCTCGCCGTCGACTTGCTGCTGTATGCGGCGGCAGGCCTCGAAGAACCCGGCCGTGTTGAGTAGGTTGCGTACCGGGAAGTACCGGGGACTGGGATCGTTGCCCAGCTTGCGGTGATCGACGAAAGCCCGTTCGTCGAGATCGTAGTACAGGCGCCAGTCGATCTGATCCATGATCGGGTCCATGTCGCTGGTCAGTCGTAGCGTGCCTGTGAGGGTAGAGACACGCTGCTGGCCGTCGAGCAGGTACCCGACCGATCCTCCCGGCCGAGGACTGATGCCGATCGGGCCTATGCGCGAGGTGGACTCGATGTCTTCCTCCGTATGCCAGACGAGGATCGAGCCGATCGGAAATCCGCGCCGAACGCTGTCCAGCAGTGCGCTCAGGGCAGGTTGTTTCCACACGAAGGTGCGCTGGAACCTCGGGACGCGGATCTTGCCGGCGGCGACGCGTTCCACAAGTCTGCCCAGAAAGACGACTTCCGGGACGACTTCGGTTCGTTTCTGCTTGCCATTGGACATGTTGCCTATTGCTCCTGGCGGATCAGCTTGATGCCGTGCTCAAGGTCGCCTCGTCCGCGAGTCTGCAATTCGGCCCTGACCTCGTGTATGGGCCGCAGACTCCAGCATTCATGCACTTTCGGTCCGAATCCCGTGGCGAGGGTCTCTCGTGCGGCGTCCGGTAGGCTACCGAATAGATCCTCCTCGGTCGCCGAGGGAGCCTCCGGCAAACCACGCTTCATATCGAAGAAGTCCTTCTGATCGTCGCTGAGTCTGTCCCACGCTTCGACCCGCTGTTCGTACTCGGTGCCGGCGTTGGGTCTTTCGCGGAGGAGGACGCGGGGCAGGTAGTTCTCCGCTGCCCGCTTGGCGAGCACCCAGCAGGGCAAACCGTGCTGATTGCAGACCTCGCGAAGCCGTCGGGCTTTTCCGCTCTCCGAGTCTTCCGGACCCTTCCGGTCGCTGTCGATGACGGCGACGAGCCGTGGGCGATATGGCACGGCTTGCGTCCGTCGCTCGACTTCCTGCGGCATTTGGCCGGTGCCGCCGACGCTGTCGAATTGGATCGGTTCTCCTTCGCGCCCCCAGAGGCCATGGAGGGATTTGTCGAGCTCTGTCACGACGCGTTTGACGAATGCGCCGTCGCTATTCCTGTTTTCGACGAGGATCACGAACGGCTCGTCGGCTAGGCGATAAGCCTGTTCGGGCACGAGTTCATCCGGCGCGGTCGGATGCGCAGTCACACGCACATGCCGCCCGTAGGGAACTGGTGTCCAGGCGTTGCGCCGAATCGATGCAACAATCAACTCGCGCAGTCGATCGCCCTGCCTGCCCCGGTCGCTGATCCATGTCGTGGCCGTGATGGCGTCGGCATCAGGTGTATCGGTCAGGTCCCAGACGTGCCAGCCGTCTTCGATCCTGTGCGCAATACGGTCCAGCCAACGGTGCGCGTCCGGATCATTCGCCGCGCTGATGTCGATTACGATGCGCACGCCTGCCTACACCTCGCCCTTGTCCCTTCCGGCGCGCCGGATAGCCAGGATCTCTTCGTAGCTCTCGACGAAGACGCCGTCCGGCCAGGTCTCCATCTCACCGTTTTCTCGTATTCGGATTCTCTCCAGCATGGAGCCGCGTCCCGGCTTCGTGTGAACCCAGTAAACCAGTACGTGTCCGGCCGGCAGCCGGCCCTCCGCGACCCAGCGCCGCACGCGCAGCAGGATCATCTCGGAATGCGTCTCGACGATCAGGGGCCGTGCGGGCCCGGCGAGGTTTGCGAGCAGGAGTTCGGCGATGTCCGAGTGCGCTGCGGGATGGAGCTCGGCCTCGGGATGCTCGATGATGTCGACGCCGGAACCTGCTAGGCGCGCCGACAGCGCCGTGACCACGACCGGCAGCACGTGCGAAAGTCCGCGGCCCGCCTGCCCGATGCGTACGTCGTTACCCCGCGCCGGCGTGCCGGTCACCAAATCGAAGTAGCTCCCCTGCGCAGCGATGTCGATACGCACGCCGAAGGTCTTGCGGTACCAGTTGCGAACCGCTTCGCGCAATGCATCGTCGGCGGCCAAGGCCAACGGCGTATTGCGTCCGTCGGCTCCGATGCTTGCTGGCGCACGTTCCGGTGTCGGAAAAGGCGACGGGAGGAGGTGCCGCGGACAGCGCAGGTGGCGAACACCGGAGGCCCAGGTCTCCAGGGCGTCGACCTGCGGCTCGATCCATTCCGCAAGCGCGTGGGGTTGCTTGGGGAGCAACCCTCGCCAGACTACGGGGCGAAGGTCCGGCGATGCCCCAGCCACAGAAGTTCGGTAGTCCGAGGTTTCACCGAATCCCTGTCTCACTGCAACGATCTCCCGGTTGTTGCTTTGCAGCCGCCAGTCGGAAATCTGCCGTTCGGACCTTCGCCCCGGCACCACAACATTTGTGACGGTGGCAGAGAGCGACGATTCGCCGCTCACGCCCCGCAGGGTGATCGATAGCCCCAGCCGACCATGCACGACGCGCCCCGTCACCAGATCATCGAAAGTCCTCCCGTGCCTGAGCCCGCCGGATTCCAGCGGAAGCGGTTCCCGTGCGTCACTGTGCGATGCAGCCAGCCCGCCCGCCAGCAACTGGATCGCTTGGGCCAGCGCGGTCTTGCCCGAATTGTTCGCGCCCACGAGGATGGTTAGAGGAGCGAGATCCACATCGACTCGCTGGGCGTAACCCTTGTAATGTTCGAGACCGAAGCTTCGGAGTTCCACGCCAACCGCATGATACTGGGCTCACACGACATGGACGAGACCCAGCGCGGGGACGCAGCGCCAAGCCTCGAAGTGTCTCTACGCGGTGTTCCGCACCCTCAAGCCTGCCCAAGCGTCACTGTGCGGTGGGAACCCTTTTTCGTGGGAAACTCGCTACAGTCTGCGGAGTGCGGTCCCGGCGGCCGGTGGTTGACGGCGTGAAGGCATCGGTCCGGCAGAATGGCGTCGGTCCGTCTCGCCTCGACGATAGGCACGAGCCTGATGGCGGAAGCCACGGTCGGCATCTGGAAGACGGCTGGGTTCCTTTCCCAGCAGGTGCGCAAGGCCATGCTGCAGGGCGGGGAGCCGTTCGCCGGGCCGGTCGAGGTGGACGAGACCAGCGGGTCGGCGACGGTGGCCACCATGCCCGGGTTCCCACAGAGGACTTCGACGCCCTTGCGCCTGCGTCCGGCGGCGTCCCGCTCGCCGACGAGGTAGTCCGGCAGGACACGGCGCGGCGGGTGCGCCAGCGCATCCACGCGGTGCTGGAATGGGCCATCGCCAGGCAGTACCGCACGGACAATCCCTTCGACCGGCTCGGTTCAGGACTCGGCCAGTGGAAGGCGGGCCTCCGGTCCATGCGAGTGCTGCCGCACGCCGAGGCGGCGGCGACGCTCGTGGCGATCCGGGCCACGCCGGCCCGGCCCGTCGTCAAGCTGGCGTTCGAGTTCATGGTGCTGGCGGCCGGGCGAGGCGCGGTGGTCCGAGGTGGACCTGGCAAGCCGTTGCTCTGGGCCGCTGGAGTCGCGTGGCCCGGTGACGCGCAGCGCTTGCAGCTTCTGCCTCCGCCCAGCAATGCGAATCAGAGGGCTGTGCTCGTCGACGCATCTGCCGGTGCCGGACGCAGCCGAAGCCGCCGCGCCGTTTCTTGGGTGCGAGCTGCCGTCCGATGCAGCACTGCTGCCCCCCCCCCATTCTGTACACTTGGGAATCAGCGCCAGTGGCCCGCTGGCTCGGGCCGGAGGGGCCCGATCGGGCCTAACGGAGGTATTGTCATGACAGGAAATTCGCTGAGCGGATCGATGCCGGAAGCCGTCGCGCGGGTTCTCGCCGGGGGGATCGTCCGCATCGTCCTGCTGCTCGCCCTGCTGGTTGTCGCGTACAACAGCTTCCAGGTCGTGGGGGCCGGGGAGCGAGGGGTGGTGTTCTCGCAGCTCGGAGGCGTGCAGGAGGCCGTGCGGGGGGAGGGGCTGCAGTTCAAAATGCCCTTCCTGCAGACCATCATTCCAATCGATGTCCGCATCCACAAGGCGGAGACGAGCGCCTCGGCGTCTTCCAAGGACCTGCAGATGGTGAGTTCCCGCATTGCGTTGAACTACCACATCGCCCCGGACCAGGCCTCGCAGATATACCAGGAGGTCGGGACGCTGTACAAGGAGCGCCTCATCGACCCGGCGGTGCAGGAGGCGGTCAAGGCCGTCACGGCGCAGTTCACGGCGGAGGAGCTGATCACCCGCCGGGCCGAGGTGTCGACGCTGATCAAGGAGATGCTGGGGCGGCGGCTGGTGGTGCGCAACATCGTGGTGGACGAGTTCAACATCGTGGATTTCAACTTCTCGGATGTGTTCAACCAGGCCATCGAGGCGAAGCAGACGGCGGAGCAGGAGGCGCTCAAGGCGCAGCGGGACTTGGAGCGCATCAAGATCGAGGCGGAGCAGACGGTCACGGCGGCGCGGGCGGAGGCCGAGTCCCAGCGGCTGCAGCGCGAAACGATCACGACGACCATCCTGCAGTTGCGGGCGATCGAGAAGTGGAACGGGGTGTTGCCCCAGGTCACGAGCGGCGCGGTGCCGTTCATCGACCTCAAGGCATTAGCGGCGCAGTGACTTGCGGGAGGCCCGGGTGGGCTGTGTGCTCAGCGGGGCGCTCCACTGCCTTGCCGACGTCAGGGAAGGGAGACGGTGAGGCCAGCTTGCCGCCCCGACCGCTCGAGGCGCTGTCCGGCCTTGCCGGGGATTCGCCGGGAGGCCGGGACAGGGCTCGGCCAGAGCCGAGCCGGACGCGTAGATTCCCAAGCTTACTGATGTTTTCATAAGTAATTGCACGAAAAGGCCCCGCAAGCCATTGATTTTTTGGAGGGTTGCTTGCAATCACTTTTGGCAAAATTAGTACGATACGAGGCATGCGTTGGCGGACGGCCTTTGCCGTTCTCGTGGCAGCGTTGCCGCTGTTCGCTGCCGAAGGATTGGTCCAACTGGTCGATCCGCTGGACGAGCCGGAGCGCTACTGTCTGGATGTACCTGGATTCCGGCAACGCGTGAGACTCGACGCCCCGCTGATGGCCCATACCTGCAAGCCCGGAGCCGACGACGAGCTGTTCACCCCGCACTATCCGGGCCCCGGGCAGCTCTACATGAAGGCCTACGCCCGATGCGTTGCCGCCGAGGCCGCCGCAATTGGGGCCAGCTTGTACATCAGGCCGTGCGAGGGCACGGTCCGGCAGCGGTTCGCATTCGAAGCAAACGGACGCATCAAGCTGGCCGGCAGCGATCTGTGCGTCGCGGTGGCCGACGGCCGCGGCACGCCGACGGGCGGGCCAAGCCACTTGCGCCGAGACGTCGGATTGGAGTCTTGCGCAGATGTGGGGGCCTCGCTCTCGCGGTGGATAGTGCCCGAGGCCCGTTGATCCATTCGGGCAGGAGGAGTCCTGGATCGGAAGCCGACGGTCCAGATGCACGGAGCAGGCCCCACAAGCATCCGCTGCGACGGTACTGCCATGCCTTTCGGCCCTTCGGCCCGCGCCGAACCCAGCCGCGCCCCGGTCGGGCTGACGGACGGGAGCTAGAAGCAAGGACCTCTGCAGGCCGAGGTCCCAAGCGTGCGCTGCGGTGGTGGTGGGGATGTATGTTGAGGTGTTATCCTGCAGGCGGAGGGGAGCCAGCGGGCTTCGAATGGATTGCGAAGATGCGCCGTCGTCGCGTTGGGGTTGGGCCTGCTGGCCTGCCGGGGTGATCCGCCCCGGGCAATTGACGAGGGCTTCGCGCCTCTTTTCGATGGCATGACTCTCGCGGGCTGGCGTTCCCACCCGCTTGGGCTTGCCGCAGCTTGGTCGGTGCGAGAGGGGGCTATCCGGGGCGTTGGCCTCGAGGACCGCTTGGCCTACCTTGTATATGCCGGCGACGAAGACTTGGCCGACTTCGAGCTCAAGTTCAGCTACCGGATGGTGACCGACGGGAACACAGGAATCGAGGTGCGGGCCCGACGGGATTCGTCGGGCAAGCGCCCCTTCGAGGGCTACCACGCGGACCTCGGGCATGTCGGCATCGGCCCGCACATTCTGGGCGCTTGGGACTGCCACTTCGAGTCTCGCGAGGAGTTCCCCTGCGAACGAGGCACCCGCCTTGTCATTGAAAAGCATGGAGCCGGACGCTGGGAACCGATCCAAAACGCTGTCCGGCTTGGCGGCATCAAGGAGCGGGATTGGAATCGGGGCCTCATCCGGGCACGGGGCAATCGGCTGCAATTCTTCATCAACGGGACGCTGTCCTCCGAGCTCATCGACGGCCACGCTGCCGGCTACCTCAAGAGCGGGCTCATTGCGCTGCAACTACACGACAAGGGGACGGTCGTAGAGTTCAGGGAGATCCGGATCAGACGGTTTCGCTGACAATCCGCGAGGTGCCTGGGAGGGCCGTGCGAGGCTATCCCGAGCTCTTGGCAACTCGTGCGGCTCGCCGGCCGCGGGATCCGGCCGCGCCTCGCCGGCCCCAGCCGCGATCGTCGAACTGAGGCGGGGCCGATTCGGCTAGGCTGCTCGGCAGAAGCTAGGTCCTTCTGTCTGCTGGAGTCCATGGCGGCGGACAGAATCGGTTTGGCGAATGGTAGCTGTGGCGAGAAGCAAGGTCGGGACCTCTGGAGCCCGCACCGTGCGAAGATGTTCAACGCATTCAAGCACGCGCAACGCAACAGGCAGAACACCAACAGGGGCAGCGTCAACCTCTGGCGCATCGGCTCGGCTTGGGTGCCGAGGCTGATGCGGTGGGGCAGAAACCGATCTGCTAACCCGAACTTCCGGGACAGAGATTGACGTGAGTCATTGGTTTATTGAAACTATCGCCCGTTTGCGGAGATGCCGTGCTGGGTATGCTGCAGGTGCAGGCGAAGCAGGTCGAGGGCTTGTTTTCGCAACAGCGTGGGGCGGGTGAGCAGGTCGCAGGGCCGGGCTTGGCCCAACTGGGTTGCACCCGGTGCTGGGTGATGGTCGGCAGGACCGGAAAGCCACCGGGCGGGTGGAGGTCCGGTGCCCGGAGCGGCCATAGGAGGGCGTGGACCTGCCGGTGGAGCCGTTCCACGGCGGTGCCATCAACGTTCCTGTGAACCGAGCCACCCGGCGTTCAACTTCGCGAGGTGATCTTCAACGTCCGGGCCGAATGTCAAGTGTGGGAATACCTGCTCCCGTCGGTTCCACAGGTCGCCTACGTTCGAACATTGGTGTCGAAGCCGCGTAAGGTGGCGCTCGACGATTGGATGGACATGCACCGAACGTGTAAGGTTGTCGATCTCTTCGTGCGCATCTGCAACCCTGCCGTCGGGCAGTAGCTCCTCGAAGTCTACTGGGAGTCGATCGCGACCCCAGACGGGCTCGGATGGCATGCCGACGCAAATCGCGTCTGTGACGGCACACAGTACGAGCGGCGCTCCGTCGTCTGACGGTAATGTCTTTGCCTCGCATATCCGAAACCGTTCGGTGACTTTTGGCGCGAAACCGCTCAGGAGCGGTGCCTTCTCGCTCAGCTTCATGAGAAACAGGGACTGATCCCTTGCCCCGTGCCGCTTCACTTCCCGGACAGCATTGAACAGCGACCGCTCGTCAGGCCAGTACGTCTCGTGCAACGATCGGGACATTCGCAACGTAGATTGAGCTGCCCCAGACCGGACGCGCATCGCCATGCCGTCCGCCAAGTCCGGCAGGAATTTCAGCGCGTCATGCCATCCGGTCGGCACCAAGCTCGCGTGGTTCAGGATCATCTCGCGCATGTCGCGCAGGTCAGTTTCGCGGCGCGAGCAACCTCGCGAGATTCTCCTCGTGCTGATCGAAGAAACCGACCGGCCACCGGGACAGGCACCCATCGGCGTCGACGGTTGGTGAGGAAACGACCGCTTGCCCCCCGTCGCGCTCGAAGTAGTGAATCGCGGTGTCAGCCGGCGGAATCAAGCCGTCGTGAATCGCAAGCCGCACTCCGTCCAGGAAGTGGTCGCTGTGGGTCTCGACAAAAACCTGCACGCCAGCTGCCGTAGCACGCGCCGTGAGTTCTGCCAGCTTCGTTTGACCACGCGGATGAAGGTGCGCTTCCGGGTTCTCAATGAGGCAGAGTGTACCGGACTCGGACAGCAGGGCCAGCACAACCGGGAACACGTAGGACAGACCGAAGCCGACATTGGTCGCACGGTGACGCCGTGACATGACGTCGCCCGGTCGGTCGAAAGTGAAGCCTGCAAGGACGGCGTCGGACGCAAGGACCGATTCGAGTTGCAGATGTGCGCCAGGACTCACATCCTGCAACCAGTGATTGACAGCACCGCGCAGCCGCCGTGTCGAACCGTCCCCGCAGCGCGGATCGCCTGCGGACAGGGAGTCGTTTTGGTGGGCGTTGAGGTAGTTCCAGGCGTACTCGCCGCGGCGGCCAAAATCGCCTCGGCGAGCCAGTGCTTCTGACAGCGGGTAGGACTTGCGAGGTCCAGTCCGGTCTGCCTGCACGTAGACGAGACGCCCGCCGAACGGGCTCGCTGCCTGCCAAGTCGGCGCTACGCCGACATCCGGATTGACAGCCTCGGGATCGGTACGCAGCCAATCGCTGACTCGGTCGATGTGCGAAAGTCCCGCGGCCTTCGCCTTGGCCGCAGCAGCCCTGATCCGTTGCGGGTCAGTGAAACCAGCCAATCGCGCATCTGCTCGCGGATCACCCCGCCGCAACGCGTTAATGGCTGACTTGGCCTTCGCATCGGATCCCGTTCCTGCAAAGAAGCTCCTACCCTTGGTCGACTGCCCCGTTACGGGGCACGGCTCCCCATGTGCGGCGTCGTGCGGATCCGCAACCGCCAGCGGCGTCCTGGTCGCCACTAACTGATCACTGCTGTGCGAATATTCGAAGTGTTGGGTCCACGGCGGATGCGCCTGGTCGCCGTGGAGGGTGAATCCGACGACCTCGTCGCCAGCATCCTCGAACAGCACATCCGAACCGGCCCCCAAATCCGTCAGGGTGCCCCCCAGTACGAGTCGGCCCTCCTGCAAATCCCCTGTCTCGAACGATTGCCGCAACACCAGCAGAGCCTGGATCACGCTGCTCTTGCCCATCCCGTTCAGGCCGCATAGCAGGGTGAGTGGGGCGCACGGCAAGTCGAGATTCTCGAAGCACTTGAAGTTGGTCAGCCCGATCCGCCGCAGCATCAGACGAACTCCTGCACCAAGTCGCGGATCGCGGTAAACCGCTTCCGTATCCGTTGGGGCATGGCGGTTGCTTGCGAGATCGCCTTGTCGAACTCCGGATCCTTCAGCAACATCCGAAACCTCTCGACGATCTCCCTGCGGTGGCTGACAAGCCGATCGACATCGTTCGCAGAACAACGCGCCAGCTGAACACCCCACGCTTCGAAAAGCGACTTGTTGATCCGGGCACGTTCATTGCAGATGTTTCGGAACGCCTCGTCCCCGAAGATGCGCTTCGCGGCCAGCATCGCCTTCTCGAAATCGGCGCGGAGCAAGTCTCGCTCGCCGGGAGTCATGGCGTTGATCCGCTCCATGATCCCAGCGAGGTATCCGTCAAGAGAGCGACTTCTGTACTGCTCCCACCGTTCGATGTGGAAAGCAAGGAACCGCAAAACGCACTCGCGGTCGAGCATCCGATTCGGCTTGATCGACCGATTCGTCGCGGCGGCAAAGACATCGGAACCCGCCAATGTCTCCAAAAAATCCCGGACCGGGGTGCAACGCATGACGGATTTCCTGCGCGTTGAGCTTCATTCCGCCGGTGTTGATGCGGCTGAAGATGTTGAACATCACCTCGGGTGGTGTTCCCTGCTCGATGATGTTCACGATGAGTTGCGTCTCGCGGACCCGGCGCTGCATCGCACGCGGCAGTTGCGCGAAATGCATATCTTTGAAACCCCCCAGGTACTCCAGCCCGGTCAACGCGAACTGGCCCGTAACGTAGTCGTACAGGGTCGACATCCGCTGGACGCCGTCGGCTACCTCCCAGTTCTCGTCTGCATCCGCTGCGACATAGAACACCGGAATCGGGATCCGCAGCAACAGGGACTCGATCAACCGGCTCTTGTCAACCGGCTTCCAGATGTTCCGCATTCGCTGAAAATCAGGTGCCAGATCGATCTCGTTGTGTTCGATGCGCACCACGAGTTGATCGACGAGGACTGGGACCGTGCGAACCTTGATCTTTGACGGGTCGAAAGGCTCCTTGATGCCGGCGTCCGAATCGCCCCGTTCCTCCTCGACACCGCTATCCGGTTCGACATCGTCCTGGACCTGTGCGGTCTCGCGCCCGGCCGCGGGGCCGTGACTGATGGTGTCGTCCCGCGACGCGTCTGGAGGACATGCGATCGCGGCGATGAACTCCTCGGGCTGACCGATGCGAAACACCGTGCGCCGCGAGCTGAGCGTGCGCTGAAACGACTCGCCGAAGTTCGACCGACGGAGCGGTGTCTCGGCCCAGTTGACGGCTCGGCGATTCCGATAGCGGCACCCGTCGTCACCCCGGAAGGCGATACAGGGGCCGGCGATGCGACCGTATCGCAAGGATTCGCGGTCGGCGGCTGGAGTGATTACGTAGTCGCCTTCGTCCATTTCCAGACGAAACGCCGCGAGTTGGCCGATCTCGTTGGCGATCTGGCCGGCAGGGGCCTCTGGGCACTCCAGCTCGTAAACCTTCCGAAGTTGGTCGCGAGTATCGACGGACGACAAATCGAACCATCCCACGGCGGCATAGCCGCCGGAGAAAAAATGGTCTGCGTACTGGCCGCCGTCGGCGCGGACGACCCAAACCCTCGGAACCGTCATCTCCGATTCAGCGTCGTGAACCACCGCTGAGGCAATGCCTCTGCTGGCGTGCGTCAGGTCTGGATTCATGGGCACCGGGTGCTGTGCGATCGCTTGGGCACCAAGCCCCGAAATCATGCTATCACTGCGCCGTGCCGGCTCGTCGGGTTGCGCCCGAGGGGGCGACGACGCGGGCGGCGAGAGCCGGTCCGGGTCCGGGGCCGTCCGGCGACAGTGCTCGCGGTCCATTGCAGCCCGCTACGGAACGAGGGATGCAACGAGGGGAGCGAACGGCGTCATGATCCGTAAGGTTTTTTAATAGGTTGCGAGACGATCCAACCGGAGGCCTGGAAGCGCAACGGCTGATCGAGCTGCGCGACCGGTGGCTCAACTCGCCCGAATGGGTTGAGTGGGCCGACGAGCCGGTTCCCGGCTATCCGAAGCGTCCCGTTCCCTGCGACGAAGACGCGGCGAAGGCGCTCAAGAAGCCGAGGTGTTGCGTGCGTTGCTGGCGCTGAACGGCGGTAGGCTGTGAGCAGGGCGCGACACCGTGAGATCCGCGAACGGCTCGGATCATCCTCTGGATTCCCGCTCGGAAAGTGGGGATCGACGGGGGGATCAGGGTTGGCTCACAGGAAGCAAGCTACCATATATGATTGACTTACGAGTATTCGGCGACTCACGCTGAACGCCCAGCCACCTTCCGCAAGTGTCCAATTTCAGGCTGGACCACCCATGAAGCGTTGATTAGTTGTAATGTATTATTCGCAGTCGGCGGCTGAGCCGACCGAGACGTACGGCGAAGTCCAGCCTGTTTCCGTACCTAATGCGGGATTGGATACTGTGATCGGAAACGCAGCCAAGCCTGCAAGCACTGGAGACGGGTAGCGAGGGAACGAAGCTCGGTCGCCGTTGAGACCGTCGGGTCCGAATGGCACGAGATCGAAGACCTGCCGGAAAACTGGCAAGATCTTTGCCGTGACGATCTCCGCGCCGTTCACAGGCAGTGGGTCCAGGACTGCCGCCCCGTCAAAGACCAAGCGAAGGTCAGGAAGTTCCAAGCGGAACTTGCCATGAGGTGGGCGATCGAGACTGGGATCATCGAACGCCTCTACAAGGTGGATCGAGGTGTCACGGTTCAGATCGCTGAAGCCGGGATGGAGGCGCTGGGACAGTTCCACGCCCGAGGCAAGATAACCGCAGACGCCCGGGCGTTGATCACCGACCAGCGGGAAGCACTCGAAATGGTAATGTACATCGTTGGAGGCACGCGCAGTCTCAGTTCGTCCTATATCAAGGAACTGCACCATCGGCTTGCGCTCAGCCAGAAAACATGCGAAGCGGAAGACCAGTTTGGGAAACATTTCCAGGCCCGGCTGCGGAAGGGCGCATGGAAGATAATGGTCGTGTCGCCCGCACTCTTACCGGTGCCGTGTTTCTCAAGGCGGATTACCTCGTTCTCATCATTCGCGATGAAGAGCGCCGAGGGCTGTAGCGTGTCCCGAAGGATTCGAGCGGGTACTCATGTTTTCATAATTAATTGCGCGAACAGGCTCGGCAAGTCATTGAGTCTATTGGAGGTTTGCTTGCAATTATTTTTGGCAAAATTAGTATGGGTTGTGGCGGATGTTCCGCCAGAGAACCGCTTGCACGTAACGCGACAGATGGCCGACATTCGTCGTCGTAACGATGCCGCGCCCCGAGTCCATAGTCGCGACCTGTGCTACGAGAATGACGTCGCCATTGAGTGCCCTGTCGTCGGCGGTCGGTTGGTCACGCTGACGAGCGTCTGCCTAGAACATGGCCGCTTGCCGCATCGCTGCGGTCGTGAGTGGCAGGTACTCGACCAATTCGACCAGCGCATCAAGCCGTCGGAGTTCTTGCTGGCGGCGAGTTCGCAACAGCTCGCGGCGTACTTCGTAATCGGCGATTTCCGGCGAAACGACGCGCGAACCGGCCGCAACAAGTGCCTGAAGCCATTGGGCGCAAGCCATGCTCGCGGGTGATCGCTTCGGGTTCGTCGCCAAACCCAGCGGGCCAGCGTCGAGTGCGACCACCAGACTCACCAAGTGATGCCCTTGTGCTTTGCCGGGAACAGCTGGCGGCCGAACAGACGGTCTTCGTCCAGCGTGCGGACGAGGTATTCGCCGGTCTCTCGTTGCTCGCCGGCGTCATCCTGGTCAATCCAGGATTGTAGGAGAGACGCAAGAGCCGCGGCCTGGCCATCGCCGGGTACGTGTTGATCGAGCAGCCGTAGCGTGTATTCATCGGCGGACACGCCGTGCTTTCGAGCTGCGCGTTGCAGGCGGTGTCCGAGTTCTGGAGCCAAGTTGAGTGTCACGTCCATTTGCCAGCGACCTCGCGGCGCTCCTGTCCTGCGAATCGTTCGTCGAACCCCGCTACACGAGGCGGATCTCGTGAGCCTGCGATGCACCGGGGATCTGCTACCCGCTACTAATTTTGCCAAAAGTAATTGCAAGCAACCCACCAATAGAATCAATGGCTTGCGGTGCCTTTTCATGCAATTACTTATGAAAACATCAGTACCCATACTACTATAGCTGCGCATGGCCACAGCAGGCGAGCAGGAGCGGATCGGCATCGGACGTGACAAGGCCGCCCAAGGGTCACCGAACTGTAAAATGTCTGGTGCGGCCCCAGCGTCGCTGCCAGCCGGACTGCCAGCCGTTTTTGGTAGCCGGCCTTGATCTGCTGTGCGCAGGCCGGTCGACCGTCTTGTGCGCCGGGTCCGTGCTCTCCGGCTGAACGATGATCTCGCGCACATCCGCCAAGTCTGGCTGGGCCAGATGGCGTGGAGCATCCGCGTCACCAGATCATCGTAGAGCGGATCGCCAGTCGCCTTGGAGGGCGGCACCGGGGCGAACATCCAGGACGGCGGTGACGTACCTAGGGGGCCGCGAAACGCCGTGGCTGCCTGTTGAATCTCCGCAGCCTCGTATCGCCATTCGGGCCTGCCGCGGCGGTCGATCGTCTTCTTGAAGTTCAGGATCAGGTTGTTGTTCGGATTGTAGGTGTACCCTTGGTGCGCCGTGTACTCGCCGAGGAGAAAACCCTGATTCCCGGGCAAGGATTCCGGTTGCCAGCTGGAATGTGTTTGTATTACAATGATTTAGACGGTCCTTCGGGGTATCCGCGTATTTCGCCTCGGGGGTGTTTAGCGATTTTTCTGGAGGCCCCCTTGGCCCCTGTCCCCTGCCAGCGCTCCCAGCCTGGCTTGCGGTGACTGCAACGACAGCTTGATGGGTCTGGCCGGGCTCGGCGTGGTGGTGCGGCTGGCCCGGTTCATCGAGCTGCCCGCGAGGCTGGCCGAGGCGGTCTGCATCAAGCGCCGCCAGCGCGGTTGCAGCACTGGGCAGATGCTGCTGGCGCTGATCTACTCGGCTCGCGTTGGCGGGGGGGACACCCCCCCGCGGTCGCCGCTCTGGGGGCCGATGACGTCGTGCGCCGAGCGTGCGGGCTGCAGACCGTGCCTCACAGCCGGCGGCTGGTGCCGCTGGGGGCGCAGGCGTGCGGGCAGCGGTGGGGGTCCGTGCCGGTGTTCGGGGACGGCCCGGAGATTGAGGTGGAGGGTCAGTTGTGCGAGCACGCCGAGCGCGGCTGCCACGGCGAGCAGCAGTCCTGGCTGCCCGCGGTGTGCGTGGGGGCGGCGTGGGTCAGCACCCGGCTGCAGGCGGGCGGCACGGACATGCAGGGGATGGGCGGGAGCAACTGGACCAGGATGCCGTGCCCTGGCTGGCAGGGCGGCAGCCGGTGTGACAGCGGGGTGGGGATAATTCCGGGAGCGTGACCGATCCGCGCCAGAAGACCCCGATTCTGCGTCGGGCGGCCACGAGGGAGTTGCGGGAGGACGAGGGGGAGACCCTGAACGCGGCGGGGAAGGAACGGGCGCTCGCGGTGGCGCACCGGCCGGCCCGGAGGCCAGAGGAGCAGGTGTGCGGGGTGATCCGGCGCGACGGGGATGGGGAGCAGCGGTTACTGGTGCCGGTATGCACGGTGATTCCGGTGAGCCAGGACCGGCTGCTGCTGACGGAGTGGTGCGGCGGCACCGTGGCCAGCAGGGGCCGGAGCCTGTGTTCCAGGGGCCGTTGACGGACCTGGGCCTGCAGCATCCGTCGTGCCGCTCGCCCGCGGCACATCAAGGTTTCTGCCTGGGTGCCCGGATCGCGCCACTGCTGCTGCAGTACCAAGTCGTGCGCAGCGTGGGGCGGCTGACGTGCAGCGCACGGCGGCTGCGGTAGCTGTGCGGCAGGGGCAATCTGCGGCTGGACTGGCTGCTGCACGCGGCGAGCCGGAGTAGGGCTGGGTCGGCGCGGCCGGGGCCGCGCCGAGCACAGCGGAACGGGATCGACGCGGAGCCCGCGGGGGTCCCAGCGCGCCCGGAGCCGGGGGCGCAGAGCTCTCCGCTTGATCAAAGCAGCCCCGCAACACCCATCTCGGGAAATTATCCGGGAATCTAGGGGTTGCGCTCGAGGGGTCGACGACGCGGGCGGCGAGAGCCGGGCCGGATCCGGGTCCAGCCGGCGACAGTGCTCGCGGTCCATTGCAGCCCGCTACGGAACGAGGGATGCAACGAGAGGAGCGAACGGCGTCATGATCCGTTAGGTTTTTTCAGTAGGTTGCGAGACGATCCAATCGGAAGCCCTGGAAGCGCAACGGCTGATTGAGCTGCGCGACCGGTGGCTCAACCCGCCCGAATGGGTCGAGTGGGCCGACGAGCCGGTTCCCGGCTATCCGAAGCGTCCCGTTCCCTGCGACGAAGACGTGGCGAAGGCGCTCAAGAAGCGCACGCTGACGAACCCCTACAACGCCCGGCCGCAGTGGCTCGCCGATGCGCACGACGACCTTGACATCGCTGTGGCGTCCGCGCACGGTTGGGCAGCGGACATCTCCGACGACGAGGTGTTGCGTACATTGCTGGCGCTGAACGGCGGTAGGCTGTGAGCAGGGCGCGACGCCGTGAGATCGCGAACGGCTCGGATCGTCCCCTGGATTTCCCGCTCGGAAAGTGGGAATCGACGGGGGGATCAGGGTTGGCTCACAGGAAGCAAGCCACCATATATGAATGATTTACGAGTATTCGGTGACTTACGCTGAACGCCCAGCCATCTTCCGCAAGTGTCCAGGTTCAGGCTGGACCACCCATGAAGCGTTGATTAGTTGTAATGTATTATTCGCAGTCGACGGCTGAGCCGACCGAGACGTACCGCGAAGTCCAGCTTATTTCCGTACCTAATGCGGGGTTGGATGCTGTGATCGGAAGCGCCGCTAAGCCTGCAAGCAGTGGAGACAGGCAGCGATGGAACGAAGCTCGGTCGCCGTTGAGACCGTCGGGTCCGAATGGCGCGAGATCGAAGACTTGCCGCAAAACTGGCAAGATCTTTGCCGTGACGACCTCCGCGCCGTTCACAGGCAGTGGGTCCAGGACCGCCGCCTCGTCAAAGACCAGGCGAAGGTCAGGAAGTTCCAAGAGGAACTTGCCATGAGGTGGGCGATCGAGACTGGGATCATCGAACGCCTCTACAAGGTGGATCGAGGTGTCACGGTTCAGATCGCTGAAGCCGGGATGGAGGCGCTGGGACAGTTCCACGCCCGAGGCAAGATAACCGCAAACGCCCAGGAGCTGATCACCGACCAGCGGGAAGCACTCGAAATGGTAATGGACATCGTTGGAGGCATGCGCAGTCTCAGTTCGTCCTATATCAAAGAGCTGCACCACCGTCTTGTGCTCAGCCAGAAAACATGCGAAGCGGAAGACCAGTTTGGGAAACGTTTCCAGGCCCGGCTGCTGAAAGGCGCATGGAAGACGCAAAAGAACAACCCGAGACGACCCGACGGATCGGTCCACGAGTACTGCCCTCCTGAACGCGTCCAGGACCAGATCGATCAATTGCTGGCGTGGCATCAAGCACATCGCGATACCTGCGCCGAGGTCGAGGCGGCATGGCTGCACCACCGCTTCGTCCAGATCCATCCTTTTCAGGACGGTAATGGCCGTGTCGCCCGCGCTCTCACCGGTGCCGTGTTTCTCAAGGAGGATTACCTCGTTCTCGTCATTCGCGATGAAGAGCACCGTGAACGGTATTTTGATGCCTTAGGTGCCGCTGATAGGGGCGATCTGAAACTGCTCGTCGATCTTTTCGCGGATATCCAGATCGGCGATCTCCGCAACGCCATCAAGTCGTTCCGTGAACTCCGTGGCGAGACGGTGATCAGGGCTGCGGAATCGCTCGCCGAACGCGCAAGGCAGCGCAAGGCGGCCAAGCAGGAACAGGCCACGACGGTCATGGACAACTTGACCCAGGTTGCGCAGACTCGGCTGAGCGAGGCCAAGAGCGAGCTCGAACGCGCCTTCCGCAAACAGGGCGTCGAGGTCGAGGCTCAGGTTCTCACCGATGATGCCAGGAGTGACTGGTGGACTTGGCAAATCGTCGAGGCGGCGCGGAAGCATGAATACTATGCGGACCTTTCCCGGCCGCGCCGATGGGTGTCGCTCCGCTTGCGCCTTCCTGAGATCGAGAAGGATGAAGCCCGATTCGTTCTGTCGCTCCACGCCGTCGGGCGCGCAGCCGACCTGCATGTGGGAACGACGTTTCTGACGGGTCCGCTAGGGCTTGGGGATGGATCGGACTCACGCCGGTGGGAAAGCGATGTCGTGTCCGAGCATCCGTTCCGCTTTGCCGCTGAAACGAGCCGCCCTGAGGAAATCGAGAAGCGGTTCCGCGACTGGTTCGAAACGAACATCGAGATCGGTCTGAGCAAATGGGGGGAACGGCTGTGATCCTCCTGAGGCAAAGCGCAGAACCCATAGCGGGAAGCAACGCTGGCGGCGATTGGTCCCAGCCGACTCGCGGCGATCGCTGCCGGCCGGCTCCTATCTCGCCCGCCGACATGGGCACCAGATCCGCCCCTGCTCGTCAGCATCAAGATGGCGAGCAACAACCGCACGCGAGTCCACGCAGGCCGGTCTGCTGCCGTTGTCGAGTAGACCAGAGTTGAGCACTGCTTCGATCTGTGGGTCGGTTGGCCGATCCTCCGGGGCCCAGACTATCACGACCGAAGTGTGCTTGGGCTCAAGCTCCAGCGAGTCGGCGACGGCGGCCAGCGTCAGGCGCAAAACGGGCGTTGGGCAGCCGGGGCTGGGTGCCCAATCCCAGAGGCCGCTGCGAGCGGCACCGAATTGAGTCGGGCACCTGGCAGAGGCCAATGCCGGACTACGTTACTAATTTTGCCAAGAGTAATTGTAAGCAACCCACGAATAGAATCAATGGCTTGCGGAGCCTTTTCGTGCAATCACTTCTGAGAACGCCAGCAAGGTGCAGGCGGAGCGGAGCCCAGGGGCTCGAATAGATTGCGAAGATGCGCCCTCGTCGCCTTGAGGCTGGCCCTGCTGGCCTGCCGGGGCGGTCCGGCTCCGGCAGTTGACGAGGGCTTCGCACCTCTTTTGGATTGCGCGACTCTCGCGGGCTGGCGTTCCGACCCGCCTGGGCTCGCCGCAGCTTGGTCAGTGCGGGAAGGGGCTATCCGGGGCGTTGGCCTCGAGGACCGCTTGGCCTACCTTGTATATGCCGGCACCGAAGACTTGGCCGACTTCGACCTCAAGTTCAGCTACCGGATGGTGACCGACGGGCACACGGGGATCAAGGTGCGGGCCCGATGGGATTCGTCGGGCAAGTGCCCCTTCGAGGGGACGAATGTCCAGGACGGCGGTGACGCGCCCAAGGCACCGCGAAACGCCTTGGCTGCCTGTTGAATTGCCTTCTCCTTGTGCCGCCATTCGGGCCTGCCGCGGCGGTCGGGCGTCTTCTTGAAGTTCAGAATCAGCTTGTTGGTCGGGCTGTAGGCGTACCCTTGGCGCACCGTGTACTCGCCGAGGAAAAAGCAGCGGTCGTCCTCCGCGAACCCGCGGTGATCCGGGCTGGTCAGGCCGTCAATCTTCGTGAAGCGGCTCGGAAAGGCCACAACGGATGTCATCGTAGTCCGCGACGCGAACCGTCCCCTGCGACACGAGGCGCTCCGGCCACGTCAGGCTCGGGTTCCGGAAACAGCTGTCGAGCACGAACAGCTTGCGCCCCTGCTGGAGCGCCGCCCGGGCCTGGACCAGCGTGCCGGATGGCTCTCTCGCTTCGACGATGACGGTCGCTTCCGTCAGCGCGGACATGACGACGTTGCGCTCCGGGAAGAACAGCCGGTTGCGGCGGTAGTCCTGCGACTCGTACCGTTTCACCGGCACCGGACTGACGACCAGGAAGCGCTCGGCGATCTCGCGCTGCAACGCGGCGTGCGCCTGCGGGTACACATGCGACAAGGGCGTTCCGATGACCGCGATTGTCCGGCCGCTGCGCTCCAATGGCCGTCTCGTGAGCCGTCCGGTCGACGCCGGCGGCCAGTCCGGAGACGACCGTAAAGTCGTCGGCGACGAGTTCGCGCACGAGACGCCTTGTGCGGGACAGTCCCTCTCGCGACGGCTTCCGGGTTCCGACGACGGCCACCGAACGGGACGCTGCGAGGTCCCACCATTCAATAGCTCTTACTGTCGAAGCGCCTTTTCTCAAAAGGTCCCTGGTCTTCTGCCTTTTCGAGAAAGCCTCTTGCATCATTTTGGCTATATTTCGTTTCTCACGATCAAACATTATTCTCTCATTTAAAGATAATCCAGCCCCCTATGTTTCTCTCCTTCCTACTACAAACGTTTCCGTTCCATCTTCCGCGGGAGTAGAGCAGCTCGACAAGATGGCGCATGTCTCGCAGTCTCTCCGGGTACTCGCCGGCACCGTGGGCGCGGACGCCGAACCGGGGTGTCGAGGCAGCGGCGAACCGCTCCCGCACGAAGGCGGCGCAGGCGACTGCTTGGCCGGGCGACACGAAATCCGACGGCACGCTGCCGGGCTGAGCGGCGAACAGCTTCGCCAACGCCCTGAACGTCGTGTGGGGATCGGACCACAGGGGCTCGTAGGCCCCCATTTCCCGATACGGCGACACGGCGCGCGCCTCGAAATCCGTTTCGATGGGGAGTTGCCCGGTCGCTGCCGCCAGCTCCGTCGACGGCTGCATGGCCGCCGCCACGATAGCACACGGCGGCCGGTCGCGCCGTGCGACTCTGCCGCCGTTGGCGACGGCGCGAGCCCGCACTGACCAACGAAGTTGCCAACGAAGTGATTGCATACAATCATTGGATAGGAGCTATCCGATGACCGATCCGCTGTCACCGCCCAGGCCTGAGCCCGAGGCCGACTGGGGCCTGGCGGCTGCGCGGGCCCGCCAGGCCAGGGCCGATGCGGCGATAGCCGAGGCCCAGGCCAGCCGCGAGCGGGCCAAGGCCGGCTGCCTCTGGACGCTGGTGGCCCTCGGCTGCGTCTGGGTCGCCAGCGCCCTGCTCGGACTTGCCGCCGGCTGCCTGGGGGCGGCCTACTAGTGATGACCGACCGCGAGAGCGAGGCCCGGACGCGCCGCGCCGAAGCGGATGCGAACCTCGCTGCCGGCCAAGGCCGATGCTATCCGCGGGGGGCTGGTCCTGGTTGCCGGCCTAGTCGCCGGGGCCCTTTGGCTGGTCGCCTGCCTCGCGGCCGGCCTCTGCGCCCTGCTGCTCGTGCAATGGCTGCTCTTCCGCGCCTGGGACGCCGCCTAGCCCGGCTAGCGATCGATCGGCGAGTCGAGGTCCTCGACCATGTCGCGCAGCTGCTCCGCCAGTTCATCCCGCACTGCCCGGGCGACGGAGGCGGGTTCTCCAGAGCCGGCGGCGCTGGCTGAGCCGCGGACGGAGCCGGCGGCAGGATCGGCGCGGCTGCCGGCCCGGAAGCCAAGTTGGCGGCAGCGTGCGCGGCCAGCCGGATTCATTGAGCCGCGCTAGGCCGACTCGACGCGCACGCTCGCGGGTGTCAGGCCATCCGCGAGCGGAGCCGCAACGGCCTCGACCGCTTGCGCTGCAGGGGCTAGTAGTATGATTCCAAAATAAAATATCAATAGACGGGGTGGCCTAGGCGACGGAGATCTCGTCCATCTGGGAAGTCCAGCGGTACGCCACGGGATCCTCGTTGACACGGTCGAAGTACGCCTCGATCCGCAGCTGGAGTTCTTCCTGGGTCTCGCCCCGGAATCTCCCTGAGCAGAGTGCGCGTCAGCTTCGAGAAGAACGATTCGACCAAGTTCAACCACGATCCGTGCCTGGGTGGGAACACGAACTTGAAGCGGTTGGCAACGGTCGCCGGATACGCCCGCGTCTCCTTCGACGTGTGCGCGGAGTGATGGTCGAGCACGACCCGGATCGGAATCCCTAGGGGGATAGGCACCGTCCAGTTGCTGCCAGAACTCCCCGAACTCGCGGCTGCGGGGGCGCTCCACGACGGCCCGGTGGACATGCCCGGTGAGCAGGTCCCAGCCCGCCATCAGCGTCAGCGTGCCGAGCCGCTTGTATTCGTAGTCGCGCCCGGTCGAGGCGTGCTGGCCGGGCTTGGGTGCCAAGTCGGGAGCGACCCCGGCGAGGGCTGGGATGCCCGGCTTCTCGTTGTAGGAGACCCAGGCCGTCGAACGCCGCTACGGCGAGGTGTCCCGCGACGCCATCCACAGCCTGATTGATCTGCCCCTTTGGAGAACTTCGGCGCTGCTTCGCGCCCTTCGCGACGAGGCGAGCATTCCCTGCCGGCGGCTGGAGACCGCCGAGCGCCGAGCCGCGTCATGCTCGCGCACACGCCCATCCGGTGCCTGATCTCCCGGCACACCTGCGAGCTGTTGCGTCGGTACGACGCGGCCGGCGTGCTGTCGACCGCCATCGCAGATCGACAGGTGCAGGACCGTTTCGTCGCGATGAGTGAAGCCGAACGCAGCCTCTACGCCTCCGTGGACGAGTACGTCTCGGCGACCTACAAGCGGGCGGCTCGGGCGGAGCGTTCCGCGGTCGGCTTCGTGATGGCGATCTACCGCCGCCGTCTCGCCAGTAGCTTCGCCGCGTTGAGCGCCACGCTGGCGAAGCGCCACCGCGAGGCGCTCAATGAAATCCCAGACATTGACGAGCTCCACGCCCTGGAGTCGCAGGGGTTCAATGGCGAGTTGGCTAGCCGGGGCCCGAGGTCGAAGCGGCGGACGATTCAGACTCAGCGACACCGACACACCGCTCTTCGTCGGCGACCTGCGCGGGGCCGCGGGGCGGTCGGGAGCCTAGCTGCGGGTGAAAATCGAGCTGCTCAGCGTGCTCGTGCTGTCCGCAAACGACTTGATGCCGATGTCCAGAGCCCGCAGGATGCTGAGGTACATATTGGACATCCGAGTTTCGCCGTCCGACCAGTAGGTGCCGTGCTTCAGGCCCATGCAAGCCCCTCCTGCTACCAGGGTCGGCAGGTTGCGCGGGTTGTGCGTCGTGCTAGCGCCGCTGCCGAACAGCACGATGGTGTTGTCGAGGACACTGCCGTTGCGATCCTGATAGCCGTTCAGCCCGCCGAGGAAGTGCGCCACCTGCTCGCTCAGGAACCGGTCGTACTTGGCGAACTCCCACTGCCCGTCCTTGTCGGTCGCGTGCGAGAGCTTGTGGTGTGTGCGCGACAGCCCGAGCTTGAGCGGGAACGTGTCGCTGATGCCCATGCCGTCCTCGCGGTTGAGCATGAATGCCACCGAGCGGGTGATGTCCGCGTCGAAAGCCAAGGCGATGAGGTCGAACATCGTACGGTAGTACTCCGCCGGCTCGCCCTCGGATGTGGCGTCGAGGTTGAGGTGCGAGTAGTCCTGCTGCTTCAGGGGGATGTCGATCCAGCGCTCGGAAGCGATCAGCCGCGACTCCACCTCGTTGAGGGACGTTAGGTACTGGTCCATGCGCTCCCGGTCGGACTTGCCCAGCTGCCGATCGAGCGAGCGTGCGCTGTCGGCGACCGCGTCCACCAGCTTGATGCGCCGCTGCAGTTTGGTGCGCTGCGACTCGAGCGAAGCCCGGTCGCCTCGAAAGAGGCGGTCGAACACCCGGCGCGGGTTGTTCTCCGCCGGGATCGGCCGCCCTTCCAGGTTGTAGGAGATCGTGCCGGTACGCGACAGGAAACCTGTCCCGGCGTCGATCGACAGCACCAGCGAGGGCTGTCGGCAGTGCTGCTTGGTGTGCAACGCGACGACCTGGTCCAGCCCGACGGTGTTGTAGGTCCCCGGCTTGGGATTGTGCAGCGGGGCCCCGGTGAGCCACATGTCCGAGCAGGTGTGCGGATCCGCCTTGGGGCCGCTGGGGTGGTACAACCCGCCCAGGAAGCTGAGCTGCTGCCGGAACGGGCCCAGCGGCTCGGTCGACTTGCCGAAGACGAACTCGCCGTCGCGCTCGGCGGCCGGGAACCAGCTCCACTCGTCGATCCTATTCTCCGCCTTCGGGAGCGACATGCCGTTGGCGGTGTACAGGGCGCAGAACCGTCTCGGGGCCTGCTCCGTCACGGCGGTGCCCATGGCGTCGAGCACGGGCAGGGCCAGTGCGGCCCCTCCCAGGCCGTGCAAGAATGCGCGGCGGTCTATCCTCGGCGAAGTGCTCATGCGGGTCTCCAGCGGGGCGGGCCGCCCCTTACTTCTCTAGAAACAGCTTGCTCGTCGCGACATATTGCAGCAAGTCCTGCATGCCGTAGCCGTCGGCCTTCAGGCGCAGGCTGTCGCGCTTGAGAAAGTCTAGCTCATTGTACGCCAGCGTGCGGCCGGTGGCGTAGGTTGCCAGGTGCTTGAGGACGCTGAACGCTACTTGGTCGATCCGCTCCTCGCTCAAGTAGCGTTTGAGTTCGTCGACGCCGGACACCTCTGTGCCGTCCGGCAACTGCGAGCGGGCATCGACCGGCTGCGGGCGGAGCCGTCCGCCTGCGTCGAACTCCTCGAAGGGCACCCCCCAGGGGTCGATCTTCGTATGGCACTGCATGCATCCCGGCTGGCTGCGATGCACGCGGAGGCGCTCCCGGAGAGGCAGTCCCTCGGTGTCGGCCTCCAAGTCCGGCACGTTGGGAGGCGGATCGTCGGGGGGCTCGGCGACGATCTTGCGCGCGAGCCACGCCCCGCGCTTCACCGGATTCGGCTCGCGGCCGTCCGAGAGGCCCGCCAGCACCGCCGCCTGGGTCAGCACGCCGCCGAGTTCGGTCCGACCGTGCTGGATGGGCACGAACGCGAAGCCGCTCTCCGTGCTTTCCCCCAAGCCGTAATAGGAGGCGACGATCTCGTTCGCCACAACGTAGTCGGACTGGATCAGTTCGCGTACGGGCCGGTTTCTGCGGAACATGTGCAGCAGAAGCTTTTCGGGCTCCCTCCGCAGTTGGGCCCGCACATCGCGAGTCAATCGAGGGAAGAGCTTGCGGTCCGGCTCGAGCACGTCGAACTTGTCCAAGCTCAGCCACTGCGCCGCGAACTCGCCGACGAACCGTTCGAACCGAGGATCCGCTACCATCCGCCCGAGCTCGGCCGGCAGGCGCTGCCGCAGCGCTCGGCCGGAGGCCAAGTCCAACGTGGTGCTGTCCGGCGGGCCGTTCCACAGGAAGAACGCCAGCTTGGAAGCCAGTTCACGCTCCCCGATGGGCTCGGGTGCGGGCGTCTCGCTCACTTCGACGAGAAACAGGAACTGCGGGGACGTCAGCGCAACCAGAAGGGCGTCCTTCACGCTGTCGCGGAAGCTGCGGCCGTCGGCTAGCGATTCCTGGAAGACCGCCAGCAGAGCGGATTCCTCCTCCGCCGAGGTCGGCCGGCGGAAGGCGCGGGCCGCGAACGAGCGGAGGATCTCGCGGGCGTAGGCGGCCGCGTCGGACTTGCGGGCGAAGTCGGCAAAGACGCTCCGGTGGGAAGCCGGCGGCCAAGTCTCGTACAGCGGCCCCTCGAACTCCACCGACCGGATCAGCAGCCGCGGCATATCGCGGCCGTCTGTGTACTCGCTGCGGACGCCGATCTCGCGAATGCCCGCCAGATAGTTGACGTTGTCCTTTTCGACATCCGGGCTGGGGAAGTCGCGGATGGCGCCCTCGAACCGGAAACGCTGAAATTGTGTGCCCGCGACTGGCTGCGGCGGGCCTACGGGGGCGAACGTGCTGCCGCAGTCGCGGCGCAAGCCCAGGTGGACGCCAAGCCGCGGGGAGCGCCCTTCAAACGCGAGAAACTTCCGCTCCACGGCGTGTCCGCTGGGGAGAGGGGTCAGTACGATCCGGCCCAAGTCGCGCACGCCCCGGTTCTCGGCGCGGACCTCCAAGTGCCCGGCCGGGAGCCTGACCGCTAGGAACGCCGGCTGCGTCAGCGTACCCGAGAACTGCCGTGCGCCCAGCGTCAGCGTCACATCCTGGGGCCGCGCCGGCGGCGGTTCGGCGAATTGCCTGCCTGGCTCCACTAGAGCTTGCAGCTCGGCTTCGCCGAGGGCGCGGCGATACAGGCGGGCCTCGTCGAGTTGGCCTAGGAACTCCTGCTGTCCCGGGATGCGTCCGATATGCAGCTCGAGCTCCGGATTGTCCAGATTGGCCGGGCCAATCTGGCCCTTGGCGACGGGGTGACCGTTCACGTAGAGCCGCGTCCCCTGGCCGCCGCGCCGCACGACTGCTGCGACATGCTGCCAGACCCGCGGCCGAATGATGCCGGGCGGCGAAGTCACAGTCCCGTTGGGCTCGTCGTCGGGCCCCGCCGTCTCGATCCTGACGTCGCCCTTGTTGCCCGCTAGGTCCAAGTACCAGCCGTGGGTTGCGCCGTTCGCCCCGCGGGCCACGATGCCCGCCCGGCGGAGCTGTTTCGGGCGGATCCAGATTGCCACGGTGAAATCGCCCTCGCCGACGGAGGTCTCCTCGAACCGAGGCACCGTCACGGCATCGTCGTAGCCGTCCAAGGCCACGCCCCGCCCGAAGGGCGACTCGACATACCGGGCGTCCGCTTGCAGCTGGGCGGAGCCGGTTCCATCCAGCGGCCAGGAGCCGATGAGACCCTCGCCGAGCCTGGCGGGGTCTGGACGGAACGCCTCGGCTGCGGGCCGCGCTTCGCGGATGTCCACTTGGTACACGCCGCTCCGCTCGATGGTCACACTCTGCGGCACCGCTGGTTCGCGGGCCTGCACCGAGCGCGGCCCGTCCGCCGGCTGGGCCGGCGTCCCCGGATCGAGGAGCAAGCCGTCGTCGTACTTGGCCGCGGTGACCGTGACGCGGAAGCGGCCGTGGTCGGGCAACTCGCGCAGGGAAATCTTGAAGTTCGCCTTCGGCCCGTAGGTTCCGTCCTGTCCGAAAAGCTCTTCGTTGGGGATGGCGGGCCGGAGCAGCAGGCCCTCCGGCACCGAACTGTAGGCCTCCCCCTTGGGGTAGCCCCGGCTGCCGCGCATGCAGGCGAACACCGCATGATAGATGCTGTCGAAGTCGCGCCAGCCGCGCACCGTAGCGTTGCCTTTGTAGCCTTCGATGAAGCGGTACCGGGTCCGCATTGGGTACGGCTCGAAGGCGAAGGGCTTGCTGGGAGTTGTCTGCTTGACGAGGTAGTCCCGGTTGTCTAGCAGCAGGCTGTTGGCGCCGAGGATCAGCTTGCCCGGGAGCGGCTCCGAGTTGACGCCTGCGCCGAGATCGACGCGGAAATTCTGGATGGTGGGCTTAGAGTCGGGGTCGACGAAGGAGCGGCTGAGCGCCTCCTCGGCGATCTCGAAGTAGGTCTCCAGCAGCAGGGGGGAGAGCTCCAGCGTTGCGGCGTTGTTCACGAAGCCATCCTTGGAGACGGCGTCGGGGGGGAGGATGTCGGTCAGGTCGTCCTCGAGTTGCAGCAGCTCGCGCAGCGCATTGCGGTATTGCGAGACAGTCAGCCGCCGGACCAGCCCATTCTTGGGCACTGGGCGCCGCCGGGCAGCATCAAGGGCGCGCTTGACCCACCCGACCATGCCCTGCCGGTCGGCATCGGAAGGTTGCGGCACCCCCTCGGGCGGCATCGTCCGCTCGACCAGATTTCTCTCGACCGCTTCCCACAGGCGCAGATGCCGATCCTCCAGAGTTGCGTCAAGCTGGTCGAGGCGCACGCCCGACATCGCTGTGTCCTCGTTGTGGCAGAGCACGCAGTTCTGAGCTAGGAACGGCTGCACTTGTTGGGCGAAGGACTCTGCAAGCGCCGACTGGCTGTCTTCGGCCGCACTGGCCGGGGCAGCGCTGGCTGCCATTCCAGCCGCGACTGCCAGCACGGCGGCGAGGGCGGCGCAAGTCTGGGGAAGATGGCGGGTGTGATCGATCGTCATGCCGTCCGTCCGTCTCCGGCCAGTCCTTAAGCCGCGGCGGCCTCTTCCACCGCGGAATGGGCGAAACTCTAACAAGAGCTTCGCGGGACTCCGCGTAGCGCGGGAGACATCCCGCGGTCTCCGCTCTGCAGCTGCGAATTGGAGGGGGCTCCGTGGTCTCGCCGCTGCTAGACGGGTTCCCATCCGTCATCCTAACAGTCCCGACTCCTGAGCTGACTAATGATGTCGGTGCTTGAGGCCGCGGTGCTCGGTCTTGCCGGGATAAAGGATCGAGGGGCTAGCCGAGGGAACGTTCCTCACGGACTTCCGCAGCCGAGGCGTTGCCAAGACCGTGCCGCGGTGCGGTTGGATTTGCCGGGGACCCACGCGGGACGGGCGTGGTTGGAGCGCGGGTTGGGTCCGGATCCGCGGGTACGGGCGGCACTGTCCTGTTCTGGGCGGGAGGAGCTTCCCGCGCCTCTGTGGCGGCGCTGCGGTGGCAGACCTATCTGTGGCTGGAGCTGATCCTGGGGCTGCCCGGGGCGGCGGCGAGGCGGAGCCCATGGCGGCGGTGCCGGTGCCGGTGCTGCGGCTGGACGCGGCGTTGCCGCTGGGCTCGATGCTCAACGCGGCGACCCAGGCGGCGCACGGAATGTTGCTGGCGAGGACAGACGCCAGCCTGTACGGCCCCGACCACATCTGGGACCCTATCCTGGCGCACGAGCACTCGCAGGTCCAGGAGGGCCTGCCGACCGGCGGGCTGCGCCCCGCGGCGCAGCGGCACCTACGAGCGAGAAGGTGCGGCTAGTGGCTCAGTGCGCGCCATGGGATCGGTAGCGCAGGATGCTGGGCCGGACCGACAGCGTCGATCAGCTCGGCTTGGGTTGCCGGGCTCCGCCCCGAGGGTCCTAGCTTCCCGCAGGCTGGCCGAGATTCTCGTACCACTTGATGTTCTTGGTAGCCCCGCCGATCTGAACGATATCCAGCTGCCCATCGTTGTTGATGTCGGCTACAGCGCAGCCCGAGGCGGACATCCCCATCGGATCCAGATCTAAGTGAAGCCACTCGCCCCCACCGTCGTCCTGGGCAAAGAAAACGTGCGACCCGGCAACCTGGCCCCGAGCCCGGTCGCCGGCCACGATATCATCCCTGCCGTCCTCGTTGAAGTCGCCCACACAAACCTCGTGCCCCTCGATGAGTTGGTCGTAGATGATCCGCCGTTGCCAAGCTCCGGACTCGCCTTGGGTATAGACCACCACCTGGTTGCCGTGCCAGGGTTCGACGGAGGCCAGCATGCGGTTGCCATTAAGGTTCCCGACTGCGACATCGCTTGCCCCTGCGGTCTTTGGCTCCTCTTTGTGCCCCCGGGACAGGCGCGTGTTGGCCCAGCTGATGTCTCCGTCGCTGCCGGTCGGGTCGTGCAGCGTGATTCCGTCGAAGCCGGCGGTCAGTAGTTCCTCGCGCCGGTCGTCGTCCCACTGCGTCACGCGAACCCGGTGCAGGACTCCGCTCAACTGATCGTCGATCAGCAACCGCTCCCACGAGCCCTCCAGGTCATCCGGCACGTGGTAGTACACCAGCGGCACGTTGTCCTCGTACTTTGGAGCCAGGGCGTCGGCTCCGATCAGCGGTGCGTTGATCAATTCCTTCGTGCCGTCCCCATCGACATCCGCCCATGCCACGTGGTGGGAGGTGGTAAGCTCATCGACCGGGATCGGCTTCCAAGGCTGCGTAGGGTCGCCCGGGTGGCGGAGTAGCCAGACGAGTCCCCGGCTCTTGGCAGCGACCATGCTGAACTCGTTCTCGATGGATAGCTCTGGAATGCCGTCGCCATCGATGTCGTGCGCGGCCATGTTCACCAAGCCAGGCATGCCTTCGACCAGGACATGGCGCTCCCAGGTCGGGTTCTCGTACCACGGCAGTTCTTCGATCCGGGACGTCATCCCGAGGACATCGGGACGACCGTCGTTGTTCATGTCGGCGACTAGGACCGCGTATCCGCCCGGAACGTCTGTCTCAATGACGTGCGTTGCAAATTGCACGGGGTCCGACGAAGGCCCGGGAGGAGCTCCTGCATCGTCGGCGCAATGCATAAGGAGCATGCAAAGAGCGGCTGTCGAGGAACGTAGCACGCGCGAATCTTAGCATTTCGAGACGGGGCCCGGGTGCTGGGCCTGTCACCACGGCACACTGGACCGGGGTGTTGTCTCCCCTCCCAAGGTGTCGCTCGTGGAATGGCAGGTTGATCCCGGAGCTGCAGCGGAGGATGCGGCGCCCGGCCCCGCCGTGCGGTGCAATGCAGCACGGCCCGGGAAGATCGCCGGCAGCGGCTGCCAGCACATGGTTGGCTAGATGCTCCGCATGCATCCTGGGCAGCACCAGGAAGCGGTCGTTCAGCAGCTCCCGCCAAACCATCCGCCGCTGTGCCCGCGCCTCGACGGGCCGCAGGCGCACCGGTTGCAACGCCGCCAGCGGCCCCGCGACCGCGTCCCCAGCAGTTCCCCCGGTGTCGGCCGGGGTGCCCCCAAGGCCTCGGCCAGGGGGGCAGGGCCTTGTAGGCGGAGGCCTCGCACAGCCGCCCCCGTGCGTTGCTCTAGCCCTCCCGCCGGCACAGCTCGCGGGCCAGCCCGCTGCGGCTGGCCCCCCCGCCCACAGCGCTGCCTTCCACCACGGCACCGTCGGAGCCGCCCAGCTGCGCGGCCCCACCTGCACTCCCCTCCGGTCTACACCTATTCCCTCTGCCGGGTTCAGTGTGTGTCAGTGCATCCTGAGCGGTTTCAGGCAAACCGTGTTACGCTGCCGGTACGCTGTGTCCGAAGCGACTCTTTCCCACTACCGTTGGAGCCGCACCGAGTACGACCGTGCGATTGAGGCCGGCATCTTCGTCACGGACGCGCGGCTGGAACTCGTCGAAGGGGCGATCCTCGCCATGGCACCGCAAGGCAGCGAGCATTGCACCGGTGTCGAGCTCGTCAGTGATGCTCTGCGGCGCGCGTTTGGCGTCGGCTGTCGTGTGCGAGTACAGGCTCCCCTCGTTGCCGGTGAAGACTCGGAACCCGAACCGGACATAGCCGTTGTCGTGGGCGATGCCCGCGCCTATCGCGATGCCCATCCGACCAGCGCCCTACTAGTCGTCGAGGTGTCGGATAACTCACTGGCTCGCGACCGCACCGTCAAACAGCGACTGTATGCGCGTTGCGGCATCCCAGAGTACTGGATCCTCGCCTTGCCGGACCACCGCCTGGAGATTCACCGCGACCCGACCGCCGACGGTTACCGCTCCGTCTCGATCCACCGTGCCGGCTCGACTGTCGCGCCGCTCGCCCGTCCAGACGCAACCATCGCCGTCGACGATCTGCTTCCCTGATCCGGCCTCCTCGCCTCACCTGCCTGATCAACGACCGTGGCTCGATCCGCAAGCCGAGCCGCTGGGACCTTGAAAAAAGGTGCCCCGACTATGCGGGGCGGAGCTACGCCGCGAACGCGGCTTTCAGTCTCGGGCTAGTAGCTTCCGAGCGGAGTTCCGGGGGAGGCGACAGCACGCCTCAGTTTGGAGCGGACAGGCCGGCGCGGACTGTCGCGCGAGCTAGCTCAGCCATGCATCGGGGCGGGGACGCAGGCTAAGCCAGCCTCCTGGGGTCTCAGACGGCCGCCTGCTCCGCTTGCTGCATGGCCCGCAGGGCATTGCCACCCAGAACCTTGGCCACGTCCTCCTCGGAGAAGCCTCGGTCTAGCATGGCCTCCACGAGGTTCGGAGTCTTGCCGATATGCTCCAAGCCTTCGGGCAGCTTCAGCCCGACGCTGTCGAAGTCGGAGCCGAGCCCCACATGGTCGATGCCCGCAACATCGGCCGCATGCTCGATGTGGTCTACCAAACGCGTGAGCGGCGGCTGGCCGATGGTTTCCACATCCGCTAGGTTGAGCTTCCAGAGCTCTTCGGAGAGGCGCCTCTTGTCGTCGGCGAACTCCTTGCGGACCTGCCCGCGCCGGCGGTTGATCGCGGCCAGTTCTGGAAAGCGCGCTCGGTACTCGTCGTCGAGCATGCCGGCGTAATACGCCACGCCGAGCACACCGCCGTTCTGGGTCAAGGCCCGGAGCATGTCATCCGTCAAGTTGCGCGGATGGTCCGCGACCGCCCGGCAGGCCGCGTGGGTGTTGAGGATGGGTGCCTCAGAGGTCTCGATGGTGTCGTAGAAGGACTTCTCGGACGCGTGCGAGAGGTCGGCCAGCATGCCCAGCCGGTTCATCTCGCGCACGATCTCCTTGCCTAGATCGGTCAGGCCTTCCGGGCCGTCGTCGTACTCGGCAGCTCCGACCCAGGGGGTGTTGCCGCTATGGGTTAGGCCCAAGTAGCGCACGCCCAAGCGATACAGCTGGCGCAGCACGGCGATGCTCGAATCGATCATGTGCCCGCCCTCGACGCCTAGGAGGACTCCGATCTTGCCTTCGCGGTGCGCCCGCAGCACATCCTCCGAGCTGGTCGCGAGGAACATGTCCTCGGGGTGGCGCTGGACCTCCTGGACGATTAAGTCCGTGATCGTCAGAGCAGCCTTCACCGACTCCAGCGGAGTCTTGTTGCGCGCCGAGCTGAATACGGCGAAGAATCCCGCATGCATTCCGCCCTGACGCATCTTGGGGATATCGACTTGGCTGTAGTGCGGGCTCTCGGCCAGATTCAAGCCCTCGGAGAGCATCCGCGACGGGGTGTCAATGTGGAGGTCGAGGTAAAGCGGCCCGCTGGGGGTTTCGGGCTGCACTTCCGGGGAGGAGTCGGGCGACGAGGCACAGGCGCTGAGAACCGCGGCTGCGGAAGCGCCCAGTTCGCGTCTGGTGAACATGGCCCTGCGATTGTACCTGAATGGGTTGATCAGGAACCCCAAAGGCCTGCCTACGGAGTCCCGGGCCCGAAGCTGGCTGCGCCCGGACAGGTCTCAGCTAATTCTCGAGGCGGAGCCTAGCTGCCCTTCGACCTTCTCGCGCAGGCAGGCGAAGAACTTGTCCGCAATCATCTTGGCCGTCCCGCCGAGCAGCCTTTGGCCGACCCGGGCGACTGGCCCACCCACCTGCGCTTTCGCCCGCACCTCCACTAGGCTGGACGAACCGTCCTGCCGGATCTCAACCCGCGTCTCGCCTTTGGCGAAGCCCGCCGGTCCTCGCCCATTGACGCTGAGGGCATAGGACGACGGCCTGTTCAGATCGCGGATTTCTACGATGCCTTTGAAGCGGCCCCGGATGGCTGCGATACCGACGGTCAGCGTAGCTTCGTAGCGGTTTCCGCCCAAAGGCTCGAGGCCGTCGCAGCCCGGCAAGCACGCCGCAACTGTGCCCGGGTCGGTCAGGGCATCGAAGACCGGCTCGGGGCTTGCCTGGAAAAGGTACTGGCTGTGAAACTCCATGGAGCCGGGCTGGGGGGTAGCCTAGCAGGTTCTCCAAGAGCTGCCGAGTAGAGCGGGCCGACGGAGGTCCGCCAGAGTGGTCTGGGCGGCCTGCGGCGCTATCCGCTCCGTTCGGAGGATCGGCGTGGAGAATCCAACCTTCGCTGGCAGGCGTGTGGTGCCCGCGCCTCCCAGTAAAGACCTTCGACTGCGGCGCGAGATAAACTCTTACGGCTCGGAGTTGAAGGTCGTCATGCACGAGGCCGCGCTCGGTGCGAAGCTGCCCGGTTCCCGGTGCTGCTGCGCCGGAGAGCCTGCCACGGTCGCTCCAAAAGGATCTTGCGACAAGAGGCTGGCGACACCTGCGTCTTCGCTCTGCCCCGCGTTCTGAGCGGCTACCGCATTTTCTGAACCCTCTCGCAACAAATCTGCTGCATCGTCTTGGCTTGCATTGTGGATTTCCTTTCCCGCTGCAGCGAGGCTTGCCAGGGCCACCATTGAAGGCTGCAAGCTCGGTTCCGTGCCCGATCCGTCAAGCGAGCGGATGAGCGCCTGCTCGCCCTGGCTGGGAACGCGAACCGCACGGAACAGATCTTCCGTTGCTTCCCTGTGGCCGATCTCGGATTCGCGGGCAGGGTGTTCCGCGGCGAGTCGTCGCACCGCTCCAGGTCTCACGTTTCTACGAGGAACCGCTCGACGCACCTTTCCCACGGGCCTGAATAGAGCAGCACATCAGCGTCGAGATTCTCGGATACGGTCTTGGCGGAGCCTGCCGAAAACGACTCTTGCCTCCCTTTCCAGGTATTCATGCTGGCGGGTCGGTGCTGGCGTGGACTCGGCGTTCCCGGCTCCGGCTGCCTTGCCGTTCTTCGTCCAGGCCGTTGAGTTTCCTCGCCAGCCTGTCCAGGCTCGCTAGGCTGTGGGCGGGCAGGAAGTCGTCCACATGCGGCAGCGCGGCCTGCAGCCCCCGCGTCAGGGGCTCGTACCGGGGGTCGCCGAGGAGAGGGCTGAGCCAGATGAGGCGGTGGCACGAGCGCTGGAGCCTAGCGATTTCGCGGCGCAGGATTTCGGGCTCGCCCCGGTCCCACCCGTCCGAAACCAGCAGCACCACCGCGCCTTGCGTCAAGACCCGTCTCGCCCACTGGATGTTGAACCTTCGCAACGCCTCCCCGATGCGGGTGCCGCCCGACCAATCCGGCACCAATGCGGCGATTTCCCGCAGCGGGTCGGTGCCCCGGCGCATCCTCAGTTTCGGCGTGATCCGCGTCAACCGGGTCGCGAACACGAACGACTCGACTTGCTCGAGATGGCCCGCGAGGCAGCAGGCGAACCAGAGGAGCATCCGCGTGTACCGCTCCATCGATCCGCTGATATCGCAGAGCAGGACCAGCCGGCGCGGCGATAGCTTGCGCACTCGTGCCGGCAGCTGGGCCGCATCCGCCTCGCGGCGCGCCAGCCGGCTGATCAGCCTGCGCGGGTCGAGCACCGCTCCGGCCCCCCGCACCCAGCGCTTGGTCCGCCTCGGGGCCGGCCTCCAGCGCAGCTCCCGCAGGGCTTGGACCGCCTGCTCGAGCTCTTCCGAGGTCAGCCTCTTGAAATCCTTCTGCCGCAGTGTTTCCCGGTCGCTGTACGTGGCGATTCGGATCCGTTCGATCCGGGTCTCCGCATCCTGGCCCCCGCTCCCCGGACTCCGGGCCAGCGACTCCATCTCGACGACGGGCTCTCCGAACCGCCGCTCGCTGCCGAGCGGCCGCAGGTCCAGCCGGGTTGCGGTTCCGGAGGGCGGGCTCCAGAACACCTGGAAGGCCCGGTCGAACAGTTGCAGGTCCTCGCCCCTATGCACCAGCACGCTCCGCAGCGCGAACCGGAAGTCGTCCCGGTTGCCGACATTGATGTGCAGCACGGCACGCGCCGCCTGGACTGTGCTGCCGGGCGGCGTCCGCAGGCCGAGCGACCGCAGCAGGCGCACGAACTGGATCAGGTTTTCGTGGAGGTGCTCCATGGCGAGCCCGGCTCCTGGCCCGCGAAGCTGGTTCGAACGCCCCGGTTGCGTGCCCGGTCGAGCATCGCCTTCACGGGCTCACCGCGCACGGACTGGATGTCGTCCTGGTTCTTCAGCAGGATCCCGAGCGTCTCGTCGATCCGCTCGGCGCTGAGGCGCTCCTCGTCGAGGGCGACGAGGGCGGCTACCCAATCCAGCGTCTCCGAGACCCCGGACGTCTTGTAGAGTTCGGCCTGGCGCAGCTCCTGCACGAACGCCGCCACCTGTTCGCTCAGCGCCCGGGAAGCCTGCGGCACTTTGATCTCGACAATCCGCAGTTCCTTCTTTAGGTCGGGGTAGTCGATCCAGCAGTACAGGCACCGTCGCTTGAGCGCGTCGTGGAGCTCGCGCGTGCGGTTCGACGTGATCAGCGCGATGGGAGGGGCAGCAGCGCGGATGGTGCCCAGTTCTGGAACCGACACCTGGAATTCCGACAGCGTCTCGAGGAGGTAGCCTTCGAACTCCTCGTCGGCCCGGTCGATCTCGTCGATCAGCAGCACGGGTGGTGGCCCGGGATGCTCCAGCGCCTGCAGCAGGGGCCGCTCGATCAGAAATTCCCGGCGGAAGAGCTCCCGGGCGGCCGCCCGGCGATCCGGATGGCCTTCCCCGCGCATGAGCTGGATCTCGAGGATCTGCCGTGCGTAGTTCCACTCGTAGACAGCTTGGTTGATGTCCAAGCCTTCGTAGCACTGCAGCCGGATGAGCTTCCGGCCCAGCCCCGACGCGAGTGCCTTCGCGACCTCCGTCTTGCCGACCCCGGCCTCGCCTTCCAGCAGGATCGGCCGGCCCAGCCGCAGCCCTAGGTACAGAGTCGTCGCCAGCGGACGGTCGGCGATATAGTCCTGCTCTGCCAGCGTCGATTGCAGATTCTCGATCGAGCTGGGGAGCGGCTTGGCTGCGGCCATGAGGCCGGGCTTAGCTGCTCCGCGCAGCGGCGGCCGCTAGGGCCCGGCGCACCCAGACAGGGGCCACGGCCTTGCGGTAGGCGGCGGAGGCGTAGACGTCTCCGAGGACTTCGTCGTCGTCCAGAGCGTCGCCGACCAGCCGGGAGGCAGCGGCAATGGCCTCCGCAGTCAGCGGCTTCCCTGTCAGCGCCTGTTCGACGGCCGGAGCCCTCACCGGGGCGGGCACGAGGCCCCCCAGGGCCACGCTGGCTTCGGTGCAGGCGCCGTCGCGGACGGCCACTCGGGCGGCGACTCCGATTACGGCGTAGCGGGAGGCCGGGTGCGCGAACTTGGCGTAGGCCGAACCCTCGCCGGGGCCGGCTGTCGGCAACTCGATGGAAGTTAGGATGTCGTGGTCGCCCACGGCTGTGGTCATCAGGCCTTCGAAGAATGCGTGGGCGGACACGCTGCGCTCCCCGTCCGGGCCGACGATCACGAAGCGAGCCCCGAGGCAAGCCAGGACGGGTGGCGGATCCGACGCTGGGTCGGCGTGAGCCGCGTTGCCGCCGATGGTGCCCCGATTGCGCACGGCGGGGTCGCCGATCATGCCGGCGGCCTCGGCTAGCGCCGTGGCGTGGATGTTGACGGACTCGGAAGCCGCCACTTCGGCGTGCGTGGTGAGTGCGCCGACCCGGAGGTTGCCATCGTTGACTTGTACGCCCCGCAACGCGTCGATCCGGCCTACATCGATGAGCGCAGGAGGGGCGGCTAGGCGCAGCTTCAGGACCGGGATCAGGCTGTGCCCACCTGCGAGCAGCTTGGCGCCGGGATGCTCGCCTAGCAGGCCCACGGCTTCCGCGACCGACGCGGCGCGATAGTAGTCGAACTCCGATGCGAACATGGCTCAGTTCCTCCCTGAGGCTTCCTGGATCGAGCGCCACACGCGCTCCGGCGTGAGCGGCATCCCCACGGCCTGGACGCCAAACGGCTCCAGGGCGTCGATGACGGCGTTGTAGACGGCGGCTGTGGAGGCGATGGTGCCGGCCTCGCCGATGCCCTTGACGCCCAGCGGATGGTGAGGAGACGGCGTGACCGTCGAATGCACTTCGATGTCCGGCAGGCGGTCGGCCCGCGGCAGCGCGTAATCCAGCATCGAACCGGTAAGCAACTGGCCGTCCTCGTCGTAGACGCCCTCTTCCCACAGGGCTTGGCCAATTCCCTGGACGATGCCGCCGTGGACTTGGCCCTCGACGATTACGGGGTTGATCTGCGGTCCGCAGTCGTCTACCGCCACGTAGCGCTGCAGCTCCACGTTGCCGGTCTCGGGATCGACCTCGACGACGGCGAGGTGGGCTCCGTACGGGAACACGAAGTTCGGCGGGTCGTAGAAGGAGGTGGCTTCCAGGCCGGCCTCGACGCCCTCGGGCATATTCCAGGCGACATTGGCCATCAATGCGATGTCCTGGATCGTCTTGCTCGAGTCTGGCGAGCCCTTCACGAAGAACTTGCCGTCTTCGTACTCCATGTCCTCGACCGCGGCCTCCAGCAGATGGGCCGCGATGATCTTGGCCTTGTCGCGGATCTTGCGGGCCGCCAAGGCCAGCGCGGCACCGCCGACGGCCGTCGTCCGGCTGCCGTAGGTGCCCCAGCCCATCGGAGTGTTGTCGGTGTCGCCGTGGATGATCCTGACGTCGTCGGTCGGCACGCCGAGCTCGCTGGAGACGATCTGGGCGAAAGTCGTCTCCTCGCCCTGCCCGTGGGGGGACGCGCCGATCATGACGTGGACCTTGCCGCTGGGGTGGAAGCGCAGGATGGCGCTCTCCCACAGGCCGCCCTGAAAGCCGATCGCCCCAGCCACCTGCGACGGTCCCAGGCCGCAGATCTCGACGTAGGTCGAGAGTCCTAAGCCCAGGTAGCGACCCGCCTTCCGAGCCTCGGCCTGCTCGGCCCGGAGGCTGTCGTAGCCCGCTTCGTCGAGGAGCTTCGCCAGCGCCTGGCCGTAGTTGCCGCTGTCGTAGGTCAAGCCCGTAACCACGTCGTGGCCGTTGTCGAACGGAGGGATGAAGTTGCGCCGCCGGACCTCCGCCGGATCGAGCCCGAGCTTGGCGGCCAGCGCGTCCGCGAGGCGCTCGACCATGAAGGTCGCCTCAGGCCTGCCCGCCCCGCGGTACGCCTCGACGGGAGTCGTGTTGGTGTACAAACCGTACACGTCCTCGTGGATCGCCGGAATGTCGTAGACGCCCGAAAGCATCAGCCCGTGCAGGATGGTCGGGATGCCTGGCGCGGCGGTCGACAGGTAGGCGCCCATGCCCGCCCAGACAGTGGCGCGCAGGCCGGTGATCTTGCCGTCGCTGGTGGCTGCGACCTCGATCTCCTGGATGTGGTCGCGGCCGTGCGTGGTTGCCTGGTAGTTCTCGCTGCGCGACTCGACCCACTTGACGGGCACGCCGAGCTTCTTGGAGCAGAAGACCGTGATGAAGTCGCCTGGGTAAACCGCGATCTTGCTGCCGAATCCGCCGCCCACCTCGGGGGCGATGACCCGGAGCCTGTCCTCGGGCACCCCCGCCACCAGCGAGCACAGGAACCGCACGATGTGCGGGTTCTGGGTGGTGTTCCAAAGGGTGAGCTCCCCGGTGGCCTGGGTGTAGCTCGCCAGCGCCGCCCGCGGCTCCATGGCGTTGGGGATCAGGCGCTGCTGGACGATGCGCTCGCGCACCACGACATCCGCGGCCTTGAATGCGGCGTCGATGTCGCCGCCCCCCGTGACCGTCCAATGGAACGCTTGATTGCCCTCGATCTCGGCGTGCAGCTGCGGTGCGCCGTCCGCAGCGGACTGCTGCGGTTGGACCACGGCCGGCAACGGCTCGTAGTCGACCTCGATCAGCTCGAGCGCGTCGTGGGCTTGGGAGGCGGACTCGGCGACGACGACAGCCACGATGTCGCCGACGTAACGGACCGTGTCTTTCGCAATGCAGCGGTACTCGGCGATCTTCAGGCCGGAGTTGGGGAGCAGCCAAGCGCAAGGGGCCGCTCCGATTTCGCCCTCCGTGTCGGCCGCGGTATAGACGGCTACGACGCCGCTGGCTTGGGCGGCGGCGGAGGTGTCGATGCTCTGAATCCGTGCGTGGGCGTAGGGGCTGCGCAGCATGGCCGCGTGCAGCATGCCCGGCAGGACGATGTCGGCGGTGTAGGTTGCGCTGCCGGTGATCAGCCGCGGATCTTCGCGGCGGCGGATCCCGGAGCCGAAGGTTGCGGCGCTCATCGGGAGCCTCCTCCCATAGCGGTAGCGGCGTCTTGGACCGCCCGCACGATGTTCTGGTAGCCGGTGCAGCGGCAGAGATTGCCTTCCAGTCCGTGGCGGACCTCCGCGTCCGACGGCGCGGAGTTGCAGCGCAGCAGTTCATGCGCGGCCAGGATCATGCCGGGCGTGCAGTAGCCGCACTGCAGGCCGTGCTTGTTCCAGAAGGACTCCTGGAGGGGGTGCAGCCCGGAGTCCCCGGCCAGCCCCTCGATGGTGGTGATGGACGCCCCGTCGACCTGGACTGCCAGGCAGGTGCAGGACTTGGCCGCGACGCCGTCGAGCAGGACCGTGCAGGACCCGCACTGGCTGGTGTCACAGCCGACTTTGGTGCCGGTCAGGCCGAGCGAGTCACGAATGAAATGGACCAGCAGCAGCCGGGGTTCGACTTCCCGGTCGTACCGGCGGCCGTTGATCGTGATGCTCACGGGTATCTTCACCGCAGAGCCTCCTTTCGCCGCGAAGCGCGCCAAGTGGCGGTTGGCCCCGCGGATGTCCAGGCAGATTGTATACCACGGGAGGACGGCCTGACGCCAAGTTGCCATCGGGACTCGCAAGACGAAGCACCCGGCCTGAAATGAGCTGCTGCGCCGGTGCCGGTTGGGTCCAGATCAGCTGGTGCTGTGCTTGGCGTTCGAAAAGGGCCAGCTGGATCGCCCCGTCCAGCGAACCACCGCCTCGTCCCCTCAGCCGTCGCGGCGCCGCTCCTTCTGGGTGACTAGCCCCAAGCCGTAGTCGCAGGCCGAGCCGGCGATCAAGGCGTCGGCCGGATGGATGGTGCGTCCGGCGTGGCGCGTCAGGGCCGCATCTCAGCGGCGAGCTTCGTTGCCTGCCGCGTCACGGGCAGGATCCGATCTCCGTAATGCCCAGGAGTGGGGAGCCCTGCTCGCCTGCGCCGCCGAGCCCGGCCTGGCTGCGCCGAGCGGGTGGCCAGCGGCCCGGAGGGCCAGCTCTGGGACAGAGTGCGGGAAGGCCCTGTCGCGGCGGAGGCCTTCCGAGAGTTGCTGAAGCAGATCGCTGAGGAAGCGGACCGGAAGATTCTGTTCGTGGTCGCCAATTGCAACATTCACCGTGCGCAGATAATCCAGGCGTGGCTGGCGGCGAACCAAGCCGCAAAAGGGCTCTGCTTGCAGCCGGCCTACTCGCCTCCAGTCAATCCGGTGGAACGGCTCGGGGCCTTGGTCAAGCGGCGGGTCAGTCGCCAGCTGAGCAAGACCGAAGCACAGCTTCGCGACAACCTGGAAGCTGCTTGCCAGTCTTTGCCAGGGACCCCGGAACAGGTGCGAGCCTTCTTGCGAGAGGCAGACTGCAAGTCTATTCTTGCCTGAATTCTGAGGGCACGACTTCTGACGCGATCAGTACTATGCGATGTTCGCGCATCCGGCCGCAGTGATCTGGCGGTAGCGTTGCTCCATCTCTTCAACCAGCCGTCGCAGGAGCGTGATTGCGTCTTTCTTTTCCTCCACGATTCCTTCACGAAGATGCGGCAGATCGCGTGCCCACAGGTAATCCGCCTCCCGCTTCGGGGCGATCAGGTAGATCTCCACTGATGGCGGGTCGTTGGACGCGCACACGTCGAGGATCAGGCTCGAAACGAGTATTCCCTTGCCACTACCTGTCGTGCCGACACAAGCGTGTGGGGTGCTGCCTGCTCGTGTCCATCGAAGTCGCTCTCGAGCGAGAGGTAGAACAGCGTGCTGTCCTCTTTCCCGCTCGCCCACCACCAGGGCCATGCTCTTCGTCGGTGCGCTCGGCGCGAGCCTTCTGCGCCCCCATACTTCACACACGCGACTTCACACACGTGCAAGATCCCGCGCTTGGGCCGTTTCAGGGCTACCGCAATGCATCCCGGCATCGGGGGGATGCGCATGATGCTCGACGCGATGGCCGGGCAGCAGGTCGGTTCGTCTGCTTGCGAGCCACTTGGCGCGGAGCTCCCACCACAAATGGAGCAGCGCCGAGCCTGCGTGCTGCTCGTTCGGGCCCTGCATTGCGACCACGACGCCGTGCATCGCCGATTTCCAACCCCTCGGGGTGTCCTGCTTGCATTTGTCCGTGATGGCGGGGGGCGGGGTGTGACTTGTTCTGGGTGTGTTCTTGCCCTTTCGGTCCCGCTTCGTTTGCGCCGCGCTCTTCGTCTTCATGACTCTTTATCACCCTTGTCCTGGGTCGGCGTCGCTGCACCGCCGTGTCGTCCTTCGCGAGGGTCGCCTGCGGGTGTTCCGCCTCCATTTCCGGGCGCTGCCTGCGCCCATGCATCGGGCTCGTACAGCTGCGAGCCTCCATTGAGCGAGTCTTCTCCTTTTCTCCTCGACTGCTTTGGATCGGAGGTGCGGGGCTCGAGCTCGTCACCCGAGTCCTGCATGTCTCGGACCGCCATGATGGAGTGCCCGGATACCTCGAACCGCACCATTCCTCGTCGGATTGCGGCGAGCCAGGCGTCGAACCTCTTGCCGCTCGGAAGCTCCGCGGACGGGGTCTGCCGCAGGATGACCGAAAAATTCGTTGCAGGGCAATCCATCTCCGGTAATTTGATGCTCCCCCAACTCTATCGCCGAGTAGTCCCTGCGAGGCATCGCGGGGCCCGACGATCTGGCGCGGTAGGCCATGCCAGGGGGCGGCATCGCCCGCCCGGGCGGATGTGTGCCACAATTGCCTCTCTGCGGGGCCCGCCGGGCGATGTGTCCGCGTGCAGGACCCCCGCGAGGAACGGGCGCGAAAAATGACGCAGGTGCGCTTCGGATCCAGGTGGGCCATGATGCTCGCCATGCTGGGGATGGCGGTCGGTACCGGCAACATTTGGAGGTTCCCGGCGCATCGCCGCCAAGAACGGGGGCGGCGAGTTTATCGTTGCGTGGATTGTCTTCCTCCTGCTGTGGTCGGTCCCTCTGATCCTCCTGGAGTTCGGCCTTGGGCGCAAGACTCGCTCGGGGCCGATCCCGAGCCTTTGTGCAAATCGCCGGACCCGGCTGGGCCTGGACCGGCGCGTTCGCTGTCTGCGTGACTTCGGCCATCATGTGCTACTACTCCGTGGTCGCTGGATGGACCGCGCGATACGCCCTAGCCGCTGTTGCGGGCGAGCTCGGCGGTGCGGCCCCCGGAGCCTTCTGGGCCGATTTCACGGGCTCGGCTTGGCCGGCGCTGGGACACGCCGGCATGATCGGCCTCGCGGCGCTCGTCGTCTCCCGAGGCGTCGTCGCGATCGAGAAGGTCGTGAAGGTGCTGATGCCGGCGCTGATCGTCCTGGTCCTCGTCCTGGCGATCCGCGCCGTCACGCTGCCGGGGGCAGCCGACGGCTTGGCTTACCTGTTTGGGATCGACTGGAGCGAACTTGCCAGCGCCCGGATCTGGATCGAAGCCCTCACGCAGAACGCCTGGGACACCGGGGCCGGCTGGGGCCTCGCCCTGTGCTACGCGGCCTACCAGCGGGAGCGCGAGGACACGGCTCTCAATGGCTTCCTGCTGCCGGCGGCCAACAACACCATCTCGCTACTGGCGGGGGTCATGGTCTTCTGCACGGTCTTCTCCGCTGTGCCGCCGTTGCTCTCGCGGGCGGCCAGCGATCCCGGCTTGGTGCGGGGGTTGGGGTCGCTGGAGGAAGCCGTCCGGGCCGGGCAACCGTTCTCGGCCCAGCTCATGCAGGACACGATCTTCTCCGAAGGCAACTCGGGCATAACCTTCGTCTGGATGCCGGAGCTATTCCGGACGCTGCCCCAAGGCGGCTTCTTCATGACGTTGTTTTTCGCGGCCCTGGCGGTTGCCGCCTTCACCAGCCTCATCGCCATGGTCGAGATGGCCGCCCGCACCTTCGAGGACGCGGGCTTCAGCCGCCGGAAAGCGATCCGGGGGGTCGCTGCGGGGGCGTTCGCCATCGGCCTCCCGTCGGCGCTCAGCATGAACGTGCTGGACAACCAGGACTGGGTGTGGGGCGTCGCGCTGATCCTCTCGGGGCTGTTCTTCGGCGCTCGTGGTAGGCCGCTACGGCGTGCGCAGGTTCCGCGAGGAGACCCTCAACCAGGAGTACTCCGACATCCGGATCGGGCGTTGGTGGGACTTTGTGATTCGCTTCGTGGTCCCGGCTGAGGCTGGGGTGCTGCTGGTCTGGCTGCTGTACCAAGCTTGGCGCGACAACCCAGATGGCTGGCTGCTCCCGCTCGATCCCGGGAACATGTTCAATGTCGGCACGGTGCTGTGCCAGGTCGGTGTTCTCGCGGTGGTGCTGTTCGCCTACAACCGCAAGCTGGCGGGCTCGGCCAAAGAGGGGCGCTAGCCCTTCGTGAGGATCCTGCGAGCCGCCGATGTCCGGCGCGCCCTGCCGATGCGCCGGGCCGTGGAGGCGATGCGCACGGCCTTCGCCGCCCAGGCCGACGGTCGCGTCCAGGCTCCGCCTCGACTGGCGCTGCATACCGGTCCGCACGGTGGGACGACGCTGGTCATGCCTGCAGCCCTGGAAGCCTGCGAGGAGCCGCTGCTGGCGGTCAAGGCGGTGTCCGTGTTTCCCCGGAACGCCGAGCGGGGGCTGCCTGCGATCCATGCCACCGTGCTCGCCGTCGATCCGGGCACAGGTGCGCCGCGGGCTTTGCTGGACGGAGTTGCGCTGACGGCGATCCGCACCGCTGCGGCCTGCGGCCTGGCGACTGATCTGTTGGCGTGCGCTGACAGCCGCGTGCTCGCCGTCTTCGGCAGCGGCGTGCATGCGCGTGCGCAGGTCCGGGCGGTCTGCGCGACGCGCCCGATCCAGGAGGTTCGCATCTTCAATCCGCGCCGGGCCTCCGCGGAGGCAATGGCGGCGGAACTGACCGCCGAAGCCGACCTGCCCGGTGCGATTCGGGCGGTGGCCCGGGCGGCGGAGGCGCTGCGGGGCGCGGATGTAGCCTGCGCCGCCACGACTTCCCGCGTGCCGGTCTTCGACGACCGGGATGTGCCTGACGGGATTCACTTAAATGCGATCGGCTCGTTCCATCCCGCGGATCGTGAGATCCCCGGCGAGACTGTCGCCCGCGCCTGGGTAGTGGTCGACGACCGGGAGGCCGCCCTTGAGGAAGCCGGCGATTTGCTCATTCCGCTGGGTCAGGGGCTGTTTGGCCGAGACCATATCCGCGGAGATCTGGGCAGCCTAGTGCTGGGGCGCTGCCAGGGGCGCACATCGGACCGCCAAGTTACGTTCTTCAAGTCCGTGGGCCTCGCCGTGCAGGATGTCGTGGCGGCGCAGGCTGTGCTGCGGGAGGCCCGGCGGCTGGAGCTCGGCGAGCGGATCGCTTGGTAGGGCTATTCCACGACGAGCACCGGTTCGCCCAGGATTTCCGGACGCGGGACCAGGCCCAGGCCCGGACGGCGCGGCGCGGCCAGCCTTCCGTGCCGACGGCGCGGTGCCCGTTCGGCGGTGCTGACCGTCAAGTAGCTGTTGAAGTCCGTGGACGTGAACAGAAAGCGCGGCGGTGTGCTGTGGGCTAGGTGGGCAATGGCCGCTGTGGCGAAGTCGCCTCCCCAGGTGTCCTCCACAGTCAGGCCAATCCCGAGCGAAACGCATAGATCCCGTACTTGGCGGGCCCGCGTCAAGCCACCGAGCTTGCTGATCTTCAGGTTGATGACGTCCATGGCGCGGTCTCCGTGCGCTCGGAGCAAGGCGCCGAGGCTGTCGATGGATTCGTCGAGCACGAACGGCTGGCGGGTGCGCGCTCGCACCGAGAGGCACTCTTCGTACGACAAGCACGGCTGCTCGATGTAGACATCGAGGTCGTCGACCGCCCGCACAACGCGCAAGGCGTCGTGCGGCAGCCAGCCGGTGTTGGCGTCGGCGATCAAGCGGTCCCCAGGGCCGACCTCGGCGGCCGCCGTGCGGATCCGGGCGATGTCTTCGGCGGGGTCCGCGCCGACCTTGAGTTGGAACCGGCGGTAGCCGGAGGCCCGGTGCTCGGCGACCAGCTCGGCCATGCGCTCCGGAGGCTCCTGGGAGATGGCGCGATAGAGGACGAAGTCCTCCCCGTACCTGCCGCCGAGCAGCTCGCAGATGGGCAGGCCGGCGGCCTGCCCCAGAATGTCCCAGCAGGCCACGTCGAGGGGGGACTTGACATAGGGATGTCCCTTCAGCGCGGCGTCCATCGCTTGGTTGAGGGCTCCGAGTTGCGTCGGATCGGCGCCGAGCAGGCTGGGCGCGATTTCTGCGAGGCCGGCGCGGGCACCCGCTGCGTAGGCGGGCAGGTAGGCCGGCCCCAGAGGGCAGACCTCCCCGTAGCCGGACAGGCCGGCGTCCGTGTCGATCCGGACCAGCGTGCTGTCGAACACCGAGACGGTGTTCCCGCCAGACCAGTTGTAGGGGCCCTCCGCCAGCGGGAGGTCCACTTGGTAGGCGCTGATCCTGCGGATCTTCACCGGGCAGACGCTCCCTAGGGGCGGGGAACTGCGCTACCGCGCTCCCTAAGTGTGAAAAAGATCGTGCCGGCCACGAAGTAGACGAGAGTCGGATAGGTCAGGTGCGCGTGGAAGGCCTCGAGAGCCGGCCGGTAGTCGCCTTCCGCGGCGAGGGCCACGCAATACGCCAGCCAGAGGCAGGTGCCTAGGGCTAGCGCGGCGATGGCTCCGGAGACGGTCAGGGCTTTGGTTGGAGGGCGGCTGCGAGGGCTGCCGACGGTCGGCGGAGCGGAGTCGGCGTTGCCCGCCAGAGGCTCGGCGGGGGGCGCAGGGTCGCTCGCCCCCATGGCCCGTGCCAGCAACCAATACAAGGCCATGGCGAATCCGTAGACCGGGAAGAACAGGTAGAACAAGTGGAGCGCGCCGCTGCGCTCTAGCGCCACCGCGAACAAGACGGCGAGGCCCCAGGTGAGCAGGGCGGCCCAATTGAGCCGGAGGCCCTTGCGGGAGGCCCAGTACCGCTGCAGCCCGGTCCGTGGGAAGACCCAGTGCTCGGTGACTACGATTGCGCCGACAGGAGAGATCAGCAGGCCGTAGATCGCGACGTAGTCCAGCAGGCCCGTAAACACGAACGGGAAGCAGGCGACTACTGTGGTCACGATGCCGGCGGCAAGGGTCACCTTGGCCCGCGACCAGTTCGGGGTCACGGCTTGCAGCGCCAGACCCACGCGGTAGAGCGTGGGATTCGAGGTGGTCCACCCGGCGATGACGACCGCCAGGGCCCCCACCCAGCCCAGGGCTTGGTACCCGACTTCTCCCGCGTCGAGCTCAACGAGGGGTCGGCTCAGCAGCAGAGCCGCGCCAGCTCCCATGAGGCCCGCGCAAATCCAGGCGAGATAATGCCCCAGGAACATGCCGAAGGACGAGTACAGCCCGTACGACGCTTTGCGGGCATAGCGGAACAGGGCCATGTCGGACAGTGCGCCGTGCATGCCGAGGTTGCAGATCCAGGCGAAAGCCGCCACCTTCCAGAAGCCCATCGGCTCGCTACCGTCGGGCGTCCTGCCGGTCCAGACCGCCTCGCCAGCCATCTCGAAGAAGCCGCCTCCCGTGGCGGCGAAGAGTTCGGGCAGCACGGCCAGTGCGCCCGCGATGAACATGAGAAACATCCACGGCGAGCAGACCGTGGCGAATGTGGCCAGCTTCTGGAAGCCCAGCACCGCCAGCGTGACGACCACTGCGCCCACGCCCAGCACGACCAGCACAAAGCGGAAATCGGTGGGGTACCAGTCCAGCTGAGCCGGGATGCCGAAGGGAATGCGCACTGCCGAGGCGGACACCGTGATCATGCAGCCGGCCAGGATCGAGTACATGAAGGCGTTGACGAGGTTGTAGATCGTCGACAGGCGCGGTCCGCCGATCTTCCGGAGGTACCAGTAGAGCGTCAGCCGCGTGCTGACTGCGATGGGCGCGCAGACCAAGGTCCAGGTCAGGACGGCCAGCAGGTTGCCGACCACCAACCCCAGGAAGATGTCCTGGACGCTGGCCCCCCAGTTCACGAACGTCACGCCGATGACGAACTCGGTCGCGGCGACATGCTCGCCCGCATAGGCTCCGGCGAAATAGCCCGGGCCGAGCAGTCGGGACTGGGGGACGGGCTCCCGGTCGAACTCGTACAGGAACTCGGGATCGTGGCTGGCGGCTGCCGCCTGCGTGGTGGCTTGCATGAAAAAGGATTCCCGCGGCTAGGAGGCTGTCCCCCGCCGACTGAGCACGTTGCGCTCGTACTCCCGAACATCTGCGAGCCAAGCCGCCTCAGGCGGTGCATCCTGGGTTTCGCAGTGGCGGTCCCAGACCGCGCCGTGGGGCATGGTCGATAGCTGCTCGAGCAACGCTAGCCGGCCGGTGTAGTCCCCGTCCGCCTCCAGGCGGCGCAACGTCTCGCTGGGCTCCAAGAGCGCGAGCAGCAGGGCCTTGAGCACGGCCCGGGCCCCGATGACCCACGCTGCGACGCGGTTGACGCTGGCGTCGAAGAAGTCCAGGCCGATACGGACCCGCGGGAGGTAGCCGCCCCGGACGAGCTCCTTGGCGATCTCCCGGACTTCATCGGAAAGGATGACGACATGGTCGCTGTCCCAGCGGACGCCGCGGCTGACATGCAGCAGGAGTCGGTCTACCCACAGCAGGACCGAAGAGACCTTATCGGACACTACCTCGGTCGGGTGGAAGTGCCCGGCGTCGAGGCAGAGAACCTTGCGGCGCGAGATGGCGTAGCCCAGGCAGAATTCATGCGAGCCGACGACATAGCTCTCCGAGCCCAGCCCAAACAGCTTGCACTCCACCGCGTCGAGGTTGTGGTCTGGATCCAGGGGCTCCCGGAAGATGGCGTCGAGCGATTCGACAAGCCGCTCGCGGGGTGCCCGGCGGTCAGCGGGAAGGTCCTTGTAGCCGTCGGGGATCCAGACGTTCGTCACGCAGGGCGACCCGAGCGTCTGCCCGAAGGCGGCTCCGATGCGGCGCGAGGCTTGGCCGTGCTCGATCCAGAACCGACGGACTGCGGAGTCGCGATGGGCTAGCGTGAAGCCGTCGGCAGCCAGGGGGTGCGCGAAGTAGGTCGGGTTGAAGTCGAGGCCGAGGCCGGCGTCGCGGGCCCACGCGGTCCAGGCCGCGAAGTGCTCCGGCAGTAGTTCGTTGCGCTTGATGCGGCGGCCGCCGGTTTCGGCGTAGATGGCGTGCAGATTGAGGCGGTGGCGGCCCGGAATCAGGGCCAGGGCCTTCGCGCAGTCTGCTCGGAGCTCGGCAGCTGTGCGGGCTTGGCCGGGGTAGCTGCCGGTGACGGCGAGACCGCCGCCGAGCTCTTCGTCGGTCCGCTCGAAGCCGCGGATGTCGTCGCCTTGCCAGCAGTGCAGGGAGAGCGAAATCGAGCCTAGCTGCTCCAGGGCAAAATCACAGTCAACGCCCAGGCTCGCGTACTGTTCCTGCGCCAGCGAGTATGCTGCCTGGGAGGCCAACGTGCCATCCAGGATAGCCGATCCCTACCCTTAGGAGGCTGAGCGGCAGGTCCGAATCGCTTTTGGGTTTCCCCTCCACAAGCTGGGCATCCATCGCTGCTACAGCAGGGTCAGAACCGCATCGGTCTCGAGCTCACTCGCAGTTCGATGCGGCCCGCACTATGCTGGATGACGGTTCTTGATCGGATCCGCAAACGGGCCTACAGATTGACGTCGCCGAAGATCCTGCGAGACAAGGGCCATGGACGGCGGCCTTTCGCAGGGGAGCGAGGAGCCCCTGGGTGTTGCTTGCCCGCCACGGAAGCCGGCAGGCGGGCACGAGGCCGACCTGCACATGTAAAAAGTTCGCTAACGAACCGGCGGTCCGATTCCCTTTTGCTACTCTGATGCAGGCCAGCGTGGCCCAGCCGGCTGCGAATTGCGAATTCGGTCGGCTTGGGGGTTGAAAAGGGGGATGGGGATCATGAATAGGATGAGAGTCTCTGTGCCGTCGTGGCTGCTCAGCGCGGCCTCGGCGTTTCTCCTGGGTTCGAGCCTAGCTTGGGCCCAGGACCAGAGCCGCTTGACGGGATCCGTTACCGACACAACCGGTGCGGCGATCCCGGGAGCAAGGCTCACTTTGACCAACGTTGCCACGGGCGTGGCGGGGATGTCCGAAAGCAACGAAGCGGGAGTCTATGTCTTTCCGTACGTCGCTCCGGGCGTGTATGACCTGCAAACCGAGGTCGATGGCTTCAAGACGTCGAACCAGACCGGGGTTGTCCTCGAAACCGGAACGACTCGCTCGGTCGATGTCCAAATGGAAATCGGGGAGTTGACCGAGGTGATCACCGTGGAGGCCACGACACCCCAACTCGAGTCGGCAACCTCTTCTGTCGGCCAGTTCATTGAGCGTGAAACCGTTTTCAACATGCCGATGATCAGCCGACGCAGCGCGTCCCTTGTGCGGTTGCTGGGAAACATCTCGTTCCGCTCCGAAGACGGCGGCGAGCAGATCCCCAAGTTCTCGATGGCTGGCGGCCGGTCGCAGAACCAGATGTGGACGCTCGATGGTTCCGTCGTCCAGAACATGGCGATCGGGACGCAGCAGCTGGGATTGAACCCGCCCGCCGAATCCCTCCAGGAGTTCAAGGCCCAGGCGAACAACTACTCGGCCGAATTCGGTCGCGCCGGAGGCGGATTCATCGTGATGACGACTCGCAGTGGAACGAACGAATTCCACGGTGCCGTGTATGAGTTCTTCCGCAACGATGCCATGGACTCGAGGTCGTTCTTCGCAAGCGAGACGGCTCCTCTCCGCTACAACATTTTCGGCGGTTCCCTCGGCGGCCCGGTTGCGAAGAACAAGTCGTTCTTCTTCTTCAACTACGAGGGGGCGCGCCGACGCGACGGCGTCACGTACTCGGGCGATGACGTCCCGCATCCAATGGAGAAGACAGGGGACTTTTCAAATCGGGCGGGACTGGCGCTGAGGGACCCCATGGGCGGGACATTCGCCGATAACATCATCCCGCCAAGCAGGATCGACCCGATCGCGGCCCAGATCATCGGGCTCTATCCCGACCCGAACGTAGACGGGGACATCACGCAGGCTCCTGCGAACAACTACCGCAACAACGCTTCAAACGGTCTTGACCAGAACTACTACACGGCCAAGTGGGATCACAACGCGTCTGACCAGGATCGCCTCTCTGTCCGATTCATGTATGTCGCCGCTCCGCAGACCATCCCGGGAGTTTATCCGAACGACTTCGCCGACCCTCGCGCCGGCATTCGCAAGAACAGGCATCACAACACGACGGTCAACTGGATCCACAACTTCTCGCCCACAGTGATCAACGAGTTCCGGTTCAACTGGGGCGACCGCCTGCACATCAACCGCTCGGCCGCCCGCAACTCCGGCAAGAACGGGGAGTTCGGGATCGCAGGCGTCAATCCGGAGTCCTTCGCGCGCTTCAACGTCAACGGCCTCACGCCACTGGTTCCGGGCAACCAGGAGCGCATCCAGACCCCGATCCGGACGATCGAGGTCAACCAGAACCAGACCTGGATCCGCGGGTCGCACCAGATCAAGTTCGGATTCAACTGGCGCTATTCGCGGAACATCGACGATCAAAACAATCGGACCGGAGGCCAGTTTGTCTTCGGAAACCGGGCGACGGGCGTTGGAACTGCGGAACTGCTGCTGGGCCACGTCAGCTCGGCCGACATCAATGATGCCGACATCCTTGACCGCAGGACCGACTACTTCGGGATCTTCGTGCAGGACGACTGGAGAGCCACCTCCAAGCTGACGCTGAACATCGGTCTCCGATACGAGGTGGACACGCCGCTCTGGGACCGGAATAACCGCCTGAACGGTTTCGACTGGCACGAGATCAACCCGGTCTCGGGCCTCCCGGGCGTCGTGACGTTCTTCGGCCGGGACGGCTTGGGAAAGTACTCGCACGACACTTACCTGGGAGCGCTCGGGCCGCGGTTCGGCCTGGCCTATCGAGTCACGGACGCCACCGTGATCCGATCCGGATATGCGATCAATTACTACGGGGCCTACCGCGGGGCGGTGCCGAACGCGTTCTCGCTCGGCTTCAGCACGCAGGGGAACTTCAATTCGCCGGACGGAGGGATAACCCGTGCGCTCACCTTGGCGGACGGCATGCCCTCCACCGCCTCCTCGGAGCTCGGGCCTGGATTCGGCTCCGTGGAGTTCGGGCAGCGGCCCCTGGTCTCCCCGCAGTTCTTCCGCAAGGAGCATCGCAGCGCGATGGTCCAGCAATGGAATTTCGGGGTCCAACGCCAGCTCCCGAACGATTTCCTGATCGAGGCGACCTATCTTGCCAATATGGGCCATCGACTGGGCGGTGCCAACACGAACTGGAACCAGATTCCCCTTGTCGGCGGTCGCGGCCCCGAGAGGCAGTCCCAGCAGTTGCGCCGTTTTCCCACGTTCAACGCAGTCTCCCAGAGGTCGGCCGATTGGGGCAATTCCGCGTACCACGCCGGCAACCTGAAGGTCGAGAAGCGTTACTCGGGCGGCCTGAACCTTTTGATGAACTACACTTGGGCGAAGTACCTGGATGATGTCGAAGGAGGGTCGGAACTATCCGAGTTCCAAGGCAATCGCGAGCAGCACAAGGAATTGCGCCACCTCGATCGGGGGTATTCGGGAAGTGACATCCGGCATCGCGTGGCCTTTAGCTCGGTCTACGAGCTGCCCTTCGGTCGCAATCGCAGGTTCACGATCGGGAACGGCTTCCTGAACGCCGTGGCCGGGGGCTGGGGCGTCGGAATCATCACCGAGTTCCGCACCGGCTCGCCGTACGTGGTCATTGAGAACACAAACCGCAGCAACGCCTTTGCGGCAAGCCAGCGACCCAACATTCTCGGAGACCCGGTCCAACTGCCTGGCTGGCGCGGCAATGTCAAAGGGGAAACCTTTTTCGACATCAATCTGTTCGAAGCGCCAGGGGAAGGGGCCTTCGGCAGCGCCCCGAGTTCGATCTGCTGCGGGCCGGGCTTGGCGAACGTGGACATGTCCGTCCACAAGTGGTTCGACTTGCGTGAGAGTCTTCGGATGCAGTTCCGGGCCGACTTTTACAATCTTCCCAATCATCCGCAATTCGCCAACCCGGAGGAGCGGCGTGGCCGCGGTGGTTTCGGCCGCATCTCTGGCACGCTTCGGGGCACGGGCGGTCGCGTATCGCAGCTGTCGCTCCGCTTGGAGTTCTGAGGGGATCGCACTGGCAGTCGAACGTCGGCATGTGGCCGGCGTTCGCCTCGCTGGGAGACCGCACCGGCTCCCGGCGCTTTTTTCGCCTCGTGTGAAATCGATTGTGCTGGCGTCCTGTCGGCAATCGGTGCCCTCCCCGGGGAAGCAGCCCGGACGCTTGGCGCTTCCCTCCCCACAAGCCGCGCTCCAGCCAGGTGGCAGCTTCCTCGGCCGCTGCCCGGCCCGCGTCCCGCGAGCCCCTGATCGTGCGTTTACGCCGGGCCGATAGCCGGCGAGCCCGGCCTCGGGGTCAGCAGTACTGCGGCGGCGGGCGCGCTGAGCTCGCGGTCGAGGGCATCGCGCCGGGGAATGGCGCCTCGTAGCGACTGTCGCACCGGACATCCTTTTTCCAAAGATGTCGATGGCGACCACGGAGCCGATGTCCTGGAAGTTCTCTACATGGGCTTCGCATTGGCCAATGTCGAAGCCCGCACCAGCAGCCCCGCCCCGGACAACTGGCTCTGTGGCGCGAACCGCTCTTCTCCGAGCTTGGTGACTTCACCTCAGCGACCAGACGCCCCGCCCATCAATGTGCGCAACCTCGAGTTCAGATTCCATCCCCTGCACGGTCTGTCGGAGCCATCCACCGGCCGCGTTCAGTTCGGACAGTCCCCCAACGAGCGGGATCACTGGTTTATCTCGCAGAAGGGGTGTTTCACCGCGTCAAGCCGCGACGATCTATTTCGGGGGCTCGTTTGCGCCGGTGAAGGAGCGGGGAACCTAGTCCATGCGACAGCGTGATCCCGCCGGGCACCACTTACTCGGCGAGGCGGTGGCTAGAGTCGACGGATTTTCTCGCATCAAGTGACTGCTAGGTCCGTCCGGGCAACTTCTGCAACGCTCCCGGCGGCAACCTCTGCGTGCTCGACTACTACTGATCGCGTCAAAAGTCGTGTTCCTGGAATCCCTTCGTCGATGGATCTTCTGGGTGGATTTGTTGCACACGATGAGTACGATAAAAGAAAGGTTGTTGTTCTTCCCGGGACTTCCTGAGGGCCAGAATTCCGGGGTTCGAGAAAACGAGGTTTTGCAGTTCCTCGGAGGCAAGTCAGTGGTCCGGATAAAGTCCTGCGTTCCTTGTTCCCTCCGCACGATCCAGCGCTGGACCTCACGCTTCGGCCGGGGAGGCCTGGAACACCTGCGGGAGCGCCAAAGAACGGGACGGCCGCGCCGAGGGCCAGACCGGCCCGGTGCTGGGCTGCGCCTCGTCGGCGGAGGCCAAGCCCCCGCTCAAGACCCAGGCGAGGGCGTTGGGTGGACCGCGCAGCGGGTGCGCCGAGCCTGGGGGGAGAAGTGCGGCAGCGTCCTGAGGGTCTCCCCGGTGCGGCGGTCCCCGGGGTGCGCCGCCCCGTACGAGCTCGCTGCCGGGCAGCGGGGGCAAGCCCCGGAGTCCCCGAGTTCCTGCGCCGGGTCCAAGAGTGGGGAGCCCTGCTCGCCTGGGCCGCCGAGTCCGGTCCGGCTGCGCAGAGCGTGGGCGGGCAGCCTGGGGGCCTCCGCGGGCAGGCCTGCGGCGGGCGGGTGGCCAGCGGGCGCTTGCGCCTGAACCGGCTGGCGGCCGGCAGCCCGGAGGGCCAGCTCGAGGCCAGGGTGCGGGAAGGCCCTGTTCCGGCGGAGGTCTTCCGGGAGTTCCTGGAGCGGATCGCGGAGGGAGCGGACCGGAAGATGCGGCTGGGGGTAGACAACTGCAGGATGCACCGCGCACGGATCAGCCAGGAGCGGCTGGAGGCGAACCAAGCCGCGGTAGAGCTGTGTTTTCAGCCGGCCTAGTCGCTGGAGAGCAATGCGGTGGAACGGCAAGGGGCCTGGGTCCCGCGGCGCGTCCGGCGCGAGCGGAGCCGGACCGCAGCCCAGCTGCGCGCCAACCGGGAAGCTGCTGGCCAGTCTTGGCCGGGAGCTCCGGAACAGGGGCGGGCCTTCTGGCGCGAGGCGGACCGCCAGCCTGTTTTGGCCTGCATTCCGAGGGCCCGACTGGGGACGCGAGCAGGAGGGAGGCCAGCCGCCGCGGACGCCTGGGCAGGGCGGTGCTGTGCCGCAGCAGCGCGGGTTCGAGGAGGTGGAGCAGGACGCCGCGAGGGCGGCCGTGCGCAGGGGAAGGTCAAGGGCTGCGCCGCCCAGCACCGCCGCTTGGGCGGGCCGATGCACCTAGCGGCGTGGAGTTCAGCCGGGAGACGCGCCACGGCGTGGCCTGCGAGGCAGAAAATGCCTGAGCCGGCCTGACCGCCGGGAAGGCACCGCCTCAGCGCAGGGACCGACCTGTGGCCCCCGCGACCGAGGTGCCTGTCCACCTCCGGCCGGTGCCGACCGGGATCCAACCTGGGCCTGAGCGGCGCGCGGCGCGCCCGCGCCGTGCGTCGGGATGACGGGTTCGCCCGGTCGCGTTCAGCGGCTGGACCTCCGGATGCTCCGCAGCAGCAGCCGGAGACCCCGGCGGCTCAGCCATTGCAGGAACGGCCCTGCCTCGCGGCGGAGGTGGAGGTTCCGCGCCCGGTGGCGCAGGCGCTCCCATGGGGTGGGAAGGCCCCCCGAGGCCGTGCCGGGACCCCCACGCCGCGGGGCCGGCCTTGAGCTTCAGCGCAGCGGGCGAGAGCGTCCGCGCCTCGCCGTAGGCGCCCGGATCGCCCCCCCCCCCCCCCCCCGGCCCGGCGCGCCCGGTGGAGCGCCCACGCCCGGGTGATCGACACCCGGGTGCCGTCGGGGAGGACCGCCCCGGCCGTGACGGCGCTGCGCAGCCGGGTGCGCAGGCGATGCACCAGGTTCGGCGCGAACGCCGCCGAGGCCGGCAGCGCGATGTGGAACGCCGCCGCGGGGAACTCCTCGAGCGCGTCGCCGGCGGTCCCGACGCGCACGCGCGGGTCGGGACCGAACACGTCAAGGAGCCGGGCCCGCCGTGCGTCGCCCTCCCCCGCCCGCAGGGCGATGCGCACCAGCACGTCATGCTCGCGGTCGGCCAGGATCGCCGCGGCGGCCCCGATGACCTGCTCGGCCGGGACGTGTCCGGCGTCGATGGTCACCACGTACTGGGGCACCGCATAGATGCGGCCGCGCTGGTCGCCGCGGAACCCGCGGCAGGCAATCAGGTGGGCCGCCTTCCCCTGCTGGATCCGCCTCGCCCGCTCCTTGGCGGCTCTGTCCTCCTCCCAACGCCCCTGGTGCCAGGCCGAGGCCTCCCGGACCGGCACCAGCAGCCCGCCGCGGGCGTACGCCCGGTAACTGAACTCGGTGTCCTCCGCGCCCCAGCGTGTGAACGATTCATCCATCCCGCCCACCAACCGGTAGAAGCTCTGGCCGACTCCGAAGTTGCCGCCCATAAGCGCGTTGAACACATCGTCGGCCCGCGTCGTCAGAGCGCGGGTTCTGAGCATCGTACTCTCCACCAAGGGAGGGCCGGCCGGCCGGTCCGCCAACAGCTCCCGCAACGCCCCCGGCCGGTCCCGGATCGCCTCGGCGGCGAGGCCGTCCACCGCCGCATAGACCACGTCCCCCAACGTCAGGGCGTCGCAGACGGCGTGGTGCCAGCGGGCGTGCGCCGCCAGCCAGTCCGCCTCGACCAGCATGTCGCTGTCGAGGAAGAGCAGGATGTCGCCCGCGGCGGCCCCGGCCCCGGTGTTGCGCGCCCGGGCGAGTCCGAACCCGCGGCGCTCCTGCCGCACCACCCGCACGTCCAACGCGGCCGACCGGGGCCGCTCCAGCGGCGGCTGCGACCCGTCGTCGACCAGCAGCACCTCCCACAGGTCCCGCGGGTAGGTCTGGCCCTCGAGCGCCGCCAGCGTCCGCGCCAGCGTCGCGGCCGGCGTCCGGTAGGCGGGGATGACTACGCTGACCGGCAAGGTGGGGACGAAGGTCTCCAGCGGCTCCGCCTCCACCTGCCGCCAGTCGTTGTAGGGGACCGAAGTCGGTAGGGGCATCATTCCAGCCGTCCTAGCTCTGAGGACTCTTGGGATTAGTGTCTCACCCACTGGAACCCAACTCGATCGGCCCCCGCGATTCCAGATCCCCGGAGAATCCCCCGCGAGGGGGGGCGGGGCCGTAGGGCTTGTGCGGAGAGCGACTTGGGCCCCCCGCAGGCACCCGGCTCCGGGCGCCCGGGCCCCCCGCGGACTCCGCGTCGGTCCCCTGCCGCTGGGCCCGGTGCCGCCCCAGCCCTAGCCCGGCTCGCCGCGGGCAGCAGTCAGTCCCACTGCAGGTTGCTCCTGCTGCACAGCAGCCGCAACCGCAGCTGCGAGATCCGGGCACCTAGGTAGAAGCCCTGCTGCGCCGCGAGCGAGCGGCCCGCCAGCGGCAGCCGGTCGTAGCTCACCGGAATCATCGTGGACACCGGCACTAGCAGCCGCTGCTCCCCGTCCCCGTCGCGCCGGATCACCCCGTGCGCCGGCTCCTCCGGCCACCGGGCCGGCCGGTACTGATCGCATCAAAAGTCGTGTCTCGGGAATCCCTTCGTCGATGGATCTGCTGGGTGGATTTGTTGTGCTCCATTAGTATGACAAAAGAAAGATTCTTCTTCTTCCTGCGCCTTACCGAGGACCAGAAGTCCGAGGTTCGAAAAAACGTGGTCTTGCAGTACATTGGGGGCAAGTCGGTGGCCTGGATAAAGTCCTGCGTCCCTTTCTCCATTCGCACGGTCTCTCGCTGGATCTCACGCTTTTTCCCGGGAGGTATGGAAAGCCTGCGGGATCGCCAAAGGACGGGAAGACCGCGCCAAGGGACAGACCGGCACCTTGCTTGAATCCGTATCGTCGTCGGAGACTAAAGCCCCGTTCAATACCCATTCGAGTTCGCTTGGTGGACCGCGCAGCGAGTGCGCCAAGCCTTTGGGGAGAAGTTCGGCAGCGTCCTGAGCGTCTCCCCGGTGCGCCGGAGCCTGCGGCGGCTCGGACTCCCGCCGCAGCGACCCCAGCGGCGCCCCCCCCCCCCGGTACGAGTCCGCTGCTGTGCAGCGGTGGAAAGACGCAGAGTTCCCCAGGATCCTTCGCCGCGCCCGGGAGTGGGGAGCCCTGCTCGCCTGCGCCGACGAGTCCGGCCTGGCTGCGCAGAGCGTGTCCGGGCGCACCGGGGGCCCGTGCGGTCAGACCCCCGTCGTGCGGGTGGCCAGCAGCCCGGAGGGCCAGCTCTAGGACACAGTGCGGGAAGGTCCTGTCACGGCGGAGGTCTTCCAGGAGTTCCTCAAGCGGATCGCGGAGGAAGCGGATCGGAAGATTCTGTTGGTGGTGGACCATTGCAGGATTCACCGCGCCCGGACAATCCGGGAGTGGCTGGAAGCGAACCAAGCCGCGGTAGAACTGTATTTTCAGCCGACCTGCTCGCCGCAAGTCAATCCTGCGGAACTGCTAGGGGCCTTGGTCCAGCGGCGGGTCCGTCGCGAGCTGAGCAAGACCGAAGCACAGCTTCGCGACAACTTGGAAACTGCTTGCCGGTCTTTGCAAAAAGCTCCGGAACAGGTGCGGGCCTTCTTGCGAGAGGCAGACTGCAAGTGTATTCTTGCCTGCATTCTGAGGACACGACTTTTGACGCGATCAGTACCGTCAGGAGACCAAGCATCCGGATTCCATTTCGGAGACCGCGAAGAAGAACCTGAACATGGACTTCCGTGCCAGCGCGGCGAAAGGGCGGATTTACGGAATCACCGAGGGCCCGCCGCGCCACATGCCGGGGGTCGCCTGGCAGGCCGCCCTTACCGGTGGCAACACCTCTCCCTCCGAGCGCGTGAGCTCAGCGCTCGCAAGCCTGCTGCTAGGCTACCCGGAGGATCGCTGATTCCGGCTTTCCGTGTTGAGTTCGCCTCTGGAATTCATCCAGCCCGTGCTCGCCAAAGTGCTCCGCAGCGGCTTCGGGGCCTTCGTGCATCCCCTCGCGGCGAAGCGAGATATGCTGCGCGAGTTCGTCGCACGATCGCTGCCGGGTACCGGCCCCAGGAAACAGCTTGGCTGCTCGACCGGTAGCCTTCGAGAAAGCTCTCGACGGCTCTGAATGGACAGGCACCTTCTTCAAGGGCACGGTCGACGGCCTGTCTCGCTACACGGGCCGCAAGCTGTGACTCTCGTGAGCCGTCCGCCTTGTGGAGTTTTTGCTCGGGAACTGGAACATGCGCGAAGCGGCGGCCGACCTATCGCGGTATTCGTCGCGTACTCCGCATGCGGGCGTCGCTACCGGAACAATAGCACCGGCAACCGGACCGGCAAGAAGTACCATGAAGCGGTTCTGTCCTTATTCGAAGATGCGGCTGTGGAAGCGTACCGAGTGCTGCGGGATCGTGGAGTTCCGCTCGTCAAGTGCTGGGACGAGGTTTGCGCGAACTGCCAGCGATTCACGCATGTCGAGATCATGCAAGAAAGCCTGCGAGCGCATGGGATTCGTGGGGGAAGACCTGTTCGTAGTCGTCCTCAGGAACAGGTCTGGAGCGAGCCGGACTGTGCGTCAGGTCCGCGCCCGCAAGAACCATTCGTACTTTTCGGTGTTCTGGAAGCGGTCATCGAACGGTCGAATATAGGAGTCTTCCAGTGAAGACGGCTTGACGACATGCCCCGATCAGGAGACTGCCCTAAATGCTGCGAGCCATTCTTGCGGACCGAGGCGGGGACTGATACGAGGACAAGCGCACTGACGTCCCGACCGTCAAGCTAGTCCACCCGTCCTACCAGCCGAGCAAGGTCGAACTGGCGCAAGACCTACGCATGGACGCGATGTTCGAGCAGATCGTCAAGGCCGTGACGCGAACAGTGAATGTGGAGTTACTGTCGGGCCCGCCGCAGGGCGTGGCCTCGCTGGCGGCGCTTGATCTGGGCGTGGATGACGAGCGGCGCTGCCCGCATTGCGGGAGCGGCGGGACGGTCTCGCGGGGCCAGGCCCGCCAGCGGGGCCTCTCGTGCGGGCAGGTGCCGCCTACCGTGCGGGCGCGACCCTCGGCCAGGCCCGGTCGGGCCTCAACGCAAACAGTGTGCAGGAGGTGCCGGAGCCGGTCGTCGCACCGGATGCGCTGCTCGTCTCCGCGCCAGCCGCGGTTACCCACCCGTCGCGGCAGCGCTTGACATCCCGCACGAGAGCGTCAACGCCTCCGCTGGTGAGCGGATCCGCGGTGCGCCGCAAATCCAGACGGTCCACAGCCGGATCAAGGGCTTCGCGAGGCTCCCGCGGCATCGTCACCAAGTGCCTCGGCAACTATCTGCGCTGGGTCCATCTCATCGAACTCGGCACCCAGCCGTCGCCAGGAGGGTGTCTTGAGGCGGTGATGGCCAGACCACGCCTGCGATTTGCGAATTGAGCCTTGGAGAATCGATCGGCACCATGCGGTCTGCCGGCCACGAGGTCGCCGGTGAGTGCAAAACGCCTCGCAAGCACTTCCCGTTCCGAATAAACGTGTTGGGAGACACCCTATTCGTATGGGCTCAGCAGGATGCGAGCACTGAGTCCGTCGCTGCAATGCATCTGTACGATCGTGCCTTCGCCTAGGTGACGGGCCCGCGTTGTGTTGGATGCCGCGCCCACACGCCACCTGCCGCGCAGGTACACACGCAGAGTGTGCCTCCGGGCCTGCTGCCGCGCAAAGTGCTTGGACGTGTAGGCCAATCCCCGTATGATGATCTGATCGTCAAAATCCCAGCCGATATCGGGAACGCTCGCGGCCAGTCGAATGCCTGGGCCTTCCTCCTGGGTGATCACTGCGGCTGGCAAGCTCACACGGCGGACCAAGAAGTCGTCAGGCGTAGTGACGGGGTCATAGAAGGCATAGGCCGTGATCCGTTCTTGTGGAAACCGCACCAGATGCATTCTGCTGGCGTCGACGACCTGGTAGTGGGCCTCAGGATCGGCAGCCAGTGCCTCCAACTTTTGGCCCTCCGGGTCCGCTGGGATCAGCACGTACAGGTAACTGTCCCCTTGCGGCTTGATGCCGTGGTTGAGATAGGCCTGTGCATAGGGCGCCTCGGTAGGTTCGTACGTCTCGGTCATGCTCTGCTGGAGACTCCGGGATAGAACCAAATCCGCCGTGCTGGACGCTAGGAAGTAGCTGTTGCCAACGCTGTCTACCATCGTTGCCGAAGCGCCCGCGGGCAGTCGGCGGGCTCCGTCGAGGGCGCCGACTGGCATTCCGTTGACCCACGTCAGCGTGTCGCGCGTTTCCAGCCGCGTCTGGAAGATCGTGGTGTGCGTCTCGTGCTCCTGCGTCCCGCCAGCGATTTGGGTCCCAAGCGCCAGGACTCGATCGCCTACAAAGAAGAAGCTCTTGCGGCCCCGCAGATCAGTTGCCGCCGTAAACGGCAAGCCCTCGAGGTCCTGCACGAAGAAACCATGGGCACCCAGACTGACGCCGCCCACAAACGTTTTCGTATTGTAGTTGCGGTGCGTGTCCCGCTGCACGATGCCGCCTTCCGTGCGGAGCCGACGAACACCCCGGTCGGTCCGCCGTTCGATGGGATAGTGGCTCGCGGTCGTCCCCGGCACGTGATACCAGTCCCAGCCTTGGGAGCGGTCGTATCCTGAGCCCGTTTCACTCACAGGAGTGCCGGCGCTGAAGACCTGCAGCAATCCGTACGCCCAGTTCTGGCCGAAGCTGTTCTCTCGCTTGTTCAACGGACCTTCGTAGTCCCAGAAATATTGGCTGAAGCCCTTTGCGGTCACGAGCCAATCCCCGCGCCGGAAGAACGCGGCAGCGGCGTAGGGCTTGATCCAGACTCCGGAAGGGGCCTCGGCCGGCGCGACCCCGAGCCCCTTCACGTCGGCGACCAGTCGGAAGATGCCGAGGCCTCGGATGCCGACCCCGCGGTTACCCTCGTAGTAGCTGTCGCGGCGCTCCTCGCCCCAGAAGAAACTGTCGTCGAAGAACTCCCCGAAGCGCGCCTGCATCTCGAAATCGCTGGGGCCGTCGGGATGGGCCAAGAAGGCAATGGCCTTGGATATCGCCGTAGTCGCGCCCTCGCCACTCCCGCGGATCAAACGCCCCCGCAAGGCCGGTGACACCGAGTACTTCTGCACCATCACCCGATAGGCCTCCAGCGCGAGCTTGACGGCTTCGACGTTCTCGGGCCGATAGTAGGTGGTGCCCTTGGCCAGATACAGCAGCTGGGCGAACGCTTCCAACGCGAAGGGCGTGTAGGCCCCCACATACGCGGTTGCGTGGTGAAATCCCGTGCCGTCCGGCTTGATCGTGCCCTGCACGCCAGGAGTGGGTGCGATGTTCCGTTCGATGACCCGGGCCAGGATGGCACCCATCCTGCTTTGCTCATCTCTATCCTCAATGAGCAGGAAGTAAGGCCAGAAGTAGTCGACGAAAAGCCGCACGCCATCGGCATTGAGGTAATACTGCTCCTCGAGGGGCATCGGCTTGGCGTGGTCGATGCCCGCTTCCTCCCGTGCGACGGCAAAAAACGCCCCGTACATCGCCCCGTTATTCACCACCAAGTTGCGTACCACCGCCCGGTACTTCGGTAGCAACTGCGCGGCTGCGAGGGAGTCCCTCATCAGGAAAACACTCTGGATGAATCCGCCAAAGCGCAACGACAGCGTGGAGAAATCCCCCGCCGGCCGCACGAATCCCGCCTTCAACGCATCCGCGCTGGCCCGTCCAGCCGCGTCCGGCAGCCAGGCCTGTTCGGTGAGCCCCCGGTGGTAGGAGTGCTCCAGTGCCCGAATGTACAGTTGCAGCACATCCGGGTTCCGGTAGTAGGGATTGGCCGGTGCCCCTGTTCCCGGCGCAGCGCAGCAAGCCGCCTCGCCTCCGGGCGTGCTGTAGGCGTAAGCCAGCGTGGGCAGGATGTTGTTGAGCAATTGACGGAGCTCTTCGTTGGATTCCTGCTGCGCAACCTCCTCCGCAGTTGGCTCCGTCTCGGCGTCCAGCCGCAGAGTGAAATAGGCAGGTTCGCAAGTCCGGTCATATGTAAAAGACCGGGCGTTGCGAACCGCCCGTCGAAATCTGGGTAGGAGGGAATCTTCAAAGACCGATGCCACCACCTCCAGCCTTTGATGATCGCCGGGCTGCAGGACCAAGAGATCCTCGTACCTCTGGATCAAGCGGTTTAGATCGTCGACGCTGGCCCGAGCCAAACTGAGCGGAGCCAGAGCGAGAAGAAGGGCTAGCCACCACCGCCGCAGAGGATGCCTTCGCGGGAGCCACTCCGAGCGCCGGGCAGTTACTGACCGGTGCAAAAGTCGTGTCAGTGGTTTTTGCCCTAACTCATTGAAAACGTTGGCGAACTGCAGCGATTTTCGCGACAGGACTTTTGCACCTGTCTGTAAGGACGGCTCAAGGCCCTGGGGCGGCTCCGCCGCAGCGACAGCGGCTGAGCCCGATAGCGGACCAGCAGTGTCGGTCTTGCAGACCGCGTTGGTCCAGATTCCAGCCTCGCGAATTGACATTCCTAGACTCGCAATCCAGGACACGCTCCCATGTGTCCAATTGTAGCCCTAGCACGCAGCCACGGGACCCCAAGCGCACCGACGGCTGTTGGAAAACTAGCTTTCCCTGCGCTGGGCCGGTGTCGGCCCGGTGTGTCGCCGTAGTAGAGATCGAACGACACGCCACGACCTACCCGCTCTCGTCGAAAAACCCGTGAAGCCTCTTCGTCAGAGCGAGTCATGGGCCGGTCCTGTCGAGTCCCTCGCGGCTCCAGTCTTGTGAATCCGCTCTGCTGCGCTTCGCCCACGCAGGAGGGTGGTGGACGACATGAGACTTGAGCCCCAACCTTCGCATTGCGAACGCGGCGCTCTGCCCATTGACCTAGTCACCCAGTCTGGTATTGATACTAGCATTGCCCGACTCGCTAGGGAACACAGGCACGGTCCGCCAGCGTGATTCTGCCTGTGCCCGCTGCGGGGCTCCAGTCGGGCGATTCGACTCTTCGCCAGTGCGTCCTCGCAATCCGCTGGCTGTGTGGTACTGGAATGTTGCGTGGGGTGATCCCTGCTGGCTCATGTTCCGCCAGGGGCAGCGCTGCCGCCCAGGCCAGCCCGGTCTCTGCCAGCGACAAGGTCAACACCGGGAAAATTGGCGTCGGAGGGCGGGGACGGAGCTTGCTCGGAACGTTCGCCGCGACGTCAATGCCCCCTACTTGTGCGATGCAGACCAGGCTTCGCTGGAGTGCGCAGGACAGGTTTTCGAAAGAGCGAACTAGCCCATGCCGAAGACAGCCAGCGACATGCGGACGCTCTTCGACGCAAGGGATGTCGACGCGGTGGTGGTCGCGCCCCCGGGCCATGGACACGTCCCGGCCACCATCCTCGCCTGTGACGCGGGCAAGGACGTTTATGTCGGGAAGCCCGCCTCGCCCAACATCCGGGGAGGGCGGCTCATGGTTAACGCGGCCCGGCGGAACTCCCGCATCGTCCAGGTCGGCACGCAGTCTCGGAGCCGTCCGTCCAGCAAGAAAGCGATTGAGATCGCAAGATCCGGGGATATCGGCGGCATCATCATCGCCAAGGCCTGGAATGTTCAGTTGCGCGACAACCTAGGCCACAAGGAGAACAGCCCCGCGCCGAAGGGGCTTGACTACGAGACCTGGCTGGGCCCGGCACCTTAGACCTCGTTCAGCGAGAACCGGTTTCATTACAAATGACACCGGCACTTCGGCACGGGTGACGCCGGCAACGACGGTGCGCACCAGATCGACATCGCGAGATGGGCTCTCGGTGCCGACTGCCCGCGGACGGCGAGCAACATGGGCGGCAAGGTGTTCTTTGATGACGACCAGCAAACGCCGGACACCATGAATGTGACATTCCCATTCGGCAGGAAAGCGCTGGCCTGGGAAATGCGCGTCTGGAATCCGTACGGCATGGAGGGCCAAGAGAGCGGCGTCGCGGTCTACGGTACCGCTGCCACGATCCACATCGGCCGTTGGAACTGGCGCTGGGGGTACAAGCTGTTCGACAATAAGGGCAAGTTTGTCCAGCACAACGACGAGGGCGACCACCACGTGCGGAATTTCGTTGACTGCATCTGGGCGCACCCGCCGCGGATGTGCCGCTGGCCGCTGTGGGGGCCGCCAGCGTGGGGGCCGGGGGCGGTGCCGAGCAGGCTGGCGGCGGTGCGCCGACCGTACGTGCCGCGTGCGGGCATGCCGGCCAGCAGGGCAGCCACACTGACTGGCCCGAGGCCGGGGATGGAGGCTAGGATTTGCGCCCGGCGCGACATCGGCGGCGATGCGTGCGGCCACGGCCTGGTCGCGCCGGTGGATGCGCTTGTCCAAGTCCCGCTGCAGGCCTTGGACCTCGCGGCGGCAGTCGCTCTGGGTGCCTTCCGCGAGTTGCTTGCCGACGGCGTCGCACGGGTTCACCGGCAGCCGTTGGGAACCCCCTAAACCCTGTTTTGGCAGGATGTTAGACGCTACCGGCACTGTGTCGGGGAAGTCATTGAGGCGTGCCTGCCGAGCCAGCATGGTGGCCTCGACGCGGTCAGTCTTGGCGCACTGGCCGCACGCTGCGGCGCAAGGTCGGGCCTAGTTGGGGTTGACCACGACGGTGTCGCTGCCGGCCGCGTGCAGGCTTGGGTGCGGCTGGCGGTGATCGCGCCCGGTGGCCTCGCCGGCGACCCGCTGGAAGCCGAGGCGCGGCCGCCCCCGGCCTCGGGCGCGGCGGCCGGATTGGTTGCGGGAGCAGCGCCGGGCGGCCCCAGCGGAGGCGACCTGCGCCGCACGGGAGAATTTGCCGCCATCAAGGCCAGCCATGACGCTGGAGGCAGTCCTGCCTGTGGGGATGCGGGCCTGGAAGCCCTCGTATGCATTCAGGTCGCGCAGGTACGGTTGCGACGAGCCGGCCAAACCGGTTGACGGTTCTTCGTGCGCGATGTGGACACAGGACGAGTTTGAAACAGAAAAGGCGCTACAAAAAGAAGCTTGGCCGCGATCGTCGAGCGCGAGGGGGATGTCTATGTCGCTCTCTGCCCGGAGGTCGATGTAGCAAGCCAGGGCGGGAGCGTGGCCGAGGCGCTCGCGCTTTTTTTCGAGACTGCGCCCGCCGAGGAAGTGGACCGGCGTCTGCGCGTTTTGTCTGGACGCGAGGGCTGCCGCATTCTTGTCGCCCACGGCTTCGTCGAAGTCCGCAGACGAGGCAGCCGCATCGCGATGCAAAAGACGATGCCGACGGCAAGGCAACAGTTCCGGTACTGGATCGTCGAGAATTTCGCGCCGGGATGTTGCGGTCGATCGTGCGCCAGTCGGGTGTGCCGCGTTCGGCGTTCGAGGAAGAACCGTGAGCGCGGCTGCCTAAATGCCTCGTCTGGGATCCTCCTCCATGGTCTCGTCCATCGTCCAACGCACCGCGGCGACGATGTCATCGAGTTCTTGATCGTGCTCAGCGTCGAGCAATGCAAGGAAGGCGAGCTCTCGGCTTCGGACATGCAGCTTCTCAACGCCATCTTCCGGTTCGACGGCATGCTCACTCGCCTGTCTTATTCCCCGGCTCGTGCGGGCCGCGTAAGTTTGGCTGGATCTACTGGGCAGGCAGGTTTCCGTAACGGCACCCCGGTGCAGATAGAAATCGCGGTAGATATACGCCGCTAGTTCTTGCTGCATCCCTAATTGCAAGGCGTTCTTGTCGGACGCTTGTCTCGCCAGACGGGATCGCGCGAGGGTAGGATCGCTGGCGGCACGAAACGGCTCTCGACAGCTTGGAGAAGCTTGTCGAACGGCACACAGGATTGAGCGGGCGGCGCATTCCAACGAGACCCCTAACTGTGCTTCGCGTAGGAACTTGGTCTGGCAAGCGGAGGGCCCGGGGAGGGTGTCTGAAGCAGAGTGCTGCAACAGGAGCGGTCAACGCGGTACGGCTCGCCTCCGGTGCCGAGCCTATGCTTTGCAGCCCTGGCGCCCACGGTGTGGATGCTGGCCGGCTTACCCGAGCTTCCGATCTCACGAGATTGAGTTCGCAGCGAGGCAACCGGCCGGGAGCGGAAGGAAGCCCGAATCAACGCGAGCCGAGCCGATCCTCTCGCAAGTCCTTTGATGAGGGCTGGTCACGGCCTTTGCCCGGACCGCAAGGGTGGGGCTCGACGCTCGCCTATTGCTGATGCTCGGCCGTCCGAACTCGGACTGACGTACTCCCAGAGCTCTGCGCAGCTTGGACCTTCCGGTCCTGGTGCTTGTCGATGGCCTAGCGCCTATGCATTTGCTGCGCGAGGTACAGTCCCAACCCGGCGTCCTCAATGATCTGCAGCTTGGACTCCAGCCAATCGATGTGGCCTTCCTCCTGGGCGAGGATCCCCTCGATAAGCTCTCTCGATGTGTCGTCTTTGTGCTCCTTGCAAACCTTGACGCCGCCGTTTGCGCAATCGGCGGTCTTCTTGGCAAGGTTGCGGTCGTTGGCGTGGATCATGCCCACATCCTTGCCGATGCGCAGTGAATAAATGGCGCGGAGATTCGGCATGCCTTCCAAGAAGAGGATGCGGTCGATCAGCTGTTCCGCACGGACCATGTTTCCGATGGACGCCTTGCGGATTCTTCCAGCTACCCTCTCGTAGCCCCAATCGAGGCACATACGGGCATGCAGGAACGACTGGTTGACCGCCGTTAACTCGTACTTCAAGAGCTCGCGGAGAGCCTCAAGAACCTTCGGATGCCCTTGCATGATTGCTCACCTATGCGGTGCTTCGCCTAGACGGCTGGGCAATAGTGGGCCGGGAGGCGTCAACCGCTATCCGCCAACCGCATTATAGCCCAAGCCCGCGCGCACTACGAACTCAGCTCCTAGCTTGGAGTGGATGGCCTGCGTCAGAGCGCACGGTGGCTGTGCGGCCGGAGGTTTTGTCCGACGGCGGTCGCTTTGTGTGTGGATCGAAAGCGGACGCCCCTGAGGGCGCCCGCTGAATTTTCCGGCTCGGCGGGGCGGACTAGAAGACCCATTTGAGACCGAACTGGATCCGTCGCGGTTCGCCCGCCGTCGTGATCCTGCCCGCAGCCGGGCGGCCGATGCTCGTGTTGGGCCGACCGAACACGGGTGTATTGGTGAAGTTGAACGACTCGAAGCGGAACTGAAGATAGTCCCCTTCCCACGGCAGGGCGAACCGACGCGAGATTTGGAAGTCGAGGGCCGTAGTCCCCGGACCCCAGATCAGGTTGCGGCCGGCGTTGTCCAGCACGCCAACGCCGCCCGGCCCGATCGCGCCTGTGTTGAACCAGCGGTCGATGGTGCGTTGCGACTTCGGCAGGTTGATCTCGCCGATGACGTCTCCGCGGTTTGCGCCGCCCACGTTGGTCGTGTCCTGGTTGAACGAGTGGCTGTCCGGTGTGCCGCCCAACAGATTGAGGATGCCGCCGATCTGCCAGCCGCCCAGGACCCACGCCCCCGGTCCGCTTTGGAGGTGGTTTTTGCCGGGGCCGAGAGGCAGTTCGTACACAAAGCTCGTGACCCAGGCCAGCCGCCGATCCAGGGAAGCGTTGCCTCGCTCGATCCCCTGGTTGTAGGTGTAGCGCTGCTGCGAAGACGTCCCGGTTGTCAGGTTCTCGTTCACGACATCGATGTTGTGCGCCCAGGTGAACGAACTCAGGAAGGTGAAGCCTCCGGTGAACCGCTTCTCGCCCTTGACGGTCAACGAGTTGTAGTTCTGGTTGAGGAAATTCACGCCTCGCAGCCCGACCGAGTTGAAGAAGGGCCGGATCCGGCGGTCCTGCCAACGAACAGTGGGATGGGGTGTGAGTGGGCGGTTGACGTTGACCGAGCCGTGGATCTGGGAGGTCGAGGACCCGTTATACCCGACGGTCAGCAGCGTGTTGCCCGGCAGTTCCCGCTGGAGATCGAAGAACCACTGCGCCGCGTAGAAGCTAGGCCAGACGCCGTCCTTCTTGATGTTGACGTTCAGGCCGGCGCGGGGCAGGCCGCCGCGCGCTGAAGGCGGAAAACCGTCTTTGGTGAAGAAGGTGCTCAAGTCGCGCGGCTGGGCGTTGTCGAACTCGTTCGACTGTGGCGCCCCGGTGTTGAACCGCGCGGCCTCTCCGCCGGTGTTGTCGTGCTCGCCGTAGAACATGCCGATCCCGGCCCGGACGACTGTCCGGTCGTCGATGCGGTAAGCGATGCCGATCCGCGGCGCGAAGTTGTTCAGGTCATTTTCGCAAGCGCAGTCCGAGCCGCTGGCGGGGGTCTGGAAATGCGGGAGGTACTCCGCCTCGCCCCAGCCACCCTGGCTGACTGGAAGCCGCTCTCCTGGTTCGATCGCCCGTCCGTTGACCTCCCCGATGAACCTCACCACGGTGCTGTTCAGCGCGTGGTTCTGCGGGTCGGGGAAGGTGGGGGTGAGGAAAAGCTCGTAGCGCAGGCCTAGATTGAGGGTGATTCTGTCCGTCAGCTTCCAGTCGTCCTGCACGAAGAAGCCCCAGTACGGGATGACCTGCTCCTCGCCGTTGGGCCAGCCCCAGCGCCCGTTGTTGTTCCAGCCCAAAAGGCCGTCGGCGACGGCATTGCCGGTCGCTCCGCGGCTGGCGGCGTCGTGGGGACGCTCTGTCGTATAGACCCCGTTGTATTGAAATCGCCCGCGGCGGAAGCGTGACGGCGAACGGGGGATCTGGGTCCTGCGGTACTCGCCGCCCACTTTGAGCGTGTGACTGCCCCGGACCCAAGTGAAGTTGTCGGAAATTTGCAGGTTATCCATCTTGTTGACGTTCGGCCAGAATGCGCGGGGGCCGACCGACTGGAATCCGCTCACGGTGGAAAGTGCGTACCCATGGTCCAACCCGTCGTTGAGACCGTCTCCCGGCGCCCCGAGCACGCCGAACGTCGGGTTCAGGGGTTCTGTGAAGGGGATGTCGAACCGAGTCGGGAAGAACGTGTATCCGAACCGCAGCTCGTTGAACACCGTGGGGCTGAACGTGGAGTTCAGGGCAGACGCCCAGTTCTGGCCGGGAAGGTCGATGGTCTGGCCATTGCCGCCATTGGCGGGCAGCGGCAGGCTGCCGTTTTGGAGGACGAACTCGTCGCGGATGGAATAGCGGGCGAACCACCGGGTGCTGTTGTTGATGTTCCAGTCGAACCGCATGTCGTACTGGTTGTGGTCGATCGTGTCGGACGGCGAGAAGAAGTGGTTGTTGCGTAGATTCTCGTGGCCGGGGATGTTCGGCGCCGGGTAGTTGCTGAACAGGGCCGTTGCGACCGGATCGAAGCGGCTCGCCGGGATCTGGAAGTTGGGGAAGGCTTGGCGCGTCGCGTCCGCGCCGGAACCTTCCAGGGTGAGGGGATCGTAGATCCTCCGATCCGGGTCGGGCTGGTCGGAGAAGTCGCCGCTGAGGGACGCGCCGCTCGGCACTGACGATGTGAAGCTCTGGCCCGCCCGGTCCTTGGTGCCCTGGAAGCTAAAGAAGCCGAAGAGCGAGTTCTTGACGATGGGGCCACCGAAAGTGCCGCCATACTGATTGCGCCGCAGCGTCGGCTTTTCAGCCCCCACGCGATTGGCGAAGAAGTTCGTGCCGTCGAGCTTGTCGTTGCGGATGAACTCGAACAACGAGCCGTGGTACTGGTTCGTGCCGGCCTTCGTGCTCACCAGCACCTTCGCGCCCATGCGGTAGCCGTATTCCGCCGACATGTTGTTCGTCACGACCTTGAACTCGCCGACGGCGTCCACCGAGGGCTTGGTGGCTTGCGCCTGGAAGCCGAGGGCACCGCCCGAGTTGCGCGAAGAGTTGTCGGCGCCGTCCAGCAGGACGTTCGTCTGCGCGGCGTGCATGCCTACCGCGAGGATGCCGCCTTCGCCGCCCCGGACTCCGTCGTGGCGCGTGCCCTTGCCCATCTCACGCGACGGTAGGACCCCCACGGAGAACTTGGCGAGTTCCAAGTAGTTGCGTCCGTTAAGCGGCATTTCGAGGATCCGCTTGGAGTCGATGACTTGGCCCACTTCGGTCTTCTCGGATTGGATGAGGATGGCTGCGGCGTTGACCTCGACAGTCTCCGTTAGAGAGCCGACCGACATTGCACAATCAAGGCGCATCGTCTGCTGCACCTCGAGTCGCACCTCGGGGTATTCCTGCGTTGAGAATCCGTCCGAGGAGCAGGTGACCGCGTAGAGCCCCTGGTTCAGGCCGGGGACCAGGTAGAAGCCAACCTCGTTCGTCGAGACATTGGTTTCGACCCCCGTTTCGACACTCCGCACCAGAATTGAGGCTCCCGGGATGACGGCGCCTGTGTCGTCTGTGACGATGCCTTGGATGGTCCCACTGGTCTGGCCCATGAGGGCGCAAGCCCCCAGGAGGCCCACCAGCGCGAAGTGCAGTAGAGACCGCATGAATTCCCCTTTCCCCTGAGTCGCCTAGCGCGACCGCTGGAATGCCTTTAAATGGTACATCGTACGGAGCAAGCCGGTCAACACATCCCTGCTGTCGCCCTCGGTCGCGCACCCCGGTTTGCCGGGGGCCCAGTGCGCTGCGGGGCAGAGTGGCTGCGGGCCCTCCTGAAATGCGATCCCCATGGGCGCTTGAGCCCGCTGCGATGCTCAGCTTGCGGTCGGGAGCGGGGCTGCGTCGCAAAGCGGGCTCGGCAGCGACCTGTCGCCCCCTCTGGTCTCGGAGCGAGTATCCTTGCGACTGGCTCTCACGGCTCCGCCAGTGTGCATTGCGGCCTGGATCAGAAATGGCCGGAATCCGCAAGCGCTCGGAATCGTTCCAGCGCACGGTTCGCGCGCTCGGTGTCACCGAGTTGCCCGTAGACCAAACTGAGTGAGTAGTGGACCTTGGCGTTGCGAGCGTCCAGGCGAGCCGCCCGCTCCAGCATCTCGGCCGCCGCCGCAGGCCGGTTCAGTTTCTGGAGCACCAATCCCAGTTCCCGGTGGGCAGCCGCGTGGCCGGGGTCCGCTTGCACGGCCTCTCGCAGGGCGCGTTCCGCCTCGGCCATGTCGCCTAGGTCGTGGTGCAGGCTGCCCAAGTGGAAATGGGGCCACGCGGACCGGGCTGCACGGCCGTCCGTCGCGTCTATCGCGGCTCCGTAGGCGGCGGCCGCTTCCGCCGGGCGGGCGAGACCTTCGAGGCATTGACCGAGCAGATCGAGCGCCTCAGGGTCCTGCGGCCGCCCCGCTAGGGCGACGCGCAGCTCCCCGACGGCCTCGTCGAACCTCTGCTGGTCGTAGTAGATGCGCGCTAGGGTATACCGATAGGGGCCGTCGCTTTCGGTGGCGGCGATCAGCCGCTCGAGCTCGGGGCGGGCCCAGTGGCTGCGCCGCAGCCGGATGAAGGCGCTAGCCAGCAGGAACCGGGCGTCGGCGTCGAGGGGCTCGAGTGCGTCGGCGCGTCGCAAAATCGCCGCGGCCGCGTAGGGCCGCCCAGCTTGGTAGTGGGCGATCCCGAGAGCGCGAAGCAACCGGGCGTCGGCGGGCCGTGCGGAGGCTGCACGGAACAGTAGCTTTTCGGCTGCCCTCCATGCACGGGCTTGGATCGCCCGATGCAGCTGGTCGGCGCTGCGGGCGGAAAGGCCTAAGTTCTGCGGATCCAACGCCACGGGCCTGGGCGCAGCGGATTCCTGCCCGCCGAGGTGGACGCTCACGGCCAAGATGGCGGCCAATCCTTGCAATGTTCTCCGGAGGCCCGGCATCGAGTCAGTTCCTGCCGCAGCCGCGAGGCAATTGCGGATTGATACGGCGCAGGCTGGCGCATGTTCTTGCGGCGGCTGCGTGCTTCCCGAGCGCCTCTTGGAGGAGCAGCAACGGTTCGTAAGGGCTTACAAACCAAGGGTCTGCGGCGACGGCCCGGTCCAATGCGGCGTAGGCTTGGGTCGGCTCGTTCATCGCCAGCCGCAGCCGTCCGATCTCGTACCAGGCTTGGGCGTACTCGGGGTAGGTGCGCACGGCGGCTTCGAGGTGGACGAGGACCTCGGAGGCGTCGGTCTCAGCCCCCCGCCGCGATTCCCGCATGGCCGCATGGAAATGCCGAATAGCTTGGGCCGGAGCCGCTAAGTGCGTCACGCTGATGCTCTCGCCATGGCCCTTGCCCAGGCGATGGAGCACGATTGCCGGAATTTCGTCCGCCGCTGGGAGGGTGGCCACGGGGACCGAAGCGGCCTCGTAGGCGGGAGCCAGGATCGCTACGGAGCAGGTCTCGATTGCTGCCGGAGACGGGAATGCGACCCAGCCCTCGGAATCCGCGCCGGCGCGCCGGAGGAGTTCCCCGCCACAGCGCAGTTCGGCCGCAAGCGTCTCTGGTAGCGGCATTCCGTCGTCGGTTAGGACTCGGATGCGCAGCGACTCCGCTGGGAGCGGAGCGAGGGCGAAAAGCGCTGCCGCGAATAGTCCCCGCAGCATCCCGCCCCATGATACTTGGGGGATGCTGCGGGGCCGATTCGCCCCGCCCTGGGGCCGTGGGGCTTGGCGAGGCTCCCTGCGCAGGTCGCCGGGAGCCTCGGAGGCGCGTGCGGGCTGCGCGGCATGCGATCGGCCGACGGACCGAAGCGCTGCGCTCCGCCCATCCTGGACGAGGAAGGCGAGGGCCCCGACGCGGTACCCGTGCGGCTGAGCAGTTGCCCTCGCAGGCGTACAGGGCGAGCGCTGCTTGGGGATCGGCGGGCCCGGCATCCTCGGTGGCGTGAGCCTTCCGGCGAGGGCGAGCAATCCGAGGCGCTGCGCAGCCGCCATACTGAAACTCGATGTCGGCCGCATGGCGGAGCCTCTGCTGGGCCGCTCTGACCGTCGTTGCGCCGGCCGCCGCCCAGCGCTTCGAGATTGTCGGCCCGGAGTCAGGGATCGACTACCGCCACGCCGCCTCCAAGACTCCCCGCAAGTACCTCCCCGAAACGATGGGCGGCGGCGTCGCGCTGCTGGACGCCAACCTCGACGGGCTGCTCGATGTGTATTTCGTCAACGGCGCGCACCTGGAGTTCCCGCACCCGCAAGGCCAGGAACCGGACAAGTCCGACCCTCGCTACTGGAACCGGCTCTACCTCAATGACGGCGGCTGGAGCTTCCGGGACGCTACGGAGGAGTTCGGAGCCCAGGGCCGAGGCTACGGGATGGGGGCCGCCGTTGGGGACTACGACAACGATGGCGATCCCGACTTGCTCGTCACGAACGCGGCGACAGGGCGGGTCCCGGCCGCCTTGCTCTACCGCAACGAGGGGGGCCGGGTGTTCAGGGAAGTCTCCCGCGAGGCCGGCATCGCGGTCTCGGGATGGGCGACGAGCGCTGGCTTCTTCGATGCCGACAACGACGGCGACCTCGACCTGCTCGTCGCGCGCTACATGGACTGGCGCTTTGACGCCGACTACCGGTGTGGCCTGGAGGCCAGCCATGGGCGCAGCTACTGCCACCCCGACCTGTTCCCGCCGGTCGCGAGCGTGTTCTACCGCAACCGGGGAGACGGGACGTTTGAAGACGCTGGCGGACCCTCCGGCATCGGTGCCCGGAAAGGGAAGGGCCTGGGCGTGGCGTTCGCGGACTACGACTTGGACGGCTGGACGGATGTGTTCGTGGCGAACGATTCGCATCCGCAGTTCCTGTTCCGCAATCGCGGGGGCGGTGTCTTCTCCGAAGAGGCCTTGGTCGCCGGCACGGCCTTCGACGACGACGGCGTGGAATTCGCGGGCATGGGCGTCCTGTTCGAGGACCTCGACCAGGACGGTCTGCCGGACCTTGTCGTCACCACACTATCCCAGGAGCGCTACGCACTGTTCTACAACTCCGGCGGAGGGCGCTTCGCGTACTTCACCGGACGGTCGGGTCTGGGGGCGGTAACCCAGCTGTTCGCCGGCTGGAGCCTCGCGGCCCTGGACGCGGACGCGGACGGCAGCCGCGAGCTCTTCTTTGCCAACGGGCATGTCATGGACAACATCGGCCTGTCGCAGCCGCATGTGAGCTACCGCCAGCCGCCGTTGCTGCTTCGGCAGGACGGTCGGCGCTTGCAGAATATCTCCGAGTCTGCGGGTGCATTGTTCAGCCAACCCTTGGCGAGTCGCGGAGCGGCGGTCGGGGACTTGGACAACGACGGCTATCCCGACCTCGTCGTAGCGAACCTGGACGGTCCGCCCACGCTGGCCCGCAATGCGACACCGCCGGCCAACCGCTGGGTCGCGGTCCGGCTGGCAGGCTGCGAGAGCAACCGGGAGGGGCTGGGCTCCCGGCTCGTCTTGGAACGGCCGTCCGGCCCTGTGCAGTTCCGCACGGCGACAAGGGTCGGCGGCTACCTGTCTGCGAGGGGTCCCCGGATCCACTTCGGAGTGGGCTCCGATACGCAAGGCTTGCGCCTCAAAGTGGAGTGGCCCAGCGGACGCACCACCGAGGCCGCTGGGCTGGCCCCGGGCAAGGTCAACTCGGTATCCGAGAGCTCCGCCTGCGGCGATGGGCCCGGCTGACCGGGCGGCTCGTCCGCTGCTGGTAGACTCGGGGGCGTCGGCCATGCCAGTCCTGCTCCGCTTCGCTTCGTGCCTGCTGCTCATCGTCGGGGCCGCAGCGTCGGCGGGACCGCCGCCGAATGTCGTGGTGATCCTGGTGGACGACCTGGGCTGGATGGACCTCGGCTGCCAGGGCTCGGAGTTCTACAGGACCCCGAACATCGACCGCTTGGCTGCGACCGGGATGCGGTTCACCGATGGCTACGCGTCCTGCGCGGTGTGCTCTCCGACGCGGGCGGCCTTGATGACGGGCCGGGCCCCGGCCCGGCTGGGCATCACGGACTGGATCCGGGCCGAGTTCCAACTCAGTGCGCGCCAATGGCCGAATGTCCGCGGACGATTCGGCTACCACCGTCCTGCGGACGCTGCCCGCCCCTGGCTGACGCCGGTCAACGAGCAGCGGCTGCCCCACAGCGAGATCACCCTGGCCGAGTTGCTCAAGCCCCTCGGATACGCCAGCGCGTTCATCGGCAAGTGGCACCTGGGCGGCCGCGGCCATCTCCCGGAGGACCAAGGCTTCGACGAGAACCATGGGGGCTGGGACTACGGGCAGCCTCCGTCGTATTTCGATCCGTACGTGCAAAAGCCCCGTTTGCCCATGGGCATTCCCACGCTAGAGCCCCGCAACCCAGGGGAATACCTCACGGATCGCGAGGCCGACGAGGCGGTCGGGTTCATCGAGCGCAACCGGGACCGGCCTTTCTTGCTGTACCTCTCGCCCTATGCCGTGCATACCCCGATTCAGGCGAAGCCGGACTTGGTGGCCGAGTACGAACGGTCCCGCGACGGGCGGGGCCAGGACGATCCGGTCTACGCCGCCATGGTCCATAGCGTTGACGACGCGGTGGGCCGGGTGCTCGGGACGCTGGAGCGGACAGGGCTCGCCGAGCGTACCCTGGTGGTCTTCACCGGCGACAACGGCGGCTTGGACCGCAACGGGCGGCCAACCGAGAACGCTCCTCTGCGGAGCGGCAAGGGCTACGCCTACGAAGGCGGCCTGCGGACGCCCTGGCTGATCCGATGGCCGGGCGTGACCGAGCCCGGCTCCGTGTCGGGCGAGCCCATCGCCAGCATCGACCTCCTCCCGACAATCGCTGCCGCTGTGGGCACGCGCCCGCCTGCGGACCGCGAGATCGACGGCGTCGACCTCGCCCCAGCCCTGCGGGGCGGGCAACTGCCGCAGCGGTCGCTGCTGTGGCACTTTCCGCACTATCGGCACGGGCCCGGGCACGATCCGTACTCGGTGATCCGCTCGGGTGCCTGGAAGCTGATTCGGTTCTACGACCCAGCCAAGACCGAGCTCTACAACCTGGAGGCAGACCTCGGAGAAACGAAGGATCTCGCCTCAGCGGAGCCGGCCAGAGTCGCGGAACTGGCAGCGCTGCTGGAAGCCGGGCTGCAGCAATCCGAGGCGCGGATGCCGGTGGCGCGGGAATAGCGCGAGGCGATCAAGCCGGCGGTGTGGGGCCGCCGGGCCCTGCGGTGCCTTCTCCGAGCAACTCGAGAAAGCGGGCGGTGGACTTGATCCCTTGGTGGAAGTTCCGCAGGCTGAACTTCTCGTTGGGCGCGTGCAGGGCGTCGTCCGGTAAGCCGTACCCCATCAGGAGCGTGGGGATGCCGAGATGCTCCTGGAAGTCTCCCACCACCGGAATCGAGCCGCCCGAGCGGATGAAGACGGTATCCCGTCCCCAGATCTCCTGGAGGGCGCGGGCGGCCGTCTGGACGAAGGGATGGTCCGTGGCAGCGAGGCAGGCGGGGGCGGTGTGGATTAGGCGGACATCCACCTGGATGCCGGCCGGGGCGTTTGCGGCGGCGAAGTCCCGCATCAGCTGGAGGATGCGATCGGGCTGCTGGTTCGGCACGAGGCGCACGCTGACCTTCGCCGCCGCCCGGGCCGGGATCACCGTTTTCGCTCCCGGGCCGAGGAATCCGCCCGGGATCCCGTGGACCTCGAACGTCGGGCGTGCCCCGACGCGTTCGAAGACTGTGAAGCTAGGCTCCCCGGTCAGGACCGTTGAGCCGACCTCGTCGCTGCGGTACGTATCCTCGTCGAACGGGATGCGGCTCCAACTCTCAAGCTCCGCCTTGGACGGGCTCTGCACGCCGTCGTAGAACCCCGGGATCAGGACCCTGCCGGAGGCGCTCTTACACTTCGCGAGCAGCTCCACTAGTCCGAAGACCGCATTCGGCGCCACGCCGCCGTAGAGGCCGGAGTGCAGGTCGCGACGGGTCCCTCGGGCCTCCCACTCCGTGTAGACCATGCCGCGCAGGCCGGTGCAGATCGTCGGGGTCTCCGGCAGATGCATCGCGGTGTCCGACACTAAGGCCGCGTCCGCAGCCAGCCGCCCGGCATGGGCGGCGACGAACCGCGAGACGGCCTGCCCGCCGCACTCCTCCTCGCCCTCGATGAGAAATTTGACGTTGACCGGCAGGCGCCCGTGGGCGAGGCGCAAGACTTCCAGGGCCTTGATATTGGCCAGCACCTGGCCCTTGTCGTCGGATGCTCCGCGGGCGTAGACCTGGCCGTCGCGTTTGGTCGGCTCGAATGGCGGCGAAATCCACTCGTCGAGCGGGTCGACTGGTTGAACGTCGTAATGCCCGTACAGCAGCACCGTTGGCCTGTCGGGGGCATGGCAGCTTTCCCCATACACCAGCGGGTGGCCGTCGCCGTCCACAATCTCCACCGAGACGAGGCCGGCCTGGAGGAGCTGCTCGCGGGAGTAGTCCGCTGCCCGTGCGATATCCGCTGCATGGTCGGGCAGGGTGCTGATGCTCGGAATTCGGAGGAAGTCGAACAGTTCCGCTTCGAACCGTCCCCGCTCGCGGTCAGCGTAGTCGGCGAAGGTAGCCATGGCTTTTCAGTATAGGGCGCGGAATGCATGCGGTTGCCCGGGTTCGCCGGAGATGCGGGACTGTCCGGGGGGCCGTATGAGCCTCGGGAGGAGCCGCCCCGCCGGACTGTGCTGGGGTGCCAGGCCGTTGCCGGCCAGCAGGCGCCCTCCTCGTCCTGCGCGGCTGCCATCCGCCGGACTGCGATGTCTCGGTTCGGAGATAGCGGGCTGCTGACGAGCAAGTTCGGCACCCGTCGGCTCGGAGCTGCGCCGCGGAGTTCAGCTCCTCAACCGCAGAGCCGGCGCCCGGCCGAGCCGGGGGCGAGGTGCCGTGCCAAGATGGGAATCGGAACTGCTATGAAGACCGCCATCATCGGCTTGCCGCAAGTCGGCAAGACGGCGCTGTTCAAGATCCTCACAGGCTCGGCCTCCGAGACCCGCATTGGCTCGACGAAGGTTCAACTCGGTGTCGCCAAGGTGCCCGACAAGCGCCTCGACGCCCTAGCCGGGGTCTTCCGGCCGAAGAAGGTGGTGCCGGCAACCCTGGAGTACGCGGACATGCCCGGCCTGTCTCGCGAGGCCTTGCGAGAGCCAAGCTATATCGCCAGCCTGCGGGATGTCGACGCGTTCGCCCATGTGCTGCGCTGGTTCGAGGATGACACCGTCATGCATATCGACGGCTCCCTGGACCCCGGCCGCGACTTCTCCAACATCGACGTTGAGCTCATCTTGAACGACTTGCAAGTAGTGGAAAAGCGCCTGGAGCGGCTGGACAAGGACCTGAAGCGCGTCAAGGACTTGAAACTGGGCGCCGAGAGGATGCTGCTCCAGGGGTGCCGGGACTGGCTGGAGCATGCGCGGCCGTTGCGGGAACTGGGGCTGGCTGCGGAGCATGCGCGGCTGCTCAAGGGCTTCGGGTTTCTGTCCGGGAAGCCGATGCTGCTGGTCCTCAATGTCGGCGAGGAGCATGCGAGTAGCCTCGCGGCGCTGGAGGAGCGCTTCCGGTCCGAAGTGCTCGGAGGACGGGCCAACCTTGCGCTGACGGCCGTCTGTGGAAGTGTCGAGTCCGAGCTGGTGGAACTCGACGAGTCCGACCGTGCCGAGTATCTGGAGAGCTACGGCTTGTCGGAGTCCGGAATCGGACGGTTAGTCGGCGCTACCTACGCGCTCCTGGGGCTCATGTCGTTCCTGACCGCGGGGGAGTCCGAGTGCCGCGCCTGGACGATTCCCCAAGGCGCTTCGGCGCTGGACGCGGCCGGAGCGGTCCATACCGACTTCGCGAAGCGCTTCATCCGGGCCGAAGCGATCAACTGGCGGAAGCTCGTGGGCTACGGGGGCTATAGCCGAGCCCGTGAAAACGGCGACTTGCGCCTGGAAGGCAGGGACTACATCGTCCGGGACGGGGATGTGCTGGTAATTCGCCACGGCTAAGGGCGTGGCGCACTCCTCCCCGTCGAATTCCCCGGCCTGTCGGCGCGCCTCTGTTACCGCCGGGGCCGCGGGTCCGGAATGAAGCCGTCCCGGTTCGGCATCTGCACCTGCGGCAGCGATTCGCGATCCAGCACTTCGTCTTCGGAGACGATTCCATTCAGGTGCAGGATATACGCGGTCACGGCGTAGATCTGGTCCGCCGTGAGCGTGCCGGGCTGCTCGAAGGGCATAGCTCGCCGGGTGTAGTCGAACAGGGTCGTCGCGTACGGCCAGTAGCTTCCCACCGTCTTGGCCGGAGGAGCCTTGCGCAGGTCCTCGGGATTCCCGACCAGCGCAGCTTGGTCGCCGCCAATCCCTGCCTCGCCATGGCATTCCTTGCAGCGCACTTCGTAGACCTGCGCACCGTCCGCGGCGGTGCCGCTCCCGTCCGGCAGCTCGCGGCCCTCCGGGCCGACGGTGATGTCCCAGGCGGCGGCGGCCTCTGTGGTCGCCTCGCGGCCGACTCCGTAGGTCTGCGCCGAGAGACCCACTGCGAAGGCCACGAGCGCCGCCGCGAAGCGAGGCAGGCTAGGCGTCGGCATGGGTGACGCTCCCGTCGGCGGCGACTTGCCAGCCCTTGATGCGATTGCAGTGGTAGACCGAGTTGCGCCCTCGCTCCGCGATCAGCGCCTCCCGGGAGGGCTGCACATAGCCGGTCTCGTCGCGGCAGCGCGAGAGCAGGACGCACTCTTTTCCGCTCCAGGTCCAGGGCAAGCGGAAGCGCGTGAAGGCCCTGGAGAACACGGGCTGCTGCAGAGCGGCTTCGCTCCAGGTCCCGCCGCCGTCGGTGGACACCTCCACCGCGTCGATCTTGCCGCGCCCAGACCAAGCCAGGCCGGATATCTCGCGAAAGCCGGGCCCCTCGAGGCTATGGCCGCCAGAGGGGTTGGTGATCACGGACTTCGCGTCCATCTCGAAGGTGAAGATCCAGGCCTGGCCGTCCTCCATGAGCTCGGTGTACTTCGAGGTCTCGTCCTTGACGTACTGCGGGCCTTCGGTCAGCTTGATCCGCCGGAGCCACTTCACGTTGGTGTTGCCTTCCCAGCCGGGCAGGACGAGGCGTAGGGGGTATCCCTGTTCGGGGCGCAGGGCTTCGCCGTTTTGCCCGTAGGCGACGATGGCGTCGTCCAGCGCCTTTTCGAGGGGGACGCTGCGCTGCATCCGGCAGGCGTCGTCGCCCTCGGCGAGGAGCCATTGCGCTTCGGGTCTGGCGCCGGCCTCCTCCAGCAGGATGCGCAGAGGGACTCCCGTCCATTCGCTGCAGCTGGCCAAGCCGTGGCTCAGCTGCACGCTGGGGGCTCCGGCGGGGCTCCACTCCCCGCCGCTGTTGCCGGAGCACTCGACGAAATGGACCCGCGACACCGAAGGCAAGCGCTTGAGGTCGTCGAGGGCGTAGACCAGCGTCCGCTCGACGAGGCCGTGGATCAGCAGCTTGTGCGCGGCCGGATCGAGCTCGGGCACTCCGGCGTGGTGGCGCTCGAAGTGCAGCGCGGACGGCGTGATGATCCCGTAGGTCTGGTCGAGCGGAGTGCGCGAAGAGGCGGCCTCGGGAGTGGGCGTGTCACGGACGCTGCGGGCGGCTCGCTCGTGGGAGCTGCGCTGGCCGTAGCGTCGCACTGGAGCACCGAGGGAGCTTGGCTCGGAGGAGCTTTCGGATACGTCGTCTGCGGATCGCTCGCAAGCTGTCCAGGCCGCCCCGGCGAAGGCCGCCGTGCCGAGGAAGGCACGGCGGCTGGAAGGTCTGATCGCCATGGAACGCTTTATGGTAGCGTGGCGGGCCGGTCTGGACAACGCGACCGGGCGGGGCCGGACCCGTTCGGCGCCGCGGCGGAGGCGAGGGACTGTGGGTCCCCTCGGCAGCTCGGCTAGGTTTCGGGGAGGGCTTGGAGACGCACACGGTGGCGGGAGGGCCTCAGCCTACCCGCTGGGCCTGCATGCCCCGGTTGCGCCCAGCTGGGTGCCAGCTGCGCGGGGCCGCTGATTGCCCCCGACAACCGCCCCGAAGCCCGGGCCCTGATGGCCGTCGGAGTTGGCTCGGAAGCACCCTGAACCGCCGAGCAAGAGCCCCTGGCAGGGGCGAGAGGCAACGCTTCTGGCCGCCCGCGGACCAAGATCGCCCCCCTCCGCCGCAGCCTCGCTTCCGCCCACCGGGTGGCCGCTCCGCAGCGCCGCCACCATCGCCCCCCCCCCCCCCCGATTGCAAAGAATCTCGCAGGCTCGAGCCGGACAGCGCTCGGGAACGGGAGGGGGCCGACTGTCGTAACCTGAGTGGCTGCGGCTGCGCCTTCACACTGGACAGATGGAACAGCGCAGGTGCCGTCGGCTACGGCTGCCCTTGAATGCTGGTAGACCCGCAGACGATCGAGAAGGCCCAGTCGGGCGACGACGCAGCCTTCAACGAGGTCATCCGGGCCTACCGCAAGCGCATTCTGGGCACGGTGTACCGGATGATCGGGCGCGGAGAGGATGTCGAGGATGTGGGCCAGGAGGTCTTCGTCCGTCTGTACTTCTCCCTGCAGCAGCTGCGGGCCCCGCAGGTCTTCGAGCCGTGGCTCTACCGCCTGACGGTCAACGCCTGCTACGACTACCTGCGCCGGAAGCGCCGCGAGCTCGATGTCCGGATGGCCGATCTGAGCGAGGAGCAGGTGGTCGCGGTCGATGCGGCTCTCAGCGGAAAGAAGGCGCTCGAAGAGAGCCAGAAGCAAGGGGCGAAGGAGATGCTGGGCCTGCTGTTGGACCACATCTCCGACGAGGATCGCATCCTATTAACGCTGAAAGAGATCCAGGGACTGAGCCTGAAGGAACTGAGTGCGGTGTACAAGATCAACACCAACGCGCTCAAGGTGCGGCTCTTCCGGGCCCGCAAGCGTGCGCTGAAGGCCTACGGCGAACTCACGGAGAGCGCGAAAGGCTCAGGGGCGGATGAGGAGGGAGACGGCCATGGAACCGAATCGTGACGCATTCTTGGATCGGATGTTCGCGACCTACCGCGAACTGCTGGGGGATTACGAACCCACGTCGGCCTTCACCGCGCTGGTATGGCGGCGGATCGAGGCCCGTAAGGCCGAGGGTGTCGGCTGGGCGGCCTACCTCTTCGCCTGGGCACCGCGGCTCGCCTTCGGCTCCTTCGCTTTGGCGCTGCTGCTGCTGCTCTCCAACTGGGTGCAGCTGCAGGACACCGAGTCCATCGTCCTGGACTCGACCTACGTGGATGCGTTGGCGCTGGATTCGATGGACGAGGATGACGAAGCGCTGTGGGTGCTCGCCGAGAACAGCCGATGACGAATGCCCAAACTAGGACCAGAGCGGCTCTGTACCTGGTCGGTGTCTTCGTCGCGGGCTTGGTCCTGGGGATGGCTGGCGTCCATGTCTACGGAAGCCGGTGGGCCTCGGCGGGAAGGCACCTTTCGCCGATGGAATACAGGGGTCAGCTATTGCGTCACTTGACGCAGGACCTCGACCTCGATGCGGACCAGCAGCGCCAAGTGGAGGAAATCCTGGACCTTATCGGGGAGCGTTTTCGCGTTGTGCGGGAGGCCATTGAGCCGGAGATTGAGGCAATCTGGAGCGAGCGCGCCGAGCGGATCATGGCTGTGCTCAACCGGCAGCAGCAAGCGAAGTACTCTGCGCTCCTCGAAGAGCGTCGACGACGAGAGGAACACCGTAGGCGTGGAGGGCGGGCCGACGGACATAACGGTCGGCGGCGCTAGTTTGAGCCGGAGACATTGCGGACGAGGTGTGCAGTGCTGCCAAGTCGGTCCGCAGTCAGGCGAGCTTCAATTCGTTTGCGGAGTTGAGTCCTCCCGGCTTACCGTACACCCATTCCCCCGACCGCAGCCCCAACTGACTCGGAGGCCCGCAGCCTGCCTACGGACTTGATCGGCAAGTGCCGTCGCTGAAGTAGAATGCACGGCCATGCAGGAACTCTTGCAGTGCCTTGACCAAGCCCGCACCATCGATCTCGCGCAGCCCTACTACGTGGGGATGCCGCACCACCCGAACCATCCGCCCTACTTGTACGGTCTCAGCAAGGCCCACGGGGACCACGGCTTCGGCGGGGTCAGCGCTGCCGCGGACTCCATCGCTCTGGGCGGCCATGTCGGTACGCACATCGACGCGCTATGCCACTTCTCGCTCCGGGGCAAGCTGTTCGGCGGCGTCGACGCGTTGGCCTGCCAGTCCTACGGCTCCGGCCTCGCTCGTCACCATGTCGATACGATCGGCCCGATCTTCCGGCGCGGGGTTCTGCTCGACATCGCCGGCTGGGAAGGCGTCGAGGCCCTCCCGCCTGACTTCGTGATCGACGCCGCGCATCTGGAGTGCGCTGCAGACCGCCATGGAGTCACTCCCGGGCCAGGCGACATCGTGCTGATCCGTACGGGTTGGGCTCGCTACTGGCACGACGCGGGACGCTTCATCAACAACCTGCGCTGCCCCGGCGTCAACCGCGAGGCCGCGGAATGGATGAGCAGTCGGAAGGTGTTCGCCGGAGGCTCGGACACCGTCGCGTTCGAGGCCGTGCCGGCACCCGCCATGCCCGTGCATATTCATTTCCTGGTCGAGAGCGGCATCCACATCATCGAAGCGCTCAACCTGGAGGAGCTAGCCGCCGAGGGGCTCGGTGAGTTTGTATTCGTGGCCTCGCCGCTGCGGATCCAAGGGGGCACCGGATCTCCGATCCGGCCCGTTGCAATTGTTCGTCGCTGAGACCCGGCAGTCGAAACGGAAAATGTCGAATGCGCCGTGCAGAGCCCCCCCTCCAAACCGTTGGCGGCGGCATTCGCAGCAGCGGCCTCTGTCTGCCGACCATAGGGTCCGAGGCGCTTTGCGGCCAGACCGCATGTGCGCCAAGCGACGACCAAGCCGATCGCCGAACCATCGGCCTGAACGGAACCGATGGATTGCGCAGGGCTTGCTGCAGCGGCCGCGGCGCTGCGGGAGGAATCTTCCATTCCTTGGCTAGTCGGTTGCCTGCGTCTAGGAGAATTTGGGGGCATGGCGACTGTCGGGGGCACCCCGACCAGCCCGAGCCATCCTCAACCATAGGAGCCTGTTGCTAAAGTCGCTGGAATACGATCCCCCTCGCGAAATCGCGTCCGAAGCACCGTTTTGCGACTGTTCAGGGCCTTCAGGAGTCGTTCTACGGTCATCTCAGTGCCGCTTCACGGTCGCTGAGGACTTTTTCAACAGGCTCATAGACCCCGCAGACTGTCCTCCGGCACCCTTGCCTAGCGCAAGCGGGCTTGCGTCGCTCGGTGCTGGATGGCCCGCCCGCGCCTAGTTGGCCCGGTTTGCATCGGCAAGATGCATCGCGAACCGCTTCTGCGACGCTGACGCGAGGCGCCGACCGGGACTCCCGCAAGCGGGCCCGAACTGCACGGGCATTGCTCCGACCCACTAGGGGCCAATACCCGAGCATCCTCAGGCTGCGGTATTGCCGGATTGCCAAGCGCTCAAGCGTGGACTTGGGCCCTCCAGGGAATTGAGCATCTGGCGCCGACCTAGATGTCGTGCAAGGGCGGCGCGACTCTGGGTTAGCCAATGCATCCTAGGGGCCAAGCTTGCTCCAACGAACCCCTTCGAGCCCTCGCGGGGGGGCTGCGACGGTAGGGCCGACCGGGCGGAGCTGCGACCCCGAGGGTGCTACGCGGGCGCTCCTCCAGGCTCCGCACTTGCTTCCCAAGTGCCATCTGCAGTTGTGCGCCATCAGCTACCGCTGTTTCGGAGCCGGCTGTCCTTGTCTAACCTGCTGATTCCGAAAAGCTTGTTCATCAAGCCCAAGCTCGCCGAGAAAAATCTACAAAATTTCGGAGAATCGCTTGCCAGCGCCTATGGGATTTGGTAATCTAAACACAGCCGGGGGGGAGCAACCCCACCAACCCAATCCTCAACCAAAGACCCCTGAAACTCCCCTCCGGCACCCTCCCCAACGCTGAACGGCGCGAGCCGCTCAGCGTTTTTTCTTGCCCCCGCGACCAGGCCGGGCGGAGCTGCGCCCCCGGGCGGCAGCTCTCGCGTTGGCCCCGGGCGGCGTTTTCCGCTATCCTGTCGCTGCCCAGCGCGCTGGGAGCAGCACAGGTACCCCACCCGGCACCATGCGCCGAGAATTTCAGGTCGCGGCCCGCCGAGCCGCATGCGTTCCCAGCCTGAAGCGGCTGGCCGTGGCTGCCGTCAGTTTGGTCGCAGCGGCTGCTGCCCCCGGCGACCGTCCTGAGCGGACGGAGGCCCGCAAGCTCCAGAGCCCGCTTGTCTACTCCGCGGATTCGGTGCGGGCAGGCCGCAAGACCTACCTGCGGCTGTGCCAGTATTGCCACGGCGCGGACGGCCGGGCGCAGGCCAACCCCGACTTCGAGGCCCCGAGCCTGCGGGACCCCAACGTATGGCTGTACGGGGCCACGGACGGCGAAGTCTTCGTGTCGGTCCGGGACGGGGCGGGCCACGACATGCCGCCATTCGGCAAGCAGCTGAACGAGACGCAGATCTGGGAACTCGTTCATTACGTACGCAGCATCGGCCCCGCCGGGCTGCGGCCGCAAGTCGAGCCGAGTGCCCCCTAGGGCACTGCAGCAAGCGATGCGATAGGAGGTTGAAGCATGGGAAGGGAACGCACGGTTTTCGCGCCGCCGGTCTCCCGGCGGAAGTTCGTGGCCCGGGGGGCTGCCGCGGCCGCAGTCGCGGCGGGGGCGAAGGCGGAAGCCTCGGCGACGGAGGCCCGCGACGCGAACATCAAGATCCCGGACGAGGTCCGCACCAGCCTGGACGAGGCTCCTCGGCCGGTCGACTTCCCGATGAGCGGGGCGCAGGTCTTCGCCAAAGCCTGCAAGGCGGAGGGCCTCGCAGCGCTGTTCTGCGCGCCCGGCAACTATGTCGTGATCAACGCCATCGCTTCGGAGGGCATCCCCAGCTACGGGGGCCGCACGGAGGGCATGATGTGCGCTGCGGCGGACGGCTTCGCGCGGGTCACCGGCGAAGTCGCCGCAGCTTCCGGAACCGAGGGGCCGGGCTTCACCAACATGATCATGAACATCGCGTGCGCCAACGCGGCGAGGTCGCCGCTGCTGGTCCTGGCGAGCAACATGACCCTGGCCCTAGACGACACCGAGCACGGCATCCAGCGGGTGTACCAGCAGCCGACGACCGAGGGGATGAAGAAGTACGGTAAGCGGCTCATCAGCCCGGAACGGGTCCACGAATACGCGGCCTACGCCTTCCGGCAGCTCAAGTCGGGCGTGCCGCGCCCGGTGCATCTCGATTTCCCCGGCGAGGTGGCGCGCGCCAAGTTCGACAGCTCGGAGGACCTGCGCTACTTCTACAACAAGGCCCAGTACCGCACCGACTCAAGGCCGCACCCGTCTCCCGCGGACATTGCCAAGGCCGTCGCACTGCTTGACCAAGCGGAACGGCCCATCATTGTGGCCAGCGCAGGGGTGTTCTACAGCAAGGCTTGGGAAGCGCTCGAGGCCGTCGCCGAAAAGGCGGACATCGCGGTCGTGGAGTCCGGGCCCAGCCGGGGGCATTTCAGCGATGGGCATCCGCTCTCCGCCAGTACGGCCCCGAACGCTCTGCTGAGCGCTGATGTGGTTGTGCTCGTCGGGCAATATGTCATGCCGAATATCGGCGAATACTCCTTCGACCCGGACGCAACCTACATCCGCATCGATCCCGACGCCTCCGACATCGGGCGCAACCTGCCGATCGACCTCGGCATCGTGAGCTGCGAGAAAGCAGCCCTGGAGGATCTGGCCGAGGAACTGCCTCCGAAACGGCGGCCCGCATGGCGCGACGAGCTGGGAGCGGCGCGAGCCGCGTTCGAAGCGGAGAACGACGAGCACTACAGGCTCGGCCTGCAATACAGCGAGCAGGCGAACTGCGTGCATCCGGCTGTCATCGCCAAGGGCATTAGCGACCTGCTCTACACCGGCAAGCTCCCTCAGGAGCAGACCACTGTCGTATCCGGCGGCTATGGGATTGCCCGCTACACCCGGCGTCGTCTGCGCGCCTTCCGTCCTGGCCAAATCTGCAACGGGGCGTACCAGTACGGTGCCATCGGGCCGGATGTAGGCTACACCGTCGGGGCAGGGGCAGCCGTCCAGCAGGGCGTCGGCCCCCAGGCGCCATACAAGGGAGCGCCCGTGCTGGCGGTCACCGGAGATGCCGGTTTCGCCTACTCCGGCATGGAGATGGAGACACTGAGCAAGTACCGCATCCCGGCCATCGTTGTGGTGTACAACAACAACGCTTGGGGCGTGTGGCGCAGCGGGGGAAGCGGAGGCCGGAGCAACACGGCCCGCGCACAGCACATGTACCTGTTCCAAGAGAACCTGCGCTACGAGAGGATCGGCGAGGCCCTAGGGGCCCGAGGCGAGTATGTGACCCGGGCCGCGGACTTCGCCCCGGCGCTTGAGCGCAGCTACCAGCTCGCGGCCGCCGAGGGCGTATCCACTGTCATCAACTGCCAGGCAATCAAGGAGTTTTGGAGCGCCCGCGATTATCCTCCCGGCCACCTGCAGAAAGTCGAGCCGGGCTGCATGGCATATTACCACTGATGCTTGGGCCGGAGGGGCGCAGCGCGGTCGTCGCAGGTCTGCTGCGCCGCCGCGCTGACCGCGGCGTGTTCCGGTCGTTCGCAGTGGCGCGAATCCGCGGCAGGCTGGACTGCTCGTTCGTCTGGCTTAAGGAGCGCCCGGTCCGGCTGATCTACGACGAGAAGCGCGATACTTTGGAGTTCCGGGATCTGCTACCAAATGTCGCAGTCGACTCAAAGCTCTATCAGGACCTCCAGGCATTCCTAAAGGGTTGGACGGATGGGCGCCTGCCTCCGCACCGTGCGTTCGACCCGGCGCGTCTCAACTTGCGTCGGCGCAATCGGCGGGGGGCGATCTCAATCCTAGTGGACAGCCTCGACGGCGATTTGGAATATGCGGTTGGCAAGGGGCTGCAGCTGGTCAACGAAATCTTCATGGGCTTCCTGCGGGGGCCCTACTTTGAGTACATGGCGGAGAATTTCCAGGAACCGGAGGACTGAGCTCCGGCCCTAGCGCGGACAGCCTCGGCCCGCGCGACCTTTGACAGCCGTCCGGATGCACCTCGAGCAGCATGGGGGCGGGAACGGCATGCTACGGAAGCAGGGAGTGCCGGGCGGAAAGTGCGGCCAAAAGGGAGCCCCGGGACTCAGAGCTCGCGGACCCTAGGGAGCATCTCTGGCACTTAGAGGTCGCTCTGGGCCCGCGACTGCCGCGGCGTCCCGAGACATCTACAGGTGCTGCCGGACCGGCGAATAGGACGCACAGCAAACAGGTGCTGACCCTCGAAACCGGACCCGTATTCCTGGGGGCGATGCCGAAGCCCAAGCTCGAGGATTTCACGATCTGAACCCTGGAGGCCTCCGCTCCACGGGGCCGCGGGCCGGGGCGAGCGCTACCATGCAGGCAGCGAGGATCGCCATGAATCGCATCGCCTGCATTGCAGCGTCCGCCTTGGCGCTGGGCTGCCAGGGCCCGCCCGAGGGATCAGTCGCTTTTGAGAACGTGACCGTGCTTCCCATGGATGAGGAGCGGGTCCTGGAGAATCGCACTGTCGTTGTTGCGGATGGCCGCATTGCCCGTGTGGGCGCTAGCGGTGAGGGCGGGGCCCCGGCCGCAGCGACAGTGATCAACGGAGAGGGCCGGTTTCTGATGCCGGGTTTCGGGGAGATGCATGGGCACCTGCCCCGAGGCGGCACGGAGTCGGCCGAGGTCGACCGCATCCTATTCCTGTTTCTTGCGAACGGGGTCACGACGGTGCGAGGCATGTTGGGAGACCCGTTCCACTTGGACCTGCGCCGCGAAGTCGAGGAGGGGTCTCGGCTAGGACCCACTCTGTATGCGGCTGGGCCGGGTTTCCGCGGCTCGGAGGAACTGACGCAGGGAGCGGCTCGGGAGCGGGTTCGGCAGCAGCGCGCGATGGGCTTCGATTTGCTGAAGATCCTGGAAGGGCTATCCGTCGAAGTCTACGGCGCAATCGCGGACGAAGCGCAGCAAGTCGGGATCCCCTTCGGAGGCCACGTTCCCAACGATGTAGGCCTAGTTCGCGCCCTAAGAGCCGGCCAAGGGACTATCGATCATCTCGACAACTACTTGCAGGCCCTAGAGGCCGACGACTCCCCGATCAAGAACGCCTCCGCGGAGGTCCGCTCGCGCGACCTCGGCCTGCACGCCGACGAGGACAAGATGCCGCAACTGGTCCAAGCGACCCTGGAGGCTGGGGCTGCCGTGGTCCCCACGATGGCCCTCTGGGAGACGTTCAACAGCGGCCAGCCGGTGGAAGCGTTCGCTGCCCTCCCGGAGCTCAAGTACCTTCCGCAGACCACCGTGGATGGCTGGATCGAATCGCAGGCCCGGAGGCGGGACCGGCTCAACCCGGAGGCGGGCCGCCGCGTCATCGAGGTCCGGAGAAAGCTCCTCGCGGCGCTGCAGGAAGCCGGAGTGCTGATCGCATTCGGCACGGACGCCCCGCAAATCTTCAATGTCCCCGGCTTCTCGATCCATCGCGAGATGGCGATCATGGCCGAGGCCGGCCTGACGCCCTATGAGATTCTGGCGTCCGGCACCCGCAACATCGCCGACCACTTCGAGAGCCGTGAGTTCGGGCAGGTGGTTCCCGGTAGGCGCGCCGACCTGATCCTGCTGGAAGCGAATCCGCTGGAAGACATCGCGAACATGGCGCGCCGCGCCGGAGTGATGGTGCGGGGCCGCTGGCTGCCGGAGACCGAGATCCAGGCTCGGCTCGCCGAGCTAGCCGCGGCTGGAGGGGCCGCCGCCGAGTGAGCGGCGGTCGGGGGCGGCTTCGTTCGGTGCCCGCAGTTACCGCAGGCCCCGGAAGAACTTAGCGACATCCTTGACGAAGAGCTCAGGCTCCTCCATCGCCGCGAAGTGTCCGCCCCGGGGCATCTCGGTCCATTGGACGACGTTGTAGCGCGCTTCCACCCATTTGCGGGGCGAGAAGAAGATCTCCCCCGGGAACACTGCCACCGCAGTGGGGGCTTCGACTCTCTCGGGCCGGCGGCCCCTGCGTCGCGATTCGAAGTAGAGCCGAACCGCGGAGGGCATGCTCTCGGTGGCCCAGTACAGCATGATGTTGGTGAGCAGCTGGTCTTTGGTGAAGCGGCTCTCGATGTCGCCGTTGCAGTCGCTCCAGGTGCGGAACTTCTCGACGACCCATGCGGCGAGTCCTGCGGGGGAATCGTTGAGTCCGTAGGCCAGAGTCAAAGGCTTTGAGCCCTGGATGTTTCCGTAGGCGTTCTCACCCTGCCACCAAGCCGCCCGTTCCTTGTGGCGCTGGAGCTCCCACTCGGGAATGCCCTCTTCCGGATTCTCCATCCCTGCCGGCGGGCCGCCGCCGACCATGTTGAGATGGATGCCCACTACGCGCTCGGGATGGTCCCGAGCTAGCCAGCTCGCCACGCCCGAGCCCCAATCGCCTCCCTGGGCCCCGTAGCGGTCGTATCCCAGTTGGGCCATCAACTGCGCCACTACGCTCGCTACCCGGTCGACGCTCATCCCGCGCTCGCGGGCGGGGCCGGAAAAGCCGTAGCCGGGCATCGACGGCAGCACGAGGTGGAAGGCATCTTCTGCGTTCCGGCCGTGCGCCACAGGATCGGTCAGCGGGCCGACGACCTCCATGAATTCGTAGACCGAGCCGGGCCAGCCGTGGGTGACCACCAGCGGCAGGGCGTTGGGCTCCTGCGACCGGATATGCACGAAATGCATTTCGATGCCGTCGATAGGTGCCTTGAAGTGGGGCAGCTCGTTGAGGGCCGCCTCGTGCTGGCGCCAGTCGTACTCGGTTCGCCAGTACTCGAGGAGCTCCTCCATGTAGGCCCTGTCGCTGCCGTACTCCCAGCCCGTGCCGGGGATTTGGTCGGGCAGCCTAGTCCGTTCCAAGCGGGAGCTGAGGTCCTCCAGAACCGAGTCCTCGATCTGGATGACGAATTTGCGCACTTGAGCCGCCCCTGTTGCGCACGATGCTAGCAGGAGGGCGAGAAGGATTCGGGCCACCGTTTTTTTGCCCGGATAAGGATGCGCTGGATGCAGGGTTCGGATCACGGTGCCATGATACGCGCCGGGCTGAGTTAGCCAGAACCCGGCCTTTTCCCCTGAGCGATGAGCCTGAAGAGCGACCTGGAAAAGGACTGGGACGATGGTGGAGTCCTTCAATTCGGGCCTCCAGGGGGCCGATCCTCGCCCGCTCGGCACTGCTCCCAGCCGTTGCCTCCAGGCTGCTCGGGCGCACCTGCCGACATCCTGTTCAGCGATGCGGACGACCGAGGCTCCTGAGCCCTCGGCTCGATGGGGAGCGCGGACATCCTCGCCCCCGAGGGTGTCCGGCCACGAACTGCTGCCCCGCGTTCCCCGTCCGCACGCAGAATCCGGAACTGGTGCTCGGGCGCTCGCTTTCGGATTCATGGCCAAGGTCGGCGTCGGCGGGAGCAGCGGCGGGGAGCGCGGCTCGATCCCCCGCATGCGGAATCAAATGCGGCGGCTGCTTGCAGTCTCGGTCGAGCTGGTCCCCAAATCACCGCACGGGGAAAGCCGACTGCGCAACTCGGTGACAGAGCAATCGCATCTGGCGTGGGATCCCCGGCAACCCGGCATGCCCGCGCTCTTCGAGTCCCGGACCGTCCTGGGCAGACGGTTCTTCAAGGAGATCATCGCGCACCCCGTCCCGCTGGACATGGGCATCCTGCGAGCGCTGTCCAAGTCGCCGCTCGGTCTGGATCTGTACGCTTGGCTGGTCTACCGGACGTTCACGTTCGAAAACGTCCGCTCAATCTGACCTGGAAGCAGATCTACGCGCAGTTCGGACCTGATTCGTCCGGGGCCGGGGGTCAGTTCGCGGTTCGCGACTTCCGTGCGGACTGCCTGCGGGAACTGCGCAAAATCAAGACAGTGTGGCCCCAGCTGCGGGTCAGCGTGATCCCGGACGGCCTCCGCATCGCGCCATCGGAGCCTGTGGTGCCGCCGAGGAGCCCACGCGTCAGACCGCCGCTGAAGGCGCTCGAGTCTTCCACAGACAGCCTGTGAGTCGGGAAAGTTTTGCACGCAGTACCGACCAGTGCCGAAGTCAGGTCCTCAGAATTCAAACAAAAATCTACTTGCAGGCTGCCTCTCGAAAGAAGGCTTGCGCCTGTTCCGGGGCTTCTTGCAAAGACCGGAAAACAGCTTCCAGGTTGGCCCGCAGCTGCGCTTGGGTCTTGCTCAGCTCGCGACCGACCCCCCGCTGGACCAAGCCACCTAGCCGTTCGACCGGATTGACTGGAGGCGAGTAGGTCGGTTGCAAACAGAGATCTACTGCGGCTTGGTTCGTCGCCAGCCACTTTTGATTATCTATGCACTGTGAATATTGCAATTGCCGACCACTACCAGGACCTTCCGGTCCGCTTCCTCAGTGATCTCCAAGGTCGCCCTGGTCGCCGTCGAGCGCAAGCTGGTTTTCCTCGCCACACCCTCCTCCGGGAGGACCGCCTCGGGCAACCGGAGCCGCCGCCCCGGCCGGCCCTCTCCCCCCGGCCCGCGTGCCAGTCGGGCGATGGAAGGCGCAGTTTCCCGTGCCGGTGACACAATCCCCCCTGCCCGCAAGCATCCCCCATTCCCTGATTCACCCCTTGACGCTGTATAGGGAAACTACCGCCCCTAACTCTGGATGAGGCCTGTGGGCAATCAGGTTGGAATTTGCCGGGGAGCCAAGCGGCCCCCGGAAACCGGAGCCGTCAACCGCCCGTCGAAGCAGCTTGAGGCTCGGCACCGCATCTGCCCCGGAACTCTCCCATCTGCAACAATTGATTCGCTGCTTCTGGACTCCGCCAAACCGGGCCGTCGGCGACGAGCGGTTCGGGAGCGCCCTGAAAGGACCCCTCGATGTCTGCTTCCGAATCTGCGGCCAAGTGGTACAACCGGCTCCACTGGCGCATCGCGATTGCCATGCTGCTCGGCGTCATCGCCGGCTTGGTTGGAGGAGAGCCGCTGGCGGAGTCCGTTGGCTGGCTCGGCACGCTCTTCATCAAGCTCCTCAAGATGATCATCGTCCCGCTCGTCCTCACGTCCATCGTCACGGGGGTGGCATCGGTGGGAGCGAGCGCTGGACTCGGGCGGCTGTTTGGCAAGACCCTCGGCTACTACATGCTCACGAGCCTCTTCGCGGCCCTGGTCGGGCTCTTCATGGTCAACGCCATGCGGCCCGGGGTAGGTGCCGATCTCGTGGATGTTGAAACGGAAGAGATGCCCGAATTGAGCGTCATCCAATCCCCTGTCGACTTGATTCTGGATATCGTGCCCGAGAACTTCGTCGCCGCGGCGGCGGAGACCGAGATGCTCGCGATCATCTTCTTCGCGATTGTGCTCGGCATCAGCATCAGCACCCTCCGAGAGTCCCACCGCAACGCGCTGATGTCCGTCTTCGAGGCCGGCTTCGAGGCCATGATGCGCCTCACCGGCGGCATCATCCATTACTTTGCCCCAGTCGGCGTGTTCGCCCTGATCGCCAAGCTCATGGGCACCACGGGCCTGGGGGCGTTCAAAGCCCTCGGCCTATACGCGCTGATGCTGGTGTGCGGCTTGACAGTCCATCTGCTGCTGACTCTGCCGCTGATACTCCGCTTCCTCGGCGGCATCAATCCGCTGACCCACTTCCGCAACATGGTGGAGCCGATCGTGATGGCCTTCTCGACGAGCTCCTCCGGGGCGACCCTGCCGGTCACCATCGACGCGGTCGAGAACAAGGTGGGAGTCTCAAACCGCGTGACTTCCTTCGTGCTGCCGATGGGTGCCACCGTCAACATGGACGGGACGGCCCTCTACGAGTGCGCCGGAGTCCTATTCGTCGCGCAAGCGATGGGCGTGCAGCTCGGCCTTGAGCAGCAAGTCATGGTGGTGTTTACCGCACTGCTCGCCTCGATCGGAGCCGCCGCCGTGCCTTCGGCTGGACTGGTGGTGATCTTCATCGTGCTGCAGGCCGTCAATCTGACCGGGCCGCAAGTGGAGCTCATCGTCGGGGCCATGCTGGCCGTGGACCGTCCGCTCGACATGTACCGCACGGTCGTAAACGTCTTCAGCGACTCCTGCGGAGCCGCCATCATCGCTCGCTCCGAGGGGGAAGCGGGCGTTGACGAGGAAATCGCGGCGACGGCTTAGGGTCTGGGCTTTCCCGCCCGACAGCGGCAGACCCGCCGCCCCGCTCGTCCTCCGTCCGCGGCGGCCGAGGGCGCGGATGTCGCCGGGCGGGCTCTGTGCTACTCTGGCGGTCCGGAAACGCTATGGAAGATCAAGCGCAGGCGCAACCGCGATCGGAATGGAATTCCAGGGCCGGGTTCATTGTGGCCGCCGCCGGCTCGGCGGTCGGACTGGGCAACATCTGGAAGTTCCCCTATATCACCGGCGTCAACGGCGGCGGAGCCTTCGTTCTGGTCTACCTCGCCTGCATCCTCGTCGTCGGCTTGCCGGTGATGATCGCGGAGATCCTCCTCGGCCGGGCCTCCCGCTCCTCGCCGGTGCGGGCCTTCCGGTCGCTCAGCCCTGCCCGTTCCCCGTGGGTCGGCATAGGTTTCCTGGGAGTACTGACGGCGCTCCTGCTGATTTCGTACTACTCCACCGTGGCGGGCTGGGCGCTCCACTACACCTATCTGTCCGTGACAAACGGGATTTCCGGCAGCGACCCAAGCCAGATCCAGGGCCTGTTCGAGGCTTTGACGAACTCGCCGGCAGTCGGCGTGGGCTGGCAACTCGCCTTCCTGCTGCTGACGTTCGGGGTGGTATCGGCAGGCGTCTCGCACGGGATCGAACGCTGGGCGCGGATCATGATGCCGTCGTTGTTCGTGCTGCTGCTGGTCCTGATGGTGAAGGCGGCCACCATGCCCGGCTGGAGCCAAGGGTTCGATTTCATTGTCGGTATGCATACCGACCAGCTCACCGCAGGCGGTGTGCTGGAAGCGCTCGGACACGCGTTCTTCACGCTCAGCCTCGGCATGGGCAGCATGATCACCTACGGCAGCTATCTGCGAGCGAAGGACGATCTGGCCTCCGCCTCGCTCGCCACGGCGGGGACGGACACGGTGGTCGCGCTGGTGGCCTCCATGGTGCTGTTTCCGATTGTCTTCACCTTCGGCCTGGAGCCGGGGTCGGGCCCGGGGCTGCTGTTCGTGACCCTCCCGACCGCTCTGGCGCAGATGACCGGGGGAACGCTGCTCTCGGTCGTGTTCTTCGTCATGCTCGTATTCGCTGCGCTGACGAGCGCGATCGCGATCGTGGAGGTGTTGACGGCCTACCTGATCGACGACTTCGGGGTGGCGCGGGGCAGGGCTTGCCTGCTGGGAGCCGTCGCCGTGACAGCCCTCGGCGTTCCGGCCACCGTCAGCGGGCTTTGGTTCGACTGGGTGGACTATCTGGTGTCGAACTGGGCGCTGCCGCTCGGCGGACTGGGCAGCGCGATCTTCGTAGCCTGGAAGATGGACGCCGCTCTGCGGCGGGGCGAATTCGAATCCGGCAGCGCCCTGGCGCGCTTCTACGGCAGCTGGCTGTGGACCTTGAAGTACCCGGTGCCGATCGGGATCGTGCTGGTCTTCCTGCACGCCGTCGGCTGGCTCTGACGCCGCGGCTGACGGGATCAGCCGTCGGATTCGTCCGGCCCGCCCTGCTCGCCGTCACGATGCGAGCTCTCGCGCCGCACGCGCAGCGGCAGCCGGGTCTTGACCGGGATGAGGGCGTGCGACAAGACATCCTCCCAGTCCTGGTCTTCGGCGTCGGCCATCGAGTCGTTGACATACTTCACGAATTCGCGCATCTGGCGCTGCATGGCCTCCATCTTTCTGCGCATGTTCAGGATGATCTCGACTCCGGCTAGGTTGACGCCCAGGTCCCGGGTTAGGGACAGAATGACCTCGAGGCGCTTGACGTCCTCGTCGGTGTACATGCGCGTGTTGCCGTCCGTCCGCGACGGCTGCAGCAGTCCCTCGCGCTCGTAGAGCCGCAGCGTTTGGGGATGCACATCGAATCGCTCGGCCACGACCGAGATGGGGTAGCTGCCCTTGACCTTCCTCCGCTTCGCCATCACTAGAGGGGGCGCAGGATCGCCTCGCGGGGGTTGCCGGGATTCAGCTCCGCATAGCGCCGCATGAGCTCCTTGGTGCTCTCGTCGGGAATCTCCGGCACGACAACGGAGATTCTAACGAACTGGTGGCCGCGGGTGCCGCTGCGCGGATTCCGCACGCCCCGCGAGCGCACCCGGAACGTCTTGCCCGAACTGCTGGCCGGAGGAATCCGCAGGAACGCGGTGCCGTCGATGGTCGGGACCTCGATCTTCGCCCCCAGGACCGCCTCCGCCGGGGTGATGGGCACCTCGATGTGGATGTCGTCGCCCTTCCGCTCGAAGAACGGATGCCGTCCCACCCGGACCTCGATGTAGAGGTCGCCCGCAGAACCGCCTCGCAGCCCCGCGTTGCCTTTGCCCGCGACGCGCAGCCGAGCGTTCTCCTGCGTTCCCGGTGGAATGCGCACTTCGATGGAGGCGTTGTCGCTGACGCGACCCTCGCCCCCGCAGGAGGGACACTGGTTCCGCACCTCGCCCGTGCCCCTGCAGGCCGAGCAGGGCAGGCTGAAGCGCATGTTGCCGGCCGCCTGCTGGACCTGGCCGGTTCCGGCGCATTGCGGGCAGCTCCGCGGCGGACCCGCGTCCGCGCTGCCCGAGCCGCGGCAGGAGGCGCACGGGCCTTGGCGGGAGATATTCAAGCGCTCCGTGGAACCGAGGATGGCGTCGCGGAACGGAATGTCGATGGCGTACTCGAGGTCCTCTCCCGGCTGCCGTCCGCCGTCGGCCGTCCGGGATCGCCGCCCGCCCCCGAGGATCGTGTCAAAGAGCGAGCCGAAGTCGGGGGCGGACCCCGCCCCCCCCTGCCGTCCTAAGTCCGAGAAGTCAAAGCCGTCAAAACCGAACCCGCCGGGGCGCCCGCCTCCCGGCGGAGCGCCGCCACTGCCGCTGAATGCCTGGTCCGAATAGAAGCCGTGCCGGTCGTAGAATCTGCGTTTCTTCTCGTCGCTGAGAACGGTGTAGGCCTCCTGGATGTCCTTGAACCGAACCTCTGCCGCCGGGTCGCCGGGGTTGACGTCCGGATGGTACTTGCGCGCCAGGCGGCGGTAGGCCTTGCGGATGTCGTCCGCGCCGGCGTTCCGGGCGAGGCCCAACGCTCTGTAGTAATCCTTGCTGCTGTTGGTCGCCATGCCCTCCAACCGGGATGCGGCGTCCCGAACCGGTGCGGCCCCCGCGCTAGCGCTTCGGGCCCTCGTCCGCGTCTACGAACTCCGCATCGACTATATCGGCATCTTCGTTTCCAGGCTTCGAGTCGCCTCCAGGCTTCGAGTCGCCGCCCGCCGAGCCCGGGTCGCTGCCCGGAGCCTGGGATTTGTACATCGCCTCAGCAAGCTTGTGGCTGGCTTGGCTCAAGGCCTCGACCGCCTTGCGGATCTCCTCGGTCGAACCGCTCTTGACGGCTTCGCGGGCGTCGGCGATGGCCCTCTCGACCTTGGCTGCCTCCTCGGGGTCGATCTTGTCGCGGTGCTCCTGAAGGGTCTTCTGCGTGGAGTGGATGATCGCGTCGGCTTGATTGCGCGTCTCGACCTCCTCCCGCCGCTTTTGGTCGCCGGCCGCGTGCCGCTCGGCGTCCTTGGCCATCTTCTCGATTTCGTCCGGCGACAGGCCCGACGAACTCGTGATTGTGATCTTCTGCTCCTTGCTCGTGGCCTTGTCCTTGGCCGAGACGTTGAGGATGCCGTTCGCGTCGATGTCGAAGGTGACCTCGATCTGCGGCATGCCCCGCGGAGCGGGCGGGATGCCGACCAGTTGGAAGACCCCGAGCAGGCGATTGTCCGTAGCCATCGCCCGCTCGCCCTGGAATACCTTGACCTCGACCGAGGTCTGGCTGTCGGCCGCCGTGGAGAACGTCTCGGACTTCCGCGTAGGAACCGTGGTGTTGCGCTCGATCAGCTTGGTGAACACGCCCCCCAGCGTCTCAATGCCCAGCGACAGCGGCGTTACGTCAAGCAGCAGCACGTCCTTGACTTCGCCGCCAAGCACGCCTCCCTGCACTGCGGCGCCGATCGCGACCACTTCGTCGGCGTTGACGCCCTGGTGGGGCTCCTTGCCGAACAGGTCCTTCACCATCTGCAGCACTTTCGGGATGCGCGTGGAGCCGCCCACCATCACGATCTCATCGACTTGGTTCGGCATGAGCCCGGCATCGCTCAGCGCCTTCTTGCAGGGCTCTAGCGTGCGCCGCAGCAACGGCTCGATCATCCGCTCGAGGTTTGCCCGCGTCAGCTTGAGCTCGAGGTGCTTCGGGCCGGTCGCGTCGGCGGTGATGAAAGGCAGGTTGATGTCGGTCTCCAGGAGCGTGGAAAGGTCCATCTTGGCCTTCTCGGCCGCTTCCCGGAGGCGCTGCAGGGCCATCGTGTCCTTCGCCAGGTCGACGCCGTGCTCCTGACGGAACTCGGACACGATCCACTCGATGATGCGGCTGTCGATGTTGTCGCCGCCCAGATGCGTGTCGCCGTTGGTGGCCTTCACCTCCACCACGCCTTCCCCGACCTCGAGGATCGAGATGTCGAAGGTGCCGCCGCCGAAGTCATAGACGGCGATGGTCTCGTTGTCCTTCTTGTCGAGGCCGTAGGCCAGGGCCGCCGCCGTCGGCTCGTTGATGATGCGCAGGACTTCGAGGCCGCTGATCCTGCCGGCATCCTTGGTCGCCTGGCGCTGCGAGTCGTTGAAATAGGCGGGCACGGTGATGACGGCCTGGGTGACCTTTTCGCCGAGGTAGGCCTCGGCGGCTTCCTTGAGCTTGCCGAGGATCATCGCCGAGATCTCCTGCGGGGAATATTCCTTGCCCCCCGCGGAGACCTTCAGCAGGTCGCCGACGGCGCGCGTCTTGTAGGGCACCAGACGGGTCTCCTCGGCCACCTCCGCCGGCCGCCGCCCCATGAAGCGCTTGATCGAGTACACTGTCGCTTCGGGATTCGTGACGGCTTGGCGCTTGGCCGTCTGGCCCACGAGCCGCTCGTTGCTCTTCGTGAATCCGACGACGGAAGGCGTGGTGCGCCCGCCCTCCTGGTTCGCGATGACCGTCGGCTGGCCGGCCTGCATGACCGCCACCACGGAATTGGTTGTGCCCAGATCGATGCCAATGACTTTGCTCATTTGTCTTCCCCCAAGGACCTGCGTCGAACCCTTCTGGCCGCTGCTGCGGAGACGGTCGCCAACCGGCCCGCCCGTCGGGCTCTTAGCATAGACTCATTATGTAACCTTAGTCAGCGATTGTCAACCTTGGCGATGCCGGGGGATTGCGGAGACGGCGTGCGACGCTACTACATCACGGACCGGCGGAGTTGCCCGGGCGATCTGCTCGACTGCATCGAGGCCAATGTCCGGCGCGGCGTTGACTGGGTGCAAGTGCGGGAGAAGGATCTGCCCTCGCGGGAGTTGCTGGCGTTGGTGCGGGCCGCGCTGGCGCGGGCCGCGCCTGGCGGAACGCGGATTCTAGTCAACGAACGGCTTGATGTGGCTCTGACCGCCGGGGCCCACGGAGTGCATCTGCCTGCCGCCGCGCCCGCTGCGGATGCTCTGCGGAGGATCGTCCCCAGCGGCTTCCTGATCGCCGTTTCGACCCACACCGTGGCCGAGGTGAGGCGCGCCGAGCGCGAAGGGGCGGATCTGGCCGTCTTCGGTCCCGTGTTCCCGACGGCTTCCAAGCCCGGGCTGCGCGACATCCCGGGCCTGGCCGGGCTGCGCGAGGCTTGCAGCGGGGCGCAGATTCCCGTTGCCGCGCTGGGGGGAGTGACCCGGGAGCGAGAAGCGCGGTGCCAGGAGGCCGGCGCGGCGGCCGTCGCGGGGATTCGCATGTTTCAGGCGGGGCTGGGCGGCTAGGCGCTGCACGGCCGCAAGCCTTGGTGCCGCGTGCAGCCGGTCGCTCCGGGTCGTCCGTCGGCCTTGGTGCTGGCGGTCGTCTGCGCCTGCGGCGCAGCCGAGCCTACGGCTTGGCGTCGAACGTCCCAGTCCAGCGACACCTCGCGTCCTGGGCCGGAATCCTGGCGCTCCCCTGAAGCATGGGGCGCAGCTCTCGAAAAGCTGCTCGGCATTCTGCGGCCGCCTCAGCCCGTGGCCGCTCCCCGGTCGCGGATGCTCTCCGCAGGAGAGGCCGGAGGAGCCCTGCTGACGACCCGGCCCCAGGGGCTTGGCGCTTACTACAATGGTGTACATTGGGACTGCGCACTTGGCCGGACCTGCGGATCAGCAAGCGGCCCGCTCGCAGCGGTCGGGTGTGTTCGGTGGGCACAGAGAGGCGGAGTGATGGACATCAGCACAGAAAGAGTGGACGCAACCCTAGTCGCCCGGGCGTGGTCCCGCATCGACGGCACCAACGCCCGAGACTTTGAGAACCTCCTCAAGGCGGCGATTGGCGACAACGACTCGGCGGTCCTCATCGATTTCGCCGATTTGACGTACATCAGCAGCGCGGGCCTCCGAGCGGTGCTGGTGATCGCCAAGGCGCTGCGCAACAAGAAGGCAGGGTTCGCCATCTGCTCCCCGACCGACCCCGTCCGCGCGGTGTTCGAGATCAGCGGGTTCGACAAGATCATCCCGATCCATCGTTCGCGGGCCGAGGCCATCGCCAAGCTGGGAGGGTAGCGCGGCCAGCAGCGCGCCTCGCCGCAGCCGTCCATCGAATCCGGCCCAACGGGAACCGCGCTGTCGTTGGCCCCGGCAGCTGGATGACGTGAATTCCGCTATTCCGCCGCGCCGGGACCCGTCGGGAGCTCGATGATCATCTCGGTGTAGGTGCCCAGTTCCGATTCCACCCGCACCGTCCCGCCATGCTTGCGCACGATGTCGTTGGACATTGAGAGCCCTAGCCCGGTGCCTTGGTTCGTCGGCTTGGTCGTGAAGAACGGATTGAAGATCTTCTCGATCGCCTCCGGCGGAATGCCGCTGCCGTTGTCCCGGACGCGGATCTCTACGCGGCCGTCGACCCGCCGGGTCGTCAGCCGCAATGTAGGGTCGTAGCCGTTCCCCGCGTTCCCCTGCCGCTTGGCGTGCGTGGCTTGGCACGAGTTGCTCACCATGTTCAGGATCACTCGGCCCATCTCCTGCGGCACGACTTCCAGGCAGCCAGCTTCCGGATCGAAGTCCTGCTGGATTTCTAGCTGGAAGTCTGGATCGGTTGCGCGGGCGCTGTGGAACGCCAGCTGGGCGTTGTCCCAGATCAAGGTGTTGATGTCGGTCTCCATCCGCTCCCCGGAGTCCCGCCCCATCATCAGCATGTCGAGCACGATCCGGTTCGCGCGGTTGCTGTGGTTCCGGATGCAGTCCAGGTTCTCGACGAGGTCCGCGCAGATCTCCTTGACATCCTCCTGCTGGTCTTCGTCCAAGCCCTCCCCCACATGCTCGAGCGTCTCCTGCAGCTCCTCCAGCAGCTCGCCGGAGACCTCGGAGAAGTTCTTCACGAAATTGAGCGGGTTGCGAATCTCGTGGGCTACGCCGGCGGTGAGCTCGCCGAGCGCGGCCAGCTTCTCGCGGGCGACGATCTGGTCCTGGGCTTTGTGCAGGTCCGTGAGCACGGCCTCCAGCTCCTGATTCTTGCCGCGCAGCTCGTCGGCCAGCTTCTCTGCCAAGTTCAGCCGGCGGGCCTCGATCGCCTTCTGGCGGAACAACTCCAACGCCTGGCCCATCTCGGCAATCTCATCGCGGCCTCCAATCTCGACCTTCGTTCTCAAGTCGCCGGCTGCCATCTTGTGCATCCGGTCGGAGATCTGCGCCAGGCGGCTCACCAGGACCCGCCCGACGTACAGCCAGGCGATGAGGACAGCCCCGAGAATGCCGAACGCGTTCAGCCCTAGGAGCACGTACCACCAGATTTGGATCGCTTCGCCCGCACTCTGTGTCGCGTGCGCCATGCGGAGGCGAGCTTCGCTCACGAGCCCGTCGACTTCGCCGACTAGCACGAGCCGCAGTTCCCGGTTCTCAGCCAGCAGGTTGTGCTGCCGGTCTAGGATCGCGAGCTGGCGCTCCCGCAGAGGGAAGCAGCCCCCCTCCCCGAGGCCTAGCTGGATCAGCTGCTCCAGACCCGGCCGGACCTCTGGGGCGATCGAACGCTGGCCGAGGGCACCCAGGTTCCGGTCGATCCTGCCTGCGGCGGCCTCGAATCGCTCCCGCAGGGGCTCCAGCAGGGCCGAGTCGGACAGGTTGAAGGCGTGCGTCATCAACTCGGTGGAATCGGTGAGGTCCGAATGCAGCTCAAGCAAGTACCGGTAGCGTTGGATCTCGGACTCCTTCAGAAACTGCGACCGACGCACGGGTGGCCGCCCCAACTCTCGGTAGCCGGTCATCGCGTAGAAGTACTGGTCATCCATCGCCGGAACCAACTCGGATTCCAGGGAGTCCCTGATTGCATTGAGTTCCGCAAGCAACGCCGCGCCGTGCGCGGATAGGTCGAAGCCCTCCGCCACCGAGGCTTCTACGGCGTCGATGTTGGAGGTCAGTTCCCGGCTCAGGGAACGGATGCGCGTAAAGCGCTCGGTCTCGCCCCCGGCGCGCAGCAGATCTGTCAGGCGCGCCTCCAGCGCGTCCCGCTCCGTCCGGACCTGGGCGCCGATCTCCTCCAGTTCGACCGCGCTGGTGGCCGCAGTTAAGCGCGGAGCGGCGGCCACCAGCGTGCCGCTCCGCTGGGCGATGCCATACGCGGCCTCCATCTCCGGGAGGATCTCTTCGGTCACAAGGTCCTGGGCCTCTCCCACAGCGCCGAACGAGAACCAAGCGATCAGGCTTGCCGTCAAGGTCAAGGCGACCGCCCCGCCGAGCCCGATGTAGAGCTGCCCCGCGAGCCGCAGCCGCTCGGGCAGCAAGCGGTGCAACAGCGCCTTCAGCGTCTCGGTGCGTTGCGCTCCGATGCGTCGCAGTTGCGCATTCATGGCTGCCTAGCCCCGGAAGACGTGCGCACCGGCTGATAGCGGCCGCGGCTGTCAATGCGCGTTATGAACACCGCGTCCGAACCTTGGTTGTCCCCGGCGCCGAAGCGCAATGCGAAACCGTCTAGGTCGATGCTCTCGGCGGAGCTCAAGCGACTGACGAAACTTGCCCGCGTAGGCTCCGGTCCGGCGCGCCTGAGGCCGGTGATCGCGAGGCGCCCGGCCAAGTAGCCTTCCAGCGAGACGAAACTCGGCTTGGCCTGGGAATCTTCGGCCTCGAGAGCAGCCCGGTAGGCTTTGACCACCGGCAGATCGCTGTCCGGGACCGGCACTACCTGGGTTACCCGCACCCCGTCCCCTGCTGGACCAAGCTCGTGCGCCAGGGCGGCGCTCCCTACGAAGGAGATCGTGACGAAGACCGGGTTGAAGCCAACGAACCGGGACCACTTGATGAAGGTCGCCACGGGCTCGTAGGCTCCCACGAGCACGAGGGCCCCGGGGTTGCTGGCGCGCAAGTCGAGCAGGGCCGTCTTGACCGCAGTCGTATGCCGGACATAGGAGCCGGTCGCCACCGGGCGCATCCCCCGACGCTCGAGCGCCTGCCGGACGCCGCTGAGTCCGGCGCGACCAAAGGAATCGTCTTGGTACAGAATCCCTATGCGCTGGATGCCGAGGTCGCGCGTCAGGTAGGAGGCGATCTCTTCGGTTTCCTGGTCGTAGGAAGCGCGGAGGTTGACCACGTTCGTCCAGCGCCCCTCCCGCAGGAACGCCGCCCCGGAAAAAGGGGCGATATAGGGCACACTCTTCTCGGCGGCAACCGGCAGCGCCGCGCGCGATGTCGGTGTGCCCACCACGCCGATCAAGGCGAAGACCTTCCGGTCCTCAATCAGCTTGCGCGTGTTGGCGATGGCTAGCTCCGGTTCGTACGCGTCGTCGAGCGAGTCGAGCTGCAGCTTCCGCCTGTGGACGCCGCCTGCAGCGTTCACCTCCCGGAAGGCGGCCCGGATCCCCAAGCTGAACTCCAGCCCCAAGTTGGAGACCGTGCCGGTGAGCGCAGCGGACTGGCCGAAGACGATGCGGCTCCGGTACACGCCTGGATCTTGCGCCCGCGCAACCGAGACCCAGCACAGCCCGGCCAGCGCCAGCGCTGCTTGGCGACCCCGCGCTCGCCTCACAGGCTCCTCCGCTTCACCAGGGCCAAGCAATTCCTGCCGTTCTCGCGCCGGTATTCCAGCTCGTCCATCAGCGTGCGCACTAAGTGCAGGCCCAGCCCTCCCACCTGCCGGTCCTGGATCGAGGCGTCGAGATCGGCCCCCGAACCGTCGGTAAGCGGATTGAAGCTCCGGCCGCCGTCCGAGATGGCGACCGAGACCAGCTTCGGGGCCGACGCCACGAAAATCTCGATCAGGTCGTCCCCGGCGGCCTGTCCGTGATGGACGACGTTGAGGACAACCTCTTCGATGACGAGCGGAATCTGGAAGGCCAATTCGTCCGTCCAGCCCTCCCGGCGGCCGAGCGCCTCCACCGCCGCATGGACCTCCGGGAGATCGGCCACGGCCGACTCGACCCGCAAGGCAACCTGCACGTTGGACTCAGCTTCCTGCACGGTCAAGCGGGGTGGTAGCGCAGCGTGAGGCAGGTGATGTCATCGGACTGCTCAGCGCCTTCGGCGAACTCATGCACGGCCCGGAACACGGCTTCGGTCGACGCCTGAGCACTAGCGAGGGGCCCTGCGTGCAGCACGGCGCGCAGGCGCTCCTCGCCGAACTCTTCCCCGGAGGGGTCCATGGCTTCCGTGACGCCATCGGTGTAGAAGATGACGCTATCGCCCGGCTTGAGCCTGACTTTGTTCGATTGGTACTCCAGGCCGGGAATCACCCCGGCGGCAATTCCATCGGTCGTCGGAAGCATCTCGGAGCTCCCGTCAGGATGGACCACGAGCGGCGGGTTGTGGCCGCCGTTGGCATACGCTAGACTGCCGCTGCGGGGATCGAAGACTGCATAGAACACCGTCACGAACATCATGGATTCGTTGTTGGCGTGGAGCAGGTCGTTGACCTCCCCGAGCACGTCGCCGGGATTCTCGCAGCCGGTGGCGGAGCCCTTGAGCAGGGTCCGGGCCAACATCATGAACAAGGCCGCCGGCACACCTTTGTCGGACACGTCGGCGATCGCCAAGCCGAGCCGGTTGTGGGACAGGGGCACCATGTCGAAGAAGTCCCCGCCCACCGAACGGGCGGGCACCATGCTGGCGAACACATCGTAATTCTCCCCTCTCGGGAATTCGGTGGGCAGGATGGACTGCTGCATCTGCCGCGCAAGGCTGAGTTCCTTTTGCAAGGCGACGAGCTTGTCGCGCGAAGCGAGGGCGTCGCGCCAGACGATCAGGCTCCGCTGCGTGCGTTCGATGGTGACCCGCAGGTCGGCAAAGTCGATGGGCTTGGTGATGAAGTCGAACGCGCCCCGGTTCATCGCCGTGCGGATGTTCTTCATGTCTCCGTAGGCGGAGACAATGACCGCGTAGATGTTCGGATTCTGCGCGGTGATTTGCCCCAGCAGGGTGAGGCCGTCCATCTTCGGCATATTGATATCGGAGAGCACCATGTCGATATCCGGATGCTGCTTCAGGGTTTCAAGGGCCTCGACGCCGTTCTGGGCGAAGGTGAAGGCATACCTGCCCTTGCGGATCTCGCGGCGCATGTGCTGGCGCACTAGCCGTTCGAGATCGGGCTCGTCGTCAACGACTAGGATCTTGAAGCGTTCCTGCTGCATGCTTGCGTTCGAGATTTCCATGGCGAATTCCGGCCTCTGCTAGCCCCGGCTCGCACCGTACTCGGGACGCTGGCGCGGCGGTCCGTCTAAACTAGCCTAAATTCTACCCCGTAGCGCGGGGCCGCGGTTTCCTTGCCGACCGAGTTGCCTCAGCGACGCCGGGGCCTGCCAGCCCGCGAACGCCACCCGCTCTCAGGCGTCTGCTACTATGCGCCCGGAGCTGCTCCAGCGCATGCAACCAGTGCCGTTCGACACCGTCGGCCGCCCGCTCCGCCTTGGCGGCCTGCAGCCGCCGGCACCCGCCGAGCGGCGCAGCGGCATCGCTTCAAGCCGCAGGGCAACCGGGGGCTAGCCGCGATGGCCCGCGGATTCGAGGGCGTCGAGGCGTGGCCGCGCACGGGTAATCCCGAGCGGAGGGCGCTGGAGCTCGGCAAGTGGCGCGCAGCGGCGCAGCGGCTTAAGCCGGGCGAAGACCGCGACTTCGCCCAGGCATTCCCCGGGACGGCGGATGGCCGCGCCATGCTCGGCTGCGTCTTCGGGGCCAGCCCGTTCCTGAGCACCTGCATGATCCGCGAGCCGGGCTTCCTGCGCAGGCTCTGGAGGAAGGGCCCGGATTGCTGTGCGGAGGAGGTCTGCGCCGACCTCGAGAGCTTCCCTGCCGACGGCGGCGAAGCCGCAGCCCGGAAGCTGCTGCGACAAGCGCGAAGGCGCATGGCGCTCACGGTCGCACTTGCGGACATCTCCGCAGTCTGGGAGTTGGAGGAGGTCACCGAAGCCCTGACGCGCCTAGCCGAAGCAGCATGCTCGGTTGCCTTCCGGGTCTTGCTGCGGCACCTAGTCGTCCGGGGCGCTCTCTCGCCGGCCGACCCCGAGGACCCGGAAGCGGACTCCGGCCTGATCGCGCTGGGGCTCGGCAAGCTGGGCGGGAGAGAGCTCAACTACTCGTCGGACATCGACCTGATCCTGCTGTACGACCAGGACCGAGTACCCACGCGGGACCGCTATGGAATTCCGGCGCACTACCTGCGCCTCGCACGCAAGTTCATTGCCGCGCTCTCCGAATACACCCTCGACGGCCAAGCGTTCCGAGTCGACCTCCGGCTCCGGCCCGACCCTGTCTCGACGCCGCTCGTCCTTTCCACGAAATCCGCCGAGCGCTACTACGCGACCCGCGGCCAGACCTGGGAGCGCGCGGCCCTGATCAAGGCGCGCCCGGTCGCAGGTGACCTGCAGGCGGCCCGAGCGTTTCTCGCGACGCTCGAGGGATTCGTCTGGCGTCAGAACCTGGACTTCGCCACTGTGCGCGACCTGCGAGATATCAAGAAGCGTATCGACGCGCAGCACGGCAGCGGCACCATCGGCGCCCACGGGCACAATCTGAAGCTCGGGCGCGGCGGCATCCGTGAGATCGAGTTCTTCGCGCAAACCCACCAGCTGATCTGGGGCGGCAAGGACCGCCGCCTGCGGACGATCCCCACTTGTGCAGCGCTGCGCGGCTTCACAGCGGCAGGCCACATCCCGCCCGAGACGACCGAGGACCTCATCGCCGCGTACCGGTTCCTCCGGAGAGCCGAGCATCGCGTGCAGATGGTCCAGGACAAGCAGACCCACTCCCTGCCGAAGGGTCCGGCGGAGTTCGAAACTCTGGCGCGCTTCCTGGGCTACGCAGACGGGGAAGCGTTCGTCGGCGAGCTGGTCGGCCACCTCCAGCGGGTGGAGCTGCGCTACGAGTCGTTCTTCGAGTTCCCGTTCCCGGCCGAAGCGCCGGAGGTCGCCGGCCCTCCCGGAGCAGCCGGAGGCGACCCGCCCGACCAGCTCGCGCGCTTGGGATTCGCCGACCCTGAAGCGGCGGCCAGGATCGTGCGGAAGTGGCGCGCCGGCAGCTGCTCTGCGGCTCGGGACGCACGTACCCGGGAATTGCTGCGGTCGCTCACGTCGCCGCTGCTGATTGCCATGTGCGGGACGACCGATCCGGATCGCGCCATCGCCCGGTTCGACGGCCTCTTGGAGAGCCTAGACGACGGATTGCAGGTTTTCTCGCTCTTCCAGGCCCACCTCCACGCGCTGGAGACCGTGGCCGAGATCATGGTTGCGGCCCCGACGGTGGAACGGTTCCTGCATGGCCGCCCGCAGCTTCTGGAGGCCCTCGTCGACCCCGCAACGGACGCGGCCCCACCTAGCAGGGAGGCGTTGGCGGCGGATTTGGCCGCGCATCTGGACGCCGCGGACGAGTACGCGGATGCCTTGCACCGCCTCGGCGAGTGGGTCCACCGGGGCCGCTTCCGGACTTGTGTCCAGATGCTGTTTCACAGCCTCGACCCTTTGGACGCGCCGCGCATTCTGACCGATGTCGCCGACTCGGCTCTCGTCGCCCTGCACGGATTGGCTAGCACCGACCTCGCCGCACGGCACGGGCGGATCCGGGAGGCCGGAGCCGCGGTGCTAGCCCTAGGCGATCTCGGCAGCCGAGCCATGGCGCTGGATTCCCGTCTGGACCTGGTGCTCGTCTACGACGCCCCCGAGGATTTGGAGTCCGACGGGCCGGAGCCGCTCCGGGCCAGCGCGTATTTCAACCAGCTGCTGGCCCGCTTGCTGGCCGGGCTGCAGTCCGCCGACGAGCGGCCGAGCGTATACCGTGCCGCCGTGCGCTTCCCCCGGGGCGAGGCGGCGTCCGCGAGGTCTTTGCGGCGCTACCTGGAGCACGAGGCTGCGCCCCGCGAGCGACTGGCCTTCACCCGGGCTCGGGTGGTGGCGTCCACGGGAGACTTCGCGGCCGCGCAGGTGCTGGACTTAGGAGAACTTAGGCGCCTTGCGGTACGCGGGGCGCACGACGAAGGTCGGTCGTCGGCCCCCCCCCGCCCGGCTCGGTGGCGTACTGCCGTACAGGGTTGGGTCGCATCGAGGCGCTCGCGCAGCATCTCTTGGCCCGCGTGGCAGGGGACTCGCCCGACGGCTTTTCTGGGCGGACGAACGCCGACACGCTGCGGCACCTTGCGGCTGCGGGGGCGCTGTCCGCCGGCGACGGGGCGCGACTGCGAGAAGCTTGGGAGCTCTGGACCCGCGTCCATGCGCTGCGGCAACTGGGCGAGCCGGAAGACGGGCGCACGGAAACGCCAGCCGCGTTGGAACCGCAGTTCCGGAATGCGGTAGGGGCCGGATCTGGCGAAGAGCTCCAGCCGCTGCTGGAGTCCGCCGCCGCATCCGTCAGCGCGGTCGAGGCGCGGGTGTTCGGCAAGCCCGGGCCAGACTGAAGCAAGCCGTCCGGCCCGGGTGGCGTCGCGGGCCCCTGGCCAGCGGCCGGGTCGGGGCCGCCTCGCTGCGCCTCGCGTGCGGCAGGGAAAGGCCCGCTTCGGCGAGCCGATTGCGTCGGGCCGGGGCTCGGGCGAAGCGCCGGGCAGCCCGCCTGCCGGGAATCCCTAGTTCGTTGACAGAGAATAGGGGGATTGCTAGCATGCGAGCATAGCAGCAGCATGGCCAAGATCCTCATTCCCACTCCGTTGCGTCAATTCGCCGCAGGCTACGACGCGGTCGAAGTCTCCGCCGCCACGGTGGGCGAGGCCCTCAGGGAGCTCGTGGCGGCCCACCCGCGGATCGAGCGCAACTTGTTCAACGAGCAGGGCCGGTTGCGCAGCTTCGTCAATGTCTATGTCGACGACGAGGACATCCGGTTCCTCGACCGCGAGCAGACTGCTCTGGAGGCCGGCAGCACGATCAGCATCGTGCCGTCCATCGCCGGCGGGTCGGCCGCGGCAGCGGCCGACCGGGCGGCCTTGCCCGAGCTCTCGAACGAGGAGATCCTGCGCTATAGCCGGCACGTGATTCTGCCCCAAGTGGGCTTGGAGGGCCAGCGCAGGCTGAAGGGTGCCAGCGTGCTGATGGTCGGCACGGGAGGCCTCGGCGCCCCGCTCGGGATGTACCTCGCAGCCGCCGGGATCGGGCGCATCGGCATAGTGGACTTTGACGTCGTGGACGAGACCAACCTGCAGCGGCAAGTGATCCACGGCACCCGGGATGTGGGCCGGCCCAAGATCGACTCGGCGGCCGAGACGATGCAGGACATCAACCCCCGGCTCGTTGTCGACAAATTCGAGACCGCGCTCAGCAGCGGGAACGCGCTAGAGATCCTCGCCGATTACGAGATCGTCGTTGACGGCACCGACAATTTTCCGACCCGCTACTTGGTCAACGACGCGTGCGTCCTGCTGGGCAAGCCGAACGCCTACGGCTCGATCTTCCGGTTCGAGGGGCAAGCTACCGTCTTCAGCCACCAAGGTGGCCCCTGCTACCGCTGCCTCTATCCCGAACCGCCGCCGCCCGGACTCGTGCCGAGCTGCGCGGAAGGGGGCGTGCTGGGCATCCTGCCCGCCGTCATCGGCAGCATCCAGGCGACGGAGACGGTCAAGATCGTCCTCGGCCAGGGCGAGACGCTCAGCGGGCGCCTGCTGCTGTACGACGCCCTCAACATGCGCTTCCGCGAACTGCGGCTGCGCCGGGACCCGAACTGCCCGGTTTGCGGCGACAATCCGACCGTCTGCGAGCTCATCGACTACCAGCAGTTCTGCGGCATCCCGCAGCAGGCCGCCGAGGAGGCGGCCCGGGAGCAGCTGCCTGAGATCACCCCGAGCGAGCTCAAGTCGAGGATCGACGCGGCGGACGGGGTGTTCGTGCTTGACGTGCGCGAGCCGCACGAGTACGAGATTGCGAGCATCCCCGGCACGAGGCTGATCCCCTTGGGGACTCTGCCGCAGCACATCCACGAGCTGGATGCGACAGCGGACATCGTCGTCCATTGCAAGAGCGGCGTGCGCAGCGGCAAGGCGCAGCGCCTGCTCAAGGAGCTGGGCTTCAGCCGCGTGACTAACCTAGCGGGCGGCATCCTGCGCTGGAGCGACGACGTCGACCCCCGAGTGCCCAAGTACTAGGCGACCGCCGCCGGGCGGCCTCCGGTCAGAACGTGCGCTCCTTCGGCCGCGGTCGGTGGTACGGGCTGTTCAGGTATTGGCTGGCTTCGTCCTGCGCGTTCTCGGTGTTGTCGCGGGTCCGGATCGCGAGTTGGTACTCGTTCACGGCCCGTTCGCGCTGGCCGGTGATATCGAAGATCTTGCCGAGGTTGAGGTGGGCCCAAACCTCGACCCACGCCGGGTCCTGGTCCCCGTTGAGGGCCTCCCGGAATTCGTTCGCCGCCGACTGGTAGTTGCCCTGCAGCATGAACACCTCGCCGGTGCGGTAGTGCGCGAGCGAACTGAAGCGGTTGATGTCCATGGCCTGCTGGTACTCGATCAGGGCGTCCTGGTAGTAGCCGAGTTCCACGAGCTGCTCGCCCCGGCGGATCGCCACCCGCACGCGGATGTCGTCGTCCATCCGCAGAATCCGGTGGTTCGGGTCGAGGATCACTTCGCGGGGCTTGCCGAACGTCTCCAGGGAGAAGTCGGCCGCTGCGCCGGCGACCTCCACGACATGGAATTCGGGCTCGCCCTCGGTTTCGACCTTCAGCTCCACGGGCATGCTGAAGGTGTCCATGTCCTGGTTGATCTTGCCGATGACCCGAAAGCCATCGTTGCCGCCGAGGCGGTAGATGGTGTACTCCTGCTGAAACTCGGGCGTGACGTTCGATTCCGTCCACTGCAGGAAGAACCCGTCGAGGTCCTTTCCGGTGGCCTCTTCGAAGAGCTCGGCGAAAGTGTCCGTGGTCAGCGTGCCCCACGCGTGCCCCCCCGCTAGTTCGCGCAGAATCCCGAAGAAGGCCTCGTCGCCGACTCGCCAGCGGAGCATATGCAGCACCATCGCCCCCCGCGCCGACGTGAGAGCGTTGAGCTGCGGCGAGAAGTCTGAGACGCGGCTGGACTGGCGCAGGGGCACCTCGTCGAAAGTCAGCGCCTCGATGCGGGTGGCGTTCAGTTGCTTGGCGAAGGCCTCCTCGCCCTCCGCCTCCTCGATCTCCAGCAGGGCGGAATAATGCGCCAGGCCGTCCACCAGCCAGAGGTGGTTGCGGTTCCCGGCCCCGACGACCGAGCCCCACCACTGGTGTGCGACGAGCTTGCCCAGCAACTGCCGGTGGAGGGTCTCCCTGCGGCCGTAGGGGCTCAGCAGCACCAATCCCGGCGCCCAGTAGCCGTGAGGGGCGAACTCCCCCATTTCGACGATCGAGAGCGACTTCGAGTACGGAGCACCGAACAGCTCGGAGTAGTACTCGACCATCTCGGCCGCCGCTTCGCCGTAGGCCAGGGACAGCTCTTCGGACGCCTGCGGCATGAAGACGGCGCTGGAGGAGTTGCCAACCGTGGCCTGGAGCGGGGCTTCCCGCACGACAGCGACGGTGCCGGGAAACGACGGGTAATTGAACTCGAGTTGGTGCTGCACGCCGTCGATGGTCTCGTTCCGCGAGCTAGTGCCGCTGCCGAGCACGCGCACCCCGGGCGGCACGATGATGCGGATGTCCGCTGTGAAGCGATCCGCGCCGTAGCCGTTGACCGGGAACCACCGCCCGGCATAGAGCAGGATCGCCCGGTCGGCCGCAATCTCCGCCAAGGCGTAGCCCTCGGAGGGGGGAGTCTTCGTAGCCCACCAGCCTGCCGCCGTAGCGCAGCCGAATCACCTGGGGCTCTCCCACCGGGAGAGTCTCGGGAAAACTCAGATGCACTGTGGAATCCTGCCGGTACCGGAGCGGGCTGAGGCTCGTGCCATCCTGGGTCTCAGCGCTGTTGAGATGCAGGGCGTTGTGCAGTTCGAAGACCGCGGTGTCCGCCGGATCGCGCGGGGGTGAAGTGCATCTCGACTGTCGCTTCCAGCATCTGCGTGTCGAGATCGATGCGGGCGTCGATCGCATAGTGCTGCACATCCAGCAGGGGCGGCTCCTGCTGAGCCTGCGCGAAGAGCGGTGCCGCAATCGCAGCTAGCGCTCCGAATGCCGTGCGCACTACGCGGCCTCGAGGCGGAATCGCCTGCAGATCGCTTCGGCGGCTTGCTCGGCGGCCGGAGCCGGTGTGCGGAGCGCTTCTCGGATGGTGGTCAGTCCTTGGAGCATGCGGCATCGATCACTCTCTCCTTTGAGGAGACGTAACGCCTCTTGCGCTAGTTTTCTCGCCGGTGCAGTCGGCCTGGATGCACTCCGGCACGACGGGCTTTCCAGCGAGCAGATTGACCATGCTATAGAACGGCGCATCCACTAGGAGGCGGGCGAGGTAGTAGCTCGGCCAGGCAAGCTTGTAGAAGGTCACCATCGGCGTCCCGAGCAGAGCTGCTTCCACCGTTGCGCTGCCACTCGCGACCAGAGCGGCGGAAGCGTGGCCAACGCTGTCCTGCGTCGCGCCCTCCAGGATGCGCACGCGGGGCCCGCGCCAGTGGCGAGCGAAGAATTCTCTGCCCGTGGTGGCGGATGCGGGCAGTGCGAATTGCCGAATCCCGTCCAGGGCGAGGCGGTAGGCGGCGTCCTGGAGCGCGGGGAGATGGCGCAGCGCTTCGCCCATGCGGCTGCCGGGCAGGAGGGCCACCAGCGGCTCCGAAGGGTCCAGATCGTGCTTGCCGAAGAACTCAGCTCGTCCCGACCGCACTCGGGCCAGGTCGACGAGCGGGTGCCCGACGAACTCGGCGTCAACGCCTCGCTGCCGGAAGAACTCCACCTCGAAGGGGAAGATGACCAGCAATTGATTGACCAGGCGGCGGATCGACCGCACGCGCCAGCTCCTCCAGGCCCACACTTGCGGGGCAACGTAGTAGACCACTGGCACCCCCTGACGCTGCAGACGGGCGGCAAGCCTGAGGTGGAAGTCAGGAGCATCGGTCAGGATCGCGAAGTCCGGCCGCTCCCGGTGCGCTACATGCTCGAGATGGCGCAACAGGCCGGAGATGCGTGGGATGTGACGGACTACCTCGAAGAGGCCGACGACTGCCAGCTCCTCCGCCCGTACGGCGGCCTCCAGGCCCTGCTCGCGCAGGCGCGGGCCGCCGCAACCGAAGAATGCAGCTTGGGGGAGCTTCGTCCGCAGGGCTGCCATAAGCCCTGCGGCATAGCAGTCGCCAGAGGCCTCGCCCGCAGACACCAGGATCTTCATGGCCTGATCTGCTCCTCGCTCATGGCCTGAGCGCCGGGAGCCGGTCGGGACTGAAGCCTGGGCAGGGCATCATCTGGGGCGACCCGGAATCGCTGTGTCGTCACGAATCCGCACATCGCTCAATGACTTCCAGCTACGGGCCGAAGCCCACGAAGCCGCAGTAGTCCTGGTTCGCCGGCACGGCAACACCAGTCACGTGCTCAGCGGCTTGAGCCTGCTCAACATGGTGGACTCGAACTCACTTCTTGACACGGTATCTGCGGAGAGCAGCTTCTGGCTCGACTGCTCCAGCGTCAGAACTTCCCAATGGCCCCGGACTAGCCTCAGCCTCCCATCGCGCTCGGCCATTTCGGGCACCAGCCACACTATGTCGCCGTCGTCAAGGTCGCGAGAGGGCCGCTCGCTCTGGCCTCCGATTGCCTCGAAGAAGGGCTTGTCAATGGCAACCGCGATCTTCTTGCCCCAACGGCGCATCGTCGGGGCCTTTACCTGAAGCTGCGGCATCAGGCGCTTGGCGCTGGACGAACGCCAGTCCGGCCGCCGCACCTCCCGGGGGAATGGAGGTGCCGCCGCTGGGTCATGCTGCAGTTCCTGGAAGTCCGTCTCCATCTTTTTGCCGGAAAAGTACACCGCCTGGACTTCCAGTGGAACCCATTCGAGGGCGCCACCCCGGCGCTGCGCGATAATCCAATCCAGCTTTCCGGCAGGACGCTGCGTGACGTTGTTCCTCATGAACGGAACTTCTCGAGCAAACTCAATTGCATCGGGGTCGAACCCAACGATCTCCGCTAGCCAGCGGAGCAAGAGCTGGTCTTCTTCGAAGCGATGCGGGCAGGTGATGACTGGTTCCCCTACCGGCGCACCGCTCCTGTGCTCGCCGATTCGCTCATAGCGCTGAAGAGAGCAGACCCCGCCGGCTTTGGAGCAGTGCGGCTTTCCTGCCCGAAATGGGCAACGATCCAAAGCGCTCGGGGCAGTGGCCGCTCCGAAACCCTCCTGCCCGGGCTTTTGCGCGGTTGCGGCCAAAAGGCTGCGCTGCGCGGGGTCGAGGCAATGCAACCTCCCGCCGTACCACTCCCCGATGCCGAAACGGGACCGGGGCGAGCGGAGTGCGCTCATGCTGCAAAGATTGGCGAGTTGGTGATCACCAGCTCGGGAATCGTGTTGTGATGAGTGTTCTTCATGTACACCTTGACAGCATGGAACTTGTGGCGGCGCACGAGCGCGAGTATCTCAGGCGCGCAGTCGTAGGTCATCATGAAGTTGCACTGGCAGTCCGCCACGATGCGGAAGAGAGCTGGATGGTCGATGTCGGCGTGGCTGTAGAGCCGCTGTCCGGCCCGTTTGCCGCCCGCTGTGTAAGGCGGATCCAAGAAGACCCTGATGGCGGAGCCCCGGAGCGCACCGGATAGCGAGTCCAGGAGGGCCAGCCCGTCCGTTTCGGCGAAGCGGATGCGGTGGGCGTGCGAGCTGATGGTTTCAATGCGCCGAATGAGGGTCGCCGGGTACCATCGCGACGCGATGCCTTTGCCGTTCTCGCCGACCTTGGAGTAGGAGGCTCCGCTGGCGAGGATGCCGCCTCTTCTGGTGCGGTTGATCACTAGAGTCCGGAAACCGTGGTCGACCACACTGGCTACGGGTTGGCTGAGCACGGATTCCACCGCTTCGCGGGTCGGCCTGAATTCCGCAACTCGCCGGACGAGGGCGGGCCCGTGCGCGAGGCAGGCGCGCCAAAACGCGGCGACATCGCGGTCCAACTCTGCCATGAGGCACGCTTGCGCTAGATCCTCCATGACTGCGGTCAGCGAAACGATCCCTCCGCCTGCGAACGGCTCCAGCAAGAGCGGAGAGTTTGCGCCGTCATGGCGCAGCCATGCGCGCACATGCGGAATCAGCCAAGTCTTGCCCCCGGGGTAGCGCAGCGGGCTGCGCTGGGGAACGGCCGCCACATTCACCGCCGTGATCGGGGAGGTGGGAATGTCTTCCAGTGGAACAGGCGCCCCCTGCATCGGGGAGACCGCCGCCGTCACTCCAGTGGGGAGCATGCATCGCGGGGCCCAGTCCGGAGTCGCCCAGCGGGCTGCGGCTACCGCCTTCTGATGCTAGCACCTGGCACCGTGGGCGGGGGCGTCCCCGGGACCCTGCGGACCATTTGCAACGCGGAGCGAATGCAAAGGCTATCTCAGAGAGAGGCAAAGAGTGCCGAGAGGAAGACAATACGTTCAGCAGCGTCCTAGTGCATTGCCAACTTGGGGGAGGGGGGTGTACAAACCGAACCACGCTCCGCAAGGCCCAGAGCGTCTGGGCGGAGGTCTCCGAGCGGGCCGGCTGCCGGGGCGTTCGATGCGGCAGCCGACGCCGGGCGGCTCCGTCTGCGGAGTACAATCGGGTACTACGTCGCCGCTGGCTTGCTCCGCGCACCGTAGCGTTCAACATGCAACACCGCTTCCAAGACAAGACGATTCTCGTGACCGGGGCGTCGGCAGGTATCGGCGAGGCCATCGCCGTCCGCTTCGCGCAAGAAGGGGGGAGCGTTGCGATCAACTACAGCCGCAACGACGCCGGCGCCGCCGAGACGGCCGGCCGGGTCCGCGAGGCGCACCGTGCGGGTGGGTTCGACCAAGCCCGAGTCCTCGTCCACAGGGCCGATGTCTCCGACGAACGGGCCGTGGAGTCGATGTTCTCAACCGTCCTGGGGGCGTGGGGCCGGCTGGACGTCATGATCAACAACGCCGGCATCCAGAAGCCGGCCGCCAGCGACGAGAGCCTGACGGAAGACTTCGACCGCATCCTCGGCGTGAACCTGCGCGGGTGCTACCTCTGCAGCCGGGAAGCCATCAAGCATTTCCTGTCGCGCCCGGGCGGCGGGGTGGTCGTCAACAACTCCAGCGTCCACGAGATCATCCCCAAGCCGAAGTACCTGCCCTACTCGGTCTCCAAAGGGGGCATGGAGAACCTCACCAAGACCCTCGCTCTGGAGTACGCTGACCGCGGCATCCGCGTGAACGCTGTTGGGCCCGGTGCCATCGTCACCCCCATCAACCTCGCCTGGATCAATGATCCGGTCGCGAAGCGCGAGGTGGAGTCGCATATTCCCATGGGGCGGGCGGGCAAGGCCGAGGAGATCGCGGCCGTGTTCGCCTTCCTCGCATCCGACGAGGCGTCCTACATCACTGGGCAGACCCTGTTCGCTTGCGGCGGCCTGACTCTTTACCCCGAGTTTCGGGTCGCTTGGTCTTCGGGCGAGTAGCCCCGTCCGCTCCCCCGGAGCTTCGCGCCGGACCATTCCCGCATGAAGCGCGTTCTATCGGCGGCTGCGCTGCTGTTTTTCCTGTTCGCAATCTTCTGGCGCCTAGACGGCGTACCCCTTTGGCGCGACGAAGCGACGACAGCCGTGTGGGGCCGCCTGATGGCTGAAACGGGCGCCGGCTTGCCGTACGCCTTCGACAGCCGCACGGGCCAGCTGCTCGTGCAGGACGACGATGGGCATGACGTGAACTCTCAGCTGCTGCCGGGGATGCAGAGCTACCTGCAGTTCTACATCTCGGCGGCGGGCCACGCCGCGCTGGGCGACGGTACGCTCGAGGCCCGGCTGCCCTTCGCCCTGCTGGGCCTGGGCACTTTGGCTCTCCTGTATTGGCTGGGACGCTTGCTCGCCGGGCCCTGGTGGCTGCGTCTCGCCCTGCCGGTCTCGGCCTGCCTGTCGATCTATTTCATCCACGCAGCGAGGCAGGGGCGGTACTACATCATCGTGGTGTTTGCCACCGCCCTGCTCCTGGTGCAGGTCGCCCGCTACCTGCGCACGCCGGAGCTCGGCGAGCGCTGGATGTTCTATGTGCAGCTAGGACTGATCGGCTGTCTGCTGTACGCCGGCAACTACCTGAGCTTCGCCGCAACCTGGTTCGCGCTGGGTCTGTTCCTGCTGCTCACCGACCGCCCGGCCCTGCTCAGGCTTTGCGGCGTCTCGGCCGTGCTCGCCGTGGGGCTCGGAATCGAGTTCTGGTTGCTGCACGCCGAATTCCTCACGGAATGGAGGCCGGGGAGCGAGAACACCTTCTGGGAGAACTTCCGCTACGTGGTGTCGCGCCGAGGCCGGGATTATTGGCGTTGGCTTCCGTTCGTGTTCCTCGTCCCTGCGGCCGTTGCGCTGCTGCACGCGCAACGGCCGCCGGCGACCGTCGCGCGGAAGACTTGGGGCTGGCTGGTGGCCGCTGTGCCGCTAGCCGGGTTTGGGGTGCCGGAGCCTTGGCTGCGGGGCACATCCGATCCAGTTTTCGTTTTGTTCGGGCTGCTCTTCCTGGCTGCGCCCGGCACCCTGCTCTATCTCTGGACGAAACTGCGAAACCCCGGGGTTCGGGCCCGAATGGCCTTGCTGGCGGGCTTGATCGTCGTGGTCTGCCCGTTGTTCACGATCGCAGTGGCCGGCCGGGCCACGCTCCCCCGGTATTACTACCAAACCTGTCCAGCTGCGGTCGTGCTGGTAGGCTTGGCCGCGTGCGGCCTGCACAGGGCGGGGAGGGCCAAGCTCGCGGCCGCATGCTTCGTAGGCGCGAGCCTGTGGCCCAACCTCGATCTGGCTGGGGGAGGAACGGACCAGGTCGTGCTGCGGCAGTACTGGCGCGACGACAGCTACAACGGCCCGCTGCTGCGGTACCTGCGTACCAGCACCCAGCCGGGCGACACGCTCGCTTTCTACCGCAATGTCAAGGGCATGGTGGCCTATTACTACTTGCCGGACCTTCGCTGGGTCAACCTGCTGGACGCAGACATCGAGTACAACCGGCGCTTCCGCGGCCAGATCCCCAACGACCAGTTTGACGACGCGCCAGCCCCGGACTGGTTCGTGGTCTGGGATAACCGGGAGAGGATGCCCAGGATGCTCGACGAGCGCTACGAGCGCGTCTGGGAGCACACCTACAGCCAGCCGAGAGGCGCCTGGGAGCTAGGCTCGCCGCGCCGCGAGCGGTCCTACCAGGTGTACCGCCGCCGCTGAGGTGGTCAGGACCGGTGGCGGACTCCAAGATGCTTGGCCAGCGCGTCGCGGAGTTGGTCCGCGTAGCCGTTGACCTCCGCATCGGTCAAGCTGGTGTCTAGGCGCTGCCACGAGGCGCGCAGCAGTAGGCTGTAGCACCCTTGGGGGACGTTCTTCCCGCGGAAGACCTCGACGGGCTCCAAGTGAGCTAGGTCCGGGATCCTTCCGATGGTTTCCCGGATGCGGGCGAAGTCCACTGAGTCCGGCACCAGCATGGAGAAGTCGCGACTGACAGCCGGGACCCGCGGCAGCGGCCGGTGGCCGGGACGGCGGAGGCCGAGGCTGTACAGCGGATCCAGGAAGATCTCGGCGATCAGCAGGGGCTGCCGGATCTTGCGAGCGCTCGCCAAACGGGGGTCCAGTTCCCCAAAGCATGCCAGAACGGTCTCTCCGGCGACAGCCATCGCCGCATGGCCAGAACGGAAATAGGCCGGCACTCCGTCCCGGGCGTACCGGACTTCGCCGGTCGCGAAGGGCCCCAGCAGCGCGGCGATATCCGCCTTGAGGTCGTAGAATCCTAGTGGCCGGCTCGGTTCGCTCCACGAAGGAGGGCGCACCGCCCCGCAGGTGCCTAAGGCGAGGATCCGCGGCTCCCGGTACCCGCCCTGCTCGCGGCGGTAAATGCGTCCGAACTCGGCGAGCCGGACGCTCGGCTGGTTTCGCTTGAGATTCCACTCCAACGCGGCCAGCATTGTCGGTGCCGAGCAATTGCGCATGACGCCCCAAGCCTGCGAGAGCGGGTTCCGGAGGGCGATTCCCGGAGCGCCGCCGTACTGGGCGGCTGACTCCGCCGCAATGAAGGGGAAGCCGATCGTCTCGTCGTAGCCGAGGGCCCGCACAGCGGCCCGGAGACGGTCGTCCTCGGCGGCCTCTGGCTCCGGAGCGGGCGCGATGCCTACCTGCGGCAGGGTCGCTGGAATCTTGTCGAATCCGTAGATGCGGGCGACTTCCTCGATGAGGTCGATCTCCCTCTCCACATCCAGCCGGTGGCTGACCGCCGCCACCTTCCATCCCCCGGCGTCCGGGACGGGGCGGAAGCCGAGCGCACGGAGAATCGCTTCCACCTCGGTGTCGTCGATGCCGATGCCCAAATGCCTCTGGATGCGGTTCCGGGCCAGACGCATCGGAGGCAGCTGCTGGGGGCGGGGATAGCAATCGATGCGCCCGCGCAAGGGAGTGCCGCAGCCGAGGCGCTCCACGAGGCCCGCGATCCTGTCGGCCGCCCAAACTGTCGCGTCCCAGTCGGCGCCGCGCTCAAAACGGTGAGACGCCTCGGTGAACAGTTTGAAACGCCGCGAAGCGTTCCGCACCAGTGCCGGCTGGAACCAAGCCGCCTCCAGCAGCATGTTGCGAGTGCCCGGGCCGATCTCGGTCGCCGCGCCCCCCCCATCACGCCCGCCAGCGCCACGGGCCGCTCTCCGTCGCAGATCGCCAATTGATCCGGAGTCAGGTCCCGTCGCTGCCCGTCCAGCGTGACCAAGGCCTCGCCAGCCTGCGCCCTTCGGACGATGATCGAGCCGCCGGTCAGCGTGTCGAGGTCGAACGCGTGCGTAGGCTGGCCCAGTTCTAGCAGCACATAGTTCGTCAGGTCGGCCAGATTATTGATTGCGCGCACGCCACAGAGCTCGAGGCGGCGCTGCATCCAGTCCGGGGAGGGCCCCACGCGGATGTCCGTGAACACCCGTCCGACATAGCGCGGGCAGGCGTCGCTGTCTTCGATCGCCACGCTGGCCCGGGCCGCAGCGTCGGGCTGCGCCTCGGAGAACAGAATCTCCGGACGGCGCAGCGGCCTGCGGTAGAGCGCGGCCACTTCGCGAGCCATGCCGAAGTGGTTCATCGCGTCGGGCCGGTTGCTGGTGATGTCGAACTCGAAAACCGTTTCCCCCGTCGTGCTCCTCGACAGCGTCGACGGCCATGCCCGCCATGGTCAGGGCCTGGGCCAAATCACGGGGGGACTCCTCCACATCCACGAAATCCCGGAGCCAGCTCAGCAGGAGGCGCATTTAACGGAACTGCCTTAGGAAGCGGGCGTCGCCCTGGTACATCAAGAGGATGTCGTCGATGCCGTACTTCAGCATCGCGAAGCGGTCCAGGCCGAAGCCTGCCGCGAAGCCTTGGTAGCGCTCCGGATCGAGGCCTGCGTTCCGCAGCACGTGGGGGTCGATCATGCCGCAGCCGAGCACCTCGATGAAGCCGGCCTGCTTGCAGATGCGGCAGCCGCTCGAGCAGAACGGGCAGGTGATGTCGACCTCGGCGCTGGGCTCGGTGAAGGGAAAGTAGCTCGGCCGGAAGCGGGCCTTGGTGCGCGGACCGAAGAACCGCTGCACGAAATGCTCCAGGGTGCCCTTGAGGTCGCCGAGCGTAATACGCTCGTCCACTGCGAACATCTCGAGCTGGTGAAACATCGGGCTGTGCGTGGCATCGGGGGTGTCGTTGCGGTAAACCTTGCCATGCACGACATAGCGAAGGGGGGGCTGCTCCGCCTGCATGATGCGGATCTGGCAGGGCGAGGTGTGCGTTCGCAGCAGCACACGGTCCCCTAGGAACAGCGTGTCCATCTCGTCGACCGCAGGGTGGTCCGCCGGAAAATTGAGCGCCTCGAAGTTGTTGAAGAAGGACTCGATCTCCGGCCCCTCCGCCACGGAGTAACCCAGAGGGCGGAAGATGCCCAGAACATCTTCCAGAGCCATGCGCACCGGGTGCCTGGCACCCACCACCCGCTCCGGGCCGGGCAGGGTCGGGTCCAGGGCCGGAACCGCTGGGGCGCATCCCTTGGCCTCCTGCAGCAGGTCGCGGACCGCAGCTTCGAGCGCGCGCTTCAACCGGTTCTGCAGCTTCCCGACGGCTGGCTTCAGGTCCCGAGGGGCCGCCTTGAGCCAGTGCTCGTTCGCACCCGCGAGCAGGCCGCTACGGCGCCCTAGCCAGCGGTCGCGGAGCGCCTGGGCCTGGGAGCCTGTGGCGACCGTCCGGCGTTCTGCCTCGAAGGCGCCCCGGAGTTGCGCATAGAGGCCCTCCAGGGAGTCGCCCGCGGCCAGCAGAGCGGCTAGGGGCTGACCAGTCTTCTCCTCGATCGACACTGTCCGCTCCGCCCGCCGGGGCGCCTGATAGGAGCTAGGCTCCGCTAGCCTCGGCCGCCGGTTCGGCCAGCGCCTGCTTGGCCCGGAGGGCGAGCTGCTCAAAGCCCTGCGGGTCCCGGACGGCCATCTCCGCCAGCATCTTGCGGTTCAGGTGGATGCCAGCCACCTGGAGACCGTGGATGAAGCCGCTGTAGTTCAGGCCGTGAGCCCGGGCTCCTGCGTTGATGCGCGCGATCCATAGCGCACGGAAGTCGCGTTTCTTGAGCTTGCGCCCGATGTAGGCGAACTGGTCCGCCCGGTTGACGGCTTCCCGGGCGTAGCGGTAGAGCTTGCTCTTGGCTAGGTAGTAGCCCTTGGCCTTGGCGAGTATGCGCTTCCGTTTCTTGAGGCGGTGGCTGCCTCGCTTCACTCTAGGCACGGTTTCCTCCTTCGAGCCGCAGCCGGGGCGGCGGGCGGATTGCGGGGCGCGGGCCGGCGCGGGGGCGGGAGCCTAGCCGGCGATCATCCGGCGGACGGCGCCTTCAAAGGCCGGGCTGACCGCCGCGCCCTTACGCAGGTGCCGCTTCCGCTTGCGCGTCTTCTTGGTCAGGATGTGGTTCTTCAGCGAGTGCCTGCGCCGGACTTTGCCGGTGCCCGTGAGGCGAAAACGCTTGGCGGCGCCGCGATGCGACTTCAGTTTCGGCACGATGGGATACCCCGGAAGCGGCTGGGCCGTCGCCGGCCGGTGCGGCTGGGCGACGAATTGCGGCCGCGCTAGCGGAACAAGGCGGGCGAACGCCCCTCCATTCTTTGTAGCACGGCGGCGACTGGGCGCACCAGCTGCCGGTCGTCTAGTCGCCCTCGCCAAGGTCCAGGCGTCCCTTGGCATCGCTCACTGCGTAGGAGAACTGCTCCAGCGGCATCGCGCCCGTCCGCAGGGCCTTGCCGTGGAAGGAGGTCAAGCTGAAGTCCTGGGTCGTCTCCTGATAGTGCGCTCGCAGCTGCTGCCAGCCTAGCCAGCCCATGTATGCGGTCGCCGCCTGGCCCGGGTTGATCTCGATCGAGCGCACAAGCGCCCGCGCGGCGCTGCTCTCCATGTGCGCCCGCCGGGTCAAAAGCTGCACGGCGTCGTCGGAGCTCATGTTCTGCGCGTGCAGCCGCAGGTCGACCAAAGCGGCGCCAATGGTCTGGAGCTTGTACTTGCGCCAGATGAAATCCATGTCGCCCGTGTAGGCTGTGCCGACCGTTGTCTCTGTGATGTAGATCGGCCAGCCGTGGACGAACCCGGGCAGCGGGGCCACCATGTGCAGCAGCTTCTTCTCGGGAGATTCCATCTCTGAGGCGAGGGCTCCGACCAAGGCGTAGCCTGGGATGCCGTACCGCAAAGCGAGCAGCTTCAGCTGGTAGGTGTTGTTCGTGGTCAGCCGGTCCCGGAGCTCGGCCCGGGAGGCGTCGGGAGGCGCGGGGGTCAGCCACACGATCGCGCTGTTGTCCGCTCCGGCCGCGCTCGGTCCGAGACCGCCGCCGAGCGGCACCGAAATGCGCATGAACTCGGGGGTCTCCACGACGCGAAGCTCCAGCTCCTCGGGGACCGGAGCGAGCTCTTCGTCATCGCAGATCTTCCGGGCCTCTTCGGTGTCCTCGACCATCTGGGCCATCATGCCCTGGTTGCTGCGGGCCCTGTTCTCGCCCTCCAGCACCTCCAGCACATCGTTGATGAGGATGTAGTCGTCCCGCGGGCGGTAGCCCCCGTAGATGCGGCGATTGATGGGTTCGGCGGCGCTGACGAGGGAATCGTGAGCCCCTTCGAAAGCCTCCGTCGTCTGCTCGATCAGCGTGGGGATGGCGGCGACCGGATGGCCGGTGTCGAGTTCCAGCTTGCGATGCAGCATGGCCTCCCCGGCGCGCCAGTTGGCGTCGGACGGGAGGTCGCTGAGCGAATTTCGGTAGTCTTGCAGGGCCGCCACCGCAGCGCCAGCCGCCGAGTCGAAGTCCCCCCTCATGGCGTCGGGGGTGCGGTCGGCAATGGGGCCGCGGATGAGGTTGATCACTCCCTGCGCGGATTCCCGGGCCGCTGCGATGCGCACGTCCGAAGACGCCCGCAGGTTCGCCCGTGCTGTCTGCAGGAAGTCGGACGTCTTGTTGAGCCGCTGGACGATGGCGGCGAACCGGTCGTTCTCCGGTGCGTAGCCCAGCTGCAGAGGTGCGTACAGCAGCAGGCCGAGCTGCTCCACGTACATCAGCGGATTGTTTTCGTGGGGCCTGTCCTCCTGTAGCCGGAACAGCATGCGCTCGGCGCGATTGAGCAGCGTGCCGTGCTCCGCCCACAGCGCGGGGGGCAGCCTGGAGTGGTCGAACCCCTGTTCGGATTCGGGTGGCGCTCCGAATGTCGCGACCAAGCCTTCGTAGAGCGCCGTCATCTCGGCCAGCGCCTCGGGGCTGTAGTCGGGCACAGCGCTGAGCATGGGCTCTTCCGCTCCGCCCTCCAGCATCTCTTCCGAGAGGTTGTAGACCTGGCCTGTCTTGACGCTGGTCTCCCCGGCGAGCAGGACGCCGTACGGGTCGGCTGCCGCGCTGTCGTGGATGAAAGGCCGAGCGAGCTTGTTGTGCTCGTCCGGCGGATACTTGCCGACGTTGCACGCCGCCAAGACCGCACCTGCGAGGAACGCCGCAGCGAGGGATTTGGAATGGGGGGATGTCATTTCGAACCTTCCACCGTGGCCGAGCCGCTACGAGATGCGCTGCGCAGCTGCTGTCAGTCCATCCTATCGGACGTCAGCCAGCCGCAGCCCCTCACCGGCCGCTCGTACCGCCGTCTACATAGTCGATCAGCGCCCAGATGTCGGTGTGGGTGAGCGTGCGCGACTCGTTCGTCTCCTGGGTAATGGTCGTGTCGTAGTCGGTCCCGTGGGCCTCCTGGAAGAGCTCCGGATAGTGCAGTTCGTCCATCGACTGCAGCGAGGGAAACGCCGTCACCGTGACGTATTGGTAATCGCGGGGGCCACCGGGAAAGTGGTGTCCGTACAGTCGCCACGATGTGATGTAGCCTTTATCCACCCGCAGTTGATGCACCGGCTTCCAGAGCTCCGTCTCCAGATTGCGGTACCGCAGGGCTTGGCCAGATGGGATCTGCATGTAGTCGACCCGCAGGAAGTGCTGCCTAGTGGTTTGCGTTGTGGCCGACGGGACCAGCGTGCCGGCCAGAAACGCGCCGGCGAGAGCCAGCGAGAAGCAGAATGCGCGAAGAATCATGTTTGGGGCTCCTGAACTAACGAATGATAGCCCAATCCGGACTCTCGGGGCAGCACCCGGCAGGACAAGCGCCCCGCGGGAGGGCTGCCTAGATTCCCGGATAATTCCCGAGATGGGTGTTGCGGGGCCGTATGGCTCGAGCGGAGAGCCCTGCGGGCCCGTCGCGGGCCCCTCATCCCGTCGCCGAGCGACCTGGGCTCTCCCGCAGGCGCCCTGCGCCGGCCTGCGCCCGCCCCGCAGCGGCTGCGCCCCCGGCTCCGGGCGCACCGATCCCCCGCGGGCTCCGCGTCGGTCCCCTGCCGTTGGGCCCGGCGCGGCTCCGGCCGCGCCGACCCAGCCCGAGTTCGGCTTCATCCGGCTCGCCGCGTGCAGCAGCCCATCCAGCCGCAGGTTGCCCCTGCTGCACAGCCGCCCCACGCTGCACACGAAGCACCGGATCAGCGTCTGGAGCCCGGGCTGCCGCGCCTCGGACGGCAGCACTTGGTGCCGCAGCCGCCGCTGCGCGATCCGGGTGCCTAGGGAGAAACCCTGATGGATGTGCCGCGTGCGAGCGGCACGGCGGATGCTGCAGGCCCAGGTCCGGCAACGGCCCCTGGCACGCAGGCTCCGGCCCCTGCTGGCCGCGGTGCCGCCGCCCCAGCGCCGCCAGCGGCAGCCGGTCGCGGCTCACCGGAATCACCGTGCATACCGGCACCGGCAACCGCTGCTCTCAGTCCTAGTCGCGCCGGAGCACCACGTACACCGGCTCCTCCAGCCCGGCCGGTACGCCCCCGCGAGTGCCCGCTCCTGGCCCCCCGCGCCCAGAGGCTCCCCCTCGTCCTCCCGCAACCCCTTCGCGGCCGCCCGGCGCAGAATCGGGGCCTTCTGGCGCGGATCGGTCACGCTCCCGGAAGCATCCCAGCCCCGCTGCCGGCAATAGCTCACCAGCTCCTTGCAGGAGTACGCGCTGGCGGCCCGCACCCCCACCGGCTGCCGCGCTGCCAGCAAGGGTGCCGCATCCCGGTCCAGCCGCTCCCGCCCATCCCCCCCCCCTCAACGTCCGTGCCGCCCGCGTGCAGCCGGGCGCTGACCCCCGCCGCCCCCATGCACACCGCGGGCAGCCAGGACTGCTACTTGCCGTGGCAGCCGCGCTCGGCGGGCTCGCACAACTGGCCCTCCCCCTCGCTCCCCGGGCCGTCCCCGCACACCGGCACGGAGCCCCACCGCTGCCCGCACGCTCGGCGCGCGACGTCATCGGCCCCCAGGGTGTCGACCGCGTGGAGGTGCCCCCCCCGCCGGCGCAGGCGGAATAGATCAGCGCCAGCAGCAGCTGCCCAGTGCGGCCACCGCGCTGGAGGCGGACCGAGGCGGCCAGCTGCTCGGGCAGCCCGAGGAACCGGGCCAGCCGCGCCACTCCGCCGAGCCCGGCCCGGCCAGTGGTCGTCGCAGACGCCGTAAGCCAGGGTGGGAGCGTTGCCGGGGGGCTGGGGCCAGGGGGCCTCCGAAAAAATCGAGAGGCACCCCCGAGGTGCAGTACGCAGCCACCCCTAGAGGACCGTCTAAACTATTGCAACACAAACACGTTTCGTCCGGCAACCGGAATCCTTAACCGGGAATCAGAGGAGGACTGCCGCGATTGCATCGGCTCAGCGCAGACAGATACGCTGGCAGGGGGGGATTCCCCGGTGGTTGTATCGCACTGTCGCAGCGCCTTGGCTCTAGGTGGCAGCGGGCGGGCGAGGATCCGGGTGCCCCGATTTCGCAAGGACTAGCCGATCCATGGCGAGGATGATTCCAGCGCAGATTGACGAAGCCACTATGAGCGCAGCGGAGCGCACGGTCTTCAAGCTCTTCGCAAGCGATCCAGGCACAGAGACATGGACGGTGCTGCACTCGCTGGGCCTGGCGCGCCGGGTCTCGGGCCCGTTCGGCGAAATCGATTTCGTCGTCATTCTGCCCGCCGCAGGCATCGTCTGCCTCGAGGTCAAAGGCGGGGGTGTGGCTTGCAACGCAGGGGAGTGGACCACGAGGGACCGCCACGGGGAGACGCATAGGATGAAGCGGAGCCCCTTCAAGCAGGCCCGGGAGGGCATGTTCGCCCTGAAGAACAGCATTGCCGAGCGGTTCGGGCGTCAGTCCGGCGAGGCGCGTTTTCCGGTCGGCAGTGCCATCGTGTTCCCGGACGTGGCCTGCCCGCCAATCTCGCCAGAGTTCGAGCGTCCAGACGTAATCGATCGCGAGGATCTCCGGGCCCCGATTTCCAGGGCCGTCAATAGGTACGTCCGCCGCCGCCTTGCGAGTTTCTCGGGTGTAGCGTACTCTGGCGCACCTCCGGGGACGGAGGCGAAAGCAATTCGGAAATACCTCAGCCCGGACTTCGACCGCGTTGTCGCGAGGGGCACGGCGGTTGGTCAGACCGAGGAGCGGCTGCTCCGCCTCACCGAGGAGCAGTACGAGGTCTTGGAGATGTTGGAGGCCAACGCCCGCTGTCTCTTCCGTGGAGCAGCGGGCACCGGCAAGACCGTGCTCAGCCTGGAGTACGCCCGACGGGCGGCAAGCGCCGGAGCCCAGGTGCTGCTCGTCTGCTACAACCGCCTGCTCGGCGAGACGCTCCGCCGGCAGGCGCAACATTCCGGAATCGAGGCGGGCACCTGGCACAGCATCGTCCGCCGCTTCATCATGGCGAGCGGCCACCGCGGCCAATTCGAAGAGGACGAGCGCAACGCGGACCCCGACAAGCTGTTTGAGGAGTTCTATCCGTTCTACGGAGAACTGGCCTTGGAAGAGCTGGGCCCGCAGTTCGATGTGCTCGTCGTGGACGAGGCCCAGGACCTCTGCGACCCGGACGCACGCCTGAAGCTGCTGGACCTGGCTCTCCGGGGCGGGCTTTGCGGAGGCCGCTGGGCCATCTTCGGGGACTTCACGCGGCAGGCGATTTTTTCCCGCACCGCATGCCCCGAGGAGGCAATTCGGCACTTCGCCAACGATTTCGCCCAGGCAAGGCTCAGCCGGAACTGCAGGAATACCCGGGCTATCGCAGCCGGAACCAGCGCACTGTCTGGATTCGACGCACCACCCTTCCGCCTGGCCCAAGAAGAAGGCTTGCCGGTCGAATACAAGTACTGGAAGACCGAGGCCGACTTGGTCGGCGCTCTGACGACAGCCGTGCGGCGCTTGGTCGCCGAAGGGGTCCGCGTGGAGGATATAGTCATCCTTGCCCAGCACCGCCTGGAGCGATCGCCGCTCAAGGGGGTCTCGAAGATCTCCCACTTTCAGCTGGTCGAGCTAGCGCACGGCACAGGCAGCCCGGGGCCGGGCGAGCTCAAGTTCGCCACGATTCAGTCGTTCAAGGGCCTAGAGAGCAAGGTGGTTGTGATCGTGGACATCGACGCTGGGGATCCCGGCACGCCGCATTCGCTCCTGTACATCGGAATGTCCCGGGCGCGGAGCCTGCTGCTCCTCCTGCTGCACGAACGGTGCCGCGCCTACGTCGACGCTAGGCGCCCTGCGGCGGGTGGGGGCCAGCGTTAGGTTGCTCGGTTTCGCACCGACTATCAATGGTTTCCGCAAGGGAGGCCCCAGGAGCCGACAAGGGAGTGCCTGTCCGGGGCACGCAACCGCGAAGACGCCCCCGGCCAAGCGAACGCCAGACAGCCGCGCCGAGGCCCAAGGCTTGGCTGAGGCGAGGAGTGCAGCGCAGGCCTGCGGCAGCCGGGCGGTTTCGACGCCGACCAATGCAGGCACCTGTTTCGATGGGAATCAATTCTGAATAATACTCGGAAGGCGAAGCCTGCACGAAGCTCGCGGCGAGGCGGGGCTCCGGAAGCGGTAGCGTATCCAGCCCTAGGGTACGCAGCCCAACCCGCACCGGGGGTTGCTCCAAGGCCCCCGGCAGGGTCCTGGGAGGACCGCCCTCAGGATGTTGGCCTCGTCACCACAGGAATGCGCGATAATCCATGAGGCCGGTCTGCAGGCCGACCAGCGCAACCATGGGAGCCGCGGGCTGACCCCGGGTACGGCGTCTTGGTGATCGGTCGCGGTGCGCCGCACTTTGGCGGAGGTCGCGGTCGAAAGCGACCATCCGAGGATGGAGCGGCAATGGGCGCGGCCCGACCAGCGCAGAGGGAGCGGCCCCTCCGGAGAGCCGATGGCGCAAGACAGGATCTCACTCGACGATAAGTACGCCTTGGAAGCTGGCCGGGCGTACATGTCGGGCATCCAAGCGTTGGTGCGGCTCCCCATCGAGCAGATGCTGCGGGACCGGCGCGCCGGCCTCCGGACGGGCTGCCTGATCTCCGGCTACGAAGGCTCGCCGCTGGGTGGCTACGATCTCGCGCTGCTCCGTGCGGGCCGATTCTTGGACAGGCACGGCATCCGGTTCGTGCCCGGGGTGAACGAGGATCTCGCCCTCACGTCGGTGATGGGGAGCCAGCTCTTCCAGCGGTTCCCCGATCCCCAGTACGACGGAGCGGTGGGGGTCTGGTACGGCAAGGGCCCCGGCCTCGACCGCAGCGGCGACGCCCTGCGACACGCAAACTTCGCCGGAACCGGCGAGAACTGCGGTGCCTTGGCGCTAGCCGGGGACGACCATGTGTCGAAGAGCTCCACGATCCCGCACCAGAGCGAGCTGACGCTCTACAACTACGCGGTTCCGGTGCTGAGCCCCTCCAACACGCAGGAGGTCCTGGAGTTCGGTCTGTACGGCATCGCCATGTCCCGCTTCAGCGGCGCGTGGTCAGGCCTCAAGCTCGCCACGGACCTGTGCGATGGCGGCGGGATCGTCGAGTTCGGCCCGGAGCGCTGCCCGGTGGTCCTGCCGGAGCTTGAGATCGGCGGCGAGCCGTACCGGAAAGCTTTGGGCACGATGCTGGTGGTGCCGTACAGTCTGAGCCTCGAAGCCGAGGTCCACGACCTTCGCCTACGGGCTGCGCTGGCGTTCGCGCGTGCGAACGGTCTGAACCGAATTTCTGTGCAGCACAAGGGCGACCGCCTCGGGCTGGTCACGTCCGGCAAGAGCCACGCGGACTTGATGTCGGCATTGCGCCTGCTCGGCGTCGGCGGAGACGAGCTCCGGCAGGCCGGCGTGCGGATCCTCAAGCTCGGGCTGACCTACCCGCTCGACCCGCGGATTGTCGAGGAGTTCGCGGCGGGCCTCGAGGCCGTCCTGGTCATCGAGGAGAAGCGGTCGTTCGTAGAGCTGCAGCTGCGGGAGTTCCTGTTCAACCACCGGGAGCGACCGGCGGTATACGGGAAGCATGACGCGGCTGGGGACGAGCTCTTCCCTTCGACCGGGGAGTTGGACTCCGGCCTGATCGCGCTAGCGCTGAGCCGGCACTTGCCTTCGCTGGAGGGCCTGCCCCGGCGGCTGGCGCGGGCTGCCGTCCACGAGGACCGGCCGGCGGGCGTGGCGCGGACCCGCGGTCCGCGCTCGCCGAGCTACTGCTCCGGCTGCCCCCATAACCGCTCCACGCTCCTCCTCGAGGGCCAGATAGCCGGTGGAGGCATCGGCTGCCACGGGATGGCCGGGCTGATGAAGGAGGTCGGCCGGGGCATCGAGTACATCTTCCAGATGGGCGGGGAGGGGGCCGCCTGGATCGGCGCGGCTCCGTTCAGCGGCAAGCGACACATCTTCCAGAACCTAGGCGACGGAACCTACTTCCATTCGGGGCGCTTGGGTGTGCAGGCGGCGGTCGCGGCAGGCAGCAACGTCACCTTTAAGATCCTGTACAACAACGCGGTCGCGATGACAGGCGGCCAGGAGGTCGCCGGCGCTCTGCCCGTGCCGGAGCTAACCCGGGAACTCGAGGCGCAGGGCATACGCAAGATCGTGGTGCTCAGCGACGAGCCGGCGAAGTACGCCGGGGGCGGGGGCTTGGCTCGCTCGGTTGAGCTGCGGCCCCGCGAGGACCTGGAGGCGGTGCTGAGGGAGCTTGAGCGGGTTCGCGGCGTCTCCGTCCTGATCTACGACCAGATGTGCGCCGCGGAAAAGCGTCGGCGCCGAAATCGCGGGCTCCTGCCCCAGCCCACTCGCCGGATTCTAATCAACGAGCGGGTCTGCGAAGGCTGCGGGGATTGCGTGGCGCAGGCGAACTGCGTGTCGCTCCTCCCCATCGATACCGAGTACGGACCCAAGACTCGCGTCCACCAGTCCTCCTGCAACGCGGACTACACCTGCACCTGGGGCGATTGCCCATCGTTCGTTTCGATCGAGATCGAGCCGGGCAGCGGCCTGCGCCGTCGGCCGCTGCCGAAGCTGCCCACGCTGAACCTGCTGGAGCCCGAGACCCAGGCCACCGTCGGCGACGGCTACCACATCCTGATGCCCGGCGTGGGCGGGACGGGAGTGGTGACCGTCAACGCCATCCTTGCCACCGCAGCCCGGATTGACGGCCTCAACGCCATCACCCTGGACCAGACCGGAGTGGCCCAGAAGGGAGGGGCCGTTGTGGCGCACCTGACGCTGAGCGAGACCCGCATCGAGGCCTCCCAGCGCATTCCGCCCGGCTGCGCCGACCTGCTGCTCGGCTTCGACTTGGTTGGGGCGGCCTACTCCAAGAACCTCGAGTGCTGCTCCCCCGACCGCACCGTGGCGCTGGTGAACTCGAAGGAGATTCTGACAGGCGAGGCGATTCGCAAGGGACTCACGGTGCTCTCGGCCGACGGAGGCTACCTCGAAGCGGTGCGGCGCGGGACGCGCCGCGAGCTGGGCGAGTTCGTCGACGCCTCAACCCTCGCTGAGACGCTGTTCGGCGGCCATATCTTCAGCAACATGTTCCTGCTCGGCGTGGCTTTCCAGAAAGGGCTGCTGCCGCTCTCGCTGGCGGCGCTGCAGGAGGCGGTGCGCCTGAACGGTGTCGCGGTGCAGCGGAACCTGGAAGTGCTCGCGTGGGGCCGTCAGTACGCCTACGACCCCGCCGCTCTGAAACCGTACCTGCCCGCCACGGAAGCGGCGGGAGCCCCGGTCGGGCTCGAGGAATTGATCCGGAGCCGAGAAACGGAGCTGATGCGCTACCACAACGAGGCCTACGCGGCCGAGTACCGCCGGTTTGTCGAAAGCGTGCGCTCGGCCGAGCGCCGGGCGGTGCCCGGCAGCGAGCGTCTCGCACGCGCCGTGGCGTGGAACCTGCACAAGCTGATGGCGTACAAGGACGAGTACGAAGTGGCCCGCCTGCTCACGGACCCGGAGTTCGAGGGCCAGGTGGCTGAGACGTTCGCGAAGCCGGTTCGGATGAGGTACCATCTGCACCCGCCGCTGCTGCGTCGGCTGGGGTTCCGCAGGAAACTGGAGCTGGGCCCCTGGATCCGGCCCCTGCTCCGAGCGCTCGCACGCTGCAAGGGGCTCCGGGGAACGGCGTTCGATCCCTTCGGGCAGCTCGCCGCGCGACGCGAGGAGCGCGCCCTGATCGCGTGGTATCGGGAGACCATCGAGGGTTTGCTCGCTGCCCTCGATGCCAGCCGTCTAGACCTTGCCGTGGAAGTCGCCGAAGCTCCGCGGGAGATCCGCGGTTACGAAGGCGTCAAGACTCGCTCTGCGAACCGCCTGCGCGGATGGGTCGCGGAGCGGCTGCGGGAGCTGGAGGTCCGCGCCGCGGCTTGAGAGGCGGGCGGCTAAGCCCCGACGCCCGCGCAATGCATCTTATAGGCCTGCTCGAGGTCGGAGGCGATCGAGGCAGCGTTGCGGCCCTCAATCTGGTGGCGGTGCATCACGTAGACCGGCTCCCCGTCGCGGAAGAGGGCGAAGGATGGCGACGACGGGGGATGCATCGCCAGCTTCCGGCGCAGATGCGCCGTCGCTTCGACATCCGCGCCGGCGAAGACTGTGGCGACCTTGTCCGGCGTAACGCCGGCATTGAGGGACCGAACCACGCCTGGGCGGGCGCAGCCGGCCGCGCAGCCGCAGACGGAGTTCACGACCATGAGAACATTGCCGCCGCCGGGGGCTAGGATGCGGTCGACATCGGCGGGCGTGCGAGCTTCTTCGACTCCGTGGCGAGTCAGCTCCTCACGCATGGGATGGATCAGCAACTCGGGGTAGGGCATGGGTCGTTGGCCTCCTTGCCTCTTAGGCTAGCAGCCCGGGGCTCTTCCGGAAGGAATCCGAAGGAGCCAAGCCTGGCGGGTCCTGCGAATGCCGGGCGGGCAAGTTCCAGGAGGCAACATCTTCGCGGGCTCCTTCGACTTCGAGCGCGAGAATTCCTGCTTGGTCTAAAAGGGCCCGGTTCCTGCGGCCAGCTGGGGGCCGCGCATGTATTCCGACTCCTGACGGAATCCCTGCCGAGCACATCAAGGTGCAGCCTCCCGGCAAGATCTACCGCGACTACACGGGCAACTGGTGACCTACCGGCTCGGCGCAAAAACAGCGCTGCGGAGCTCGTGCGGAATGTTCTTCGCCAGCTGGGCGGCCGTGGTGCAGCTCGCCCAGAACTATTCCGCGACGGCAGGTCCTGGCCAGCAACCTCGACAACAACCCCACCGCCGCCCAGCTGCTCTACGAGCTTCCCTTCGGACCCGGCAAGGCCTGGAATCCAAGCCGCAAAGTGCTGCGGCACCTCCGCGGCAGCTGGCAGCTGAACGGTATCGTCTCCTTTTGCTCAGGCGCTCCCTATACGGCGGGAGCCAGCGGCGGCATCGCCGACACGGGCGACTTCAACTGCTGCAGTGGCTTCTACGAGCGCCCCAACCCCGTCAGCGGCAACGGCGTGCTAAGCAACCCGGCCCCGGAGCGCTGGTTCGACACCAACTCGTTCGAGACGCCCCCCCCTCACATTCGGCAACACGGGCCGCAACATCCTGCGACGCTACGGGCCGCGAACTTCGCTATCTCGGCGTGCCGGCGGTTCCCGCTCCACGCGTTGTGCGCAGGGATGCAGATCGACCTCCGGGCCGCGGCGTTTAACGCTTGCAACTCGCCGGTCTTCGCCCAGCCCGGAAACAAATTCTCCAACCCGAACTTCGGCGCGGTCTCGCCCCCACGGAACAAGAAGAGGATCATCCAGCTCGCACTGAAGCTGATCTGGCGATATCGCCGGAACCGCAAGTCCGGGCGCCCGCTGGGGGAGATCTGCAGGCCCTCGAGCCGAACGCGGAAACCGGTCCCGCAGCCCACCTGCACCGCTGGGGAGAGGCGTCCGGTTCGGAGCCATTCCCAGATCCGCCGGGTTAGGCTAACGCGGCAGGCTCCGTGCGGCCGCTTTCGAGGGGCTGGTTGAACAGAAGCCGCAAGCCGGGACCGGCCTGCGGCTCCGGGGGGCTTGCTATCATGCTTCAAAGCTGAGCGGGGCTGGTTTCGATGGATTTGCGTGATTCCCTGGCGGCGTTGCTCTTGCTGGCGGGCCTGTCCGTGCCAGCGGGCGCGTCCGATGATTCCGCGGAGCGGCTGTTCGCCTTGGAGATTAAGCCTCTGCTGGCCGAGCGATGCCTCGCTTGTCACGGCCGCGAACCCGGCGTCTTGTTGGGCGGGCTGGACCTGACGTCGCGAGAGGGCTTGCTGCGCGGGGGCGACACATCGCAGCAGGTCGTGGTGCCAGGCAACGCCGGGGCCAGCCTGCTCTACCAGGCAGTCCTCCGCACGAATCCGAAGATTCAGATGCCTCCGAAGGAGACGGACCGACTGACAGAGGCACAGGCCTGGAAGATCCGCGACTGGATTAACGGCGGAGCGCCGTGGCCGGACGCGGAGACCGAGCGGGGGTATGTCGAGGAGGCCTTGGTGCAGGGGCGCACGGCAGCCGGGGTCTCCGTCGCGACAAGCGGCGGCTTATCGGACGCTTGGACCCACCGACGCTACAAGGAAGAGGACCTGTGGGCCTTTCAACCGCTGCGAAGCGGCGAGCCTCCGGGGTCCGGTGAGAAGCACCCGGTTGACGCATTCATCGACCGCAGGCTCGCGGGTGCCGGGTTGCCGCCGGCGCCGCGCGCGAAGAAACGGCTGCTCCTGCGCCGTGCGGCTTTCGACCTCACGGGCCTGCCGCCGCTTCCGGACGACATGGAAGCGTTCCTCGCGGACGAATCGCCTGAGGCGTGGAGCCGAGCCGTGGACCGCCTGCTGGAGAGCCCGCACTACGGGGAGCAGTGGGGCCGGCACTGGCTGGATGTGGTGCGCTACGCGGACACCTCCGGATTCTCGAACGACTGGGAGCGGTCGAACGCTTGGCGCTACCGCGACTATGTGGTCCGCTCGCTCAACGCCGACAAGCCCTACGACCGCTTCGTCCTGGAACAGCTCGCCGGAGACATCCTCGATCCCGGCAACCCAGAAATGCTCGTGGCCACCGGCTACCTGCGCATGGGGCCCTGGGAGCACACCGGCATGATGCAGAAAGTGGCGTCGCGCCAGAACTACCTCGACGACATCACCAACAATGTCGGTCAGGCCTTTCTGTCGCTGCCGCTGCGCTGCGCGAAGTGCCACGACCACAAGTTCGACCCCATCCCGATCCGCGACTACTACCGGTTCTACGCGGTCTTCGCCACGACCCAGCCGGCGGAGAGGCCAGCTGCGTTCCTCGACGCGGAGAACCGGAACTATTTCGACCAGGAACGCGCCCGCCTGGAGAGGCTGCTGCAGTCCGCCGAGGCGGATGTCGCCAAGATCAAGGCCAAGGAGGAGCGGGCCGCCCGGGCGTGGTGCGCCGAGCGGGGGATCCCGTACCAGCCGCGGGAGAAGCTCAAGGACAAGCCTGAGGGGCAGAAGCCGCCGCGCCACATCGGCCTGGAGATTGACGATTTGGGCTATCTCAAGGTGCGGACCAACGACGCCCGCATCTGGAAGCGCAGGCTCGAGCGCTATCAGCCGATGGCGCAGACGGTCTACGAGGGGCCGGTCAAGGTCGAGAACTCCGTCAAGCTGCGGATGCCGGAGCCAGAAGCGTTGCGGGGAGACCCGCCGCAGTCGTTCATCCTGGCCGGCGGTTCGATCTACTCCCCTGGAGCCCGAGTCCGTCCCGGCGTACTCAGCGCCGTGCCGGTTAGCTACAGGCCTGCAGGTCCGAGCCCGCAGCCCGATGTCCCGACCTCGATGACTGGACGCCGCCTCGCGCTGGCGCGGTGGATCGCGAGCCCCGAGAATCCGCTCGCCCTGCGCTCGATTGTCAACCGGGTCTGGCAGTACCACTTCGGGCAGGGGCTGGCCGCCAACGCGAACAATCTCGGCAAGATGGGCAAGAAGCCCTCGCACCCGGACCTGCTCGACTGGCTGGCGCGCGGATTCGTCCAGGACGGCTGGTCGCTGAAGGCCCTGCATCGGCTGCTCCTGACGTCGGAGGCCTACCGGCGCAGTGACCGCCCCGCCGATCCTGAAGCGGTAGCCGAGCGCGACCCGGGCAACGAGCTGCTGAGCTATTTCCGTCCGCGGCGACTCGCGGCCGAGGAGATCCGCGACGCGATGCTGGCGGCGTCGGGCGAACTCAACCGCGAGGTGGGCGGGCTGCCGGTGTTTCCCGAGGTCAATCTGGAGTTCGCGGCGCAGCCCCGGATGAACCAAGTCACCCTGGCCCCGGCCTACCAGCCGTCGCGGCTGCCCGGGCAAAGGAACCGGCGGTCGCTCTACACGTATCGGATGCGGATGCAGACCGCACCTCTGTTCGAGGTGTTCAACCAGCCAAGCTACGACCTCTCGTGCGAGCGGCGCGATGCTTCGACCGTGACGCCGCAGGTGTTCACCCTGATGAACAGCGGCAACTCGGTGGACCGGTCGGTCGCGATGGCGCTGAGGCTGCGCCGGAAGAGCGGGACTCTGGAGGAGCGGGTGGACCGGGCCTTTCAGCTTGCGCTCGGACGGCCCGCCTCGGCGGCCGAGCGGACCAAGCTGAGCGCCCATGTCCGGCGCATGACGGAGCACCACGCGAGCCACCCTCCAGAGCCGCAGCCTCCGCCTCGCGAATTGGACCGGACCGTAGTCGAGGAGATGTCCGGTCTGGCCCTGAACTACAAGGAGCCGCTCGAGGTCTACGAGGACTATGTCCCGCACATGAAGCCGTGGGATGTCGAACCCGCCACGAGAGCCTTGGCCGACCTCTGCCTGCTGCTCTTCAACAGCAACGAGTTCATGTACGTATACTAGCTTCAGCTTCGCAGCCCGCAGGAGGGGTACCATGCCTACCGCAGATCTTGCCGCGAGCCGAGCGTCGCGACGCGGCTTCCTCTACTCGCTGGGTGCCAGCTTGGGCAGCGTGGCGTTTAGCGACCTGCTGGGCAAGGAAACGGCCGATCCGCTGGCGGTGAAGCAGCCGCACCTGCCGGCGAAGGCGAAGGCCTGCATCTTCTTGGTGATGGAGGGAGGGCCGAGCCATATCGACACCTTCGACCCCAAGCCGAAGCTCTCGGAGTTGCACCTGCAGGGCTTCCAGCGGGAAGGAGAGCGGTTCTCGCCGATGTCGTCCGGCGAGCGCTACTTCGTGCAGAGCCCGTACAAGTTCCGCAAGGTGGGGCAGGCCGGGATTGAGATGTGCGAGCACTTCGTGCATCTGCCGGAGGTGGCGGACGAGCTGTGCGTCTACCGAGGCGGCCACGCCGAGTCCGTGGACCATCCGACGGCGCTGTACCACATCAACACGGGCAACAAGTTCGGAGGCGACCCCGCGGTTGGGGCTTGGGTGACCTACGGCCTCGGCAGCGAGAACCAGAACCTGCCGGGGTACATCGTCTTGGCCGAGGCGGGCTTCCCTCAGGGCGGATCCGGGAACTGGACCAATGGATTCCTGCCGGCCTACTTCCAGGGCACGCCGCTGCGCCCGGAGGGCTCCCCGATCCTCGACATCCATCCTCCTGCTTGGAAGACCCGTGCGCATCAGCGCGCCAATCTGGATGTCTTAGCGGAGCTCAACCGCGAGCACCGGGCCAAGCATCCTCAGCATCAAGAGCTGGCGGCCCGCATGGCCAACTACGAACTCGCATTCCGCATGCAGACCGAGATCCCGGGCGTCATCGACATCGCGGGAGAGCCGGAAGCGGTGCGCGAGATGTACGGACTGAATAACCGGGAGACGGAGTCTTTCGGCCGCCGCTGCTTGCTGGCTCGGCGCATGGTGGAGAAGGGCGTGCGGTTCGTGCAAATCTTCTCCGGCGGCTGGGATTCGCACGACTACTTGGAACGCTCGCACAAGGCGCGCATCTACAGCCTCGACAAGCCCATGGCCGCCCTGATCAAGGACCTGCGGCAGCGCGGACTGCTGGACGAGACGCTTGTCGTGTGGCTGGGCGAGTTCGGGCGCAGCCCGGATAACCACTACCGCGGCGGCGGCGTCGCGCTCGGGCGGGATCACAACGCCGAAGCCCAGACGGTGCTTTTCGCGGGGGGCGGCGTTCGCGCCGGGCATGTCATCGGCGCGACCGACGAGGTCGGGCAGCGGGCCGTCGAGGTCGTGCATCCGATCAAGGACTTGCACGTCACTCTGCTGCACCTTCTCGGCCTGGATGACCGGAAGCTGACCTATTTCCACAGTGGGCGGTTCAAGCAGCTCTCCCAGACCGGAGGCCAAGTCATTCGGGAGCTGCTTGCGGCCTGAGTCGAGGCCCGGCCTCGCCAACGGGGGCGGGTCCCGCCACGACGGCCGGCGGGAGATCGCGGGCAGAAAACGCTTGGAGGCGCGGACATGGTGCGACCGTAGCCGGACCGTAGGGCATTGCCTCGCACTAGGGCCGGCCCAGCCTCAGCGTGGACAATGATTACGCCCCCGCGCTAGGCGCAGGATTGCATCGGATGGACTCGCGGAGAAGAATCCCGATCTTTCTGCTGGCAAGCGGCCTGCTGGCAGGCTCCGCGTCCGCTCAGCCCTCGGACCAGGCCACCTTGGGGCGGCAGGCCCAGGCTGCAATGCAAGACCGCGAGTTTGAGCTCGCCGAGCGCATCTACGCGAGAATGCTCTCCTCCGGGCCGAGACGCCCCGGACTCGTCCTGAACTTGGCTCTAGCGCAATTCTCCGCGGGGAAATACAGCGAGGCGCTGCCCCGTTTTCAGGAATTCTTGGAGAGCCGTCCCGACCACGGCCCGGCTTGGATGCTCCTCGGCGTCGCGCACCAGAAACTCGAGCATCCGGCGGAAGCTGTCGTGCCGCTGCAGCGTGCGGTGGCTCTGGCTCCGGACAATCGGCGGGCCCGCCTGGAACTGGGCGACGCGCTCCTGCGGAGCGGCCGCCCGGACGAGGCTTTGGGCCACTTCGTCCAATTGACGCGAGTTGACCGTTCCAACCCCAGGGCTTGGCTCGGCCTAGGCCTGACGTACACCGAGTTGTCGCGACGCGAGGCGCAAAGCTTAGAGCGAGAGTTTCCTCGGTCAGCTTTCCGTTTGCTGCTTCGCGGGCATGCCGCCCTGGCGCGACAGCGCTACCGGGCGGCGTACAGCCACTTCCGAGCAGCCTTGGACGCCGATCCTGCAATCGCAGAGGCCCACGCGGCGATCGCTGAGATCTATGAGCAGACCGGCTACTCGGACTGGGCTCAAGCCGAACTGCTGAAGCGTCCTCCAGGAGCGTCCTGCGGCGAACGGCACCTGGAGTGCCTTTTTCAAGCCCGGGACCTGGAGACGCTGCTGCAGGCTGCGGCGGGTCTCAGGACGCCCGCAGCGATGTACTGGAGGGCCAGGGGATTGGGCCTGATGGCCCAGCAGGCCCACGAGCGCTTGCTCCGACTGCCTCCTTCCTCCGCAGCTTACCGCTTGCTCGCCTCGGTCGAGGAACTCAGCGGCCGGTTTCGCGAAGCTGCGGCGGCTTGGGGGCAGGCGATCGAGCTTGAGCCCGGCGATCCGTCGTTGCGACGAAACCGGCTTCGCGCTCTGCGGGCTGCAAGGCAACCGCAAGAGACGATCCAGGAGGCCGAGGCACTGCTGCAGCTGCGGCCCGAATCGTCGGTCGCACGATTCCATTTGGGGGATGCATTGCTCGAGCTGGGCCGTATCGCGGAAGCCATCCCCAACTTGGAGGCGGCAGTCGAGGGGTCTTGGGGAGGTCAGGACGCGCACGCGTCCCTGGCTACCGCGTACTTGCGGGTCGGGCGGGGCGCGGAGGCCATCCCGTACCTGGAGGAAGCCCTGCGGAACGGCGAAGACGAGCGACTGCTGTTCCAGCTCTCCAGTGCCTACCGGGCTGCCGGTAGGCCGCAAGAAGCGAGCGAGGCGTTGGCGCGTCGTGAGAAGGTCCTCGTGGCGCGCGGGGCCTTGCCTGGGGCGAATGAGATCACGCCGCCCTAGTCAACGGCTGCTTCTTCCGGCGCGTGTGCGCCAGGCCGCGGGATGGCTTCTGGCCGCTGCTCTCTGGCTGGGTGCCAGCTGGATTCCGGAGCCCGGCACGGCTCAAATCCAGTTCCGGGATGTGGCCCCTTCGGGAGGTTTGGACTTCGTGTTTGAGAACTCGCCGACGCCACAGAAGCGCATGATCGAGGCGGTTCCGGGCGGCGTCGCCGCCTTTGACGCCGACGGGGACGGGCTAGCTGACATTTACTTCACGAATGGGGCCAGGGCTGAATCCCTGGAGAAGGACGGCTCGCGGCACTGGAACCGCCTGTTCAGGAACCTGGGCGGGATGCGCTTCGCCGACGCAACCGCCGAGGCGGGTGTGGCGGGGCGGGGCTTTTCGATGGGAGTCGCCGTCGCGGACTACGACAATGACGGCGACATCGATCTGTTCGTCGCAGGGGTGCGGGCGAACATCCTGTACCGTAACGCCGGGGCGGGAGTCTTCGCTGACGTCACCGAGGTGGCGGGCATCGCCAGCGATGCCTGGTCGGTTGCGGCGGGCTGGTTCGACTACGACAACGACGGAAACTTGGACCTGTTTGTGGTCAATTACCTGGACTGGAGTCCCGAGCGGGAGCGATTCTGCGGCGACCGCAATCGTAATCTGCGCGTCTACTGCAGTCCGACCTACTTCGACGGCCTACCGAACGCGCTGTATCGCAACCGAGGCGATGGCACCTTCGAGGATGTGTCGCAGGCGGCGGGCATCGCTGGTCACGTAGGCAAAGGCATGAGCGTGGCGTTCGCGGACTACGATCGCGACGGCTGGAGCGATGCCTTCGTGGCCAACGACACCGAAGCAGACTTTCTCTTCCGGAATCGAGGTGACGGGACGTTCGAGGAGGTCGGCCTGGCATCCGGCGTCGGTCTAGCGTCTGACGGCAGCCCAATCTCCAGCATGGGCGTCGACTTCCAGGACTACGACAACGATGGGCTCCCGGACCTCCTTGTCACGGCACTGCCGCGCCAAACATTCCCCCTGTTTCGCAACCGGGGCGACGGGACCTTTGACGACATGACCTATCGGAGCGGCCTCCACCAGCTGACCGTCGGCAGGGGCGGGTGGGCCACCGCCCTAGTAGACCTGGACAATGATGGCTTCAAGGATCTCTTCGTAGCCGGCTCTCACGTCAACGACCTGGCGGAGGAGTTTGAGGGGGTCTCGTATCAGCAGCCTAACGTCGTTTTCCGCAACAACCGAGCGGGGACGTTCGAGGAAACGCCTGGGGCCGACTCGGCCTTCCGTCCCGCCGCCCACCGTGGCGCGGCGTTCGCCGACTTTGATCGGGACGGCAGGCTCGATGTGGTTGTGTCTGTTTTGCGCGGACCAGCCCAGCTATGGCGCAACTTGACCCCTGGTGCGAATCACTGGCTGGGAGTCGATCTCGTCGGAAGCCTTAGCAACCGAGACGGCTTGGGCGCTGTCGTGCGCGCCGGAGGGCAAACCGTTACTGCCGGGTCCAGCGTCGGGTACGCCTCCTCGTCCCATCGGCCGGTCCACTTCGGACTCGGCGGCGAGCCTGAGCTGCGGGAGCTGCAGGTGTCCTGGCCCAGCGGCACCGAGCAGACGATCCGGCTTGCAGGCCTCGACCGCATCGTGGTGGTCCAAGAACCGGAGCCCAGCGAAGATGGACGGGATGTGCCCGACGGTTGAGTTTCCGCGCTGAGCGCAGGCCTGCGGCGAGTTCGCACGGGGAACAACCAACCGTTCTAGCCTGGCCCTTGCTTCGGGAAGGACGGTCTCCCTTGTAGGAGCGGCCCAGCCGGCAGGCCCGGGAATGGCCGCCTATCGTTCGATGACGCAATCGTTTTGGCAAAGGACTAGTAGGGCGGATGCGATTCGGGGCGCAGAACCGCACATCCCCGTAGGGGCCCAACGAGATATGGGCTTGGCGGAGGGTTAGTTCGGGGGCGGATTACTGTGTATTTCCACCTTGGGGCGAGTCGCCCGGGGGACGGGCTCCTGTGCCGACACCCGCCGAACGAGCGCCATCGGAATCGCCGCCTGCTGCGCTCAGCCCGCACGGATCTAACCGAGCTATCCGCTCGCCCGCTGGGGGCGGCCGCCCCAGACGCCGGTTTCTGAATCCGTTGCCTAGGCGAGCCTTAGAATATCAGCTTCAACGCGACCTGGACTTGCCTGGGGGGCCGGAAACTTCGGTTGACGGTCCCGAAGGCCCCTGACCCAATGGTCACCTGCCCGCCCGAGGGCGGCAGGCCGAATGTCGGCGTGTTCGTGATATTGAAGAACTCGCCGCGCAACTGGGCGCGGAAGGTCTCGCTGAAGTGGATGAACTTGCTCAGCGAGATGTCCCCATTCGTGTTGATCCGGTTGCGAAGCTGGCCGAAGTAGCGTGGAGCCCTCCCGATCTCGAATTGACCGGGCTCCGTGAACGCCTCGGTGTTGAACCACCGCTCCGGAGTCGGATTGGAGAGCCCCACATCGTCCAAGTTCGCGATGTTCGCCCGCTTGACGGAGTATCCGTAGGCTCCCAAGGTGTTGGGGGCGCGAACGCTCACCGGAACGCCTGAGCCGAACCGGACGATGCCGGCCACCTGCCAACCGCCGACTACCATGTCCAGGGCCTTGGGCATCGCGCTGCCTACCGCTCGGTCGCGTCCCACCGGAATCTCCCAGATCAGGTTCGTGACGAAATCGTGCGGGATGTCGTGCGCACTGATGGAGTAGTCGGCGTTAGGGTCGAACTGGTCGCGCAGGCCATCGCTGATGAACCATCCTTGGTCCTCGGACGCGTTGTCCCGCGTTTTCGACCACTGGTAGCTCGTTAGGACCGTCAGCCCCCGCGAGAATCGCCGGGTGAACTTCAGATACAAAGCGTTGAATCTCGAGGATGCGCCCTTCTCGCTGCGGGGCGTGCCCACGCTGTCGAAATGCGGGAACAGCCGTGCGAGGCGGTGCCGAGGTATCGTCTCTCCCGTGTTCGGGCCCGTCGTCAGGACTCCCTGGAACGGGTTGGGCACGCGGTTGTTGAGCGCTTGCCCCTCGCTCAGGTGCTGCGCAGGCACTTGGTTCATGTTGCGCCCGGAGCCGTAGGAGTACTTGCGGCCAGTGTTGCCCGTGTAGCCGATGTCGAGGATCACACCGCGACCGAGTTCGTATTGGAAGTCGAGGCTGTAGCTTTGGAGGTAGGGCGTGGGGTTGTTGTGGCGGAAGGCCTGGATGCCCAACCCGACCTGCGTAAGCAATCCGTCTGCAGCGCCCGTGGGCAGAGAGATGCCGTTGGGGTACGGATTGCTGAGCAGGTTCACCGGCACCTCGCCGTCCGGGTTCAGCACCCACGGAGTTCTGCGGTCGTACCCTGGCATGCCGCTGATGGCGTCGTCTACGATCGCTTGGGAGTACGAGATGCCGAAGCCCGAGCGCAGCACTAGTTTGTCCGTCAGCTTGTAGCTCAAACCGACGCGCGGTGCCCAGTCCTTCGTGTCGAGCGCCGTCAAGTTGCGGTTATTCGCGTCATTGAACCGGAAGCCGCCAAACAGGTCGATGCCGGGAACTTGATCGTTGAGCGGACTCGTCGCGGCGTAGTCGAAGTATCCTTGGCGGTTGTATCGCTCGGTGCGTCCGTACTGCAATTCATAGCGCAGGCCGAGGATCAAGGTCAACTTGGGCGTTACGCGCCAAGTGTCCTGGGCGTACCAGCCCATGTAGACGTTCTGCTTGGCGGGGTCCGCCGATGTGCGTACGCCGCCGCCGCCGACTCCCAGCAGCAGAGACGCCATCGAGTTCCCGACCACCGCGGAGTTGCCCACGGCGACCGGGCCGGTCGTGGGGCCGCGTCCGAAGCTGAATTGCGGCGTGCGCCGGTCGAAGAAGTTCTGGCGCTGGAACTCGATGTTGTACCCGAATTTGAGCGAGTGGTCACCGCGCTCGTTGGCGATGGTGATGCCTCCGGAGTGAGTGCGGCGGATGTTGCCGAAGAAGCGCGTCCGCCCCAGGACCAAATACTGTAGGATGTTGTACTCGCCGAAGTCCTGGTTCTCGAACTGGTCCGCGTAGGCGGACGAATAGCCTAGGTCCTCGAGGCCGACCCCCTCGGACATGCTGATCAGGTTCGCCGTGCGGTGGCCGCCGCCCGAGCCCGCGTTGAAGTTGATGACCCAGGTCGGGCTTGCCACGTAGGTGCTGTTGATGCTCACGCTGTAGAAGGGCTGGTCGTTGAGGAACCCCCGGTCTGCCGCGTTGTTGAAGAACCGAGCCTGATGGTTTGTCAGGAGCGTCCGGCTCGCCCGGAAGAAGGTGCTGTATTTCGATGTCGGCGCATAGTCCAGCCGCCCGTCCCAGCGGTCCTGCTTGAGGTTCGCCGGGGCGGTCTTGAAGAAGTTGAGCGCATTGGTCACCGGTACGCCGGCCACGTTCGGCATCGGGATGAACCCCACCATGTTGCGGGCGATCGCGTCCGTGCGCGACGCCGGGACCGCATTGCCCTGGAAGTGATCGCGGATGAAGCCGTCACCATCCGGATTTGGCCTCGTTGTGAACGGGTCGTAGATTTCCTGCAGCGAACCGTCGCGATTGCGGCTCTCGGAGAAGTCACCGTTGCGCTCGAGCTCGGTCGGAACCGTAAGATTCGTCGAGGACGAGGCCGGCTGCCGCATCGCTTCGAAGCCGAACTGGAAATGGATCCGGCGCTTCTTCCAGATCGGACCCGATACGTTCACTCCGTACTGGTTTCTCTTGAACTCCGGTTTGTCGGTGCCGGCCCGGTTCCGCCGCCACTCATTGGCATCGAGATTGTCGTTGCGATGAAACCAGAAAACGTTCCCGTGGAATTCATCGCCGCCGCCCTTGGTGACGATGCTGACGACCCCGTTCCCGACGCGTCCGTACTGCGCGTCGTAGGTGTTGCGCGAAATCTGCATTTCCTGTACGGAGTCCACTGAGGGGGTGCCGAAGTTCGCGCCCCAGTCGCCGGCGCCGCCCTTGTTGCTCACGCCGTCGATTGTGATCGTGTTGCTAGCCTCGCGTCCGCCGTTCATGGAGAACAGCGCCATCTCCTGGTCGTTGAAGCGATCCTGGACCGCCCGTCTCCCTGCGTTCTGAAACGCCGACATCACTCCGGCGTTGGCATGGACGAGCAGCAGCGGATTCCGGAAGTTCAGCGGCAGCTGGGTGATCTCCTCGCCGTTGAGATCGCTGGTCTGGTTGGCGGACTGCGTGTCAAGCAGCACGGCCTGGGCGGTGACCTCCACCGTTTCCGTGACTTCGCCCAGTTCCAGGGACGGGTTGATCTCAGCGTCCTGACTGCCCTGCAAGCGGATGTTCGATTGCACGAAGCGCTTGAAGCCGGCAGTCTCTACCGCTAGTTCGTAGGTTCCGGCTTTCAACTGCGACATCGTATAGCGGCCAGTTTCCCCGGTCGTCGTCTCGCGTCGCTCGCCGGTGTCGGAGTTGGTGAGTTCGACCTTGGCGCCCGGGATAACGGCCTCGCCCGGGTCGGACACCAGTCCCGTGAGGCTGGCGAATGTGACTTGGGCGTCGCTAGAGCGCACGGCTATCATCAGCGTAGAGCTAAGGGCTGCGAGAGCAACCCACAGAATCTTCAGCATGCGCATTTCCGATCTCCTGCAAGCGCCAGTTCAACGTTGGCGGTGTCGACCGTAGCAGCGTTTTCGTTTGCCGTCAAGGCATTCTTTGCTTGCGGCGTAAGCCAGCCGGCGCATTGCGAGGTTTGGTCAGTGCAAGTCTGGGACCTATGTTGAGGCTGTCCCAGGCGTAGGGGGAAGTCGGTGGCGACTCCTGCCCGGCCGGGGCATTCCGTCGGGTGTTCCCCAACGGAGAGGAGCAGCCACCGCTGAGGAAAGCGTGCAAGACCGTGTCGGGCGCGTCCCAGTCCGCGCCGAGCAGGTGGCGGGACCCAAAAGCAGCGACGCTTCGAAGCCGACCGGGAGGTGTGCCGGCATCGCGCGTAGGCGGGTCGGCAAGCCGCCGCTGCGAAAGCAGCGGCCGTGGGCCGGCGCGGCGGGCGAGGGGAGTTTCCGGCGTATACGGTGCTGCCGGCCAGCTGAACATTCGGCACGAGGCACCGCCGATTGCCCGGAATCCGCAATTCCAGCCCGTCGATGGAGTGGCTCGGTCGTTGAATCCGAGCACCGGACGCTTCAGATTTGCGGAGCAGATTTGTCTGATCCGAATCCGAAGAAGCATCTTCCGGGCACGCCGCGGCACCGCGGACTTCCCAGAAGGAGCCACGGACGCTAAGATGCGCAGACAGGAGGGAGTGCAGGGAGTCCGAAGCGCAAAGCGGCAGACCCCGAACCGGTATCCAGTGCTACTGATGTTTTCATAAGCAATTGCACAAAAAGGCACCGCAAGCCATTGATTCTATTGGTGGGTTGCTTGCAGTTACTTTTGGCCAAATTAGTATCGGCCAGGTATGGCGTATCGGGGTTGGTGCGGTGCCGCCTACCCCTGGAGGCCGGCAACAGCTAGACTTTACCCGGACAGCCGAGCTCCGCGTTTCGACAGCGATGCTCTCTGGTCAACATGGACAGCTCGTGGCGGGACCAAGCTCCATTGCGTCCCCTCAGGGCGGCGTTTGCGGCGACAGGTTCGCGCTAGGAGAGCCCCCCTGCGGACTCAAGCGAGAGCCGGTGGCGGACCAGAACGAGTTCGGCTATGTCGGCGCGAGCTAGCCGCAGTGCCTTCCGCGTCAATCCCGCTGCCCTGGCGGCCTCTCCTAGGACGGTCGCAGCCGACAGGCCGGCTCGCCGCAGCTCGCGCAGAGCTGGAGACTGCTGCTTCTTGCTCAGCTTCACGCCTCCCGAGTCCGTCACCAGCGGGTGATGGAAGAAATGCGGCGGATCCTTCCTCCCGAGCATCCGCGCTAGTCGTATCTGACGCCCTGTCGACGCCAGCAGATCCGCTCCCCGGACCACTAGGTTGACTCCCTGCCGGTGGTCATCCACGGTCGCCGCGAACTGATAGCTCCATTGGCCGAGCCGATCTTGCAGCAGCAGGTCACCGCACTGCCGTTCCGGTTGCTGGCTTTGCGGCCCCAGGAATCCGTCAACGAACGACTCGGGCGCGGCGTCCTCAGTCCACGCTAGACGCAATCCATGCGGTGCTTCGGCAGGATGCTGCACCCGTCGGCACCGTCCGGAGTAGATCCGCTCGCTGTCGACGCCGAGGCTGGCCTTTGCGAGGTCCCTCCGGCTGCATACGCAGCGATAGACCTCCTGGGTGTCCTCTAAACGGCGCAGAGCATGTTTGTAGGCTGCGGAGCAGTTGCTTTGCCGGAAGTCGCTCCGCGCTGCCCCCAGCCTGTTCTTGGGCTCCAATCCCAGCCAGTCCAAGTCCTGCAGCAGGGCCGCTTCATACTCCGGTCGGCTTCGCTGGCGGTCGTGATCCTCCACGCGCAGCAGAATCTCCGCCCCCAGCAGGTCTGCCAACCCCCACACATACAGCAAGTGGGCCGCATGGCCGAGGTGCAGATAGCCCGTGGGGCTCGGCGCATACCGGGTGACCAAGCGCCCGGCTGCCGGCAAGGTTCGGAACGGAGGTCAGTTCAGGGTCAGCGAGACGGCGTTCGACTCGCCCAAGCTGTTCGACGCGGTAACCGACACGGAACGGATGTCCTCGTAGACCCCGGAGTCGAGCGTGAAGTCCACTGTGACGGTGAACTGGCTCCCAAAGCTACTGGACTGGTTTCCGCCGTAGTAGGTGTAGAACGATTCCGTTGCATCGACCGACACCGAGGGGTTTGTCAGATTCGCGGAACCGACGCCCGCGAACTCGAACGACAGGGAGCTCACCGCCCGGACTGTGGAGTAGCCCGTGACCTGCACGCTGAAACGCCCTTGGCCGGTCGAACCCAGCACAGCTCGCTGGAGCACCGGAGCGGCCTCCAGCACGTCGAAACGGACCTCCGGCAGCTCGGCGGGCGATACATCCACCGCTATCTGGGCCGCCGCCTGGATTCCGCCCCCGAGCAGAAAGGCGTCTTCCAGTTCCTGGGTGTCTAGGAACAACCTTGCCGAGGCGGTGATGCCACCGGCCACCGTGCCGGTCTGGAACGCGTTCGTGGTGCCACCTGCGAAGACCGCGGCGGTTTGCCCGGCCGGGATGCGGAAAATCGCCTCGCGGCCTCCCGTCGACCACTGGATTGCTGGGTCGTTCGAGAACACACGGGTTTCGAAGCGCAGCAGCACGACCCCCGCCAGGTCGGATCCGTAAGGCTCGGCTAGGTCGAGTCCCAGCGCAACTTGATCCGCCGCGGCCACCGTGCCCCCCACGTGCGTGAAACTCACCGCCGGCAACTCGTCGATCTCCACCGAGAGATTCAGCTCCGGCTCCGGGGACGGCGTCACATCGAGGTCCGAGGCCTCCGTTGTGAAGTGCGCCGTCACAGCGATTTCGCTCTCTCCGCGCCCCGTGTGCAGCTCGATCGCGGTGCCGCCGTCGGGGAAGACAGCTGCCGTTTGGCCGGCTGGGATCCGGAACGAAACCTCCCGGCTGCCCGTGGCCCACTGGATCGAGGGATCGTTGGAGAACTCCCGGGACGCGACGTCCAAGCGCAGCGCGCCCGCCAGGTCCGTCGCGTAGGGCGCCGCCAGGCTGACGCCGACGGGGACCTCCTCTCCCGCGGCCACCGTGCCCCCGGCGTGCGTGAAGCTCACCGCCGGCAACTCGTCGATCTCCACCGAGAGATTCAGCTCCGGCTCCGGGGACGGCGTCACGTCGAGGCCCGAGGCCTCCGTTGTGAAGTGCGCCGTCACAGCGATTTCGCTCTCTCCGCGCCCCGTGTGCAGCTCGATCGCGGTGCCGCCGTCGGGGAAGACAGCTGCCGTCTGGCCGGCTGGGATCCGGAACGAAACCTCCCGGCTGCCCGTGGCCCACTGGATCGAGGGATCGTTGGAGAACTCCCGGGACGCGACGTCCAAGCGCAGCGCGCCCGCCAGGTCCGTCGCGTAGGGCGCCGCCAGGCTGACGCCGACGGGGACCTCCTCCCCCGCGGCCACCGTGCCCCCGGCGTGCGTGAAGCTCACCGCCGGCAACTCGTCGATCTCCACCGAGAGATTCAGCTCCGGCTCCGGGGACGGCGTCACGTCGAGGCCCGAGGCCTCCGTTGTGAAGTGCGCCGTCACGGCGATTTCGCTCTCTCCGCGCCCCGTGTGCAGCTCGATCGCGGTGCCGCCGTCGGGGAAGACAGCTGCCGTCTGGCCGGCTGGGATCCGGAACGAAACCTCCCGGCTGCCCGTGGCCCACTGGATCGAGGGATCGTTGGAGAACTCCCGGGACGCGACGTCCAGGCGCAGCGCACCCACTAGGTCCGTCGCGTAGGGCGCCGCCAAACTGACACCGACGGGAACCTCCTCTCCCGCGGCCACCGTGCCCGAAGCCATGGAGAACCGCACCGCCCCCAAGTCTGAAAACTCGGCCTGCAGAGAGAAGACCGCGTCGCCCAGAAACAGCTCGCCGCTCAGCGTGCCCGCCGATCTGCCGGTCGGGGCGAGGCGAATCGCGAAGGCCTCCTGCGGCTCAAGCCTCAGGGGGAACTGCGGTCCCTCCGTGATCTGAAAGTCGCCCGTCAGGCGGGCCGCCTCCACCCTCTGGGTGCTCTGGCGCGTGTTCCGCCCCTCAATCGCAATGGAGGCGTCCGCGCCACCGAATACGACTTGCGCACCGGACTGGATCGCCTCCGGAGCGGTGGATGAGCCGTCTTCGCGGTACCGCACGACCTGGAACTGCAGTAGGTCGCCGCCCACACCCGCCAAAGTCACTGCTTGTGCGCCTAGGCCGAACTCCAAAATCAGCTCCCCGCCGTAGGCTGCGGTGTTCAGCGGGTTGAACGCCAGTTCCATGGTGAACTCCTGCCCCGGCAGGATCTTAGCCGGCAGGGTCGGCGGGCTCGCCAGCGAGAATGCCGTTCCAGTAACCCTAGCCGCACGCAGCAGCCCTTCCCGGCTGCCCGAGTTGGACAGGACCAAGGTCGCCGCGGACGGGTGGTTCGTGGGCCGGTGCCCGAAGTCGACCAAGCCTCCTTGGGGCACGGGGCGCCTGGCACTGCCTGGCAGCTCGTAGGCCAGCGAGAAAGCCGGCACCCGGCCCACCAGCGGGAAGTTGAACGTCAGGAACTCCGGATCCCCGTCCTCCTGGCGGAGCCGCACTTCCAGGGTCCCGTTCGCGGGGCCGGGCCCCGTGGGGTTGTAGATGACCAGCAGGTCGAAGCTCAGTGAGCCGCGAATCAAAAGCGGCAGCTCGCTGCGCTCATACTCGAGGGTGAACTGGTCCGAGCCGTACACCCGGAAGTTCTGCAGCGAAACTTCGTCAAACAGGCTTCCGAAGGCTAGCGTCAAGCGCTGGGTGACCTGCTGGCCGACGCCCTCGGATTCGAGGAACAGCGCTTCGCCGAGGGCCGAGAGGTCGTTCACGTTCTCAACCCTGCGGTGGATCTGCTGCGCACTCAGAGGCGCGACCGAAGCCGCTGCGAAGAGGAGGGCTGCAATCACTGTCGATTTCATGGCTTGTCTTCCGTGGCTAGGCCTGTGGGCAGGGCTTTCCGGAGCCATCCGCTCAGCGCGGCGCTCCTACGCCCACGTTGCCGACCCGGATCGTCGTGGGCGTGATCTCCTCCGAGTCGCCGCGCAACGCTGCGGCGAGGATGCCGACCGTGGCCGCCGCGCCCAGAGCCGTGAGCATGCGCCAGCCGACGCCGCGCTTCTTCGGCTTCGGCTCGCCCGGGGCCACCGCGTTGGATTGCGTGATCGCCGAACTGGCTGTGGAGCCGCCGTACTCCGCCTCCACTTCGATCTGGAAGGTGCCCATCTCGGTGTTCGGCACCATCCCTGTGATCCGGACCCGCCCTTGGTCATCGGTCGTGGCCGTCGTCACGCGCGAGGCGCCGAAAAACGAGACGCTCGGGCCCTCTGCGGGGGCTCGCAGCGTCACCGTAGCCTTGGGCACTGGCTGGCCCGCCGCATCCACCACCTCGATCACGGGCTCGGCCGCAATGTTGCGGTTGATGTTGTTAATGCCCCCATCGCCGGCCAAGACCCGGATCTGAATCGGCGTCTCAAGCCCCTGGGCCGCGGGCGGAGCCGCGAGCAGAACACTCAGGAGAACGGATAGGATCTGGAAGACACGATGAGCCATGAAACCTCCGGGCCAGAAGGGCCGCACGCCCGGCGCGGCCTCGGCTGATGCAGCCTTGGACTGGCCTCCCAGGCCTAGGCCCTGCCGAAACCATAAAGACGCCTAGATCCAAAAGAGGGTTACAAGCCGCAGGCGACTACGCCCTTGCCTCTACGGCCTCCCCGACCCGGCTGTAGCCCAGCCTCTCGAGCAGGTCCGCAATGTCCTCATCGGTCAGCCCCTTGCGTCGGTCCGCCAGCCGCGTGAACTCCCGGTACACGATCCGGGTCTGCTGCCGGTCCAGGTCGCCGTAGCCCAGTTCGGCCACGCGCTGGTGCAGCGCGTGGCGGCCGCTGTGCTTGCCGAGGATCAGCTGCGAGGCGGGCACTCCCACCGACTCGGGAGTCATGATCTCGTACGTCGTACGGTGCTTGAGGAAGCCGTCCTGGTGGATGCCGGCCTCGTGGGCGAAGGCGTTGCGCCCGACGATGGCCTTGTTGGGCTGCGGCCCGAACGCGATGCACTCGCTCAATGTCCGGCTGGCTCCGAAGAGCTTTGTGGCGTCAATGCCGCAATGGAACGGCACCCGGTCGCCGCGGACCTTCAGGATGGCCACCACTTCCTCCAGCGAGCAGTTGCCGGCGCGCTCGCCGATGCCGTTGATGGCGCACTCGATCTGGCGGGCCCCCGCGTGCAGGGCGGCGATTGAGTTCGCCACGGCCAGCCCGAGGTCGTCGTGCGTGTGAACGCTGACCTCGGCCCGGTCCCCAACCGCCCTCACCACCCCCCCGATCCTCTCGGCATAGTCGTCGGGGGTCATGTAGCCTACCGTGTCCGGGATGTTGACCACCGTTGCCCCGGCATCGACAGAGGCCCGGGCCACTCGGCACAGGTAGCCGATTTCGGTGCGGGTGGCGTCCTCCGCCGAGAACTCCACATCGTCGACGAACCCCTTCGCCAGTTCGACCGCCGCAACCGCCTCTTGCAGCACCTGCTCCTGCGTCTTGTTGAACTTGTACTTGAGGTGGATCTCGCTCGTCGCGATGAAGCAGTGGATCCGGGGCCGCGGATGGCCGTCGAGCGCCGCCGCCGCCCGCTCGATGTCGCGCGGCACGGCCCGCGCCAAGGCTGCGATCCGCGCCCCGGGATGCTCGCGGCACACCGCCCGCACCGACTCGAAGTCCCCGTCTGAGGCGATCGGAAAGCCGGCTTCCAGGATGTCGGCCCCCATGTCGACGAGCGCCCGGGCCACCCGCAGCTTCTCGCCCGTCGTCATGCTGCACCCCGGCGACTGCTCGCCGTCGCGCAACGTCGTATCGAAGATATGCACCCGTTCGGACATGCCGCAGCACCCTCCTATTGCCTTAGTAGAACCGATCCAGCGCGATAAAGCAAATTTATAATCTTAGGGATTAAAATAAGGAATCGATATGGACCTGGCCTTGCTGAGCCTGTTCGAGGCGGTGGCGGAGGAGGGCAGCTTCTCTGGCGCGGGAAGGACCCTGGGGCGATCCCAGCCCGCGGTCTCGCTGGCGCTCAAGCGCCTGGAGGACGATCTGGGCGTGCAGTTGATCGACCGCTCCACGCGAGCCCTGCGGCTCACCGACGCCGGCCGGGAGGTGGCCGCCTACGCCCGCCAGTTCCGCGTCCTGGAGGGCAAGCTGCGCGCCTCCCTGGCCGAACTCCGCGACCTGCGGGCGGGCAAGCTCACCATCGGGGCGAACGAGTCGACGGCACTGTATCTGCTCGGCCATGTCGAGGCTTTCCGAGAACGGCACCCGGGCCTGCAGGTCGAGCTGCGGCGCAGCCTGTCCAGCCGCATCCCAGAAGCCCTCCTGGAGGGTTCGCTGGAGTTGGGCGCGATCAGCTACGACCCGGGCGACCCGCGGCTCTGCGTCCACCGCCTGTACGACGACCGGCTGACCTTCGTAGTCTCGCCCGAGCACCGGCTGGCGCGGTGCCGCCGGATCAGCATCGCAGAACTCGGAGCGGAGACGTTCATCGCCCACAATGTCGTCTCGCCGTACAGGGCCCAAGTGATCGCCACGTTTCGGAGCCACCAGGTTCCGCTCAACATGTCGATCGAGATGCCCACGATCGAGACCATTCGGCGTTTGGTGCAGCGCAACCTAGGCGTTGCATTTTTGCCGAAGATGTGCGTCGAGCAGCAAATCGCCGACGGCTCCCTGCGTGAAATTGCGGTGCGCGAGCTCGTCGTCGAGCGGACGATCCGCCTGGTCTACCCCGCCCGCCGCTCCCTGTCGCAGGCCTCGAGAGCCTTCCTCGAGCTAGCCGGGGGCCGGGTGCCGGCGCCATCGAACGGCTGACGGGCAGCCAGGCGCGGTCCCATCCGCCGCGATCGAACCTGAGCCGCAGAGCGCTGTGCTAGCATGAGCCGGAATCCGGGCCTTGGGCCGGACCGCTTCCCGCGCATGCGAGTCTGCTACCTGGATTGCTTCTCCGGGATCGCCGGCGACATGCTTCTCGGCGCGCTCGTCGATGCGGGCCTCGAGCTCCAGGTCCTGCAGGACGCTGTCGCTAAGGTAGGCCTCGACGGCATCGCGCTGCGCGCGGAGCGCGTGAAGCGCGGCGGGCTCGCCGGCACCAAAGTCCATGTCGACACCGCCCCCGACCACCCCCACCGGTCCCTCGCCACGATAGAGCGCATCCTCGGCGGTTCGGCGCTCGCCCCGGAGACTCGCGACCTCAGCCTGCGCGTGTTCCGCCGCTTGGGCGAAGTGGAGGCGCAGGCCCACGCCGTCCCGCTCGATAAGGTCCATTTCCACGAAGTCGGGGCGCTCGACGCCATCGCCGATGTAGTTGGGGCGTGCGCCGGCTTCCGGGCCTTGGGCGTGGAGCGCCTGCACTGCTCCCCGGTCAACCTCGGCAGCGGCACCGTGCAGGCCGCCCACGGGACGCTGCCCGTGCCGGCCCCCGCCACCGCCCGGCTGATGGAGGGTGTTCCCACCTACGCCGAGGGGCCGGCCGTCGAGCTCACGACCCCCACGGGGGCCGCCTTGGCGGCGACGCTTGTGGCGTCGTTCGGAGCGCAGCCCGCCATGCGCATCGCCGCCAGCGGCTACGGTGCCGGCACCGGCGACTTCCCGGGCCGCCCGAACCTGCTCCGGATCCTCCTGGGCGACACCGCGGAGGAGGACACGCCCCCCGAGCAGGTCTGGGTGCTAGAGGCGAACGTGGACGACATGACGCCCGAGATGGCCGGGTATGCCTTGGACCGGCTTCTCGCCGCCGGGGCCTTGGACGTCACCCTGACGCCGGCGCAGATGAAGAAGAACCGGCCTGGCTTCACGCTCGCAGTGCTGGCCGCGCCCGACAAGCGGGCCGAGCTGGGCGACCTGCTGCTGGCCGAGACCACGACCCTCGGCATTCGCGAGACCGCCGCTAGGCGCCGCACGCTGCCCCGGTCCTGGGAGGAGGTGCGGACGCGCTTCGGCTCCGTGCGGATCAAGACCGCCGGCCGGGCGGGCGCGGTGGCGAACTTCGCCCCGGAATACGAGGACTGCCGGCGGCGGGCAGCCGAGCACGGCGTGCCCTTCAAGCAGGTGTGGCACGAGGCCAGCCACGAATACCTGCGCACCCGCGAGGCCTGAGCCTGCTGCGCTCCGCCGCCGGCAGGCGGTGGCTGCAGACCCCCGCCGTGCAAGACTAAGAATAAGACCCTGAGGATGTCCACCTTCCACCTCTCGACGCCGATCTACTACGTGAACGCGGCCCCCCACCTCGGGCACGCGTACACCACGATCGTGGCCGACACGATTAAGCGGATCCGGAGGATGCTCGGCGACGACGCCTACCTCACCACCGGAACCGACGAGCACGGGCAGAAGGTCGCCCGGTCCGCCAGCCGCGTCGGCCTCGAGCCCCAGCGGTTCGTCGACCGCATCGCGACGGCATTCCGGAAGGAATGGGACGAGCTCGGCTTGGAGTACGACTTCTTCCGCAGGACGAGCGACCCTAGGCATGCGCTGGCAGTGGGCAAAATTTTCGAGCGCTGCGTCGCGAACGGCGCGATCTACAAAGCCTCCTACACGGGCAAGTACCACCTCGGCGACGAGGCCTTCGTCACGGACGAGGAAGCGGCCCGGGGCGATGCTGCGCTCATCACGACCGTGACGGAGGAGAACTACTTCTTCCGCCTGTCGGACTACCAGCAAAGGCTCATCGAGCTGTACGAGTCGCAGCCGGGCTTCGTCCAGCCGGCGGCCCGGCGCAACGAAGTGCTCGCGTTTGTGCGGAGCGGGCTGAAGGACCTGTCCATTAGCCGCTCCACTCTGCGGTGGGGCATTCCCCTGCCCAATGATCCGGAGCATGTCTTCTACGTCTGGTTCGACGCCCTGACGACCTACATGAGCGCTGCGGGCTACGGCGACCCGGATCGCGAGGCCGGCGACTTCCAGCGCCTGTGGCCGATCGATGTGCATTTGGTGGGCAAGGAAATCGTCCGCTTCCACGCTGTCTACTGGCCGGCGTTCCTGATGGCTGCCGATCTCCCGCTGCCCAAGCAGATCTGGGCGCATGGCTGGCTGATCTTCCACGGCGACAAGATGTCGAAGACCAAGGGCAATATCGTCCGGGCGCTGCCGATCAAGGAGGTCGTGGGCGCGGACGGGCTGCGCTACTATCTGCTGCGCGAGATCGTCTTCGGGCAGGACGGCAACTTCTCGAGCGAAGCACTCGTGAAGCGCTACAACGCCGACTTGGCCAACGGGTTCGGCAACCTGGCCAGCCGCACGGCCTCGATGCTGGCGCGTTATTGCGAAGGAGCCGTTCCCGACGGCAGGGGCGGGGACAGCGGCGGCTTGCCGCAGCTGGCCGAGGCGAGCATCGCCGCGGCCGTCGACCGCTTCCGCAAATTCGAGTTCTCGCGCGCCCTGGAAGCCGTGTGGGCCTTGCTGGGCCGTGCGGACAAGTACATCGTGGAGCACAGGCCCTGGGTCTTGGCGAAGTCCGCCGAGGCCAGCGCCCGCGAGCAGTTGGAGGCCACGCTCTACAACGTGGCGGAGACGCTGCGGATTGCCTGCGTCCTGCTGGCGCCCGCCGTCCCCGCCGCAACGCAGACCGTGTGGGAGCTCCTCGGGCAGGCAGGCGAGGTGGGGCGGCAGAGGCTCGATCAACTGCGCTGGGGCGGCTTGCAGGCAGGCACGGCAGTCGGCCGCCCGCAGGCCGTCTTCCCTCGGCTGGAGGTCGAGAAAGCCGTGCAGCGCATGGCCGCGCTCGAGGCGCGGGCCCTGGCGGAGCAAGCCCGGCTGCTGGGCCGCGCGCCCGCGGCGCAGCCCCCCACGAGCGACGCACCCGCTATTGAAATCGGCGATTTCGCCCGGGTCGACATGCGCGTAGGCCTCATCCGGGCCGTGCGGCCGGTGCCGCAATCCAGCAAACTGCTGGAACTGCGCGTGGACATCGGCGAGCAGCAGCCGCGCACGATCCTAGCCGGCATCGCGGAGGCCTACGCCCCCGACGACCTAGTGGGCCGTCGAGTGGCCGTCGTGGCCAACCTGAAGCCCCGGAAGCTGATGGGCCGCATCTCGCAGGGCATGATCTTGGCGGCGTCCCTGGGGCGCGGAGAGCCTTTCCTGGCGGCGTTTCCGGACGAGGCTCCAGTCGGCGCCCGCCTGCAGTAGCGCACAGCCAACGGCCGCCACCCCGGAGCCGCCCCATGCTCGTGGATTCCCACTGCCATTTGGACGGGGCCGCCTTCGACGCCGACCGAGACCAAGTCGTCGCCCGCGCACGGGAGGCGGGCGTGACCTTCATGCTCGCCATCGGCACGGGATCCGGCCCTCCCGACCTCAAGGCGGCCCTGAGGGTCGCGGAGACCTATCCGGATGTCGGCGCGACCGTCGGGGTGCATCCGCACGACGCACGACGCTTCGACGCAGCCACGGCGGAAGAGTTGGCAGCGCTTTGCGGTCGTCCGGATGTGCTGGCGGTGGGCGAGATTGGGCTCGACTACCACTACGGCAACTCTCCCCGCGAAGCGCAGCGAAGGGTCTTTGCAGAACAGCTAGACATCGCCGCCGCTGGGCGCAAGCCGGTCGTCATCCACACGCGCGACGCATGGCCTGACACGCTGGAGCTGCTGCGGTCCCACTGGGCCGGGCGTGGCCCCGGCGGCGTCATGCATTGCTTCACCGGCAGCTCGGAACAGGCGCTGCGCTGCCTCGACCTGGGCTTTCACCTGTCCTTCGCTGGCGTGCTGACGTTTGCGCGCGCCGCCGACCTGCGGGCCACGGCGCGGCAGGCACCCTTGGACCGTACGTTGGTGGAAACAGACGCGCCCTACCTGACTCCGGCCCCGTACCGCAAGATTCGGCGCAACGAGCCGCGCTTCGTCGTGGAGACGGCCCGCGTCCTCGCCGACGTCAAGGGGCTGACCTTGGAGGATGTGGCGCGGCGGACGACGGAAAATTTCTGGAGCCTGTTCGGTAGCGGCCAGGCAGCCAGCCGGCGTCCGGCTCCGGCCTAGTCTCCTAGCTATGGCGCCAGCTCGACCACGTATACCTGCGTGACGCCCGTCCGGTCGCTCGCGAAGGCCACCATGGCCTCGTCGCGGGAGAACGAGGGATGGGGGTGCGTCCACTGCGGACCGTATACCGTGTCCGCAGACATCTCCATCCAGCTCAGCGAGCGCCTCTTCTCGGCCGCGCTGCGGGCCCGCTCCCAGTCTTCTGCGACGGCGTAGCGCGAGCGGCGCCACTGCGTGCCTTGGGAACTCGCGTTGGAGCGGCAGATAAGGGCTCGAGCGCCCGTGGCCACGTCGACGAGCTGCAGGCCCCGGTCGGGATGGACGGTGTCGCACAGAATCCGTGTCCCAGCCCGGTTCGGGGCGATGTGCCACGCGTTGAACTCGCTGATCGTCCGCACTGCGCCGGTGCTCCAATCGAGGCGCCGCAGGGCGAAGGGCCAGACGCAGAAAACAAGGTCCTGGCTGTGGCCGAGGAAGGTCTCGTGGACGATGAACTCGTCGTTGCCGTGCTCGTAGAGGCATTCCAGGCCGGTGCCGTCCCGGCGCACGCGGTGCATGCGGGGAGCCGGGTCGCCGGCGAATTCGATCCACTCCGGGTCGACCGGGTTGAACTGCGGGTGGATCACAGTCCGCGGGAACGGAATGAAGCCCTTCTCCCGCCCGTCAACGGTGCCGACTAGCAGGCCCCAGCCGCTCGCCCGCTTGCAGGCCGCGACATACCAATCGCCCTGCGGAGCCAGGGAGCACTCGCCGAGCTGACCGCCGCCGGAGGCCACCGGCGTTTCGTCCAGCGTATCCCGGTCGAGGCGCCAGATGGTGCCGCCCCGCACGAACAGGACGGCCCCATCCGGGGCGAGCACCGCCGAGAACGGGTGGATCGGGTCGTCTCCGGTCAGCTGGCGGATACCCCCGTCCGGGAATCCGGCCTCAAACAGCTGCGCCGAGCCGCTCCGGTAGCCGGTGAACAGGACATGCTGCTGATCGGCGGTGAAGGCGCACTGCAGGAAGTAGGTCGGGTGGCTAATCGACCGATGGTCCGTCAGCCGATGCACCGGTGCGCCGGTGGCCGAGTCGACCGAGCGCGCCTGCTCCGCCGGGCCGCGGGCTCCCTTCCGCCATTCCATGGGGACCCGCCGACCTCCCGCTATCTCAGGGCCTCTGCGAGCACGCGGGTGTCGCTCTCCAACACCGGTTTGATCCCGAGCAGCTTGCTCAGCGTCGGCGCGATGTCTTCGGGGCCGGCGTTCCCGGCGAATTCGCCCGCCACGAATCCGGATCCGGCGAGCAGCACGGGCACCCGGCGGTCGTAGGCGTGGGCGCTGCCATGCCCCGTGCCGAACTGGCCGCCTGGATACAGGTATTCCCGCAAGTGGACTTGGACATGGGCGCTGCGACCCTCAAAGTGCGAGTTCGCAAACAAGGCAGCTAGCCCGTCGTCGCCCCGGGGGGCGAGTTCGTTAGCCGTGAAGACGGCCGCCACGCCCGGCTGGCTTCTCAGCCATGCAGCGAGGCAGGCGCTCGCCGCGTCACGAGCAATGCCCAGCGCCTGCAAGACGGCCTCGTTCCAATAGAAACCTGTGCCCCCGGCCTGCGCCACGAGATCGTCCGCGCGGGCTGGCGCACAGGCCTCGATGGCCTCCTTGGCGCGCTCCCACAGCCCCCTCGCGTTGAAGCGCTGAGCGTCGACGCCCTGTGCCCGCAGATGTTCCACCAGCGGCACGGCGCCGTGGTCCGCGGTCAGTGCGAGCGCTACATTGTCCAGCCCGACCTCCTCCTCGAGCGCGTCGAGGAGTTGGCCCAGCAGGCGGTCCAGGCGCAGGTGGTTGTCCATCGCTTCCTGGCTGAATGGCCCGAACTTGTGGCCGATGGAGTCCGTCGCCGAAAGGCCCAGCGCTAGCAGGTCCGGAGCGCCATCCGTGCCCAATTCCCCCGAGCGCAGCAAGGCGAGCGCCGCCCCCAGCGTCAGCTCATCGGAGAACGGCGTCGCAGCCAGCTCCTCCTCCGCCCCGGAGAGCGGCAGTTGGTGGGGGAACTCGGTTGCTTCCCCATCGCCCTCGCCCGGGAAGGGGTCGGCGCGGGCTAGGTCTTCGTAGAGCTTGCGGTCTTCCAGCAAACGAGTCCAGGCCCTTCCGGAGTATGCGGCGGCCGGCCGCCCAGCGTTGAGCTCGGCCAGCCAGGCGGGAAGGGATCCTGCGTAGTATGCGGAGCCGACGAAGCAGCCGCAGCTGGGCTCGTACCAATATGCCCCGTCAGCCCGGCTTCCGGCCAGGAGGATCGCCGAGCGATCCTTCGTGGAGAGCGCATACACCTTCGAGCCGGCGTGCTGCGCCTTGAGCCTGTCGCCCAGGGTGGGGGCCAGCAATGCCCGCGGGGACGCGGCCCGGCCGGGTCCGCCAACCGCCGGGTGGTCCTCGTCGTCAACGCAGTATACGGCCCCCCGCCCGGCCTCGCGCCAGGAGTTCCCGACGATGCCGTGGGTCGCAGGATGCCGTCCCGTCGCGACGGTCGCGTGGCCCGCGGCGGTGACCGTCGCGGAATGCCGGTAGGCAGCCTCGGTGAATCTGGTTCCGTGGTCGAGCAGCCACCGCAGGCCGCCGCGGTAGTAGTCCTGGAATCGGTCGAGATAGTCGGCCCGCAGTTGGTCCACGACCAGCACCACCACCAGTTTCGGCGGCCGGAGCCCGCCCCCGGGAACTAGCGCCACGCACAGCCCCGCTGCGACCAGCAACGCCTGCGCGGCGACCCCCTTCCGCCTAGGCGTCAATCGTCCTGCCCCCCGGAAGCGCTCCGGGCGCCCCGCAGCACAGCCAAGGCGTCGTCGGCCTGGGATTCCAGCACCTTGACCAGCACGTTCCCCACCGGCTGCTGGATAACGTTCTCGCGGGCGAGCCAGCAAGGGATGCCGGCAGATTCGAGCAGGGATTGAATCACTTCAGCCTCAACGTTGGCCAAGTGCGAGCGGGACTGGAAGACCGTGACGAGCTTGTCGTCATTCAGGTGGCTTTCCATCGCCTGCGTGCGCAGTCTAGCAGATTGCTCCGGAGCCGACTCCTCCGGGCCGCGTTCCGGCGCCTCCTCCTCGCGCTCGGGCACGCCCGCCGGCTTTCCGCTGTGGGATACTAGGTTGCGCAAGGTGCGCGACGATGGTCCGAATCGTGGGTTTCGTTTCACTGCTGCCCCTCGCGGCCGGACTGGTCTGCGCCGCGGACGCCGGGAAGCAATACCCGACCGGCTACACCGACACGCCCTTCCTGCCCGGCGGCCGCTGGCGGGTTCATGACGACGCCCGGCCGCGGCCCAGGATCGTCGAACCCGGCACGGCGAGCACGCCGGAAACAGCGGGCCGCCCACCCGCCGACGCAGTCGTCCTCTTCGACGGCAGCGACCTCTCCGGGTGGGTTCAGCGCGTCCGGGGCGGCAAGCTTGTCGAACCGGCCTGGAAGGTCGAGGACGGCTACATGGAAATCGTGCCGGGCACAGGCAGCCATCTCACCAAAGAGGTCTTCGGCGATGTCCAGCTGCACCTCGAGTGGGCCACGCCGGCCGAGCCAAGGGCCGCGAGCCAGGGGCGGGGGAACAGCGGCGTCATGCTCATGGGCCTGTACGAGATCCAGGTGTTGGACTCCCACGACAACATCAGCTACGCCGACGGCCAGGCGGGCGCCGTCTACGGGCAGTTCCCGCCGTTGGTCAACGCTTCGCGCAGGCCGGGCGAGTGGCAGACGTACGACATCGTGTTTGAAGCTCCCCGGTTCGAGGATGAGAAGCTGGTCAAGCCGGCCTACGCCACCGTGTTGCATAACGGCGTGCTGCTGCACCATCGGCGGGAGCTGATGGGGCCCATGCGGCACAGAGCGCCCAGCGAGTACACGCCGCACGCCGCCGAGCTGCCGCTCTTGCTCCAAGCGCATGGGAACCCCGTGCGGTACCGCAATATCTGGGCCCGGCGCTTGGATCTGGATCGCCCGTAGCTGCCCGGCGGGAAAGCCCGCCCGCGCCAGGAGCCGTCCCCGACCCACGGCGTTCCGAGGCTCTCCGTCAGCCTAGACCAAGCGCAGCACCAGCACGGCGGCCGGCAACGCCAGGCCGAGCGCGAGCTCCCGCAAACCCTGGTGCCTCGGTCGCAGGCGCGGGAATTCGCCGCGGAAGCCCCTGGCGAGCATGGCCTGGGCGACGCGCTCGGCGCGCTCCCATCCTCGCACGAAGACCATCGCAGCTTGGTTGGCCCACACCCGAGTCCGCCCCGTCGTGACGCGGCCCCCGGTGCGGCATTCCCGGGCCCGGGCGACGCGCCGCCACTCCGCGAGCAAGACGAACAAATAACGGTGCATGAGGATGGCTGTCAAGCCTAGGCCCCGGGGTGCCCCAAGGCGCTGCAGGGACTCGATGATCCCTTCAATCGGGGTGGTTGCGCCCAGCAGCGACAGCAGCAAGATCGCCGCATACGCCTTGAGGACGACGGAGACCGCCAAGGTGAGGGCGTGGTCGGCCGCAGACGCCAACGGCAGCAGAGCCGCCATCAAAATGAACGGCGTAGCAGCCAGCCAGCGGCGTCCCAAGTACGCCAGCGGCACGCGGGCTGCCAGCCACAGGCCAGCCAGAAGCGCCAATACCGCCCCGTACCGCCAGCCTCCGTCGGCAGGGAACGTAGCCAAGGCCACCACGGCACCGACCGCGCCGCAGAGTTTCGCCAGCGGATCCATCCCCGATAGGGGCGAGGTCGGTGCCGCGACCGAGCCGTCGAACTCCCTCATCGGACCCTGCCGCTCCGTAGCTTGCGCCACGCCCAGGCTAGTGCGGCCAGCGCAGCTGCGACGGCTGCCACTTGCGCGAGCGAGCTGGAGCCCGCGCTCTCCGGGACGGTCTGTGCCAAACCGTCTGCGCCGACGGACACCGAGAGGTCCGCCCGGTGGCCCAGTCCGTCGTCCACCACGACGCGCCACTCGCCCGGCGCGTCGGGCACGAACGCCGCCCTTCCGCGCAAGTCGGTGCGGAGCATCTGGAACGCCCGGCCGGGCTCGTCGGGCGAGTAGACCAGCACTTCGGCGTCGGCGGGTTCGCCGTTGGTGTAGGCGCAGCGCAGCCCCACGAACGGTGCCTGCGCTTCGATCTCGGCCTCCAGGCCGTGCGCCTGCACGGCCGAGGCCCCGGCCAAAACTAGTGCGCCGAGTTGGAGCGAAGCCCGCATTAGTCGGCTAGGGGGCGAGGATGTCCGGCTTGGCGCGTTGCAGAAAGCCCACGGCGAGGGCTGTGGCGGCCCCCTCCAAAGCCGCTACCAGCGCATAGAGAGAAGCCACCACGTAGAATCCGCGGCCGTAATCCGCCAACTCGAACTCCCACGCGAGCACGAACGCCGGCAGGAGGGCGCCGAGCAGGCCGGCCACCGCAGCCCGCAGCGGCGGACTGCCCGGGAGGAGCCGCCAGCTCCACAGGCCGGCATACGCGCCCAAGCCCATGTTCAGCGCGTTCACGCCGAGGGACAGCAGTCCGCCGTGCTGCAGGAGCAGGGACTGGAACAGCAGGCAGACATATAGAACCGGGAAGGCTCGCCGGCCGAAAAGAATGCCCAGGAGCCCGAACAGGCCGAGGTGGACGGGCAGGCCGGCCACCGGAAACTGGACCGTGGACACGACGAACGCGGCGGCGGCCGCGAGGCCCATCTTCGAAGCCTCCGGAACCTGCACGTTGCGGCAGGTGGCGTAGAGGCATGCGGAGGCGGCAGCGTGCGCCGCGATGCACCCGCCCGCTGGGAAGATGCCATCCGCGACATGCACCGAAAACGGGAGTATACCACGCGAACCACAACCCTCCCGCGGTGGTGGGCAGGGCCCCGCAGGGTTCGGAACGCGGGCTGGCTGCACGGAGGGCGCTCGGAGGCCGGTTCCGCGCCAAGCCTCGGCTCGCGGGCACTCGGCTCCAGCCTGCGGCACCTGCGCCGCGGCACGGTCGGCTGCATCGTCCGCCTGCCAAAGCCCGTGTTCCTGGGCCGGCTGCGGCACGCCCCACGGCAGCCCTCGGGGACCGCGGTCGCCGGGCTCCACCGCGCCCGGGGCCGGCGCCCCGCATGACACCAGGAAAGTGTTCGACGAAGACCGCGTCGAGAAGCTGTTGGCCGGGTGGGCCACGGCGCAGGCGGGCAACAGCGGGCCGGCCGAAGCAGCAGCTGTCGGTCGCGAGGCCGTCAGCGCAGCTGGTGGTCGGCCCGCTGTGTTGCGGACCCTCATCGCCGGAAGCAGGCACCGCCCGTTCGACCCCGTATTAGCCGCTGGAGCCGTTCGCCAGGATCTGCTCGGCCAGCCGGTTGCGGATCTCGGCCCGGTTGCGCTCCACCTCGTAGAACGCTGTGCGCAGCAACTGCTCCTTGCGGTTGTACAGCACCTCGCGGATCGAGTCGCGTACGCCAGGGTCGTCGAATTCCCGCCGGCCCGCTGACTCGACCGCGATCAAGCGCAGAATGCGGTACTCCCCCGCCGTCTCCACCACCTTCGAAAACTCGCCGGGCGCGAGCCCGACCAGCGCCCGGCGGAGGCGCACATCCGCCTTCTCGAGCGCCGATTGCGGCACGAACCCCATGTCGCCCCCGTTCGCCGCGTAGGCCAGATCCTCCGAGAACTGACGCGCCAGCTGCGCGAAGTCCGCCCCGTCCTCAAGCTCTTCGTGGATGCGCTGGATCTTGCGCCGCGCCGATTCGGGGTCCGTCGCGTCGTCGTTGCGCAGGTTCGGGATCGGGCTCACCACAGTCGTGTTGACAAGGATCTGCGCCAAGTGCAACTGCCGCTCCGGGAGCGTGAACGCCGCCGTGTGCCGCTCGTAGTAGGCCCGCATCTCGTCCTCGCCGACCGCCACCCTCGCCGAGACTTCCCGCGCCAGCACCTTCTCCGCAGTCAACCGTCGGCGCACCTCCCTGCGCAGCTCGTCGAGCCCGAGGCCGTCTGCCTCCAGCGCCTCCTCGAATTCCCGGTCCGAGCCGTACGGTAGGCGGTAGCGCTCCACCGCAGCGGCCACCTCACCGTCCGTAGCTGCCAAGCCTAGGCCAGCCGCCCTCTGCAGCAGGAGCCTCTGGTTCACGAGCTCGCGCAGCAGGTTCAGCCTCCGCAGCTCTTCCTGGTGCGGATCCAGCGCCTCGCCGGACACCCCGTCCGCTGCAGGCAGCGCCGCAACGTAACGGTTCAGGTCCGCGTAGGTGATCCGCTCGCCGTTCACCGAGGCCGCGGCCGCCTGCCCAGCTTCGTCCGTGCCCCCGCAGCCCGTTCCGCCCAACGCGACCGCCAGAGCCAAGCCCACGCCGAACCGCAGCCCAGCACCACCCTGGGGGCTGGGGCGGTCCGGGCGGCAAGCTACTGCGCCCCGCGCTCCTCAGCCGCACCACCTGCGCCCCCGGCCTCTGCGTTCTCCTGAGACCGCCGGAGCCGTGCCTCCCGGCGCTTCTGCTTGCCCTCCGACTTCTTCGCCAGCTTTGTCCCCAACAGCTCGAGAATCGCCGTTTCCGCGCCGTCCCCCTGCCGCGGCCCGAGCCGGACTATGCGCGTGTAGCCGCCCGCCCGGTCCGCGAAGCGCGGCCCGATGCTGTCGAACAGCTTCTTGACCGCCTTCGGCTCGAACAAGTACGCCGCCGCCTGCCGCCGGGCGTGCAGCGTGTCCCGCTTGGCCAATGTGATCACCCGCTCGACCTGCGGCCGCACCGCTTTCGCCCGGGTCGCCGTCGTCTGGATCCGTTCGTGCAGGATCACGCTCGTGGTCAGCCCCCGCAGCAGCGCCCGCCGCGCCGAGGGGTCCCGCTGCAGCTTGAAGCCGCCCTTCCTGTGCCGCATCGCGTCCGTGCCCCCTAGTTCTGGCTGCCTTCCGGCGGCCGCGGGATCAACCGTCCGTGCTCGTCCTGGCGCATGCCGAACTGCAGGCCCATCCCGTCCAGGATGTCCTTGATCTCCAGCAGCGACTTGCGCCCGAAGTTCTTCGTCTTCATCATCTCGGCCTCGGTGCGCAACACTAGGTCGCCGATAGTCTGGATGTTGGCGTTCCGCAGGCAGTTGTAGGAGCGCACCGACAGCTCCAGGTCGTCCACGGACTTGTTCAGGTGCTCCGTGTAGCGGTCGCCCTGCAGGGCCGCCCCCTCTTCGGGCACAGCCTCCCTCCTCGAAGTTGATGAAGATCTGCATGTGGTCCTTCATCAGCTTCGCCGCTAGGCCGATCGCGTCCTGGGGGGGTCACGGCCCGGTTGGTCCACAGCTCGACGGTCAGCTTCTCGTAGTCCGTCATCTGCCCCAAGCGCGCCGCCTCGACGTTGTATTGCACCCTCCGCACCGGGGAATGCACCGAGTCGGATCGGGATGTAGCCCAGCGCCAGGTCCTCGTCGAAATTCTTCTCCGCCGAGACGTAGCCACGGCCCAGCTTGACCCGCATCTCGATGTCGAGGACATCATCGCTCACCGTGGCGATATGCACCTCCGGATCCAGGATCTCCACATCCGAGTCCGCCTCGATCGCCCCGCTGTACACCTCGCCCGGCTCGGTCGCCCGCAGCCGGATCGTCCCGCGAGCCATCCCCGTGCAGCTGCAGCGGGATCCGCTTCAGGTTCAGGATGATGTCCGTGGCGTCCTCCACCACACCCGGGGACGGGGCTGAACTCATGCGAGATGCCTGCGATCCTCACCGCCGTGATCGCCGCCCCCTCGATCGAGCTCAGCAGCGCCCGGCGCAGCGAGTTGCCGATCGTTGTCGCGAAGCCGCGCTCGAACGGCTGCGCGCTGAAGCTGCCGTAGGCGTCCGTCAGAGTCTCCCGCGTTCACGGCCAGCCGCTTCGGTTTCTGGAATCCTCTCCACATGCCTTTTCTCCAACTCCCCGAGGCAGCGCCCGGGTGCCTGCGGCCGCCGCCCGGCCGGGGCCTACCGCGAATACAGCTCCACGATGAGCTGCGCGTTGATCTGCGTGCGCTCCAAGTCTTCCTTGCTCGGCGCACTCAGCACCTTGCCGCGGAATTCCGCCGGCGACTGCTCCAGCCAGCCGGGCGTCGCCGGCAGCACCGGTGCCTCCAGTGCCGCCCGAATGCCGCCGTGCTCGCGGCTCTTCTCCCGGATCTCCACGAGATCGCCCGCCTCCACCCTGTACGACGGAATGTCGACCTTCGCCCCGTTCACCTGGACATGGCCATGGTTGACGATTTGGCGCGCTTGGCGCCGCGAAAGGGCGAAGCCCAAGCGGAACACTACGTTGTCCAAACGCCGCTCCAGCAGGCTCAGCAGGTTGTCTCCCACCACGCCCGGCATCCGGGCCGCCCGCTCGTAGTAGTTGCGGAACTGGCGCTCCAATACATCGTACATGAAGCGCGCGCGCTGCTTCTCCTGCACCTGCAGCGCGTAGCCCAGCATCTTGCGCGGACGCTGCGTCTTGCCGTGCTGGCCCGGCGCGTACGGGCGCTTGTCCATCTGGCGCTCCGACTTCGGATCGAGCGCCAAGCCCAGCCGCCGCGAGCGGCGCACCATCGGTCCCCGGTTGCGTGCCATGCGTTCCTCCTGCGCTTCAGACCCGGCGCTTCTTCGGGGGCCGGCAACCGTTGTGCGGGATCGGCGTCACGTCCTTGATGTGCGTCACCTGGATGCCCGCCGCGCCCAGCGCCCGAATCGCCGACTCGCGCCCGCCGCCCGGACCCTTCACCCGCACCGCCACCCGCTGCACGCCGTGCTCCTTGGCGTGGTTGGCGGCCGTGAAGCTCGCCTGCTGCGCCGCGAACGGCGTCCCCTTCTGCGAGCCGCGGAAGCCCTGCGAGCCCGCGCTCGACCAGGCGATCACGCGGCCCTCCAGGTCCGTGATGGTGACGATCGTGTTGTTGAAGGTCGCCTTGACATGCGCGATGCCCACCGGCACGTTCTTCTTCTGGCGGCTCTTGAACCGCTTCTTGTCCTTGCCCTTCTGCTTCGCCATGGTTCCCCTCGCCTCGCGCCCGCTACTTGGAGGCCTTCTTCTTGTTGGCGATTTGGCCGCGCCGCGCCCCCTTGCGGCTGCGGGCGTTGGTGTGCGTCCGCTGGCCGCGCGTCGGCAGGCCGCGCCGGTGCCGCAGGCCCCGGTAGCAGTTGATCTCCACCAGCCGCCGGACGTTGAGCTGCACTTCCTTGCGCAGATCGCCCTCCACCGCCCGCTCCTCCTCCAGCAGCCTGCGCAGGGCGGTGATCTCCTGATCGTCCAACTCGCCCATGCGCTTGCCGAAATCGATCCCCGCCCGATGCAGCAGCGACCGCGCCCGCGACACCCCGATGCCGTACAAGTACGTCAGGGAGATCTCGGCCCGCTTGCCGTCCGGTATGTCGACGCCTTCGAATCTTGCCATTCGCTCCCGCCTCCTCGCCTAGCCCTGGCGCTGCTTGTGCCTGGGGTTGCTGCAGATCACCCGCACCACGCCTGCGCGGCGGATGATCTTGCAATGCTTGCACAGCTTCTTCACCGATGCCCGTACCTTCATGCGTCTGCCCTTCCCAGTCTCCGCGCCCGGCGCGTCCCTCAGCGCCCCCCGCGGCCGCACCCGATCTCCGGGCTCCTGCCGCTCCGTGGCCGACGCCCGCGCGACCCGGCCGCTCCGCGCTCCGTGTCCATCAAGCCTCAAGCCCCTCGGCCACCGTCAGCAGCCGCGGGCCGTTCCGCGTCACTGCCACGCAGTGCTCGTAGTGCGCCGCGTTAGAGCGGTCCTTCGTGACCGCCGTGAAGCGGTCGCGGAGCACCTCCGTCTCCGGCTCCCCCGCCACGACCATCGGCTCGATCGCCAGCACCATGCCTTCCCGCAGCCGCACGTTGCGCATCTTCGGCTCGATGTAGTTCGGCACCTGGGGGTCTTCGTGCAGCCGCCGGCCGATGCCGTGCCCCACGAAGTCCTTGACGATCGCGAATCCGTTGGACTCCACATGCCGCTGCACCGCGCCGCTGATGTCGAACAGCCGGTGCCCGGCCACCATCTGCTCCACCGCCAGGCTCAGCGCTTCGCGCGTCACCCGCAGCAGCCGCTCCGTCTCCGGGGCGATCCGGCCGACCGGAATCGTCGTCGCCGAGTCGCCGAAGTAGCCGTCGAGCTCCACGCCGCAGTCCACCTTCACGATATCCCCTTCCCGCAGCACCCGCCGCCGCGACGGAATGCCGTGCACCACCTCGTGGTTCACGGAGGTGCAGAGAGCCGCCGGAAAGCGCCGCCCGACCTGGGGCACCCAGTAGTCCTTGAACGCCGGCCGCGCGCCCGCGCGGTAGATCATGCCCACCGCGCGCTGCTCGAGGTCCATCGTCGTCACGCCCGGCGCCACCAGCTGCTCCAGCGTGGCCAGCACCTCCGCCACCAGCCTGCCGCTGGCACGCATCCGCTCGATTTCCATCGGACTCTTGCGCAGGATCATGCCGTTTCGCCGCCGGCCGCCCGGGCCGGCCCGCCGCCCTAGGCGAACGAATGGCGCCCCCGGATGCGGCCGGCCCGCGGCGTGAACCCCTCGTAGTGCCGCATCAGCAGCTGCGACTCGATCTGGTTGGCGAAGTCCATCGACACGCCCACCACGATCAGCAGCGACGTGCCGCCGAAGTAGAAGTTGACGCCCAGCCCGTCGAGCAGCCAGCGCGGCAGCGTGGCGTCGGCCCAGTCGCCGATCAGCGGCAGGTGGTGGATCTTGGCTCCGAAGATGATCAGGTCCGGCAGCAGCGAGACCGCCGCCAGGTACAGGCCGCCCACCAGCGTCAGCTTGGTCAGGATGTCGTTGATGTGCTCGGCGCTCGGCTTGCCCGAGCGGATGCCCGGGATGAAGCCGCCGTACTTGCTTGATGTTGTCGGCCACCTCGTTCGGGTTGAAGATGATCGACACGTAGAAGAAGCAGAAGAACACGATCGCCAGCACATAGAGCAGCTCGTACAGCGGCTGGCCCATGCGGACAGGTCTCCAGCATCCGCGACAGGAAGGGGCTGTCGGCGAACATCAGCCGATAGCGTCTGCGGCAGCGACAGGATCGACGAGGCGAAGATCACCGGGATCACGCCGGCCGTGTTCACCTTCAGCGGCAGGTAGCGTCTGCTGTCCGCCCATCATCCGCCGCCCCACGATCCGCCGGGCGTACTGGATCGGGGATGCGGCGCTGGCCGCGCTCGACGAACACGATGAAGCCCACCACGGCCACCATCGAGACCAGGATCACCAGCCCCGGCCAAGAGGCTCCACTGCTGCGTCACGAAGATGTTCTGGTACACGTTCTGGGTCGCGCTCGGCAGGCCCACGACGATGCCGAGCGAAGATGATCAGCGACATCCCGTTGCCGATGCCGCGCTCGGTGATCTGCTCGCCGAGCCACATGATGAACGCCGTGCCGGTGGTCAGCGTCAGGATGAACATCATCCGGAAGCCCCAGCCCGGGTTGTACCGGCGAGGCCGAACTGCTGCTCCAGCCAACTGCGCGAACGCGAACGACTGGACGATGGCGATGCCCGACCGTCAGGTAGCGCGTGTACTGGGTGATCTTGCTTGCCGCCCGAGCTCGCCCTCCTTCTGCAGCCGCTCGAGCGTCGGCACGGCCACCGTCATGCAGCTGCAGGATGATCGACGCCGTGATGTAGGGCATGATGCCCGAGGGCGAAGATCGTCAGGCTGGCCAGCTGGCCGCCCGAGAACAGGTTCAGGATGCCCAAGGCACGAGCCCTGCGCCATCTCGAACAGCCGCTGCAGCTCCTGCGTGTTGACGCCCGGCGTGGGGATGAACCCGCCCACCCGGTAGACCGCCAGCAGCGCGAACGTGAACAGGAGCCGGTTGCGCAGCTCGGGCATGCCCGGAAGATGTTGCCGCAGGCCTCGATCCACTTCATGGTGCTGCGGCCGCCTCCTGGGCTGCGACGGGCAGCGCTTGGCCGCCGGCCCCCTCGATCTTCGCGCGCGCCGCCGCCGAGAACCGGTGCGCCCGGACCGTCAGCTTCGGGCGGGTCAGCTCGCCGCCGCCGAGCACCTTCAGCCCGTCCCGCAGCTGGCGCACGACTCCGCCCGCCAGCAGCCCAGCCGGGGTGAACTCGGCGCCCTCGAAGCTCCTCGAAGCGGCCGACGTTCACGATCGCGTACTCGGTGCGGCCCGGGTTGCGGAAGCCGCGCTTCGGCAGGCGGCGCACGAGCGGCATCTGCCCGCCCTCGAAGCCCCGCCGGCGCCGGTAGCCCGCCCGGGACTTCTGGCCCTTCTCGCCGCGCCCGGCGGTCACGCCCAAGCCGGAACCGGGCCCCCGGCCGCGCCGCTTGCGCCGGCCGGCGCGAGCCCGCCGGCGGATGCATTTCGCAGAGTTCCATCGCTGTACCCGCCTACTCGACGATCTCGACCAGGTGCGGCACCTTGGCCACCATGCCTCGCGTCGCCGCGCCGTCCGGGCGCTCCACCACCTGCCCGATGCGCCGCAACCCCAGGCCCCGCACGACCTTCCGCAGCTTCGCCGGCACTCCGATGGTGCTGCGCTTGAGCCGGATCCTGACCTTCGCGCTCATCGGGCACCGCCCTTGATGGCGCTGACGTCCTTGCCCCGCAAACGGGCGATCTCCTCGTAGTGCCGCAGCTGCTGCAAGGCGTCGAACGTCGCCTTGATCACGTTGTGGGGATTCTTCGAGCCGATCGACTTCGTCAGCACATTCTGGATCCCCGCGGCCTCGACCACGGCGCGCACCGCGCCCCCCGCGATCGTGCCCTTGCCTTCGCGCGCCGGCTTGAGCAGCACGCGCCCGGCTCCGAACACGCCCAGGACCTCGTGCGGAATCGTCGTGCCCCGCACATGCACCTGGACGAGGTTCTTCTTGGCCTTCTCGACCGCCTTGCGGATCGCGGACGGCACCTCCTTGGCCTTGCCCTTGGCGAAGCCGACCACGTGCTTCTCCGCGTCGCCGACCACCACCAGGGCGGACCAGCTCAGGTTCTTGCCGCCCTTGACCACCTTGGTCACGCGGTTGATCGTCACGACCTGGTCCGTCAGCTGCAACTCGGTCTGCTCAATGCTGTGGCTCGCGTCCATGCGTCCCTACTCCCCTTCTCCGCGCCCGGCGCGCGGGCGCGACGGCGGCAGCAGGCCGGCTCGCCGCACCTCTTCGGCGAGCGCCCGCACGCGGCCGTGGAAGTTGTGCCCCCCCCGGTCGAAGACGACTCGCCCCACCCCGGCCTCGCGGGCCCGCGCCGCGATCGCCGTCCCGACCTGACGGGCCGCCGCGACATTGCCGCCGTAGCCGGCGAACTCCGATTCCGCCGTCGAGGCGGCCGTCAGCGTGCGCTGCGCGTCGTCGTCGATCACCTGGGCGTAAATGTGCTTCAGCGAACGGTACACCGCCAAGCGCGGGCGCGCCGCGGTGCCGCGCACCTTCCGCCGGATGCGGGCATGCACGTGCCGGCGGCGTTCGTTGCGGTTGGGCCGAGAAACCATCGTTGCCTCGCTGCGGCGCCTAGGCAGCGCCGCTCTTGCCTTCCTTGCTGCGCAGCCGCTCGCCCGCGTAGCGGACGCCCTTCTGCTTGTAGGGGTCCGGCTTGCGCAGGCCGCGGATCAACGCGGCCGTCTGGCCGACCAGCTGCTTGTCGATCCCGGTCACCGCGATCTTCGTAGTGCCTTCCAGCGCCGCGTCGACGCCCTCCGGGAGCAGCACCTCGATTGGATGCGAATACCCCAGCTGCAGCACCAGCACGCGGCCGACCTGCTGCGCCCGGTAGCCGACGCCCACGATCTCGAGGCGCTTCTCGAAGCCCTTGGTCACGCCTTCGACGGAGTTGCGCGCCAGGGCCCGCGTTAGGCCCTGCAGGGCGGCCGCGCCGTCCGCGCAGGAGAAGCGCAGCGAGCCGTCGGCGAGCTCCGGCTCGACTCCGGCCGGGACTGGCACGCTCAGCTCGCCCTTCGGCCCGCGCACCCGCAGCCGGCCGGGCTCCAGCCCCACGGTCACGCCCGGCGGCACCTGGATCGGCAGCTTGCCTATTCGCGACATCGTCGTTCCCCCGTCCGCGGCCCGCGGCTCAGTACACCGTGCATAGCACCTCGCCGCCCACGCCCTTGGCGCGGGCCTGCTGGCCCGTCATCACGCCCCGCGACGTGGTCAGCACGCAAACCCCCAGGCCGCCGATCACCCGGGGCACCGCGCTGGCGCCCACGTACACCCGCCGGCTCGGCTTCGACACGCGCGTCAGGCGCGTGATCACCGGCCGCCGGTCGGGGCGGTACTTGAGGTACACCTTGAGGACCTGCTTGTGGTGGTCGTCGGCCACGCGGTAGTTCGCGACGTAGCCCTCTTCCTTGAGGATCCGCGCCAGCTCGATCTTGACCTTCGAGCCGGGGATGTCCACCTTCGGGAGGCGCGCCGCCAGCCCGTTGCGGATCCGCGTCAGCATGTCTGCGATCGGGTCGCTGTGCATCGTCCGCCGTCCCCTACCAGCTGCTCTTCACCACGCCGGGCAGTTCGCCGCTCAGCGCCAGGTTGCGGAAGCAGATCCGGCACAGCTCGAATTTGCGCAAGTACCCCCGCGGCCGGCCGCAACGGCGGCAGCGGTTACGGTAGCGCACCTGGAACGGGAGCACCTTGCGCTCCCGGGCTATCTTCGCCTTCGTCGCCATCGTTCGCCTCCCTGCGCCTACTGGGCGCGGAACGGCATGCCGAGCAGCTTGAGCAGGGCATGGCCCTCGCGATCCGTGCGCGCCGTCGTCATCACCGTCACGTTCAGTCCCTTCATCACCTCGACCTTGGTGTAGTCGATCTCGGGGAACACCGTGTGCTCCTGGATCCCCAAGGTGTAGTTGCCGCGCCCGTCGAGCTTGGGCGAAACGCCCTGGAAGTCCCGGACGCGCGGCAGCGCGATGGCGATCAGCCGGTCCAGGAACTCCCACATGCGGTCCCCGCGCAGGGTCACCGCGCAGCCCACCGGCATGCCCGCTCGCAGATTGAAGCCCGCGATGGGCCGCTTCGCGAGCGTCACCACCGGCTTCTGGCCGGAGATGGCCGCCAGCTCCTCCGCCGCTGCGTCCACGATGCGCTGATTGACCGGCACCTTGCGCCCGCCCGCCTGCTGGCCGCCCTTCTTGGCCGTAGCCTGCTTGGCCGCCTTGCCCCGGCCGCCCTCTTGCCGCTGGAGAATCTTCTTGCCGATGCCCATGTTCAGCTTGACCGCCGCGACCCGCGGCACGGCCATCGGCGAGCCGTAGCCGAACTCGGTGCGGAGCGCCGGCACGGCGTCGGCGTGGTACTTGTCCTTCAAGCGCGGCGCAGCCATCAGTCGCTCACCTTCTTCACATTCGAGAGGTCCAGCGGAGCATGGCGGTCCGCGATGCCTCCCTTGATCTGCTTCTGCGGATTCGGGCGGACATGCTTCTTGACCACGTTGGCGCCTTCGACGAGCACCTTGCCGCGCTTCCGGTCCACCTCGAGCACCCGCCCGCGGCGGCCCCGGCTGCGCCCGGCCAGCACCAGCACCGTGTCGTCCTTGCGGATCGACGTCTTGCGCCGCGGCGCCGGGCTGCCCTGCTTGCGCATCCTCGGCATCACAGCACCTCCGGGGCGAGCGAGACGATCTTCATGAAGCGCTTGTCGCGCAGCTCGCGGGCCACCGGCCCGAAGACGCGCGTGCCGAGCGGCTCGCCGGTGTCGTTGACCAGCACGGCTGCGTTCTCGTCGAAGCGGATGTAGGTGCCGTCCCGGCGCCGGGTCTCCTTGCGCATGCGGACGATCACCGCCCGCACCACCGAGCCCTTCTTGACGTTCGAGTCGGGCACGGCCTCCTTGACCGACGCCATCACTACGTCGCCCAGACCCGCCTTCGCGCCGGTCGAGCCCCCGCGCGGCACGATGCACATCAGCCGCCGGGCGCCCGAGTTGTCGGCCACCGCCAGCCGCGTCTGCATGCCAATCATGCTGTCAGCCTCCCTCGCCGTCCCGCGCTAGGCGCTCGCCGCCTGCCGCTTCCGGCGGACCTTGATCTCCACCTGCGTCGACCGCAGGACGACCTCGTCCAGCTGCCAGCGCTTGCGCTTCGACAGCGGCCGGCACTCCACGATGCGCACGCGGTCGCCGACCTTGGCCGCGCCCTGCTCGTCGTGCGCCATGAACTTCTTCTTGCGCGTGATGTAGCGGCGGTACAGCGGATGCTGCACGCGCCGGCTCACCTCGACCAGGATGGTCTTCGCCATCTTGGTCGACACCACGACGCCGACCTTCCTGCTCTTGCTCGTGCCCGCCGGCTCAGCCATCGCTGCCTCCCTGCCGCTGCCCCGCGGCCTCCTCGCGGCGCCTCTCGGCGGCGACGGTGAGGATGCGCGCCAAGTCCTTGCGGGTCGCCCGGTACTTGCGGACGCCCTCGACCTGCCCCATCGCGATCTGGAAGCGCAGCTTGAACATCTGCTCGCGGGCCTCCGCCTCGCGGGTCGCGAGCTCGGCGAGCGTCAACTCGCGGAATTCCCGAGCCTTCACAGCAGGTCCCCCCCGAAGCGGCTGACGAAGCGGACGGGGATGGGCAGCTTCTGCCCGGCAAGCTGCATGGCCCGCCGCGCCACCGCCTCGTCCACGCCCTCCACCTCGAACAGCATGCGGCCCGGCTTGACGACCGCCACCCACTGCTCCGGCGCCCCCTTGCCCTTGCCCATGCGGGTCTCGGCAGGCTTCTGGCTGATCGCCTTGTCCGGAAAGATGCGGGTCCACAGCTTGCCGCCCCGCTTCACGCGGCGGCTGATCGCCACGCGCGCCGCCTCAATCTGGCGATCGGTGATCCAGGCTGCCTGCAGCGCCTTCAGGCCGAAGTCGCCGAAGTCCAGGCCGGAGCCGCGCCAAGCCTTGCCGCGGCGCTTGCCGCGCTGCATCTTGCGGTAGCGGGTCTTCTTGGGCATCAGCATGGCGCTACTCCTCCTTGCTCCCGCCCTCTCCCGCGCCGGTGCCGGCCTCGCCCGCCAGGGGCGGCCGGAACGGCGCCTCCTCCGAGACCGGAGGCTGGGCCGCGGCGGCGGGCCGGGCGGCCGGCTGCTCGGCCGGGCGCCGCAGGCGCTCGCGCTCGCGCTCGGCTTGCGAGCGGGCCTCGCGCCGCCGGGCGGGCTCGGGCTCGTCGCGGCCGGACTTGCGCAGGGCCGCGCCGCGCGGATCGATGATCTCGCCCTTGTAGATCCAGCACTTCACGCCCAGCACGCCGTACGTTGTGTGGGCCTCGCTGAAGCCGTAGTCGATGTCCGCCCGCAGCGTCTGCAGCGGCAGGCGGCCGCGGAGGTGCCACTCGCTCCGGGCGATCATCTTGCCGTTGAGGCGGCCCGCCACCCAGATCTTGATGCCCTTGCAGCCGAAGCGCTGGGCGAAGTCAACCGCCTTGCGCATCGCCCGCCGGAAGCTCACGCGCTTCTCGATCTGGATCGCCACCGACTCGGCCACGAGCTGCGCGTCGAGCTCCGGGCGGTGGACCTCCTGGATGTCGATGTAGATCTCGCGCTTGGTCTTCTCCTGGAGCTCCGCCTTCAGCTTCTCGATCTCTGCGCCGCGCTTGCCGATGATGATCCCGGGCCGCGCCGTGCGGATCGCGATGCGCAGCTTGTTGCCCGGCCGGTCCAGCTCGATCGAGCTGATCCCGGCCGGCTTGAGGCGCTTGCGCAGCTGCTCCTTGATGTCGATGTCCTCGTTCATCAGATCGGCGTAGCCCTTCTGGGCGTACCAGCGCGAGCGCCAGACCTTCGTGTACCCCAGCCGGAAGCCGTAGGGATGTACCTTCTGCCCCATACCGTGTCCTCCGCGGTCCCCCGCTTACGCCTCGGCCGCCTCGCCGGCGGGCTTGCCGTCCGTCAGCGTCACCACGATGTGCGCCGAGCGATGCACGTACGGCGCCGGGCGCCCCCGGCGCGGCGGCCCGGCCGCGCTTCAGCCGCGGGCCCTCGTTGACCACGATGGAGTCGACCACCAGGTCGTCCGGGTCGGCCCCGCGGTCGTCGGCGTTGGCGACGGCCGACTGCAGCACCTTGCGGATCTGCCCCGCTGCGCGCTTGTTGGTGGTGGCCAGCACGGTCAGCGCGTCCGCGATCGAGAGGCCGCGCACGAGGTCGGCCACCAGCCGCGCCTTCTGCGGCGCGACGCGCACGTAGTTCCACTTCGCGACGGCCTGCATTCCGCTACGCCCCCCGTCCGGTCTTCGCGCTGCCGGCGTGGCCGCGGAAGGTGCGCGTCATGGCGAACTCGCCCAGCTTGTGGCCCACCATGTTCTCGGTGATGAACACCGGGATGAACTTGCGGCCGTTATGCACGGCGATGGTTTGGCCGACCCACTCCGGCAGCACCGTCGAGCGGCGCGACCAGGTCTTGATCACCGTCTTCCGGCCGGAGGCCTGCACCGCCTCCACCTTGCGGTGCAGGTGCTCGTCGTAGAACGGACCCTTCTTGAGCGAACGCCCCATCGCGGCCTCCCTAGCCTCTCCTCTTGCGGCCCCGGCGCGACACGATGTAGCGGTCGGTGCGCGCGTTGCGACGCGTCTTGTAGCCGCGCGTCGGACGGCCCCAGGGAGTGACCGGATGGCGCCCCCCGGAGCTGCGGCCCTCGCCGCCGCCGTGCGGATGGTCCACCGGGTTCATGGTCACGCCCCGGTTGTGCGGCCGCCGCCCGAGCCAGCGCTTGCGGCCGGCCTTGCCCAGCGAGACGTTGCCGTGGTCGACGTTGCCGACCCGGCCGACCGTCGCCATGCAGTCCTCCAGCACCCGCCGCACCTCTCCCGAGGGCAGGCGCAGCAGGGCGTAGCCGCCTTCGCGCGACACCAAGCGGATTTCCGCACCGGCGGCGCGGGCCATCTGCCCGCCCTTGCCCGGGCGCAGCTCGACGTTATGGACCAGCGTGCCCGGCGGGATCCGCTTCAGCGGCAGAGCGTTGCCGACGAGAATGTCGGCTTCCTCGCCGGCAACCACCTGCATGCCGACATGGAGCCCGACGGGCTGCAGGATGTAGCGCTTGTCCCCGTCGGCGTAGTGCAGCAGGGCGATGTTCGCCGAGCGGTTCGGATCGTACTCCACGGCGGCCACGCGGGCCGGCACGCCGTGCTTCTGGCGCTTGAAGTCGATCTCGCGGTACTTCCGTTTGGCCCCGCCGCCGCGGAAGCGAATGCAGATGCGCCCGCGGTTGTTGCGCCCGCCGTGCTTCCGCCCGCCGCGGACCAGCGACTTCTCGGGCTTGGCCCGCGTGACCTCGTCGCGCGCGGTGCTGGTCTGGAAGCGCCGCGTGGGAGTCGTCGGCCTGTACGTCTTGATGGGCATCTCTGGCTGCTCCTGCGTCCGGCGGCCGCTAGACCTGGGTGTACTCCACCAGCTTCTCGCCCGCCTTCAGCTTCACGTAGGCCTTCTTCCAATCGGGCCGCCGGCCCCGGAAGCGGCCCTGGCGGCGCATCTTGCCCGTGTAGCGCGCCGTGCGCACGCCGGCGACATCGACCTTGAAAATTTCCCGGACGGCGTTCCTGACGTCTGTCTTGGTCGCCTTGGGGTGGACCCGGAAGCACAGCGTCTGGCTCTCCGTGCGGTCCGCCTCCGCCTTCTCGGTGACGCGGGGGGCGAGGATGACTTCGAACGGGCTCATGCCAGCACCTCGCAGCAGGCTCGTGCGGCAGGGGCCGACATGAGGATGCGCTCGGGCCGCAGGACCGCGTAGGGATGGAGCGCGGAACTCGGCAGCAACTGCACGTCGGGCACGTTGCGGCTGGAGCGCTCCAAGTTCGCGTGGGGGCCGTTGTCGACGATCAGCACCGAGCCGCCCCGCGCCTCGAGCGCTTCCAGCATGGCGCAGAACTCGCGGGTCTTGTGGCTGGGCAGGTCGAAGTCTCGGACCACCGTGACGCGGCTGGCCCGGAGCCGCTCGGAGAGCGCCGAGCGCAGCGCCCCCCGCAGCATCTTGCGGGGCAGCCTCTGGGCGTAGCTGCGCGGCCGCGGGCCGTGCACCGCGCCGCCGCCGCGCCACAGCGGGGAGCGCCGCGAGCCGACCCTGGCGCGGCCCGTGCCCTTCTGGCGCCACAGCTTGCGGCCGGAGCCGGCCACCTCGCCGCGGCCCTTGGCCTTGTGGGTCCCCGCGCGCTGGTTCGCCCGGTGCGCCACCACGGCCTGATGAATCAGGCTCTCGTTGAGCGGCGCGCCGAAGACGCTGTCCGCCAGCTCGAGGGCGCCCACCTTCTCGTTGCGCAGGTCGACCACATCCACCGTCGGCATCGTCCCTACCTCGCTCTGCGGATCGCCACGAATCCGCCCTTCGCCCCCGGCACCGCGCCGCGGACCAGGATGGCGTTGTCGTCGGGCCGCACGGCCACGATCTCCAAGCCGCGGGTCGTGACCCGCTTGCCGCCCATGCGGCCCGGCAGCCGCACGCCCTTGAACACGCGCGACGGGTAGGCGCTTTGCCCGATCGAGCCCGGAGCGCGGTGGAACATCGAGCCGTGCGTAGCGCGTCCGCCCCGGAAGTTGTGCCGCTTCACCACGCCCTGGAAGCCCTTGCCTTTGCTGGCGCCGATGACGTCGACCCGCTCCTTGGGCTTGAAGTGTTCCGCCAGGATGCGGTCGCCGGGCTGGAGCTCGGCCGCGCCCGGCCCGAGCCGGAACTCGCGCACGAAGCGCATCGGCTCGACGCCCGCCTTGGCGAAGTGCCCTTTCGCGGGCTTGTTGACGAGCTTGTCGCGCACGTAGTCGACCAAGCCGATCTGGACTGCCTCGTAGCCGTCGCGGGCGACGGTCTTGCGCTGCACGACGCGGCAGGGGCCGGCCTCGAGCACCGTGACCGGCACGACGCGCCCGTCGGCGTCGAAGCACTGCGTCATGCCGACTTTCCTGCCTAGAATTCCGGGCGCCATGGCTCCATGCTCTCCTGCAGCTGCTCGCGGTCCCTGACGACGCGCTCCCCTACGACCCGAAGGCCTTGATCTCGACGTCGACGCCGGCGGGCAGGTCGAGGCGCATCAGGGCGTCGACCGTATCCTGCGTCGGCTCGAGGATGTCCAGCAGCCGCTTGTGCGTGCGGATCTCGAACTGCTCCCGCGACCGCTTGTCCGTATGCACCGAGCGCAGCACGGTGTACTTTTCCTTGACGGTGGGCAGCGGAATCGGGCCCGCGATCTGGGCGCCGGTGCGGAGGGCGGTGCCTACGATCTCTCCGGTCGACTGGTCGAGGACGCGGTGGTCGTACGCCTTGAGGCGGATCCGGATGCGTTCCTGGGGCATGGCTCTCGATGTCCTTCCGCTCGCCGCTCCGGCCTACTCGAGGATGGCGGAGACGGTGCCGGCGCCGATGGTCCGGCCGCCCTCGCGGATCGCGAACCGCAGCCCCTGCTCCATGGCGATCGGCACGATCAGCTCCACCTCCAGCTCCACGTTGTCCCCCGGCATCACCATCTCCGTCCCCTGCGGCAGGCGCGCCACCCCCGTCACGTCCGTCGTCCGGAAGTAGAACTGCGGCCGGTACCCGTCGAAGAACGGCGTGTGCCGCCCCCCCTCGTCCTTCTGCAGCACGTACACCTGCCCCTTGAAGCGCGTGTGCGGCGTGATGCTCCCCGGCTGCGCCACCACCTGCCCCCGCTCCACCGCCTCCTTGTCCAGCCCCCGCACCAGCAGCCCCACGTTGTCCCCGGCCTCGCCCCGGTCCAGCAGCTTCTTGAACATCTCCACGCCCGTGATCACCTTCCGGTGCGTCGCGCGGATCCCCAGGAACTCCATCTGCTCCCCCACCCGCACCGTCCCCCGCTCCACCCGGCCCGTCACCACCGTGCCCCGCCCCGAGATCGAGAAGATGTCCTCGATCGGCATCAGGAACGGCCGGTCCACCTCCCGCGCCGGCGTCGGGATGTAGTCGTCCACCGCCTGCATCAGCTCCGCCACCCCCGGCTCGGCGTCCGCCGCCCCGTCCAGCGCCCGCAGCGCCGACACCCGCACCACCGGCACGTCGTCCCCCGGGAAGTCGTACTCCGTCAGCAGCTCCCGCACCTCCAGCTCCACCAGCTCCAGCAGCTCCTCGTCGTCCACCATGTCCACCTTGTTCAGCGCCACCACGATGTACGGCACCCCCACCTGCCGCGCCAGCAGGATGTGCTCCCGCGTCTGCGGCATCGGCCCGTCCGTCGCCGCCACCACCAGGATCGCCCCGTCCATCTGGGCCGCCCCCGTGATCATGTTCTTGATGTAGTCGGCGTGCCCCGGGCAGTCCACGTGCGCGTAGTGCCGCTGCGCCGTCTGGTACTCCACGTGCGCCGTCGCGATCGTGATGCCCCGCTCGCGCTCCTCCGGCGCGTTGTCGATCGAGTCGAACGACCGCTCCCGGTTCGTCGGATCGTGCTGCGCCAGCACCCGCGTGATCGCCGCCGTCAGCGTCGTCTTGCCGTGGTCGATGTGCCCGATCGTCCCCACGTTCACGTGCGGCTTCGACCGGTCGAACTTCTCCTTCGCTGCCATGCCTCTCGTCTCCTCGCTGTTCCGCGGGCTCCGCCCTTCAGCGGACCACCCGGCCGCGCATGCGGCTGACAATCTCGTCCTGCACGGCAGGCGGCGCCTGCTCGTACGCGTGCAGATGCATCGTGTGGCTGCCGCGCCCCTGCGTCTTGGACCGCAGGGCCGTGGCGTAGCCGAACATCTCGGCCAAGGGCACGAAGCCCTGGATCACCTGGGTGGAGCCGCGCAGGTCCATGCCTTCGATCCGCCCGCGCCGGATGTTGATGTCGGCCATGACGTCGCCCATGTACTCCTCGGGCACGACCACCTCGATGGCCATGACCGGCTCGAGCAGGGCCGGGCGGGCGCGGCTCGCGGCATCCTTCCAGGCCAGCGACCCGGCCACTTTGAACGCCATCTCCGAGCTGTCGACCTCGTGGTAGCTGCCGTCGTAGACCACGACCTTCACGCCGACGGTTTCGTACCCCGCGAGGACGCCGTTGGCGAGCGCCTCCCGCACTCCCTTCTCCAGCGCGGGCAGGTACTCCTTGGGGATCGCGCCGCCGAAGATCTCATCTGCGAACTCGATCTCGCCGCCCTCGAGGGGCTCGATGCGGATCTTGCAGTGGCCGTACTGGCCGCGGCCCCCGGACTGGCGCACGAAGCGGCCCTCGCCCCGCGCCGGGCGCAGGATGGTCTCGCGGTAGGCCACCTGCGGGCGGCCGATGCCGGCGGCGACCTGGAACTCGCGCAGCAGCCGGTCGACGAGGATCTCCAGGTGCAGCTCGCCCATGCCGGACAGGATCGTCTCCCCGGTGTCGGGGTCGGCCTCCACCCGGAAGGTCGGATCCTCCTGCGCCAGCTTGGTCAGGGCCATGCCGATCTTCTGCTGGTCGGCCTTGGTCTTGGGCTCCACCGCGAGCGACAGGACGGGATTCGGGAACTCGATCTGCTCGAGCACCACCGGGTTGTCCGCGTCGCAGATCGTGTCGCCGGTCTGCACCGTCTTGAGGCCGACCACCGCGACGATGTCGCCGCACTGGGCCTCCTTGACGTCCTCGCGCTTGTTGGCGTGCATCCGCAGCAGCCGCCCGATGCGCTCGCGCCGCCGCTTGGACACGTTGAGGACCGAGCCGCCGGCCTGGAACGAGCCGGAGTAGACGCGCAGGAAGGCCAGCTGGCCGACGTAGGGGTCGGTCAGGATCTTGAACACCAAGGCGGAGAACGGCTCGTCGCGGCGCGCCTCGCGGATCAGCTCCCCCTCGCCGTCGAGCTCCGTGCCCTGCACGGGCGGCACGTCGAGCGGCGACGGGAGGTAGTCCACCACGCCGTCGAGGAGGCGCTGGATGCCTTTGTACTTGAAGGCGGAGCCGCACAGCACGGGGGTGATCCGCATGGCGATGGTGGCGCGCCGGATCGCCGCCCGGAGTTCGTCGGCGCCGATCTCGGCGTCCTCAACGAAGCGCTGGAAGAGCTGGTCGTCCTCTTCGGCTACCTTCTCGACGAGCTTCTCGCGGCGGTCGCGGGCCTCTTCCAGCAGCTCGGCGGGGATCTCGCCCACGTCGTACTCGGCCCCGAGCGTGTCGTCCTGCCAGAAGATGCCGCGCATCTCGACCAAGTCGACAACGCCGCGGAGCTGGTCCTCCGCGCCGATGGGCAGCTGGATGGCGACCGGGTTGGCTTTGAGGCGCCCGACCATCGTCTGGATGGCGTAGTCGAAGTTGGCCCCGACGCGGTCCATCTTGTTGATGAAGGCCAGCCGCGGCACGCGGTACTTGTCCGCCTGGCGCCAGACGGTCTCCGACTGGGGCTGGACGCCCGCCACGGCGTCGAACAGAGCGATGGCCCCGTCGAGCACGCGCAGGGAGCGCTCCACCTCGGCCGTGAAGTCCACGTGGCCGGGTGTGTCGATGATGTTGATCTGGTGGGTGCGCCAATAGCAGGTCGTCGCCGCCGAGGTGATCGTGATGCCGCGCTCCTGCTCCTGCTCCATGTAGTCCATCGTGGCGGTACCGTCGTGGACCTCCCCCATGCGGTGGAGCCGCCCGGTGTAGTAGAGGATGCGCTCGGTTGTCGTGGTCTTGCCGGCGTCGATGTGGGCCGCGATGCCGATGTTGCGGCAGCGGGCGAGCGGGATTGCGCGGGGCATCGGATCGTCCTGCGGTTCTCTGGGTCTGTTACCAGCGGAAATGGGCGAAGGCCTTGTTCGACTCCGCCATGCGGTGGACGTCGTCCTTCTTCTTGATCGTGGATCCGCGGCCGTGCGCGGCCTCGAGGAACTCGGCTCCGAGGCGGTCGGCCATGCGGTGCTCGCTGCGCGAGCGGGCATTCCCGATCAGCCAGCGGAAGGCGAGCGACTGGCGGCGGTTGGTGCGCACCTCGATGGGCACTTGGTAGTTGGCGCCGCCGACGCGGCGCGACTTCACTTCCACCATCGGCTTGGCGTTCTCGACGGCTTTGCGGAACACCGGGAGGGGGTCCTCGCCTGTGCGCTCCCGGATGCCGTCCATCGCGCCGTAGAAGATCCGCTCGGCGACCGACTTCTTGCCGTGCCACATCATGCAGTTGATGAACTTCGACACGAGGGTCGAGTTGTAGATCGAGTCCGGGACGGGCTCCCGGACGGGCACTTCGCGTCTGCGCGGCATGGGTTCCGCCTCCCCTTACTTCTTCGGCCGCTTCGCGCCGTACTTGCTGCGGGCTTGGCGCCGGTCCTCGACGCCGGAGGCGTCCAGCGTGCCCCGCACGACGTGGTACCGCACGCCCGGCAGGTCCTTGACGCGGCCGCCGCGGATCAGCACCATGGAGTGCTCCTGGAGGTTGTGGCCGACGCCCGGGATGTAGGTGGTGACCTCGATGCTGTTGGTCAGCCGCACGCGCGCCACCTTCCGCAGCGCCGAGTTCGGCTTCTTCGGCGTCACCGTGTACACCCGGGTGCAGACGCCCCGCTTCTGGGGGCACCGCTGCAGGGCCGGCGAGGAGGTCTTGTCCTTCGGCGCCTTGCGTCCCTTGCGAACGAGTTGGCTAAACGTCGGCACGTTGTCTCTCCCTGGGCTCCGCTCTCCCGCCGCCCGCGACCGGAGGCGCACAAGCCCTTGCTTGCGCACCGGCCCGTTGAGCCCCGCACGCTCCGGCCTGGAAAATCCCGGGCGGGGCTCTACTCAACCTCGGGTCGCACGGGGCAACAACCCCCGGAATCCACCCCGGACACCTTTCAATCACTAGGCCCGGCTAGCCCCGACGCGCAGGCCGAAGCCTCCCTGTCAGGACCGCCAAAGCGGCAACAAGCATCGTACCACACGTGCTCCCCGACCGAGCCGGGAAGCGAGGCAATCCGCTGCACCAAATCTAAGGTACAGCCTAGCCTCTTTCGGGAAGCTTGTCAAACCCCGCCTCCGAGCGTCGGCGGCCGGTGCCGCTGCTCCCCACGGAACTCATTGCGGAGCAAGGACATCCGAGCTCGGAAAAACACCAGCTCAAGAGCGCTCGGGCGCTGCGGGGGCGCATCCACCGGGGCCTGCGGCCGCTACGGCCGGGGCTAGAATTCCAGGCCGCAGACCGAGCTGGGTCTGGCGGCCGGTGCCGATCGTGCCCCGCACGCGCCCGAAGCCGGAGTTGCCGCGACGGCGCTCAGGGATCGTGAAATTGGCGCGGTTGGCGATGTTGAAGAAATCCGCCCGGAACTCCAGCCGCACGCCCTCGGTCACCGCGAACCGCTTCTGGATCGACACGTCCACGACGGCGAAGCCGGGGCCGCAGCACAGGTTGCGCGGTGAGTTTCCGAACGCCCCGACCCCGGGCGCGACGAACTGCGAGGTGTCGAACCATTGCGCCAGTTGCTCGGCCTTCGAGCGGCCGCCCGAGAGCGTGTGCTTCCCCAGCCGGTTCGGGGCGCTGCCCCACGCTGAAGGCGTTGCTGCGGTTCGTCTGCTCGACGATCCCGTAGGGCGAGCCCGTGCGGAACTCGGCGATGACGCCGAGGCGCCATCCTCCGGCCACCCCGTGCAGGAGCGGATTGTCGACGGCCAGGGGCTTGTTGCGCCCGACGGGCAGCTCGTACACCCCGCTGGCCACGAGGCGGGAGCGGATGTCGTTGCCCGAGAGAGCCTTGTCGAGGTGGCGCAGCTCGAAGTGCGTGTAGCCGTTGTTCTGCTCTCCGCCGAGCTCGTTGGCCGACTCCACATCGTCGATGAACTTCGACCACGTGTAGTTCAAGAGGTAGCTCAGGCCGCTGGAGAACCGCTTCTCCGCCTTCAGGTTGAGGGAGTGGTAGGAGGAGTTGCCCCAGTCCGGGCTCTCGAGGATGACGTTGTTGTAGTGCGGGAAGAGGCGCAGGTCCTGGCTCTGCGCCTCGGGGGCCGCGGCCGCCCACGAGCGGGATCATGTTGTAGTTGTAGTTCGGCCCGCCCAGCTTGTGCGCGACATTGGCTTGGTACTGCGCCTCCAGCAGCATGTTGCTCGGCAGCTGCTTCTGGAGGGTCAGGTTCCACTGCTGCGAGTAGCCGTTGTGCTGGTTCTGCTGGAAGAAGTCCGGTGAAACCGTCCGGCCCCCGCTGGTGGCGGCCCCGAAGGAACCCACGCGATCCGCTTCGCTGAAGGGGCTCAAGGCGGGCAGGCCCTGGCTGAACATGAAGGCGGGCGTGAAGCCGCCGTCCGGCGAATTGATGTCCAGGGTTCGGGGAGAAGGTCCAGAATTGCGTGAAGGGCACGGCGCGAGCGTACGCGCCGTTGTAGTTGACGCCGTAGCCCGCCCGGACCACCGTGGAACTGCCGGCGCGGTAGGCGAGGCCGACGCGCGGGCCGAAGTTGTTGCGATCGAAGTCGTGGGCGTACTTGCTGCGGCCGTCCCGCCCGGAGAAGGTCATCACGCCCGGGCAGTCGCAGACCGGATTGATCCCGCGGGGGGTCGAAGCCGCTTTGGTTGTTGCTCAGCTCCCAGCGGGGCGTGTCCATGTCCCAGCGCAGGCCGAGGTTCAGGGTCAGCCTGTCGGTGGCCTTCCAGGTGTCCTGGACGTAGAAGCCCCAGTAGTCGCTGCGGGGTGTTAAGGATGTCGGTGTCGACCAGCTGGCCGCGCGTAGTCCAGCCGAGCAGCAGCTCGGCGAGGGCGTCGCCCGCCGCCCGGTTGTCGAAGGTGAAGCTTCCCCCGATGAACTGGTTGTAGTCGTCCTGATTGCGGGAATAGCGGTACTCCAGGCCAGCCTTCACGGAGTGGGCCCCTTTGAACCAAGAGGTGTTGTTGACGACCTGGTGGGTCCGGATCGGCTTCTGGATGCGCTCCTGGTTGCCGGCGCCCCAGCCGCGAGTAGCCGGTCAGGTTGACTGTGGCGAAAGACTCGGCGGCCACGTTCGGCACGCCCAGCTCGCCGTTCTTGCCGCTCTCGCGGCCCAGGCCGCGGGTGGTGAAGGTCCGGTTGCCGAAGGTGTAGCGGAATTCGTTGACCAGCGTGGCGGTGAAGCTGTGGTTCCAGGTGGAGGTGGAGACGAGGTTCGAGCGGGTCTGGTCGGACGCCCGGAAGTCAGCGAACTCGTTGGGGTAGATGGGCTCCGGCTGAGCGGGCGCGGAGACGTTGCTGAACCTGCTCGAGACCCGGTCCTTGGCGCCGAAGTTGTGGTCGACCTTGATCGTCGTGAAGTCCGAGACGCCCTTGTCGGAAACGTTCTTCAGGTAGTTGTCGCGCGGGGCGGAAGCCAGCGAGCTCGGCGTGTTCGGAGCGGGGTACAGGCCTGCGAAGGCGCGGCCGAGCGGATCGATGCGGCTCTGCGGAATCGTGTTGTTGGCGAACGGCTCGCCGGTCACCGGGTCGATGAGCGAGAAGCCCGTCCGGTTGGAGAAGTCGCCGCCGACTTCGACGGGGTGCGGGACGTCGGTGTTGGCGACGGTGCGGCCGTCGCTGCGACGCTGGCCCTCGTAGTTGACGAAGAAGAACGTCTTGTCCCGCTTGACGGGACCGCCGAGCGAGCCCCCGAAGATGTTGTAGCGCAGGGGCGCGACGCTGGGCGCGAAGAACGTGCGGGCGTCGAGCTTGTCATTCCGGAAGTTGTGGTAGAGCGCGCCGTGGAAGTCGTTCGTGCCCGAACGCGTGCTCATGATGATCAGCCCGTTGCCCGTGCGGCCGTACTCGGCGGCGTAGTTGTTGGACTCGACCTTGAACTCGCGCAGGGACTCGACCGGCGGATTGAGGTTGAGCTGGGCGATGCCGAGGGCCATGTTCTGCACCACGCCGCCATCGAGGTGCCACATCTGGTTGCGGGACCGGCCGCCCGCCATCGAGAAGAAGGGCAGGTCGTACAGGCCGCCGCCGGAGGTGGCGAACGTGACGTTCCCGGCCAGCTTAATCAGCTGGCCGGCTTGGCGGCTGCCGACGGGCATCTGGGCCACCGTGGTCCGCTCGATGAACTGGCCGACGGTGGTGCTTTCGGTCTCCAGCAGCGGAGCAGTGCCGGAGACTTCGATGGTTTCGGTGATTTCGCCAATCTCCAGCTGGATCGTGACCGTCTTGGTCAGGCCGGTCTCCATCACCAACCCCGACTGGCGATACGTCTTGAAGCCCACCGACTCGCAGCGCAACTCGTAGGTGCCGGGCTGCAGGAGCGGGAAGTTGTAGACCCCCGATTCGTTTGTCTGGGCTGTGAACTCGACGCCGGTGCTAGTGTTGAGCAGGGCGACTTCGGCAGCAACGATGACGGCGCCGGTCGTGTCCGCGACCGTGCCAGTAAGCCCGGACTGCTGGGCGGAGCCGATTTCCGCTCCTAGGATGCACAGCAGCGACGGGAGAAGAGCAGCGAAACGGCGCATCGGTAACCCTCTTACGTCCCAGCCCGCGCCTTGGCCCCGCTGAAGCAACGGCCCATTCCCACGGCGGGCGCGGCCATCAGCATAGCAAGCAGGGCAACGCCCGAACTCCTAGGATCCCTAGATTCCCGGTTGATTTCCCAAAATGGCAGTTGGGGGGCCGTATGGTTTGAGCGGAGAGTCCGGCGTACCCGGTGCGGCCCCCTCAGCCCGTCGCCGAGCGACCTGGGCACCCCCGCGGTTGCCCTGCGCCCGCCCCGCAGCCGCTGCGCCCCCGGCTTCGGGCGCACCGATCCCCCCGCGGGCTCCGCGTCGGTCCCCTTTCGCTGGGCTCGGCGCGGCTCCGGCCGCGCCGTCCCAGCCCTAGCCCGGCTCCCTCCGGCTCGCCGCGCGCAGCAGCTAGTCTCACCGCAGGTTGCTCCTGCTGCACAGCAGCCGCAGCCGCGCAATCTGCCCGCCCCAAGTAGAAACCCTGATTCGCCGCGTGCGAGCGGCACGGCGGATGATGCAAACCCAGGTCCGTCAGCGGCCCCTTGAACGCATTTTCCTGCCCCTGCTTGCCGCGGTGCCGCCGCACCAGCTCCGCCACCGGCAGCCGCTCGCGGCTCACCGTGCGCACCGGCTCCAGCAGCCGCTGCTCCCCGTCCCCGTCGCGCCGGCTCACCACGTACACCTGCTCCTCCGGCCACCGGGCCGGCTGGTACGCCACCGCGGTCGCCCGCCCCTTGCCCGCCGCGTCCAGGGGCCCCCCTCGTCCTCCCGCAACCCCATCGCGGCCGCCAGGCGCAGCATCGGGGCCTTCTGGCGTGGATCGGTCACGCTCACGGAATCATCCCAGCCCCGCTGCCGGCAGGAGCTCACCAGCTCCTCGCAGGAGTCCGCGCTGGCGGCCCGCAGCCCCACCGGCTGCCGCCCTGTCAGCCAGGGTGCCGCATCCCGGTCCAGCTGCTCCCGCTCACCCCCCCCCTCCCCCCTCACGTTCGTGCCGTCCGCATGCAGCCGGGCGCTGACCCATGCCGCCCCCATGCACACCGGGGGCAGCCAGGACTGCTTCTTGCTGTGGTAGCCGCGCTCGGCGTGCTTGCACAACTGGCCCTCCACCTCGCTCCCCGGGCCGTCCCTGCACACCGGGACGTACCCCCACCGCTGTGCGCACGCCTACGCCCCCAACGGCACCAGCCGCCGGCTGACCAGCCGCGTGCATTGCCGCAACCCCTCCAGCGCCGCCTGGTGCATCCGCTGCAGGTACGCGCCGACCCGCAGCCCGCACGCTCGGCGGGCGACGTCATCGGCCCCAGAGCGTCGACCGCGTGGAGGTGCCCCCGCGGCGGCGCTGGATGCGGACCACCGCAGCCAGCTTCTCGGGCAGCCCGCGGAACTGGGCCAGCCGCGCCACCACGTCGAGCCCGGCCAAGCCCGTCAAGTCGTAGTCGCAGACGCCGTAAGCCAGGGGGGAGCATTGTCGGGGGACATGGGCCAGGGGGCCTCAAGAAATTGAGATGCACCCCCGAGGTGCAATACGCGGACACCTCGGAAGACCGTCTAAATCATTCTATATCAAACATGTTATATCTCGTAAGCGGAATTTTTACCCGGGAATCAGGGCTAGGATCCATGCCGTAGCGGGACGGACACCGTTTTGCAGGGGGAGCTGGCAAGGAAAGATCGCCGATGCAGCGGGCTGGGGTACCTGTGTGTTGCGCTGTGAACGGCGACCCGCTCGAGGGCGGCAGTTCCCCGAGCGGGGTTCGGCCCGAGCGGGGGTGTGCCGTCCGGGGAGTCAGGCCGCTCCTGCCGCCGGTGCAGCGGGGCCGTGCCGCCCGGTCAGCAACTGGTTTCCAGCCGAGGGCGTCCCGCGGCCTTGACGCAAGCTTCGGGTGCGAGCAATCTTCGGAGTGAGGTCCAGTCGCTAGTTTCTGCTGTTTTCCGATCTTCCAGGAGCCGTCCGGCCAAGCCAGTTGTGCGGATCGATGCCAAAGTCGTGTCCTCGGAATTGAGGCAAGAATAGACTGGCAGTCTGCCTCTCTCCAAAAGGCTGGCACCTGTTCCGGGGCTGCTGGCAAAGACTGGCAAGCAGCTTCCAGGTTAGCCCGCAGCTGTGCTGCGGGCTTGCTCAGCTGGCGACGGATCCGCCGCTGGACCAAGGCCCTAGTCGTTTCGACCGGATTGACTGGAGGCGAGCAGGCTGGCTGCAAACAGAGCTCTGCTGCGACTTGGTTCGCCGCCAGCCACTCCTGGCTTGTCTGTGCGCCGGCGGATCCTCCAATTGTCGGCCACCAACGGCATCTTCCTGTCTGCTCCCTCAGCGATCTGCTCCAGAAACTTCCGAAAGACCTCCGCCGTGGCAGGGCCTTCCCGCACCCTGTCCTAGAACTGGGCTCCGGGCTGACAGCCGCCAGCCGGTGGAGGCGGAAGCGCCCGCTGGCCACCCGCACGAGGGGGCTGCCCGCCAAGGCGTCCGGACACGCTCTGCGCAGCCAGTCTGGGCTCGTCGGCACAGACGAGCAGAGCTCCCCATTCCGGGGACCGGCGAGCGAACTGGGGGAACATCTGGGTCTCGCCCCCGCTGCCCGTTACTAGTTTTGCCAGAAGTAATTGCAGGTCTGGCTGTTTTCAACCTCATTTCTTAATTAAAGTAGATAATAATCAAAGATTTACACGGAAAATTTCTCCAAATTCTGGCCAATGACTTCGGAATTTACATCCGAATAATCTGCACCTGGATTCGGGTCTAGTCCGGCTGTGGATTCCAGGATATCGGATATCAATTCAAACCGGTACGCCCTCCTAACTCTCCGACAAAAAATGAAGATAATCCTCGCAACTCTGCAAGACAAATCTCCAACCAGCTCCAGTTCGAGTTCGCCTACCGGTCGCTGAGAATTGTCCGGCCATGGACCCTCGACCAGTTCCCAGTTCGGCTGTCCCTGGCGACGGTGCGCAGTATCCTGCGACGCCTCGGCAGCACCCCGCAGCGCCCCAAGTTCCGGGCCTATCAGCCAAACGCCGCCGCGGTGCGGACTGGGATTGCAGCAACCTACCCCGCCCTCGCCCAGTGCGCGCAGGCGCAGGGAACTCTACTGTTCTGGACCAGCAGGACCTCGCACGACCACCGGGGCACTCCAGGGGGTTGCCGGGGCCAGACGCCCGTCATCCAGCCCATGGGGGAGCGGTTCCGGCTGCACAGGCTGTTCGCGAGCAGTCCCTCGGGAGAAATTTATTACATGATCCATTCCGGAACCGCCACCGCAGCCACGTTGGAACAGTTCCTGCAGCAGATTCTGGACCAGACGAATACTGGACCGATCTACGTGATAGTGGACCGCCACAGCATCCACATATCCAAGCATATAAAAGCCTGGCAAAAGCGGGCCGAGGCGCCGGTGGAGATTCATCTATGGCCGGCGTACTCTCCGGAATTGAACCCTACGGAGCAAGTCCGGTCGGTAGTCAAGCGCCGGGTGGGGAAGATGCTGGTCCGGACGGTTCGTCAACTCAGGGAGCGCTTGGATGAAGCTCTGCAAGCCCTCGAGGCCGACCCCACCAAGGTGCAAGGGTTCTTCCGCGAGGCCGACTGCGCCTAGACTGTTTCTGGTCGCATTCTGCAATGACTTGCGGCAAAGTCAGTAGCGGGCTCAGGCTGTGCAGTGCGCCGCTGGGGCCGTGGCGGTGTGAACTGGAGCCGCCGCAGGCTCCGGCGCACCGGGGAGACGCTCAGGACGAGGCCGAACTTCCGCCCAAGGCTTGGTACCCTCGCTGCACGGTCCATCAAGCGAACTCGCATTGGCATGGCGCAGGGTTTAGGTCTACGACGGCGGTGGGGGGAGGGCAGGCGGCGTGCTGGGCTGTACCTGGGCGCGGCCTTCCCGTTCTCTTGCGATCTTTTAGGTTCTCCATACTTCCCAGCTAGAAGCGTGGGACCCAACGCTCCATCATGCGGGCTGAGCCAGGATCGCAGGACTTTCCATGGGCCGCCGACTTCCCCCCTGTATACTGATGTTTTCTTAAGTGATTTCTCGAAAAAAACTTTGCATAACATTGATTTTATTGGTGGTTTTCTGGCAATTATTTCTGGCAAAAATTGATTCCAGGGACACGATTTTTGCGCGGCCAGAACCGCAGTGTGGCGGGGAACAGCAAGTTGCTGTCGGCGAGCGCATGCATCGCCCTGAGGGTGCGGCACCCCTCGTCCGGCGACAGCCGGCGCTGCTACTTTCGCCGGAACAAAGTGAAGACCGCCTCGATGGCCGGATCGGCCGTCGGCCACCGCTCGGGCCGAACCTCGCCGAGGTTGTACACCGCGTAGGGCAGCGCGGCGACCGCCCGCCGCCGCCGGGAGGTTCTGCTCTGTAGTCCAGTGGCGCTCCCCGTGGTAGAAGACCGCGGGCATCACCCCTGCGTACGGGCTTCCGCCCCGCTTCGCCCGCAGGAGCCAGCCCCAGATACCGGGAGCTACGGTTTCGGCCGGCGCGTCCTGCGGCTGGCACAGGTTTCGTCGTGGGCCTTGGGCTCCGCCGCTCTTGACGTGAGGCGGTTCGGCGGGTGGCGTCCCGAGCCGCTCCCGCGGCGCTCAGCCTCTGGTGAAGATCTCCTCGACGCGCTCGGCGCGGAGGAGGTTATCGAGCCACCGGTCGAGATCGGCGATGGTTCCGGATTCGATCCGCCTTGCGGCGTCGGCGGGCACGGTTCCGAACCGCCCTCGCGCCAGGCGCAGCAGCGCTCTCGCCTGCCCCTGCACCTGCCCAAGGGCCTGCCCGCGAGCCTGTCCGCGGGCCTCGCCGCGGGCCTCGCCGCGGGCCTGCCCGCGAGCCTCGCCGCGGGCCTCGTACTGTTCGGCGATTGTCGGCATCAGTCTCCTCCTCGCGCTCTCGCCCGCCGGCAGCATCTCCTCGACCTGCTCCGCCGGGTTGTCGAACCTCTCCGCAAAATACCGCAGCGCGGCGGGGAACAGCAAGTCGCTGTCGGAGAGGGCATGCACCGCCCTGAGGACGCGGCGCCCCTCGTCCGGCGACAGCCGGCGCCGCCAGGTCCGCCGGAACAGAATGAAGGCCGCCTCGAGGCCCGGATCGCCCGTCGGCCACCGCTCCGGCGGAACCTCGCCCAAGTTGTACACCGTGTAGGGCAGCGTGGCGACCGTCCGCCGCTGGCGGGCGGTGAGCCCCGCCGGCAGGTCCCGCTCGACGGTCCAGCGGCGCTCCCCGTGGTAGAAGACCACGGGCATGACCGCGGCGTACGGGCTCCCGCCCCGCTTCTCCCGCAGCAGCCACTCCCAGATCGCGGCGATGTAGGTCAGCAGCTGCGGGGGCGTGTCGGCCGCCGGCGCGCTCTTGTGCTCGGCGAGGACCTAGATCAGCACCCCCGCCCCGTCCTCGAACTCCGCCTCGAGCAGCAGGTCCGCCTCGACGGCGCGCAGCTTCCGGGTGACGAAGCTCCTGTTGAGCAGCCGCATGGGCTGGCGGGACAGCAGCGCCGCGGACTCCGGGGGCAGGATCGCCCGGACCAGCCGCTCGGCGCGTGCGCTCCGGGAGGCGAGCGCCTGGAAAAGCGTGTCGTGCGGCTGGTGGATCGGCTGCTGCATGGGTTGTCTCGGCGGTTGCCCCGCGACGGCGGTCGCGGCTCTCTGAATCATCGCATGCATCCTAGCTGCGCTTTCGCCCGGGCGCAGGCTGGGTGAGGGTGTCGGCCGCCTGCGCTGCGTCCAGCTCGGCCAGCGGCGCTCTGTTCGTCAGCGGCTGCCGCCGGCCAGGGGTTTCCTCCCGGGGTCGGTCACGGAGGCGGCCAAGTGCGCTGCACGCCGGTGACGGCGCCGTCATCGCCGGTCTCGGAGGCGCTCGACGCCGGCCGGGCGGGCCTGCGCGATAGCGGAGCCGCAGCCGGCATGCCCGCGCTGCACCGGGAACGGTCCGCTCATTGCGGCCATCTTCGGCGGGCTCGCTGAAAACCCCGCTGACCCTGCGGTCGCGCACCGCGAGGGCACCGCCGCGTTCGCACGGGATGAGCCGGAAGAGCTCGTGCGAAACCGCATCGGCGATTGAGGCGCAGCGCATCTCGGAGCCCAAGACCAGGAGCGAGATCGCGAGGCGCAGCGCCTCCCGGTCGAGCGATGTCTCGCTGGCGGCCCCGGGAATCCGCGTCGGCGTCGTCCGCCGGTGAGAAGAACGCGGTGCGCAGGATGCGTCCTGCGGCTGGCGCAGATTTCGTCGTAGGCCTTGGACCCCGCCGATCTTGGCGCGAGGCGGTTCGGCGGGTGTCGTCCCGAGCCGCTCCTGCGGGGCTCAGCCTCTGGTGAAGATCTCCTCGACGCGCTCGGCGTGAGGGAGGTTATCGAGCCACCGGTCGAGATCGGCGATGGTTCCGGACTCGATCCGCTTTGCGGCGTTGGCGGGTACGGTTCCGAACCGCCCTCGCGCCAGGCGCAGCAGCGCTCTCGCCTGCCCCTGCACCTGCCCAAGGGCCTGCCCGCGAGCCTCGTACTGTTCGGCGATTGTCGGCATCGGTCTCCTCCTCGCGCTCTCGCCCGCAGGTAGCATCGCCTCGACCTGCTCCGCCGGGTTGTCGAACCTCTCCGCAAAATACCGCAGCGCGGCGGGGAACAACAAGCCGCCCCAGCCGGGCGCGCCTCGGCGGCGGCGCGACGTAGAGCCGCTGTTCAGCGTACCGCGGAGGGAGTGCCGCTGCACAGCTTCCGCACGCTCCGCTTGGGCGGCCATCGCCCAGCACCGGGGGCAGCCCCAGCTGGGCCCAGCCCAGCCCAGCCCAGCGATAGACTCACTCGCCCCACGCCGCTGCAGCGACAAGCCCTCGACCTGCTCGGCCTGCGCCTGGAACGTACCCAGTGCCGCATCTTGAAAAACGGACGATTATTCAGATAAATCAATGACTTACGTCAATACCTGCCTCGGAAGTTCGGGAGCAGGAACGCCGCAGAGCTCGACTCGTGAAAGCACCGCCGGTCGTGCGCTTCGGGGCGGAAAGCTATTCCGCCATCAGTTGCGGCACGCCGTGCAGACCGTGGGGCGCGTAGCCCGGTCGGGGGGGCACGGCACTCCGGGGGCAGATGCCTATGCCCGGTATCCGGCATGAGGGCGTGTCCGGTTCGTACGTGGCAACTATCCCGCCACCGGACGGCCGGGATTTCTCTGTGGCCTCCGGGCTCATCGGCGTGTACCGCCTACTGGACATGTCAGCAACGGCTGCAGGGCTCCATGCCATGAGTCGGGGTCTACTTTGCGAGGAGGAATGGAACGGGGGTTTCGCGAGAGACTGTGGAGAGCGCACGGCCTACGGGTACGCCCTGGCGGAAGCGCTCCGGCTGGCAGGTGGGGTTGCACAGCACCCCAGGCTAGTTGGCGGAGAGAAACCCCTGTTCCGGCTAAGCAGCGCTGTTGATATGGCGGCGCAGCGGAGCGCTCAGGAGGCCTAGAGGGTGAATCCCCTGGCGGGCTTGTGCTGAAAATGCCTTGGCACGGATGCGGGCGACCAGTTGGTAGCGGGCCTAGCTGGTGGCGGTGTCGCAGCGCCAAGGCGAGAACAGGGGCCCGACGCAGTAGCTGCCGCAGCGAGCACTGCGAGCAGCAGCTTAAGCGCCGCGAGTGCGGAGGAGGCGCAGAGCTGGGGGAACGCTGCCAGTGCTTGCAGGGCCGTCTCGGGCGTCGGGCGAGGAGGCTCGCTGGGTGCGAGAATCCCGGCCGCTTGAGCCACAGCCCGGCGACGGCGCTCCAACGGCACGTAGCGCGTGTACACGGCCATGCCGGGGCCGATGGCGGCCTGGGCGAGGTCGACCGGGGCGACGTTGCCGGACTGGAGGAGGCGGAGCGCCTGCGGCAGCTCCGCGCGGAGCGCGGTGAGGAGCTCCCGGCGCGTCGCGGCGGGAGCGTCGCGAGGGCGGCGGCGGCAGACGAGAATGATGCTGGAGGCGAGGGCGTTGGTCCCCATGCCGGTCATCCGGTTGCCGAGTTCGGTGCGCATCGGCCAGGTTCCGGTGAGCGCAAAGCCCGATCGAATCACGGCGTCCAGGAACGTCTCCCAGCCAGTGCTGGCAACTCCGGTGTCTCCCTTTCGTTCCGACTGCTTGAAGGCATAGTAGACCGTGACCGGGAACCCCGGATGCGCCTGTCCGGCCAGCCGCCGTAGCGCCAGGGTCATTCCATCGAGGAAGAAAGCCTCGGCAGCATCCTTGCCGCCATGACGGTGCGGCGTGGCTACGAGTTCTTCGGCCTTCGGTACGGCGAGCGTGGCGAACAGCTCCGGGAACACGGGCTTCAAGGAGCGACGCAGCCAGACGTAGAAGAAGTCGGACAGGTCTGCGTAGCCGATGTTGTCGTAATACGGCGGATCGGTCGAGACCAGTCTCTTGGTATCGGAAGCAGTTGATGCAGCATCTGCTTGGTAGGCCGCACCATCCGGTTGGGCCGCCACGGCCTGCACACACTTCTGTACCCAACGGACCATCGCCCCAAAGTTGCCAGTCGACTCACTGAGCGGGTTTCCTTCGGCAAAATCCCAATTCATTGGGATGGCTTGTCGACTGAATGTATTTCGAATCTTGGTGTAACCAACATCCCAAGTGCAAATGGTTGACGCCCGGTCCGCTAATCGACTAACGCTCAGTCCCAAATACAGGCCGACCGCCTCGGCGTACGCCGCCGCGCCGGTGCCGCCGCGGCGGAGCGGCTGGCCGTCGGGCAGCCCTGCCGAGACCGCGTCGCGCCGGACGCGCTCCGTAGCCTCCTGCACCAGGTCGGAGAAGGTCGTCAGCGCGACGAGCTGGCGGGAGGTGAAGAGATCGGCCCACTTAAAGAAGCCGTAGCCCCGGCCGCTGACCAAGTTGGTCGTGTCGCGGTTCATAGTCTCGTCCGGCTTCCAGCGCGGCCGCGCACGCAACGCCACCTCTTCGTCGCCAGGAGTCGGCGCGAGATACACGCGCCCGCCGCTGCCTTCCGCCACGACGGCAATCAGGCGTGAGCCCATCCGCCCGGCTATGCTCTCCGCCTTGACGTAACCCGGCGGTATTGGCGACCCTGACATGACGCACCGGAAGTTTGCCCCCCGCGACAGCTTGGTCCCTACCTTGGCGGCCTTCGCATCCTGCGGAGCGCCGACCCTCACCGCGAACCGGTACCCCTTGCCTTCGATCACCGGCTCGACGTACGCCTCCTTGCCCTTCTTCGTCGACAGCATGAACGTGGACGCCAGCGGCACGTCCACCTCGGCGAAGGCCGGGTTGGGGCTCTTCACCGTCCGCGCCCACAGCCACGCGATGACGGTCAGCTTCCGGCCCTGGCAGGGCTTCAAGTCGGGACGCTCGCGCACCATGGCCGGCGTCACCTCCACCGGCGGGTACAGCTGCCCGATGCGCCGCTCCGCCTCGTCGCGCATCCACCGACCGTAGCGGCGCACATCCTCGGCCAGCCCCTGCGCCCCGCGCCACGGCTGCTCGACGATCGTCGCCGCGCCGCGCGCAGCCGGGCTCACCGGCGGCCGCCCGGCGAACTTCGGCGGGACCTCGATCATCGCCTTGTTGATCAGGACCGCGACCGGGTTCAGGTCGCTGGCGTGCGCCTCCAGCCCCAGCCGCTGCGCTTCGAGCGGCAGCGCCCCGCCGCCCGCGAACGGGTCGTGGAAGGCCGGCAGCCGGTGAAGGTCGAACAGCTCGGCGGCGCGGGGATGATCGGCGTTCCCGGCGCAAGCCCGCCGCCAGCTCCGCCGGATCTCGGCCCGGGCCTGGTCGAGCACCGTCTCGTTGGCCGTGTTCTCCCACCGCACCAGGCTCCGGACGATCCCGAAGAGCCGCTCGCGCTCCTGTTCGGCGGCGATCTCCCGCAGAGCATCCCGCTCGGGCCCGCTGCCGGCGTCCGCGGCCCCGCCGCCCCCGCCCAGCCGGCGCTGCTCGAGCGTCCGCTGCGCCGCGCACTGGGCCGCCGGGTCCGCGAGCAGCTCCTCGACGTACTCCGCCGGGTCGTCCACCATCTGCGCGAAAAGCACCGCGCGGGCGGCGGCCAAGGGCCGCCGCGCCCACCAGAGATGCAGCGTCGAGGGGTGGCCGTGGCGGATCGACTTCTCCCGCGCTGCCGCGGCGTTGATGGCGTCGAGCGGCAGCGCGACTTCGATCAGCTTCCGGCGCTGCGGGCCTTTCGGAGACTCCATCGGCGAGCTACCTAATTTTGCCAAAAGCCATTGCAAGCACCCCCCAAGGGCAGCCCCGGCTTGCGGAGCCTGTTCGCGCAATTGCTCATGAAAGCACCAGTGCGCTCCGAGCGCCGGGTCTTCCCGCACCGGGGCCGACCGGTTCCCGGGCAGGCGGCGCAGCGCCGCCCGCAACTCGTTCCGGCAGAGCTCCGGGACGCCGCACGGCACCGGGCCGCGTACGATCTCGTCCAGCCTCCGCGCCGTTGCGGCGACAAGCGGCTCCTGCGCCACGCACCGCCGATGCGTCGCCGACGCTCACGACCGCAGGCTTCTCAGCGCGGCGGGGGTCGTTCCGGCGGCCGGCGGTGCGCACTGGCCTCGCCGAGGAGCGCCGCCTGCTGGCCGTTCCTCGGCGGCTTCCCGGTCGGCGAACCGCTCCAGGTAGTCCTCGAGGCTCACCAGGGCCGCCGCGGGGGTGCGCCGCCGGCACACCAGGATGGGCTCGCCGCCGCGTTCCAGCCGGTCCAGGATCTTGCCGAGGGCTTGGCGGAGTTCCCGGGCGTCCACGGTGGCCCTGCCGCGCGACCGCAGCGCACCTGCGCAGGTGGGTGTCAAGCAGGGTGCCGCGGCCCCTCCCGCCCCGGCCCGGCCGTTCCGCGGCCGGCCCGCCGGGGGCTCCTGCGCGGCCGGCTGCGGGGCGGCCAGGAGCGCCGCGAGGGCGCCTCCGATCCGCTCGGCCGCCGCTGCGGTCTCGCGGTCGCCGACATGCGCGTAGCGCAGCGTCATCCGCGGGTGCGCATGGCCGAGCAGGCGGGAGACCACCGGCAGCGGCACGGCCTGCAGCACGGCGTGGCTGGCGAAGGTGTGGCGCAGATCGTGCAGGCGCGCATCCCCGATCCCGGCCTCCCGGCGCACCTTGCGCCAGAGCGACAGCTCGGCGGAGCGCGCCCGCGACGCATCGCGCAGCGAGGGGAACACGTACGCGCTGCCCGTCCGGGGCTGGCGCGCGAGCACGGCGCGCGCCTGCGCGTTCAGGACGACCGTCCGCGGCCCGGTCTTGCTGTCGGTCAGCTGCAGGGACGCCCCGCGGACCTCGGACCAGCGCAGCTGCACGATCTCGCCCTTGCGGCACCCCGTCAGCAGCAGCAGCCGGATGATCTCCGCCTGCTGCGCGCCGGAGCCGCGCCCGCGATGCGCCGCGAGGGCTGCGTGCAGCCGGTCGATTTCGGCGCGGTCCAGAAAGCGGGTCGGCCGCGGCCGCGGGTTCCGCCGCACGCTGCGGGCCGGGTTCGTCGCGAGGCAGCCGCAAGCGACGGCATGGTTGAAGATCTGCCGCAGCACATCCAGGGCGCGGTTCGCTCCGGCCGGGGCCGTCCGGCTGTAGCGGTCGAACCACCGATGCACCGCCTCGCGGCGGACGCGGTCGAGCCGCCGCGCCCCGAAGGTCGGAAGCAGCTGGGTCCGCAAGATGCTGTCCATGCGCCGGCGTGTCGAGGGCTTGCAGCGGTCGTAGCAGGCCGCCCGCCACGGGCCCGCCACGAAGCGCCGGAAGGTCGGCGGGGTCATCGGGCGGCCCGCACCGCCGCGCCGACGGCTTCCGCCGCGGCGCGCACCATCGGGTCGGCGATGTGCGTGTATCGCAGGGTGGTGGCCGGATCGCGGTGCCCGAGCAGGCGGCCGATAGTCAGCACGGTTTCGCCCCGGCGCAGCGCGAAGCTGGCGTAGCTGTGGCGCAGGTCGTGCAGCCGCACCTCCGGCAGGCCGGCGGCCAGGCGCACGGTGCGCCAGCAGCGGTACAGCGTCTCGGCCGGCATCGGCCCCCCGCCGGCGGGGGCCGGGAAAACCCATGCGGCTGTCCGGGGCAGCCTGTCGAGCACGGCGCGGGCGGCGGACGACAGCCAGACCGTGCGCGGGCCGGTCTTGCTGTCGCGCAGGAACAGGTGGCCCGCCCGATAGTCGGGCCAGCGCAGCGCGCGGACCTCTCCCTGGCGGCAGCCGGTCAGCAGCAGCAGGCGCACCGCCGCCGCGGCCAGCGGCGCGACGGTCTCCTGCGCCGGCAGAGCGGCCCCGACCCGGCGGAGCTCCTCCTCGCTCAGGAACCGCTCGCGGCCGCGCTCCCGGTAGCGGCGCAGGCCGGCGCAGGGGTTGCTGCCGTCCGGCCGGTGGCCGTAGAGCTCCGCCTGGCGCAGGATCACCGACAGGACCGGGAGCGAGCGGTTCGCCGCCGCCGGCGTCGCATGCAGGGCGGCGAACCAGCGCTGCACCTCGGGGCGGGCGATCGCGCCGATCGGCCGCCCCCGGAACCAGGGCAGGATCTGATTGCGGAGGTATGCCCGGTTGACCTGGGCGGTCCGCGGCTTCCAGGCGCGACCGTAGCGGCGGAACACCTCCTCGGCAACGGTCTCGAAGGGGGCCTGGGCGGCTGTCGCTCGTGACGTGGTACGGTTTGCCATATGAAGACGCCCCTTACCATCGACGATTCGGTCCTGCAGCGTCTGCGGGAAGAGGCGGTCCGGCGCGGCACCGCGATGTCTGCGCCAGTCGCAGCAGGGCTCCGGCGCGTGCTCGCGGCTCCCGCGGTTGCGGCTGCGCCGGAGACGCTATCCCCGCTCCCGTTGCGGAACGGCGGAGAGGAACTGGTCGACATCTCCGACCGGGAGGCGCTCTACCGGACCCTGGAAGAGGAATGACGTGCTGCTGTTCGACACCAACGTACTGGTGCATGCTGCCAACCGAGACTCGGCATGGCATCTGCCGTGCCGCGAGCGGCTCGAAGAGGCGCGTCGCGATCCCTCCCCGGCGTTTCTCACCTGGGGCGTCTGTGACGAGTTCCGGCGGGTGACCACGCCCCCGTGGGTGCTCGGCTCACCGTGGCGTGCGCAGGCTGCGTATCGCTTCGTGGCGGAGCTGCTGGCGGCGCCGGGCTTCGACCTGCTTGTCGCGACTTCCCGTCACGCGGCCGTGTTTGCGCAGACCTTGTCGGGACTGCCCGGCCTTCGCGGCAACGTGCTGCACGACATGCATACGGCGGTGCTCATGCGTGAGCACGGCATCAGCCGCATCCGTGCGCGCGATGCCGACTTTGGCCGGTTTTCCTTCCTGACCGTCGTAGACCCGCTCGCCCAAGCCGGACGGAGCTGCCGGTGACGACGTCCCGCGTGCGCCGGAAGCTGATCGAAGTCGCGCTGCCGCTGGACGAGATCAATGCAGCGGGGGCGCGGGAGAAGTCCGTCCGGCACGGCCACCCGTCCACGCTGCACTTGTGGTGGTCGCGCAAGCCGCTCGCCGTGGCGCGCGCGGTGCTCTTCGCGCAGATGGTGGACGACCCGGCGGAGTACGTCGAGGAGCTGCTCGCGGACCCGGCGGCCCAGCGCGCGGCGCAGCGGACGCTCGAGCAGCGCCGGCTGGGCGGGGGCGGCGAGGCCGCGGACGCCGGCAGCGGGCCCGAGCGGGATGCGCTGCGGGAGATCGCCGCCGAACAGGAGCGCGAGCGGCTCTTCGGGATCGTCCGGAGCCTGGTGCGGTGGGAGAACACGGCCAACGAGACGGTGCTCGACCAGGCCCGGGCCGAGATCCGGCGGAGCTGGCGGCGGGCTTGCGCCGGGAACGCCGCCCATCCGCGCGTCGCGGAGCTGTTCGACCGCCGGCGGCTGCCGGCGTTCCACGACCCGTTCGCGGGCGGCGGGGCGCTGCCCCTCGAGGCGCAGCGGCTGGGGCTGGAGGCGCACGCTAGCGACCTGAACCCGGTCGCGGTCCTGATCAACAAGGCGATGATCGAGGTCCCGCCGAAGTTCGCGGGTTGGCCGGCGGTGAACCCGGCGTCGCAGGGTGAGGCGACGATTATCGAGAAGTCCTGGCGGGGTGCCCAAGGGGTGGCCGCGGACGTGCGGTACTACGGTCGCTGGATGCGGGATGAGGCCGAGCGTCGGATCGGCAACCTGTATCCCGAGATCGAGATCACGTCGGCGATGGTTCGGGAGCGTCCCGACTTGAAGCCGTACGAGGGCCGCAAGCTGACGGTCATCGCGTGGCTGTGGGCGCGGACGGTCAAGAGCCCCAACCCGGCCTTCGCAGACGTGGACGTGCCGCTGGCGTCCACGTTCATGCTGTCGACGAAGAAGGGCAAGGAGGCGTACGTCGAGCCAGTGGTCGAGGGGCGGGGTTACCGGTTCACGGTGAAGGTTGGCGCACCGCAGGATGCGAATGCCGCCAAGGTAGGGACGAAGCTGTCGCGGGGGAGCTTTCGATGCTTGTTGTCTGATACTCCCATCCAGTACAAGTATATCGATGATGAGGCGAATGCGGGTCGGATGCGGCAACGACTGATGGCTATCGTTGCCGCCGGGGATCGGAAGAGGGTGTATCTGCCTCCGACGCCCGCGACGGAAGCAGGGGCGCGGTTTGCAAAGCCGTCCTGGAAGCCCGACACGCCGAGTCGCGGGACTTGGGCTAGCAACGCTCAAGGACGCCGATACGGGTTCAGAACGTTCGGTGACTACTTCACCCCCCGTCAGCTCGTCGCGCTGACGACCTTCTCCGATCTGGTGGGCGAGGCCAGGGAGCGGGTTCGGCGCGACGCCGCCGCTGCGGGGCTGTCCGACGACGGCCGGCCGCTCCGCGACGGCGGCACCGGCGCGAGGGCGTACGCCGAGGCGGTCGGCCTGTATTTGGGAATAGCGCTGAGCCGGTTGTCGGATATCTGCAACGCCCTGTGCCGTTGGGAAGTGACGAAGACTCAGGTGCGGAACCTTTTCAGCAGGCAAGCGATTCCGATGATGTGGGACTTCGCTGAGAACAATGTCTTCGGTGACGTGGCGGGCGACTACATGGTGAGTCTCCGCAACATGGCGAAAGCCCTGGATAACATGCCGGCTTGCGGGAGTGGTACGGGGCTCCAGGTGTCGGCGCAGGCGCAATCGGTCGGAGTAGGCAAACTGATCTCCACGGACCCGCCGTACTACGACAACATCGGCTATGCGGATCTTTCGGACTTCTTCTATGTCTGGCTCCGCCGCTCACTGAAGCCGGTGTTCCCGGAACTGTTCGCCACCCTCGTCGTGCCGAAGGCAGAAGAGCTGGTAGCTACGCCGTATCGCCACGGGAGTCGAGAAGCAGCGGAGACCTTTTTCCTCGACGGCATGACGCAAGCACTGCGGCGACTGTCAACGCAGGCGCATCCCGGGTTCCCTGTCACCATCTACTACGCCTTCAAGCAGTCGGAGCGGAAGGGCGACACCGAAATCGCGAGCACCGGCTGGGAGACGTTCCTGAACGCCGTGATCCGGTCCGGCTTCGGCGTCTCCGGCACGTGGCCGATGCGCACCGAACTCGGCAACCGGATGACCGGCATGAGGACCAACGCCCTCGCCTCCAGCATCGTCCTCGTCTGCCGCCGCCGCCCTCGCGACGCTCCCGCCGCGACGCGCCGGGGATTCCTCACCGCGCTCCGCGCGGAGCTGCCGCCGGCGCTCCGCCTCCTCCAGTCCGGCAACGTCGCCCCGGTCGACCTCGCCCAGGCCGCCATCGGCCCCGGCATGGCCGTGTACACGCGCTACGCCAAGGTGCTCGACGCAGCGGGCAAAACGATGTCGGTGCGCGAGGCGCTGGCGCTCATCAACCGGATTCTCGACGAGGTCCTCGCCGAGCAGGAAGGCGACTTCGACGCGGACAGCCGCTGGGCGCTCGCTTGGTTCGAGCAGCACGGCTTCGACAGGGGCGACTACGGCGACGCCGAGACTCTCTCCAAGGCCAAGAACACGAGCGTCGAGGGCATGGTCGGGGCCGGCATTCTCGCATCCCGGGGCGGTGCCGTGCGCCTGCTGGCTCCCGGAGAGTTGTCCGCCGCCTGGGATCCGGCCACCGACGAGCGGCTGACCGCCTGGGAGGCGGTCCACCATCTCCTTCGCGTCCTCGAGCAGCGCGGCGAGAGCGGCGCTGCCGAGCTCGTCGCGGCCCTCGGCGGCAGGGCCGAGACGGCTCGCGAACTCTGCTACCGGCTCTACACGCTCTGCGACCGGAAGAAACGGGCGGCGCAGGCGCTGCAATACAACACGCTGGTCCGCAGCTGGCCGGAGATCGTGCGCCTGGCCCGGTCCGCGCCGGCCGAGCAGACGGAGATGTTCGGCGACTCCCGCTGAGGGTTGCCGGGAACACCTCCAGCGAATCGCTTCCAGGGCCGCCGTCCGGACGGAGGACCCCTTCGGTTCGCCCGCGGCTTACGGGGTGCGCTTCACCCTCCGCCAGCGTCAACCGGGAATCGTCTGGATCGCGGTACAGGATCGCCTTCGGCGACCGCTTCACTCCCACCTCGGGCCTGCTGGCGCATGGGAGGGCGCCAGCCGGCAGCGGTGCCGGCTCGCCGGGGCGAATCCCTGCAGGCCGGGCTGGCGGCCGCGTTCGAATTCCCGCCAGCCCAGCCGCGGCTCCGGGCGATGCTCCCCGGCTTGATGCGGCGCGCCGTCAGGGCTTACGGCGCCTCGCGTCCGAACAACTCGATCCGCAGGTTGACGAGCCAGTCGTTGACCGCGGAGTCGAACTCCGCCCGTGACCGCTCCACGTCATGGACCTTGATCGCTTCCAGCAGCGCCGCGTGGGAGAGAGCGTCGTGCGTCAGGTCCATCGCGCTCCGATGGGTGACGAGACGGATCATGACGAAAGCGAACAGCGGGTGGTTGATGCGTTGCAGCGCGGCCTGCAGGTGTTCGTTGCCGCCGATCGCCCAGATCCGGTTGTGCAGGATCAGGTCCGTTCGCACGAAGTCCGCGTCGCGCTTCTCCCGCGCCGCGGCCAGCAGCGCCGAGTAGGCCTGGTCGAGCGCTGCGGCGTGCTCCGGCGAGCACTTGCGCGCCGCCAGCTCCACCGCGTACCGCTCCAGCACGCGGCGGATGTCGAAGAGCTTCCGCGTGTCCTCCCAGTCCAGCTGGGTCACGTGGGTCGCCGCGTTCGGCCGCTTGGTCACGAACCCGTCCGCCTCCAGCACGATGAGGGCCTCGCGCACGGCGGTCAAGCTCGTGGCGAACTGGGCGGCGAGCTGGCGTTCGACCAGCTTCGTGCCGGGCTCCAGAGCCCCTTCGAGGATGGCCGTGCGGATGCGGCCGGCGATGCGACCGCGCAGCGTCGGATTGTCGATGCGGTCGAACGACACCCTGCGGGGCCCCGGTGGCGCGGGGCGGCGGAACGGGGCTCCGCCAGCCATTGTGCCGCCGGCTCGCCTCCGTCCGCAAGGTGTTCGCGGCGGTGGCCCGCCCGCAGTGCGCCCCGGGCGAGGGTCCAGCCGCCGGGCACCGTCGGGGCAAAGCGAGCCGCGAGAGGGCGCCCCCGTCCACAGCCAGAGCCGTGCCCGTGACGTAGGCCACATCCGGCGACGCCAGGAACAGGATCGCCCGAGCGACCTGCTCCGGCTTGCCCGCGGCCCTGAGAGAAATGATTCGCTCAAGCGCGTCCCACGCCGCTTCCGGCAGGCCGGTAGTGAACAGCGGGGTGCGCGTCGCGCCAGGACAGACCGCGTTCACCCGGACGCCGGCGTCGGCGAAGTTGCTGGCCATCCCCCGGGTCAGGGCCGGCAGCGCGGCCTTGGACGCCGCGTATGCCGAGATGTGCGCCTCGCTGGCGCATGCCTGCACCGACGAGATGTTGACCACCGCGCCCTTGCGTTCCCGCAGACGGGGGTGCACGTGCTTCATGCAGAGAAACGTTCCGGTCAGGTTCGTGTCGAGGATCGAGCGGAACTCTTCCAGTGTGTCCTGACCGCGTCAAAAATCGTGTTCCTGGAATCCATTCGCCGATTGGCTGATGGGTAAATTATTGTAAACTATTAGCATGGTAATAGAAAGATTATTTTTTCATATATTACTGCAGATCAGAATCCGAAAAAACGCGGTCTTCCATTTCATTAGGGGAAAGGCAGTGGCCCATAGAAGTTTCTGTGTTCCTTTCTCAACCCGCACGATGTATCGTGGGATGTCACGTCTATCTAGGGGGTATGGCGAACCTAGGAGATCGCAAAAGAAAGGGACGCCCGCGCCCAGAGACAGCCCAGCACGCCGCCTGGATACCCACCGTCGTCGTAGACAAAAACCATGAGCCATGCCAATGCGAGTTCGCTTTATGGACCGCGTAGCGAGGGTGCCCAGCCTTTTGGCGGAAATTGGGCTTCGTCGTGAGCGTCTCCACGGTGCGCCGGATCCTGCGGCGGCTCCAGCTCACGCCGCCACGGCCCCAGCTGCGCGCTGCACAGTCTGCGCCAGCTACCGTGCAGCGGGGGCAAGACCCAGAGTGCCCCCAGTTCGCTCGCCGGTCCCGGGAGTCGGGAGCCATGATCGTCTGCGCCGACGAGTTCGGGCTGGCTGCGCCGAGCGTGTCCGGACGCTCTGGGGGCATCCGCGGTCAGACACCCCTCGTGCAGATGGCCAGCGGGTGCTTGCGCCTCCAACGGCTGGCGGCTAGCAGCCCAGAGGGCCAGCTCTATGACATACTGATGTGTTCATAAGCAATTGCACGAAGAAGCTCCGCAATCCATTGATTCCATTGGTGGGTTGCTTGCAATTAATTCAGCAAAATCAGTAGTGCGGGAAGGCTCTGCCACGGCGGAGGTCTTCCGGAAGTTTCCGGAGCATATCGCTGAGGGAACAGCCGGAAGATTCTGCTAGTGGTCGACAATTGCAGTATTCACCATGCGCAGGTACTCCAGGAGTGGCTGGCGGCGAACCAAGCCGCAGAAGAGCTCTATCTTCAGCTGGCCTACTCGCCTCCAGTCAATCCGGTCGAGCGGCTAGGGGCCTTGGTCCAGCGGCGGGTCCGTCACCAGCTGAGCAAGCCCGCAGCCCAGCTGCGGGCCACCCTGGAAGCTGCTTGCCTGTCTTCGTAAGGAGCTCCGGAACAGGTGCCAGCCTTCTGGCGAGAGGCAGACTGCCAGTCTATTCTTGCCTGAATTCTGATGACACGACCTTGGCACTGATCAGTACCGCTCACTAGGCCCCACCCCATGCGTCCCGGCGCAGGCTCGGGCGCAAGTTCCGTTCTGCGGCTAAAACCCCGTGGCTCAGCTCCACGCTCTCGAAAAACCCTGGAGGACCGCTGCGTTGCAAGACCCGCCGGAGTGGCGCGCGGTTCTTGCCTAGGACCACAACGCTTGCACTTGCCAGCCTGCCGCGAGGAAAGACGGGCTCGCGAGTTCCATAGCGCCGAGGCGCGCAGGGACAAACCAGGGTCGGCTGCGCGCGCAAGAAGCTGCTTCGCCGTGCGGCTATTGCGGCCGTCGGATCGGTTGTGCCCTACGCGGCCGTCTGGGATCTGCTCTGGATCAAGTCCGCAGCCCCCGGCGTCGACTCGGCTATGGTTTTCTCGGGCATCGTCCGGTGCGCGAAGTCCGGTGCCTATGCGTCCCCGTGTCTGAGACGATCGTTTTCATCCCGGCGAGCGACGCGGGCCCCGTCGAGCGGTGCCTGATGCAGCCCGGCTAACCCGTGGGCCCCGGAACGGATCTGCTGGAGCCGAGCGGCCCGCAGCTGGAGAGGGAGTGTCTGGATGCCGAAATGCAGCTCAAGGGTGTCGCTGCGGACTTGGCGAACCTGAGGGCGCAGCCGGAGGATCGGCGCCTGAACCAGGAATCCTTGATCGCGGTTGTCGGGGGAGAGTATCTGCAGGCGAAAGCGCAATACGACGGCCGCCAGCAGGCCGAAGCGGGTCTCATCGGGCAGATGGAGACCCGGGGCGGACTGCGCGGGGACAGGTTCGCGCAGCGCAAGGTGCGCCGGGGACGGTGCCGCGTGTGCCAGCAGATGTAGGTCGAGGATGGCCGGTTGGTGGCTCCAGGGGATACGCTCGCGCAGGTCTTCGCCCCGACGCGGCTCAAGGCGGTGCTGAAGACCTCCGAGACGCGGGTGACTGACGCGGCCGTCGGCTAGGCGGTGGAGGTGGACACGCGAAACCTGGTAGTCCCAGGTCGAGTCCGGAGGATCGATCCCGCGGCGCTCGAGGGCACTGCCCCGGTCGATGTGGAGCTGCTGGGTGAAATGCCATGCGGGGCATGCCCAAACGTGAGTGTCGAAGGACGCATCGAGCTGGAGTGGCTCGACGATGTGCTGCATTTGGACCGACCGACCCAGGTGTGGGAGGGCAGCCTGATCGGCCTGTCCCGTAGCGAGGCCGATGGAAAGCACGGCACTAGGGTGCGGGTGCGGATCGGGGCCAAGCCGGTGAACACGGTCGAGATCCGGAGCGGCCTGGGGGAAGGGGAGCGGGTGATTCTGTCGGACATGTCCGCTTGGGATGCCCACGACCGGATCCGGCTGGATTGCGGGGAGAGTTCGGGCAGTCCCGGACTGAGAAAAAAGCAGCACAAGGCAACGTGACGGAATCGAGTAACGACACCGGCCCGCTCATCCGCTTGGAGGGAGTGACCAAGATCTTCTACACGGATGCGCTTGAAACGCATGCTCTGGCAGGCATCGATTTGGAGATCAGCGCAGGAGAGCATGTCGCGGTTGCGGGCCCCTTCGGGCTGCGGGAAGTCGACCTTGCTATCGATCCTAGGCCTGCTCGACACCCCGACCGAGGGCCAGTATCGGCTGCGCGGCGAAGCTGTTGAAAAAACTGAGCGCAAGGCGTCGGGCGCGGCTGAGGAGCCGCGACATCGGCTTCATCTTCTAGGCATTCAATCTCATCGGCGACCTCACGGTCTTTGAGAATGTCGAACTGCCCCTCACCTACCGCGGCATGCGGGCGGCCGAACGCCGGGAACGCGTCGGCGCGGCCCTGCAGCGGGGCGGCATGGAGCACAGCAGGAAGCACTACCCCGCGCAGCTGTCCGGCGGCCAGCAGCAGCGCGTGGCTGTGGTGCGGGTCCTCGGCGGGGCTCTGGCCATCCTGCTGGCGGACGAGCCCACGGGCAACCTCGACTCCAAAAATGGGGGAGCGGTCCTGGGACTCCTGGATACTCTGCACGAGAGCGGCTCCACGATCTGCATGGTGACGCATGACGCCCGCTTCGAGCGGCATGCGGAGCGGACTGTGCATCTGTTCGACGGTCGCATCCTTGACGAGACAGCTTGAGGAGGCAGACTCCGTCCCTTGAGAGACGGCCTGCCGTCAACGAACCTGGAAGGTCTTGATTATGCAAGAGTGCGGATTTGTTTTGACAAGGGCTCTCCGGAGTTGTAGGGCGAGGCCGCTGGGGTGTTCGCAGTCGCGCTTCTGATCGCTATCGCGCGACCCGCTGCCACTGTTGCCCTGAGTGCCGGTGGAGAGACACAACTCCCAGAGCCGCCAGCGTCTTGTCGCTGGGGCAACCCTTGTCGGCGATTACCTCCTCGCCGCACCCACCCTCCGGCCGCACCGCCTCGACCTGCGCGGCCGCCGCCGCTAGTGTCTCCGGCAGCGTCGCCCCATCGCCCTCCGCCGCATCCTGTACGGTCACCGCGAGGATGGTGCCCGTCGCCAGGTCGACACCGGGCTCGGTCTTGAAACCCGGTGCGTCCGCCCGTCCTGCATCTTCGCGATCTTCGCGTTCGGATCCTGCGAAGACCGACGCTCGGCCTGCGATGTCTTCTTGTTTTTCTGCGACCGGTCGCACTGCGCCAGTTCCGCGTGCGGCAGCGTCGAAATCCCCGACACCTCCTCCGCCGGACGCCGCACGAAAGTCTCGCATGATGCCTCCGCGTCCCGCCGCGCAATGCTCCGCAGCGCCGAGTTGGCTTTCAGCGACGCCCATCGTCTTCCTCCGCACCAGACCCGTTGCGGCCAACCGGTCCAGCACCCACGGGCACACCGCCGCGTGCGCCTTGACATCGATCCGCCGCTGGGTGTGCGCCAGCAAGCCGGATCATGGGGATCTCCGCGGAAGGTTTCCAACAATGCTGTAACGCGCAGGTGACGGTGGAAGGTGCGCAGCGGTTGATCGTGGCCGCTTGGGTAGATGTCGAACGCCAGCGCCAAAGTAGGCTGGCACCGCCGGTGGAGGATGTGGCAGCGACCCAGGGGACGCGGTCGACGACGGTGCTGGCTGACGCCGGGTACTGCAACGAGGCGGATCTCGGGAAGCTGGAGGCACTCGGGGTGGACGGGTACGTGGTTGTGTGGCGCGAGGCGGCGCGGGACGCCGAGCGGCATCCGGCCAGGCCCGGAGAGCGAGGAAACTGGCGACGGAGGCGCTACGCCGAGCGCAAGCGGTTGGCGGAGGCACCGTTCGGCTGGGTCCAGGAGACGCTGGGATTCCGACGATGCAGCGTGCGCGGTCTGCGCAAGATCCGGGGCGAGCGGGGCCTGGTCTGCCTGGCGCTGAACATCCAGAGGATGCGCAGGTGTCGGGCAGCCTGCTGACCGGGATGCAGCCTAACCAAGGGGATTGCTGGGAGCCGATGCAGGCCTTCTGGATGTGCCGCCGGCGATTTCCCGCCCCACAAGCCGACACTGCCTTCAAGATGTGTTTCGTGTGGCCCCAGGCGATTCGCTCGGCCTCGTATCGTCCTTCTGCGCAGCGGAGGCTCAGACTTTCCGGGCCGCGTGCCTGCGCTCGCTGGCCAGGCGCGGCTCCGAGGCGTCCAGCTGGTGGTCTCCGACGACCGCCAAGGGCTGCAGGCTGCCGCAACATGCACTCTCGGTGCCCCGGGGCAGCGTTGCCGCGTGCTTTGCCTGCACAATCTGCTCGCCCCTGCCGGCCAGCAGGGCCGGCGCGTCGTCTCCGCCTGCGTCGCGACCGCCTGCGCCCTACAGGAGGCGGCCAGCGCCTCCGCCCCGTGGTGCCGGGTGGCCGCCCAGCTCAGGCCCGGACGCCCCAGCCCTCCAGGACGAGGCCGCGCCCGACATCCTGGCCAAGAGGACCTTCCCGGCGGGGCAGCGCACCCAAGTCGTCGGCAACTGCCCCAACGAGCACGCCGGCCCGGTCTGGGTGCCACGAGCCTACACCACGGCGTGGGCACAATCTGGAGCGCCGGAGCCCCGCCCTAAACTCCTGGTTTCCGTTGCAGGGTTGCCGCCGGGCCCGTGGACTCGGCCTGCCTGCAAACCCTGTGGGCCGGGCATTCCTGCGGAGTTCGGCCGGGGTGGGCACGACTGGGGAACCGCTTCCGACCGCCCCGGGTCCGTCGGCAGTGCAACCTCGCCCCATGCTTGCTGCAGTGCGCCTCAGCGCTCAACAAACTGGCCAAGCCAGCCGCCGAAAAAACCGGGCACTTGCGAACGCGGCTATTCCTCCGCGTGGCCTTCAATGACGATCCCCACGACCGTGTCGGATACCGCTAGGTCGAGGATCCAGTGCTCATAGTCGTTCTCCCAAAGATGCGGTCCCGCCTCCCCCTCCGGGAGCTCGAGGCGGGCTACGGTGGGATGCGGGTTTCCGACCTCGGCGCTGAGCTCCACCATACCGTCGAAATCGTAGTTCTTGGCGATCTCCGTGTCCTTGTCCGCCGGCGACAGGAGGGCGAAGTCCCGGCTCGGCGCCACCCCCATGTGGTTGCCGTCCTCGGGATGCAAACCGAACCGCAAGGTGTAGACACCCGAGGGCACCGTCTGCTCGCGGAAATCCGAGCCCTCGTCGGGAAACTCCACGACCCCGAGGAACGCACCCTCTGGAATGTTGTCGTACCGCACGCCGAAGCCACTGACCGGTTCTCCCGCAAACGGGGCCGTGCGCATCCAAAATCGCGCGATGGCGGTGCCTCCGGCCTTGACGGTCACCCCTTCGGAGATCACCGCATCGCGCGCCGCGTCGGACAGCCCGTGTGGCAGGCCGGCCCCCGACTCGATCGAATACTTCTGCGCCAGGACCAACGGGGCGACCGACACGGCCACCAGCGCGATCCGGATCCAGCGCTTGCTGAACATACACTGCCCCCCAAGTCTTCCTGGCCTTGGACGGGCCGCCGCATCGGCCCGCCCGCAAAAAGACCCACTGCTACACGGAGAACCGGGGCCTATCGCCTTCGTCGCCATGCTGCGGCGATGCCCCCTAGAGGACGGCGTCAGCTGCCCTGGACCGTAAAAGTGCCCAAGTAGGCGCTGGAACGCCGGTACTCGTGCATCTTGTACCCCAGGCCGTCGCCGCGGAAGGACTGCTCCAGTGCGAATGCCGGCATGGCGTGGTCCAAAACCACCAGCGGCTGGTAATAGATGTCGTCGAGGTGGCAGAGGGAGTCGCTGCCGCGGATCTCGCGAGTCTCGAGGGCGACAATATCGCCGGCCCGCAGCGTCGCCACGCGGTCGTGGATGCTGCCGTGGAAGTCGAACTCGATCGGAGCCGTTTCCGTGTGGACCACGTTCGCGGTCAGTGCGCCGCTCTGGGCTTTGACGAAGCTTGCCAGCGCTCCGCGCTGGCTCTCTGTAGCCTGCTCGTCGAAGATCAGCATCGCCTTGGAGGGCAGCGGATCGCCGAAGGGGTTGCCGATCGTCGAGGCGGCATTCACCACCGCGACCACCTGCAGACCGTCGAGGACGATGCCGTTATACCTGCCCTGGTCGATCTTCCAGGCCATGACCGCCAAGTCGCCGGTGATGCCGACTTCGCTGTTGGCGAAGCAGTGCGACGCATAGATCTCTGCGTTGCGGGATTCGATATAAGTGCCCCGCACCTCGGACGCCATCAGCGTCCCGGCCGCCAGCACAATGCATAGAGCCATCAGGCTCGCGATGCGGATCGTTCTCATTGCTGTTGCTCCTTTGTATGAGTTTCAAGACCGGCGCATGCCCGTCGGTGTCCATTCTACACGACCCGGAGGACGACGGAAACCCAGGACTTCCCGGCAAGCGGGCCCTTGCCGGCCTGGGCCCTCGGGGCACGCACCGGCAAGACCATCGGCAGAGCCGAGCGCTCGGGGCCGTCTCGCAAAGCGAACTCAGTCGCCTTCCGCCGGCTGCAGGGGCTCCTGGACGAACCCCCGGCGGCGTCCCCGCGCAAAGCGCTCGGCGAGCTCCTCCAAGGTGGCGTAGACCACCGGGATGAAAACCAGGGTGATCAGCGTCGACGTCACCAGGCCCCCGATCACGACTCGCGCCATCGGCACCTGCAGCTCCGACCCCTCGCCCAGGCCCAGGGCCATCGGCGTCAGGCCCAGCACCGTGGTCACCGTCGTCATCAGAATCGGACGCAGCCTCCGGCTCCCGGCGGTAATCACCGCCTCGAGAATCCCGTGGCCGTGGTCCCGCCGCAGCTGATTGGTGTAGTCGATCAGCACGATCGCGTTGTTCACCACGATCCCGACCAGGACAATCACACCCAGGAAGCCCTGCATGTTGAAGGTCGTGCCTGTGGCCACGAGCATCGTCACCACGCCGATCGCCGCCAGCGGAATCGAAAAGAGGATGATGAACGGATCCCGCAACGACTCGAACTGCGCCGCCATCACCATGTAGACCAGGAGCAGGGCCAGGATCGCCGCGAAAGTCAGGTCCCGGAACGACTCCTGCTGGTCCTCCCACTCGCCGCCAAACCGGAACTCGTATCCGTCCGGGCGGTTGATCTTGGCCAGCTCAACCCGCAGGTCCGCGATGATGCTGCCCAAGTCTCGGTCTGCGATGGTGCCCGAAACATAGATGATCCGCTCCTGGTCGACCCGGCTGATCTCCACCGGACCTTCCTGGCGCCGCAGCTGCACGACGTCGTTGGCGTAGATCAACTCGCCCCGCGGCGTCCGCAGGGGGATGCGGCCCACTTGGCCGAGCTCCAGGCGGTCCTCCTCGCGCAGCCGGACGACGATGTCGTACTCGTCGCCCTCCTCCCGGTAGAACGTAGACCGCCGACCGCCGACCGCCGTCTCCAGCGTGTCGGCCACTTCGGCGACCGACATGCCCATGCTGGCCGCCTTGAGCCGGTCAACGCGGACGACCATCTCCGGCGATCCGGGCTGCCGGCTGACCTGCGCCTCGGCCACGCCGTCGACGGCCAGCATGGCGTCCCGCACCTGCAGGGCGAGCTGGTGCGTGGTCTCCGGCGAGTAGCCGCGGATCGTCACTTGCAGCCGGTCCGAGGAGTCTCCGCCGCCGCCGCGGCGCCTCCCGAAGTTGCCGCTCGAGATGCGCGTCCGCAACTGCACCCCGGGGGCCACGCTCGTCAGCAGGGGGCGGAGCATGTTCGTGATTTCCCGTGCGTTGCGCGTCCTCTGCGACTGGTCGACCAGCGTGATGCGCAGCTCGCCGATGTGCGTGGAGATGGACCGGAACGGACTGTCGCTGCCGGCCTCCGTCATGATGTACTCGGTCTCCGGCACCTGCTCCATGACGATCGCCTCCATGCGGTCGACGATCTCCTTGGTGACCTCGGCCCGCGTCCCGGGCTCCAGCTCGAGGTTGATGCGGATCTGCCCCTCGTCCACCTGGGGCTCCAACTCCACCCCGACATAGCCCGTCAGCCACATCGCGCAGACGAACAGCCCGGCGGCGAAGACCGTGACGAGGCTCCGATTGTTCAGCGACCACCGGATCGCACCCGCGTAGGTCTCCCCGAGGCCATCCATAACCCGCCCCACGAACTGCATGAGGCCCGGGCCCTGGCGGCCGCTGCCCCCGATGTACCGCGAGCACAGCGCAGGCACCACGGTGAGGGCCACAGCCAGCGAGCACAGCAGCGAGAAGCTCACCACGTACGCCAGCTGCTGGAACGTCTGGGCCGTGTACCCGCCGATGAACATCACCGGCACGAACACCGCGATGGTGGTCAGGGTCGCCGCGCTGATGGCCATGGCGACCTCGCGGCTGCCGAGCAGAGCTGCCTGTCCGGCGGGCTTGCCCTGCTCGCGGTGCCGATAGATGTTCTCCAGCACCACGATCGCGTTGTCGACCAGCATGCCCACGCCCAGAGCCAGCCCGCCGAACGACAGGATGTTCAGCGTGAAGCCGTTGAAGTACATCAGCGTGAAGGTCGACACGATCGAAATCGGGATCGCCACGCCGATGATCAGGGTGCTCGATAGGCTGCGCAGGAAGAGCAGCAGCACGAAAACGGCCAGCACCGCCCCCACGCCTGCCGCGGCCTCGACGTTGCGAATCGCCGCATTGATGAAGTCCGCCGTGTCCATCGTCTTCTCAATGCGGATGGTGGGATAGTCGGCGTGTATGCGGTCGACCTCCTCCCACACGGACTCGGAGACCTTGACCGTGTTGGAGCCGGACTGCTTGAACATGATCAGCCGCAGAGCGTCCTTCCCGTTGACACCCACGTAGTGGCGGATATCGGGGTGCGAATCCTCCACCTGTGCTATGTCGCGCACGTAGATGGGCACCCCTTCCCTGGAGGCCAGGGCCACGTTCAGAATCTGGTCGACGTTGTCGAACTCGCCGCTCGTGCGCAGCAGCACGTCAAACCGCCCCTCCTTCACGGGGCCGACCGGGCGGTTCAGGTTCTCGCGGCGGACTGTGTCGACCACCTGCGCCACGGAGAGGTCGAGCGCGCGCAGCTTCTCCAGGTTGAGGTCGATGTGGATTTCGCGGCGCAGCCCGCCGCCCACCCGGACCTGGCCGACGCCCTTGATCCGTTCGAAGCGGTACAGGATGTTCTTCTCGGTGAACATCCGCAGCGCCCGCGGGTCCATGTCCTCGGTCGCCACGGTGAGGAACATGATGGGGAACTGCGTCACGTCGAACTTGAAGATCGTCGGCGGTTCGATCTCGTCCGGGAGCGTGCGCCGCCCCCTGTCCAAGCGCGAGCGCACCTCATCCGCGGCGACGTCGATGTCCATGCCGTAGAGGAACTCGACCCGCACCGAGGAGCGGCCTTCGCTCGATGTGGACGTCACCCTCTCGACGCCTGGAGCAGCCGCCACGATCTGCTCCATGGGCCGGCTAATCAGCGTCTCGATCTCCTCGGGACCCACCCCTTCGTAGTCGGTGGTGATGCTGAGCGTCGGGAAGTTCACCTCCGGCATCAGGTCGACCGGGATCTCGGTGAACGCAATGGCTCCCAGGAGGAGGCACACCATCACCGCCATGAGGACGGTCACGGGCCGCTTGATGGAAAACTCGGGAAGGCTCATGGCACAATCTCCACTTCGCGTCGGGGGTTCCTAGATGCCTGCCAATGCAGAACGGACCGACGCCACCAGATAAGGCGCATCTTGGGTGCCGCCCGGTTACTCTGACCCTGCCCGACGCTATCCGCCCCGGTTAGGGCCGTTCGGGGAGCCTCCGGCTCAGTCGCCCGTAGCTGGCTGCAGCGACTCGGCCAACGGCTGCCGCACGCGACCCCGTGCGCCAAGCTCGGCGAAGGCCGCATACATCACGGGGATGAACACGAGCGTAGTCAGGGTCGATGCGGCTAGCCCGCCGATCACCACGCGCGCCATCGGCGCCTGCAGCTCCGAGCCTGCCCCGAGCCCCAGCGCCATCGGCGCCAAGCCGAGCATCGTCGTGGCCGTTGTCATCAGGATCGGACGCATCCGGCGCATGCCGGCCGTCACCACCGCCCGCCGCAGCCCGAAGCCCTCGGCCCGCCGCAGCAAATTGGTGTAGTCCACCAGCACGATCGCATTGTTGACGGCGATCCCGACCAGCACGATGAGGCCGAGGAACGCCTGCTGGTTGAAGGTTGTCTTGGTCAGCAGCAGCATCAGCACGACGCCGATCGCCCCCAGCGGCACCGACAGCAGGACCAGAAAAGGGTCGCGGAGCGACTCGAACTGCGCCGCCATCACCATGTAGACCAGGAGCAGGGCCAGGATCGCCGCGAAGGTCAGCGCCCGGAAGGTCTCTTGCTGCTCCTCGAACTCGCCTCCGAATTCCACCGCGAAGCCCTCGGGCAGCGCCACCCCGGCCAGCTCGGCGCGCAGGTCGGCCACCACGCTGCCGAGGTCGCGGTCCGCGATCGCACTGCTCACGTACAGTAGGCGCTCCTGGTTCAGGCGGCTGATGTAGGTGGGGCCTTCCTGGCGCCGCAGCTCGATGACGCTCTCCGCCGGAATCGTGCGCCCGAGCGGCGTGCTCAGCGGCACGCGGCCCACGTTGCGGAGATCGAGCCGGTCCTCCTCGCGGAGCCGCACGAGGATGTTGTACTCGTCCCCCTCCTTGCGGTACATCGAGCTGCGCGTCCCGCCGATCGCGGTCTCCAGGGTGGTCGCGATGTCCGAGACGTTGAGGCCCATGTTGGCGGCCCGCACCCGGTCCACCTCCACCAGCATCTCCGGCATGCCGGGCCTCTGGCTGATGGTGGGTTCCGCGATGCCGTCGATGCTTGCCATCTTCCCGCGCACCAATTCCGCCAGCTGGACGGCCGTTTCGAGGTTGTGCCCGCGGATCTGGACCGTGAGCCGGTCTTCGTCCTCGCTGCCCATGCCCCGGAACATGCTGCCCGACACTCGCGTGCGAACGATCATCCCCGGCTGGATCTGCAGCGCCGACCGGAGCTCGTTGGCGATGTCGCGCGCCGAGCGGCTGCGCTCGGACTTGGGCGTTAGGTTCAGGCGCAGCTCGCCTAGATGCTCGCCGGAGCCGCTGCTGCGCGAACTGCCGCCGGCGGTCACCATCGAGGTCTCGATCTCGGGCACGCGCTCGGCCGCGGTGCGCCTCAACTCCTGCATCACGGCGTCGGTGACCTCCACGCGCGTACCGGGCTCGAGCTCGACGTTGACCCGGACCTCGCCTTCGTCGACTTCCGGCTGGAGCTCCACGCCCAAATACGGCACGAGATACAGCGCTAGAGCGAACAGGAGCGCCGCGGGCGCGATCACCGCCGCCTTGTGCGACAGGGACCACAGCAGCACGCCCCCGTACCCGGACGAAAGGCTGCGCTGCCAAGCGCCAAATTGGCGGTTGAGAGCCGCCATCCGCCCGGAAGGCTTCCTGTTGGAGGCGAGCTTGGCGCACAGCCCGGGCACGACGGTCAGCGCTACTGCCAGCGAGCAGAGGAGGGAGAAGCCGACGACGTACGCCAGTTGCTTGAAGAGCTGCGAGGCGATGCCCCCGAGGAACAGCACCGGCACGAATACGGCGATGGTGGTGAGCGTCGAGGCGGTGATCGCCATCGACACTTCCCGGCTGCCGGCCACCGCCGCGTCGAGGGGAGCCCTGCCCTCCTCTCGATGCCGGTAGACGTTCTCCAGCACCACGATCGCGTTGTCGACCAGCATCCCCACGCCCAGCGCCAAGCCGCCGAACGAGATCGTGTTCAGCGTGAAGCCGTTGAAGTACATCAGGGCGAACGTCGAAATCACCGAAATCGGGATCGCGATGCCGATGATGAGCGTGCTGGACAAGCTCCGCAGGAAGAACAGCAGCACCAGCACCGCCAGGCCCGCGCCCTGCAGCATCGCCCCCTGAACGTTGTCGATTGAAGCCCGGATGAAGTCCGCGCTGTCGCGCGTTTTCTCGATGCGGATGTTCGGCAGCACTGCGTGGATCCGGTCGACCTCCCGCCACAGCCCGTCCGAGACCTCGACCGTGTTCGCTCCGGCCTGCTTGTAGACGTACATCCGCACGCCCGGCTGGCCGTCCACGCTGACCATGTAGTCCGAATCCTCGTGGCTGTCGACCACAGTGCCGATGTCCCGCACGTGTACCGGCACGCCGGCTCTCGTCGTCAGCACGACGTTGCGGATCTCCTCCAGGCTCCGGAACTCGCCCCGCGTGCGCAACAGGATGTCGAAGCGGCCTTCCTCGACCGGCCCGACCGGCCGGTTCATGTTCTCCTGCCGCAACATCTGCACGATCTGTGGAATCGAGAGCTCGAGGGCCCGCAGCTTCTTGAGGTCGAGGTCCACGTGGATCTCGCGCCGCAGCCCTCCGCGCACCGTGAAGGCCGCCACGCCGGGGACTCGCTCGAGGCGGTACTGGAGCTGCTTCTCGACGTAGTGGCGCAGCTCCTTGGCGTCCATGTTGGCGGACGACACGGTGAGGTAGAGGATCGGATACTGCGACGAGTCGTACTTGTACATCGTCGGCGGATCCATGTCCTCCGGCAGGTACCGGCGCCGCCGGTCGAGCCGCGTCCGGAGCTCGTTGGCGGCCTCGTCGATGTCCACGCCGTAGTCGAACCCGACCCGCACGTAGCACAGTCCCTCGTAGACGGAGCTGTAGATCTTCTCCACCCCCGGAGCCGCCGAGAAGGCCTCCTCGAGCGGCCGTACCACGAGCGTCTCCATCTCCTCGGGAGCCACTCCCTCGTACTCCGCCCGCACGCTGATCGTGGGGTATACGATTTCCGGCATCAAGTCGACCGGGATATTGACAAACGCCACCGCGCCGAGCAGGATGGCGACCAGGCACAGCATCAGCACTGTGACCGGCCTGTGGATCGAGGCGGTCGAAAGGTTCATGGCGCGGGGCTATTGCCCCGGCTCCCATTCTATACGTCGCCTTCCGTTGGTGCGCCCGGCCTAGGAGCCTGCGCGCAGAAAACCACAGCTGGAATGCCCACGTGGAATTGTTGGGGACGCGGGATGCCGGAGACAGGGGGCCCCTACCAGCAGGATCAGTGTTTGCTGCTACCGCCGGATTTGCGGGAGGGATTAGATTTGCGGCATTAGCTGGAGGATGGCCGGGGCTTGGTCCGGGGAATTTTTTGTGCTACCGCACTCTTACTGATGTTTTCATAAGTAATTGCACGAACAGGATCTGCAAGCCATTGATTCTATTGGTGCTTTGCTTGCAACTATTTTTGGCAAAATTGGTGGTGAGTTTTGACGGCGGCACTTGGCGGATTGCAAGAGACTGTTCGTGAGGTGGTGCGGCTGGCGGCGGAGGCGGGGGTGGCGAACTTCGGCAAGCTGTCGAGCGACGGGACGCAGGTGCGGGCGAACGCTTCGCAGCGCAAGGCGCCTAGTTCGGGCGGAGGCGTGGGTGTCAGGCGGACGGCTGACCGGGAGGGGGTTGCTGGGACCGATGCAGGCCTCCTGGAGGTGCCGGGCGGCGATTCCCCGGCCCGCAAGTCGACACCGCTTTCACGAGGATGCGATTCGTGGGGCTCCAGGCGCTCCGCCCGCTCTCATGCCGTCCTACGGCGCAAGCTCCTAGTGCGCGAAACTGATTCGGCGGCGCGGGCGGCTAGGTGCCGGTCCCCCGGCCGGCCTTCGCGGGCGCAGCCTGCCCGGGGGCTGCGCCGCCGGCCTTCTTGGCTGCGCCGCCGCCAGGCGCTCCGCCACCACGGCCCGGGTCTCCTCCGCCCGTGCTAATGCGGTCCCCGTCGCGAAGCATGGTGGCCCCGCGGCCGACGATCTTCGTTCCGGCGTCCAGGTTGGCCAGAACCTCGATCTGGTCCTCGCGGGTCATCCCGGTCTCGATCACCCGGAACACCGGCCGCTGCTGCCCGCCTTCCACAATGAAGACCCCCGGCTGCTGCCCGCGGTAGACCAGGCCGTCGCGGGGGATCAGGGTCGCCTGCCGCATAGAGCCCAGATCGAGGGAGATGCGCGCGAACATTTCCGCCTTGAGGATCATCTCCGGGTTCGGGATGTCGATCTCGATGACGGCGCTGCGCGTGGCCGCATCGAGCACGGGGGCGATGCGGGCCACCCGGCCCCTAAATGTCTGGCCTGGCAGCGCGTCGACAACCACCTCGGCTTCGTTGCCGACCCGCATCTTGCCGATGTTGCGCTCCGGCACGTTGCCTTGGGTTACCATCGTCGCCAGATTCACGACCTGCAGGATCGGATTGGCCGGCGTGACCAGCGCCCCGGGGTCGACATAGCGCTGGGACACCACGCCGCTCATGGGCGCGTAGATCTTGGTCTGCTCCAGCCGGATCCGCAGCTCCGTAAGGCCGGCTAGCGCCTGCTCCGCTTGGGCTTCGGCCAGCTGCACCTGCGCCTCCATCACTTCCAGGGACGCCTGCGCCTGCTGGTGTTCCTGAGGCGACAAGAGGTCTTCGTCGAACAGCTGCTGGGCGCGGTCCAGGTTGGCCTTCGCATTGGCCAGCTCCGCATTGCGCGAAGCGATGTTCGCGCGGCTCACCGCGTGCGACGCCTCGGAGCTCCGCACCTGCTGCTCGAGCTCCTCGTCTTCGATCTCGGCCACGAGCTTGCTGGCCGCCACCCAGTCCCCGACAAGGTGGTGGATCTTCTCGATGCGGCCGGTCACCTTGGGATTGACGTCGACGACCTCCTTCGGCTTGAGCGAGCCGGTCAGCAGCAGCTCCTCGCGGATCTCGCCTAGCCGAGCCTCGGTCAGGTCGACGTTGATGATGCGTCCGCCCGCCTTCTTCTTGGCCGGCGCGGACGCCTGCTGCTGCGCCTCGTACACCCTCGATCCCACGAGATACACGAGGCCGATGCCGAGCAGGATGGCGAAGATGCGTTTCTTGGACATGTGGATCTGGCGCTGGAAGCGCACCAAGGCTTATCGGGAAGGCGCGGATCCGGGCGGCACGGTTACGGCCGGAACTCTAGCCGGTCGCCCAAGCGGAGCCCCTCGGCATCGGCCTGCCCGGCCGCCAGCTCCAGCACATACACGGAGTCCACGTTCCCCCCGTACGACGGGCAGTTCGCGGGGTCCGCATCCCGGCACGGGGGGGCTCGCCGCACCATTTCGACGATCCGCCGCCCGCCGTCCATCCACACGATGTCCAGAGGGATCCGGCAGCGGTACATCCAAAACGCCCGCGAGGCGGCCCGCTGCCCGACGAACAGCATGCCCCGGTCCGGCGCGAGGTGCGTCCGGTACATCAGCCCCCGCGCCTGCTGCTGGGGCGTCACGGCGAGTTCCGCCGCGATCGCTCTCCCGTTGGGGAGGGTCACGGGTGTCGTAGGGAGCTGCGGCTCGCCGCCTACCGCCGGAGGCGCCGGGGCCGACGCACAGGCTGCGAGAGCGGCGAGCAGCAGCGCCGCGACGGCTGAGCGCCAAGCCGCTGGAGCGAGACGCGCCCCCCAGGACCCGCCGCTCGCCATCTCCCAGCCAGCCTCTAGTAGTTGAGCAGCCGCTCGATCGCGGCCAGCACGCCGTCCTCCGACGGCAGCACCTCGCGCTCCAGGTTGACGGCCGACGGCACGAAGCAGTCTTGAGCTCCGATACGCGCGACCGGCGCGTCGAGGTAGTCGAAGCAGGCTTGGCCGATCTCGGCGGCGACCTCAGCTCCAAAGCCCATCGTCAGCGTGTCTTCGTGCGCCACCAGCGCCCGATTGGTCCGGCGGACGCTCTCGAAGACGGCTTGCTTGTCCCAGGGCTGGAGCGTGCGCAGGTCGATCACCTCGACGGAGCCCCGCCCGGCCTCGGCCAGGCGCTGGGCCGCAGCCTCCACCTGATGCACCGTGTAGCCCCAGCTCACCACCGTCACGTCCGTGCCGCTGCGGCGCCTGCGCGCCTTGCCGAATGGAATCAGATAGCTTTCGTCCGGCTCGGGGGTGCGGGCGGGCATCGCCCGGTAGAGGCCTTTGTGCTCGAGGAACAGCACTGGGTCGCGCATGCGGGCCGCGGCCTTGATCAAGCCCTTGGCGTCCTGGGCGCAGCAGGGGTAGACGACGTACCAGCCGGGGATGTGGGTGAAGTACGTCTCGATGTTGGCCGAATGCCAAGGACCGCCCTTGATGTAGCCCCCGACCGCGACCCGGCACACCAGCGGGCAGCCCCACACCCCCGCGCTGCGCCAGCGCATCGGCGCGATCTCGTCCCGCATCTGCATGAACGCAGGCCAGATGTAGTCCCCGAACTGGATCTCGACGATGGGCATGTAGCCCGCCGTGCCCATGCCGCCCGCGATGCCCAGGATCGAGGCCTCGGCCAGCGCGGCGTTTACGCAGCGCGCCTCGCCGAATTCATCCGTGAGCCCCTTGGTCACGCCGAAGACGCCGCCCTTGGGGTCCTGAATGTCCTCGCCCCACATCACGATCTTGGGATTGCGCCGCATCTCCTCCCGGAGGCCGTTGTTGATCGCCTGCACCATCGAAACCTTCTTCTGGACGAAGACCGGCTCCGGCTCGGACTCGACGGGTAGTTCCTTCGAGAAAACATGCTCCATCACGTCGTAGTGCTGCGGGTAGGGATGGGCGTCGGCCTCGGCCGCGGCCCGGTCGACATCGTCCTTGATGCGGGCCCGCATCTCGTCCATCTCCGAGCGGGTGAGGATGCCGTGGGCAAGCAGGTTCCGCTCCGCTTGGAGGATCGGGTCGCGCGCGATGGCGTCCTCGAGCTCCTCCTGGCTGCGGTACTTGCGCTGGTCGTCGGAGGAGGAATGGTTGTCGAGCCGGACCACGTTGAACTCCAGCAGGGCCGGCCCCTTGCCTCCGCGGATGCCCTGGATCAGCTCCGGGACAAGCTTGTACATGGCTTCGAACGACGATGTTCCGTCGAGCTCGTAGGCAGGCAGCCCGAACCCCTGCGCGATCCGGTGGATCTCGGAGACCGTCTGGTAAGTCTGGGGCACGCTGATCGCGTAGCCGTTGTTCTGCACCACGAAGAGCACTGGCAGCCGCTCGCGTGCGGCCCAGTTGAGCGCCTCGAAGAACTCGCCCTCACTGGTAGCCCCCTCGCCGGACGCCGCGTAGACGATGGCGTCCGAGCTGTCGTAGCGCAGCGCTCGGGCGGCACCGACGGCGGGCAGGTACTGCGTGCCCGTGCAAGCGCTTTGGGCGACGAGCTTGAGTTCGGCCGAGGACCACTGCTCCGGCATGTTGACGCCCTCGGAGTTCGGGTCCCCTTCGCGATTGAGCAGCCCGAGGAAAATGTCCTTGTAGGGCATGCCGAGCGCCACCCGCAACGCTCTTCTCGCGGTAGTAGGTGTAGAACCAATCATGCCCCTGGCCGCATGAGCATGGGCACGGCCACCTGCACCTTCTCGTGCCCGCGGGTGGAGGCATAGAAGGCGACCTTGCCCCTGCTTGACGAAGACTTTGGCGCGCTCCTCCACGTAGTAGCACTGCAGCAGCTTCTCGTAGAGGCGCTTGGCGAGAGCGTCGGGCACGGCCCGGGGTGGCGTTTTCGTGAGCTGAGTCGGCATTAGCTGCTGGGTGTCCGCGGGCCCTGCGGCCAGCCCTCCAGGGCGCACCGCCCCTTAACCCTACCAGCCTCGCTGCTGGCGGCCAACGCAGACCTAGGGGTGGAGAGGAAGCGGGCGCTTCCCGGCCCGGGCGAACACTCCGATTATAGGGAATGCTCCGACCGATTTGCGACGGCTTTCCATCGGCCAGCCGGGGCCCCACCGCTGGCGGGGCCGGACGCAGCGGAGCGCTGCGATGGTGCCGGGCGAATCTAGCTCTCGGGAACCGCGATGGGTCGAGTCCCGGCGAGGGGATTGCGGAAGACTGGCGGCGGGCGTGGCCGGCGGATGCCGCGCTTGTTGCGGAGCTTCCCACAGCGGCCTTCGCCTCGTCCGCTCGATGCCGTGCGAGCTCCCCGCCGCCGGACTCGCCGGACACCGCGACCGGCTAGCAGGAGCGATCTTTCCGATGCCCGCACGCGGGCGAGTCGAATCGCTGGCCTCGGTCCACGGCAGCCGGTCCCGAGCAAGCCCGGGCCGCCTCGATCAGGCTGGGGCGCCGTTGGACAAGCGCAGAGCACAAGCCATTAGACTGGACGTATGCGAAGCGCTTTTGGACCCCAGGTTCCCCGCGTCGCGCTGCTGGCCTCTGTGGCCCTGGTCGCGGCGGAGACAGCGGGGGGCCAATCCACCGTGCCGGACGCCGGGCCCGCCGTGGGCTCCGTCGCGCCTGCCTTCGAAGCCGTGGATCATGCGGGCGAAACCCGCACCTTCGAAGACCTTGCGGGCCCTGACGGCCTGCTGCTGCTCTTCTTCCGCTCGGCAGACTGGTGACCGTTCTGCAAGGGCCAGCTCGTGCAGCTGGAGCGCAAGCGGGCGGAGCTGGAAGCTCGGGGCATTCGGGTCGCCGCCCTCAGCAATGACACCGTAGGAGCCCTGCGGCATTTCGCCGAGCGCACCGGCCTTGGCTTCCCGCTCCTGTCGGACCCGGAATCGGCGGTCATCCGCACGTACGGAGTCCTCAACGAAGATGTGCCTGTGGACCACCAGTTCTACGGCATCCCGCACCCCGTCGAATTGCTGCTCGGACCTGACCGGTTCGTACGCGACAAGTTCTTCGAAGCCGATTACAAGGACCGCTTCACGGCGGGGCGTGTGCTGGTGCGACAGCTCGGTGCCAGGGCCGGCTCCGCCCGCAGGACGCAGCGAACCTCGCATCTGGAGGTGACCTCGTGGGCCAGTGACAGCGTCGTGCGGGGCGGCAACCGGTTCGCACTTGCGTTGGACCTCGAGCTCAAAAAGGGCATGCATGTGTATGCGCCGAGCGTTGAGGGGTACATCCCGATCGCCTGGCGCATGGAGGACTCCGCCGGGTTGACTCAGTTCGACGCGGAGTATCCGGGCTCGCGGATGCTGCACCTGCCAGCCATCGATGAGACGGTGCCGGTGTACGAGGGTTCGTTTCGGCTGGTCCGGGATGTGATGATCGGCCAAGCGCCCGAGCTGGGCGGGCTCCTGAAGGGCGGAAAACTGACGATTCGGGGCAGTCTCCGCTACCAAGCCTGCGACGACAAGGCGTGCTATCTGCCGACCGATGTTCCGCTGGAATGGACATTGGACTTTGAGCAGCACGACCGCAACCGCGTGCCGGAAGCGCTGCGCCGTTAGGCCAGGGGCGCGTACCCTGCCGAGCCGCTGCGAATGCCTAGCCGCCAGCGCGCCGGGCGCAGGCCGACCCCGCTGACAGGACCAATCCCCCGCCGGTCCCTCCTCTGTCGAATCGGAGGCGGCTGCGGCGCGGCCCGCACTCGATCGCGGGGGCTTGGACGAGCCCATCGCGATCGCACCGTGCGGGATGGTGGAGCAGGGCGGCGGGCAAATTCGTCCCCGTTGGGTCAACGGACGGCACCGAGGGGCTGTCGGTGGCCAACCGCCGGCCGTATCTGGCCGGGGTTCTGCGCGAGCTGCTGATTCCGTTCTTCCTGGGCCGGGACGCACGCAAACGCGAGTCGGAGCTGCTCTTCGCGCTGCACTGGCCCCGCAGCAACTGCAGCAGAGGGCTCGGCGGCCGATTCTGGGTCGAGGTTCATGCAATTTCACCGAATCCGGCTCCGCCCGCACTTCGAACCGCCGCAAGAATTGCATAGTGGCGATTCGATGCGGTAAGATTAGGGCCACGGGTTCCTATAGCCAATTCTGACTTGGCGGATGCACAGCGGCAGCGGTGCCTTGGGGGCGTCTAGGGCGCAGCGTGCCTGCCGGAGAGTCTGGAGCACGCTGCGCCGCTCCCCGGCAGCTGCCTGCGCGGCCGCCTTCCTATCGGTCAGGGGAATCTGCAGGGCGGTTGCATCGCCTCGAAACGAAAGGATTAGGCCATCGTGGCAGAAGCCCCCGAAACCGAACTCCCGGAGGCGGACCCCCGGGAGACCCTGCCCTTAGAAGCGGGCAGGGACGAGAAGCCTCCGGAAGATGAGCCGCGCCGTCCCGGGCGCAGGGCTAGGCTCGCCGGGAAATGGCTCGTGGCCCAGCGAGACGACAACCCGTACCGGCTCGGCAGTGCGCCGTACCGGGCGTTCAAGCTGATCCTGGACGCACCGAACCGCAAGATCCTATTTGAGGACTACCAGAGCCAGGGAGGCGTCAGCGGCCTCGCAACGAATGCCTTCAAGTCCGGTCACCTCGGGGTCTCCGATTCCGAGGACGGGATGGTTGAGAGCGCCAGCGAGCAGGCCGCGCAAAGGCTCGCTGCGCCCCCCGCGGAGTCCCCCATGCCCTCCTGGGCCAGGTCGGAGCCCGCGGCACCTGTAACTTACGCCCCTGCGCCGGGAGGGTCCGTCCGCATGGATGCCGCGCCCGCGCCAGCACCTGCCGTAGCAGAACCCCCGCCAGCGTCAGCGGCCGCCATGACATCATCCGCGCCAGCACCCATCGCCTCGGAACCCTCGGCCGCAGCTCCTGCCTCAGAGCCGCAGCCCTTAGCGGAACCGACAGCCCCTGCAGGGGGGAGCCCTCCGGTAGCCATGGCCCCGGCCGCCGCGAATGTTGTCGAGGGCGACCTTGGGGCCGACGGGCTGCGGCTCGGGTGCGTTGTCTCCCGCTTCAACAGTTTCATCACGGAGCGGCTTCTCGCTGGGGCACTCGATGCGGTGCGGCGGCACGGGGGGGCGGATGCGGATGTCTGCATCGCCTACGTCCCGGGTTCGCTAGAGCTAGCCACCGCGGCCAAGGCGATGGCGGCGAGCGGCAAGTTCGATGCCTTGGTGTGCCTCGGAGCCGTCATTCGGGGCGAGACGGAGCACTTCGCGCATGTGGCGGAGGGGGCCGCGAGCAGCATCGCACGGATCGGGCCCGACACGGGCGTTCCGACCGTTTTCGGCGTGCTCACCTGCGACACGATGGAGCAAGCCATCGACCGCGCAGGAGGCAAGAGCGGCAACGCCGGCTTCAACGCCGCCGCGGCGGCGGTCGAGATGGCCAACCTCATGCGGAAGCTCACAGCCGACTAGAACCGCCTGCCCCGCGCCGCGCTCCATGCCATCCCGCCGCCGGTCGCGCGAAAGCGCCCTGCAGATGCTCTACCAGTGGGAGGTGGGGGGCGCAGCCCCGGACAAGGTCGTCGCGGACTACTTGGAGCACTTCACCGGCGAACGCGGCGCGCCGGTCGATCGATTCGCGGAGCGACTGTTCCGCAGCGCCGCCGCCAACGCTCCGGAACTCGACACCCTGGTCCGCCGCCATGCCCGGCGCTGGGCCCCCGAGCGGATGTCGCTAGTGGTGCGCAACCTGCTGCGACTGGCTGTGGGGGAGTTGCGGACGGCGGACACTCCCGCAAGTGTCGTCATCGACGAAGCGGTGGAGATCGGCAGACGGTTCGCCGGCGACAACACTACGGCGTTTCTGAACGGCGTTCTCGACGCGGTGCGCAGGGATCTGGCGCGAGCATCGCGGGCGGATGCGGCCGAGTGACTTGCGTCGCGGACCTACTGGGGATGCACGACCGCGAAGCCGTCGTAGTCGGTTTCGGCTGCGTGGGACGAAAGCGCCGGCCAAGCCCGCTGGTGCTTGTCGGAGGCGACCCACTCCATCCGCTGCTCCTCGGTGTCGAAGCTCAGCCGCACGGTGAACTTGGTAGTGCCGGGTTTGCGCATGAGCAAGGCGCTGCGGAAGCCCGCCATGCTGCTTACAGCCGGGTAGAAGACTTGCGCAAACGTCTGCTGCAGTGCTTCCGCCTGTCCGCTCTTGGCGGTCATCCAGATGTGGAGTTCGACCGGCCCATCAATGTCGAATAGCCGCTCGGCAGCCAGCGGCAAGGCGAGGCCGGCAAGGGCGGCGGCGAGAAAGGGAGCGCGCATCCGTAAGTTCCATTCGCGAACGGCCAGTCCAAGCCAGGGTCGTCCGTAGCTCCCACTATGGTACAGCGCGGCATCGGGGGCTACTGCCGCACGAGGCGGACGCGGTGGTTCTCGCTGTCACCGACATAGAGGGTTCCCGCGGAGTCCACGTAGATGCCGTGGGGCCGCGCCAGACCGCAACGCAGCGGGTCGCCGTCCGGGCCATCGCGGCGCGAGCCGTCGCCCACGACGGTCGAGATGGTCCCCGCCCGCACGTCGAGGCGGCGGATGGCGTGGTTCTCGGTGTCGGCGAGATAGACCGAGCCGTCCGGCCCCACCTCGATGCCCTTCGGCCCGGCGAGCGTGGCTGAGCGGGCGGGGCCGCCGTCTCCGGTGAAGCCCTTGGCACCCGTGCCCGCCATGTGGTGCAGGGTCTGGCGCTGCATGTCGATCCGGTAGACGGCGTTGCCTTCCCGCAACGCAATGTACATGTCGCCCTCGGCGTCGAATGCCAGGGCGCGCGGGCCGTTTAGAGGCGTCCCGCCTACCGGCGCTCCGTCCGGTGTGGGAGCCCGCTGCCCCGTGCCCGCGAAAGTGGTCACCATGCCGGTCGCGAGGTCTACCCGCCGGATCCGATGATTGCCGATGTCCGCAATATAGAGCGAGCCCTTGCCGTCCAAGGCGATGGAGTGGGGCCGGTTGAACATCGCTTGGGCAGCGGGGCCGCCGTCCCCCGCAAAGCCGGCCTGGCCCGTGCCGGCGACCGTCGAGATAGTGCCCGTAGCAGCCTCGACGCGGCGCACTACGGCGTTCCTCATCTCTACGAAGTACATGTTGCCCGCAGCGTCGAACCGGACTTCGTAGGGATCATGCAAGCGAGCCTCCGTCGCGGGGCCTCCGTCGCCCGCGTACCCCACTTCGCCGGTTCCCGCCACCGTCTCGATGCTGCCGCCGGACAGATCGATGCGGCGCACGCGGTCGGTATCGATTTCGCAAACGTAGAGGGCACCATCCGGCCCTAGAGTCAACCCGTACGGGTTGCCGACCTGCGCTTCGGCGGCCGGGCCGCCGTCCCCGGCTGCTCCCGAAACGCCGGTGCCGGCGACGGTCGTCGTCGTGGCCGCCGTCAGCCCGGGCCCGATCAGTAGGGCTAGCAATGCTCCGCGCATGCGGCTAGGATAGCCGAACCTCCCAGGGCCGGCCGCGAGGCTGCCCTCGCCTCCAGCGCGGGGTGGGACGGGAACACACTCAAGGGCCGCCCGCACGGCCTAGGGCTCGCATACCAGCTGCGCCGGGGCTAGCCGGTCGATTCGCGAGGCTCCTGGATTCTGGAGTGGATCCGCAGACCTGCCGCCTTCCCAGCCTGCGGCCGCCCGGCGGCCTTGACCGGCTAGCCCCAAGACCTGCGCCCCCTCCCGCACCGAGATCAACCAAGCCCTCCAGTACGTCTTTTGCCTCGCCCTCGGCCAGGCCAACCGCCACGACATCGGGCAGCTCCGCAGAGACCCCGCGCTCCAGGCGCTGGCGCGGCGCGGCCCGGTCTAGGGCGAGGAGCCTGCGTCCCGGCTCGCTTGCTCCGTCTCGAGCATGCTGTCTTGCCGTGCGAGGCCCTCGCCGCCGGTAGCTCACCGCCATCGCGTAGGGCGTGGTGCAGCACGGAGGGGCATGCTGCACTTCGGCCCCGGATCCGAGCTCAACCCCATATGTCCGTGCCCCCAGAACCTCGGGTTCGACTGGATCCGGGAGAAATTCTGGAGAATACGGGTTCCGTTCGCCGAGCCGGTCTGGTATCGTAGCTGCGGCCGTCTCCGCCTGCCGAAACAGCGGATGGCCGCACTGGGAGGAGCCATGAGCCGCGCTCACTCGACACTGTTTGCTCTGCTGCTGCTTGTTTGCGCGGGCGCCGACGCTCAGTTCAGCGGGGCCATTGAGGGATACGTCAAAGATGCCACCGGGGCCGTCGTTCCGGGTGCCAACATCGTCCTGACGGACGAGAACCTCGGCCTGGAGCGCGAGGCCGCCGCAAACGAGACGGGGTTCTTCCGCATCGGCGAGCTCCCCGCCGGCTCGTACGCCGCCAGCGTAGCGTCGCCTGGCTTCGCGACTTGGTCCACGACCGGGCTGCTCGTGCGCAGCAACGAAACGCGGACGCTGTATCCAGAGATGCAAATCGGGGAGGTGACGACCTCGATAACGATCCAAGCGGACACAAGCGCGGTCAACACGACCGAGGTCGACAATACGAACTACATCGACGAGGAGTCGCTGAAAAACCAGCCCCTGCCGCGCAACACGATCTGGCAACTCTCGACTCTCGTGCCGGGCGTGACGGGAACGGGCGAGACGAGCGCCACGAACGGTGCCTTCGTCGACAACTACCAAGGCGAAATGGGGCTCCGGATTAATGCGTCCGGGCAGCGGCAAGGCGCCAATCTCGTCATGCTGAACGGCAGCTACGCGGAGGTGCCTTCGCGAGACGGAACGTTCATGGTCAGTCCGATCCCCGACTCGCTCCAAGAGTTCCGCGTCGAAGCGCAGAACTTCTCCGCCGCCAAGGGCAGGTCTTCGGGTGCGTTCTTGGAATTGGTGACCAAGTCCGGGACAAACGAACTGCACGGGACAGTAGGCTACTTGTACACCAACAACAGTCTGACGGCGCGTACCATCGCGCAACCGGAGATCACCGATTTCGCGCAGAAGAATCTCTGGGCGACAGCCGGAGGCCCGATCAAGCGTAACCAGACATTCGTTTTCGGAGCGTTCGATTTCTTGCGGGCAAGCACCTCGACGACTACGGTTGGGGTCGCCGAGACGCCCGAATTTCGCAGCTATGTCGCTTCGAATTCCCCCCAGTCGATCGCAGCCAGAATTTTTGGCCTTTCTCCGGCGATCGACCCGACTAGCGACATCATTACAGTGGGCGAGCTCAAGCAAAGGAATCCAGGCCAGTTCGATGACATGTCCGTCATCCCGGACTCGCTGCAGGCGGTCGGCACCGTCAATGCCACCGCGTCCGTGCCTCGCCAAGGCGAGCAGTTTCAAGTACGGGTCGACCATCACTTCGGGGCCAAGGATCGGCTCTTCGGCTACTACTACAAGTCCGACGGCCGGAGGCAATTCGCCAACCTGATCCGCCCGGCCTACGCGCGGTGGTCGCCGGTGCTCAACAACTGGACGAAATTCGACTGGAACCATGTTTTCTCGCCCACCTTCATGAACAGCATGGGCTTCCGCTATTCGAGGCAGACCGGCGAACAGCAGGCGCCGCTCGGCGAGGGAGCCGTAGACGTGCCGAACATTGGGGTCTCGGGGACGCAGGGCTTCGGAGCCTGGGGGCCAGGCGGGTGGACCACGCCGACATGGGAGTGGCGGGATATGGCGACCTTGAATAAGGGCAGGCACACGGTGCAGTTCGGAGGCGAGTACGTCCGGCCGGACGACACCGTGCCGTGGCGCAAGACCTTGACCCGGCCCACGTTCAGCTTTGCGAACCTGCTCGACTTCGCGCAGGACAAGCCGACTTCGCAATTCGGGCCGGCGGTCAACCTGGCAACCGGCGAAGTCGGCGGCGCGTTCCTCAGCTACCACACATCCTTCATCGGCATGTTCGTGCAGGACAACTGGCGCCTGCGCCCGGATTTCTCGCTGAACCTAGGCGTGCGGGTCGACAACTACGGCGAGGGCATCCGCTACACCAAGGCGTCCGACCAGGGCTGCTACCTCTTCGCGGGTGAAGGCTCGGACTCCATGGAGCGGATCGCCAACGGATTCGCCGAATGCCGCCAAACGGCCACCGCCAGGCTGCCGTGGATGATCAGCCCCCGGATCGGGTTCGCCTGGGATGTGTTCGGCAACGGGTCGCTGTCGGTTCGCGGAGGGTATGGCATGTACCGGGACCGGATCGCCCAGAACTGGTTCTCGACACTCAATCTGCTCGGCCCGCCGGCGACCGCAACCCCCAGTCTGAGCGTGCTGCAGGGGGACGCGCTGACGTACGGGCTCGGCAACTGGGGCGAGCTGGACGCGCTGGCCCAAGACGCCTCGCCCGACATCTGGCCGAAACCGGACGTGACCTACGAGCTGAACGAACGCGGCGGCGTGCGGGGTCTGCGTTCCAGCATCCTGAGCGTGGACCAGAACATGAAGATCCCCACCGCGCACAGCTGGATGCTCAGCATCCAGAAGCGGCTCGGGCCGGATTCCATGGCTGAGGTGAACTACACCGGCTCGGCAGACCACAACCTGACCGTGCATAGCGATGTCAATCGATTCAGCGGCGATCTTTTGGACGGCCGGCTGGACCGGCTCAACCCCTTCTTCGGCGCAGTGCAGCGCCGCTGGACCGGGGCCAACTCGAACGCCCATCTGCTGTCGCTGATGTTCCACAAGCGCCACACGCGCGGCGTTTCGATGCGGGCCGTCTACACCTACGCCAAGGTCTTGGACCACTTCAGCACCAGCGGATTGCCTCAGGCCTCGGTTCCCGCAACGCCTGTGTTCGATGTTTGGGACTTGCGCGCCCAACGTGGGCGGGCCGACTTCGATGTCCGCCAACGGCTGACGTTTGACGCGATGTGGCAGGTCCGCATGGCCAAGGGCAGCGGACCTCCGGCCTTGCGCACGGTCGTCAACGGCTGGCGCTTCGGAACGGTCGGCGTGCTGCAGTCCGGCTTGCCCTTCACGGTCCTCACGTCAGCGCCGTACCCAGCCGGCGACTTCAACGCAGACGGCCTGAACAGCGATCTCCCGAACGCTCCGGCGTTCGGCAACTCCCTTGGCGGACTGGCTAGGAGCGACTATCTCGCCGGGCTGTTCCGGGCCTCGGATTTCCCATCGCCGGCACCCGGCCAGCAGGGGGGACTGGGCCGCAACACGTTTTCGCACCCGGGCCTTCTCAACATCAGCCTGCTGATCTCGCGCGAAGTCAAGCTCGCGATGGTTTCCGAAGCCACGGTGCTGCAATTGCGAGGGGAGATCTTCAACGTGATCAACCGTGCCAACCTGGACCGTGTCGTCAACAACATGACCAGCGGCCTGTTCGGCAAAGTCACGAATTCGATCGGTCCGCGATCGGCGCAAATCGGAGTACGGCTCCAGTTCTGAGCGGGACGCCGCGCGGGCGGAGCTCCCCGTCCGGGCAGCGGGAACGCCTAGACCGCATGGCGGGGAGAATGCTGCGCCCATCCAGGCGGGAGCTGCTGGCTCTGCTCGCTCCCGCTCTGGCTCGCGGGCAGGGCGTCGCGACGCGCAACGTCCGTCCGCAGCGAAGGGCCGGAAGCTCAGGCAGACCCTTCGCCGCCAGCTTCGTCAATGTGGCTGCGCAGGCCGGCTTGCGCCACCCGACGATCTACGGCCCCGTGGACCACAAGGACTATATCGTCGAGACTGTCGGGTGCGGCTGCGCGTTTATCGACTACGACAATGACGGCTGGATGGACTTGCTCGTCCTCAGCGGGTCGCGCGTGGCCGGCGCCCCCGAGGGCACCAGCAGCAGGTTGTACAGGAATAACCGCGACGGCACATTCGCCGACGTCACCGAGGAAGCGGGGCTGCTGCGGGAAATCTGGGCTTCGGCGGTGACCGTAGGCGATTTCGACAACGATGGATTCGACGATCTCTTCATCACCGCCTTCGGCCAGAACATTCTCTACCGGAACAACGGCGACGGAACGTTTACGGACAGGACCAGGGAGGCCGGACTGTCCGATCCGGAATCCCGCTGGGGGGCGGGCTGCGCTTTCGTGGATTACGATCGCGATGGCCACCTCGACCTATTCGTCTCAAACTACTGCCATTTCGACTTCGACACCGTGCCGGGGCCCGGCCTGGAGACATGCAGCTGGAAGGGAGTCCCTGTGCATTGCGGGCCGCGCGGCCTGCCGTTCTCGCGGCACTCGCTCTACCGGAACAACGGGGACGGCACGTTCCGGGACGTCAGCGACGAGGCGGGTATCTCCGCTGCCCGACCGGGCTACGGCATGACCGTGGCCGCCGCCGATTACGATAACGACGGATGGCCCGACATCTATGTCGCCTGCGATTCGACTCCCAGCCTCCTGTTCCGCAATCGGCACGACGGCACATTTGAGGAAGTGGGCCTGATCAGCGGAGTCGCGCTGAACGAAGATGGCCAAGAGCAGGCCGGGATGGGAGTCGCGGTAGGCGACTTCAGCCTGAGCGGTGACCTCGACATCTTCAAGACCCATTTCGCTGACGACACCAACATCCTGTATGTGAACAACGGTGCGGGCCGGTTCAAGGACCGGACGCTGGCCGCGGGACTCGCAGTGGAGGTGCGCTACGTCTGCTGGGGGGCTGGGATCGTCGACCTCGACAACGACGGGTGGCCTGATATCTTCTACGCGACGGGCAACATCTATCCGGAAATCGAGTCCAAGCTGCCGGGGTATCCCTTCAGGACCCCCAACGTCGTGTTTCGCAACCTCGGGGAGGGCCGCTTGGAGCAGCTGCTGGACGAGGCGGGGCCTGCGCTCGGCGCAGCGCACTCGAGTCGAGGATGCGCTTTCGGGGACTTCGACAACGATGGCGATGTCGACATCCTGGTCGTCAACCTGAACGAGCCTCCGTCGCTCTTGCGCAACGACCTCGAGGATGGGGGGAACTGGCTCAAGGTCAAGCTGATCGGCACCGTTTCAAACCGCAGCGCGATCGGGGCGCGGGTCGTCTGCGCCTATGGCTCCCGCCGCCAGGCCCAGGAGGTGATGTCGCAGGCGAGCTACTATTCGTGCAACGACCCTCGGCTTCATTTCGGGCTCGGGGAAGAGACCGCTGCCTCGTTACAGATCCGATGGCCCAGCGGCATCGCGCAAACGATGGATGATGTTCCCGCCAACCAGCTGCTCACGATCCGGGAACCAAGCAAGCCGGAGCAGGCCTAGCGTCGCCGTGCCCTGCATCGCTCAGACGGCCGGGGATGCCGCAGAACCGCTGGGTGCCCTGTGCCCGCCTGCATGGCGTCTGCCGGCCCCGGTCGTGCTCGTCGCGACGCTCGCAGTGGCGGTTCCGCTCCTGCTCGCGGCGGAAGACGCGTCCGGGTTGGAGCTTCTCCGTGCGGGCCGCGTCGACGACGCGCTCGCATTCTTCCAAGGCGAGCTCAGGAGCAACCCCGATGATGTGACGGCGATGAATATGGTGGGGGCCATCCTCTGCCTCCAAAACGATCCGGAGAGTTCGGTACCGTACTTCCAGCGCGCTCTTCAGCACGCCCCGGGCTTCGTTCCCGCCCGGAAGAACCTAGCGATCGCCGAGTTCGAGCTCGGCCGTTACGCCGCCGCCGAAGCGAACCTGAAGCAGTTGCTCGAAGTTGCTGAAGCCCGGTCTCAGGCAAGTCTGTTCCTGGGGATGATCGCCTCGGACTCCGGGCAGCATGGCAAGGCCGTGCAGCTGTTCCGGGATGCCGGCGACTTCGTTGCCGCGCAACCGCGGGCTCTCATCGCTTACGCCCGCTCCCTCCTGCGCCTTGGCCAGGCGGAAGGGGCCCGGGACGTTCTCGCCGCTGCACGCGCCCGAAGCGATCTCACGGGGCAGGACTTCGTCGATTCCGCGCAGGTCGCCGCCGCCCTCGGGCTGTTCGACGAGGCGCTGGCCGATCTGGAACGAGCCGAAGCTGCAGACTCCTCGCTCCAAGGCTTGGGGCGTCGGAGAGTGGAGGTGCTGGCTGGGGCTGGACGCGCCGAAGAGGCCTTGGCCTTGACCCGAGAGCTTGCCTCCGAGACCCCGGGCGGAGAGCTGCTGTCGCTGGTTGCCGAGCTAGCCGAGAGAGCCGGAGATCGTGACGGTGCGATCGACGCCCTCAGGCGCAGGATTCAGCACGAGCCGGCGAGCGAGCGCGGTTACATCGCGCTCAGTGAGTTTTGCGCGAGACACCGCAACCCGGAACTGGCGCTGGAGGTCCTGGACCTCGGCCTGAGCCGCCTGCCGAAGTCGTACCGCCTGCTGGTGCAGAAAGGCATCACGCTAGGCCAAGGGCAGCGGTACGAAGACGCCCGGCTCGCGTTCTCCGATGCGGTTGCACTCACGCCGGATCATTCGGTGGCGCTGACGGCGTTTGCCGTGACCTTGATCCTCTCCGACGAGATGCCGGAGGCGCTGCAGGCCTTGCGGGCCGGCCTGGAGAGGTTTCCTGACGACTTCTACATGCACTACATCTACGGGTTCGCGCTAGAACGATCTCAGGCGGACAACCTTGCGCAAGGCCAGCGGTCCTTGGCGGAGAAGCACCTGCAGAGGTCGATCGAGCTCAATGACGAGTTTCCTGGAGCCTACTATCGACTGGGAAAGCTCCTGGCCGACAGGGATCTGCCACGCGCAATACGCAACTTGGAAACGGCGGTTCGGCTTGACCCGCAGTTGACGGCGGCGAAGTACCAGCTCGGGCAGCTCTATCTTGACAACGGCCGGAGTGAGGACGGAGCCCGTCTCATGCATGAGGTCGGCGAGGCGAAGCAGCAGGCCCTGGAGCAGGAGCAGATGCCGCAATTCAGGGTGTTCAAGGCTCCGCCGCCCCCTTGACCGACCCGCGGAGCTGCCGCGCTGCAGGCCCCGACGACCAACGAAGCCAGCGACTGTGGGCTCGCATCCGGGGTGCGGGCCTACCGCTTGCAGCCGCAGAGAATTGCCCGCTCACGCTAGCCGCAGCTTGAGCGGTCTGGTGCGACTCGTTCCGTCCGCTGAGATGATCGCAACACCGTTCGGTCTCGCCAGCCGGACAGGCTCTTGCCGGTTGGGTCCGCTCGCCGAGAAGGCCCCTCAACGTGCCGGTGCATGGGCCGGCCGGGCTCGGGCGTCGGGGAGGGCAGGGCAAAGGGGTTGGCTATGCGTCCCGATGCAAGCTGGGCGTCCTCGCGGCCCCGACGAAGAAGGCGGGCTGGGCATCGTGCGGGTCGCGGTTGCAATTCCGATCTTCCAACGTCAGCGGTTTCCGCTCCGCTCCGATTAGCCGGCGACGGGCCTTTCCGCAGCGATCTGGGCGCCGGACCAAGGCTGCTTTAGCGCTTCCAGCGCAGGCCTCGCGGACTCCTTCCAAGTGCCGGTCTCCGCGGGTCCTGTATGCCTTCGAAAGTTGCCGGGCTAGGTCGTCCCAGCGCCGCTGAGCGAGGGGCTGCTAGGCCTCGCCGGTACGGTAGCCGCCCTTCCGCGAATGCAGCCTGCACGATGCGATCAGGGCCGCTGCCGGAGGCCACGCCTCGGCGGCAGGCAACGTAGCGCCGACGCCTCCGCGACCTTGCAGCCGCCCGCGGCGACGGGCCTCCTCGGGAAGCCAGACGACGCCACTTCGCGGAGGTGTTCCGGCGCAACCCGAGAGTGACGCCGCCAGCCTGGGGTCATGCTGCCGCCTTGAGCGGCTCCCGGGCCGCCGAGGCTGCCGCGAGATCCTTGACGCTCAGAGCGTAGACCTTCTTGGCCAGCCCCAGCTTCTCCAGGAGCTTGATCTGGATGTACCCGAAGTCGAGTTCGTACCAAGCCATACCGTGGCGCGCCGACACCGGGTGGGCATGGTGGTTGTTGTGCCAGCCTTCCCCGAAGGAGATGAGCGCGACCCACCAGAGATTCCGGGAATCGTCCTTGGTCTCGAACCGTCGGCTGCCCCACATGTGCGTCGCCGAATTGACCAGCCACGTGCAGTGCAGGCCGAAGACGACCCGCAACGGCACGACCCACAGCAGCATGCCGAAGCCGCCCAGGATCCAAGTCGCGGCGCCCAGCACGGTCAGCGGCACCCAGTGCCATTCGCTGAGCACGCGGTAGAAGCGGTCCTTGAGCAGATCGGGTGCGTATTTGCCGGTCAGAGCTGTGTCGTTGTGCAGCGTCTTGCCGAAGATGATCCAGCCCATGTGCGCCCAGAATCCGCCGTGCCGGGGGGTGTGGGGATCCAGGTCCGTGTCCGAGTGCTGGTGGTGGCAGCGGTGCGCTGCCACCCAGTAGATCGGACCGCCCTCCAGCGCCAAGGTGGCGCAGAACGCCAGGAACCGCTCCAACCACTTCGGCACTTGGTACCCGCGGTGCGTATGCAAGCGGTGATACCCCATCCCGATGCCCCAGCTCACCGCCATCCAGTGGATGACGCCCGCGACGAGCAGGTTCGTCCAGGTGAAGTGAAGCAGTGCCGCGACAGCGCCGACATGGAAGACGGCGAGGATCACGAAGGTAACGGTATTCAGCCTCCTGCGGTTTCCGAAGTCGATAGCGTTGCTCTGGGGCGTCGGCATGCGGCGTGATTCCTTTCCGGGGGAGCGCGGCCCGTCGCCGGAACCGGCGCCACCTCCCCGGAAGCTCTACCCTACCGAATCGGGGGCTCCGCGGAAACGGCCGGATTGTAATAGTTCAGTAACAACGCGCCGCGGCGCGCGTCAGCGCACGAGCGCCTTCGCCAGCGCCGCGTTCCCGGCTTGGTCGCGGACCCGCAGGACCACGAGGTGCTCGCCCGGCTCGAGGTCGCCGGGACGCACAGCGAACCTCTCTCGACGCGCGTCGAGAATGCCGTCCTCGGGCAGCACGGGGTGCCACCCCCCGGCGTCCACGGCGTACTCAGCGCTGCGGATCTCCGAAGCTCCGTCCTCGGCCTCGAACCTCAGACCGCCGTCCGGGGCAGCTTCCAGCGCCCGCACGCGGGGCGGGGTCTGGTCGACTAGGACAATCCGGCTGACCCGCTCCGCGCTAAGCGCCCGGTCGGCCGAGTTCGCCAGACCGTCATCCACCCGCACGCGGAATTCGTACCGCCCGTCCGCCAGCGCGTCGCTCTCGATGGAATACCGGGGGCCGGGCAGGTCCTTGCGGATCGTCTTCCACGCTGTCTCCCCGACCCCCCGGAAGGCCACCTCGGCGCGCAGCTTGTCGCCATCCGGATCCTCGGCTCCCCACACGATGGCGAGCTTGCGCACCGGGGAGGTCGTTGCCCGGCGGCTGCGCCCCGCGGGTTGGGGCGGCGACGACGACCCCGAGGCCGAGACAGTGATGCTGTAACTGTTGGTCTGCCCGGAGGCGGCCGCTCCGGAGGCGGCCGCGGCTTGCGCCTCTTCGGGCACGACGTTCACGGACTGGACAACGGGAGCCGAATTCTGCGGCAGATAATGCACCAGCACGGAGTCCAGGCGCGCCGCGCCGACCAGCTTGGCGTGCCACTGCAGGAAGCGGGCCCCGGGAGAGGCGATCGGCGAGCCGTCCTCCTCCGTCAGCGGCTCGGACCAGGCGCTCCAGCTGGCGTCCGGGCGGTAGGTGTTGCCGCTCCGGGTGCGGATCGCGACCTGCCCGCCCTCCGAAGTTTCCGCCCGCCAGGACAGGCGGCCCCAGCGGGAAATCCCGTCGGTGTTGTGGGGCGCGGATTCGTAGGTGCCCTCGTTCGCCGGCGCAGCCGCCAAACGGTACAGCCCGCCCCCGTGGGCGGAGCCCAGCAGGACCCCCTCAGGCGTCCGCAGCAAGGTGGTGATCTGCGGCTGACCAGTTTGGGACACCAGGCTCAGACGGCGGTCGCCGCCGAGCCGGTACAGCCGACCTTCCCGGTTCGTCGCGAACAGCACGCGAGGTTCCGCTCCGTCCTCGACCACCAGGCTGAGGACATGCTCTTCGTTGGAGGTCCAGAGCTCCTCGACGGCCCTCCCGGCTCGGAGGCGCATCAAGTTGGATCGTTCGCCCGCGTACGCTACCTGCGGCTGGGCGTAGGTCACGGCCGAGGAGACCTGCGGAGTCGCGACTTGTGCGCCGGGCTGGGCTACGACTACTGCCGCCTGGGCCTGCGCCCCAGCCTGACGCGCCGGAATCGCCTGCAGAATGCGGTCCATGCCGCCGCCCATGGCGCCGAAGTAGATTGCTCCGTCGGCGGCGACGGCCACCGAGCGGATCTCGGGCAAGTCCGCGTCGTAGAGCGCGAACGAGCGGCCGCTGTCGTCAACTCGGTACAGAATGCCCTCGGGGTCCGTGCCAGCCAGAACGTGGCCGGCTCCGTCATGGGCGAGGCTCATCACGTGCCGCTGCCCCGATTCCAGCCAAACCCCGCCCTGCCCCTCCGCGTCGACCCGGTAAACCTTGCCCCCGTCACCGGTGCCTACGATCAGGCGGCCCTGCGCATCGAAGAGCAGGCACCAGATGTACTTCTCGCCGGGGTCGAAGAACTCCTCCGCCGCCCCCGTCGCGGTCACCCGGTAGACCTTGCCGTTCGGGGCCGTCCCCGCATAGAGCATGCCGTCCTGGCCGACCGCCAGCGCGAGGACTTCGATTTCGGGGGCCTTCCACAGCAAGGCGCCTTCGGCATCCGGAGGGATCCGGAACACGGCGCCTTGGTGCCCGGTGCCGATGTACACCGTGCCGTCGTCGGCGCGGGCGATGGACCAGACCACGGCCTGGTCGGAGGCGTAGAGCTCAGCGACCGCAGGAGCGACCCGGATGGACCCCTCCCGGTCGAGGGCGGCATTGTCGAAGGTGCCGGCCAGAAAGTCGCCGTAGCTCGACAGCTCCCACGTGCGGGTGCCGGAGGCCCGAGCGCCCGCCGGGCCCAGCGCGACCACTAGGCAGGCTGCGAGCCCGCGCATCGCCCAGCGGATCAACTTGCCGTCACCACGAACTGCAGGTCCAGCCGGCCCCGGACCACGCCTCGGAACCCGTCGAGCCTGCGTTCCTCCAGGGTCGACGCGTACTCGGCGGAAGCCCCGGCGCCGCGGCCCGCGGCCGTCACCAGCACGGAGCGCATGGAAGCCGGCGGCGCGGTCAGCTTGTCCGCGTGCAGCCAGAGCGACTGGCTGCGACGCCACACCCGCAAATAGGCGCGGTCGCTGCCCCGGAGGTTGTTCAGCGTCCGGATTGTGGCAGCCGGATCCCGAGCCCGGCGGCCGGCCAGCAGGCCGCGCCACTCCAGGATGTTCAGCGACAACGCATCGCCCACGGTGACCTGCACGAGGCCGGCCGGCATCGATACCGGCACGCGGTACGGCACGGAGCGGACGGTCTCGCGGCCGTCTGGCCCCTTGGCCGCGAAGCGGATCTCGACTGTTTCGCCCGGGCGCACCTGCGTCTTGGACAGCCAGCCGCGCACAAGGTCGGTGTACTCGTCCGCGGAGACGGCGTCGACGGCGAGGTCGAACGCCTCGACTTCGATGCCTGGATGGCCCCATTGCAGGAGATACGCCAGGGGAGCCGCCGTGGAGAGGGCCGCGGCCTGCCCGACTCCGCCCATGCCGGTGTAGATGTCGTCTAGCACGAGCGGCGGCAGCCCGCGCTTGAACCGCGCGCCGCCGCTGATCCGGACGGTCAGAGGGCCCGCCTGGCGCTCGGTGGCGCTAATCGCCGAGAACAGGGCCATCTGCAGCAGGAGCGGCGTCAACTGCTTGTCGCGGACCAGCTCCATCGCATAGGCCGCCGACCGACTGGCCTCGGACCGGACTCTGAGCGCGTAGGGGATCATGGCCGGACCGGCTCCCAGTTCGCCAGCGATGCCGGCTTGGTGGTCCCGGGAGATCGTGCCGATGAGCGCTCCCGTCCCGCTTAGCTTGAACGAGGCGCTGAGGTTCGGCACCAACGTCATTACCGAGGCCCGCATTAGGGGCAGCGCAGTGCGGCCGCTGGCGAGGAACCGATGGCCGAAGGCCAAGATCCGGTTTCCGTCCACATGCGTGACCGTGCCGGATGCGCTAAACGACATGTCCCCGCGGATCAGCCCCACGCTGATCATGGAGCCCGGTTCCGGCAGACCGCCCGGGTCCTCCTGGAGCTGGCCTCCCGCTCCCTGCGCGGGGCGCAAGCCGAGGCGCTCCAGCTGGCCGGCGAATACGCTAAGAGTGCGTTCCGTGAAGCCGCTCAGGGACACGGGCGTCGCGATCGGAACCAAGCTCCCCGGGGCCGGCCCCTCGGGCGGCGGGGCCAAGCGGGGCAGGCCCGCGACCGTGCGCCAGTCGTCGAGGGTCTCCACGGCGGTCGCGGACGTGGGTGCCGCGTCTCCCGCAAGGGCGGAGACCATCTCGCCGATCGGCCGGATCCCGGCCACAGGCTCCTTGGAGAAGGGGTACATGAAAGCCACCGCTCCCGCGAGTCGGCCATCGATATAGACGGGGCTGCCGCTCATGCCGGACATCACGCCGGTCTCGGCCAGCGGGCCGCCCGACAGGCGGCCGAAGACAACGGAGGATCGCGGCCCGGCGTAGTTTTTGAGGACGCCCAGGATTTCGACATCGAAGGTCTCCACCGCAGTGCCGGCGAAGACCGTGCGGCCCGTGGCGCGCTGACCTGCCTCGATCTCGTCTAGAGAGTAGAAGTCCTGCCCTGGCAGCAGGCCTCCGAGCAGCACAACGAGACCGAGGAACCGCAACAAGGCCCATTCTAGCCGCCCGGCGCGGTTCCCGGCAGACGCCGAGCCGTTCCGCACGGGCCGGCCAGCGGAAAGGCCGCCGCCTAGGAGGGGCGGCCGGCTGGATTCTCGGCCTGCAGGCGCAGGACTCTGCTATAGCATGGAAGACATGTGCATTGTCCGCACGGCGGTCGGCGCTCTCGCCGTACTGCTCCACGCTTCGGGCGGCTTCGGCCAGCAACTCGACGGGCGCATCCACGGGCGGGTGCTCGATCCGAGCGGGGCTGCCATCGGTGGGGCCCTCGTCGAGGTCCGGCGGCTGGAAACCGGCGCGGTCCGGTCAGCGTGGACGGCCGAGGGCGGCCTGTACGGGATCGCCGCGCTGCCTCCCGGCACTTACTCGGTCAGCGTCGGGGCGGACGGCTTCCAGACGTCCGAGAGCGAGCCGATCGCGCTGGGTCTGGGCGAACGGATCGAGGCCGATTTCACCCTGGAGATCGGCCCCCGCAACGCCACGATAACGGTCAGCGGGGCGGCCGCGCCGGTCGACACGGCCAGCGCTGCGGTCGGCACCGTCATCCCCAACCGGTTCATCGTGAGCCTTCCGCTCAACGGGCGCAACTTCCTGCAGCTCGCGCTGCTGGCCCCGGGCACGGTGCCAGCAGCCGTGGGTTCGCCGGGGAGCGAGCGCGGCCGCTTCGCGTTCCAGGCCAACGGCGCCCGGGAATCGGCGAACTCCTTCCTCTACGACGGTGTCTACGCCATCGACCCGATCCTCAACAGCTTCAGCTTTGCGCCGCCGGTCGACGCGGTGCGCGAATTCCGGATCCAGACCTCCAACTCGGGGGCCGGACTGGGCCGCAACTCCGGTGGCCAGATTGCGGTGGCCATCAAGCAGGGCACGAACGAGCTGCACGGAACGCTCTACGAGTTCCTGCGCAACGACCGGTTCGACGCCAGCAACTTCTTCAGTAGGCCGGACGACCCTGCCCCGACGCTGCGCCGCAACCAGTTCGGCTTCTCGGTCGGCGGTCCGGTGATCCGCAATTCGACGTTCTTCTTCGCCGACTTCGAGGGCCTCCGCGAGAGCCGCGCCACAACCCGCACCACCAACGTACCGACCGCGGCCGAGCGTGCGGGCGACTTCTCGGCCAGTCCCGGGCAACCGCCGACCGACTTCTACACCGGACAGCCGTTCGCGAACGCCCGCCTGCCGTTCGCGCATCCCATCGGCCAAGCCGTCGCGGGGCTGTACCCGCTCCCCAACCGCACCGCGCCCGGCCAGAACTTCGTGGCCGCGCCGGTCGGCACGGACCGCACGGATAGGTTCGATTTCCGCCTCGACCGCCGGCTCGGCCGAACGGGCCAGCTGGCGTGGCGCTACAGCTTCGCCGACAGCGACCGCAGCGAGCCCTACGCGGCGCAGCAGTTTGCCTCGGTGCCCGGCTACGGCAACGACCTCGACGATCGCGTGCAGAACTTCATGCTGTCCGCAACCCATTCGCTCGGCCCCCTGTGGATCAACGAGGCGCGCTTCGGCGCTGGCAGCATCGCCAATCGTACGGTCCATGCGAACAGCGGCAGCAGCCTCAACAGCCAAGTCGGGCTGCCGGATTTCGCGACCCGCGACCTGGATCTCGGACTCAGCTTCTTCCAGGTCACTGGCCTGTCGGCGCTAGGCGGGGAATTCAACAACCCGCAGGTCAGCGATGTGCAGTCGTGGCAGCTGTCCGACACGCTGAGCTACTCGCGAGGCAGCCACCTCATGCAGTTCGGCCTGGAGCACAGGCGGATCGGCCAGGACGGCTTCCGCAACGTCCTCTCGCGCGGCGCGCTGTATTTCACGGACCGGGCGTACACGCAGCACGCCCTCGCCGACCTCTTGCTCGGGCTGCCGAGCTACACGCTCGCCGCGCGCAGCGACAACCCCCAGGCCGTGCGCACGGGCGCCACCAACCTATTCGCCGCTGACAGCTGGCGCCTAGCGCCGAACCTGACGGTATCGCTGGGCCTGCGCTACGAGCGCAACGTGCCGGCCTACGACGCCAGGGACGGAGCGTCGATCTTCGACCCCGACAGCCTGCAGATCGTGCGGCTCGGCGAGGGGGGCGTGCCGCGTGCTGGCTTCCACGCCGACCGCAACAATCTCGCCCCGCGGATTAGCGCGGCGCTGCGCCCCAGCGGGCTCAATAATCTCGTCGTGCGCGCCGGATGGGGCCTGCACTATAACTTCTCCGACCTCGCGGCAGGCCAGGGCATCTACTTCAACGCGCCGTTTTTCCAGTCCCTGTTCTTCATCCCCTCGCAGCGGGCGCCTGTGACCCTGGACCAGCCTTGGCCGGAGGGCCGGGCGGCGCCCATTCCGCCCAGCGTTACGACGTACGACCGCAACCTGCGCACAAGCTACGCGCAGCAATGGAACGCGATCCTGCAAGCCGAGGTGGTGTCCGACACCGTTCTGACGGTGGGCTACAGCGGCTCGCGCGGCACCAAGCTGATTGGCGGCCGGGACATGAACCAGCCCGCCCCGGCGCCGGCGCAGTACAATCCGCGACCTCTCCCGCAGTTTTCCGATATCAACCTGATCGCGGCGGGGTTCGATTCCGTGTACCACAGCTTGCAGGCGCAGTTCCAGTGCCGGTTCCAGAGCGGGCTCACGGGGCTCTTCTCCTACGCGTGGTCCAAGTCGATCGACAACGCTTCCAACTTCTTCGCCTCGGCCGGCGACGCCAACTACCCGCAGGACAGCAACAACGTAGCCGCCGAGCGGGCGCTGTCCAGCTTCAACGTGCCGCATCGCTTCACGGGTAGCTTCGTCTACGAACTGCCGCTGGGCCCCGGCAAGCGCTGGGGCCGGCAGTGGACGGGCAGCGCGGCGCAACTGCTTGGCGGCTGGCAGATCAACGGCATTGTCGCCATCCAGGCCGGGCAGCCCTACACGGTTGCGCTGCCCCCCGAGTTCGACAACTCGAACACGGGCCGCTCCAGCTTCGGCTTCGGTGCCGGCGACCGGCCCAACCTCGTCGGCGACCCGCGGCTCGGCAAGCCGGACCCGCAGCGGTGGTTCAATCCGGAAGCCTTCGCCCTGCCCGCCTTCGGCACCTTCGGAAACGCCGGTCGCAACATCGTCGCGGGGCCGGGCCTGGCCAACACGGACCTCTCGCTGCTCAAGAACATCAAGCTCGCCCAGGATACGACGCTGCAGCTGCGGGCCGAGGTCTTCAACCTCCTCAACACGCCGAACTTCCTGAACCCCAACATCTTCTTCGGCACGCCGGGCTTCGGCAGGGTGCTGGCGGCGCGCGACGGCCGCGAGGTGCAGTTCGGCTTGAAGCTGATCTTCTGAGGCCTGCTCCGCTCAGAGCCGGGGAAGCACCCGCTCCGCAGCCTGCAGGGTCCGGTCGATGTCCTCGTCGGTGTGGGCGGCCGAAACATAGAGGCGTCCGTCCGGCAGCAGATAGACGCCCTCCTCCAGCATGCCCCGGAGGAAACCCTCGAGCTGCCCCGGGTTGTCGTCCAGCGTGTGGCGGTACTCGGTGAGTTCCCGGCGGCGGGTGAAATGCAGGCTGAAGGCCGCACCGAAACCGCACACCGTCACGGGCGGGCCGTGCTTGGCTGCCGCATGGCGAATGCCCTCCATCAACTTGCGGCCTAGGCGGTTCGCACGGGCCAAGGGGGCGCCCCCGCCCGCCGCTAGCTCGGTCAGCGTCGCCCGGGCCCCTGCCAGCGACACAGGGTTGCCGTTGAAGGTGCCGCCGAAGGCCACGCCGCGGCCGACGAGGTCCATGAGATCGGCCCTGCCGGCTACGACGCTGAGCGGCAGCCCGCCCGCGAGGGCTTTGCCGAACGTGGCGAGGTCCGGGACCACGCCGAAGTGGCCCTGCGCCCCGCCGAGCCCAATGCGGAAGCCGGTGATGATTTCGTCGAAGACGAGCAAGGCCCCGTGGTCGCGGCAAATGTCCCGAACCCCCACGAGGTAGCCGGGCTGCGGCTCCAGGGACCCGCTGTTGCACAGCACCGGCTCCATGATGGCGGCTGCGATCTCGCCGGGGTGGCGGCGAAAAGCCGCCTCGACCGCGTCGAGATCGTTCCAGGGGGCCACGCAGACATCCCCGGCGACCCTGGCGGATTGACCAAGCGATGGAGCGACAACCTGCGGAGTTTCCCGCGGCCCGGCTGCAGCGAGGTCCGGGTGGTAGCTGGCCAGGAGCGGGTCGATCCAGCCGTGGTAGTGGCCCTCGAACTTGAGAATGCGGTTCCTTCCCGTGGCTGCGCGGGCGATGCGTACAGCGAGCTGGACGGCTTCGCTGCCGCTCGAGGTGAAAAGAACGCGGGCGGCGCAGGGCACGAGATCGACGATTTGCTCGGCCACCAGAATCTCGTCTGTGTGCTGCGCCCCGAGGATGTGCGGTCGATCCGCCTGGGAGCGCACCGCCTCGACCAAGCTCGGATGCCGGTGCCCGAGGATGAGCGGGCCCCACGCTAGCGCGTGGTCGATGTAGGTGTTGCCGTCCGCATCCGTGAGGGTCGCGCCGCTGCCGTCCGCGAAGTACAGCAGCTGGGGGAACGTGGCCCGGAGCGGGCTGCTGACACCTCCGGGGAGGGAGCGCCGGGCCCGGCGGAGCAGAGTGTGCGAATTCGTCCATTCCATGGGGCTCACTTCCGAGAGCTGGCTGCGCCGCTTCTGCAGGCTCCTGGCTCTGCGTTGCTGCGAGCGGCGCCGCTTCGCGGCAGCGAGGATCGCCCGACCGGAATGCGCCCAGGCCTCGCCGCAGTGCAGCAACCGTATCGCCCGACGGCTCGAACTGCCCTAGCCGAACTGCCGGGGCTAGCGCATGAGCCCCGTCCGCAGGGATGTTTCTTGGAGCGGAATGTGGGTCCGCAGCGCGGCCGACCGTGTCCCTGAGCAAGCTCTGCAGCGTCGGCGGCCTCCTCTGTCGCCGTCACGCAGCTTGGGAGGATGCCGCGGTGCAGCCGGAGCTGACCTTGTCCAGGGTTCCCGACGCCATGGTCTCCTGCGGCTTGAGCAATATCCAGAGCCTCGCCTCGCCGAGGCTTGCAGCGGCTAGTGCCTCGGGGGCCTGGATAGCCAATCCGGCCGGCAGCCGGAAGCGGGCATGGCCTCGCGGGAGCGGCTGCGACGCCCGCGGAGACCGCAGGCGTCTTGATTCCGGCAGCCTCCGCTCGGCCCGAGGCCAGAGCCGCAGAGTCGCGTCTGGAACGTTCCCCTCCATCCAATCCATGAACGGCTTGACGATTTCATCGCTGTTGGCGGCCGGCAGCATCAGGCGGGTATTGCCGACGACGCCGATCTCCGGGAGGATCAGCCCCTCGGCGGACACGCGCTCCATGCCTCGGTCGGCTCTCAGTCGATCTGATCCCAGATCCGCGAAAAGTCGTAGGCCCCGTTGCGCCCGAGAATCCAGCGCGCCGCCTTGAGCGCCCCGTGGGCGAAGCCCAAACGGCTCCGGGCGACATGGCTGACCCGGATGGTGTCCGCCTCGGAGTCGAAGCCGATCTCGTGGGTCCCGGGGGTCTGGCCCGTTCGCTGCGTCGCGACATCGATGGGCCGGGAATACCCCGCCTCGCGCATCGCGTCCAGCAGTCGCAGGGCAGTGCCCGACGGAGCATCCTTCTTGAACCGATGGTGCGCCTCGTACAGGAACGCATCGTAATCCTGCTGCGCCGCTAGCGCCCGAGCGGCCGATTCGACGATGCGATAGAACGCGTTGACGCCGATCGAGAAGTTGGCTCCGTAGACCAGCCCGGAGCCATGCCGCGCAACGGCTTCGAGGACGCGGTCCAGCTCGTCCAGCCAGCCCGTCGTCCCGATCGCCAAGGGCACGCCTAGCTCGCTGAGGCGGACCGCATGGTCTGCAACGACTTCGGGAATCGAAAAGTCCACGGCGACATCGACCGCGGCAAAGTTCTCCTCGGTCAGGCCGACGCCCCCACGGTTGTTGAACTCGTCGAGGCGCAAGACTACTTCGAAGCCGTGGGGCGGGGCCAGTTGCTCGATAAGGCGGCCCATGCGACCGTAGCCCACCAGCGCCAGCCGGTTGCGTGGATCGCTCATGGCGAGGGCGCCTCCTCTCGCTCGGGTTCTGGGAAGAACGCTGCGTGGAGCCGGCGCACCGTCCGCTCCAGATCGCTCTCATCGACGACGAAACCCACGTTCACGCGCGACGCGCCTAGCGAGATCATCCGGATCGGAATCCCTTCCAGGGCCTGGAACACCTTCGCCGCAATGCCCGGAGTATAGCGGATTCCCTCGCCGACCACGCACACGATGGCCTTGCCGGACACCGCCTCGGCCTGCGCGAAGCGTCTCAGCTCGGCCAAGATCCGCGGCAGCTTGGCGGGCCGGTCGACCGTCAGCGACACGCTGACCTCGGAGGTCGAGACCATGTCGACGGCGGTCTCGTGGCGGGCGAAGACTTCAAAGATTTTCGCCATGAAGCCGTGCGCCAGCAGCATGCGCGTGGAGTAGATGTCCACCAGGGTGATCTGCTTCTTGTACGCCACCGACTTCACGACGCCGTCCGTCTGCACCGGCTCCCGCACGATCTGCGTGCCCTGCAGGTCCGGCCGCCGGGAATTGAGCACCCGGATGGGAATGCCGTGCTCGATCGCGGGGAGCATTGTCGAGGGATGGAGCACGCGTCCGCCGAAATAGGCGAGCTCGGAGGCCTCCCGCAACGAGAGCGCGGGAAGGCGCTGGGCAGCGCCGATCAGGCTTGGATCGGCGGTCATGACGCCGTCGACGTCGGTCCAGATCTGGACTTCATCCACTCCGAGGGCCGCTCCGGCGAGGGTGGCCGTGTAGTCGGACCCGCCCCGCCCCAAGGTCGTCGGTGCCCCGTCCTCGCTGGACGCGATGAAGCCCCCGAGAACGGGCACTCGGCCTGCCGCGAGCAGAGGCAGGACCGTGGCCCGGAGCCGACTCCGGGTCGGCTCCGAGAGCGCCTCGGCCCCGCCGTGCTGGCGTCGGGTGACGAACAATCGGCGGGAGTCCACACGCACAGAGTCCAGGCCCCTAGCGCGAAGGGCCTGCGCAATCACGTGGCTGGAGACGCGCTCGCCGCAGGCTAGCAAGGCATCCAAAGATGCGGAGGAAGCGAGCTTCCCGGAGCGCCGCTCAATCTTTCGGAGCAGGGCCGCCGCATCGCCGAAGATGCGCTCCACGCAAGCGCTGCTGGCGCCGCGCGTCTCGGGCAGAGCTACCGCCAGCGCCAGCGACTCGGTGGATTCTCGGAGCTGCGCGAGCAGCCGAGTCCCTTGCTGCAGGGGCGCTTCCGCTGCTTCGACAAGGCGGTCGGTCGTAGCTCCGAGGGCCGACACGACGACGACGGGAGGGATGTTCTTGCGACGCTCAATGATCGAACCGACCCGCTCGATCGCCTCCCGGGTCGCGAGCGAGCTCCCGCCGAACTTCAGGACCAGCATGGGGATGTCGCAACCGGCGTGTGCGGGGCTGCTTCCTCGATTCTGGCGCAACGGGCGAGCCCTCCGCTCGGGGCGGGCATTCCGCCGTGCGCCTCAGCAGCCGCGCGGGACCGTGCGGCGGGCTCCCAGCGCGTCGCCGGGCCGGATCTCGAGCCGCTCGCAACGCCAGCTACCGACCGACGCTGGACTGGATGTAGCTTAGGAGGTCTGCCATGTCGTCCGCCGGAATGGATTCCTCTAGGCCCTCCGGCATCAGCGACAGCCCCATGGAAGTCAGGTCCTCGATCTGGGAGCGCATCACGGTATCTTCGATTCCCTCGCCGCGGCGCAGCGTGACGCTTCCGGGGGTCTCGCGCGCCAGAATGCCGGTCACGACCCGGCCCCCCAGCGTGTCCACCCGGTAATTGACGTAATTGGACTGCACCTGCGCGTTGGGATCGAGAATATGGCCCAGCAGTTCCTCCCGCGTCTGCCCGGCGACCTCGGTCAGGCCAGGCCCGACCTCGTGCCCGGCGGCGCCCAATCGGTGGCAGGTAGCGCACTCACGCTCGAAGACTTCCGCCCCGCTGGCCGGGTCGCCGGGCAGCGTCACCGCAGGACGATAGGCCTCGAGCAACTGCGTGCGCGAGCGCGTCGGCGAGTCTGCGATAAGTTCCCGGACGCGCCTACGGGTCTTTGCCCGCGGATGGTCCAGCAGCATCCGGCGCTGCGCGGGGTCGAGCTGCGAGGCGACGATCGTTCCCTCGTCCAATGCGTCCAGCAGGGGCGGCAGGCGGTCCTCGCGGCTCAAGATCGCCTCCGCAGCCTCGCGGCGCACAGCTGGGCTGTAGCTTCGCCATCGCCGCGCCAGCAACTGTCCTACTGCGGGATCGTCGTATCTCGCGAGGGCGCGGACTGCGGCTAGTTGGACATCTGCGGGCTCGGCGGGGGAGAGGACTGCAGCCAGCCCCTCGCTCGCCAAGCGAAACGGAGCTCCGCCGAGCAACTCGACGGCGTCGAGTCGAACGCTGGTGCTTTCGCCCTCGCCTTCGGCAACGAGGGTGCGCGCATCCGCGAGGATGCCGTCGATCATCGCCCCCAATTCCGAACCGCCTTGCTCGCTCCGGAACGCGAGCAGCGACCCGCCGGAGCGCGCCAAGCCGGCCCCTGCGCCAGCTAGGACCGCAACACGCAGCCGAGAACCAATCTCGCCCCGCTCGCGATTCGCGGCCTTGAGCATCGCCCACAAGGCGTCGGGGTCCCGGCCGCCTCCAACAATCGCCGCTAAGCGCTTGAACGGTCCGTGGCTCTCCGGCATTGCCAAGAAAGACCGATCGGACGCCAGAGCTTCGAACAGCGCCTGGGGGTCGTTCGCCGCCGAGGTGAAGACCGCCGCTTGCATCCACTCGTCGCTGGGGTCCTGCGAGAGGATAGACGCCAGCGCGGTAGTCGTCTCCTGTCCGGGCAAGGACCTCAGGGCTAGCGCGGCCTCGAAGCGCACAGCGGGATCCTCGTCGCCAGCCAGAGCCAACAACCGGACGCCCAGTCCCCGGGCCCCCTGGAGGCGAGTCCCCGCCAACCGCGCCGCGCTGCGCCTGAGCGCGGGATGCGCGTCGGCAAGCGCCCCCGCCAACGCGCGCTCGTCGAGAAGACCGAAACCGTCCAAGAGCCATAGGGCGCGCAGCCGGCCCTGCGGTGCAGGCGACTCCCGGGCGAGCGTCCGGAGGCGAGCGTCAGCCCCTGCCGCTCGGCGCTCGAAAAGCAGCCGGTGGGCTGTCTCGCGCCACCAGCCGTCCGGATGCGCGAGTAGGTCGACGAGCTGGTCGACATCCGCAGAGCTCAGCTGCGGGGGTTCCGGCGGACTGAAGCCGAGAGGGGCGATGCGATAGATGCGGCCCATGCTCTGCCCGCTGTAGTAGTCGATGTGCTCCCGGATGTCGCCAGGGATGGCGCTCGGATCCTCGATCACTTCCCGGTACATGTCGAGCAGGTGCAAGCAGCCGTCAGGGCTGCCCACGAAATTGACGGGCCGGAACCAGTTGTCCGCCGACGCGAGGAAGTCTTCGGCGGCCCGGCTCCGATTGGCGCGGAAGCTCGCGCCCCGGCGCTCCACGACCGAATGCATGACGAGGTTTCCCGCCGGCTCGCCGGTGAAGGCGGAGCCGCGGTACTCCTCCGGGTAGGCCGAGCCGCGGTAGATGGCGATGCCGGCCGCTCCGGTTACGTACCCTTGCTCGGCCAGTTCGCGCACCGGGAAGCGCTGCGCCCGCATGTCGCGCGTGGTGTCGACCCAGCGGCTCCAGAACGCCTTCCGCGCCACCCGCCAAGGCTCCGGTCGGCTGATGGGAAAAACGCGCCCATCGGAATCCAGGACCGGGGCTGCCAGCCGCGCCAGGGGCACGCTCTCCACTTGGTGCCGAAGGGGAAAGACGGCGTGGATAACCGGGCTCCCCGCATTGGCGGCGAAACGGTTGCCCCACGAGTCGAACGAATGGCCGAAATCCCCCTGGGTCGCTGCCGCCGCCTCGAACACCTCCGTCACCGGATGGAAGCGGAAGTCGTTCGACCGGACCTCGACCGGGTTGTCGGCCGGCCGGTCCACGTGCCGAACCGCGCCGCCGTTGTAGGAGCTCACCCCGTAGATCCAGTTGTCCAGCCCCCACGCAAGGTTGTTGACGATGTCCTCGGACTTGCCCGTCCCGAAACCCGTGAACACTACCCTGCGGACATCGGCGACGCCGTCTCCGGTAGTGTCCTGCAAGTAAAGAATGTCGGGGGCCGCCGTCACGAAGATCCCTCCGCGCCAGCAGGCGATGCCGCTGGGCCAGTGGAGGCCGTCCGCGAATACCGTGCTCCGGTCGAACGAGCCGTCGCCGTCCGTGTCGGCCAGCAAGCTGACTCTGCCGGCCGGCCCGCCTCCCGGGGGCGGGTCGTGCGGGTACCCGCGCATCTCGGCGACATACATCCGTCCGTCCTCGTCGTAGGCCGCCGCGATCGGATCGACCACGAGCGGCTCCGCTGCAACGAGCTCCAGCCGGAAGCCTTGTCGAATCTGGAATGACAGCAGAGCTTGCTCGGGAGTCAGCGGCCGCAGACGGGGCAAATGCTCCTTGAGCCACGCTGCGTCCTCGGTCGGCGTGCCGCAGGCGCACACCAGCAGCGCACCGACAACCAGGGTCCCGTGCAACGAAACGCGATGCATGTTACGCCCAGCGCCCTCGCAACCACGCGACGACCACCGATCCCAAGCCGGACAAGGGGACTTCCGCAACTTGCATGATAGAGGTTTGATCGCGGAGTCGTTTCCAAATGGGGCGGACGAGGCCGACGAAGACCCGGAATCGGGAATTGCGCCGACGGAATCAACGGCTGGTGCGGGTCGGGTGCTCCGCGGAGCCGCCCACGCCCCTGATGGGGCCCGCACGAGTCAGGCCGGTACTGTCTGCCGAACGGATGCTAGCAATCCCAGCCGTTCTCGCGGTTGCAGGGCCAAGGCGGAGGCTGGCGGTGCTGTGCGCTGGGGAAGCGGCAGGCAGGGTTCCGCGATGTAGGGCGGGTCGGCGCAGTGGCGCATTCGACCGGAGACTGCTATGATGAGCGCCAGAGCTCGGGCATGGCCCGACCGAGCTGAGGAGAGGTGGCCGAGCGGCTGAAGGCAGCGGTTTGCTAAACCGTCGTAGGGTTAAATAGCCCTACCGAGGGTTCGAATCCCTCCCTCTCCGCCAGACCCTCCGGCAGCCGGCCCAGCGTGTCGCGCCCCAAAGGCGCGATCCATTCCAGCCGGTCTGTCCTGCGCCCCTTGGGGTGCGCTGGATGGTCCAGGGCCGATTCTGGAACCGGCTTTTCCAGGAGCCTTGGGAGATGGGGCCCGGGCATCGGGCCAATCGCCCAGTCCGTTGGGCCGGAGAGACCGACGCCTAGATTCTCGCCCCCGTCCAGCGGCTCTAATCCGGCCGCCATGCCCTCCGGGGAGCGGGCGACGGTGCTTGGCGGCCCAGGGGCCCCGATTTTGCTGCCATCGTGCCGGCTGTTTGAATGCGTATCCTTTCGATCCTCGCGCCTCCGAGAACCTCCTGGAGCTTATGGAGGCCGCGATTCCAGCCGATGTCGAAATCGATGCTTGCCGGACAGTTTGCGGTGCCGCCGGTCTCGGCTTGACGCGGCCACCAAGGATGCCGGGCTAGCCCTCGCGACCGCCCACTCGCCAAGTCCTGGGGCTGGACGGCAATGCAGAACCCGCCGAGGCTCGGCACACAAGGTCGTCGGCGTGGGCCGCCAAGCCGGGCTAAGTCTCGCCCGGCGTGCAGGCACCGTGGCCCCAGGTGCCGGCTGGCAGCGGCTAGTCGGGCGTATCGACGCTGCCGGCCCGGCCCCCCATGCCGCCCGCGGCCATCGCAAGGCGCATCTCTGAGCCGGAGCGCGAGCCCTTGGCCGCGTGGATCGATCGGGGCGCAGCCCGCCAGGACCCCTGAGCATACGTTCCGCTGGTGCGGCCGCAGTCCCACCTGGCCCAACGGCCAGCGGTTGCTTTCCAGGCCGAGAGCTCCCGTACGGGGCCTGCGCCCTGTTCGCCGAGCGCCCCGGCACCCACCCGTGCGTCGCCGCGGTCTCGACCTGACGGGGCTGCCGCCCACCTGTGAGGACATCGAGAGCCTGGTTCGTGACCAGGATCCGCAGGCCTCTACCCACCGCGTGGGCTGCTACCGCGCTGCGCCCCGCTACGGCGAGCGGATGGCGGTGCATTGGCTCGACCTCGTCCGCTACGCCGGCACCATCGGACGCCACAGCCACAGGGGCATCGATGTCCCGCGTTGCGTGATTACGTCATTCGCGCCTGCAGCGAGAGCAAGCCTTTCGAGGCCCTGAGCCCGCGAGCACTGCGCCGGGGACCTCCTCCCGGCCCCCTGGCAACTCGTGGCGAGCGGCTGCAACCGGCTGAGCCGGACATGCAACGAGAGAGATATGCAGTCCAGGAAGCAGCAAGGCGATCAAGGGGCCGAACTAGCCTTGCCCTCACCCGTCGGTGTGATTCGGGCCAGGTGTCCCGCAGCGGAACCTAGTCCGGGGCGTCTCCCTCGAACGGGCCGCAGACGCCGTGCCGGCGGCGGGATGCCAGCCGCCCAGCGCACGAAGCCTCGATCCCGGGCGGTTCCGAGCACCGCCGGAAGGCAGGCGGCCCCCTCTTGGCTGCGAGTTCCGCCGACCGTCCGGTCTTTTCCTCCAGAGTGCGCTTGAGATGATTTGATGCTTTGAGACTCAAGAAAATTGATATTGACATTTGACATTACCTGAATTTCCACCATAATGAAGACATGGGCCGCAACGGCCCCGAAGGAGGTTTCATCATGCGATTGCTCAGCGATCCCATCTTCAACCCATGGCGCGATCCGAACCGGTTGCTGGCTGCGATGTGGGATACCGAGGCCTGGGTGCCGATGTTCGACATCGAGGACGCCGGCGAAGCCTATATCCTGCGCGGAGACCTGCCTGGGATGACCCAGAAAGAGATCGACGTGCGGATCGAGGACGCCACCCTGACCGTCCGGGGCGAGCGCAAGGCGGTCTCGCTAGAGAGCACGGAGCGCACGCGGCGAGAGCGGCCGCACGGCCAGTTCGAGCGGACCTTCCGGCTGCCGAACGCAATCGACGAGGCCCGCATCAAGGCCACCTACGTCAATGGCGTGCTGGAGCTGACGCTACCCAAGCTGGCTCCAACTGCCCAGTCGCGCCTCATCCCGGTCGGCTGACCGGGGCTGGGTCCGCGGCCCGGCGGCCGCACGTCGCCGGGCCGCTCCCGTGCTTCGAACGTCCCAAGGAGTTCGCCATGATTCGCTTCGACAAATTCACCCAGAAGGCCCAGGAGGCCATCCGCCAGACGCAGGCCCTGGCGGAGGAGGCGCGCCACCCGGTGCTCCTTCCTTGCCACCTTCTGGCCGCCCTGGTGGGGGAAGAGGGCGGCATAGCCGATGCAGTGCTAGCGAAGTTGGGCGTGCCGCCGCAGGAAGCCGCGGCTCGGGCGCGCAGCCTGTTCGCTGCGGTGCCGACCGTGACCGGTGTCTCCGGCGGGCCGCGTCTCGACAAGTCCCTGCAAGCCGTCCTCGCCCAAGCCCAGAAGGAGACGACGCGCTTCAAGGACGAGTACGTCTCGACAGAGCATCTGCTCCTGGCTCTGAGCGTGCAGAAGGCCGACCCAGCCGGGAGCCTGCTCCGCGAACTCGGTGCCAGCCACGAGGCGATCCTCGGCGCCCTCGCTGGCATTCGCGGCACCCAAAGGGTGACCGACCCCAACCCGGAAGAGAAGTACCAAGCCCTGGAGCGCTACGCCCGCGACGTGACCGCTGCCGCGGGCCGGGGCCAGCTGGATCCGGTCATCGGGCGGGACGAGGAGATCCGGCGCGTGATCCAAGTGCTCTCGCGGCGCACCAAGAACAACCCGGTCCTCATCGGCGAGCCGGGGGTCGGGAAAACCGCCATTGCCGAGGGGCTCGCCCAGAGGATCGTGAACGGCGATGTGCCCGAAACGCTCAAGAACAAGCGGCTCGTGGCGCTGGACCTGCCGTCGATGGTGGCGGGCACGAAGTTCCGCGGTGAGTTCGAAGAGCGGCTCAAGGCCGTGCTCAAGGAAATCGAGGCTTCCGAGGGCAAGATCGTCTGCTTCATTGACGAGTTGCACACGTTGGTGGGTGCCGGTGCCGGCGAGGGCTCGATCGACGCCGCGAACATGCTCAAGCCGGCGCTGGCCCGCGGCCAGCTGCGGTGCATCGGAGCCACGACCCTCAACGAATACCGCAAGCACATCGAGAAGGACACCGCCCTGGAGCGGCGCTTCCAGACCGTCCTCGTGGACCAGCCCTCGGTGGAGGACACGATCACCATCTTGCGCGGCCTCAAGGAGACCTACGAGATCCATCATTCCGTGCGCTACCGCGACGCTGCCTTGGTCGCAGCAGCGGTCTTGGCGCACCGCTACATCAGCGACCGGTTCTTGCCCGACAAGGCCATCGATCTGATCGACGAGGCGGGGGCCACCCTGCGCATGCAAGTGGATTCGGTCCCGGTGGACGTCGACCGCCTGGAGCGCAAGGCGGTGCAGCTCGAGATCGAGCGGGAGGCCCTGCAGAAGGATGACGACCGGGCCTCGCGAGAGCGCCTCGCCGCCGTGGAGAGCCAGCTGGAGGCGCTGCGGGCGGAGGCGGCCGGCTTGCGCGAGAAGTGGCAGAGCGAGAAGCGGCTCATCGACGAGGTGAACCGGCTCCAGGAAACGATTGAGCGTTTGCGGACAGAGCAGGAGGCGGCTGCGCGACGCGGTGACCTGACCAAGGCGGCCGAGATCCGCTACGGGCACCTGGCTACCGCCGCGCGGGAGCTCGAGGCAGCCGCCGCCCGCCTCGAGCGGCACTCCGGCGACAGCTCCCTGCTGCGCGGCGAGGTGCTGGAGGAGGACATCGCCCGGATCGTGGCCAAGTGGACCGGCATCCCGGTCGCGAAGATGCTGCAAGGCGAGGTCGACAAGCTGGTCCGCATGGACGAGGCCCTGCGGCAGCGGGTGATCGGGCAGGACAGCGCAGTCGAGCTGGTCTCGAACGCGGTCCGCCGCAATCGCGCCGGGCTCAGCGACCCGGACCGCCCGATCGGGACCTTCGTCTTCCTAGGCCCCACCGGGGTGGGCAAGACGGAACTAGCCCGGGCCCTGGCCGAGTTTCTGTTCGATTCGCCGAAGGCGATGGTCCGCATCGATATGTCCGAGTACATGGAGCGGCACGCAGTCGCACGCATGATCGGTGCCCCGCCTGGCTATGTTGGCCACGAAGAGGGCGGCCAGCTCACGGAGCGCGTCCGGCGCTCGCCGTACTCCGTCGTGCTGCTCGACGAAATCGAGAAGGCGCACCCCGATGTCTTCAATGTCCTGCTGCAGGTGCTTGAGGACGGTCGCCTGACCGACGGCAAAGGCCGCACGGTGAACTTCGCCAACACGGTCGTGATCATGACCTCGAATGTGGGCTCGCAGGAGATCCTCAAGCACGGGTTGATCGGCTTCTCGCTGGCGGGCGGCGACCGCGCCGGGGACAACGACATGCGGCGGCGCCTGCTCGACGAGCTCGGGCGCACTTTCCGCCCGGAGTTCCTGAACCGGATCGACGACATCATCGTGTTCAACAACCTGCGCGAGGAGGATCTCCGACGCATCGTCGACCTCCAGCTCGCCCGGGTCGCCGCGCTGCTTGCGGGGCGCGGCATCGGATTGGAGGTGGCTCCGGAGGCGAAGGAGCTCGTTGTGGAGCAGGGGTACGACCGGCAGTTCGGGGCGCGACCCATGAAGCGCTCGATCCAGCGGCTGATCCAGGACCCGCTGGCCCTGGCGCTGCTCGAAGGGCGCTTCGGCGAGGGGGACACCGTGCGGGTCGCCCGCGCCGGCGCAGCGATGCGGTTCAGCAAGGCGGCCGCCTGATCCGGCGCCGGGCCGGGTTGCTACGATGGCCGCTTGCGCGACGCGATCTGGTTTCGCACGCTCGAGCCAAGCCACCGGGCGGCGCTGCTCGCCTCGGATCCGCTGCCCCGCACGGCGGGAATCGTTGTCGTCGGCGCCGGGCTGGTGGGCCTCTGCACGGCAGCCGCGCTGCGGCGCCGCGGCGAGCGGAACATCGTAGTCCTCGAGCGCGGGGAAGTGTGCGGAGAAGCGAGCGGTGCCAGTGCGGGAGGGCTGTGGCCGGCTCACGAGAGCCGCACCTTGGGAGAGCCCGAGCTAGCCGCCCGGGCCGACGAGCTGCACCGGCGGCTACGCGCAGAATTCCCTTGCGACTACATGCCGAGCGGGCTCGTCTCGCTGCTGGCGCCGGCCGATCTGCCGCGGGCCCGCCAGCGGGTCGCTAGCGCCCGCAGAGCGGGATTCGCAGCGGACCTGATTGAGGCTGGGGATGTCGTGACGCGGGAGCCGGGGCTGCGGCACCAAGGGCCCGCGCTCCACTTCCCTGAGGACGGCTCCCTGCACCCGCTCAAGCTGGCGGCGGGGCTGGTCGCATGGCTCCGCGCGCACGGCGTCCGGATCTGCCTGGGCACCCGCGTCGCCCGCACCGAGCCGGACGGCTCTGCGGTGGAAACCGACCGGGGAGGTGTTGCGGCAGCGGCCGTGGCGGTGACGGCCGGCGCCTGGACTCCTTTGCTAACCGGCCTGCTCGGTTGGGAGCCACCGATCCGGCCGGTCCGGGGCACTCTGGTGGCGACGGAGCCCCAAGTCGCAGGAACGATCCGGTCGATTGTGATCGGTCCGCGCTACTACTACTGGCAGCTAGGCTGCGGGCCGCTGGCCGGGGGCGGCTCCGAGGAGGATGTGGGATTTCGACGCGGGGTGGACGAGCGGGTCGTGGAAGACATCCGCGCAGAGCTCGGGACACTCTTCCCGGGCCTGTGCGGGTTGCGAATCTCGTGTCGCTGGTCCGGATTCCGCCCGCGCTGCGCGGACGGGCAGCCCGTCATCGGGCGGGTCCCGGGGCTGCAGCGTGTGTACGTTGCGGCAGGCCACTTCCGCAAGGGCATCTTGCTAGCCCCGCTGAGCGGCGAGCTGCTCGCCGACGAGATCCTCGAGGGGCGCCTCTGGCCCGCCGCCGCGACCTTCCGCCCGGACCGGTTTGCGGGCGCGGAGCGGCCGATGTAGCCGCCCCGCGCCGAAACCGGCTAGGCCGCCGCGGCGAACCGCTCGGCGACCGCGCCCCAGTCGATCACGTTGTAGAAGGCGGCGATATAGTCGGGGCGGCGGTTCTGGTACTTGAGGTAGTAGGCGTGCTCCCAGACGTCGATTCCGAGAATGGGCGTCCGGCCTTGGGTCAGGGGCGTGTCCTGGTTCGGCGTCGACTCGACGACCAGCTTGCCGCCGTCGACGCTCAGCCAAGCCCAGCCGCTCCCGAAGCGGTTCGCCGCGGCCGCCGAGAACTGGGCGCCGAAGCCGCCGAAGCCGCCGAAGGCGTCGTTGATCGCGTCCCCGAGAGCGCCCGCGGGCTCCCCGCCGCCGGTCGGGCTCATCACGGTCCAGAACAGGGAGTGGTTGGCGTGGCCGCCGCCGTTGTTGCGCACAGCCGCGTTGGCGATCGCCGCAGGGTCGCTCACCAAGGCGTCGATGTCCAGGTCGGCCTGGGGCGTGCCGGCCACGGCGGCGTTCAGCTTGGCCACGTAGGCGGCATGATGCTTGCCGTGGTGGATCTCCATTGTGCGAGCGTCGATGTGGGGCTCCAAAGCCCCGAAGTCGTAGGGGAGGTCGGGTACGGAAAAGGCCATAGCGGTGTGGTGCTCCTTCGCTGCCGGGTCCGGCTAGATGCCCATTCTAGCAAGTCGGGTCCGGACTTCGGGAGGCGAGCCTCCGGATGGCCGGCGCCGGGATGGGGAGGCGACGGGCTCCCCGCGGCCCCCGCCGTTCGCTTCCGGGCGAATCCGCCTCCGCGGCGGTGCGGCTCGGCCGGAAGGCGGGCCGGCCGGCGCATTTCCGGGGTGCTTCCGCAGGCTGCCCGGGGAATGCGGCCCGCAGCGGCTCCGCGCACACGGGCAACCGGCACCGGGCCTGCCGCTCGCGGCGCCCGGCAGGCCCGGCGTAGCGCCTAGAAGTCGTCGAGCCCTTCCGTCAACTCGATGTAGGTGCCCCAGGGGTCGGTCAGGAACGCCACGCCCAAGCCGATCTGCTCGATCTTCCGGTAGGGCACGTCGAACCGCACCCCTTGCCCGGCGAGCTTCTCGCAGAAGGCCTCCAGTCCGTCGACCTCAAAACCGATGTGGTCCAGGACGCGCCCCTTGGTCGGCTCCACCGGCCCGCCCGCGTCGGCGAACGTGAGCTCGATGCCGGGCACGTCGGCCTTCTTGAACCTCCCCCGCATGCCCGGGCTGCCGCCGAAGTGCTGGACGTACCACGCCTGGGTGGCCGCGTCGTCGGGCGTGAAGATATGGATGTGGTGCGCGATGGTGCCTTCCGCAGCCTCGTTCTGCATCAGCTCGACCCGCATGCCGTCGGGGGCCAGCGCGAACGCCAGGTAAACCTGCTGGTCGGCGTTGTGGTGGATGTCGCCCGTCGCCCCCGCTACCACCTCGGACGTGACCAGCTTGACGCCCGCCGCCTGGAGCCGGGGCACGAGCCCGTGCAGGTCCGGCACGCGGAAGCCGAGGTGGTTGACGCTGCTGCCCGCGCTGCCCCCGGCCGGTTTCTGCTGGCGGAGGAAGAGCAGGGCGTTGGGCAGCTTGACCACATCGGTGTCGCCGAACTTGGCGAGCTCGCCGCCGAGCAGTTCCCCCCAGAACCGCTTGTGGCCCGCCAAGTCGGAAACGTTGAGATGGTGGTGGCCGGCCGCGAAGGGGTGCTCGCGCGCAGCCAGCAGCTGCGCGCGGGCGGGGCCCGCCAGCGGGGCCGAGGCGGCGGCGAGACTCAGGGCAAGGGCGAGACGCTGCATCGCAGCCCAAAGTGTAGCAGCCGTCCGAGTCCCCTGGCGTGCCTTCGCCAGGCCCGCGTTTTCTCCCCGACCGGCCTGCCCAGCGCCCCGAGGGCATCCTAAGCTGTTGGCAAGGCGCTGCTTGCAGCCGCATTCGGGGATCTCCGCCCGCCCCCGAAAAAAAATTCCCCGAACCGCTTGCATTCCCTCGCGGGACTTGCTACTCTGACTGAAGCGGCGGTTGCGGAGGCCGTAGGCTTCCGGGCTGTCGGCGGGGCTTAGGCTCCGCACGAGGCTGGTTCGCGACGGGGATTGCCGACGGGCGGCGCAGGCCGCTTGGGCGAGTCGATCTGTCGCGGCGCAGATCTTTGACAGATCGGTTGGACGTGCAGTACGTTTTCGTCTGATTCCGAGTGGAAGTCGGATCGGCACCTCTGCGAGGTTGGTGCCCCGCCCGTCAGGGCGGGGCGGCCAAAAAACCTTTCCTCGAGAGTTTGATCCCGGCTCAGAATCAACGCTGGCGGCGCGCTTAACACATGCAAGTCGAACGAGAAGGCCTCCTTCGGGGGGCCGGACAGTGGCGGACGGGTGAGTAACACGTGGGTTACCTGCCCTCGAGTGGGGAATAACCTCGGGAAACTGGGGCTAATACCGCATACGACCCTTCGGGGTGAAAGCTTCATGCGCTCGGGGATGGGCCCGCGGTCGATTAGCTTGTTGGTGGGGTAATGGCCTACCAAGGCTGCGATCGATAGCCGGCCTGAGAGGGCACACGGCCACACTGGCACTGAGACACGGGCCAGACTCCTACGGGAGGCAGCAGTGGGGAATCTTGGACAATGGGGGCAACCCTGATCCAGCGACGCCGCGTGATCGATGAAGGCCTTCGGGTCGTAAAGATCTTTCAGCGGGGACTATGATGAAGGTACCCGCAGAAGCAGGAGCGGCTAACTACGTGCCAGCAGCCGCGGTAATACGTAGGCTCCAAGCGTTGTTCGGAATTACTGGGCGTAAAGCGAGTGTAGGCGGTTTGCCAAGTCGATTGTGAAATCTCCCGGCTCAACTGGGAGGGTGCGGTCGATACTGGCAGGCTAGAGTACGGAAGAGGAAGGTAGAATTCCTGGTGTAGCGGTGGAATGCGTAGATATCAGGAGGAATACCGGTGGTGAAGACGGCCTTCTGGACCGTAACTGACGCTGAGACTCGAAAGCGTGGGGAGCAAACAGGATTAGATACCCTGGTAGTCCACGCCCTAAACGATGCATACTTGGTGTGGGCTCTTCACTGAGTCCGTGCCGGAGCTAACGCGTTAAGTATGCCGCCTGGGGAGTACGGTCGCAAGGCTGAAACTCAAAGGAATTGACGGGGGCCCGCACAAGCGGTGGAGCATGTGGTTTAATTCGACGCAACGCGAGGAACCTTACCTGGGCTTGAACCGCAGCGGATCGTCCTAGAAACAGGGCTTTCTCTTCGGAGACCGCTGTAGAGGTGCTGCATGGCTGTCGTCAGCTCGTGTCGTGAGATGTTGGGTTAAGTCCCGCAACGAGCGCAACCCTCGTCCTGTGTTGCCAATGATGGGACTCGCAGGAGACTGCCAGCGACAAGCTGGAGGAAGGTGGGGACGACGTCAAGTCATCATGGCCTTTATATCCAGGGCTACACACGTGCTACAATGGGTGGTACAACGGGTTGCCAAGTCGCGAGATGGAGCTAATCCCCCAAAGCCATCCTCAGTTCGGATTGCAGGCTGCAACTCGCCTGCATGAAGCTGGAATCGCTAGTAATGGCGCATCAGAATGGCGCCGTGAATACGTTCCCGGGCCTTGTACACACCGCCCGTCACATCACGAAAGTGGATTGTACTAGAAATCCGCGCGCTAACCTTCGGGAGGCAGCGGCTTACGGTATGATTCATGATTGGGGTGAAGTCGTAACAAGGTAGCCGTAGGAGAACCTGCGGCTGGATCACCTCCTTTCTAAGAGAGACCGAACCGTCGGTCCTTCGGCCCTCCGGGGCCCTGTCAGCGGCAGACGGTTCCAGCCGTCCGGCGCTCTCTGGCTCGGAGCGTGCAGGCGTACTGGTTCGGCGGCAGGCGTAGCCTGCCGCCCGCGTCCAACCAGCCTCAGTCCGGGCTGCGCTCGCATCCGGGGCTGTAGCTCAGCTGGGAGAGCGCCTGATTTGCATTCAGGAGGTCGTCGGTTCGACTCCGATCAGCTCCACCACCCCGCCCGGAGGTTCTGCTCGGGGCGTGTAGCTCAGTTGGTTAGAGCGCATCCCTGATAAGGATGAGGTCGCTGGTTCAAATCCAGCCACGCCCACCACGCCGGATCGTTCGCGGAGGCGTCGCGCAGCGAGCGCGGCTTCTCCCCCAGGGATCCTGCGCGCCAGGCGTTCCGGGGCTCCTTGACAACCGAATACCGAAGGTCATAGGCAATCGCCGGAAGCATCCGGCGCGCGCTCTGCGCGCGTCCGGCATGCTGTCCGAGTAGCGCTCCTGCCCAGGCCGGCCGCCCCGCGCGGGCGGCGCGGGCTCCGGGTAGGATTCACGGTCAAGCTACTAAGGGCGTACGGGGGATGCCTTGGCGAGAGCAGGCGATGAAGGACGTGGCTAACTGCGAAAAGCCTCGGTGAGCTGTAAGCAAGCTTCGACCCGGGGATGTCCGAATGGGGAAACCTGGCGGGAGCCAACTCCCGTCGCCGCCGACTGAATCCATAGGTCGGCGGGGCGAACCCGGGGAAGTGAACCATCTCAGTACCCGGAGGAAAAGAAAATAACCATGATTCCGCTAGTAGCGGCGAGCGAACGCGGACCAGCCCAAACCGGGCGACCCTACGGGGGAGCCCGGGGTTGTAGGACCTCATCACGGGACCGATGATCCTAGCCGAACAGTTTGGAAAAACTGACCAGAGGAAGTGACAGTCTTGTAGGCGAAAGGTGAAGCGGCCCAGAGGGATCCTGAGTACCGCGGGACACGGGAAATCCTGCGGGAATCTGCCGGGACCATCCGGCAAGGCTAAATACTCGCTCTCGACCGATAGTGAACCAGTACCGCGAGGGAAAGGTGAAAAGAACCCCTGCTAGGGGAGTGCAAAGTACCTGAAACCGTATGCCTACAAGCAGTGGGAGGGCTATGGCGGATCTCCGGGCTCCGGCCCGGGCTCCGCAACGCCTGACCGCGTGCCTTTTGCTTAATGAGCTGGCTAGTTAATCTCAGTGGCGAGGTTAAGAGCAATCGAGCCGCAGCGAAAGCGAGTCTGAACAGGGCGCGAAGTCGCTGGGATTAGACGCGAAACGGGATGATCTACCCTTGGTCAGGGTGAAGTTTGTGTAACAGCAAATGGAGGCCCGAACCAGTGTCGGTTGAAAACGGCTTGGATGAACTGAGGGTAGGGGTGAAAGGCTAATCAAATTCCGTAATAGCTCGTTCTCTCCGAAATAGCTTTAGGGCTAGCCTCGTGCGAACGCGGCGGTGGTAGGCCTCTGGATGGACTAGGGGGTTCCACAACTTACCGAATCCAACTAAAGTTCGAATGCCGCCGACGAAGCAGCACGGGAGTCAGACTGCGGGGGCTAAGCTTCGTAGTCGAGAGGAAAACAGTCCAGACCGCCGGCTAAGGTCCCCAAGCAGCACTCAGTGGGTAAGGAAGTCAAGTCGCTAGGACAGCCAGGAGGTTGGCTTAGAAGCAGCCATCCTTTAAAGAAAGCGTAATAGCTCACTGGTCAAGCGCCTTGGCGCCGAAAATGTAACGGGGCTCAAGCGTTGCACCGAAGCCGCGGATTCCCGGCCCGTTTGCGGGGCGGGGATGGTAGGAGAGCGTTCCTGCAGTGGCGAAGCCGAACCGCAAGGATCGGTGGAACTGCAGGAAGTGACTCTGCCAGCATTAGTAGCGAGAAGCCAGGTGAGAACCCTGGCCGCCGAAAGTCTAAGGTTTCCCGGGGAAGGTTAATCCGCCCGGGGTTAGTCGGGTCCTAAGGCGAGGCCGAAAGGCGTAGCCGATGGATACGCGGTTAATATTCCGCGACCGCCTTGCCTCGTTTGACGATGGGGTGACGCAGGAAGTGAAGCAGGAAGGGGGATGGTTGTCCCTTTTGGCCGTCTCAAGGTGCCTGGGCAGGCAAATCCACCCAGGAATGCATCGAGGGCGGACGCGAGGCCGCACGGCCGCAAAGCTGCGTAGCTACACTGCCAGGAAAAACCTCTAAGGAGACGGCAAGGCGCCCGTACCGGAAACGGACACACGTGGACGAGATGAGAATTCTCAGGCGCTCGGGTGATTGGTTGTTCAGGAACTCGGCAAAATGGCTCCGTAACTTCGGGAGAAGGAGTGCCTCCGCGAGGAGGTCGCAGAGAAACGGCTCAGGCGACTGTTTAGCAAAAACACAGGTCTCTGCTAAGTCGAAAACGACGTATAGGGGCTGACGCCTGCCCGGTGCCGGAAGGTTAAGAGGAGAGGTTAGCTTCGGCGAAGCTTTGAATCGAAGCCCCGGTGAACGGCGGCCGTAACTATAACGGTCCTAAGGTAGCGAAATTCCTTGTCGGGTAAGTTCCGACCTGCACGAATGGCGTAACGATCTGAGCACTGTCTTAACAACCAGCCCGGCGAAGTTGTGGTACCGGTGAAGACGCCGGTTACCCGCCAAAGGACGGAAAGACCCCCGTGCACCTTTACTACAGCTTAACAGTGATTCATGACATAGCTTGCGCAGGATAGGTGGGAGGCTTGGAAGCCGGACTCTCGGGTTCGGTGGAGCCGCCCTTGAGATACCACCCCTGCTATGTTGTGGATCTAACCTCGAGCCGTGAAGCCGGCTCAGGGACACTGTTTGGTGGGTAGTTTGACTGGGGCGGTCGCCTCCCAAACGGTAACGGAGGCGCGCGATGCTCGGCTCAGGCTGTTTGGAAATCAGCCGCAGAGCGCAATGGTATAAGCCGGGCTGACTGCGAGACCCACAAGTCGAGCAGGTGCGAAAGCAGGCCATAGTGATCCGGCGGTTCCGCATGGAAGGGCCGTCGCTCAACGGATAAAAGGTACGCCGGGGATAACAGGCTGATCTGGGCCAAGAGTTCATATCGACGCCCGGGTTTGGCACCTCGATGTCGGCTCATCGCATCCTGGGGGTGGAGAAGCTCCCAAGGGTTAGGCTGTTCGCCTATTAAAGCGGTACGCGAGCTGGGTTCAGAACGTCGCGAGACAGTTCGGTCCTTATCCTTGGTGGGCGCAGGAAACTTGAGGGAAGCTGCCTTTAGTACGAGAGGACCGAGGCGGATGAACCTCTTGTGATCCAGTTGTCACGCCAGTGGCATAGCTGGGTAGCGAAGTTCAGTCGGGATAAGCGCTGAAAGCATATAAGCGCGAAACCCTACCCGAGATAAGGTTTCCCTGAAGGGCACTTGAAGACGACAAGTTTGATAGGACGGATGTGCAAGTGTGGCAACATGCGAGCTAACCGTTACTAATCGCCCGTTCGGCTTGACCGTGAAGCCTACCCCGAGCCGCGCTCCGAGCGGCGCGGGGCGGTTGCGGCGGACGCGGCGGTTGCCAGACCTTCGATTTTCGGTTTCGCGCCCCTAGCGGGGCGCGGTGCCCGGGCTAGCGCCCGGGCTCTACGCCGGGTGGCCCTAGCGAGGAGGCCACACCCGTTCCCATCCCGAACACGGCAGTTAAGCTCCTCAGCCCCGATGGTACTGCGCTGGCAACGGCGTGGGAGAGTAGGACGCCGCCCGGCGCCAATTTCCTAGGGCGGGGCCGCTCGCGAGCGGCCCCGCCCTTTGTTTCTCACCAGCCGGGAACTTGGTCCGTCGGAATCGCCCGGTCCATGAGCATGACCGGGATGCCTTCGTCGATGCGGTAGACGGTGCCTCCGTCGACGGTCGCGAGCCCTTCGGCAAGCGGCTGCTCCACCTGCGACCCGTCGGCGTAGCGGACCGCCCCGGCTGCGACCCCCGCATTGAGGCGGGCCAGCCGGTCGGCCGCGAGCGGCTCGACCGGCGTCTTCGTGCGCGGGCAGCAGAGGATGCGCAGCAATTCCGGGCTGATCGGCATAGGGGGCTTCCTTTCGGGTTTCTCCCATTCTAGGGCAGTGCTGCGGCGCTCCGCGCGGCGTTGACATCCGCCCCCGCCTCGGCTATAGTTAGCTAGCCTTGCGAGCCGGGCCCGTGCGTGCGGTTGGCGGGCCCGCTGCGGAGCGGACGGCCGCACAGGGGTGCCGCCGCCGGGTTCCGTCGGCAAGGACCAAGCGATGCAAGCGGACCGAGACGGGTTGCAGGCGGAGGCCCCCGGCGCAGCTTCCGTGCCGGGGCTGCCGGAAGCCGGCCCCGCTCCTGAGGATCCGAGCGAGGAGGCCCTCGCCCCGGAAGAGCTCGACGCGCTCCTCGCCCCGGGGGCCGAGGCCCCTGCGGCGATCCACCCCGGCAGCCGCTGCTCCGGCCGGGTGGTGGCCGTCGAGGAGGGCGGAGTCCTGGTTGCGTTCGGCGCGAAGGTCGAGGGCAAAGTGCCGCTAGAGGACTTCCGCGGACCGGACGGGGGCGTCCGGGCGGAGCCCGGCCAGCTCGTCGAGGTCATCGTGGAGCGCCTCGGCGCTCCGGGCAGCTACGCGGTCCTGTCGCACCGCAGGGCCCGCGAGGCCGCCGCCTGGAAGGAGATCGAGGCCGCCCACGCCCAGCGCCGACCGCTGCGAGCGACGGTCGTCGAGCGGGTCAGGGGCGGCCTGCGGGTCGACATCGGCGTCTCGGCGTTCCTGCCGGGATCGCAGGTTGACCTGCGCCCGGTGCGGGACCTCGAGGCCTACCTCGGCCAGACGTTCGAAGTGCTCGTCATCGAGTGCAAGCGCCGCCGCTCGAACGCCGTCGTCTCCCGCAGCGCGCTGCTGCAGGAGGGCTTGGAGCAACTCAGGCAGGAGACGCTCGCCGAGCTGAAGGTGGGCGAGCCCGCGACCGGGGTGGTGAAGAACGTCACCAGCTACGGGGTCTTCGTGGACCTGGGCGGGATCGACGGCCTCATCAAGCTCACGGAGCTGTCCCATGGGCGCGTCTCGAATCCGACAGAGATTCTGCAGCCCGGCCAGGAAGTGACGGCGAAGGTCCTGCGCCTCGACCCGGCCAAGGACCGCGTGGCGTTGAGCCTGCGCGGCATGCAGCCAAACCCCTGGGACACCGTTGCCGAGCGGTACCCGCCCGGCAAACGTGTGCGCGGCAGGGTCTCGAGCGTCCAGGACTACGGCGCCTTCGTGGAGCTCGAGCCCGGCGTGGAGGGCCTCATCCACAGCAGCGAGGTGCAGTGGTCGCGGCACGCGAAGCATCCGTCCAAGACCTTCTCCCCGGGAGCCGAGACGGAGGCGGTGGTGCTGGGCACAAACCCGAAGGAGCGCCGTGTCTCCCTGAGCTTCAAGCAGCTGACGCCAGACCCCTGGGATCTCTACGGCGGTGGTTTGGAAGTCGGCCAGGTGGTGGTCGGCACCGTGCGCCGCATCGCGACCTTCGGAGCCTTTGTCGAGATCGCGGAGGGCATCGAGGGTCTGGTGCATGTCTCCGACCTCTCCTGGGACAAGCGTCGCAGGAATCCGCGCGAGCTGGTCCGCAAGGGCCAGCAGATCAACACTGTGGTGCTGCATGTGGACTTGGCGAACCGGCGTCTGGCCCTGGGAGTCAAACAGCTCGAGCCTGACGCCTGGGACGCCTTCCTGAGCCAGAATGCGGTCGGGGACATGATGCCGGGGCTCGTGCAGCGCATCGTGCGATTCGGGGCGTTTGTGGAGCTGGCGCCCGGGGTCGAAGGCCTCTGCCACAACTCGCAGGTGCCGCGTCCGCTCTCCCGCGGCAAGCCGGCGCTGGAGGCGGGCCGGCGGTATCAGTTCCAGATCGTGGACATGAACGAGAGCGGGCGCCGGATCGGCCTGCGTTGCGACGACGCGACGCCTCTCGCCGAGGAGGGAGCCGAGACCGCGTAGACGGAGCCCCGCTCCTGCAGCGGGCACCCTCCGGCACCCCCAGGGATGCACGACTGATTTTTCGAGCCTAGGAGCCTGTTGCTAAAGTCGCTGGGATACGATCCCCCTCGCGAAATCGCGTCCGAAGCACCGTTTTGCGACTGTTCAGGGCCTTCAGGAGTCGTTTTACGGTCATCTCAGTGCCGCTTCACGGTCGCTGAGGACTTTTTCAACAGGCTCCTAGGGGACAGGCGGCGCAGGGGCTGGCTTTCGGCCTCGCTTGCTGGTCAGGAGCAGGGAGGGCCCCGGCAGGGCAGCCCTGCCCGCCCGGGGCGGCGGTCTCCCCGTGCGCGAGGTGCCAGTGCGCTTGGTGCGGCCGGAGGGGGGCCGCCTGCTGGAAGAGCGGCACGCTCGCGGTTTCCGGCAGCGCGCAGGGCGCGGCCTGGGCTCCGGGGCTGCGTGGCGCGAGGGGTGGCTGGGCTGGCCCCGGGAGCTGCCGCGCCGGCTTCTCCACCCAGTGGCGCACAACGCCCGGATGCTGGTGCTGGAGGCGCGCACCTAGGCTCGTCCGGGCTGGGGGCCGGCCTGCGCCGGCTGGGCGGCCGCCCCGGCCCCGAGGAGGCTCGACTTGACTATAATGGTGTGGCCAAGGAGAATCGCGCAAGGAGCCCATGACGAAAGCTGAGATGGTGGTTCAGGTCGCCCGGGATGTTCAAGTAACGCGGAGAGAGGCGGACATCATCGTGGAGACGGTGCTGAAGAGCATCGTGGACTCGCTCCTGGCGGGCGAGAAGGTGGAAATCCGGGGGTTCGGCAGCTTCCGCACTCGCATCCGCGCGGCGCGCCTTGGGCGGAATCCCAAGTCCGGCGTCGAGGTCGAAGTGCCGCCCAAGACCATCCCATTTTTCAAGCCGAGCAAGCAGCTGCGGGACGCCGTCTCCGACGCGAACCCCACTGAGAGCTAGTGCGCAGCGGCCCGGGCCGCCTTCGATGGATCATCTGCGGACACCGTGGCGTTACCGGTACGTCACGGGCTCCGGAGGAGCCCCGGGCGGTCCCGAGGGGTGCGCATTCTGCTGGGCTTTGGCGCGTAGCGGCATCGACCAGGAAACGCTGGTCGTGCATCGCGGGGAACACAATTTCGTGCTGCTGAACCGGTATCCGTACACGAGCGGCCACATGCTGCTCGTGCCGCACGCGCATGTGGCAACCCTTGCGGAGGTGCCCGAGGCCGCCGCTGCGGAGCTGATGCTGTTGACGCGCCGGGCGGAGCGCCTGCTCCGGAGGCTCTACGTTCCGGACGGCATCAACCTCGGGATGAACATCGGGCGCGCCGCCGGCGCGAGCGTGGTCGGGCATGTCCACATGCATGCGCTGCCGCGCTGGATGGCGGATGCGAACTTCGTTTCGGTGCTCGGCGAAACGCGGGTCCTGCCCGAGGAATTGCCGCGGACCTGGGCGCGGCTGCGCGACGCGTTTCGCGCCGAGGCGGTCTGAGGAGGGCGGGGCGTTCGCGGCCCCATCTATAATTCGGCGTATGGAACAGCGCGGCATCCTGTTGCTCCGCATTGCGCTGGTGCTGTATTCGCTCGGCCTGATGGACTCCCTGTACAGCGTTGTCAAGCAGCGCCGCCAGTTGTTCCGGCCGGCCCTGTACGCCTTCGTCGCCGGCGGTGCGCTGCACCTCGCCGCAGTGGCGCACTTCGCCTTGGCCCGGGGGCGGATGCCGGTGCAGACTCTACCGCAGATGTCGGCCTTGGCTGCGCTGTTCATGACGGCGGCGTTCCTGGCGGTGTATTTGCGCTTCAAGTACGAGAGCCTAGCGGTCTTCGTGTTTCCGCCGGTCTTCCTGCTAACGCTGGCAGGCTCCCTGGGAGGCCCCTGGCCCACGCCGGCGCGCCCGACGCTGGACTGGTGGATCTCGCTGCACGTGACGCTGTTCCTGCTCGGCTATGCGGCGCTGTTTCTGACCGCCGTGGCCGGCGTCATGTACCTGATCCAGGAGCGCGAGCTCAAGTCCAAGCGCCCGCACGCCTTCTACTACCGGCTGCCGCCGCTGGGCAAGCTGGACGAAATGGGCTACCAAGCCCTGGCTGCGGCCTTCGTCCTCGTCACGCTGGGCCTGATCGCCGCCTCGGTCTGGGCCTTCGCCAAGTGGGGCCCGAACTGGGTCGTGGATCCCACCATCGCCTTGGCCATTCTCACGTGGGCCATCTCGTTTGCCATGGTCGCCGGCCGGCTGGCGGCCGGCTGGCGCGGACGCCGGGGCGCGTACTTCTCAATCGCCGGCTTCGGCTGCGCGGCGCTGACATGGGTAGTCAACAGCGGAGCCCACAGCTTCATGGGCCGATGAGCATCCAGCTGCTCGGGATCAGCCACAAGACCGCGCCCGTCGCGGTGCGGGAGCGCTTCGCCGTGAGCGGGGAGGCAGCCGACGAGCTGGTCCGCGAGCTGACGCGCAGCGGATCCGTCTCGGAGGCCTTAGTGCTTTCGACCTGCAACCGCGTCGAGTTTCTGGCCAGCGGCGAGCGCGACGCCCTCCGCAACGAGCTGTTCCGCAGCCTCGGGTCCACGGCGAACGGCGCGCCGCCGCAGGATGGCATGTTCTACGCATTCTACGGCCGCCAAGCCGCACGGCATGTCTTCCGGGTGGCGTCGAGCCTCGACTCGATGGTGTTGGGCGAGCCCCAGATCCTGGGGCAGGTGAAAGAGGCCTACGAGCGAGCCAAGGCCGCGGGGACGGTCCGCGGGCGTTTGGATCGACTCGTTTCCGAGGCTCTGCGCGTCGGCCGCCGCGTCCGAGCGGAAACCGAAATCGGACGCATGGCGGTCTCGGTCAGCTCCGTGGCAGTCGAACTGGCCCGCAAGATCTTCGGCGACCTCGACGGTTTGGCCGTGCTGCTGATCGGTGCCGGAGAGATGGCGGAGGCCGCCGCCCGGCACTTGGGCAAGGCGGGCGCGGCGCGTCTGAGCGTGACCAACCGCACCTTCTCCGGCGCCCGGGAGCTCGCGGAGCGTTTCGGGGGAGAGGCAGTGCCGTTCGACCGGCTGCTGGAACTCCTGCAGCGCGTGGATATCGTCATTTCGTCGACGGGCGCGCCGGACTACATCCTGACTAAGCGGACCGCCCAAGGAGTCATCGCGGCCCGCCGGAACAGGCCGATCTTCTTGGTCGATATCGCCGTTCCACGGGACATCGACCCCAGCATCCATGAAGTGGACAACATGTTTGTCTACGACATTGACGATCTGCAGCGGGTGACGACTGAGAACCTGAAGCACCGCCGTCGCGAGGCGGACCGGGCGGAGCGCATCGTCGAGGAGGAGCTGGACCGGCTGCTGCAGCGGCTGCGGGCGCACGAGGCAGCCCCGGCCATCGTGGCGCTGAACGCTCGCCTGGAGGAAATCCGCCTGGGCGAGTTGGAGCGCTACCGGGCCAAGCTGCGCGGGCTCTCGAAGGAGGAGCGGGCAGCCGTGGAGGCGCTGACGCGGGGCATCGTGAACAAGGTGGCGCACCATCCGATCCGGCATGTGAAACGCAGCGCGGCCGACCCGCGCTCGTCCATCACGGTCGAGGACATCGAGCGGGTGTTCGGCCTGCGCGAGGAATGACCGGCCGGACGCTGACCGTCGGCACCCGAGGCTCGCAGTTGGCGCTGCGACAGGCTCGCTGGGTCGCGGATCGTCTGCGGGCCTCCGGGACTGCGGCCGAGGTGCGGGTCATCAAGACGACGGGCGACCGGACTCCGGCAGTGCCGCTCGGCACGCTCGGCCCCCGAGCAGGCATCAAGGGCGTCTTCACCAAAGAGCTGGAGGACGCGCTGCTGGACGGTGGTATCGACCTCGCCGTGCATAGCCTCAAGGACCTGCCCACCGAGCTGGATGCGAGGCTCGCCCTAGGCTGCGTTCCGACGAGGGCCGACCCCCGCGATGTACTGGTGGGCCGTCGGCTAGCCAACCTCGATGCGGGCGACCGCGTAGGCACTGGCTCGCCGCGCCGGGCCGCGCAGCTCCGCGACCTGCGTCCGGGAGTGCAGACGGTCGACCTGCGCGGCAATGTCGACACGCGGCTGCGCAAGCTCCGCGCCGGCGCATGCGAAGCACTGCTCTTGGCCGCAGCCGGGCTCCAGCGCCTCGGCCTAGCAGCGGAGATCGCCGAGGCGCTTGATCCCGAGCAGATGGTGCCAGCGGTCGGCCAGGGAGCCTTGGGTTTGGAAGTCCGCGTCGGCGACCGGGCCGTGCTGGCGGCGATCACGCCGCTGCACGATTCCGCGGCAGCGGCGGAGACCGCCGCCGAGCGGGCTCTGCTGAGGGCCCTGGGGGGCGGCTGCGCCGTCCCGCTCGGAGCTTGGGCGCGGGCGGAAAGCGGGCAGTTGACTCTGCGGGCCGCTGCGGCGCTGGGCGACCGCCGACTGGTCCGCGCGCGGGGCGCAGCCCCGCTGGCAGACGCAGAAGAGTTAGGAGCGCAAGTGGCTGCGGCCCTGCGCCGAACGGGCTTCGAGGCTGTCTAGCGCGGTCGGCGGCGTCCTACGCCGCTGGGGCCAGATGGGCCTCGAAGGAGGCCTCGACGCAGCCCAGGACCTGCTCTGGAGAGCTGGCGCGGTGGACTCGTCGGCGCAGGCTCGCCCCGTCGCGCATCCCGCGCGTGAAGTATGTCGCGAACTGCTTCATCTTGCCGAGCGGAGCCCCGGAGATCTTGTCGGAGTCGGCGAGCAGCAGCCGGTAGTACCGCTGCAGCAATTCGAACCGCTGCACCTCGCTCGGGCGCTCGTACGCACCTGTGGCGACGAACTGCTGGATCTGGCGGAAGATCCAGGGATTGCTCGCGGCAGCGCGGCCGATCATGACGCCGTCGCAGCCCGTGGTGCGGAACATCCGCACGCAGTCCTCCGGCGAGAACACGTCGCCGTTGCCGACGACCGGCACACGCACGGCCTGCTTGAGCTCGGCGATGCGCTCCCAGTCCGCGTGGCCGGCGTAACCCTGCTGCCGGGTGCGCCCGTGGAGGGCGACACCCTGCAGTCCGCAGTCCTCCGCTAAGCGCCCCATCTGCCGGACGACGATCGACTCGGAATCCCAGCCGGTGCGGAACTTGCAGGTGAACGGGATCGAAACTGCCGCGCGAACCGCCCGGAGGATGCGTTCGACCGCAGGCAGGTCGCGCAGCAGGCCGGAGCCCCCGTTGCATTTGACGACCTTCTTGACCGGGCAGCCGAAGTTCATGTCCACGCCGTCGAAGCCCAGGTCTTCGACCACCCGGGCGGCGTCGGCTAGCACCGCTGGGTCGGCCCCAAACAGCTGAGCGACAATCGGGTGCTCGTCGGGTTCGAAATAGAGGTAGTTGAAAGGGTTGCGGCGCCCCTTGCGCTGCGGGCCGGAGCGGTTGGCGAGGATGCCGTGCGAGCTGGTGAACTCCGTCATGATCAGCCCGCACCCGCCCAAGCCGCGGATGCAGCGGCGGAACACGGTGTCGGTCACGCCGGCCATCGGGGCGAGCACAACGGGCGGCTCGAGGCGCAAGGAGCCGTAGCTCAGCTGCTGAGGCAGATCCACTTCCCGCATTCTAACGCCCCGCACCTAGGAGTTGGACAGCTCCTCCAGGTTGCGGGGCCAGTCCGCCCGCAGCAGCCGGGAGAGCGCCCGGTCCGCCAGCAGTTTGCCGCCGGTCTGGCAGGGTGCGCAGTAATTCGTCTCATTGGAGGCGTAGCGGATGCGCTGCACAGGCGAGCCGCAGACAGGGCAAGGCTGGCGAAACCGCCCATGCACGGCCATGCCCTGGCGGAACGCCGTAACCTTCTCCGGAAAGCCGTCGGCGGCTTCGGCCCGGAGACGCCGCACCCAGTCGGACAGCACTGCGCGGGTCGCGCCGTAGAGTCGCACGACCTCGTCCGGCGCCAGCTTGCAGGTCTGGGCCAGCGGCGACAGCCGCGCCCGGTGCAGGATTTCGTCCGAATAGGCGTTGCCGATGCCGCTCAGCACGGACGGATCGGTGAGGGCACGTTTCAGAGTGCGGTTGCGCGCCGCGAGCGCTGCGGCGAACTCGGCCAGGGAAGCCTCCAACACTTCGAGTCCTCCGCGGTGCAGCCCGTCCAGCGCGGAGTCGCCCTGGACGACATGCAGCGAGGCCCGCTTCTTGGCGCCGGCCTCGGTCAGCAGCAGCGTCCCGGGAGGGAAGTCGAACGCCGCCAGGCCCCGCCGCCGGGGGAGCGCGGCACCTGGCGGGCGCCAGTGCAGGCGGCCGGCGATCATCAGGTGCAGCACCAGCCAGAAGCCGCCTTCAAGCCCGATCGCGATCCGCTTCCCCAGGCGGCGGAACTCCCGGGCCTGCCGCCCGTAGCAAACGTCCAGCGCTGGGTCCACGGTGCGCAGCAGCAGCGGTCCGGCGACGCGAGTGCCGAGTAAGGGCTCGCCTCGGAGCCGGGCGTCCAGGGCTGCGATGTAGATCTCGATGTCGGGCAGCTCGGGCATGTCCGCTCGCTCACGGCAGAGGGTGGAAGGGAAACACCCAGGGGCACAGCAGCGCCCCCGTCACCGCCAGCATGAGCGTCAGCGGCGCGCCGATGCGCGGGAAGTCCAAGAAGCGGTATCCGCCGGGCCCGTGGACCATCAGGTTCGTCTGGTAGGCGACCGGCGACAGGAAGCTGAGACCGCAGCCCAGGATCAGGCTGAACGCGAACGGCTCGGGGCGCGTCCCCAGCTCACCGGCCACAGCCATGGCGATCGGAAACATCAGCGCCGCAGACCCGTTCTTGGTCAGCACTTGGGAGAAGCCCGCGGCCAGGAGAGTGATCGCCAATAGCATGCCGCGGGCCCCGAAGCCTAAATTGCTGCAGGTCTCGAGCAGAGCCCCGGCGAGCGCAGCGGCCGCTCCGGACTGCTCCAAGGCCGCGGCGAGGCCCAGGGCCGCGGCCACGGGCACGATCACCTGCAGCGGAATGCTCCGCAGGGCGTACTTCATCGAAAGGCATCCGGTGCAGACCATCAGCCCCGCTGCGCCCAGACAAACGACGACCGGCTCCAGGGGAGCCAGCATCAGCCCGGCCACGAGGAGTGCGAAGCAGGCCGCCGCGACCCACAGTCGGTTGTGGCGGGGCGGGGCGAAACCGGCGACCCGCGAGACCAAGTGAAAATCCGGCGAGTCCCGGTGCAGGTCCGCGAACCCACGGGCCGTTTCGAGCAACAAGGTGTCGCCCGGCTCCAACTTGATGTCGCCGATCCTGGCCGCAATGGGGGCGCCTTCGCGGTGGACGGCGACGATGGCCGCATTGTACACATCCTGGAACTGTGCGTCCCGGACGGTGCGCCCGACGAGCGGGGAATTGCGGGCGACTACCGCCTCGGCGAGCCGACGCTCGGTCGGAGCAGTTGCAGGGCCGTTGTCGCGGCGCTGGACCGGCGCGAGTCCCCGGACTTTCTGAAGGTCGACCACGGATTCCAGCTTGCCCGCGAAGCCGAGGCGGTCGCCCTCCTGCAGGCGGGTCCGGGGGGGCGGCGCGGCGATGACGTGGCCAGCCCGATTGATCTCAACCGGGTACAGCCCCGGCAGGCTGCGCAAACCGGCTCCCTCAATGGTGGCTCCGGCGATCGGCGAGCCTGGGACCACCTCCATTTGGACCGTGAACCGCCGCACCCAGCGTTTGGGATCGGGCAGGCGCACGCGATCCGGCAACAGGGTGGAGGAAACCGCGAGCAGGTAGGCGATGCCGAGGCCCGCGGCGGGTAGCCCCAGCAGGGCTGGCCCCCAGAACTGCAGGGCCGGGCTGGGAGCTGGGAGGCCCGCGGCGGCGAGGTGCTCGAGGTACAGCCCCATCACGATCAGGTTGGAAGCGCTGCCGATGAGGGTCAGCTGCCCGCCGAGGATGGATGCAAAGCTGAGGGGGATCAGGAGCTTGGAGGGGTTGATGCGGATTCGTGTGGCCCACTCACGCACCAGGGGCAGATAGAGCGCCACGACGGGGGTGTTGTTCATGAACGCCGACAGCAGCGCAACCGGCAGCATCAGCCGGAGCTGGGCGGCGGCTACCGAGCGCGGCTGCCCGAGCAGCGCCGGTCCGACGGCGAACATCGCGCCGGTCTCGCGCAAGCCGGCGGCGACAACAAAGAGAGCCGCGATGGCCAGCACCGCAGGATGGCTGAAACCCGCCAAAGCGGCCTCGGACTTCACCGCGCCGCTGAGCACGAGCGCCAGCAGGCCGACCACCATGGCCGCCGGGACGGATACCCGATTGGAGGCCAGCGCCGCCATCACGCAGACCACGACGGCCAGCGCCAAAATTGCCTGCGAGGGCATTATCCTGTCAGAATATGCGATGCTGCGCCGTCGGCCGCCCGTCCGGCCAGATGTCCGATGCCATGCCCGCATTCCCGTTAGCTTCCCGTTTCGCCGCGCTGTTGCTGGCCGTCGCCGGTGCGGCTTGCCAACCGGCCGACTTCAACTACGACGAGGCGAAAGTGCCCCTGTACGAACTGCCCGAGATACTCCGCATGGCCGACGGGGCCCTGGTGCAGACGGCAGGGCAGTGGGCTGTGCGGCGGGCGGAGATCCTGGGACTGTTTGAGGAGCAGGTCTACGGCATCGCCCCGCCTGCGCCGGAAGGGTTGCGGTTCACCGTGCTGGAGGAGGATGGTGCGGCGCTGGGAGGACTGGCCCGGCGCAAGCAGGTGCGCATCGATTTCGGGGCCGCGGAGGACGGGCCGAGCATGGAGCTCCTGCTGTACACCCCCGTCGCGGCCACGGCGCGAGTCGGGGTGTTCCTCGGGCTGAACTTCGGCGGCAACCAGACGGTGCATGCCGATCCGGGGGTCCGCGTGACGGAGGGCTGGGTCCGCGCTCGAGGCGAGGGTGTCCAGAGGAACCGGGCGACGGAGGCGTCCCGCGGGGCGAGCGCCGGGCGCTGGCAGATCGAGCGCATCCTAGAACGCGGCTACGGCGTGGCGACAGCCTATTGCGGCGACCTCGACCCGGATTTCGACGACGGGTTCCGCAATGGCGTCCATGCCCTGGCTCCGCCGCAGGGGCCCCGGGATTGGGGCTCCATCGCTGCCTGGGCTTGGGGGCTGAGCCGGGCCCTGGACTATCTCGAGACCGACGCCGGGGTAGACTCGGCGCATGTGGCTGTGATGGGCCACTCGCGCCTAGGCAAGACGGCGCTGTGGGCGGGCGCCCTAGACGCCCGCTTCGCGATGGTGATCTCGAACAACTCCGGCTGCGGGGGCGCGGCGCTGAGCCGACGGCGCTTCGGTGAGACCGTGGCCCGGATCAACGACTCGTTCCCGCACTGGTTCGCGGGGAATTTCAAAGCCTACGGCGACGCTGAGGACGACTTGCCGGTGGACCAGCACATGCTGCTGGCGCTGGTGGCGCCGCGCCCGCTGTACGTGGCGAGTGCGGAGGAGGACGCCTGGGCGGACCCGCGAGGCGAGTTCCTTGCAGCGCTGCACGCCGGCTCCGCGTATGAACTGCTCGGGCTGCGGGGTTTGGGCGTGGCAGGGCAGCCTCCTGTGCATCAACCGGTGATGGAGACAGTCGGCTACCACGTGCGCAGCGGCCGGCACGATGTGACGGCGTACGATTGGGACCGCTATTTGGACTTCGCGGACAAGCATTGGCCCCGGGACTAGCTGACCTTCCGCGATTCGGTGTGGGCCCAGGTCCCTGCTGTACACTGGAAGCCGATCCGCGATGACCGCTCTCCGACACTCGCTTTCCCTGCGCGGGACGGCCTGCCTCCTGCTGGCTGCGGCTCCGCTGGCCGCCGCCGAGGCGGGCGGCGTCCGCTTCGAAACCCCGACGGACTGGGTAGCCGCCCCCAAGCCCATGCGCACCGCGAACTACACGATTCCGGCCGCGGCGGGCGACGATCGGGACGGGGAATTAGCCGTGCATTACTTCGGGCCGGGCCAGGGCGGCGGTGTCGAAGCCAACGTACGGCGCTGGCTGGGGCAGTTTCAGAAGGCCGACGGTAGCCCGGTCGAGCCGGGCGACGCCGACCGGAGCGAGCAGGAAATAGCCGGTCTCCGCGTGACGGTGCTGGATGTGCGCGGCACCTACCTGTTCAAGCCGTTTCCCATGGCGCCCCGGGCGACGCCCCTTCCGGGGTACCGCATGCTGGCGGCGATCGTCCAGGGTCCGGATGCGCCGATCTTCTTCAAGCTGACCGCGCCGGAGAAGACCGCCTCCGCGGCGGAGGCAGGCTTTCGGGACGTGATCGCTTCTCTCCGCCGCTAGCCGCCGGGGTGCGCAATGCTATATTCGGCACATGACTTTTCGCCTCGGTTGCCTAGCCCTCGCCGCTCTCGCCGCCGCGCCGGCCGCTGAACTCGCTTGGGACCGTTTCCGAGGTCCGAACGGCTCGGGATTGGCGAGCGCGACGAACATTCCGGACGCCTTCGGTCCGGACCAAGCCGTCGTCTGGAAGACGCCGCTTCCCGAGGGCCTCTCGTCACCGGTTTTCGGCCGAGCCAGCATCTTCCTGACCGGCTTTGACGACGACCGCCTGCTGACCTTCGCGCTGGACCGGCGCACCGGCCGCATCCAGTGGCGGCGCGAGATCCTCCGCGAGCGGCGAGGCAAGCTGCGGGAGCCGAACGATCCGGCGGCTCCCAGCGTAGCGACGGATGGAGAGAACGCCTACGCGTTTTTCCAGGACTTCGGCCTCGTCGCCTACGGGCCCGATGGCAACGAGCTGTGGCGCCTGCCCTTGGGGCCCTTCAACAATCCGATGGGCCTGGGCGCGTCGCCGGTCTTCGTAGACGGCAAAGTGATCCAGGTCTGCGACTCCGAGACGGATTCGTTCATGGTGGCCGTGGACGCTGCCACCGGCGAAGTGGCGTGGCGCAACGAGCGACCTTACTCGCTGCGGGGCTTTTCGACCCCGGTGGTGTACCGCCCGGACGAAGGCGGCCTGCAGGTGCTCATCGCCGGATCCTACGAGTTGGCGGCCTACACGGTTGCGACCGGCGAGAAAGCCTGGTGGGTGGAGGGGCTGACTTGGCAACTGAAGCCGACGCCCGTGCTGGACGAAGACGGCTACGCGTACGTGCTGGGCTGGGCGGGCAGCGCAGACCTAGGGCAGCAGGAGGCTGTGGCTCCGTTCGAGGCGGCTCTGGCCGAGTGGGACGCGGACGGGGATGGCAAGCTGACGGCGAGCGAGCTGAGCGCGCCATTCGGCAAGAAAGTCGCCCGGGGCTTGGGCAACCTGGACCTGGACCTGACCGGCTTCCTGGAGCGTCGCGACTGGGAGCACCACCGGCGCAAGCGCCGCGCCGTGAATGCGGTGCGCAAGATCAGGCTGGGGGGCCAAGGCGACATGACCGACGGGGCGGTTCAGTGGCTGCACTACAAAAGCCTGCCCAACGTGCCGTCCCCGCTGTTGTATGAGGGCATCTTGTACTTGGTGAAGGACGGCGGCATCTTCACCGCGCTGAGCGCCGAGGACGGCAGCGTCCTCAAGCAGGGCCGCCTGCGGGAGGCCCTGGGCCGCTACTTCTCGTCTCCAGTGGCGGCGGACGGCAAGCTCTTCGCGGCGGACGAGACGGGCCAGATCTCCGTCATCGCGCCTGGACCTGACTGGAGCGTGATCCGCACCAACTCAATGGGGGAAGAGGTTTACGCCACGCCCGTGGTCATGGACGGGCGCCTATTCGTCCGCACACGGTCGGCGCTGTATTGCTTCGCGAATTAGACGCCCGCCTAGCCCATGTTTGCCAAGTTGACGGGCGATTTTGGCCATTTGGCCGGTATTTCGAGGCGTGCGCACCTGTAACTTGTTGATTCTAAATGATCGGGATTTGGCAGAACGCGATGTAGGGCCATAATCGTATGGATACCCTTGCGCCGCGGTAGTCCACCCCGCTAGCGCGGCAGCGTGTTCCTTCGGCGCACCCAGACCCGCCGGACCGCCGACGGCAAGCCCTATTGCTCGCACCGCCTGGTCCACACCGAACGCCTCGGCCCCACCGTGCGCCAGCGCACGCTGCGCAACCTCGGGCGCCACTGCGACATGCCCCAGGCAGACTGGCCGCTGCTGGGCACCCGCAGCACCGATGTGCTCAGCGGTCAGGCGCCGCTGCTGGCCGCTGGCCCGCCCGCCGTCGAGCCCGCCGACCGGACAAGCGACCGACCTCCAGCGGGTCGCCGGCGACTCGTTGCGCCTAGTCCGTCCCCGCAGCGTCGGCGTCGAGCAGCTCGGCCTGGGGGCGCTCGACCAGGTCGGCCTGCCGGACTTGTTGGCCGCTTGGGGGGCAACGGCGCGCTGCGCATGGCGGCCACCGGCGTCCTCGTCGGGCGCAGGGCCCACCCGGCCTCCGAGCGCGAGACGCCTCGCTGGCTCCGGCACCCCAGCGGCCTCGGCGAGTTGCTCGGGGTCGCCTGCGAGACCGTCGGCGCCCTGCAGCTCCACCGCGCCTCGGACGCCTTGGGGAAACATCGCGAGGCGATCGAGACGCACTTGTGCGACCGCGCCCTCGGGCTCTTCGACCTGCAGCCCACGGTAACCCTCTACGACCTGACCCACACGTACTTCGCAGGCGAGGCGAGCGAGCAGCCGCAGGCCCAGTGCGGGCACTCGCAGGAGAGGCGCAGCGATGGCCCCTTGCTGACCCTCGGCCTGCTGCTCGAGGCCTCAGGCTGCGTGCGCCGCTCGCAGGTCTGCGCCGGCCACATCCGCGCACACCTCACCCTGGCCGGCAGGCTCGAGGCGCCGGCCGGCACACTCGTGGTTGTCGACCGAGGCCGCCTTCACCTGGCTCCGCGAGAACCCCTAGCGCTACTTGGTCGTCAGTCGCGCACGGCACCGCCAGTTCGACGCCGACGCCGCCGTCTCCGGGCGCACCCCAGCCAACCAAACCGTGCCACTGCACTAGGTCGGTGCCACCGACCCCGACGCAGTCCGCCTCTCCGGCTACTCCGAGGAGCGGGCCGAGCAGGAACGGGGCCTCGGCGAGCGCTGCGCCATCCGCTGCGAGGCCGTCCTCGCCCAGTTCCCCGACGGACTGTCACGGCCCAACGCCCCCAAGCGCCTCGACCAGGTCCGGCAACGCAGCGGGTGCCTCCAAGCCAGGCACACCCGCGTCGCCGCCCACTACCAGGTCCACGTCACCGCCGACGAGACCGGCAACCAGGCTGTCGCCGGCACCTGGACCAGACGCCCCCAGGACGGTTCGAGGGTCACCCACCCCGGCGTTTACTGCCTGCGCAGCAGCGAGACCGCTTGGGACGCAGACACGTGCCGGCGCACCTCCACCACGCTCCCCGATATCGCAGCCGTCTTCCGTGCGCCCCAGTCCCCACTCGGCCTGCGACCCATCTCCTACCGCAAGCCGCGGTGCGCCGACGGCCACCTGTGCCCCACCGTCGGCGCCTAGCAGCTCGTCCAGCTCATCCGAACCCGCCTGCGCACGCACGGCAGCCACGCCGGTGGGACCACCCTGAGACGCCTCGTCGCCGGCCAGCAGCGTGTCACCGCCACCTTCCGCCGGCCCGACGGCCGCACCCTGCCCGGGCGTCACCGCCACCCAAGCCGAACCCGAGCAGTACGCCCTCTACGACGCGCTCGGCACCGACCCGCAGCCAAGCGGCCTCCGCAAGACCATCGTCTGGCCTACCCCCGCTGCCCGCTGGGCACACTTTGTAGTGCCACGCGAGCCGTTCCATCGGCGTAAGTCGTTGATTCTAAAATGTCTTGGATCTACCGTTGGTGAACATGGGCTAGGACCCTTGGGGGTGGACGACGATCTTTTGTCCCGCGATGATCCGCGAGGAGCTCAACCGATTCCAGCGGCGAAGGTCCTGGACGGTCACGGCAAACCGCTTGGCGATCCCGGCCAGGGTGTCGCCCCGCTGGATGCGGTAGCTCTGGGGCTGCCCTGAGGCGGCTGCTCCGCCGATGGCAAGGGACTGGCCTGGATAAATCCGGCTGCCGCGGATGCCGTTCCACGCCCGCAACTTGGCGGCGGTGGTGCCGTGGCGCTCCGCGATCGCGCCCAGCGTGTCCCCTCTGCGGACGGTGTAGCGGCCTCCGGCGCTCCCGGCTGAGCGCGTTGCGGGCGGGACTTGGCGGGCGCTCTGCGTCGGAGCCGAGGAGTTGCGGGTCGCCGGACGCACGATGAGGTACTTGCCCGCCGTGATCCGGCTGCCGCGGATGCCGTTCCATGTCCGGAGGTCCCCCACCGACACTCCGAAGCGCGAGGCGATCGTCAAGAGGGTGTCCCCTGAGCGGATGCGGTAGTGGTTCGGGCTCGGCGCAGCCTCAGCCCTCGTCGAGGGCGCGGTCCGCTGCGGAGCCGCCTGTGGCGCAGGCGCGGCACCGGGGACCTTGAGCACCTGCCCCGCTCGGATGGTGGATCCGCGGATGCCGTTCCAGGCCCGGAGCTGCGCAACGCTGGCGCCGAAGCGCGCCCCGATGCTCGAGAGGGTGTCGCCGCGGCGCACGCGGTAGGTCCCCCCGGGCGCGGAGGACGAAGCGACGGTGCTAGCGGTTCCGCTCGGCTGGACGATGAGGTAGCGTCCGGCGCGAATCCGCGTGCTCGTTAGCCCGTTCCAGGCGAGCAGGTTGGAGACCGACACGCCGAAACGACGCGCTATGCCGCCGAGCGTGTCGCCACTGGCGATCCGGTAGCGCCCCGTGCCTGGTTCCACCAGCCCGCCGGCCTGGCCGCTGCCGGTGTACCGGTAGATCGCAAGTCTTGTAGTCGTGGGGATCGTTAGGCGCTGGCCCCCGGCCAGAATCGGATCCTCGGGAAGCGAGTTGAGGGCCGCGAGCTTGGCGGGATCGACCCGAAAGCGGCGGGCCACCGCCTGCACCGTTTCGCCCGCCCGCACTTCGTAGCGGCGCCAGTTGAGCCGCTCGTCGGGGGGCACGGCCGCGATCTCGCGCTCGAACTGTGGCCTCGAGCCGCTCGGGAGCTTGAGCTCGTAGCCGTAGGGGGGCGTGGCGGAACGCAGGAGCGCCGGGTTGAGCGCCTTGACGGTCTCCACCGAGGTGCCGGAGGCATCCGCGATGAGCGCGAAGCTGACCTCCGACTCGGTCCGGATGGTGTCGTACCGCAGGGGTGGAGCCGGGTCTGGCGTGCCGATGTCGAAGATGTCGAGGTTCTCCCCGACATAGGTCATAGCGAGGATGATCGGGACGTAGTTGCGCGTCTCGCGAGGCAGCGCCTGGCGGCGAACGAGCGTCCAGTAGTCGCGGCTGCCGGTGCGCTGGATGGCGCTCTTGACGCGGTTGGGGCCGCTGTTGTAGGCCGCCATCGCCAGGTACCAATCGTCGAACTCGATGTGGAGGTCCTTGAGATGCTTGGCAGCCGCCCGCGTGGCGGCCGCGGCGTCGTAGCGCAGGTCAACGTAGCGATCCTGGCGCAAGCCGTACTGTTTGCCACGCGAAGCCATGAACTGCCACATGCCTGTGGCGCGCATATGGGAGCGAGCCTTCGGCCGGAAGCCGGACTCCGCCATGGCGAGATAGAACAGCTCTCGAGGCAGGCCTTCCTCTTCCAGGATGCGCTCGATCATGCTGCGGTAGGCGTTGCCGCGGCCGAGCGAGACGCGCATGGTCGCGGTGCCTTTGTTCGTCTTGCCGAAGTAGTTGATCAGCCGTTCGACATGCGAATTGAGTTCGAGGGGCAGAGCGGAGGGAGTGTGCCGGAGAGCCTCCTCTTCCGTGAGCACGGGAGGCTCCTCGGGCAGGGTTAGGGCCAGGAGCTCATCGAGCAAGGCGATCGCGCTCTCGCTGGTAGTGATGTCGTCCGACTCGGGCGGGAACAGGGGGCCATTCGTCTCGGCCGGTTCGGCGGGCAGCTCGGGGTCGAAGCCCTCGGCGGACGCCAACGCCTCCGGGGTCGCTTCGCCCGGAATTGCGGTTAGGGCAGAGTCGCTTGGCGCGGAGCTGTTGCGCGGATCCTGGGCACTTGCCTCTTCGGGGATGGGAACGGGAGCAGCCGAGCGGCCGACTACGGGTTCCCTCGATCCGCCTCCACAGGCGGCACTCAGCAGAACGCCCACGCAGGGCACCAGCCAAGCGCGACATCGCAGGGCTGGGCCCGAACGGGGCCGTTTTTCGGGATCGATGCGCAGGTGGATTTCGTTGCTCATGTTGCGGATCTAAACACGGACGACAAGCAGAGAGCAGCGCAGGCAACATGCCTGCAGAAAAAATGCTGACGCTAACACCATACCATAGCGATAGCGCAACGTGTGTTTGGGCATTTATTTCGCAGGACTTGCGCAGCCCGGGGGATGCCGCCGGCGTGCGCCTGGGCCGCGAAGCGGCCGGGCCTAGATTCCCGGTTAATTTCCCGCAATGGCGGTTGGGGGGGGCGTAGGGCTTGAGCGGGGAGCCCGGCGTACCCGGCGCGGGCTCCTCAGCCCGTCGCCGAGCGACTTGGGCACCCCCGCAAGCGCCCTGTGCCGGCCTGCACCCGCACCGCGGCCGCTGCGCTCCCGGCTCCAGGCGCACCGATCCCCCGCGGGCTCCGTGTCGGTCCCCTGCCGCTGGGCCCGGCTCCCCGCGTGCAGCAGCCAGTCCCACCACAGGTTGTTCCGGCTGCACAGCAGCCGCAGCCGCCGTGCGCTGCGCGTCAGCCGCCCCACGCTGCCCACGCAGTACCGGATCAGCGGCCGCAGCCCATGCTGCCGCGCCGCGGCCGGCAGCGCCTAGTACGGCAGTAGCCGCCGCAGCAGCTGCGCGATCTGCCCGCCCAGGTAGAAACCCTGCTGCGCCGCGTGCGAGCGGCACGGCGGAGGATGCAAACCCAAGTCCGTCAGCGGCCCCTGGAACGCATGCTCCTGGCCCTGCTGGCCGCGGTGCCGCCGCACCAGCTCCGCCACCGGCAGCCGGTCGTGGCTCACCAGCATCACCATGCACACCGGCTCCAGCAGCCGCTGCTCCCCGTCCCCGTCGCGCCGGATCACCCCGCACACCTGCTCCTCCGGCCCCCGGGCCGGCCGGTACGCCACCACGATGGCCCGCTCCTGGCCCTCTGCGTCCAGAGGCTCCCCCGCGTCCTCCCGCAACCCCCTCGCGGCCGCCAGGCGCAGCATCGGGGCTTTCTGGCGCGGGTCGGTCACGCTCACGGAATAGTCCCAGCTCTTCCGCCGGCAGGAGCTCACCAGATCCTGGCAGTACAGACCGGTGCATAAGTCCTGTCGCACAAATCACGCTAGATTTCTAGCATTTTCAATAGCTTACAGGGAAAGACCCCTGACACGACTTTTGCACGGATCAGTAGTACGCGCTGGCGGCCCGCAGCCCCACCGGCTGCCGCCCGGTCAGCAAGGGCGCCACATCCTGGTCCAGCTGCTCCTGCCAATCCCCCCGCACATCCGTGCCGCCCGCATTCAGACGGGCGCTGACCCACGCCACCCCCGCGAACACCGAGTGCAGCCAGGACTGCCTCTCGCCGTGGTAGCCGCGCTCGGCGTTCTCGCACAACTGGCCCTCCACCTCGCTCCCCGTGCCGTCCCCGCACACCGGGACGGAGCCCCACCGCTGCCCGCACGCCTGCGCCCCCAGCGGCACCAGCCCCCGGCTGACCAGCCGCACGCACTCCCGCAAGCCCTCCAGCGCCGCCTCGTGCAGCCGCTGCAGGTCTGCGCCGAGCCGCCGGCTGGCGGGCACGGCCCGCAGCCCGCACGCTCGACGGGCGACCTCATCGGTCCCCAGAGCGGCGACCGCGTGGAGGTGCCCCCCGCCGGCGCAGGCCGCGTAGATCCGCGCCAGCAGCCTCTGCCCGTCGCTGCCACCGCGCCGGCGGCGCTGGAGGCGGACCGCGGCGGCCAGCTTTTCGGGCAGCCCGAGGAACCGGGCCAGCCGCGCACCACGCCGAGCCCGGCCAGGCCCGTCCAGTCGTCGTCGCAGACGCCGTAAGCCAGGGTGGGAGCGCTGGCGGGGGACAGGGGCCAGGGGGCCTCCCAAAAAATCGAGAGGCACCCCCGAGGTGCAATCCGCGAACACCCCGAGGACCGTCTAAATCATTGTAAAACAATACGTTCCGTCTGGTTCTGGAATTTTTAACCGGGAATCAGGGCTGTGGGGGCGACGGCCCTGGTGCTGCTGATCTCTTGCGCGAATCTCGGAAACTTGCTCCTCGCCAGGGCGGCCGATCGTCGGCATGAGAGGGGTGTTCGCCAAGCCCTGGGAGCGACCCGCTGGATGCTGGCGAGGAGGCTGCTGCTGGAAAGCTCATTGCTGGCGGGGGCCGGCACCGCCTTGGGCTGCATCCTGGCCTACGGGCTGATGGCCGGGGCGAGGGTCTGGGGGAGGCGGCTTCCTGCCGCCAGGACTCGTGGCGCGGCTGGATTCCGCCGCGCTTGGCTTCGCGGCGGTCCTCGGGGCGCTCACGGTCCTGCTGTTCGGGCTGCTGCCAGCGGTCATGGCATCCCGCACCGCCGTAGCCGACACGTTGCAGGCCAGCGGGCCGAGCTCGGGCGTACCGCGGAGCGAAGCACGCGCGAGGGACCTGCTCGTCGTCGCGCAGTACGGGTTATCGCTGACCCTGCTCAACAGTACCGGTCTGTTCCTGCGGACGTTGGAGGAGTTGCGAGCGGTGGAGTTGCGTCTGGACCCGACCAATGTAGTGGGCGTCCGGCTCGACCCGCAGGGAGGCGGCTTTTCCGGGGAAGGCCAGCCCGCGATGCGGCGGCGCATTCTTGACCGGATCCATGCCCTGCCGGGCGTGGAGGCTGCGGCGTTCACGGGCTCGTTGCCGTTGCAGGGCAACCACGGCCGACGGACGATCAGCGTTTCCGGCCATGACCCGGCAGAGGACAGAGGACATGAAGGTCATCCGCGTCTGGGCGTCGGCGCGCTATTTCGAGACCCTCGGCATTCGCGTGCTACATGGCCGAGCCCCCGGCTATGACGACCCCGACGCGGTGGCGGTCAACCGGGCATTCGCCGTTCGATACTTCGAAGACAGCTCAGCGGTGGGCGGGACGCTCCAGGGCAAGTCCCGGATTGTGGGGGTCGTGGCGGATGTTCGGCACCTGAATCCGCGAGACGTCCCGCCGCCCATCGTCTACCAAGGGGCGGCCGACTACAAAGGGTTTCTCGACACGTTGGCGATTCGCTCGACTCTGCCCGCAACCGATGCGGCCAAGGCGGCGTGCGAAGCGATCCTCGGGATAGTCCCGGGGATGCCGATCGAGCCGCGGCCTAGGACCGTCGCTGGACACCTAGACCGTGCGCTAGCACTGGAAACGCTCATGGCCCGCTTGGTCGGAGCATTCGGGGTGATCGCGACCCTACTCACCATGCTGGGACTCTACGGCGTGGTCAGTCGCGCAGTGGGGACCCGCAGGGCCGAGATAGGCCTTAGGATGGCGGTTGGGGCGACAAACGGCAGTATCCGGGCTCTGGTGTTCGGGCGCTCGGCTTTTCTCCTTGCCGGGGGTGCCGGCCTCGGCCTGTTCGGGGCTTACGCGGCTGGCCGCTTGGCTTCGGGAATGCTGTACGAGGTGCGGATGTTGGAATGGGATGTCGTCGGCTGAGCCCTGCTAGCTCTAGCGGCCGCAACGGCTCTGGGGACGCTGGTGCCGACCCTGCGCGCCGCCAAGATTGATCCGGCCGCGGCCCTGCGCCACGTGTGAGCCGAGGCTCCGGCGATTCTGCAACTCGCCGCCCGCCCCTTTCAGTGTTCGGTCAGCCTGGCGGACTAGGCCGAGAGCCGCGCTAGGCGAGCTCCGAAGCGGGTTAAGCTGGAAATCCTGAGGCGCTTCTTTCGAACCGCGCCCAGTTCGCCCCTGGAAACCCAACCATGCATCGCAGGAATCTATTGGCCGCCACAGCCGCGACTGCGGCTTCGTATCGCAAGATCCGGGGTGCCAACGAGCGCCTCAGCGTGGGCATCATCAGAAGCGGCAATCGCGGCAGCCGGGTCTAGGGCCAGATTCTGCTTCAGGAGAACGTCGAACCAGCTGCTGTTTGCGATGTTTACGAGCCTCACCTCGAGAAGGGGCTGAGCATGGCCAACGGGCGGGCGTGGGCGTTTCGGGATTTTCGCGACCTGCTTGTCCATAGGCCGATGGACGCGGTCCTGGTCGCCACTCCAGACCACTGGCACGCAATCCAGACGATCATGGCCTGCCGCGCAGGTCTTGATGTTTATGTGGAGAAGCCCCTGTCGTTGACGGTCGAGGAGGGCCGCAAAATGGTTGAGGCCGCGCGTCGGTACCGGTGCGTGGTGCAAACCGGGAGCCAGCAGCGTTCGGGACCCCATTACAGGGAGGCGGTGCAGATCGTCCAGGAGGGCGGAATCGGTGCCGTGCATCATGTCGAGGCCGGCCTAGAGCGCAACTCGATGCCGGGATTCGGCACGCCGCCGGACGGCAAGCCGCCTGAGGACTTCAACTACGACCTGTGGCTCGGCCCGGCTCCAGAGCACTCCTACAACCCGCTACGGGGGCTCTATCACTTCCGCTGGTACTGGGACCACTCCGGCGGGCAGATGACGAACTGGGGCGCGCACAACATCGACGTCGGCCGGTGGGGCCTTGCCAGCGAGTGGCCATTGTCGGTCTCGGGTTGCGGGGGGCGCTACGCCATCCGGGACCACGGAGAGACGCCCGACGTCCAGGAAGTTCTATACGAGCTCGAAGCCGGTGTGCTGACGTGGTCCGTCCGCGAGCTCAACGGTACCCGCGGATCGCACCTCGTGTTCCACGGCACGGACGCCGATCTTGAGCTCAGCCGCCGGGGGTACTCGATCCGCGGACAGAAGTGGCAGCGCCAGGGGCCATCCAGGGTTGGCGACTGTGAGCACTACCCGGGCGGCGCTTCGCGGGGTCTAACTCCCCTCCATCTCCGGAACTTCCTGGACTGCGTGCGGACTCGGGAAAAGCCCAATGCCGATGTCGAAGTCGGCCATCGCACTGCGGTGTTCTGCCACTTAGGGAACATCGCCACCCGGCTCGGGAGAACCCTGCGCTGGGACGCAGAGCGGGAGAGGGTGATCGGAGACCAGGACGCCAACCGGCAGTTCACAAGGCCCTACCGGGAGCCGTGGACGCTGGACTTGTAGCGCCCATCGCGCCCGAGCGAGTCGCAGAGGCTCATCTGCTGGCGCCCCGCCTGGCCGCTGGTCCGAGGCCGAACCAAGTCTGGTGTCAGCCTGGGAGTGTTGTTGGGGCTGACTGCGTCTGGCCGCTCTCGGCTAATCGATGCGCGGCGGCTGGGCGTCCAGCCAGACCGGCCGGGCCCGGCTAGTTGCGCCACCCGTCGGCCTAGACCGATTGGGGAGCTGTCAGGGGGTACACGGTTGCACCACAGGAGGCTTGGGGCACGCACCGGACTGCAGGGGATTCAGCCCGTACTTGGCGCGAATCCGCTCGAAGGCTTCGCGGAAGAGCCCTAAGACTTCTTGATCCAAGAGCTCAGTCTTGAACTCACACCACTCTCCCGGCACCGAGTCGCCCTTGGACGAGTTGACCGGGCTGTGCAGCAGCCAGAAGTTCTCCGGGTCGTTGGCGAACGCCACCCGTTTCGCTTGGTCCCACTGACTGGCACCGCCGTGCGTCCACGCCCAGGACAGAGGGACGATGTGATCCGCGTCGAGCTCGTCGGAGAGCTCGAACCGCTGGCGCGTTACCGGATCGATCCACAGCCCCTGGAATATATCGGATTCTTCGAGTCGGGGTTGGAAGGCCGAGGCACGGCCCGCACAGGCAGCATGGACTTCGTCCGCAGCAGGTAGCCCCGGATCAGGTCGCTGTCGTATTCGAAGCAAGCAGCCCTGTGCGTGGAGGACCGGAAGGCGGTCGATGCCGAGCATTGCTGCCCTGCAGCTAGGCCCTGGAAGGTAGCCAGCAACACGGCCGAGGCTGCGGCTCTCCACAGATTCATCGTTTCCTCCAATCGTCACAATCGGGTCTCGCCCGAATCCCGGTGGCGGATTCGCGCCATGAGGCGGGACATGCACCAGACGGGCTGTAGGGCGCCAAGATAAAGGTATGCTCTTTGGGCGATCGTTAGCCAGAACAGCTTACTCATTTTGCCAAAAGTAATTGCAAGCAACTCACCAATAGAATAGAATCAATGGCTTGCGGTGCCTTTTCGTGCAATTACTTATGAGAACATCAGTAACAGATCAAGTAATGCGGAGAGGCTGAAGACACTCGGCGGGCGGGCAGGCCGGGCTTCAGAGGCCGCCTGCCCCATCGACGGACGTCAGTCCTGACCGCGCCCCGTTGCTACCGCCGGCAGCGCAGCACGCGAGGAAAGGTTCGCGCCGTAGGAATGCGCGGTCCCGGGCAAGCCTAGCGCCAGCCTGACTTACTCAGCCGGGTCGGCGGGATAGACCCCGCTGCCGACCAACACCGGCGCCCCTGTGCCGTGACACGCCGGAAGAAGGCAACCTTGCGGCGAGTCTGCCCGGAGACTGGATCGACGGCGTGGTACAGACCGGTGCATAAGTCCTGTCACACAAATCACGCTAGATTTCTAGCATTTTCAATAGCTTACGGGGGAAGACCCCTGACACGACTTTTGCACGGATCAGTAGTAGAGGTGGGCCTCGCCAAACGTCTCGATCACCCCCAGCACGTCGCGGCCCTGGAATTGTTCCTGGTATCCATCTGCTCCGCTCCATTCGTGGGCCGCGCCTCGGCCACCGCTGCACATCTGCCCTCCAGCTGCGTCGAGACCGAACACGTACACCGACCCGCTGCTCCAGCGCGGATCCTGCTCCAGCTCTGTCTTGGCGAACAAGCCTTGGCGCTCGACCCGCTGGGCGGCGCACCGCACGAATTCCTCCAAGCCCTGCATCGATGGTTCGGCGGCCAATGCCCCCGCGTTGACGTCCACCGCAGCGCAGGAGTCTGGCAGATCGCGGAGGTACACACCGGCAACACCGGCACCAGCGAACGCAGGCCTTCCGTTCCAATCGATGCTCTCGATGTACGACGCCTTCGGCGAGATCCGGTCCGTAGCCGGGTTCTGGAACGAGTAGTAGGTCCAGCCCTCGCCGAACTCGGTCAAGACGCGATATTGTTCCGCATGCGCGTCGGCCCCGAGGGCGTCCTCTAGTAGCACGGCGCTGCCCTCACGGGCGGGGTCGGGTGGGAAGACGATCAGTCGCGATTCGAATGCCAACGGCAGCCGCTCGCGGACAAACGTATAGATCGGGCCGCTCGTCCAGCGCTCGTCCTGCTCGAACGCACGCTTCGCTTCGTCGACACCCACCTCTTGCACGAATTCGTGGGCGCACTGGACGAAAGCCTGCATGTCCTTCGGCGTGCGGACGCCCCGAGCGGCGACGGTCTTGTCCGCGCGCACCGCACCGCTTCCGCAGCGGTTGTCGCGCCATCCTCGAGGTAGTACCCCGACCCGATCAGCACGGGCACCCCGGGCGCCGAGACCCGCTTGACGAACGCCACTTTGTGCTGAGCCCGGCCGACAGCTGGATTGAAGGCGCCGGTAGTAGAGATAGGTTCCGCCGAATGCCGCTCCGATGCCGACCGTGTCCCGGCCGCCGAACTGGCCGCCCGGATGGCTGGCACCTAGTTCGGAAACGGCCACTCCGTTCGCTTGCACGGGATTGCTGTTGAGGACCTCGTTCCCCTGCAGGTCCAAGCCGAACAGATAGATCGAGCCTGAGTGCCAGCGCGGGGCGCTCGCAAGCTCTGCCTTCGCCGCATAGCCTTCCGCCGCGAGCCTGTGGGCTGCGCACCGCACGAACGCCTCGAGATGCTCGTGGGACGGCGTGGCGGCAAGTCCGTCGGCGCTGGTCTCCTGCGGGTAGCGGGTCCCGGGAGCGTCCAGCGGATAGATCCCGGCACCGATCATAGAGTGAATCCCCCTCCACGCGATGTGCTGAATGTAGGTGACCTTGGGCACCGAGAGACCTGTGACCGAGTTCGTGAAGGCGTAGTACCACCAGCCGTCCCCGTAGTCGCGGACGATCCGGACCCCATCTGCGATGATGTCCGTGCCGAAACTGTCCACGAGGGTTCCCCACTGCCTGCTCTTGATGTGCGGGAAGGCCGGATGGACGAACACCGTGGCCTCGGCCGCGCCCGGCAGCAGCTCGTCAACGAAGATGTAGATCGGTCCGCCGAGCCACCGGGGATCGTTGTGAAAGGCCCGGTACGCTTCGTCGAAGCCCACTTCCTCGACGAATTCGTGGGCGCACTGGACGAAAGCATGCACGTCACCGCGCTCGCGGATGCCGGAGGCCGTGACGGATTTGTCCGCGCAAGTGAGGTCAGAAGCGTTGGCGGACACCGCCCCGCCGAGCACCACAGCGATCATGAGCTTGCGAAGCAGCAGGGTTCACTCATTCTCGCGAATGTTGTGCCGAAGCCTTCAATTCTGGCCGAATGTACGCAACCGCCGCAAGCCTGATGGCCACCCGTAGCGGAGCGGTGCATCCAAATTGTTCGGTGCCGACTGGCCGCTCGGGGCGGAGCCAACGCCCCCCCGGCTGGAACCCAGCGATCGAGATCTCGGCCTCGCGGCTGGGCCGGGACGCCGAGCGGGCTCCGCTAGAAGTAGAGCTTGAGCCCCATCTGCATCTCGCGGTGCGAGTTGCCCGCGTTGACGACACCGAACCCCGACTGGCCCACTTGGTCCCGCGGGTTGTTGAATTCCGGCGTGTTGAAACTATTGAAGGTTTCCCACCGGAATTGGATCCGAAGTCGTTCGCTCACTTGGGTGTTCTTGGATAGGGCGATGTTGAAGATGTGGGGCGTGCCGGGTCCTAGGGTACCCGGTACCTTGCGGCCGGCGTTCCCCAGTGTGAACGGCGCGGGCGCAGCGAACCCGTCCTCGTTGGTCCACAGCACGCCGCGCCGACCGCCTAGCGCGGGCTCCCCGCGGTTCGGATGGTCCGGGGCTCCCACGAGATCCGCGTAAAGCGTCGCATCGGCGGCGTTGTCGCCCTTGACGTCGCGCGCCCCGTTGAGGACTGTCACACCGAACGGAGAGCCGCTCTGGAAGGTGTAGATGCCCGAGATCTGCCAGCCTCCCAGCAGCTTGTCCGCGGCACCACGAAGCCCGAAGCGCTTGCCCCGCCCGAATGGGAGTTCGTAGACCGGGCTGAAGACCATCCTGTGCGGAGCGTGGTTGCCGGACAGCGACCACTCGGAGGCGAAGTTGTAAATGTTCTGGAACCAGTCGTGGTCGCCGAGCGTGGCACCGTTCTCGCCGACGAACGGAGCGTTGTCGTACCAGCGCGAGAATGTGTAGAGGAAGATGTAACCGACGCCCCTGTTGAACCTGCGCTCGGTCTTGAATGTGATGCCTTGGTAATCCGACTTGAAGAAGTTCGGGTTGTTCATGCGGATCTGCCCCGTGCCGCCGTACTGAGTGAACGGCTTGAGCAGGCGCTGGGTGTTCCCGCCGAACTCATTCAGGCCCACGCGGTGCAGGTTGTCCGGATGGATCTGGTTCACGTTCATCCGTCGCAAGTTCACCTTCTTGGCGAACTTCGCGTAGTAGCGCACCTCGAAGAGCTGCTCGCCGACTTGGTGCTGAAACGTCAAGTTCCAGTCGAAGGCGTAGGGGGTGCGGTGGTTGATGTCCACGTAGTCTACGCGGCCTTGGACGAACCTCGTGCCGCGTGTTCCGAAGTTGTGGTTCAGGTCCGATGAATCGGGGATTTGGAGGAACGTCGGCGGCATCCCGTCTCGCAGCAAGGGCACCTGCCCACCGCCGATGTTGCCGGCTCCGCCGAAGCCCTGACTCCCGGTCTGGAGCACGTTGCCGTCGTAGTTGCCTCCGAACATTACGGCGAAGCCGCCGCGAATGACGGTGTTGCTGCCCGACCCGGGTTTGTGCGCGAAGCCGAAGCGTGGGCCAAAGTTGTTCCGGTCCTCCCGGATCGGGTTACGCGGGAACCCGTCGCGGCCAGCAAAAAAGAACGCCCCGGTCTGGCTTGGACGGATGCCGTTGGTTCCGGCCGCCGGCAGTGGTAGCCCAGGATCCCAGCCCGTGACCCGGTCCGCGACCTCCACGAACGGGCCCTCGTACTCGTAGCGCAGGCCTAGGTTCAGCGTGAGCTGACCGTTGACGCGCCAGTCGTCCTGGAAGAACGCCGCCCAGTACGAAGAGCGCCGCCCGAACGACGGGTTCGCCTGGACCCGCGCCCGATCGGCCTGGCCTAGCAGGAACGACGCTAAGTCCGCTCCGGTGCCGGCGATGACGCTCCCATCCGGATTGAGGCCGCGGGTGTCGGTGTTGGCGAAATCGAAGATCCCCGAGGCCGACTGGCGGCCGAGTTCGCTGCCTTGATACTTGCGGTAGTCCGCGCCGAACTTGAACGTTTGCGACCCACTTACCTTGGTGAAATGCGCGGTGTACTCGAAGTTGGTGAACGCAAAGAGCCTCTGGTGATTGCCCGTTTGGCCCAGGTTGATAAAGTTCGGGTTGCCTCCGATGTTGAACCGGGGGAACGCGTCCGGGCCGACGCCACTGAGCCCGATCTGAGAAGCGTAGTCCTCGTCCAAATTGAACCCCTGGATATGGTTTCGATAGCGGAAGAAACCCCCAGTGCCAGTCATGAAGAACGTGGGGGAGAAGAGCTTGGTATAGGAGAGTAGGATGTTCTGTTGGCGCTGGGGCCGACGGATCGAGTTGGGGTCGGCCGGGCCCCAATCGGGCGACGGCTGGTTGTCGTCGGTGACCGGCATGAACAGGTTGTAGCGGAAGGTCAGCTTGTTACTTGGATCGAGTTCGTAGTCCACCCGCATCGTGTGGCTTGTCCGCCGCAGTTCGCGCGGCAGATTGCTCACCCAGTTCCCCTCGTTCGAAATATCGACGGCCGTGCGGTTGGCGTCCGGCACGTAGGACAGCACGTTGACCGCCACCGGGTCCAGTCGGCTGCTAGGAATCGCGTTGTTACCGAACTGGGTTTCGCCGCCGCGTGCGGTCGCGGTGAGTGGGTCGTAGACCCGGCGTAGCTGGCCGTTGGACTGGAGCATCGTCGACAGGTCGCCGCGCCTCCAGGCCGGTAGCCCCACGCTGCGGACGCGGAGGTCTTCCAGGTTCTGGACCGTGATGTCGTAGTTGTAGAAGAAAAAGGCCTTGTTCCTGGCGATGGGCCCGCCGATGGTGGCACCGGGAACGTTCCGGCGCAGTTTGGTCTTGGTCCGTGCGTCCCAGCCGCGGGCGTTGAGTGCGTCGTTGCGGACGAACCAATATGTCGAGCCGTGGAACTCGTTCGTACCGGACTTGGTCGTGGCGTTCATGAACCCGGCGGCCGACCGGCCGTACTCGGCCGTCGGGGCGTTCGCCTCGACGCGGACTTCCGAGATCGCGTCCACAGGCGGGCTGAGTTCGGTAATCGTCGCGCCAATGCCGGTGCGGCTGTTGACTACGCCGTCAATGAAGACTCCGGCCGAGCGAGTGCGCCCGCCCGCGATGGTCACGTCGCCCCCCCCAGCACGGTTGCTGTTGCGCATGCGCTGGGCCCCGGGCGTCAGGTCGATGAGGTCGAAGACTTCGCGGTTGACCAGGGGCAGCTCCAGGACACGCTTGTTCTCGACCACCGCCGCGAGCGACCCGCGTGAAGTCTCCACGAGGGGGCTCGCCGCTTCTACCGTTACGGTTTCGGTGACGGCACCGACCTCCAACACCGCGTCGTAGGTCAGCATGCTGCCCACCTCCAAGCGGAGATTCTGCACGACGTGCGGACGGAATCCCTCCGACTCGACGCGGATCGCGTAGGTGCCAGGGCGGACATTGGGCAGGTAATACGTCCCGTCCGCCTGAGTCTCCACGACAGTGGAGGTGCCTTGCTCCTGGTGCGTGACCTCGACGGTCGCCCCGGGAATCACCGCACCGGTGTCGTCGGCGACGGCCCCCAGGATCGTGCCCAGCGTCTGGGCGTGCCCTAGGCCCGCGCAGGAGCCCAGGAGAACGGCTGCGACTAGGAGCCGAGTGACAGAGTGAGCGGACATCGAAAGGCCTCCTCCTCCAATTGCGGAGCCTATCAACCAAGCCCTGAACACCCCTAGGGTAGGAGCGGCTTGGACTTTAGGCAAGCCTTTTTGCGGCCCAAGTTGCGGGATAGTGGGGTTTTCCCCGCCAAACGACCAGCTAGCCAGTGACCGGCGTGCTAGCCAGCCGAGCGGGGCTGCGGAAGTCAGCCTTCTCAAGGGCTGCGGCCCGTCCGCGGTTTGCAAGTTTTCCTTTCCAGTGGATTGCTCCGGCGAACCCAGATTCGAGCCGACGAGGTAGGCATTGCGCCCGGCGACAGCAATGTTCTTGGCATAAACGACAGCCCTGCTGATGCCCATCTGTGGCAACTGCATTCGAGGACGAACGCAGTGCTTCACGGGCGTTTAGGCACGCTATTACCTGCAACCGAATTACCTGCAACCGATTTGATTGGAGGTGGTTGCGAACGTTCTCGCAGGCATTTCTGCAACTGGGAGGGCTGTGTTTCGCCATCTCCGGTTCGACTTACGGCGGAATTGGATTGACACGGGTTCCCAACCGGAGCCGCCCCGTTGGTTCCATCCAGCGGCTGCAGCTTGATCTGGGTTGCTGGGAGTGGAGTTCCTGTCTGCCCTTGACCGGCTGCTCCCGTCGGAGCGACGTCCCGCCCGTGTCCGTTCCATAGACCTGACTGGTAGGATTCTCGAAGGCATGGCCGGTGCCGATCAGCCTATTTCTCAGCCGGGATTGCCGCGGGCGCTGGTGTCCCGTATGCACGAGCCGCCGTAGCGCACGCCGGGCTGGGCCGGGGGCGGCCCGATTCGGGGACGCTCCGCCGACACCCAAGCAGTTGGGATGTCCGTGGACCGTGACATCGTTCGGTTACGTGGTGCATAAAGTGCTTGCCGCTGACGTCGGGGCCTGCGCGGAAGCCTTGGCTTCCGGTCTCCAGAGTTGCGCGGCGGCGGTTTCGAGTGAGGGCTCGAGCAGCCCCAGCCGCACCCGAACCCAGTGCTGTGCCGACCCTTACATTTCCGCCTAGATGCGATGCCCTGCGTGTGGGCGATTCTAGGCTTGGGAGAATGTTGCATGCCCAAGGAGTGCGTCGTTCGGCTCACGCCCGAGGAGCGTGAGGTCTCATACTGATCGCGTCAAAAGTCGTGTCCCGGAAATCCCTTCGTCGATTGACCTGCAAGGTGGATTTGTTGTACTCTATTAGTATGACAAAAGAAAGATTCTTCTTCTCCCTGAGACTTACTAAGGACCAGAAGTTCGAGATTCGAAAAAAGGTCGTCTTGCAGTTCCTCGAGGGAAAGTCAGTGGCTCAGATAAAATCCTGCGTCCCTTTCTCCATACGCACGATCTATCGCTGGATCTCACGCTTCTATCTGGGAGGCATGGAAAGTCTTCGGGATCGTAAAAAAACGGGAAGACCACGCCAAGGGACAGATCGGCACCTGGCTTGGATCCGCATCGTCGTCCTAGACCAAGACCCCCATCAATATCCATGCGAGTTCGCTTGGTGGACCGCGCAGCGGGTGCGCCAAGCCTTTGGGGAGAAGTTCAGCAGCGTCCTGAGCGTCTCCACGGTGCGCCGGATCCTACGGCGGCTCGGACTCACGCCGCAGCGGCCCAAGCGGCGCGCCACCCGGTACGATCCCGCTGCTGTGCAGCGCTGGAAAGACGCAGAGTTCCCCCAGATCCTTCGTCGTGCCCAAGAGTGAGGAGCCCTGATCGCCTGCGCCGACGAGTCCGGCCTGGCTTCGCAGAGCGTGTCCGGGCGTACTTGGGGCCCGTGCGGTCAGACCCCCATTGTGCGGGTGGCCAGCGGGCGTTTCCGTCTCAACCTGCTGGCGGCCAGCAGCCCGGAGGGCCAGCTCTATGACACCGTGCGGGAAGGTCCTGTCACGGCGGAGGTCTTCCGGGAGTTCCTGAAGCGGATCGCGGAGGAAGCGGACCGGAAGATTCCGTTGGTAGTCGATAATTGCAGTATTCACCGGGCCCGGATCATCCAGGAATGGCTGGAAGCGAACCAAGCCTCGGTAGAGCTGTATTTTCAGCCGACCTATTCGCCGCAAGTCAATCCTGTGGAACTGCTATGGGCCTTGGTCAAGCGTCGGGTCAGTCGCGAGCTGAGCAAGACCAAAGCACAGCTTCGTGACAACCTGGAAGCTGCTTTTCAGTTTTTGAAAAAAGCTCCGGAACAGGTGCGATCCTTCTTTCGAGAGGCAGACTGCAAGTATATTCTTGCCTGAATTTCGAGGACACGACTTTTGACGCGATCAGTACACAGCGAGCCTTCAGCACAAGGCTCAAGCCGACGAGGGTGCGCAAACTGCGTTGCCGGATCGACTTCCGCCATACGCCTTAGCACGGAAGCTGAGGGACTGGGCATGGGGAACGAGTGGAGCACCATGACGCCCCAAGGCCTAGGCGGCTGGCGCAGCGACGATCTAGCGACCGTGCCGGGCGAGATCGCCGCGTGGTCGGCCGATGTCAACGCTCGTCAGCCCGGCGTGAATTGCCGAGGAAGATCGACGCCGCTCGCTGGTGCGCTCAAGTCCGTCTACGTGGGAATCACGCTGTGACACAGCACCAGCCTCTCCCCACAAAGCCAGTTGGCGGGGACCGGGCCATGTTCTGGATAGAGAGGCCGCTAAGGTCGTCCGGGGCACTCGCAAGGAGCAAGTAAGGGAGTGCCTGGATTCCAGTAGTTGGCCGTCTGCTCTCGGCGGGCAGCGACCCTCGTCATAGCCAGTGTTGCCGAAGAGTGCTGGCGACGGCCCAAGCGTGCCTAGTTCGGGATTCGCGGGCTATTGCAAGTAGGCTCGGGGGGCAGGCGGCGTAGGATGTCATCGTGCCGCGGCTCCGAGCCAGGCTTGGCGGCGGCCGGCCCCTGGCGTAGCGGAAATGCTGGTCAACCAGCTAGCAACTCGCCTAGCTTCTGGTGGAACGCGATCCCAGAGATGCCCAGGAAGAAAAAGAAGCAGGCGACTTGACTCGCCTGCATCAGCACCGGGGGCTGCAACGGAGCGGGCAGCAGCTTGCGATTGACGTACAGGCCATGCAAGGCGGTTGCGCTGAGACCGAGGTTGCGCAGCGCCCCTGTCACGATGGCGAGGAATAGCGGGTCCGGCGTCAGCCGTAAGGCGATCAGGCCCCACAGGAAGTACAGCCCCATAATCGTGTAGTAGATGAGCTTGACCTGGTTGCCCTCCATGTGCCGCACATGTCGGCTGCCCGTCCAGATAACCTCGGTCCAGCGGCGCACGATGTTGTCGATGTCAGAGAGCTGTTCCGGGAACAGCACGATGAACCCGCACAGGAGGGTGAGGAACCAGAAGACTTCCCCGGAGGTGTCCGCGATGCCGCGGGCGGTCATCGCGGCCGCCGCGTGCCCTTCGACCTCTGCCCCAGCGACATATTCCAGCGACAGCATCGACGGTAGAGCCATGCCGATCAGGCAGGCACCGCACCAGATCCCGAGCTGGTCTCGCAGGAGGTGCCGCATCCAGCCCTTCCACCGCTTGAGTGACTCCTCGGTCAGGGGGAACACCTTGCCGACATGGGCGAGCTTACTGATTTTGCCATAAGTCATTGCAAGAAACAACCAGAAACAGTATAGGTGCAGTCGGCCTCGCGAAAGAACCCCTGCACCTTGGTGGGGTCGGCCTCCAGGGCTTGCAGGGCCTCCTCCCAGCGCTCCTTGAGCTGACGAACCGTCCGGACCAGCAGCTTCCCCACCCGGCGCTTGACGACCGACCGGACTGGCTCCGTAGGGTTCCATTCCGGAGAGTACACTGGCCATAGATGCATCTCCACCGGTGCCTCGGTCCGCTCCTTCCAGGCTTCTATAGGCTTGGATGTGTGGATTCTGCGGCGGTCCACTAGCACGTGAATCGGTCTAGCATCCTTCTGGTCCGGAATCTGCTGCAGGAATTTTTCCAACGTGGCTGAGGTGGCGGTTCCGGCATGGATCCTGGAATAAATCTCTCCCGAGGGGCTGCTCGCGGACAGCCTGTGCAGCCGGAACCGCGCCCCCGTTGGCTGGACGACAGGCGTCCGGCCCCGGGGGCCCCCTGGAGTGCCCCGGTGGGAGTGCGAGGTCCTGCCGGCCTCGTCGGCCCAGAGCAGCAGCGCTCCCTGCTCCTGCGCCTGCCGGGCGAGGGCGGGGTAGGTTTCTTCGATCCAGGTCCGCACCGCGTCGGCGTTCTGCTGGTACTGATCGCGTCAAAAGTCGTGTCTCGGGAATCCCTTCGTCGATTGATCTGCAGGGTGGATTTGTTGTACTCTATTAGCATGACAAAAGAAAGATTATTCTTCTTCCTATGCTTTACTACGGATCAGAAATCCAAGGTTCAAAAGAAAGTGGTCTTGCAGTACATTGAGGGCAAATCAGTGGCCCAGATAAAGTCCTGTATCCCTTTCTCCATACGCACGATCTATCGCTGGATCTCACGTTTCATCTTGGGAGACCTGGAAAGTCTTCGGGATCGTAAAAGAACGGGAAGACCACGCAAATGGACAGATCGGCACCTGGCTTGGATCCGCATCGTCGTCCTAGACCAAGACCCCCATCAATATCAATTCGAGTTCGCTTGGTGGACTGCGCAGCGAGTGCGCCAAGCCTTTCGGGAGAAGTTCGGCAGCGTCCTGAGCGTCTCCACGGTGCGCCGGATCCTGCGGCGGCTCGGACTCCCGCCGCAGCGACCCCAGCGGCGCGCCACCCGGTACGATCCCGCTGCCGTGCAGCGGTGGAAAGACCAAGAGTTCCCCAAGACCCTTCGTCGTGCCCAGGAGTTGGGAGCCATGATCGCCTACGCCGACGAGTCCGGCCTAGCTTCGCAGAGCGTGTACGGGCGTACTTGGGGTCCGTGCGGGTAGACCCCCGTCGTGCAGGTGGCCAGCGGGCGTTTCCGCCTCCACCTGCTGGCGGCCAGCAGCCCGGAGGGCCAGTTCTATTACTGACCGGTGCAAAAGTCGTGTCAGTAGTTTTTGCCCTAACTCATTGAAAACGTTGGCGAGCTACAGCGATTTTCGCGACAGGACTTTTGCACCTGTCTGTACACCGTGCGGGAAGGTCCTGTCACGGCGGAGGTCTTCCGGGAGTTCCTGGAGCGGATCGTGGAGGAAGCGGACCGGAAGATTCTGTTGGTGGTGGCCAACTGCAGTATTCACCACGCACGGACAATCCGGGAGTGGCTGGAAGCGAACCAAGCCGCGGTAGAGCTGTACTTTCAGCCGACCTACTCGCCGCAAGTCAACCCGGTGGAACTGCTATGGGCCTTGGTCAAGCGGCGGGTCAGTCGCGAGCTGAGCAAGACCAACACACAGCTTCGCGACAACCTGGAAGCTGCTTTCGAGTCTTCGAAAAAAGCTCCGGAACAGGTGCAAGCCTTCTTTCGAGAGGCAAACTGCAAGTATATTCTTGCCTGAATTCTGATGACACGACTTTTGACGCGATCAGTAGGACCGGAACTGAGGGCGCTGCGGGGTGAGGCCGAGACGTCGCAGGACCCTGCGCACCGTCGCCAGGGACAGTTGGACTGGGAACTGGTCGAGGATCCCTGGCCGGACAATTTGCAGCGACCAGGAGGCGAACTCGAACTGGAGCTGATCGGGGGATTTGTCCCGCAGAGTTGCGAGGATCATCTGCATTTGGTCATGGGAGAGGCAGGGATGTCGTCCCGGTTTGGGCTTATGTCCGAGAGCTTGGAATCCACAGCAGGCATAGAGCCAAACCCAGGTGCGGATTGTGCGGGTTCCGATGCCGAATTCCTGGGCTAGGGCTTGGAGAGATTTGCCGTGGAGGGCTTGGATCACGACCAGCTTCCTAATGGGAGGTCGGGAGCGATGGGGAATGCGTAGGAAGTCGGGAAAGGTTGGAAATTTCATGAATTGATAATAGCATGAATCACAGGGAGATTCTATGCGAAAATGTCTCAGATAAAAAACACATATAGACCAGTTTGTGTGTGTTGGCGCGGGGAGCTGCTGAGAAGTTGAAAACGGCCAGACCTGCAATTACTTTTGGCAAAGTCAGTAACCGCCTTCCCGCCCACCATGCTGGGGATTGCCCCGACCAGTGGACCCATGCCCCAGCCCTTGTCGCGAGCGTAGTTCGAGAAGCTGGTGTTGGTGATCCCGCCCATGCCCGCGATGGCGGCGAAGGCTGCCAGTGTCGGCCAGTCGATGGCTTGGTCCGGAAAAGAGCCGAACCTGAAGAAGCCGATGAAGATAGTGGTCCATGTCTCCCAGCTCACAAAGAACAGGCAGACGAAGCTCAGGTAGCCGAGCACCAAGACAATCTTGGTGACCATCACCCGCTCGACCATGTTGTAGACCTTGCCGCCGAAGATCAGCGGCAGGAAGCCGGAGGTGAACACGCCGTAGGAGACCCGGCGGAGGATGCTTTCGTGCTCGGATCCGGGCAGCCGGCCTAGGAAAGCGGCCACCAAGGGCACGGCGGCGTTCGAGGCCAGGTACGGCCAGATCCCGCCCAGGTCGAGTAGCAGGTAGAAGAACACCCAGAACTTCGGCCCCGGCACGGATCGGAAAAAGCCGACCATGATCGGCTCGCCCGTGTAGAGCGTGTAGCGCATCATGCACAGGTTGTGGCTGACCTGGAGCAGAATGCTGACGGCGACGATCCACATGAGCTGGCCGCCATAGTGCGCCGTGACGATGGGGCCGAACAGCCACTCGCCGCCCCCGATGGCGCTGCCCGCCAGTAGCAGGCCGGGGCCAATGAGAAGCCGCCACTGCTTCCAGCCGACCTCGGGCGGTGCCGGGAGGTCGGCGCTTTGCCGGCGAGGGAAATAGCGGGCTGCCCGCGAGCGGACGGCCTCTGAGTCGTCCGCAGTCATGAGGTGGATGATACTCGAAGCCCCCGTGCTCGCTTGCGAGGGGCCCTTAGGGCCGGCGCAAAAATAACTTCCCATTTTGTTACATGGGTTCGATGGTGTAGTTCCATTTCGGCATGACGCCGTTCGGTGTGATGCGCAGCTCTCGCATCCGGGCGTCGGTGACCTTGGCACCGGTCTTGTACGCTTTCTTGACCAAGTGGGCGCGGACGCGCAGTCCGGTGGAGGTGCGTGCGGTGCGCAGGTACTTGAGGATGGTCTCGCAGCTGTCGAGGGGGCGGCCCGCCCGGTTCTTGCTGATTTCGCAGAACAGGCGGTGTTCGCTGGGGTTCCCCTTCGACGGGGCCGGCGGGTAGTGGGCCACCGTCGCGCGCAAGCCGTGCCGGTGGCGGAGGCGATGTTGCAGGTTGCACTTCCAGGCGCGGGCCGTGCCACTGTTGCTGCCGCCGCCGGCGGCCAGGACCTGCAGGGTCTTGGCGTCGGGATAGCGCTTGCGGCCCTCGGTGCGCCACCGCTGCTCGATGCAGTCGACGGCGAACGCCGGGGTGTCGGCGGTTGTGCCGACGAAGACGGTGCCGGCATTGGCGCGGGGGGCGTAGCTGCCGTAGGGGATGGCGCGGCCGTCGGCGGCGGGGCGGAAGTCGCGGTCGTTGACGAGTGCGGGGCTGCGGTGCCCTTTGGCGCCGGGATTGCGGAACGTGCCGACGAGCTCCTTCTTCTGCGTATCGACGCTGATGCGGGGGCTGTTGTCGGCGGCGCAGCGCTCGCGCAACTCGGAGATGTGCCGGAACTGCCGGTCTCGGTTCGGATGCGAGGCGCCGGCGAGCTTCTTGGGGTTGACGCGCAACGAGCAGCCCCTCGCCTGGAGCAGTCGCGCGACGGTCCGCGGGCAGACGCGGAGGCCGAGCCCGCGGAGTTCGTCGGCGAGTTGGGCGGTGGTGCGGCGTGTCCACTGCAGGCCGCTGACCGGGTCCCCGGCCGTCTCGGGGGGCATCAGCGCTTCGATGCGAGCGAAGACTGCGGGCGTTTTTTCCGGCGGTGTTCGTCCGCCGCCCGCGCGCCGTACCCGGTCGACCGCGACGTCGCGCTCGCCGAGCTGGCGGCGGCCGGTGGCGACCGTGGAGGGGTCGATGCCGAGGAGGGGGGCGATGCGCCGGGCGCCGCCCCACCCGCACTGGAGCGATTCGAGTCCGGCGAACAGCCGGCGCCGGCGCTCATCGAGGAGGCTGGCAAACAACACGATGGCGGCACGCAACTCCTCGGGCATCAGGTCGGCGGCGGGCAGGGGCCGCCCGAGTCCGGGCGGGGCCGTCAGCAGCCGTCGGGCGCGGAGTTGCTGCGTCTGCTGTGCGGGGTTGGTCGTGCAGTAGAGGAACTGGCCGGCGAGCTTGCGCCGTGTCAGCCGGCCGTCGCCGACGAGCTGGCGCAGCGCGTCCTGGGCGCCCGCACCGAGCCGGTTGGCGAGCTCGTCGACGAAGTGTCCGGCTTCCGCGGCGTTGATGAACGCCTCGGCGGTTGCGACGAGGGTGCCGGCGCGGGAGAAGCGGACGCCGGCGAACGCCCACAGGCCGTGCTCGTCGAAGTCGGCGAGCGTATCGTAGCCGCCGCGATGGGAGTAGCTGGTGCGGGCGTCGACGGTCTGCTCTCGGAGCAGGTCGACGACGGTGTCGGCGGAGAACTGAGTTGGTCTCATTGTGGCGCCATTACGGAATCTAGATTCCGTAATGGCGCCACAATCCGTGGTCGGACCCCTACCCTTCAATCCGAAATTCGCCCTGTCTGTGTGAAGGAAGTCGCCGGGCCGAGCGTGCTTGACGCCGCGTTCTAGTGCGACACTACGGCCGTTTGCAGGAAGTTATTTTTGCGCGGACCCTTAGTCGACGAGGCACCCCGTGGTCCGCTCGGCCGTGGCCGATTCAATGCGGACGGTCACGAGGCTGCTCGGCTCGATCCGTTCGTTCGGAATCGAGACATCGAAGAAGTTGTCGCTCAGGACTCGGGAGCCGCGCTCCCCGGCCGCCAGTCCGACGGCCGAGACGCTCTGGCCGACAAGCGTCTGTCGAAAAGAGAAGTTCTTGCGCGCAGCCAGTTCGCGCAGCACCCGGTTGCGCTCCCACTTCACCGCCTTCGGCACCTGGCCGTCGGCCTCCGCGGCATCGGTTCCCTCGCGCACGGAATAGGGAGAACACGTGGAGGTAGGTCAATGGCAGGCACTCGATGAATTCCCGCGTCTCCTCGAACTCCGCAGCGCCCTCTCCCGGGAAGCCGACCAGCACGTCCGCGCCGATGGAGGCCTCGGGCATCGCATCCCGAGCCAGCCGGACCCTCTGCTCGTAGTGTCGCGTGCGGTAACGCCGACGCATTCTGCGTAGGACGCGGTCGGAAGCGGACTGCAGCGGCATGTGGACATGCTTCGCTATCCGCGGCGACCCAGCCATCAGCTCCAGCAACGCCCCGCTCCAATCCATCGGCTCGACCGAACTCAGGCGCAGCCGCCGTACATCGGTCTCGGCGAGCAGAGCTGCAAGGAGCTGAACGAGGCGGGGCCGACCGTCGAGGTCGCGCCCCCAGCGGCCAAGATTGATGCCGGTCAGCACGACTTCCGGGTAGTCCGCCGCCAAGCGACGCACTTCGGCTACGACTGCCTCAGCGGACGCGCTGCGGCTACGGCCCCGAACCGCCGGAATGATGCAGAACGAGCAGCGGCTGTCGCAGCCATCCTGGACCTTGACGTGGGGGCGGCTGCGGCCCGCGGGCCCTCCAGCAGGCACAACGGGAAAGGCGTCGCGCCGACGGATGTCGCCTACGAACATGCCGCCGGCCTCAAGTTGCCCATGGTAGAAGAGCGGTTGAGGGCCGGTGCCCTCGATTTGCACGAGCTGGGGCGCAACCACATCGCCGATCCTGTGCTTGTGGGAGTTTCCGACGACCCAGGTGACCCCGGCGAGCGCGGCAAGCTCCTCGGGTCGGCGCTGGGCGTAGCAGCCGGTGATCAGGATCTTGGCCCTAGGAGCCTGTTGAAAAAGTCTTGGGCTCCGTGGAACTTGGGTGCGCAGCGTTCCAACGGGCCCGCAACGGTGGCAGAACAGACCCCCAGGATCGCGTAACCGGCCAGTAGCGGTGCTTGGAGTGCGCTGCTGCACCATCCGACGCCAGCTGAGTACGCCGGCCGGACTTTCTCAACGGGCCCCTAGGCCGCTCGCGGTGGATGCGACGGACCGCTTGGCGGGCGTCCCGGTCGGCTGCAGCCGTCACTGTACATGTGTTGGCCACCACCATGTCCGCCCGTGCCGGATCGTCGCTGCGCGCCATGCCGCGGGAGGCGAGCTGGCCTAGATTCCCGGTTAATTTCCCGCAATGGCGGTTGATGGGGCGTAGGGCTTGAGCGGGGAGCCCGGAGAGCCCGGCGCGGGCCCCGCAGCCCGTCGCCGAGCGACTTGGGCACCCCCGCAAGCGCCCTGTGCCGGCCTGCACCCGCACCGCGGTCGCTGCGCTCCCGGCTCCAGGCGCACCGAGCCCCCCGCGGGCTCCGCGTCGGTCCCCTGCTGCTGGGCGCGGCTCGGGCCGCGCCGGCCCCACCCTAGCCCGGCTCCATCCGGCTCCCCGCGTGCAGCAGCCAGTCCCACCACAGGTTGCTCCTGCTGCACAGCAGCCGCAGCCGCCGTGCGCTGCGCGTCAGCCGCCCCACGCTGCACACGAAGCACCGGATCAGCGGCCGCAGCCCATGCTGCCGCGCCGCGGACGGCAGCATTTGGTACGGCAGCAGCCGCAGCAGCAGCTGCGCGATCTGCCCGCCCAGGTAGAACCCCTGATGCGCCGCATGCGAGCGGCACGGCGGATGCTGCAGCCCCAAGTCCGTCAACGGCCCCTTAAACGCATTCTCCTGTCCCTGCTGGCCGCGATGCCGCCGCCCCAGCTCCGCCACCGGCAGCCGGTCGTGGCTCACCGGAATCACCATGCACACCGGCTCCAGCAGCCGCTGCTCCCCGTCCCCGTCGCGCCGGATCACCCCGCACACCTGCTCCTCCGGCCCCCGGGCCGGCCGGTACGCCACCACGATGGCCCGCTCCTGGCCCTCTGCGTCCAGAGGCTCCCCCGCGTCCTCCCGCAACCCCCTCGCGGCCGCCAGGCGCAGAAGCGGGGCCTTTTGGCGCGGATCGGTCACGCGCACGGAATCATCCCAACCCTTCCGCCGGCAGGAGCTCGCCAGATCCTGGCAGGAGTCCGCGCTGGCGGCCCGCAGCCCCACCGGCTGCCGCCCTGGCAGCCAAGGTGCCGCATCCCGGTTCAGCTGCTCCTGCCAATCCCCCCGCACGTCCGTGGCGCCCGCGTGCAGCCGGGCGCTGACCCACGCCACCCCCACGCACACCGAGTGCAGCCAGGACTGCCTCTCGCCGTGGTAGCCGCGCCCGGCGTTCTCGAACAACTGGCCCTCCACTTCGATCCCCGGGCCGTCCCCGCACACCGGGACGGAGCCCCACCGCCGCCCGCACGCCTGCGCCCCCAGCGGCACCAGGCGCCGGCTGACCAGCCGCGCGCATTCCCGCAACCCCTCCAGGGCCGCCGCGTGCATCCGCTGCAGGTCTGCGCCGAGCCGCCGGCTGGCGGGCACGGCCCGCAGCCCGCAGGTTTGCCGGGCGACCTCATCGGCTCCCAAGGCGTCGACCGCGTGGAGGTGCCCCCTGCCGGCGCAAGCCGAGTAGATCAGCGCCGGCAGCCTCTGCCCGGCGCTGCCACCGCGCCGGCGGCGCTGGAGGCGGACCGAGGCGGCCAGCTTCTCGGGTAACCCGAGGAACCGGGCCAGCCGGGCCACCACGCCGAGCCCGGCCAGGCCCGTCCAGTCGTCGTCGCAGATGCCGTAAGCCAGGGTGGGAGCACTGTCGGGGGACAGGGGCCAGGGGGCCTCCAAAAAAATCGAGATGCACCCCCGAGGTGCAATCCGCGAACACCTTGAGGACCGTCTAAATCATTGTAAAACAAGATGTTTCATCTGGTTCCCGAATTTTCAACCGGGAATCAGGGCGGCCGGGCGTCCGCCCCGCGCACGGCTCCGGGGATGGTAAGATGGCAATCCGGGGGGTCGGTGTCGGCTCCTGGGGATGCGCAAGACAATCATGCCGGGCACCGCTCCACTCGTCGCCGTGATCATGGGCAGCACTTCGGACTGGGGCACCATGCGAGTGTGCGCCGAGACCCTCCAGCAGTTCGATGTGGCACATGAGTGCAAGGTCATGTCGGCGCACCGCACTCCAGACCTGACGGCCGAATACGTATCGACAGCGGAAGGGCGGGGCACGCGGGTGATCATCGCGGCGGCGGGCGGCGCGGCGCACCTCGCCGGAGTCTGCGCCGCGCACACTGTGCTGCCGGTCTTGGGCGTGCCGATGCCGAGCGTGCTAGACGGAGTGGATTCCCTGCTGTCGACGGTGCAGATGCCCGGGGGGGTCCCCGTCGGCACGCTGGCGATCGGCAAGGCCGGGGCGAAGAACGCGGCGCTGCTGGCGATCGCGATCCTGGCCACCCGGGACGAAGCCCTGCGGGAGGCCCTGCGGGAATTCCGGCGTGCGCAAGCCCAAAAGGTCCGCAACGCTCGCCTGGACTGAGCGTCTGCGGCTAGCTTTCCCGTTCTGCTACGCTCAATGGCCGCTATGGCCCTCCATCCCCTCGCCATCCTGACGATCGCCGTCGCGGTGGTCTTCGTCCTGATCCTGCAGCTGCGGATCAACGCCTTCATCGCGCTGATCGCCGCCGCGGCGACCGTGGGCATCTTGTCGCCGCAGGTGGCCCTAGGCGAGGTCATGCCGGCGGTGGCGGGGGCCTTCGGGGAGGTGTGCGGCAGCATCGCCATCGTGATTGCCCTAGCGGCCCTGATCGGCCAGTGCCTGATGGAGAGCGGCGCGGCCGACAAGATCGTGCGAGTGTTTGTGCGGGCGCTCGGGGAGAAGCGCGCCTCGCTGTCGCTGCTGAGCAGTGGGTACGTCCTCTCGGTGCCGGTGTTCTTCGACACGGTGTTCTATCTGCTGGTGCCCCTGGCGCGGGCCATGCGCGTCAGGATGGGGCAGAACTACTTGCTGTTCTTGATGGCGATCTGCGCGGGCGGCGCGGTGACGCACTCGATGGTGCCGCCTACGCCAGGGCCGCTGGCGATGGCTGCCACGCTGAAGATCGACCTGGGGGCGATGATCCTCGTGGGAGCGGTGATCGCGGTGCCGATGTCGCTGGCCGGCTGGCTCTTCGGGATCCTGCGCGACCGGCAGTTGGACATCCCGTTGCGGGAGACGCCGGGCCTGTCGCTGGAGGAGTTGGAAGACTTGGCGCAGCACGAGGAGGCGCGGCTGCCGAGTTTCTTTTGGTCTATGCTGCCGATCGTGCTTCCGGTGGCGCTCATCGCGTCGAACACGTTGGCGGGCGCTTTGGACCTCGGCGGCTCGGTGCGCCAGACCACCTCGTTCGTCGGCAACCCGAATTTCGCTCTGCTAGCTTCAGCGGCGATCGCGCTGTGGCTGCTAGCCCGCCAAAAGGGCTACACCCTGGCGCAGATGGCGAAGCCGGTGGAGGCGGCGCTCGCGAGCGGGGGGCTGATCATCCTCATCACCGCCGGAGGCGGATCCTTTGGGAAGATGCTGGTGCGGGCTGATGTGGGCAAGACCATCGGTGAGGCCTCCCAGGAGTTTGGCGTGCCTGTGCTGCTGCTAAGCTTCCTGCTCGGCACGCTGCTCAAGGTGGCGCAGGGCTCGGGGACCGTGGCCATGATCACCGTATCCGCGATCATGGCCCCGTTGGTGCTGGAGACGCCGCCGGGGTTCCATCCGGCGTACGTGGCCTGCGCGATCGGGTCGGGCTCGCTGGTCGGTTCGTGGATGAACGACTCGGGCTTCTGGGTCTACAAGCAGATGTCGGGCCTGACGGAGACGGAGGCGCTCCAGACTTGGACGCCCCTGCTGGCGGTGATGGGCGTCGTCGGCTATGTCGTGACCCAGGCCGCGGCGCTGCTGATGCCGCTGCAGTAGCCTTCCGTGTGCGGGCTTGCTCGGTCTGGCGCCGACACGGTACGGATTGGACCCTCCGAGCCTCCGCGTCCGAACAGATACAGAAATCCCCCAGCAATACTTGAGAATCTGAGTTTCCGGCCGAGCCTCTCTTGCGTGGTGTCGAGGATTTTTCCGGTGCAGCGGGATTGGCGAGAGCAGCTGGACCAGGATGTGGTGCCCTGGCTGGCGCAGGGCAGCAGCCGGTGCGGCTGCGGGCCGCCAGCGCGGACTACTGCAAGTCGCTGGGGAGCCACTGCCGGCAGCGGGGCTGGGATGATTCCGGGAAACGCAGGACTCTATCTGGCCACCGGCTTTCCCCTCGTGAACTGCAAGACCATGTTTTTCGAACCTTGAACTTCTGGCCCGCAGTAAGTCGTGGACAGAAGAAGAATTTCCCTTTTTTCATACTAATAGTGTGCAATAAATTCACTCAGCAAGTCAATCGACGAATGGATTCCAGGGACACGATTTTTGACGCGATCAGTAACTACTAGTCCAACTAGGCCTTCGGAGGCATTCTCAAGCCGCAGCAGACCGGTCGCCGCGGTGAGCAGTCCTGAGTTAAGGAGCAAGTAAAACTTCATCCTATCCCAAGAAATTTTGACCTCGAAACGATACTCTTCAAGCGCAATTCTGTAAAGCTCCCACAGTTCAGCTCGCGAGCCTTCTCGAGGCGAATCGCTCGTGGAATGATTCATCGTCCCAGTAGCTCTCTGCGCAGCGATCCAAGAGCTGGACAAGGGTAGGTGTGAACCGGTGCGGTTCTTCGCGCCGAATCCGAAGTGCGTCGGCGAACGGCACGAACTCGAACTCCGCGATGTGGCTGCGCCCCACGATCAGCTCCCGGTGGGGTCCGTCCCATTCCCGCGAGAACAGCCGAACGAACTTCACGCAACCTTGGTCTTCTGCAATAGCGAACCGGTCCCGTTCCACTACGGAGCCGAGGTCGAGCCCAAGCTCTTCCGTTGTGCGGCGGAGGACCGCTTGGCGGCAGGTTTCGCTGGAATGGACGTATGCCCGCCACCGAAGAGCCCCGCCGGCCTGGGTGACGCACATGTCGAACGGCGAGCCGCTGCAGGAGCAGCTCAGGCTGGGAGTTGAACAAAAACAGGTGAGCCACCCGAAAGTCCGCCCTCGCATGAAACACGCCCCCGCGCCTCACGGTCCCAACGACGCGGTCGTGGTAGTCCACCGCGTCGAGCAGCTGGTTGGACCGCTGTTTCATCGATTCATGCAATATCAGAGACTAGAGGAATCGCGCATTCGCTGAGAAGCGCGGGCTGCGGTGCGCTAGGATGCCCAGAGAAAAGACAAATGACGAGTACCGGAAGGGCGTGCAAGCGGCATTCGCCTCCCTTGCTAATTTTGCCAAAATAATTGCAAGCACCCATCAATAGAATCAATAGATTGCGGAGCCTTTTCGTGCAATTACTTATAAAAATATCAGTAACCAGCGATTGAGAGCCAATGGTCTGCTTCCGAGCGGAGGTCGGGTTTCCGCAGCGGGTCACTGATAGTTCACGAAGAACGGCGAGGTCCAGGCGATCTCCGGATCCCCGTCGGGCTTCTCCGGGTCGCGTTGGAAGACGCGCACGTAGTAGTAGGACTCCCCCGGCTCCGGCGCAGCGTCCTTGTAGCTGAGGCTTGCCTTCCGCCCGCCCGGGCGTTGGGTGTACACATACTCTCCGTTTTTCACGATGTCGATCCGCAGGATCTCGTCGGGGGCCTCCACGGCAACGGCGATCGTCGGCGGATCCGCCACGCTAGCCGCGAACTCCTCCCCCACCATGTGCCCTTCGGCCGCGGCCCGCACCGCGATCTCGTCGCTAGCCGCATAGGTGCGCCGCGCGAGCATGGCGTCGAAGAGCGCCGCCCGCGTGGCGCTGTCCGTCCAGACGGCGGCCCAGGAGTTGTGGGTCGAGCCGTGGTCGCTGAAGGAAACGAAGCCGTAGCGGTGGCCCTTGGCCAGAGCGTTCTGCGCGAAGTGCCCGAACTCGTCGGTCTGCGTGCCGCCCCGCTTCTCGCCGTCCGGCGCGCGCCAGCGCTCGTAGCTCCCGCGTGCGCCCTGGTAGATCTCCAGCAGGCAGTCGAAGGGCGCCGGAGTCCAGTTCCAGTCGACCAGCGGGCCGGCGGCAAACGTGTGCGGCACGATCACCGCCTTCTGCCCCGACCGGGTCAGCGGGATGCGGCGCATCCAGTCCCAGAGCACAGGCGGCGAGTTGTCGGGCGCGTCCAATCCCTTTTGGCGGTCGATGGGGCGCAGCGAGCCGCCCCGCTTCAGATAAAGCACGTTGCGATGCCCGCCGGGCCGGGCCATCGAGTGCTCGTAGGCGTAGATGCCCCAGAACTTCGGAGCATGCGTGTAGACGTCGACCAGCTTCTGGGCGTACCACCACTGGTAGTCGCGCAGCGAGTCGGGCCAGCGCCCGCCCAAGACCTCGTTGTGGTCGCTCGGCCCGACGAAATCCAGCTGCGCGGCGTCGAGGGCGTAGCGGTAGGTGTCCTCGAGGGAGCCATCCACGGCGCTGTGGCCGCGAACATCGGTATGCCGGTGGCAGTCGCCCAGCAGCAGCGAGTAGGTCCGACCGCTGGCGGTCATGCGGGTTCGGCGCCGGGGCTTGAAGCCCAGCCGGGGCTCGTCCACAGCGACTGTGCGCAGGGCCGGGCCGCCGTCTGCGGCACCGTCCAGGGCGGAGACGTACACGTTGTAGTGCAGAGCGTGGAGCGGATCGCGCGGGAGGTTCTCGGGGGATCGCAAGTCGGAGGCATAGGCCGCGATGAGACCGCCGCTGGGGGCGGCGGCAACCGCAGCCCGCTGCGTGTTGCGGCCGGCGCTGCGAGCCAGCCTCACCGGCCGCGTCCACCCGTCCTCACCGAGGCGGATCCCGTAGATGTGGAACATCTCGTGAGGCTTTCTGAGCGTCCAGTGGCGGAAGACCAGCCACGGCGAGCCGCCTCCGTCGATAGCGACCGTCGGCAACTCGGCGAACCGGCTCATGCGGCCAGTGAGAACTTCGCGGAGATCCGCGGTCGGCTCGAGAACCCGCCCGTTCGCGTAAGCTCGCAAGCCGAGTCCGCGACGGGCGTGGAGCCCCTCGCTCCCTGCGACGCTGCTGGAGGTGGAGTGATCCTTGCCCCAGTTCTCTCGTGCGGTGTCGTAAGCGACCCACACGCGGTCGGAGGCGTCCACGGCAATGCTCGCATGAAACTCCATCCCGGGGCCGGACGTGATCGGCACGGGCTCACTCGCGCTCGCCCCGTCGAAGGAGGCCAGGAACACATCGTAGTTGCCTGCGTGGTAGCTGTCCCAGCAGATCCAGGCCCTGCCCGAGCTGTCGAGTGCGACCGCAGGCTCCCAATCGTTTGCCGGGGAGGTCGAGACCCGGACGGACGGGCCCCAGCCCCCCGCCGTCAGCCGCCGGGCGTAGATCTCCCCCTGCAAGTCGCGGAATGATTGCCAGGTGAGCGTCACGTTGCCGGCGTCATCCGCCGCCGCCCGGACGTGGAAGTCGCTGTGCGGCCCGGAGGCGACCCGTGCGACAGGGCCCGCCGCGCCGTCGGCACTGATCCGGGCCGCGAACAGGTCGAAGCTGCCCCCGCGGCCTCCCGACCAAAAGGCCATGGCCCCGGAGGGCAGCGCGGCAACGGCAGGCAGGTAGTGGTCCCAGTTCCCGTCGTCGATGTAAACCGGGGCGCCCCATGTTCCGCCGGGGCCGCGCCGTTGCACGGCGACGCGGTCCGCATCGCTGCCGTTCCATTCGACATAGGCCACCCACAAGGTGCCGTCGGGGCCGGACGCGAGGGCTGGCCAGTCGGCCGTCGTCCCGGGGGAAGAGACCCGTTCGGCGGGGATCGTTCCGGCGACCTCTGCTGGAGGCAGTTCGGCCGCGGGGGTTTCGGCCGGCTCCTGGGAGGGCAGGGGCGCTGCGACGGCGAGGCAGGCCAAGAGGGCTAACCGATGCATCCGCCGTAGATTGTAGCCGCCATCGGGGGCACGCGTGCCGCGGCCGCAAGGGCTGGATTCCGGTCTTCGCAGAAATCCGACTATAATTAATGAGAATTCCTCCCTATTCCATGCCAGAAGACACCGCAAGCGATTCCCTGCCTTTCGGTTTCGACGCTGCGGACCATGGCGCCGACATTCGCCCCATCGACATCGACGACGAGATGCGCAAGTCGTATCTCGATTACGCGATGTCGGTCATCATTGGCCGTGCGCTGCCGGATGTCCGGGACGGCCTAAAGCCCGTCCAGCGCCGCATTCTCTTCGCGATGCGCGAGGAGGGCCTGCGCTCCAACCGCCCGCCGCGCAAATGCGCCCGCATTGTTGGCCAGGTGATGGGCAAGTACCATCCCCACGGCGACGCCTCGATCTACGACACCCTCGTGCGTCTGGCGCAGGACTTCTCAATGCGCGAGCTCCTCATCGACGGCCAGGGGAACTTCGGCTCGATGGACGGCGACCCGCCTGCGGCGATGCGCTACACCGAGGCGCGGCTGGCCCCGTTCGCCGAGATCCTGCTGGAAGACATCGACATGGACACGGTCGATTTTCGGCCGAACTACGACGACTCGGCGCAGGAACCGGAGTACCTCGCCGCCGCAGCCCCCAATCTCCTGATCAACGGGTCTTCGGGCATCGCGGTCGGGATGGCGACCAACATCCCACCGCACAACCTCACGGAGGTCGTCAACGGTGCGATTCAGCTCATCCGGCACCCCCGCACCAAGTTCGAGCGCATCGTCACGATCGTCCAGGGGCCGGACTTCCCCACCGGCGGGATTCTCTGCGGCCGCTCAGGCATCCTCCAGGCGTACAAGACCGGCCGCGGCCACATCGTGGTGCGCGCCAGGACGCATTTCGAAGAGCTCGGGAAAGACCGCAGCGCGATCATCGTCACCGAGGTTCCGTACCAAGTCAACAAGGCGCGCCTCATCAAGAAAGCCGCGGGCCTCGTGAACCAGAAGAAGATTGAGGGCATCAGCGACATCCGCGACGAGAGCGACCGCCAAGGCTTGCGCATCGTCTTCGAGCTCAAGCGCGGCGAGGAGCCGGCGGTGATCCTCAACAACCTCTACAAGCACACCGATCTGCAGCAGGGCTCCGGCGTGGTCATGCTGGCCATTGTCAACGGCCGCCCCCGCGAGATCGGCCTGCTCGAGTACCTGCAGCTGTTCATCGGCCACCGGCAGGATGTCGTCCGGAGGCGGACGAACCACCTCCTGCGCAAGGCGCGCGACCGCGAGCACATCCTGCTCGGCTTCGAGAAGGCGCTGCTGCGCATCGACGAGGTCATCGCGCTGATCCGCGCCTCGCAGAATCCGAAGGAAGCCAAGCGGGGCCTGATGGGCGAGGTCGTGATCGACTTTGCCCGCTTCCTGCGGGTGGGCGCCGAAACGAGCCTCCTGCCCTTCGATTTCACCGAGCGCCAGGCGCAGGCGATCATTGAGCTGCAGCTCCAGCGGCTCACGAGCATGGAGCGGCAGAAGATCCTCGACGAGCTGGCGCAGATCCAGGAGAGAATCGCGGGATATCTAGAGATTCTCGGCTCCGAGGAGGTGCTCAACAAGCTCATCGTCTCCGAGCTGCAGGCCGTGAAGAAGAAATTCGGCTCCGAGCGCCGCACGGAGATGGGCGAGGAGGTGCGCGAGATCTCCATTGAGGACTTGATCGCCGACGAGGGCATGGTCGTCACGGTGACCAAGAACGGCTATCTCAAGCGCACCGCCCTCGATACGTACCGCAAGCAGTCGCGGGGCGGCCGCGGGCGCATCGGCATGGTCACGCGCGACGACGACCTGGTGGAGCGGCTGTTCATCGGCACGACCCACTCCTACATCCTGGTATTCACCAACCTCGGCCGGGTGTACTGGCTCAAGATCTACAACATCCCGGAGGTGGCTGTGGCCGGGCGCGGGCGCAACATCGTGAACCTGCTCAACTTCCAGCCCAACGAGAAGACGGTGCAGGCCATCCTGCCCGTGAAGAGCTTCGATCCCGGCAAGTACATCGCCATGGTGACCCGCCGGGGCACGGTCAAGAAATGCTCGCTCGACACGTTCGCCCGGCCGCTGTCGCGGGGCATCATCGCGCTGACGCTCGCGGACGGGGACGAGTTGATGGCGGTTCGTCTCTGCGAGTCGGACCAAGATATCTTCGTCGCCACCCGGCAGGGCCTAGCGGTGCGGTTCCCGAACGGCAACGTCCGAGCCATGGGCCGCACGGCGAGAGGGGTCCGTGCGATCCGGCTCGCAGAGGAAGACTCGGTCGTCGGCATGCTCTGCGCTTCGGAAGACCATCTGGTGCTGACCGTCAGCGAATTCGGCTACGGCAAGCGCACGAAGCTCGGGGAGTACCGGCGGTCGAACCGGGGTGCCAAGGGCGTGACCAACACCAAGATCGCGAAGCGGAACGGCGAGGTCGTCGCAGTCATGCGCGTCCTGGAGAACGACGAGGTCATGTTCGTGACGCGCAACGGCAAGATCCTGCGCACCGACTCGGATCAGATCCGCAGAACGGGACGTTCAGCCCGCGGCGTCCGCTTGGTCAACCTCGAGGAGGGAGATGTGGTGGCTGCGGCCGTGGTGGTGCCGCGGACGGACGAGATCGAGATCCAGGCGGAGGCCACCGCCCCGACTCCGGAACTGACGGTCCAATGAGGCCCGGCGCGGGATTACCGGGACCCGCCGGTTAGCGCCGGGAGAGATTCCGCGCCGGGTGTTGCGGGCGGTAGGACCGTGAGCCGCACCGCTTCCAGGGGCCGGCGCACATCGTTGCGCTTGGAGTGGGGGCCGATCCACAGCGTCGAGATCGCCTCGACCGGCTTCCGGCCGTCGGCCGCTCTCCCCAGAATCCGCAGCTCGTAATCCCCCGGCGGGACTTGCGCGCCGACCCGGGCCTCGAGGAAAGCAGCGGGGATCACGACGTTATCGCCGTCGCCGGAGGGCCCGAAGTACAGACCTTCCCGAAAGTGCGCGGGAGCGGCAGAAACGCCCGGCGGCGGGTCTTCCAGCCGCACCTCGACAGCCTGGTCGAATCCGGGCTCAGGCACGAGCAGCACGCCGATACGCTCCGTCGCGCCCGGGCGAGCGTTGAGGTTCTCCGGATCGGAAAGCAGCGCGAATCCGGGCTCGCGCTGCTCGAGCCGCAGGCGATACACCATGTCGGGGCCGCCCCGCCCGATGCGGTCCCGAACGACCAGCCGGAAGCGGCCGGAGGCAGGCGCTTGGAAGTAGAGGAACGAGTCCGGGTTGCCGATCACAGTGCCCTGGCCGGTCATCAGGTCGTCGTGTTCCGCTACCAGGCGGCCGTCCGCGTCGAACAGCTCGAGCACGGTGTCCAAGTAGGGCAGGCCCAGCTGCGCGGCCAGCGTGGTGGCGACTAGCGGCTGGCCGGAGCGCAGGCGCAGCCAGTACTCGTCTTCCGCGTCCTCATGCTCCAGGGCGCCGTGGCAAGCGGCGCCCGGTGCCTCGAGGCGAATCTCCCGGCAATCGGGTTCGGGCAGGGCGGAGACCTCGAGGCTGACGCTATCCGCAACCCCGCCTGCGGCCTGAACCCACAAGCGCCAGAGTCCCCGGCGGGCGTCCGCCGGTAGTGCAAAGCGCACGGAGAGCCGTTGCGCAGAGCGCTTCTCGATCCTGCCTGGGACGCGGACCCCGGGCTGCTCGTCGGTCCGCAGCGGCAGCGTATAGGGGAACGTCAGGCGATAGTACTCGGCGCGGCGCACGGGCGCGAGCCAGACGCCGGCGACCAAGTCGAGGGATCGCCCGCGCAGGGACACCACGACCTCCCTTCCCGGGCGCAGCCCCAGCGGATGCGCCGCGTCCACGACGGGGAGCTGTCCCGAGCGCAGCATGTAGCCGCAGTTGCGGGCGCAATTGACCCGTTGCGGACCGCGGTACTGATCGAGCTTGAGATAGTAGCGCCCCGAGCGCTGGAAGGTGTGCTCCAGGAGCGGCGTCTCGAGGTAGTCGTGCCGGTCGTCGTTGAACGCCACCAGCCTGCCGGCGGCGTCTAGCAGGGCGAGGTTGTTCTCCAGGAACCCCCCGTACTCGAGCGAGCGCAGGTCGAAAGTCCAGCGTTCGCCGGCCTCGGCTTCGAAAGCGAAGACATCGATGTCCGGCAGGTCGGGCATGCCCCCGTGGAGGACCTGCGGCCTGAGGGAGAGCGACTGCGCCTGCTCGAGCGTGTCGTTGGGCTCGGCCTCCAGGACCGACGGCAGCTCGTCCACGTAGAACAGACGAGAGTTCGATCTCCCCGCCGGCGTGGACAGGGTCGCGACATGCGGGCCGGGCGCGGCGTCGGGGCCGATGCGAATGCGCCCCCGGAGTTCTCCTGGGCTGGTGAGGCCGACCGCTTCCCAAGTCAACTGCGGCGAATCGAAAGCGACGGCGGCGGGCTCGGCGAGATTCCGCCCGACGAGCGCGACCTCCACCGTGGTCCCGAGCTGGCCGCCGAAAGGCTCGATGCGGTCGATCCAGGGGTCGGCCGCATCTTCGGCGACACCGGCTGCCGCGGCCAAGCCGAACGCGGCCCAGCCCAGGAGGGCGACGGGCCGCCGCCTACGCGAACAGCTCGCGGATCGGTTCTCCGCCATCGTTGATCCTGATCGGTCGCCCGGCGGCGTGGTACTCCTTGTGGGCGTCGATGCCGAGCTTGCGGTAGACCGTCGCGCCCAGGTCCTCGATCGAGACGGGCCGCTCGCGCGGCTCGGAGCCCAGCGTGTCGGAGCTGCCGATGACCTGGCCGCCCGGCACGCCCGCGCCGGCGGCGACGATCGAGAAGACGCCTGGCCAGTGGTCCCGCCCGGCGGAGTGGTTGATCTTCGGCGTGCGCCCGAACTCCCCGATGCCGAGTACCAGCGTGGTGTCGAGCAGGCGGCGGTCGTCCAAGTCCCCCAGCAGGGTCGCGAAAGCTTGGTCGAACTCCGGGTACAGGTCCCGGTTGGTCTTGTCGTTGTGGGAGTGCGTATCGTAGCCGCTGTGGAACAAGGTCACGAGCCGGACCCCGGCCTCGATCAGGCGGCGCGCCAGCAGAGCGCCCTGGCCGCCCGTAGTGCGGCCGTAGGCGTCGCGGAGCTTGTCGGGCTCCGCACCGAGGTCGAAGGCTCGCTTCGCCTGCGGTGAGCTGACCAGCGCGAGCGCCTCTTGGTAGAAGTGGTCCATGCTGCCCACGACTCCCGATTTCTCGAGGGCTTCCAGACGGGAGTCGAGCTGTGCGAGCAGCTGGGCGCGGCCCCGGGCCTCCTCCAGGCCGAGGCCGGTCGGCAGGGAGAGGTCCTGGACGGAGTACTTCTCCTGGGCCGGATTGCCGGCGACGAAGGGGTCGTAGGCGGAGCCCAGGAAGCCGGCGTCGGCGCTGATGTCCTTGCGCGGGATGACGACGAACGGCGGCAGGCCGTTGCGGGCCCCTTGCTCGCGGGCCACCACCGAGCCGTAGACGGGGTGCTTGTAGGCGTTGTTGGGCCGCTGGCCGGAGAACGCGTACTGCTTGGCCTTCTCGTGGATCGCCTCGCGGGAGTACATCGAGCGGATGACGGCGAGGCGGCCAAAGTTCGCGGCGCAGCGGGGCAGCAGCTCGCTGAAGCGCACGCCGGGCGCCGCGGAGATCGTCCCGAACCCTCCGCGGACCTCCCGCGGGGCCTCGGGCTTGGGATCGAAGGAATCGTGCTGGCACAGCCCGCCGGTCTGGAAAAAGATCAAGCAGGAGACGCCGCTGCGGCCCGGCGCGGCCGCCAGCAGCTGCGCCAGCGAGACGCCGCCGAGAGTGGCGCCGCCGACGCGCAGGAAGTCCCTGCGGCTGTAGCGGCTGCGGAGTTGGGACAGGTGCAACGGAGGCCTCCTCAGAGGTTCATCTGGAATTCCTTGGTGTTGAGCAGCGCCCAGAGGAGGTTGGCGAGGCCTGCTCGGCGGCTGCGTCCAGCGGAAGCCTCGGCAGCTAGGTAGGCAGCCAGGACCCGCCGCTCGCCGGGCTCGGGCGAGCGGGCCAGGGCGCGGATATAGAGCCGACTCACGATGTCCATGTCGCCGAGCCCCTCGGCCAGCAGCCGGTCGACGATAAAGCCTTCGGCGGAGACCCTCTCGGCGAGGACTTCGCCGTTCATCATCAGCAGGGCCTGGGCCAGCGAAGGCGCGTTGGAGCGGGCTGCCATGATGTCCCGGCGGGGATGCCCGAAGGTCGTCAGGAAGCGGGGCGCGCCGATGCTCGCGACAAGCGCCTTGGGCGAGGTGCCGGGAGGGTAGTTCTTGAATTTCTCGGGTACGCCGGTGACCTGGGCGATGGCGTCGAGCAGGACCTCAGCCGGCAGCTTGCGCGGCACGTAGCGGGCAAACAGGGTGTCCTCCAGGGGCTGCTCGCCGCCCGGCCGTTCCGGTGCGTGCGCCGTGCGCTGGTAGGTCTGCGAGTTGAGAATCAGCCGATGGAGAGCCTGGAAACGGAATCCGGAATCAATGAAGAATCGGGCCAGCGCGTCGAGCAAAGCGGGGTGCGTCGGCCGGTTGGTCGAGCGGAAGTCGTCGAACGGCTCGACGATGCCGCGTCCGAAGTACTCATACCAGACGCGGTTGACCGTCGCCCGGGCGAACTGCAGCCGCTGCGTGCGCGTGATCCAGTCCGCTAGGACTTCCCGGCGATCGGCCCCGACCGGGATGTCCGGCCTGTCGCCGCCCAAGAACTGCGGCGGCACGACTTGCTTGGTGACCGGGTGCTTGATCTCGCCGACTCGAGCGTTGTACCAGACGCGGCGGTACTGGCCGTAGCCATGCTTGACTCGGGTCCGGGCGAGGAATGCGGCTAAACCGTAGAAATCGTCCTGGGTGAGATTCTCCAGCGGGTGGTTGTGGCATTGGGCGCACTCAAGGCGCTGGCCGAGGAAGAGGCGCGTGATGGTCGGAACCGCCTTCTCGACCTCGAACGTCTTGAGCATGAAGTCGATCGCGGGGTGCCAGAAGTTCCCGGCCGGGCGGACCGTAGTGTCGCCGACGGCGGTCAGCATCCGGCGCACGGTCTCGTCGTAGGGCCAGTCCTCGCGGATGGACTGATGGAGCCAGCGCTTGAAGGCGCCGTTGGTCCGGCCCTGCGAGTAGTACTGGGAATTGCGGAACCAGTCCTCGAACTTCACCAGCCAGTGCGTGGCGTACTGCTCGCTGGCGAGCAGCTCGTCAACGAGCCGAGCCCGCTTGCCGGGGTCTGCCGGTTCAAGAAATCGCCGGACCTGGTCCGGGGCGGGCAGAACGCCGACCGCGTCGAGATAGACGCGCCGCAGGAACGTGCGGTCGTCGCTCGCCGGGAACGGCGCCACATTGACGGCTCGGAGCTTCCGAAACACATGCTCGTCAATGAAATTGGCCGGCGCGACCTCCGGATAGGCCGCGTCGGCCGGGCGGTCTATGACAATGAGCTGCGCCGTGGCGGCCTTGCCCATGGCCCGGGCGGTGATCGTGGTCAGCCCCCGGCCGCGCGGCGCGGCGGCCCCGCTCTCGTCGAGCGCGGCGACCGCCTCGTCGTCCACAGCGAAGCGCACCTCGTCGGTCATGTCGCGGGTCGTGCCGTCGGAAAGGCGCCCCATGACCACCAGGGGCTGGGGAGGCGCCGCTTCCGCCAGCACGCGCTCGCCGGGAATCAGCTCCAGGCGTTCCAGCCGCGGGCCGATGGCGCCGTACGGCGCTCCCTGCCGGATCCACTCCAAAATGGTGTGGTACTCGTCCGACTCGGCGGTGAGCAGCTGGCCTCCGCCGTGCGCGACGCGGAATGCGGGCTTGGCGAGCAGCAGGGACTCGGCGGGGGAGGTGCGGTCGAGGCGGCGGCCGCCTTGGCCAGCCACGATCATCTCGTAGTCCTGGCGCGGGGCATCGCCGTAGAGCGAGAGCTTGAAGCCGTTCTGGCCCGCCGGCGAGCCGTGACAGGCGGAGGAGTTGCAGCCCTTGGTCGTGAAGATCGAGAGCAGGTCGCTCTCGAACCCGACTCCCAGGCCGGCGGCAGCGAGGCCCACCTCGACTGGGGCGTTGGTGGCTCCGTCCGCGCAGCGAGCCTCGATCCGCACGCTCCCGGCGGACCGGGCCACGAGCCGGCCCGCCTCCACGGCCACCACCGCGGGGTCGGAGCTGGAGACCTTGCAGTCCGTGCCGCCGAGGATGAGGAAGCGCTGGGTTTCCCCGGGGCGCTGCAGCCGGATCCCCGCAGGCTGGATCGACACCGAGGCCTGCCCAACGGCCGCCAGCAGCAGAGCCGCGCATCCGGTGGCCGCGGGCACACCCCTCACTACTGCAAGCGTAGAGCAAGCCGCTCGGCTCCGCAAGCCAGCGGCTTTCCTCCGGGCGTGGTATGCTGGGCCGCTAGATCGCGAAAGTTGGTCGCGCCTCCACCCGGATTGCGGATGTTCGGCCCCTGACGCCACTCAATGCGCCGCAGGCCTGAGCGTCCATGAACATCCTCCTCTACAACCCCGACAATCAGGTCACCAAGAACTACATGCCGCATCTGTGGATGTTCGTTCTGCAGGCCGTAACTCCGCCCGGGCACAAGGTCTTCCTGATTGACGGCAACGCCCAGCACATGTCCGAGGAGGAGATCGCCGCCTTCGTCCGGGACAACGACATCGAATTGGCGGGGATCGGGGCGATGACCCGGATGGCCGCCCGCGCCTATCGCATGGCGGACGCCATCCGGGCGGCCGGGGCGAAAGTCGTGATGGGCGGGCCGCACGTTACCGAGGTGCCCGACGAGCCGATCGGGCGGGCGGGCGAGCCGCGCCACGCCGACGCCGTGGCCCTCGGCGAGGCGGACGAGCTGTGGCCGCGCATCGTGCGCGACGCGGAGGCCGGCAAGCTGGAGGAGATCTACCTTCCGGTCGATGCGAACGGGCGGGAGGTGAAGCCCTCCCTCCAGGAGTACCCGCGAATCCCTTGGGAGACCATGGACCTGCGGCAGTTCGACCTGATCGCCAAGGTCCCGCGCTGGGCGCGCTACCTGCTGGCGAAGGCCGGCAACACCTGGAAGAGCCTGTACATCGTCCCGATCGAGTCCGGTCGCGGCTGCCCCTACGGCTGCGACTTCTGCACGGTCACGGGCTTTTTCGGCGACTCGATCCGCTTCCGCACCGACGACAGCATCGTGGACGAGATCCTGCGCCTGAAGGCGCGGGCCAAGGCGGAGGGCGGCAAGGTCGGCGTGTTCTTCATCGACGACAACTTCGCCATCAACGTGAAGCGGACCAAGAAGCTGCTGCGGGCGATGCGCGACCGGGGCGCGGAGGTGCCCTGGGTCGCGCAGATCAGCATGAACCTGCTGAAGGATGAGGAGCTGGTGGACCTGATCCAGGAGACCGGAGGGCGCTGGATCTTCATGGGCTTGGAGTCGATCGACACCCAGAACTTGAAGGATGTGAACAAGGGGTTCAACAAACCCGCGAAGTACGGCGAAGTTCTGGAGCGCTTGGCCAAGCGCGGGATCTACGCGATCACGTCGTTCATTTTCGGCATGGACGGGGACCGCCCGGGGGTGGCGCGGGAGACCCTGGCGGCCATCGACAAGTGGCCGCCGGGGCTGCCGGTGTACGGTCTGCTGACGCCCTATCCGGCCACCCCCCTGTACGACCGGCTGCTGCGGCAAGGGCGGCTGACCCGGCCGAAGCACTGGCTCGACTTCCGGCCGTTCCGGATGGCGTTCACGCCGGAGCACATCACGGTCGAGCAGGCCGAGGCGGAAGTGCATGAGGCCTGGACGCAGTCGTACTCGCCCGCGGCAACAGCCCGGGCGCTGCAGCGGATCGAGGGCCGCCCGTTTCACGAGCGGGCGGTGATGTTCTTCACGCGGCTAGCGTTTCGCGGCATCTACTTCCCGCAGATGAAGTGGCGCCATTGGGTCGCGCTGCTGTGGCAAAACCGCGCCAGCCTGCGGCGCATCCTGGCGGAAGGCTACCGCGAGCACCGGAAGCATCGCCGCCGGCAGGCTACGGAGCCGGCCTCCGCGCCCGCTCCGGTTTCCCGGGGAGCGGCGGCGATCCGGCCCGTGGCGCTAGCGGCGGTGGAGTCTGCTCCGAGCGAGGTGCGGCCGCGCCCCCATTGATTCCCGGGCGGCCGGTCTGGCATTGGGTGCGCTGCCGAGCAACCGTAGGTCGGGCAAGGTTACCGACTTTGCCATAAGTCATTGCGGAATGCGAGCAGAAACAGTCTAGGCGCAGTCGACCTCGCGGAAGAGCCCTGGCACCTTGGTGGGGTCGGCCTCCAGGGCCTGCAGAGCCTGCTCCCAGCGCTCCCTGAGCTGGCGAACCGTCCGGACCAGCAGCTTCCCCACCCGGCGCTGGACTGCCGACCGGACTGGCTCCGCAGGGTTCCATGCCGGAGAGTACGCCGGCCATGGATGCATCTCCACCGGTGCCTCGGTCCGCTTCCTCCAGGCTTGGATGTGGGGATGCTGCGGCGGTCCATTAGCACGTCAAGCGGTCCAGCATCCGTCCGGCCCGGAACCTGCTGCAGGAACTGTTCCCACGTGGCTGCGGTGGCGGTTCCGGCATGGAGCCTGGAGTGGATTGCTCTCGCGGGACTGCTCGCGGACAGCCTGTGCAGCCGGAACCGCGCCCCCGTGGGCTGGACGCCGGGCGTCCGGCCCCGGCAGCCCCCTGGAGTGCCCCGGGGGGGGGGGGGGGGGCGAGGTCCTGCCGGCCTCGTCGGCCCAGAGCAGCAGGGCTCCCTGCTCCTGCGCATGCTGGGCGAGGGCGGGGCAGGTTGCTTCGATCCAAGTCCGCACCGCGTCGGCGTTCTACTGATAGGCCCGGAACTTAGGGCGCTGCGGAGTGCTGCCGAGGCGTCGCAGGATCCTGCGCACCGTCGACGGGGATAGTTTGACTGGGAACTGGCCGAGGATCCATTGCCGGACAATTTGCAGCGCCCGGTAGGCGAACTCGAACTGGAGCTGGTCGGGGGATTTGTCCCGCAGAGTTTCGAGGATCATCTTCATTCGGTTGTGGAAGAGGCAGGGAGGGCGTCCCGGTTGGGGTTGCTGTCCGAGAGCCTGGCATCCGCAGCAGGCATAGAGCCGAAGGCAGGTGCGGATTGCGCGGATGTCAATGCCGAATTCCTTGGCCCTGAAGGAGCATCGCGGCGGCGGCGCAATCACGGTCATCAACGACGAGGCGCACCACTGCTACACATTACGCGGGGTTCATACTGATGTTTTCATAAGTAATTGTACGAAAAGTCCCGGCAAGCCATTGATTCTATTGATGGGTTGCTTGCAATTATTTTTGGAAAAATTAATATCGACGCTCTCATCGCGGTCGGTACGACGGAATCCTATCGTACTGGATACCTGAAGCGCTTGGAGCGAGCCATAGAGGCTCGGATCAAGGCTATTCAGGATCGCTAGCGCCGCTCAGCTTCACTGCGGCCAACCCACTCGGGCCGGTCGTTTTTCGTTTCTGCCCCCACTATTGGGAGACATTGCTGGCGTATGAGCGGAAGAATCGCATCCCGGTGATGATTGTGGTGGCCAACAGTATCTAGAACGCCACTGGGTTGCAGGGCTATATCGCGGGACGCAGGGACGAGAGCATTTGGAAGCCGGGCAATCTCGAGCTGTTCTCCAATGGCGATCCTCCCACCGGCTTGTTTCGGGAGCATCCGCCAACCGTGCTGGTGCATTCGCACATGGATGGCCCAGGTCGCGGGCAGCGAGACAAGATGGGCCGGGGCGGTCACCGAGACACCTACGATGCCGCTACCTCGACAATCAATCAGCAACTCAATCTGCACCCGCGGCACGGCCGTGGTCATCTACCCGACCCTCGATAGGAAGTCATTGCCGATGGCCGACCTAATGCAGAGCTGCGGACCGTAGACGCTCGCGTCCAGTGGGCCGTGCGTAGCACAGGCTTCGACAGAACAGTCGGCGGGGAGTGGGCGTCTTTGCATACCGACTGGGCCCGGCTCAACGTGGACGCGTACCAGAAGCAAGTATCCTAGAATCCGTCACATGGACATTCCGAACACCCTATCCAGGAGTGCTTCACCCAGAAAGAAGAAAATGATATTTCAAATGGATAGCGATATATTTTTTCTGTATATGCTTTGGAAATGGAGAGAGACGATTCGCTTCTATGGAAGTCTATAATCCTTCGAGTTTAAGTAAAATTCTTGATCAATATGCGAAATAATAAGACCTTGCATGGGACCAAAAAGAACGTGTCGAACGAAGAAATCTCATTGATTAGTACTGGTTGACTAATATTCGACTGGCGAACTGCAATTGTAGGGATTCTCTGGCTCCAAGGCTTTCTCGGGCCTTGCGGGTGGTTTGACCTATCTGATTCCCTGCTAACGACTGCGCTTGGCGGCACCCCTGGGAGCCCGCTCGCTGTGGTCCTGCTGGTTGCCAAGTATCTGTTTCCTAAGCAGTAGTACACTTCTCTGCTACAGCGCCGGTAGCCCATGCAACCTCGCATCCCATCATTCACGCACTCCCCGCAGTCGAACCCTGCGGCGAGAGGAAAACCTAGTCCGCTGACAGCCTGCAGTATCCCGCTCCTCATCCTGCTGGCTAGCAGCGCAGCGGCAGCCTCGCAGCCCAACATCCTGTGGATTGTGTTGGAGGACATCAGCCCGGAACTGGGCTGCTACGGGTTCGACTACGCCGTTACCTCGAGCCTCGACGCGTTCGCTGCCGAGAGTGTTCTCTACACGCAGGCCTTCTCGAACGGCGGCGCATGCGCCCCGGCGCGTTCGACTCTCATCACTGGAATGTATCCGCCGGCGATCGGGACGCACCATATGCGGTCCGAGGGCGTTCCGCCGGCGTTTGTGCGCGGCTTCACCGAGTATTTCCGGGAGGCGGGGTACTACACATCGAACCACTCCAAGACCGACTACAACTGGATCCAGCCGGACTCAACCTGGGACGTGGTCGCCCCGGACTGGCGGACTCGCGGCTGGGCCGGCAGGGGCGACAAGCCGTTCTTCACGGTCGTCAACATCACTGACACCCATTCCAGCCAGACCTACCACGCGTGGGCCGGATGGCCCGAGCGCCGGGCGGCGCTGTCCGCTGCGGAGCGTCACGACCCGGCCCGGGCCATCGTCCCGCCCTACTACCCCGACACTCCCCAGACCAGGGAGATACTGGCCCGCTATGCGGACAACATCACCTACGCGGACCGCATCGTCGGCGAGGTGCTGGAGCGGCTGGAGCGGGACGGCCTCGCGGACGACACCATCGTTTTCTTCTACTCGGACCATGGAACCGGCCTGCCCCGCAGCAAGGGCTTCCAGTTCGAGTCGTCCACCCGGGTCCCGCTGATGGTGCGATTCCCCCGGAAGTTCGGCCACTTGGCTCCCGCGGCACCGGGCTCCCGGCTGGACCGCATGGTTGCCTTCGTCGACTTCGCTCCGACCGTGCTCAGTTTGGCCGGTGTGCGGATTCCTGAACACTTCCACGGCCAAGCGTTCCTGGGCGAGGCGGCTGGCGGGCAGAGCGAATACATCTTCGGCTACCGGGACCGCATGGACGAGCGCTACGAGTTCATCCGCTCGGTCCGCAGCGCACGGCTCCGGTACATTCGCAATTACTTCCCGCACCTGCCGTGGTTCCACGGGCAGACCCGGATCTACCCCAGCCTGAACCCTCTGCTCGAGATTTGGCATAGGCTGTCGAAAGCGTCCAAACTCGCCGGCCCCGCCGCCCTCTACATGGCGGACACGAAGCCCCGCGAGCAGCTGTTCGATGTCCGGGAGGACCCGGACGAGATCCGCGACTTAGCGCAGGACCCCCGCTATGCCGGGCGGCTCGCCGAACTCCGGGGCGTGCTCCGCGACTGGATCATGCGTCATCGCGACCTCGGCTTTGTGCCCGAGGAGGACATGTGGCTCCGCTTCGATGGGCGGCCACCTTACGACGAGGTGCGAAGCGAGGATGTGTACCCGCTGATGCGGATCGTCGAGACCGCGGACTCGGTTGGCCTCGGGCCGACGGTGCTGCAGGCCCAATTGGAACGTCTCGGCGATGTTGATCCGACGGTCCGGTTCTGGGCTGCGACTGGCATCGAAGCGCAAGGCCCAGCGGGGCGGCCGGCGCGGCCAGCCCTCCGCGTGGCCTTGCGGGACCGTTCGCACGCCGTGCAGACCGCCGCCGCTAGGGCCCTTTGCGGTCTCGGCGACTGCGAGGCCGCGCTGGAGGTGCTGGTCGGCAATCTTGAACACGAGAACCAATACGTTTCTCTGCGGGCGGCCAACGCCCTGCATCATCTGGGCGACAGAGCGCGCCCTGTGCTGCCGGAAATGCGCAAGTTCCTGGGCAACACCGGCGCTCTGGACTTCCGTGAGTTCATGAGGGCTACTACGTGGTCTCACAAGGTGCTCAGGCAAGCTGTTCGCGAACTCGCGAACGTAGCGTGACATCTCTGCTGCGGAGCCGTCGTTGGACCTCGCTAGCCGCTGGCGGACCTGACAGTATCCGCACCGCTCCAAGAACGCAGGCCCTAGCTGACTAAGTGGGCATCTCCCACGCATTGAAATCGAAACGGCCCGGGTTGGCCTGCGAACACTGGCATGCAGAGCGGCCCGCCAGCGGAACTGGCTAAGGTGAGATGAAAGGGCTTCCGTATTGAGGCCGCAGCCGTCCTAGATTCCCGGTTAATTCCCCGCGATGGGTGTTGCGGGGCCGTATGGCTTGAGCGGAGAGCCCTGCGGACCCGGCGCGGACCCCTCACCCCGTCGCCGAGCGACCTAGGAGCCCGTTGAAAAAGTCCGGACGGCGCACTCAGCTGGCATCGGGTGGTGCAGCAGCGCACTCAAATCACCGATACTGGCCGGTTGCGCCATCCTTGGGGTCCATTCTGCTGCCGTTGCGGGCCCGTTTGAGCACCGCGCCCGCAAGTTCCACGGAGCCCAAGGCTTTTTCAACGGGCTCCTAGGCCCCCACAGGTGCCCTGCGCCCGCACCGCAGCCGCTGCGCACCCGGCTCCGGGCGCACCGATCCCCCCACGGGCTCCGCGTCGGTCCCCTTCCGCTGGGCCCAGCCCGAGTCCGGCTCCCTCCGGCTCGCCGCGTGCAGCAGCCAATCCAACCGCAGGTTGCTCCTGCTGCACAGTAGCCGCCGCCGCAGCTGTGCGATCCGGGTGCCTAGGTAGAAACCCTGATGCGCTACGGGCGAGCGGCACGGCGGATGCTGCAGGACCAAGTCCGTCAACGGTCCCTAAAACGCATTCTCCCGCCCCTGTTGGCAGCGGTGCTGCCGCCCCAGTTCCGCCAGCGGCAGCCGGTCGTGGCTCACCGGAATCACCATGCATACCGGCACCAGCCACCGCTGCTCCCCGTGCCCGTCGCGCCGGATCACCACGTACTGATCGCATCAAAAGTCATGTTACTGGAATCCCCTCGTCGATTGATCTGCTGGGTGGATTTGTTGTACACGATGAGTATGACAAAAGAAAGATTCTTCTTCCTACGCCTTACCGAGGACCAGAAGTTCGAGATCCGAAAAAACGTGGGCTTGCAGTTCCTCAGGGGAAAGTCAGTGGCTCGGATAAAGTCCTGCATCCCTTGCTCCATACGCACGATCTATCGTTGGATCTCACGCTTTTTCCTGGGAGGCATGGAGAACCTGCGGAATCGCAAAAGAACGGGACGACCACGCCAAGGGACAGACCGGCACGCCGCTTGGATTCGCATCGTTGTCGGAGACCAAGACCCCGCTCAATGCCCATGCGAGTTCGCTTGGTGGATCGCGCAGCGAGTGCGCCAAGCCTTGGGGGAAAAGTTCGGCAGCGTCCTGAGCATCTCCCCGGTGCGCCGGAGCCTGCGGCGGCTCCAGTTCACGCCGCAGCGGACCCAGCGGCGCACGCCAAATACAAGCCCGCTGACGTACAGCGGTGGAAAGATCCAGAGTTCCCCGAGATCTTTCGCCGTGCCCAGGAGTGGGGAGCCCTGCTCGCCTGCGCCGACGAGTCCGGCCTGGCTGCGCCGAGCGTGTGCGGGCGCACTGGGGGCCTCTGCGGGCAGACCCCCGTCGGGCGGGTGGCCGGCGGGCGCTTCCTCCTCCACCGGCTGGCGGCCAGCAGCTCGGAGGGCCAGCTCGAGGACAGGGTGCGGGAAAGCCCTGCCGCGGCGGAGGTCTTCCGGGGGTTTCTGGAGCAGATCGTTGAGGGGACAGACCGGAAGATTCTGTCAGTAGCCGACAATTGCAGGATGCACCGCGCCCGGATCATCCAGGAGTGGCTGGCGGCGAACCAAGCCGTAGTAGAGCTGTGTTTGCAGCCAACCTATTCGCCGCAAGTCAATCCGGTGGAACTGCGATGGGCCTTGGTCCAGCGGAGGGTCAGTCGCGAGCTGAGCAAGGCCGAAGCACAGCTTCGCGACAACCTGGAAGCTGCTTTTCAGTCTTTGCGAGAAGCTCCGGAACAGGTGCGAGCCTTCTTGCGAGAGGCGGATTGCAAGTATATTCTTGCCTGCATTCTGAGGACACGCCTTTTGACGCGATCAGTAGCACCAGCTCCTCCGGCCGCCGGGCCGGCTGGTGCGCCTCCGCGAGCGCCCGCTCCTGGCCCGCCGCGTCCAGGGGCTCCCCCTCGTCCTCCCGCAACCCCATCGCGTCCGCCAGACGCAGAAGCGGGGCCTTCTGGCGCGGATCGGTCACGCTCCCGGAGTAATCCCTGCCCCGCTGCCGGCAATAGCTCCCCAGATCCTTGCAGGAGTACGCGCTGTCGGCCCGCAGCCACACCGGCTGCCGCCCTGTCAGCCAGGGTGCCACATCCTGGTCCAGCTGCTCCTGCCAATCCCCCTTCACGTCCGTGCCGCCCGCATGTAGCCGGGCGCTGACCCACGCCACCCCCATGCACACCGAGGGCAGCCAGGACTGCCTCTAGCCGTGGTAGCCGCGCCCGGCGTTCTCGAACAGCTTGCTCTCCACCTCGATCCCCGTGCCGTCCACGAACACCGGGACGTAGCCCCACCGCTGCCCGCACGCCTGCGCCCCCAGCGGCACCAGCCGCCGGCTGACCAGCCGCGCGCACTCCCGCAAGCCCTCCAGCGCCGCCGCGTTCATCCCCTGCAGGTATTCGCCGAGCCGCCGGCTGGCGGGCACGGCCCGCAGCCCGCACGTTTGCCGGGCGACCTCATCGGCCCCCAGGGCGTCGACCGCGGTGAGGTGCCCCCCGCCGGCGCAGGCCGCGTAGATCAGCGCCAGCAGCCTCTGCACGGCGCTGCAACCGCGCCGGCGGCGCTGGAGGCGGACCGAGGCGGCCAGCTTCTCGGGCAGCCCGAGGAACCGGGCCAGCCGGGCCACCATGCCGAGCCCGGCCAGGCCCGTCAGGTGGTCGTTGCAGACGCCGTAGGCCAAGGTGGGAGCGCTGTCGGGGGACATGGGCAAGGGGGCCTCCAAAAAATCAAGATGCACCCCCGAGGTGCAATCCGCGAACACCTCGAGGACCATCTAAACTATTGTAAAACAATTGTAAAACAATACTTTCCGGATGGTGCAGGAATTTCTAACCGGGAATCAGGGCTGCAGCCGTCTGTGACCTTTTGCTACTGTGTCGCAAGAGCCCGGCCGAATCACGTTGGTTTGGCTTGCACCGGATGGGACAGGCCAGTCTTTTGCCGGGCTAGGGGGTCATTTAGATGCAATCGCTGTACCTTGCGACCGGAGGCGGCCTCCGATTGGCCGTCCTCTTCGGGTTGGCTGTCGTCGCGGCCTCAGGTCAAACCCAGACGGCAACCGTGCGGGGCACGGTCACCGACTCCACCGGTGCCGTCATCCCCGGAGCCTCGCTAACGCTGACCAATGTGGATCAGAACAGGCCTTGGGCCGTGGAATCCAATGCGACCGGGGCATACGTCTTCCAGCAGATCCCGCCAGGCAACTATTCCCTTGCGGTCGAGGCGGAGGGCTTCAAGCGCTACGAGCGCCAAGCGTTCATACTCCAGGTGGCCCAGGTTGCGGAGATCGACATTCCGCTCGAAGTGGGTGACGTGACGGAGGTCGTTGAGATCTCGGCCGAGGCTCCGTTGCTGGCCACGGCCACGTCGGACCTCGGCGAAGTGGTCAACTCGCGCACGGCGGAGTCGCTGCCTCTGAACGGCCGCAATGTCCTGCAGCTGATCGGGCTGACACCGGGGATCAACACCACGCGCAACTTCCGGAACTCGACCAACGGGAATGGCTCGATCTCGGCGGTCGCGTTCTCGGCCAACGGGGGCCGCAACGTGGCCAACTCGGTCATGCTCGACGGCTCTTCCCAAGAGGTGATGGGGTACAACCAGCCTTCGTACATCCCCTCGCCGGACACGCTCCAGGAGTTCAAGGTCCAGACCAACGCGTTCTCCGCGCAGTACGGCAGGACTGCGGGGGCGGTGGTGAACATGGTCACCCGCTCGGGCGGGAGCGAGTTCCACGGGGTGGTCTACGAGTTCCTGCGCAACGACAAGCTGCAGGCCAACAACTGGTTTTCAAACGCCAACGGCCGTGACCGGGCACCGTTCCGCTTCAACCAGTTCGGCGGCACGCTCGGCGGACCGCTGACACCGTCCAGGCAGAAGCTGTTCTTCTTCCAGAGCGTGGAGTTCCGGCGCCAAGTGAACCCGGCGTCGGTCACGCAGTCCGTCCCCACGCCGCTCATGAAGCAAGGGGATTTCAGCGAGGACAACCGGATCGTCCACGATCCGCTGACCTTGAAGGAGGACGGCACGCGGGACCCGTTCCCCAACAACAAAGTGCCGCTCGAGCGGCACAACCCGATCGCCCAAGGGCTCCTAGCGTTCTTCCCAGACCCAACCGCCTCGGGCATCCGCAACAACTTCTTCTCGCAGCTCGGCTCGCGACCCAACACCTGGGACACCTCGTCCAAGGTCGACTATCGCGTGAGCGACCGGAACTCCCTCTTCGTGCGGGTCTCCCTCAACAAGACGATCAACACGCTGCCCAGCCGCTGGAACAACATCGCCTCTCCCGGCTCGGGCTGGAACGGCGGCATCAACAGGTCCATGACGATGGACGACACGTACCTCTGGAACGGTTGGGTGATGCACGGCAACTACGGCTATTCGTACCACGCCAATCCCCGGCGGTACATCGAAGAGGACTTCTCCCAGACTTCCATCGGATTGCCGGCGGCGTTGGACAGCCAAGTGCAGTTTCCGGTGTTCCCGCGGGTGCAAGTCGCCGACTTCCAGCAGATGGGCAACAATGCCTTCTGGTACATCGGCAACAAATTCGAGTCGCACACGTGGGTCGGGGACATGTCGCGCCTGTTCGGAGACCACACCATCAAATTCGGCGGCGTGTTCCGCATCAACCGCGTGTCGAACCACCGCCCGGCCGATCCGGCGGGCTTCTACCAGTTCAACCGCAATTGGACCCGGGAGCGCTTCAACCGCGGCTCGCAGGGCAATTCGGTCGCCAGCATGCTGCTGGGCTTCATGAACGGCGGCCGGATGCGGTTCGAGCCGGCGCTCTCGCAGCAGACCCCCTACTGGGGCTTCTACATCCAGGACGATTGGAGCGTCACGGACCGGCTGACGCTGAACATCGGCTTCCGCTGGGATCAGGACCGACCGATCACCGAGCGCTACAACCGCGCCAGCTGGTTCGACTTCGACATCCAACAGCCCGACTTGGTGCTCGACACGCCCGGGCTGGAGCGCCCTGTCGTAGGCGGGCTGCAGTTCGCAGGGGTCAACGGCGCTCCGCGGCACATCAAGAACTACGACAACAACAATTTCGCGCCGCGGCTCGGGTTGGCGTACAAGCTGACCGACAAGTTGGTCATCCGGACCGGGGCCGGTGTCTTCTACAACCCCACAACGGGCTTCGGGCCCGGCACGGCCACCGTGGGAGCGGTCAGCTTCAACGCCCTGTCGCCGGTCATCGGCAGCCAGGACGGAGGCCGGACGCCGTTCACCGACATCGCGGATCCATTTCCGCTCGGCTTCAACGCACCCACCAACGGCGCCGAGGGCTTGGCAACCTTCTTGGGGCAGGGCCCGGCGGCCATCGTGCGCACAGACCGCACGCCGTACTCGGTGCAGTGGAACTTCAACCTGCAGTACGAACTGCCCGACGATTGGCTGCTCGACGCCGCCTACGCGGGCAATTCGGGCGTCAAGCTGCTGGGCACGGGGGTGCAGTTCAACCAGTTGCCGAACGAATACCAAGCGCTGGGGGACCGCCTGAACGACCAAGTCGAGAACCCCTTCTTCGGGGTGATCCCGAGCAATCTGGGCCTAGGCCGCAGCATGATCTCCCTAGGCCAGCTCCTGCGGCCGTATCCGCATTTCTCGGGTGTCAACACCCCCCGGGGCTACGAGTTCCACTCGAGCTACCACGCGTTGCAGATGAAGGTGCGCAAGCGGTACACGAGCGGCTTGCAGCTGCTGCTGGCGTACACCTGGTCGAAGATGATTGACGACGTGAGTTCGGTGGCGGGATTCGTGGGGGCCCAGAACCCGGGCTACACCAACCATTACGACAAGCGCCTGGACCGGTCCCTGTCGGGCCTGGACATTGCACACCGGCTGGTGATCAATTACCAGTACGAATTGCCCTTCGGCAGGGGCAAGGCCCTGCTGAACCGGGGCGGCTGGGTGAACCAAGTCCTAGGCGGGTGGAATGTCAACGGCGTGACCACGCTCCAGAGCGGGCTGCCGATCGGCATCACATCGCGATTCAACAACCTGAACGCCTTCGGCGGCCGCCAGACGCCGAACCGGGTGCTGGGCCAGGAGCCGGAGACAGAGGGGCCCGTAGTGGACCGCCTCGGAGGGCGGTTCGCCTCCCAGCGCTACTTCAACGTCAACGCGTTCGAGCAGCCGGAGCCCTTCATGTTCGGCAACATGGGCAACATGCTGCCAGACGCACGCGAGCCGGACTTCATCAACTGGGACGTATCGGTGGTAAAGGATTTTCCGTTCAACGAGCGGGTCCGGCTGCAGTTCCGGGCGGAGTTCTTCAACTTCTTCAACAACACGGTGTTCCGGCGCCCCAACACGAGCTTTGGCAACAACAACTTCGGGAACATCACCGCAGCTGAGGCAGCCCGGGTGGGGCAGTTGGGCCTGAAGCTGTACTTTTGATGCGGTAGACCCTGGGGCCCGATCCGGAGCTCGGGCGGGCCCTCGCCCCTCCCATGGCAGGGAACGGATCGGGCGGCTCCAAGACTGCCCGCGGGGGGCGGCTGAGCCCACGGCACTCGAGCGTAGCTGGGCGGGCGGCGGTGCCTCTCCCGGGTGCGGCTTGGCCTGCCGCAGCGAATCGCGCTGCGGAGCCAAGCGCAGAATCCACCGCCGGGCCTCGCGTCCGCAGGCCTTGGCCCGTCGCCGGGCCGAGTGCTCGAGCGGACCTAGATCAGAAGCGCATCCCGGTGAATCCGCCGTCCACGAAGACCTCGGCTCCTGTGATGAAGCTCCCGGCCCGCCGGGCCACCAGCAGGAGCGCCGCCCCGACCAGCTCGGGCGGTTCCCCGAACCGCGCCATCGGAGTCTGATCCAGGATCTTCCGCACGCGCTCGGGCTGCAGTATCTTGCGGTTTTGCTCGGCGGGGAAGAAGCCTGGATTCAGCGAGTTGACCCGCACTCCGCGGGTGGCGTACTCGCGGGCCACGTTCTTGGTCAAATTGTTGACAGCCGCCTTGGAGGCCGAGTAGGCGTAGACCCGTGAGAGCGGCAGGTGGGCTGTGACGCTGCCGATGTTCAGGATCGCGCCGCCCCGCTCCTGCCCGGCCATGGCCGGCGCGAACAGCTGGCAGCCGAGGTGCGTGGCCTTGAGGTTCGTGTCGAGCACCCTCTGCCAGTCGTCGTCGGAGATCTCTTCGTAGGGAACGGCGGAGTTGACGCCCGCGCAATTCACCAAGACATCGACTCTTCCGTGGCTGGCAAGCACTCTGTCCCGCAGTGCCCGGAGCGATTCTCGCGCCGTGACGTCGACCGGCGCGAACTCGGCGCTGCCTCCGGAATCTCGGATTGCGTTGGCGCGGGCCTCGCCTCGCTCCCTCGAGCGCCCCGCGACTAGCACGTGGGCTCCGGCGGATCCGAGGCCGTTGCAAAGCGCCCCGCCCAGTACGCCCGTCCCGCCGACCACGACCGCGATGTCTCCTTCAAGGCCGAAGAGTCGCTGCAGGTATTGCGCAGGAGTGATCATAAGATCTACCTTGTCACTTTGGTGGAGGGTTACGCAAACCGCTCCACGGCCTAGCCTGCTCGATGCGGGGATGCGGCAAGCACGTCTCGCCGGCCTCAATCCGTTCCAGCCTCGCCCGCACGGCCTGCTCGATCTCGCCCGTGCATACGCCGTCCCAGTGCGGCAGGTAGTCTTGGATCTTGCGGAGCCCTTTGCGGAGTTGGCGCACGGTGCCGTTCCGGTTGCCGCGGCCGTGGTGGTAGAAGCCTACGGCGAAATGGATCAAGGCCTGGAGGAACCAGCGATCGGGCTGTCGGGAGTCCGTCCAAACCTCTTCGAGGACTTCGTGGCACGTGAAGAAGTCCTCGGCGTTGAAGAGGTTGATGCCCTGCTGAAAAAGGGCTCGGGCATGCTCGTCGGACACACTGGAACCTTTCAGCATAGGCGGCCGAGCGGCATGTCTCTGGCGCTAGACTCGTAGAAGCCCATGCCGCGCCTAATCCCTGTCTGCGCCCTGCTCTGCGGAAGCGTCCTCCAAGCGGATCCGACACCGCTTCGCGGCTCCGCCGAGCTTTACGAACTGCTCGACCAACTCAACACTGTCGGAACGGTGCTGATGCTCGGAGCCCATCCCGACGACGAGAACACCGCCGTCATGGCCTACTTTGCCCGTGGCCGGCATCTGCGGACGGTGTATTTTTCGGCTACCAGGGGCGAGGGCGGGCAGAACCTGATCGGCACCGAGCAGGGCTCTCTCATGGGAGTGATCCGGACGCACGAGTTGCTGGCGGCGCGCCGCATCGACGGCGGGGAGCAGGAGTTCGCGCAAGTCGTGGACTTCGGCTACAGCAAGACACCGGAGGAGACCTTGGGGTTGTGGGGAGAGGAGCGCCTGTTGCGGGATATGGTGCGCACGATCCGGAGCGTGCGCCCGGACGTCA
>CBDBZZ010000007.1:0-74205 GCA_965213745.1 Bryobacterales bacterium | reverse complement strand
ACGGCTACCACGGCGAGCAGCAGTCCTGGTGGCCCTCGGTGCGCGGGGGTGCGGCGGGGGTCAGCGCGCCTGGCTGCAGACGGGCGGCACGGACGGGCAGGGGCCTAGGCGGGAGCCATGGAACCGGGATGGGGTGCCCTGGCGAGCAGCGCAGCAGGGTTTCTATTGGGGTGCCCAGATCGAGCCACTGCGGCGGCGGCTGCAGTGCCAGGTACGTGGATCCGCCGACATCCTGACTACCAGATCGTGACCGGCCAAGCCACCGCCGAGCCGCCCGCCTTATTGCTGGCCTGGCCGCCCGGGACAGTGAGGGGCAACGCCTCCAGGGCCAGGCAGCGACCAGCGGTCTTGTATGCTGGATGCAGTCGGCAAAGTAGTGTCGCCCGAGGGCCCACCGTCGCGGTGACTGTCAGGAGGCGTGAACGGGCAGTGTTCCCGGAAGACGGACTCCATGCTCACAGGGCCGGTAGCGGACGATCCCGTCCAGGATGACGCGGCGGGCGGCTCCGACGCCGCGTTAGCTCCTAGCCGGTTTCCCATCCGCCTGGAGCAATACGACGGTCCGCTAGATGCGCTTCTGGAACTTATCCGCAAACACGACCTAAACATCCTGGACATCCCGATCGCCGCCATCACCGAGCAATACCTCGAGGCACTGCGCCGCGCGGAATCCCTCGACGTGGAGCTCAGCTCCGAGTTCATCTTGATGGTCTCGACCCTGGTTCAGATCAAGGCGAAGGCGCTGCTGCCGCCCACTCCTGCGGTGGACTATGAGAATGCGGAAGACTCCCCCGAAGACCTTGCGCAGCGCTTGGCGGAGCGCGAGAACTTTCGGCAAGCAGCGCACATGCTGCAGCAGAGAAAGGTCGTCGAGGACAACGTGTGGTCCGCATACTCGACGGAACGGATCGAGCAATCCGGCGAGGAGCCGCAACTGCAAGTCAACCTTTTCGACTTGGTGCGGACATTCGGCGAGGTCCTCGAGCAGCTGCGGAACCAGCCGGTGGTGGAACTGGAGCAGGAGTCGGTTTCCGTCGCGGATCGCGTCCGCTATCTAGAGGCCCTGCTGGCCGGCGAGAACGAGCCGGTCTCGGTACGCGACATCTTTTTTCGCCAGCGCTCGCACCGCGCAGTGGTCGCAACTTTCTTGGCCGTCCTGGAACTGGTGAAGGCACAGGCTGTGAGGCTCGTGCAGAAGGGGCTATTCGGCGATATCCTGATTCGCAGGCGCAAGCAATTCGACGAGGCGCTCTCGAAGGAGCCGCCGCTGTCCGACGCTGCATTGGAGCACGCTCGGTGACCGCAGCCGACCCAGCCGCTTCCGAATTCGGTCTCGTCCAGGTTCCGGTCCTAGGCCCCGCCGCTAGCCAATCGCGGGACGAGCGGCTGGCTGTGCTTGAGGCTGTGATCTTCGCCGCCGAGGAGCCGCCGACATTGACGCAACTCGCCTCCGGGCTAGGGCTCACAGAGCAAGATGTTCGCTCCGACCTAGACGCCTTGAGGAAATTGTGCCGGTCGGAAGCCCGGGGCGTGGAGGTCCGAGCCGTCGGGGGCGGCTACCGCATGTTCACCAAGCCCGAGCACCACGAAGCGGTCCGGGCGTTCGCCAAGTCCTTCAAGCCCCGGCTAAGGCTGTCGCTGCCGGCGCTCGAGACTCTCGCTGTCGTGGCCTACCGTCAGCCGGTGACGATCCCGGAGGTCCAGGCGATCCGGGGGGTGAACGCCTCCGGCGTGATGCACACTCTGCTGCAGCATAAGCTCGTCACCACGGCCGGACGCAAGAAGGTGATCGGCCGCCCCATGCTGTACAAGACGACGCGGGGACTTCCTGGTGCATTTCGGCCTCAACGACCTGAGCGAGCTACCGCGCCTCAAGGAAATGGAAGAGCTGGCCGGTGCAGGATGGCGGGAGACCGCCCCGGTCCAGGGCGACAGCACCCAGGACCCGGGCGGCGAGACGAAGCCGAGCACGAGCGACGCCGTCGCCAAGGCGGTCGCCGCGAAGTAAGGCAACCGCCGAGCCCTCGCGATCCGCAGGGAGAGATTCGGGCACTACAACCATGTCAGAACGATTGCAAAAGCTCATCGCCCGTGCGGGGATTAGCTCCCGGCGCAAAGCCGAGGCACTGATCGCCCAAGGCAAGGTCACCGTGAACGGCGAGGTTGTGCGAGAGCCCGGCACCAAGGCGGACCCGGATGTCGATTCGATCCAAGTGGACGGCCGCACGCTCAACTGCCAGCAAGCGCGGCGCTACCTTGCCCTGAACAAGCCCAAGGGCTGCATCACCAGCACCAGCGACCCCGAGGGCCGGCCCACAGTGATGGACCTGCTGGGGCGCTACGCCTCCAAAGGCCTGTTCCCGGTCGGCCGCCTCGACTACAACACGGAAGGCCTGCTCCTGCTAACCGACGACGGGGATTTCGCGAACAAGATCACGTCCTCAAGGAACGCAATCCCCAAGACCTACGAGGTCAAAGTAAGCGGCAGGCCCAGCAAGGAGGCGCTTGAGAAACTGCGCCTAGGCGTCAGGCTGGATGGAAAAATCGCCAAGCCCGAGTCGCTGCGCCTGCTGCGCTCCGGGGCCAACCCCTGGTACGAGGTCACGTTAGTCACAGGGCGCAATCGGCAGATCCACCGGATGTTCGAGCGAGTTGGCGTGATGGTGGAGAAGATCCGGCGGGTTCGAATCGGGGCGCTGACCCTCCGGGGCCTGGAGCCCCGCCAAGTGCGCGAGCTGCAGCCCCGCGAGTTGCAGAAGCTGCTCACACCCCAGCCTCCGGCGGACCGAGCGAAGCGGCACCTAGTCGCCGCGACCGGGGCGCGGCCGGCCCGCTCCCGCAAGCAACCCCCGCCGCAAGCACCCCGGCCGGGCCGCACCCGCGACAGAGCCAAGCCCCCAGCGCACGCCAAGGCACCCCGCTCTCGGCCCCGCCGTTCGACCCGAAACCGCGCCACCGGTGGAGTCCGTGTTGCCACCAGTGCGAGACCCGCATCACGGAGAGGCTCGGGCGGAACGGCAAGCCGCGCTCCCGCCCTCCGAGGGCGTCAAACTACGAGCCAAACGCCCGCCGCTACGAACGCCGCGCCAACCCAGCGCCGGGGCCCGACCCTTTCGCGCAGCAGCCAACGAGCCAAGGCCGTCTCCAGGACATACCCCAAAGCCGTGGCCGGCACCGCAAAGCTCACCTCGGTGATCGACAGCAGGGCCATGAACGCGAAAAACGAGACTGCGTATGCCAGGAGGCAAAAAAGAAACCACGAGTTCCGCAGGGCAGCTAGGCCGAACCGGCCCAAAGCCCCGCCCCGGAACGACGGGGGAGGACCCTGACGCCGCATGCCGTGCGCCTTGAGCAGGTCTCCCAGGACGCCTCCCCCGACCACAAACGCCAGCAGGAATGCAGTCACGGGTGCCCTCGCCAAGTTGCGGCCGGGGTCGAGCCGACCACGCCGACGCCGCACGCGACGAGGGCAGTCCCGACCCAGCGCCCTAGGGAGATCGCTTCATCAAGCAGGAGCCAGCTTAGGAGCGCCACCAAGACATAGCCCAGCGAAGTGACCAGCAGCACGTAGCTTAGGTCCGCCCAGCTCAGGAGCACGGTATGCGCCGCGAAGAAGACCAAGAGGAGGAGGACCCCGGTCAGGACCCATGGATCGCCTAGGCTAGCTATGCCGGAGGCCACAAGGTCCACGGGCGAAAAGGAACTGATGTTTCCGACCTGCCGCATGCCATAGCCGAGGGCGACGTTGCCTAACGCGTTGGAAACAATGACAATCGCCAGCAGAGTTCGGGTCCTGGCCGCCAAGCATCGAGTTTAGCATCGCTTTCCGGGCTCGGGTAACGCCGCCCCGGCTTACGCCGTCTAGCCAGTTAGCGTGTATAATGGGCGCTAGCGGCCGCTACTCGCAGTGTGCCGCGGAAAGGAGGGGGCGCACAGGCTTCGACGGAATTGTCATTGTTGTTGAGAGGCACGCCGGGCTCCGAGCACCCGTAAAACGATCGGAACACAATAACTGCCAACGACATGCAGTTTGCACACGCAGCCTAAGCATTAGGCGGCCACCTCGGCCGGCGGGCTCGCACGCCGGTTGCAGGTGTCATCCTGCGAGATAGGTTTCAGGGCTTCTGCTCGTAGTTCTGGCACCGAGATTAACCGAGCTGGACCGCAGTCGGCTTGTTCATTCCCAGACGGCGGTCAAGACCCTCGAATGGACTAAGCGTGTAGGCTCTCTCCGGCAATCTTTTTCGGACGCGGGTTCGATTCCCGCCGCCTCCACCACTTCACGCACGTGAGCCATTGATTGAATTAGGCTTAACAGGCTACAGAAACCGGTTACTGCCTGTGCTGCTATCCCTTTAGCGTCGCGATGCCACGCCATTCCTGCCCGGTCGGCCGCCTGCAGGAGCCAAAGACGGGGTGAAGGTAGCCCTGCGAGTGCTGCGCCCCTACTCCGCAGTGAGGGGTGCCCGCTACTGATGGTTTCATAAGTAATTGCACGAAAAGGCTCCGCAAGCCGTTGATTCTATGGGTGGGTTGCTTGCAATTACTGTTGGCAAAATTAGCAACCATCGCTGCAACAGCGAGATGGCTAAGTGGATCGGGGGGAACTCCGCCTGCGCGATGGCCGGATCGCCCTTCGTGGAGGTAATCCGAGGCCACTAACCGGTCCGTTCCAGGCCCGCGTACCCGCGCCACCTGTCCGTAGGCACCTCGCTGCCCGGCTCGACGCAGTCCCGCACGAAGGCCAACAAGCTACGCTCCGATGGTCTCCGGCAGGTACCCTGCAATTCCACGGCCACGGCGAGCAAACACTGGCCCACCAGCTTGCCCAAGCCATGCGTGAGCGCGACGAGCGTACGCACTGGGAGGGCATCGTACAGCTGGACGACACGACACCTCCTGGGGCGGGGCGCCGGCCTAGCCTGCTGCCGGGCGGTGGCCGCGGCGGGCTGCGAACAGCGGCCGCAAGTCACAGGCAGAGGCACGGGCCGTGGCCGACGCAACCCGCACCTGGGGGGCCACACGCTGCTGGACAACATCCAGAACCCCCTGGTGGGAACTTGCCACGCCTGCCTCCCGCAGCACCCGGCGACCGCTGGCGCGGTGGGCACCACGCCCGGCCACAAGTGCTCCCCGCCTCGCGGCGGGGAGCGCCCGACCCGGGGCTTGTGCAAGCCCCGGGTCGGGCCACGGGCCAGACCGTCCAAGCCCCTCGGTTCTCCAGAACCGTGCGGTAGTCCGGTCGCCCCCGTTGCAGCCCTTCCTACGCGGTCTTGAGTGCAACTGGGACCTTGCGGCCCGGACCCCCAGACCAGCAGTTCCAGGCTGACCCCTCCCAGCGTAGGCACCGGCCTCGAGATCGGCCAGAACTGTCTGGGGGTGCAAGGCGCTCCGGCGGAAGCTGCGAGGCGCTGCGCCCACAACCGGGGCGGCCGCCACGGGTTGCGCCACGGGCTCCGCCGGCACCGGCTCATGCGGGTCGCCTGCGAGGTCCCCAGGCGCTAGCCCCGCGCCCTACCCCAAAGCCTGCAGGCGGCCGGCTGCGGGGGGAGCCCCGGGGCGCTGTCTGGAAGCACCTCGCCGAGGCCGGGGAAAGCTGCCTCCGGGGACAATTCGAGCAGTCGCTGCAGCGCTGGGAGCGCGACCTACAGGACTGTGCAGGGAGAGCGCACAGGTCTTCGCCGCGGACGAGGCGCTCGCCCGCCAGGCCGAGATGCTGGCTCAATCCCCGGGGTGGGGCCCGTCTATGTCGCCACGTTGCTGGCACCCATGCCCGCACGGGGCCAACTGGACGGGGCCCCTGCGCTCGGGACAGCGGCGGCCGCGCCCTGGCCCGCAGCACGCTCTCTCTGGCCGCCGGGCGCTGCAATCCGCCCCGGCAGGCCTTTTCCCGGTGCCTGCGCGAGATCGGCCAGGCAGCTCAGGTCGCCTGGATCGCCGTCGAGCGCAAGCTAGTCCTCCTCGCCCACATTTTCCTCCGGCAAGATCGCCTCTGGCCACCGGAGATGTCGCCCCGCCCCGCCATGCCCTGATTTACCCTGGACTCCCAACAGGGAAACTACCGCCCCCCAACTCTGGGTAAGGCTTGTGGGTAATCAGTGTTGCTTATGAAAAATCAGTAAGTGTGCCGTAGTGACAGCCCGCCGGGGCATCGAATCGGGAAGCTATGCGCATCGAATCCGGCCCGTCCGTTAAATACTGATCGCGTCAAAAGTCGTGTCTCGGAAATCCCTTCGTCGATTGATCTTCTAGGTGGATTTGTTGTACTCCATTAGTATGATAAAAGAAAGATTCTTCTTCTCCCTGCGCCTTACTGAGGACCAGAAGTTCGAGGTTCGAAAAAAACGTGGTCTTGCAGTTCATCTGGGGCAAGTCAGTGGCCCAGATAAAGTCCTGCGTCCCTTTCTCCATACGCACGATCTATCGCTGGATCTCACGCTTCCTCCTGGGAGGCATGGAAAGTCTTCAGGATCGTAAAAGAACGGGAAGACCACGCCCAGGGACAGACCGGCACCTTGCTTGGATCCGCATCGTCGTCCTGGACCAAGACCCCAATCAATACCAATTCGAGTGCGCTGGGTGGACCGCGCAGCGAGTGCGCCGGATCCTGCGGCGGCTCGGACTCCCGCCGCAGCGGCCCCAGCGGCGTGCCACCCGGTGCGATCCCGCTGCTGTGCAGCGGTGGAAAGACGAAGAGTTCCCCCAGGTCCTTCGCCGTGCCCAGGAATTGGGAGCCCTGATCGCCTGCGCCGACGAGTCCGGCCTAGCTGCGCAGAGCGTGTCCGGGCGCACCGGGGGCCCGTGCGGTCAGACCCCCGTCGGGCGGGTGGCCAGCGGGCGCTTCCGCCTGCTGGCGGCCAGCAGCCCGGAGGGCCAGCTCTATTACACAGTGCGGGAAGGTCCTGTCACGGCGGAGGTCTTCCGGGAGTTTTTAAAGCGGATCGCGAAGGAAGCGGAGCGGAAGATTCTGCTGGTGGTGGACCATGGCAGGATTCACCGGGCACGGACAATCCGGGAGTGGCTGGAAGAGAACCAAGCCGCGATAGAGCTGTATTTTCAGCCGCCCTACTCGCCGCAAGTCAATCCGGTGGAACGGCTAGGGGCCTTGGTCCAGCGGCGGGTCCGTCGCGAGCTGAGCAAGACCGAAGCAAAGCTTCGCGACAACCTGGAAGCTGCTTGCCAGTCTTTGCAAAAAGCTCTGGAACAGATGCACGCCTTCTTGCGAAAGGCAGACTGCAAGTCTATTCTTGCCTGCATTCTGCGGACACGACTTTTGACTCGATCAGGACCGGTCGGCGACCGTGGCTGCTCGCCAGCGCCCGCATCCGCGAGGAGGTCCAATTGGCCGGGCTGGACTGGAGCAGTGCCCCGGCCTCGAGCGCACCGGGCTAGACCACACTGTCGGCGAAACTCATGTGAACCGCCTCTGCGACATCCTGGGCGGGTCCGACCGCGTCCCTCGCGCGATCCGCGCTGGCCACGGCGGCGTGAATGCCAGCCTCTGTCAGCGCTTGACTAAGTTTGTCGACACTGTCCCTGCTGGCCGTCAGGCCCTCTGCGAACAACCGATCGTTGACTTCCGTCTCATTGAAGCGTGGCCGCATGCGGTCCGGGACCCCCTCGGCCGCGGCCTTCCCCCTAGCTTTTCCCTAGGCTCGTCCCGCCGGCAGCTCGAGCTCGGTAATCGAGGAATATTCCACACGCGGGTTTCCACGCAGCAGGTGCGCAAGTTCGCAAGTGCATCCAGGCCTTGCGTCAGCGATTTCCGAAGCTTGCCCTTCTCCATACGGCCTAGGTGCTGATACGCCGTTTCTTCTTCGCTGGCGAAAGGAAACAGGCTGTGTTCCGTGGCCTGACGCAGGTGCAGATGGATGAATGCAGGCTGTTTGTGTCCAGAAAGGTGACCTTGCGGAAAGAGCTCATGTTCGTCATTCGGTTTGTCTCAGCGGTCGCCGCGCGTGCTTGTCGGCTACGAGGGAAAGAGCCTAGCTTCGACAGAATTCAGGTGCTCCGTCGAGAACGGCACGTGGGTGGCTTCATTGGCAGTGGAGATGGCAGCGGAGCATACCTTGACGATACGCCGGGCGTTGCTGCGGGCTCCTGGACTGAAGGGCGGATCGTTCGGAAACGGAAACAGACATCGTCCGTTTCGACTCCTGAAGTCCGGGGGTCTTGCCGCATCCAGGCGGGCACGAACCAGGGCTGAGCATCGTCCTGTCCTAGCGCATCGAGTCGCAGGACATTGGCCTGTTCGGCGAAGCGCTCGACGAGCGCCGGTTCGAGTTGCAGCGTCGTCCTGTGCGCATCGGGGGGCATTGAGAGGAACACCCAGAACGGGTTGTCCTTGTCGCCGGCCAGATTGATTAGGGGCTTCAGTGTCGACAAATAGTCGTGCGCCGCACGCTTCGTCAGCCTCTTCTGCAGGCCGATCTCCTCGAACTCGTCAATTAGGAATGCGACTGCGGCGGCCCCGGACCCGCGGGCCAGCGTAGACAGTATCGCTCGGAAGCAAGGGGCTTTCTGTGCTTCTGCCACCAAGCCCTCGGTCCGGCGTGGCAGGAAGTCGCGCTATTCAAAGCAGGGCTTCCGAACCGCATCGGCGACGATTTTGGCAAGACAGTGCTCGATCTGTTCATCCTCTGTTATGCCGGCGGCTAGAATTGCACTTTGGAGAGGATTGGTAACCCTTGGTGAGCTTCGCCTTCGCATCTCCGTTGTCAGGTGTTTTTTCGAAGCTCGTGCGAAGGAGGCTCCCCGGGTAGGAGCCCGGTACGTGCGGGCCGGCGAACTCCCAAACGAACTTCACGAAGTCCTTGCGACCGATAGTCCGCAGAAGCGAGTTGGCGAGGTCATAGAAGCGAACACCAGGGTTGTCGAAGTAGAACGGCCGGATACGACTCTCCGGAAGGACAACATCGTGGAGCCGGCGAAGCAGGCACGGCTTGCCGGTCCCGTAGTCTCCTATGACCGCGAGGAGTTTGGTGCCTCGCGTGTTCCGAAGCGTGTCGACGAGTTCGCGGGCCCGCGTCTCGATTGCCCGAGGCGGAGCGAATGCGATGCCGATCGGGTACCGAAGCAGGGGGTGGCGCGACGGGAAACAGGGTCGTGCTCTCCATGGTTTGCTTGCTGTACTCGTCGACCAGTGCCAACTCGTCGCGAGCCCAGTAACGCAGACCATACAGGACAGCAGGCGCAGCGGTCGGCGCGGTGTGGCGGGCGGTTGCGTGATTCCGGAAGACGATCGCCCGGTCTTCGGCGCATGTCCGACGCCTTCAGCTCACTGGCGTGCCTCGTTCCCGGAAGTCGGCGAGGGAAGCCCCCGAGCCGCCGGAGAGCAAGAAAAGATCGAAAAACAGCGTTCGGCAGTCGCGGTTTCTCAGGACGGGGCCGTCGATGCCGGCCCGCAGCCGCCGGTCCTCGCGAGCCAGGGAGCCGAGGTGCGGCAGCGTGTTCCGATAGTCCTAGAGGGTGGTCGGCTTCGGCTGCGATCGGCGTGCCATGAGGGTTACGCTGCGTGCCGGCGCACGGGCGTTCAGCTCCTAGGGCCGGAGGCCCTCCGGTACGTCGCCGACGGCCACCAGCAACCGGTGGAGGCCGGCGAACGACACCGCACGCATCCAGTACGGATTCGGCGTCGGCTGTGCGTAGTTGTGCATTGCGGCTACTCCGCGTGCCATTGCTAGCCAGCGTTCGTTAGTGCAGCATCTCCGTAAACGGGAGATAGTTCAAATGCACCAATGACTTATGTCAACACCTGTCTCGGACGTGCAGGCTAAAGGCGGTGCCAGCCGGCTCCGGTTGCGGCGCAGAGATAGACCGGCCTCTACCGTTTCGATTTTATTGGCAGCAACCTTTTCCCCATTCGGCTTGGGGGAACCCTTCCGCCGAAGCGGCTTCCCAGCCTCATCCGCCGGGCGGATTCCCAGCGGCGAGCCGGCTTCTTGCAGACGCCCTTCTGGCTTCCAGTGGATGCAGTACTCCCACGGATAGCCGGGATGCACCTACCGCCCCTAGGAGCCCGTTGATAAATGGCGCTGTCCGAGTTCCCGCCGAGATGCGGCGGAACGCAGCGAAGGCTTCTGCGGACTAGGCTCCGAGCGCGGGCCGCCGGGCGGCCCAGACGCTCGAGAACGCGCGCAGCAGCCGTTCCAGGGCCTTCCCGAGGCCTTCTCCAGGCCGCATGAGCGCCGCAACGGCCAGGGAGCCGCCGCCTGGCAGGCTTCGGGGCGTACCGCTCCCCGTCAGCGACCGCAGCAGGACGCCCAGGTGGTACCCGCAGGCGTGGAGGAGCAGTCGCTGCAGGATGTTGTGGCGGCCCCGCAGGTGGACCCGCCGCAGCCCGCCGGTCGCGTACCTGGGGGCCCTCGACCGTGCGACCTGCTCGCAGCGCTGCCGCTCCAGCTGGCGCCCCCGCTCCCGGTGCGCCTCCCCCGCCGCGCGCTCGGCTTCCTGCCCCGGCTCCCATTTGCGGGGCTTCCGCTGCGGCTCCGGAATCACCGGCTCCTGCCCGGACTCCTCCAGCGCCAGCACCGTCGCGCCGCTGTGGCACCCCTTGGTCCGCCACCACCGTCTGCGGCTTCCCGCCCTGCGCCTCCAGCGTCGGCCCGAGCGTCGCCGGGTCGCCCCGGTCCGCGGCCTGCACGGTCAGCCCCACCAGCGCACCGCTGTCCAGGTCCACCGCGGGCTCGGCCTGGGGGGCCCTGTCCGGCGCGCCGTCCTGCCTGCGGGCCACCCGGGCGTCCGGATCGACCGGGTGCTCCCACTCCTGGTTCGCCAGCGACTGGTTCTTGCGCCGGCGGTCGCACTCGAGCAACTCTTCCTTCGTCGGCGTCTCGAGCCCCGCGGATGCCGCCAAGCGCTCAATGAACTCCCCGTAGCCCTCCTGGGTGTTCCGCCGCTGCAGCGTGTGCAGCACCGCGTTGGCTTCCAGCGTGGTGGCGTCCACCCCGACCGTCTCGCCCTGGGCCAGCCCGGCGGTGCGCAGCCTCTCCAGCACCTAGGCAAAAACCTTCTGGTGCGTCTCGAGGTCGATGCGCTGGCGCGTGCGGCAGAGCGTGGAGTGGTCCGGCGTCGACTCGTGGAGCCCCTAGCCGAGGAACTCGCGGATCGAGAGCGTGTCGCTGGCCTGCAGGGCGATGGCGCGTTCGGAACCAAGGCCCAGCAGGTAACCGAGCAGGAGCCTGCGGCAGGAGACGCCCGGCGGCAGCGAGGGGCGGCCCAGCCTGGCGGCGTAGAAGGGCTGGCAGAGCCGCTCCGGGCCCTCGTCGCAGCCGGAGCGCTCGAGCACCTCGTTGAGCTTCTCGCAGAACGGGACGGTCGGGGTCTGGGGGCGTGCGTCCGCAGGGAGGAAGACGAGCCCCTGGATCCGTTGGCGCACGCCCAGCGCCATGTGAACAAGGATCCCCCGGAATGCTCTCGCACCGCAAGCCCCCGAGCGCAGCGCCGCTCAGCCGGACTTTGTCAACGGGCTCCTAGGAGCCTGTTGCTAAAGTCGCTGGGGTACGATCCCCTTCGCGAAATCGCGTCCGAAGCACCGTTTTGCGACTGTTCAGGACCTTCAGGAGTCGTTTTACGGTCATTTCAGTGCCGCTTCACGGTCGCTGAGGACTTTTTCAACAGGCTCCTAGGGGCGGGGATGCATTGGCACCGGCCGGTGCGCATGGGGTAGTCGAGGCGGAACGGCGGAGCGCAGCCGGGCGCGTTGCCGCCCGCGCCGTGGCAACTGCGGCGGCAGGTCTCCTCGAGAAGGTGAGCGGCACCTTGTAAACATTGTTAATTGACCTGCCTAGATTCCTGCAGTACAATAGTGGGCATGAGCAACAGAGAAGAAACTTCCATCCGCCGGAGCCGGCTGCCGCCCGCCCCGGGCCCGCCGCGGGAGAGGCACGACGCGGGGTACAAGTCCCTGTTCGCGCTGCCGGGGCTGGTGCGGCACCTGCTGGCGCTCCAATCGGACGCCTGGGACCAGCTGCTGGTGTGGGAGTCGGGGCGCAAGCTCGACCCGCGCTTCGTGGTGCCGGGCCTGCGGCGCAAGGAAGGCGACCTGGTCTGGCGCTTCGACCTGCGCGGGCGGCCCGGGGAGTCGCTGTGCGTGTGGCTGGAGTTCCAGTCGACGCCCGACCCCCTGATGGCGGCGCGGATGAGCGTCTACGCCGGACTGCTGCAGCTGGACCTGCTGGCGAGCGAGCGGGAGCGCCCGCGGGCCCCGCGGGTGCTGCCGTTGGTGCTCTACAATGGGCGCAAGCCGTGGCGGGCGGCGCGCAGGCACGGGGATTTGCTGCTGGCGGAGCCGGCGGCGTTGGAGGAGCAGCAGTCGTGGGCGGCGCACCAGGTGCTGGTGGTGCGGGACCGGCGCTGGCGGGTGCCGGAGCTGGCGCGGAACTGGGCGGCGGCCTTGTTCCGGCTGGACAGCGCGGCGGACTTGGCGGAGCTGGATGCGGAGCTGGAGCGGCTGGAGGGGGTGCTGGGCGGGCCGGAGGCGGAGGAGATGAACATCCGCTTCGCGGACTGGGTGCAGCTGCAGGTGTGGGCGCGTTTCGGGGTGACGGACTACGTGACAGGCAGGAGGATCGGGCAAATGCGGACGGGCTTGGGGGAGACGATCGAGCGGATCCTGCGCGACAGGACGGCGCGCGCCGAGGAGCGGGGCGTGCAGAAGGGCGTCGCGCAAGGCCTCGAACAGGGTATTGAGCGGGGTATTGAGCAAGGCATGGAGCAAGGCATCGAGCGGGGCCTTGAGCGAGGCATCGAAAGGGGGCAGCGGGAGCTCCTGCTAGGCCAAGTGCGGAAGTTGTACGGCGAGTCCGCCGCGGATAGGTTCGCCCAAGCCCTTGCCCGCTGGTCGGACCGGGGTCGGCTCAGCCAGGTCGCGGAGTGGCTCATCACTTGCCGCAGCTTCGACGAGCTGCTGGAGCATCTGCGGACGGTCTAGGCTCTTGATGAGCCAGTTGAAGCAGTTCGGCTTCGGGGCCGGTCTGGAGGGTTGGGTAGGCGGGCCTCAGGCCGCACCCAGCCCCCCGGCGAGGCTGCGCAAGCCCGCAGCCGCCCATTCCGGGCCGCCTGAAGGGCGTTGCGGAGCCCATTTGCGACGCCAAGGGGTGCGGGGCGGCGGTCCTGCCGGTTCCAGGGCGCGCCTCTCCATGGCAGCGACCGCAGCAGCACTCCTAGGTTCAACCCCCAGCCCACCCGCCGCAGTCCCTGGGGCCCTCGACCGCGCTGCCAACTCCGCCCGTTGCCGCACCACTGTCCCGCTGGGCTAGCCCTTGTCCGCCCCCACCGTCCGCGGGCGGCTCCCCCAATGTCTCCTCCGCTGCCGCCAGTGTCCCCTCCAGGGTCTCCGTGCCCCCCGGTCGTCGTCGGCAAAGCCGGCCGCTGCGACCGCCAATAAAAGCAGGGCTATGCGGCGGGAACCCCGAAGCCACCGGCGATTCCGGACTGGAGGCTGGGGCCACCGGGGCTGCCGAGGGCAGCTCCAGGAGTTCCGGCAGGCTCTGTCCCCGCGGGACCGGATTCGGTTTTCAGGCGCGGACAACTATCGTATGGAATTACTGACTTTGCCATAAGTCCTTGCAGAATGCGACCAGAAACAGTCTCGGCGCAGTCGGCCTCGCGAAAGAACCCCGGCACCTTGGCGGGGTCGGCCTCGAGGGCTCGCAGAGCCTGCTCCCAGCGCTCCCTGAGCTGGCGAACCGTCCGGACCAGCATCTTCCCCCGGCGCTGGACTACCGACCAGACTTGCTCCGTAGGGTGCCATTCCGGAGAGTACGCCGGCAATACTGATCGCGCCGAAAGTCGTGTCCCTGGAATCCCTTCGTCGATTGATCTGCTGGATGGATTTACTGTACACTATTAGTATGATAAAAAATATTCTTTTCTTCCTATACATTACTGCAGACCAGAAGTTCAAGTTCCGAGAAAACGTGGTATTGCAGTTCATCGTGGGAAGGTTAATGACCCAGATGAAGTCCTGCGTCCCTTGCTCCATACGCACGATCTATCGCTGGTGATCACGCTTCTTCCTGGGAGGCATGGAGAACCTGCGGGATCGCTAAAGAACGGGACTACCGCGCCAATGGACAGACTGGAACGCCGCTTGGATACGCATCGTTGTCGGAGACCAAGACCCCACTCAAGGCCCATGCGAGTTCGCTTGGTGGACCGCGCTGCGAGTACGCCAAGCATAGGGGGAAAGTTCGGCAGCGTCCTGAGCGTCTCCCCGGGGCGCCGGATCCTGCGGCGGCTCGGACTCCCACCGCAGCGGTCCCAGCGGCGTGCCACCCGGTACGACCCCGCTGCTGTGCAGCGGTGGAAAGACGAAGAGTTCCCCCAGCTCCTTCGTCGTACCCGGGAGTTACTAATTTTGCCAAAAGTAATTGCAAGCAACCCACCAATAGAATCAATAGCTTGCGGAGATTTTTCATGCAATTACTTATGAACACTTCAGTAGGAGCCCTGATCGCCTGCGCCGACGAGTCCGGCCTGGCTGCGCAGAGCGTGTCCAGGCGCACCGGGGGCCCGTGCGGTCAGACCCCGTCGGGCGGGTGGCCAGCGGGCGTTTCCGCCTCCACCGGCTGGCGGCCAGCGGCCCGGAGGGCCAGCTCTAGGACACCGTGCGGGAAGGTCCTGCCGCGGCGGAGGTCTTCCGGGGGTTTCTCAAGCGGATCGCGGAGGAAGCAGACCGGAAGATTCTGTTGGTGGCGGACCATTGCAGGATGCACCGCGCCCGGGCAATTCGGGAGTGGCAGGAAGCGAACCAAGCCGCGGTAGAGCTGTACTTTCGGCCGGCCTACTCGCCGCAAGTCAATCCTGCGGAACTGCTAGGGGCCTTGGTCTAGCGGCGGGTCGGTCGCGAGCTGAGCAAGACCAAAGAACCGCTTCGTGACAACTTGGAAGCTGCTTTCGAGTCTTTGCAAGAAGCCCCGGAACAGGTGCGAGCCTTCTTGCGAGAGGCAGACTGCCAGTATATTCTTGCCTGAATTCTGAGGACACGACTTTTGACGCGATCAGTACAGGCTTGCTCGCCACCACAGAGTTGGAGTGAGGCGGAGCCGCTGAGATTCGCTTGATACTTAAGGCAGGCGCGAAGTCCAGGTTCGCGAGCCATTCCTGTTGGCGAACTCCAACCGTGCTTCCACATTCACCGAGGCTGCTGAGCAGGCGCTTTCCGGAGCGACTACGATGCTGCCGGTTACTGGAATGATGGACCCTGGTGCTGTCACGCCAACTTCAGTTGCGGAAAGCGCCGGGACGGTGGTCCTGAAAACGAATTGGCTTACGATCTGACCGTCGAACGCCACCACCGGCCGAGCTAGTCCCGTCGGCACAAACTGTATGTCTACGGCGCAAGATGCGGCTGCGCGGTTCGAGACGCTCACGACCGTTCTGACTTGCGAGGGGGGATCGGAAGTGATGCTGCCAGCCATCACGTACGGCAGGACTAAAGTGGTTGCAAGATACCTCTCAAGCCACACCTGAAGTGCCGACGCTCTGGTGTAGATCGAGATGCGGTTGGCTCCGGATACATCGGACAATGACGCGACACCAGCGACACGCCATCCAAGGCCCGAGCCTCCGAGATCCACGAGCAACGGGCCCCCGCTGTCCCCGCTGTTGATCCCTCGCTCGACGCCTACAGCGCAAAGGGTTAGCGAATGCACCTTCTCTTCTTCGTCACTAAACTCATACCGTCTGCGGCAGTCTTCCGCACGCCATAGGGTGAGGCCCACATGGCGAAGGTCGTCAGACCATTCGTCATTCTCTTTTCGGCCCCAACCCATTCCCGCCACTGCGATACCTGAACGCACATGCTCAGCATCCTCAGCCCGCGACAAGACCTCAACCGTGGAACTCCTGTCGAACGGTCGGAGTAGCTCTACCAGTGCAGCATCGTACTTGAAACCGGCACCCCTGAAGTCGTATTCCGGATGGACAAGGACTTGTCCGATTGCGGTGTTTTGCTCGAACTCGGAAGGATATCCCCGTTCGATGGCGTACGGTGCATGCACGCTGCCGTCAGGTTCGACCACGCAATGGGCCGCCGTCAGCACCCAAGTCGTACGGATCAGCGCCCCAGAGCAGAACCCGCGTCTCGTGTCTATGTACACAACCCACGGGAATTCTTGCTGAGATGCGGGTTCGCCTCCGATTATGGTCCGAGGGCCAGGTCCGAGGGCCAGCTTCTCGGTTTCCGCGTGAATCTGTGTGTGCAGCACCGCCGCACAGAGTGTCAATGCAGATGCAAGGATGCGTTTGCGCATGGCTTTTCCTTTCGTTGTGAGTCCCGGCGAATGGTGCCGGATCGTTGACGAACGCCCGCGGAACAGCGATTCCCACCTATTCGCCAAGGTGGAGTAGCCACTCCCCCCGGGGCATTACGACCCTTGTGCTCAGTAGGTGGGCCCGCGAAGACGCGGACCGCTCTGCTGATGCGCTCGTCACTCATGGATGCTACATCAAATAGATCTGTCTTGTCAAGTGTCTGGAACAAATAGTTGTCTGGTGTTGTAGCAGGCCACCTGTCCGGTTTGATGGGGCACCCCAAAGAGGTGCCCCATGACCCGGACACGAGTGCTACAGGAGAGTCCGATACATGAGATTCGAGGAAGCGTACGGCGGGTGGCAGGCCCGTCGGCTGACAGAGGCGGCGGAGCGGTTGCTGGGAGTGGGCGAGCGCACGTTCCGGCGCTACATCGATCGCTACGAGGGCGAGGGGCTCGACGGGTTGCTCGCCAAACGCCTGAGCGAAGTCCCTGGCACGGCGTGCGCCGGTCGATAAAGTGGTGCGCACCGAGGCGTTGCACCGAGAGCGCTACGCGGAGTGGAACGTGCGGCAAGCATCGTCGGGGTCAAGAGCGCACGCCGCTGCGGGACATGATGCTGCACCAGGACGGCTCGAGCCACGAGTGGATGTCCGCACAGCGTCGGGGCCTCGGCGTCACCCACGAGGATGCCACCTCCGAGCACTATTCGATGTTTTTTGTCGAGGAGCAAGGCCCCGCATCAAGCTTCCGGGGAATGGCCGAGGTCATCGAGGGCTGGGGGCTGCCGTCGAACCTGTACGACGACCACGGCTCGCACTGCTGGTTTACCTCCGTGGCGGGGGATGTTGACCGAGACCGGCCCGCCCAGTTCGGGCGTGCGCTGAACCAGCTCGGCGTGGAGATGATTCCCGCCTACTCCCCACGGTTGATTTTTCCATATTTGGAGCCTGTTGTGGCGGCGCATCGACCGCTGCGGGGCGGGGCGGCTGGCCGCTGAGACTCAGGCCCTAGGCCGTGTTTGCGTTCGGTTGCCTTCCGATAGCCTCCGCGGCGGCCCCGGGGCCGCCCAGCGGGCGCAGTGCATCTTGCCCAAGCCAGCCCGGAGGCGACTCCCCCCCCCCCCCCCCCCCCCGATCCAGATTCCTACTGCGTTGCCAGCAGCGCCCGTAGGGCCTCGGCGCACCTGAGCCAGCGGAAGCGTCTCGCCCGCTAGGCAGGTGCAGCCGAAGCCGGTGCAGCGCCGAGGCCCGCTCTGGCTCCCAACTCGGGCACTCGCCCAGCGTCTCCGTCGTAGTCGGCCCCCACCGGGCCTGCCACGTCTGGTGCTGGACGCGGAACACCTGCCGCCCGCCGGGCAGCGGCAGCCAGTCCGCATGCGGCACCGCGACCGCCGTCAGCGGTGGCTGGCGCGGCGCGCCCCGGGTCCGGCCCAGTGCGCGTCCCGCACGATCCAGTTTTAGGCCGCGCCGGCGTTGCGCCGGATCGTCGCCAGCGGGTCGGCCCCGGGCTGCTCCTACAGCGCCAGCAGCGTCTCGCAGCTGACGTGGCCGGCCTAGTACACGGTGCCTTGACAGCGGCTCGGAACCCCGAACATCTCGGCCCGCTCCCGGGCGGACACCCACTCCGCCTGCCAGTCCGTACTCCGCCGCGCAGGTGGACCCCCAGCCCGGACAAACCTAGGTGCGCGCACCCCGCTCCCCGCGAACTGCGGGAAGCCGAGATCGTGCCGCTCGTCCAGCAGGCGCCCCCCCTCCGGCCGCACCGGGCACACCTGCACCTCGCGCACATTGGGGGCCGCCGCCACAGGCGGGCAGAGCTGCCCTGCCGGGGCTCCCTTTTCTCCTGACCAGCAATCGCGGCAATCAGCCAGCCATTGCGCCCAACTTCTGCACTGCCTGCCTCCTAAGCTCAAAAAATCAACCGTACCTTCCCCCACATTGGCAAGCGCACCGCCCTCTGGTTTTGCGCGGATCGGGGTGTTTCGCGTGAGCTCCGTATACAGTGAACGAGCTTGCCCACCTGTGGCATGAATACGCCGGTCGGGGGCAGGGTCGGCCGCAAGCACGCCCAGGATTTTTCCCAAGCAATGATCCATCAATGAGCCGAACGAGATTGAGGAAAAGCGTCTTGTCCTACCAATATTCGCCGTTAACGAAACGGCTTGCGGTGCCCCCTTCGCCGATCCGTTCCACATCGCAGAGCAGTTCCCGTCAACGCATCAGTTGCCGGACGATATCGCCATTTATGACGATATCGCTATTGGTTTCGTTACTATTGTATTCTTCGATGAGACCGTCACCGAACTTGTCGAAGGTCCATTCATTGATAGCCTCGAGCGCACCAGCGGCCATTAGTTGATGCTCGCCGACCAAATCCGCGACTTCGTCTTCCGTCCACTTGTGGCGCGTGATCAACACCGACACGACAGCTCTGTGCTGCGCATCAAGACCACTCAATTTCTCGTCCGTGTCGGAAACGTTGTCGTCGCCGCTCTCCTCATCTTCGTCAGGACCGTCGGCAAAAACATCGCCGAGCACTTGGCTGACACGTGCAGTGTCGGCCATCACGACCGCTACGTGCTCTGCATCCAGAGTTACTGCATCCACAGGCGTCTCGGACGGCGGCGACGGGATCGTGAACTCGTGCGTGGCGCGATCGGCAGGACGCACGGTTATCGGCTCCGGCGCGGACCTAAGCGCATGTAGATCGGCGTAGACACGCTTGCGATCCAGGCCCGTCACCGCATGGAGCCGCTCGATGACCTGAATTTCCTCCGGCCCGATCGCGCCATCTGCTCCTGCTGCAATGACTGCCAATCGACTCAGCGCACCGAGTAGCTCTTCGGGCGCGTTGCGGAGTCGGGTCCGCAGCATGCCGATGTCGGGCGGAACAGCGATCATCCAAGAGAGATTCGCGTGCAGCCGTGCCCGCTCCGCTTCAGTAACGGATTGATTAGCATCGATCTGACCAGCCATATGCGCCCGCTCCGCATGGTCGATCTGATCATCTGCGTGAGCCACCAGCGTCGCGACCGCGAGGTTGAGAATCGCACTTTGGTACGCTTCGCTGGGGCTCTCGATCGTGCGTGTGTCCTCCGGCAGATGGAACAGAACCACAGGTTCGCCCAATCGCGGCTTTCTGAGCGCGAAGCGTGGGTCGGGCGCCATGCCCACGCCAAGCATTGTGAGTGCATCGGCCACCCCGACCAGCTGGCGCTTCCCGATCTTGTCAGGTCGGGCCCCTTCCAGTCGCTCGACGACATCTTCGACCGGCACGAGACCGCCGGACTTGATTTGTTCCGTCGCCCAGGCCTGAAGCTCCTCCTTTTCGGGACAGGGGAACAACGGCCACAGGGCTGCGGGCAAAAGAGCGTGGGCCTCAATGGTGCCTCTCCCATTGGGATTGCGTCCGAGGTAACGACTGTACTTTTCCAAGCCATGGGTGCTCGCATCGGCTATTTCTTGCGCAATGCGAAGCGGCGCAGAGAGAGTTGAAACGTCGGGTATGTCTCCCAGGTGCTCACTCACATCTGTCGAAAAATTTCCCGAAGCAGCATGGTATTGGAAATTCAAGCTCCGTTTTGGTTTCCGAAGCTTCAATCCCTTTGGATACTTTTTCTCAAAAGAGTGGCGAAAGTAAGCTCTGAACTCCGCAAAAGCGCGCTTAGCTGGTGTTCTCAGCCTTGTCTCGGGATGGCATAGGAACCAGGACAAAAGCCACTCCCAGGTTAGTGGCTCCCCGCGTGCCGCCATTCTACCGAGCGCGAGCAAAACAGTGGCAGGCACCCCATACCCATTGTGCTCGAAGATTGGCTGAGGGGCGCTGTCCAATTCCAGCAGACGGGTCGTATTGAGGAAGGTTCCAAGGTAGCGGAGTATCGAGCGATTAGCACCGTATATCTCCAGCAGTCGGCGAACTTCGGCAATAATCTCGGCGCGTTCCTGCGGTTCCGCCTTGTCGACAAAAACCCGTCGCTCAAGCCCATAGAAATAAAGAAACACGTATCCGACACTGTAGCGACTGTCAGAGCGGCTGCTGGACAGCCAGTCAAGATACGTTGCCCGTGAGCGAGCATCGATAGTCGAATAATTAGGCCAGTAATCCATGCCTTCGCCATCGTAATCGCCTCCGCGCCGAGCGATGTCCTTCTGCGGGTCGATAAAGGCGTTGACAGGATATCCAGAATAACCAGTAGGCGGCCCCTGCCCAACATAAACCATACCTCCGATGTCTCTACCACCAACGCGGACGTTTCCATCCTTTGGTATCCACCCCGATGTGACGCGCCGTTTGGCCTTCGCATAGCGTGTTGTCCTTGATGCATGTTTTTTTAAAGAAACCGGGCGGACGACTGGTGTCGATGTGTCCGAAAATTCGGTCTTGGGAGCGGTATGCTCACGGGGCGAAGTTTCCAGGCCGAGCGTGGATTCCTTGTAGGCGGAGCCGGGAGCCTCCTGGGGAGTTCCAGACCTCGCCTCTACCCGGTCTGCACGCCGCTGCGATAGCCGGCGCGAAACTGCACGCGCAATGCGGCGCACGACGAATCGTGTGAGGAATACAGGGCCGATTACCAGCCAACGGAGGATCGGGAGGACCCCGGGGGCGACGGTCATGTTAGTCGCATTGGATTTATTGCTCATCTCTGTCGTGCCGGATCGTCCAAAGGTAAAGGAGTGGTCTCGGCTTCGTAGAGAATATCACCTGCTTCGCGGAGGGCGTCCAACGCATTCAGGCCGCAATCAAGCCGTCGGTCGGGCTAAGGCGGGCAGCGACATCATGTCGTTCATCCAGGACGCGCAGCGAAGCTTCACAACATCGTACTGGATCGTGTCCCGAGCCGTGGTGCGAGAGCCTGGCGTCCTTCGCGGTATCCGGCGGGTAGGGCCGGGACGCTCAGGCTGCCACGGCGGGCAGCTCGCCGGTGAGACTGGCGCTCATGGGGACGCTGGATTCCAGGGGCATGTATCTCGCTTTTGGAAGGCCCATGCGTCGCTCCGCTCGACGAGGACCGCGCCGGTCAGCCGCGTGATGGCGTCCTCGTGGGGGAAGCTGCGACGACCTTGGTGCGGCGCTGGATCTCGCCCTGGAGGCGAGGACATCGTGCTCGGCTTCGTCCAGGATGGCGGCGAGCGGCGGCGCCTTGGGCTGAGCTGGTCGGCGACGAGGCGTTCCTGCTGGTTGGCATGGACCAGCAGGTTGCGCATGCAGTGCGTGGGACAGTGCTGCCGGGCGGCACCGAGGACGCGGGTCGCGGCGGTCTGCAGGCCCCTGCGGTCGTCGGAGATCACCAACTGGACGCCGCACGGTCCGGAAGGTCTCGGCCTCCGATGCGCCGATCGCCATGCTGAGCACCTCGCGCCGGCCTGGTCGTTGCTTGCCACGGCGATGGCGGCCGCGACCGAGACGCTGCGCCCCACCTCGCGCAGCCTCACCGAGGAGCTTTTGGTTTTCTGCTGATCCCCGGCTTCTTCGCATATTGCAACGCCGCGAGACCATCTGGCATGGAGGTCGGGAGGCATGCTCCCGACCTCGCCGACGTCATGGAGAGGTGCCGGGAGCCCGCAGTGACGGCGGCAGCATCAGCACCGCCGGCAACACCCGCCGGCCGCCGCGCCACGCTCCACGGGACGGTCGGCGACGAGCCGCCGGGATCAGGTCGCTGGACCGCCCGCAAGGGGGAGTCTCAGGGCTCCACGAGGCGCACGACCCGATCCACCGCGATGTCGGTCAGTACTTGCACAGCGCCGTTCGGCCAGCGAACTTCCACGGACGGCACGCGCTCGTTCTGCCCCAAACCGAAATGCACCGGTCCGAGGCTGGAGGAGAGATACCCCACGGAAGTGGTCATTTGATTGACCTGATCGCCGATCCGCACGGAGGCGCCGATTCCGTCCCGGTTGCTCGAGGTGCCGACGAGCCGCAGCTGGACCCAATGGCGGCCCGCCGCTGTCACGTTCCGGTACAGCTCCGCCCGCTCGCCAAGAGCCGTCGCTACCACATCAAGCTTCCCGTCGCCGTCGAAGTCCGCTACGGCCGAGCCCCGGTGGGCCCGTGCAGCGCGGAAGCCCGCCTCCGGCACAGCCCGGAACACTCCTTCCGGAGCCCCTGCGAAGACGCTGTTCTCCAGCTTGTAGCGCGTGGCCTCGAAGTACTCCACCGTATCGTTCACATGCGAGTTCGCAGTGAAGATGTCCTTGCGGCCGTCGTTGTCGAAGTCCGCCAAGCCCACGCCCCAGCCGCTGCGGTCCCGGGACAGCGCGCTCAATCCGCTGCGGTAGGTGACATCGCGGAAGCTGCCAGCCCCGGTGTTGCGGAACAGCGGGAACGATTCCCCGGCCAGCGCCGTGAAGATGATGTCGGGCAGACCGTCGTTGTCGTAGTCCCTGAAATCGGCGCCCATAGCGGACACTGGCTTGCCGTGGTCCTGCAAGGCCACTCCGGCGAACAGCGCGGTTTCCTCGAAGGAACCGTCGCCCAGATTGCGGAACAGGAAGTTCGGGGCCTTATCGTTCGTGACGAAGATATCGGGGTAGCCGTCCAGGTCGTAGTCTGCCACCGCAGCGCTCATGCCCTTCCCGACATGGTCGAGGATGCCGGACGCCCCGGACACGTCCCGAAAGCTGCCGTCGCCTAAGTTGCGGTACAGCCGACTGGGCAGTCCGTCGAACAGAGTCGGGTCGCAGTACGAGCGCACTCCGCCTTCCGCATCCCCGCAGTAGACGTCGAATTCCGGCGACCACTGCAGATAATGCACCACGAAGAGATCGAGATTCCCGTCCAGGTCGTAGTCCAGCCACGCGCCTCCCACGGCCCAACCGCTACCGGCGACCCCGGCTTCGGCGCTGACCTCGGTGAAGGCGCTGCCCGCTTCGTTCCGGTACAGGCCGCCGCCGCCGGCGCAGGCGACGAAGATGTCGGCGTCGCCGTCGTTGTCGTAGTCCGCTGCAGCCGCCCCGGTGCAGTACCCGCGGCCCTGCAGCCCCGCCGCCTCGGTGACGTCGGCGAATCGCAGGCCCCCCAAGTTCCGGTACAGCCGGTTCCAGTGCCGCTCCGATTGCTTGCGCAGCGACGGCACTCCGGCCCCGTTCGCGAAGAAGATGTCGAGGCGCCCATCGCCGTCGAAGTCGAGCACGGCGACTCCTCCGGCCATCGTCTCGATCAAGCGCTTGGCCGGAGTTGGATTGTTCTCCAGGACGTAATCCAAACCGCCGGCCGCAGCTACATCGCGGAAGCGGATCGAGCCTTCCGCAGCGAGAGTGGGCGGGCTAAGCAGCGCTAGCGCTAGCGCTGCCAGCCGGCCCTGCGCCGCCACCTCACCTGGGGTCATCCGGAGCGTTCGCTTTGGCGGCTTGGAACCGGGCCAGTGCCCGCCCGGCCGCTTGGCTGTCGCCGAGCCGCTGGTAGGCCTGGCCCAGCAGATACCACGGAGGGGGGTAGGAGGGATCGATCGCGACGGACCGCTGGAGCCACTTCACAGCCTCCCGCGGCCGCCCCGCCCGCACGAGCGCCTTGCCGCCCAGATAAAAGTTGCGGGCCGAGCCGGGGTTGCGCCGGGCGGCGGCGCTGGCGGCGTCGAATCCCCGCTTCGGATCGTCCTGGTCGATCAGGAGGCTGGCGAGATTGGCGTACGGCCAGTCGTAGTTGGGATGGTCGGTCTCGACCAGTTCGATCGCCGCCAGGAAATGGCGCACGGCCCGTTCGGCCTCGCCCAGCGCCTCGTAGCACAAGGCCAGGTTGTCGTGGGCCTTGTACGACTGGGGGTTCAGCCGCAGCGCTTTCTGAAACTGCCCCGCTGCGAGGCTGAACCGATGCTCCTGGTAGTAGATCCTGCCGAGCATGTAGGCCCCCTCCTCGTCCGCCGGATGCTTGTCCAGAAGCCGTAGCAGCGTCGCTTCGGCCTCTGCGGCTTGCCCCAGGAAATACCGCGCGTTGCCTTGGAGCTTGAGCGCCGTGGCGTTGCGGGCGTCTTGCGCGAGGATCCGCTGCGTAGTTTGGACGGCAGCCTCGAAGCGCTGGGCCAGGAGTTGCGCCCGGGCCAAGACCTCGAGGCCGGCGACGGACTCGGGTACCTCCTCCAAAAACCTCCGCGCTAGGCGGATAGCCTCTTGGGGGGCCCTGGCGCGCGCCAGGATTGCGGCGGCCTCGAGCAGGAGGCCGGTCCGCTCGGGACAGGCCCGCTGCGCCTCCTCCAAAAGGCTCGCGGCCGTCCGTGGGTCGGTGACGGGGGCCCTTGCGCGGGCCGCCGACTCCTCGGCGGCGGCCCTGTCGCAGATGGAGCGGGGAGCCGGGAGCTCTTGCAGGCCGCCCAGCTCGCTGGGCTGCCCCCACAGGGAGGGTGCCGCGAGAAGCGCCCAGCCCGCGAGCTTCATCTTCGGGAGGCGGGCTCAGGCCGCGGTGCGGGCGCGGGCCGCGGCCGTACCGGCCCGCCTAGGCCTACCAGACAAGCCTGGCCTCCAACTGGATGAGCCTCTGGCCGCTCCCCGCAATCCGGATCTTGCCGAAATCCGGGCTGGTGATGTTCGTCGTCACGAACCCGCGACCGTGGCGGTTGAAGGGATTGATGGCGGCTGCGCCGAATTCGAAGACCACCTGCTCGTAGAGCTGCAGCTTCTTGGTCAGCCGCATGCGCTCGCTGCTGGCGTGGGGGCCGCGGACGTTCGGCAGTCGCCGCGGGGCCGTGCCCACGCGCATCGGCGTGCCGTTGGCGGTCCTGCCCCCGTTCTCGGGCGAGAGCGCTTGGAAGGCGGCCGGGTTGAGGTAGGGGGTGCCCTGGAAGAAGTCCAGGTCGTCCGAGGCGCCGCCCAAGGTCTGGTTGGATCCGGTAACGTCCGGTCGGAAGCCGCCGTAGCCCGGCGGCGTCCGCACGCCGCTCTGGCCGATCGAAACGGGGTTGCCCGACCGGTACTCGTGAATGGCGCTGAAGGTCCAGCCCCCGAGCACCTTGTCGACCAAGGTGCTCGCCGAGCCGAAGCGCTTGCCCTTGCCGAACGGCAGCTCGTAGAGCCAGGTCAGCCGGAACACGTGCGGCACGTGGTAGGCGGCGACGGCCCGCTCGAGGCCCCGGTTGAAGTGGTCCTGGATCGCGCCCGTCCACCCGATCTGGAGGGCGGTGTCGTTGGCTTGGCTGATGGCCTTGGACCACGTGTAGGCCCCCAACACCCCGAGCCCGTTGCTGAAGCGCCGCGTCATCGTGATCTGCGCCGAGTGGTAGCTCGAGTTGGAGTTGTGCGGATAGGCCTCGGTCACGGCGGTGTAGTGCGGATAGGGGCGGAGGGCCTGCGCGACGGACTGGCTGTCGGGGAATTCGGGGTACGGCTTGTACTGCGGGTAGTCGCCCACCTGCGCGAAGAGCGCGTCGCCTACGGCCAGGGCGCTGACGGGCAGCGGGTTGAGATTGTTGAAGTACGAACTCCGGAGCCTGCGGCCCACGTTGCCGATGTAGGCGGTCTCCAGCACGAACTCGTGGGGCAGCTGGTACTGAACCGTCAGGTTCCAGTTCTGGGTGTACGGCAGCCGCGTGCTGTCCTGGGCGGTCGTCTGGACGCCGGTGAAAAGCCCTTGGCCGGGGTCGGTGTCGGGCAGCGTGCCCTCGAACGCGGGGTAGGGCTGGTCCAGCCAGTGCGAGGGGTCGTCGGCGAATCCGGTCGGGCTCGTGCCGGCGTTGATCGGGATGCTGGCGCTGAAACCCCGGGTGAAGCCTCCGAAGCTCCAGTCGTTGCGGATCGGCGGCATGTTCGTGACCGCGTATCCGCCGCGCACCACCATCCTCGGGGTCGCTTGGTAGGCGAACCCGAAGCGCGGCCCCAGCTGCCTCCAGTTGGTGTTCTGGAACCGATCGCCGAAGACGAACGCGCCCGGCAGGCCGCCGGCGGCGGGGTTCGGGGTGTCCAGGTCCACCTGCGACATCCGGTTGGTCAGCTCGAAGAAGGGCTGGATGACCTCCCAGCGCAGGCCCAGGTTGAGGGTCAGCTTCGGCGTCACCTTCCAGTCGTCGGTGAAGTAGAACCCGTGCGAAGGGTGGCGGTGGCCGCTGTAGAGCGTCGTGACGCTGCGGCCCGCCGAATGCACCGCGCCCAGGACGAAGCTGGCGAAGGCGTGGCCGGTCTCGTTGCTGAAGCCGGGCAGGTGGGTCTGGATCGGGGTGAAGTTGAAGTTCCCGGACCCGTTCTTGGAGCGGGTGTTCAGGAAGTACCGGCGGTACTCGTAGCCCACGCGGAACGTGTGGGCGCCCCGGATGATCGTCATGTCGTCCTGGAAGATCCAGCTGCCGTTGAAGCCCTCGCCGGCGTTGCTGGACCCGATCTGGCCGATGAGGCCGCCCTGCCATTCGTTGCCGCTGAAATTCATCCGCGGAAAGTGGGACGGGGACGTGCCCTGGACGCCGACGGTGGTGGCCCAGTCCTCGTCCACGAAGACCGATTCGTTGCTGTTCCGGAACCGGTTGTAGCCGCTCGCGAACCGGTTGATGACGGTGTTGCTGAGCGTGGAGTTGACCGAGAAGCGGACCATCCGCGACGGCGTGTACTGGTCCTGCCAGGTCTGCGTCGGTATGCCGGGCACGGGCAGGTGCCGCGGGCCGCCGTTGTTGTTGCGGATGCGGTACTCGTGGTTGTAGACCCCGGAGATGCGGTGCTTGTCGCCGATGTTGTGGTCCCCTTTGACGCCGACCGTGTACAGCGAGAAGAACGGGCAGCAGGTGCCGATGGTCGGCGTGTTGCGGACCATGATGTCCTGCTCCGGGTCGATCAGGCCGACGCCTTGGATGTTGTTGTAGACGGCGCTGAACCGGTTTTGGGGAACCATGTTGTTGGCGAACGGCAGCCGGGTCACGACGCCGTTGGCCGAGGATGTGCTCAGCGGGTCGAAGATCGCCCCGAAGACCGCGTTCTGGCCGAGGTCGTTCGCAACCGGGGCCCCGGAGGCGGCGTTGCCCGTGAAGGCCGGATTGAGGAGCCGGCTGAAGTCGCCGGCCTTGAAATCCCGGTTGGCCAGCGTCGTCGTCAGGCCGGAGATGTTGAAGTTCGAGCGGGTGGTGCGCTCGAAGTTCGTGAAGAAGAAGGACTTGTTCCGCCCGTTGTAGACCTTGGGGATGTAGATCGGGCCGCCCAGCGAATAACCGTAGTTGTGCTGCCGGAACGGGGACTTCTTCTCGACCCCCCGGGAGTTGTTGGCATACGTGTTGGCGTTCAGCCCCTCGTTCTGGCCGTAGTAGAAGATCGAGCCGTGCAGGCCGTTCGTGCCGGACTTGAAATTGAAGTTCGCCACTGCGGTGTGGCCGCCGTTGTACTGGGCGTTGATGGACCCGGTGTGGAGCTTGAACTCGCCCACCGCCTCCGCCGAGGGGCTCATCTCGTTGTTGTTGCCGCCGGAGAGGTCCATCCGGCCTACCGGAATGCCCTCGATGAGGATTTCGTGGGAATACTGCTGGCCGCCGTTGATCGAGCCCTGAAACTCGCCGCCCGTCGTTCCCGGGAGGCTGCGGAAGATGAAGCTCTGGATCTGGCGCTGGCCGTCCTCGACGAAGATCGGCCAGTTCTGGTACTCCTCGGCGCTCACGTAGCGCCCGATTTCCGCAGTGCCGGACTCGAGCAGCGGAGGCGCGGCGCTGACTGTCACCTCCTCGGTCACAGAGCCGACCTCCATCGTGACGTTGACCGTCATCGTCTGGCCCACGCGGAGGATGACGTTCTCCCGGTTCGCGGTGCGGAAGCCAGGGGCCGAGATGCGCAGCGTGTAGGTGCCCGGCTGCAGGTACGGCAGCGTGTAGGCCCCCGCCGTAGTGGACGACGTGGCGTTCTCCACGCCCGTGCCCACATTCGTGGCGATCACAGTGGCCCCTGGAATCAGGGCGCCCGTGGTGTCCAGGACAGTGCCGTTGAGGGTTCCCACGGCACCCTGCCCCCAGGCGCTGCCCAGGCAGGCCCCCGCCAGAACCAGCAATCGCAGAAAACGTGCCATGCCCAGAGATTACACCGCTAGCTGCTCCGTGGCAAGAGCGACGACGCAGGCGCCCGTCGACTTTCCGCGAAATCCCGCCCGGGCTGCCCAGAATCCACGGAGGGGTGATCCGCAGCTCTCTCGCATCCCGCCGCTCGTCCAGGAGCTGCCTGACGCGTTGGTATCCAGCGGGCATCCTGGGCCTGCGCCAGCTGGCGGTGCATGGTGCCGTCGCCGTCGGCCGGCAGAGCCGCCACCCCCATGCGGCGGGGCTTGGTCGGCTCGGCCAGGCCGCAAGGCCGGCCCGGCTGCCCGAGGGCCGTTCAGGGCGAGCTGGGCGGCACCGATCCAAGGGCGGAGGTGCTGAGCTCCCAGCTCGGCCTCCAGGACGGCCTCGAACCCCGGGGGCGCCTCGCGCTACCGGCCCGCCATCCGCGGGGCGGTGCCGAAGTTCGTCGCGATCCCCGGGCGCCCCGGAAGCGCCTCCTCGAGCCGGGCTACCCGGCAACCGCAGCGGATCCTCTCCCCGCGCCTCCAGCGCTCGGCCCCGGACGGCTAAAGGCGGCCAACGGACACTGTTTGCGCAATGGCCCTGGCTGGGCCAACGGCGGCCGCAGGCGCCCACGGCCCTGGCGCACGGTGGGCGCACACCGCGCACGCATCCCCGCCGAGGGTTCCTCGCCATCAACGCGCCCGGCACGGGGCGGGGGGCCTGTACGATGGAAACCGCATCATGGCGTTGGCTTGCTTGTCGGTCCTTCTGACGACTGCCCTCGCGGCCGGCGCGGGGGCAGGGGAAGTGGAGCACCGTCTGCCGCAAATGGCCTCGGTGTTCCCGCAGGGGGCCGGCCCGGGCTCCGCCCTGACGGTCGAGATCCTCGGCCAGCACCTCGACCGCAGCCGCGAGGTCGTGTTCCTCTCCGAGGGCCTCCGCGGCGCTGTAGTGGAAAGCCGGCACTCCCGGCTCACGGTGCATCTGGAGATCGACTCCGCAGCGGCCCTCGGGCCGCACTACTTCCGCGTGGTGAGTCCGCGAGGGCCTTCGAACGTGCTGCTGTTCCGCGTCGGCGACCAACCGCACCTCTTGGAATCCGAGCCGAATGACCGCCTGGAGCAGGCCCAGGCCTTCGCGGCCCCGGCGACCTTGAACGGCCGCCTGGACCGGGCCGACGATATCGACACCTTCCGCTTCGCCGCCGAGGCGGGCGAGGAGTGGATCTTCGACGCGCGGGCGGCGCGCAACGGCAGTGGCCTCGACCCGTCCATGATTTTGCTCGACAGCGCTGGCCGGAAACTGCTCCACAGCGAGGACTATTTCATCTGGGATCCGTTCTTCGGCTACACCATCCCCGACTCAGGCGAGTACACGGTCGTGCTCCAGCCCACTCGGAGCCGAGCCCGGCCCACCCACGGGTACCAGCTTGACGTGCGCCAGGCCCCATTCCTGGAGGCGATCTCGCCCCTCGCCTTCGCCGCGGGAGCGACGACCGAAGCGACCATTTTCGGCGTCGGCTTGCCTGCCGGCGACTTCTCGCTGGAGCTTTCCGGGGAAGGTTTGGTCGCCGAGCTGGGCGAGGTCGGGGCCGGCCGGGCCGCGGTCCGCATCACCGCGGCCGAGAACGCACCCCGGGGCCAGCGGACTCTAGCCGTCGCGACCTCGGAGGGCCGCTCGAATCCCCTCGCGATCTGGCTCCACAACCTTCCGCTTCACGCCGGCGACGGCCCTCTGGCAGTGCCGTCTGTCGTAGTCGGCACCGCCCGCTACGAACAGCCCGAACGCTTCGCCTTCCAGGCCCAAGCGGGCGAGACGCTGGTGTTCGAGGTCCGGGCGCAGCGGCTCGGCTCGCCCGCGGACATGACGCTCCGCATCGTCGGCCCCGACCCCGAGACGACGCCGACCGAGGTCGCCGCCAACGACGACGCGAGCTTCCCGGGCGTGCGCTTCAACAAGGACCCCCAACTCGTGCATACGTTCGAGCGAGCCGGTACCTACGAGCTGCAGGTGCGCAGCCTGTGGCTCCCGGCGGGCCCGGCGAGGCAATACTTCCTGGAGATCCGGCAGCCGCGGCCCCGGCTCGAACTGCTGCTGGACAGCGACCGGTCCTACGCCTATGCCGGCGAAGACGGCAAGGTGGGGGTGGCCGTCCACCGTCTGGAAGGATTCGCGGCAGGCGCGGAGCTGGCGCTAGCTGGCCTGCCGGAGGGGTTCGTCGGGGACCCCGTTCCGATCCCTCCGAGCTCGGCCCCCCCTGCGGGGCAGGACGCGAAGCCGGAGGATGTGCTCCTGCCGTTCCGCGCCGCCGGGCCGCCGGGCAGCTTCGCCACGGCCCGCGTGGTGGCCGCAGGGCACCGCGCGGTCGGCTGGCGCTCGGTGCGCATCGCCAGCGGGGGCGGTGAGGGCGCGACCGAGGCGCAAGTGGCCCACGTTGCGCTAGCAGTCGCCGAGCGCCCTCGATTCAACCTGGAAGCGCAGCTCCGCACGGTCAACCTGGTCCGCGGCGGCAGCGCCCAGGTCCCCGTCGCGGTCCGCCGCGCACCGGACGCCGGCGGCCCCCTCCGAATCGCAGTCGAGAACTTGCCCGAGGGCCTAGTTTTCACCGCGGAATCCTTCGACCGGCACGCAGACCGGTTGACAATAACTCTGCGAGCGGCGGCGGAGGCTGCTCGAGGAAGCTACCCCACGGTTGCTATATTGGGCACCGATCCCAGCGGCGCGACGGAGCAGGCCCCGCCGATCACGGTGATCGTCGATTGATGCAGCAGTACCTGGCGTGCGGGCTGATCCTCCTCCTCGCGGCGGGACGGGCGGGGGGCGCTTCGCCGGACAGCATCGCGGTCCTCCCCGAGAACCCTCTCCTTTTCGGCCAGGCGGCCGAGCAGCGCCTGATCGTTCTAGCGCAGCATCGCGACGGGCGGCTCGAAGACGTAACCGGGCGGGCCCGGTTCCTCTCGGCCAACCCCTCGGTGGCGAGCGTGTCGGCCTCCGGGGTGGTTCGCGCCGCAGCCTTCGGCGGCGCCCGCATCGAGGCTACCTACGCCGGCCTGACCGCCTCGACGACCGCGCTGATCCAACGGGCGGACTCTCCCGCGCCGGTCACCTTCGGCGGCGACGTGCTCGCAGTCCTGACCAAGACGGGCTGCAACGGCGGCAATTGCCACGGCGCGATGAACGGCCAGAACGGATTCGAGCTGTCTCTGTTCGGCTATCGCCCCGCCGCAGACTACCGGATGATCGTCGAGGAGCACGACGGCCGCCGGGTCGATCTGCAGGCTCCGGAGAACAGCCTGCTGCTCCGCAAGCCCACCTTCCAAGAGGCCCACGGAGGAGGCCAGCGCTTCGCCCCGGACTCGGCGGAGTACCGCACGCTGCTCGCCTGGATCCGCGCCGGGGCCCGCCTCGACGCGACGGTCGAGAAGCGCTTGGAGAGCCTCGCCGTCCATCCCGCCGAGGCGGTCCTGCACGGCGGCCACGCGACCCTGCAGCTGCTGGTGACCGCACGCTTCTCGGACGGCACCGAGAAGGACCTCACGGATTGGGCCCACTTCGAATCGCACGACGACACGGTCGTCGCGGTGGACGACCGCGGCCGAGTCACCTCGCGGGCCCGCGGCCAGACAACGGTGCTGGTGCGAGCTCTCGGATCGGTCGTGGCGGCCCGCGTCGGCGTGGTGACCGAGCAGCACCCCGTGCCCGCATGGCGGAGCGAGCACTTCGTCGACCGGCATGTGTTCCGGAAGCTCAAGGACCTGCACGTGCCCCCGTCCGGCTTGGCGGACGACGCAACGTTCCTGCGCCGGGCCTACCTCGACGTGATCGGCGTCGTCCCCACAGCGGCAGAGGCCCGGGCCTTCCTGGCCGACGGCGATCCGGCGAAACGCGCCAAGCTGGTCGACAGCCTGCTGGAGCGGCCGGAGTACGCCGATTTCTGGTCCCTGTACTGGGGCGACCACCTGAACAACACCAAGCAGCTGCTCTACAACAAGGGCCCGTACACCTTCACGCGCTGGCTTTACGACGCCTTCCGCGCCAACCTGCCCTACGACGAGTTCGTCCGGGCGTTGCTGACCTCGTCCGGCAACATGTACGACAACCCGGCGGCGAGCTTCTATCCCCTGATGAAGAAGCCGCTGGACCTCGCGGCGCAGACTAGCCAGCTCTTCCTCGGCGTCCGCATCGAATGCGCCCGGTGCCACGACCACCCCCTGGAGCGCTGGTCGCAGAACGACTACAACGGCATGGCGGCCTTCTTCTCCCAGATCCGCTACAAGGGCGGCGCCGGCCCGCGCAACAACGAGCGGATCCTCTACGTGGACTTCGACCGGGAGTTCCAGCACCCTGAGAACGGCAGGGTGTACCGGGCGAAGGCTCTCGGCGGCCCCTACGCCGAGGCGGGCCCCTGGCGGGATCGCCGCGTGGCGCTGGCGGACTGGATGACGGCTCCGGACAATCCGTACTTCAGCCGCGCCCTCGTCAACCGGATGTGGAAGCAGTTCCTGGGGCGAGGCATCGTGGAGCCGGTGGACGACTTCCGCGAGACCAATCCGCCCGCGAACCCCCAGCTGCTCGACGCCCTAGCCGCCGACTTCGTGGAGTCCGGATACGACCTGCACCACCTGATCCGGCGCATCGTCTCCAGCCGCACCTACCAGCTGTCGGCCGTCCCGACCGAGGCCAACCGGGAGGACTTGCTGGGCCACTCCCGCTACTACGCCCGGCGCCTGAGCGCCGAACAGCTGCTGGACTCGATCTCGCTGGCCACCGGCGTGCCGGAGCAGTTCCCCTCGCTGTACTCCGGGACCCGCGCCGCACAGCTGCCCGAGCCCGAGGTGCCTTCGTACTTCCTGGACGTCTTCGACCGCCCGTCGCGGCAGCTGGTAGCCGACCGGGCCACGTCGAACTCGCTCAACCAAGCGCTGCACCTGGTCAGCGGCGACACGGTCCACGAGAAGATCAGCGCCGCCGACGGCGTCCTGGCCCGCCTCGTCGCGGAAGGCCGGGAAGACCGGGAAATCATCGAAGAGCTGTACCTGCGGACGCTGGCCCGGCACCCCGGCCGCGCCGAGACGGAGGCTGCGCTCGAGTCCGTGGCGCTGGCGGGCACTCGCCGCGAGGGGTTGGAGGATGTGTTCTGGGCCTTGCTGAACTCGAACGAGTTCCTGTACCAGCACTAGGCGGAACCGGGGACCCACGGAGCGCGACATGGCAGTCACCAACCACACTTCGCTGTTCGGCCGCCGCGACTTCTTGCGCATCGGCTCGCTGGCCCCGCTCGGGCTGACGCTGGACCGGGCCCTGCGCGCCCGGGAGCGCCGGGACGTTGCGTGCATCCTGATCTGGCAGAGCGGCGGGTGCGGGCAGCAGGACACCTTCGACATGAAGCCGGATGCGCCGGTGGAGTATCGGGGCGAGTTCCAGCCCATCCCGACCAAGACCCCCGGCCTCCAGATCTGCGAGCATCTCCCGCTGACCGCCCGGCAGACCGACAAGTTCACCATCCTGCGGTCGATGAAGTCGCAGGAGAACAACCACGAGCGCGCCATCAACTACCTGCTGACGGGCTACCTGCCGCTGCCCACCATCGAATTCCCGAGCATCGGCTCCGTCGTCTCGGAGCGCCTCGGCCCGCGGAACGGCCTCCCGCCCTACGTCGCGGTGCCGCAGACGTTCCCGTCCTACGGCGCAGGATTCCTGGGCGGCGACCACAACCCCTACAACGCGGGGGACCCCAACGTGCCGGGCTACCGCGCCCGCGACCTGAGCCTGGCCGCCGATGTCGACTGGTCGCGGCTCGGCAACCGGCGCAAGCTGCTCGAGCACATGGATGCGAAGTTCCGGGCCATCGAATCCAGCCGGGGCTTCGCCTCGCTGGACCCCTACCGCGAGCGGGCCTACGCGCTCCTGAGCTCCCCCAAGGCGAAGGAGGCGTTCGACATCGAGGCCGAACCACCAGCTCTGCGCGAGCGCTACGGCCGCACCCCGGTGGGCCAGGGCTGCCTCCTGGCCCGGCGGCTCGTCGAGGGCGGCGTGCGGTTCGTGACGGTGGCCAAGGGCTGGCTCAATTACGACACCCACGGCGACAACTTCAACACGATGAAGAAGCTCCTGCTGCCCGAGTTCGACCGGGCCTTCGCGACGCTGCTGGAGGACCTCCACGACCGCGGGCTGCTCGACACGACGCTAGTGCTGGCCATGGGCGAGTTCGGGCGGACGCCCAAGGTGAACAGCGCAGCCGGACGCGACCACCACAAGGACTGCTGGTCGATTGCGCTGGCGGGGGCCGGCATCCCCGGGGGGCGCGTGCTAGGCGCTACCGACAAGCACGCCGCAGAGATCACGGACTTGCCGGTGGAGCCCGAGGATCTGATGTGCTCCCTGTACGGGATCCTCGGGATCGATCCGACGCACGAGTACGACACCCCCTTGAAGCGGCCCGTGAAGGTCACCAATGGCGGGAAACCGATCCGGGGCCTGGTGGGCTGAGAGCAGCGGGCTGCGACTTCACCCGGCATGCTCCAGCGGCCTGGGCGCTCGGCGTCCCGGTGCCGCGCTGGCGCTAGCCGGCCTGCTAGCCTGGGCCCCGACTGCCGCGGCCCAGCCATCGGGGGCAGAGACGCAGCAAGCCGCAGCCAGGGCCAGGGCCCTCGTGGAGGCAGGCCGCGCCGGCGAGGCTGCGGCCATTTACGACGGATTGTTGCGGGAGGACCCGCACAACCTGCGGCTGCTGCTGAACCTGACCGTGGCGAGGTTCAAGGCGAGCGAATACAGGGAAGCTATCCAGATCTGCCAGCGCATGCTGCGCCTGGACGAGCGGAGCGGGCCGGCGTGGCTTTTCCTAGGGGCCAGCCAGTACCAGTTGCAGCGCTACCGCGCAGCGATCGAGCCGCTGCGGCGAGCCCTGCTTTTCAGCCCCGGCGATCGCAATGCGGAGCTCATGCTGGCCGAGTCGCTCTTGCTGGCGGGACGGCACCGGAGCGCCCTGCCCCACTTCCGGGCCGTCTCGCAGCAACTGCCGGACTCCCCGCGCGTCTGGTACGGCCTCAACCGGGGGTATGTCGCGCTCGGCCGGGAGGCGTCGCAGGAGTTGCAGCAGCAGCATCCCGAGAGCGCGGCGGCGCACGTAGCGGCGGGGCTCCAGCATTTCGAGCAAGGCGCGCTGGATGCGGCTGCAGCAAGCTTGCGGGCGGCGCTCGCTCGCCACGGGCAGCTGGGCCAGACAGCCCGAGATTCCGTCGCCGCCCGGTTGGCCTCCCTGCCCCGCCACGCGGGCGATGAGACGCTCGGCGCGGCGACAAGGCCGTCGCGAAGCAGCCACGCCGCCCGCAGCTGCGGAGAGCCTCCCGCGGCTTGCGCGTTCGCCGCCGGGAAGCTCGAGCGGGCGCTGGAGCTGGCTTGGGAGGCGCAGGGCACGGCCGCGCTCTTCTGGCGGTTGCAGGCCGCGAGCGCTCTGGCGGCCGCTGCGTACGACCGCTTGGCCGACTTACCCGAATCCGCCCAGCTGCACGAACTCCGGGCCCGGAGGTTGGGACGGCGCGGGATCCACCGGCGGGCCGCTCGAAGCTGGCGGCAGGCCATCGACCTCGATCCGGCGAACCGGATTCTCAAAGTTGGACTTGCCAACGCCCTCTACGAGGCGCACGCCTTCCCTGCGGCAATTCCCCTGCTGGACGAACTCCTGGCGAGCGAGGCCTCGCCGGAACTGCTTTTTCTGCGGGGCAGCTCGAAGCTGAACCTGCACCAGGTCGAGGGAGCGCTCGCGGATCTCGCCCGGGCCCTCGAGCTGCGCCCCAGCCTTACCCGGGCCCGGGCGGAGTTGAGCCGGGCCTACATGCTGCAGGGAACCCCCGAGCAAGCGGTTCCCCATCTGCAGCAATTGCTGGACTCGGACGATGACGGGAGCTACCACTATCGGCTCGCGAAGGCCTACGCGCAGACGGGGCAGGCGAGCTTGGCCACCGCCGCTCTCGAGGAGTACGCAAGGCGGCAAGCTGCCCGCGCCGCCGGACCGAGGTCGCGGGTCTCAGGCGCTGGCGGCAACGCCCGTTGACGCTTGGCCCGCAGTTGCGGGGCACTAGCCCATGTTTACCAAGTTGACGGGCGATTTTGGCCATTTGGCCGGTATTTCGAGGCGTGCGCTCCTGTAACTTGTTGATTCTAAAGGATCGGGATTTGGCAGAACGCGATGTAGTGCCATAATCGCATGAATACCCTTGCGTCGCGGTAGCCCACCCCGCTATCGTGGCAGCGTGTTCGTTCGGCGCACCCAGGCGGCCTCCGCAAGACCATCGTCTGACCCACACCCGCCGCCCGCGTGGCACACTTTGTAGTGCCACTCGAGCCGTTCCATCAGCGTAAGTCATTGATTCTAAAATGTCTTAGATCTACAGTTGGTAAACATGGGCTAGTTGCCGCGATCGCCTTGCACCCCGAGCAGGCCCTGCCACACCAGCCCACGCCGGCAGGCCCAACACATTGGCCCAGCCCCTTTTCGGGGTTCGCCAGACAGGCAGCAAGAAGTTGGGCCGGGGCTCGGTGGGGCCCTCGGCCGGCCTCTACAGGGCTTGCCCGGCTTACGCGCCCCGTTGCGGCTTGCTATGGCCGCTCCTACCGGCCCTGATCATGCGCATACGTCGCCTCTGGCACCTGCTCGACGAACGTCCCGACGCCGATCGCGCCCGCGAGCTCTTCGCCCTCAAGCCCAAGGAACCCCGGGAGATTGCCGAGGCCTGACCAGCCGCCGCCCGTCGATCCCGACAACCGGCCCGTCTTCGAGGTTGGCTGGCCGCCGGGGTCGAACCCGGGCTGGTCTACACGACGCTGCAGAGGGTCCGCGACATGGCCGCCGCCAACCTCATCGCCCAGCTCAAGGCCGGGATCGGCGCGAAGATCGACTCGCGCTGGATGATCGGTCTAGGGTTCCGTAGATCTCCTGGATTGCCATCCGCTCTCGGGTGGCGTAGCTAGGGGCTCCAGGAAACCCACAAGTGCTAGATTCTAAAAAGTGCTACTAATTTTGCCAAAAGTAATTGCAAGCAACCCACCAATAGAATCAATGGCTTGCGGAGCCTTTTCGTGCAATTACTTATGAAAACATCAGCATGAGCACATCAGTATTGCGGATTTCCAGGGGCGAAGATCGTGCAGATGCTGGATTCTGGCCAGGGCTTCCCTGGAAATCGGCTTTTTGCGGGGGGATCTTCACGAGAAGGACGCCCTGAGAAAGATGCCCAGACGACAGTTGCGGATCGGGCAGGTGCCCCTCGCAGCGACCTGGAGCAACCCGCAGTCTCGGGACGACATCCCGGCGGTGTGGCAAGGGCTGCAGCCCAGCTGGTTCGCCGAGCAGCTGCGGGCCCGGCTGTTCGCGCTGCTGGGCCAGCGCATCCTGCCGGAAGCCGACCGCACGAGCGGGCATCCGGGCCTGGACCTGGAGCAGAGCCTGGGGGTCCTGCAGCAAAGGCTGGGTTCGACTTCGACCGTCTGCAGGAACTGGCGAACCACCACGCTACGATCCGCACGTTCCTGGGGCACAGCGATTGCGGCGACCGGACGCAGTACGGGCACCGGACGGTGGTGGACAACATGTCGACGCTCACGCCGGAGCTGTTGGCGCGGTCAGGTGCCTGGTGCGGGAGACCGGGCGGGCGGAGGACACGCTCGCCGCGTTGCGGGGTCGCGGCGGCGTCCGCCTGCCGCTCCATCGCCGGCTGAGTCGCGCCTGCGCACCGCCGAAACGCGATCAGTTGCTCTGGTCGGGGGGACTCTCGTCCGCGGATTCAGTCAGCACCACCAATACGGAGCCTCGGTCGGACCGCGCTCCGAGCCGGTAGAGCTGGTGGGCAACAGCGGCTGCTGCGCCGAGGAAGACTGCCCAATGGAGCACCGTCACTCTCGATTCGTCGAAGACGCCTCTGCAGCAAAGGGCTACGGCCCCGATGCCTGCCCCGAAGCCGGCCGGGCCTGCGGCGATAACAGCGAGATTCCGCCCGCGGCTGCGCCGGGCCTTGCGCGGAACCAGCCGCACTGCGTGGATCGCGTCTCGGTCCAGCACCACCTCCCGTCCGTTTCTGGCAAGCCGCAGGCCTGCGCTCGTCGAACCAGTCAAGATCCCGGATGTTTGCTTGGACGACTTCAGCATGATCTTGACGCGTGCGCGGTAGTCTCCGTGGCTTAGCATCGTTTGCAGGTCGTCCCACCCGGCGCTCACACGAACGGTGCTCGCTTGGGCGGGCGCAAGCCAAGCGACTGACAGAAGCGAAACCAGCAGCAAGGCGGATGGGTGCGCCATGGGAGCCTCCTGTTAGTGGCTGCAACTCGGATCGTCCAAAAGACTGTAGCAGGCTGAATCCGGACCCGAGAACACCGCTCTATCAATTCGAATCGCCGCTTTAGCGGAAGCTTTCCTTGAACTCGGATTCGCGGTGGTCTCCCACGATCCAATCTCGCTGCTTGAGCAATCGTTCACATCGCAGTCGCCTCCAGTCAATCCGGTGGAACTGCTAGGGGCCCCTTGGTCCAGCGGCGGGTCCGTCGCCAGCTGAGCAAGCCCGCAGCCCAGCTGCGGGCCAACCTGGAGGCTGCTTGCCAGTCCTTGCCAGGAACTCCGGAACAGGTGCAAGTTTTCTTTCGAGAGGCAGATTGCCAATATATTCTTGCCTGAATTCTGAGGGCACGACTTTGGCACCGGTCAGTGGCCGCGCACGGCGTTTTCGAACAACTTGCCCTCCACCTCGCCCCCCGTGCCGTCCACGCACACCGGCACGGACTCCACCGCGGCCCGCACTCCTGCGCCCCCAGCCACCGGCTGGCGTGCCCGGCCCGCAGCCCACCCGCTCGGCGCGACGCGCTCGGTCCCAGGGCGTCGACCGCACGAAGGTGCCCCCGCCGGCGCAGGCCGCGTAGAGCAGCGCCAGCAGCATCTGCATGTCGCTGCCACCGCGCTGGCGGTGCTGGATGTGGACCGCCGCGGCCAGCCTCGCAGGCAGCCTAGGAGCCCGTTGATAAATGACGCTGTCCGAGTCACCGCCGAGACGCGGCGGAACGCAGCGAAGGCTTCTGCGGACTAGGCTCCGAGCGCGGGCCGCCGGGCGGCCCAAACGCTCGAAAACGCGCTCAGAAGCCGTTCCAGGGCCTTCCCGAGGCCTTCTCCGGGACAAATTAGCGCCGCAACGGCCAGGGAGCCGCCGCCTGGCAGGCTTCGGGGCGTACCGATCCCCGTCAGCGACCGCATCAGGACACCCAAGTTGTACCCGCAGGCGTGGATGAGCAGTCGCTTCAGGATGTTGCTGCGGCCCCGCAGGTAGACCCGCCGCAGCCCGCCGGTCGCGTACCTGGGGGCCATCGACCGTTCGACCTTCTCGCAGCGCCGCCGCTCCAGCTTGCGGCCCCGCTCGCCGGCGACCCGCTCCCGGTTCGCCTCCCCCGCCGCACGCTCGGCTGCCTGCCCCGGCTCCCACTTGCGCGGCTTCCGCTGCGGCTCCGGAATCACCGGCTCCTGCCCGGACTCCTCCAGCGCCAGCACCGTCGCGCCGCTGGGGTACCCCTTGTCCGCCACCACCGTCTGCGGCTTCCCGCCCTGCGCCTCTTCCACCGCCGCCAGCGTCGGCCCGAGCGTCGCCGGGTCGCCTAGGTCCGCGGCCTGCACGGTCAGCCCCACCAGCGCACCGCGGTCCAAGTCCACCGCGTGCTCGGCCTTGGGGGCCATGTCCGGCGCGCCGTCCTGCCTGCGGGCCACCCGGGCGTCCGGATCCACCGGGTGCTCCCACTCTTTGTTCGCCAGCGACTTGTCCTTGCGCCGGCAGTCGCACTCGAGCAGCTCTGCCTGCGTCGGCGTCTCGAGGCCCGCGGATTGCGCCAGGCGCTCGCGGAACTCCCCGGAGCCCTCCTGGGTGCTCCGCCGCTGCAGCGTGCTCAGCGCCGCGTGGGCTTCCAGCGGGGTGGCGTCCACCCCGACCGTCTCGCCCTGCGCCAGCCCGGCGGCCCGCAGCCTCTCCAGCACCCAGGCGAAAACCTTCTTGTGCGTCTCGAGGTCGATGCGCTGGCGCGTGCGGCACAGCGTGGAGTGGTCCGGCGTCGACTCGTGGAGTCCGGAGCCGAGGAACTCGCGGAGCGAGAGGGTGTCGCTGGCCTGCAGGTCGATGGCGCGCTCGGCATGGAGGCCCAGCAGGTAGCCGAGCAGCAGCCTGCGGCAGGAGACGCCCGGCGGCAGCGCGGGGCGGCCCAGCCTGGCGGCGGAGAAGGGCTGGCAGAGCCGCTCCAGGCCCTCGTCGCAGCCGGCCAGCTCGAGCCCCTCGTGGAGCTTCTCGCAGCACGGGACGGTCGGGGCCTGGGGGCGTGCGTCCGCAGGGAGGAAGACACACCCCTGGATCCGTTGGCGAGCGCCCAGCGATATGCGAACAAGGATCCCACGGAATGCTCTCGCACCGCAAGCCCCCCGCGCAGCGCCGCTCAGCCGGACTTTATCAACGGGCTCTTAGGAGCCTGTTGAAAAAGTCCTCAGCGGCCATGAAGCCTGTCCAGCAACTCCTTGCAGGGCCCTGAAATGACCATAAAATGACTCCTGAAGGCCCTGAAACAGTCACAAACCGGTGATTCGCACGCGATTGCGCGCCGGAAATCGCACCCCAGGGACTTTATCAACAGGCTCTTAGGGCCCCGAGCCAGCCGAGCCCGTTCAGGGCTCGCCGCAGACGCCGCAAGCCAGGGTGGGAGCGCTGGCGGGGGACAGGGGCCAGGAAGGCCTCCAGAAAAATCGAGAGGCACCCCCGCGGGGCAAAACGCGGACACCTCGGAGGACCATCTAAACCATAGCAGCATAAACACGTTCCGGCTAGCAACCGGAATCCTTGCCCGGGTCTCTAGGATGCTCGGCCCGGGGTGGCGAGCACTCCCGGAGCGAGTAGGCGTGTTCCGCGAACCGCGGCGTCCCCCGGGGAATGCCCCGCAACCGGACTTCTTCCGGGTCCGCGCCACGCGAGGGGCGCGGAAGCCGTCGCCAGGATTGGGCGCGGGCGCGGAGGGGAGCCTAGGTGGGCTCCCGGATTCGTCGGTTCCCCGCCGCCGGAACGGAAGTCCGCGACCTGCCCCGCGCCTCCCAACCGCGATCGCTGCGCCGGAGAGACGGCGTCCCAGCTCCCTTGCAGCGAGTGCGCCGCAGTCAGCCGCTGGCGGCTCGCCCAGTGCGCAGGTCCGGGGTTCTCGCTGCGGGACCCTCGCGCTAATCGTGCGGGGGCGGGCTGGCGGGGGGCGGCTCACGAGCGGACTGAGCGAGCTTCGCCCGCAACGCGGCGAGCCGGGCCTCCAACTCGCGGCGCTTGCGAGCCTCGGTGTCGCGCTCCTGCTCGGCGGCCCGGCGCCTGCGGCTCTCTTCCTGCCGCCTGCGGCTCTCTTCCTGCCACTTGCGGCTCTCTGTGTCACGTTCCTGCTCGGCGACCCGGCGCCTGCGGCTCTCCGTGTCGCGCTCCTGCTCGGCGGCCCGGCGCTTGCGGCTCTCTTCCTGCCGCGCCGGCTCGGATTCCTCCAGGATGGGGATCAGCAGCCCGGTCTCCGGGTCCCGGAACCGCAGCAGCCGGCCCTGCACCTCCAGCTCCAGGCCCAGCACCCGGCTGCGAGCCGAGCCGTCCGGCCGCAGCCGCAGCGGCTCGTAGCCGCCCGCCTCCAAAACGTGCCCCTGCAAGCGCTGCCCCGCCAGCCGGCCCAGCGTCTCCCCCGTCGGGTCGAACTGCCAGTACTCCCGCACCCCCAGCCGCTCGTACAAATCCCGCTTCCGCTTCAAATCCTCCCCCACCGTCGACCGCGACGCCACCTCCAGCACCCACTGCGGCACCCGCCCCTCCAGCCACACAAAATACGAGTCCCGGTCCCCCGCCGGCACCCCCAGCACCACGAACACATCCGGGGCCACGCGGGCCTGCGCATCGGCCTCCCGGTAGTACACGAACGTGTCGCTCGTCACGTACACCCGGTCCCGGCGGTCCCGGAAGTGCAGCCGCAGCGCGGCCGTGGCCTCGCGCATCGCGTTGGCCTGGGCGTCGCTGTCCGCCATCGGCAACCCGTCCGAGCAGGGATACTCCAGGAGCGCAACCGCCGCCGGCCGCCTCTCGGAGACTGCCGGCGGCACCGGCATCGTGGCAGTCATCCCGTCGCGCTCCCCCCCGCGCACCCGTTCAGTCTAGCACCCCAGCGGGCAGCCGTTCCGGTGTCCGCCGGAGGTCGCGGCAGGCTGCCGCCGAGGCCTCGCTGCCGGACCGCTGGCGGTTCGGCCTGGCGGCCCCCTCGGAACGCCGCGACAGGCCCGCGCAGCTGCGCGGCTCCTGGCCGGTGCCCAAGGCGTGTCCTCGGAATGCAGGCCAGCATAGACTGGCAGTCCGCCTCGCGCCAGAAGGCTCGCCCCTGTTCCGGAGCTCCTGGCCCAGACTGGCCAGCAGCTTCCAGGTTGGCCCGCAGCCGGCTGCGGGCTTGCTCAGCTGGCGACGCACTCCTACGGAGTGCCGCAGACGACGGTCCGGCAGGTCCAGCCGGCATGCATCCGGGTCCGTTGCCGCGGCCCCCGAGAGCGACGCAGCCGCTGAGAGCGCCCCGGGCCAGCCACCGCCGGACGACTCGCTCCGTGCAGGGAAGGCCGCACGCAAGGGATGCCGCCAGCTTCCCCCGTTTCGTGCGCCTCGCGACCTCCTGGCGAATCTCGAGCTTGCCCGCGCCGGGCAGGCCAAGAACCGCGATCAACCTTGTGGCTACCGCCCTCAACGGCGTGGATCCTACGCATCCGCCAGCTCCAGTCGAACACAGCACCTGCGGACACGACTTCTGCACTGGCCGGTACCCTCCGCACAGGTCCATGTTGGACTGTGGCGCCGAGACAGGCACCGGCGGACAGCGATGCCTCCGGACGCGGCCGTCACTCGCGTCGCGCATCCCTGGTCTCATGTCGACCAAGCAGATCGGGAGGCGATGCCCGCCGCCGAGCGCCTCCCGGACTACTCGGCGCCGGGCAGTGCGCCGCGCCACCCCGCCGCAAGGATGCGGGCGAGACGGTCGCGCAACTCCCGGTGTTCCGGGAGCGCCGCGAGGTTGTTGAATTCTCGGGGATCGGCTTCCAGGTCGTAGAGCTCGAACTCCGATTCGCCCCCTCCCTCCAACGGCTCCCACTCCGTGAAGCGGTGACGGGCCGTGCGCACCGACCGCCCGTGCGCCCCTCCCCGCTGGGCCTCCGAGAACACCGCGCTCTTCCACGGCAGATCGGGATTCTCGAGCACAGAACGGAAGCTCGTCCCCTCCAGCCCGTCAGGCTGCGGCAAGCCGCAGAGGTCCACGAGGGTCGGGTACAAGTCCACCAGCTCCACTAGGGCGCTCGTCGCTGCCCCGGCCCTGGCCCCTGGGACCCTGACGATCAGCGGCACGCGCGTGGATTCCTCGAACTGCGTGTGCTTGCGCCACAGGCCCCCGTGCTCGCCGAGATGGAAGCCGTGATCGCTCACAAAGACCACGATGGTCGACCCCTCCAGGCGCAGCCCTTCCAGCGCAGCGAGGAGCAGCCCCACCTGATGGTCGACCAGGGTTACCGTGGCGTGGTACGCCGCGATGGCCTGCCTCTGCTGGGCCTCGCTGTGGTCCCTGTCCTCGGGGTAGCCGCCCAGCGCCGCAGCAGGAATGTCGCCCCGGTCATCCGCCGGCTCTGCGGGCAGTTTGACCTGGGAAACCGGGTGCTGCTCGAAGAAGCTGGCCGGAGCCACCCAAGGCTGGTGGGGCTTGTGATAGCCCACGCCAAGGAAGAACGGTTTGTCCCTCGGCTGCCGCATCAACTCGATAGCCCTGCGGGTGGTGAGGCCGTCCGGGGTCTCGCTCTCGGATTCGTCCGTAGCTCGCCAAGTCAGAGGCATGCCGGTCGGCCGCCCGACATGCTCCAGAATCTCGGCTCGCGAAAGGCCGTCCTCCGCCCCCTCGATCCACGAGTTGTCGCGCACCTCCGAGCGGTCGACGCCGGGCAGGTAGTGCTCGCGCCGCGCCGCGTTCTCCGATACGTCCCAGCTTACGGAGCCCTCGTAGCGGCCGTGGGCCACCTTGCCCACGCGAGCCGCAAAATAGCCCCGCGAGCGGAAGTACTCGGGGAGCATCGCAACCTCCCCCAACTTGTGGCGCGGCTCGGTGAAATTGCCGTAGACGCCCGTCGCGGGGGGCCGCCGACCGCTGAGAAACGAGGTCCGAGAAGGATTGCACAGCGGATCCTGCGCGTAGGCGCGATCGAACCGGACCGCTTCGGACGCTAGCCGGTCCAAGTGCGGAGTCTTGGCGGTCGGGTAAGCTCCGTAGGACCCCAGCGCGACATTCAAGTCGTCCACCACGATGAACAGGACGTTGAAGCGCTCGGCGAGCTCTGGAGCGGGGCCGCACGCCAGGCCGGCAACGGCGAGCAGCGCCGCTAGGGCGTGGACAGCGACCGCCTGTAGCGGCGTCGGCGTTCTTGGCTTCATGGCCCAGGCAACCCTCCTTCCCGAGGCGCTGCGACTAGGCCGTCGGGGGATGACCTCTGCAAGCATAGGCCGCACCGCAAGTGCCGCGCAACGATTCCGCATGCCGAACCCGGGGACGTGGCGCCCCGAGGATCGCGCAACCGGCCAGGATCGGTGCTTTGCGCTCGCGGCTACGCCACCCGCCACCAGCCGACCCCGCCCGTCGGACTTGTGCACCAGGCTCCCAACGATAATGGAAAGAGCTCCAGCACCGTACATGCGCTGCTCCGGCCCCCACCAAGCTTGGGCGGCTGGACGGAGCCAGGATCAGGCCGTGGGCGACCCCGCTTCGACCCGCGCTGCGAGCCCCGCCACCAAGAGAGCTTCGCATGGCCCGCCGCTTGCAATCCCCCCTGCTATTCGGACCAGCTGGTAAGCTGGAGGCGCTCCTGGAGGAACCCCCCGATCGGGAGCGCCTGCGGGGAGTCGCTGTATTGTGCCACCCTCACCCGCAGTACGGCGGCACCATGCACAACAAGGTGATGTATAGGCTGGCCCGCGGTGCGCGCCGGGCAGGCTGCGTCGTGCTCCGCTTCAATTACCGGGGCGTGGGCGCGAGCACCGGGGTCTACGACGGCGGGCGCGGAGAGCAAGATGACTTGCGCGCCGCCCTGCGGTACATGAAGGACCGGTATCCCGGCCTCCCTCTTACGGCTGGAGGCTTCTCCTTCGGCTCGGAGCTCGCGCTCCGGGTAGGGTGCTCGGATCCGGAAGTCTTCCGGATCGTGCCGGTCGGTCTGCCCGTGGACCGCGGCGACTTCGGATTCCTCGCGAGGTGCGCGGGCCCCAAGCATTTCATCCACAGCACGCAGGACGAGTACGGGTCCCGCGCCAGCATGGAGCGAGTCTACGGGGCCGCAGCAGACCCCAAAGCCCTGACGTGGGTGGAAGCGCAGGACCACTTCTTCCGGAACGCCCTCGGCGACCTCGAGGTAGCGGCCTGCCGGGCCATGGCGTAGCGATGGGCTGGGACCACCCCCAGATCCGCGCCATCATCCGCTTGGCGCTGGAGGAGGACATCGGAACCGGTGACGCCACCACCAGCCGCTGCGTGCCGGACGGCCGTCGCGCAGCTGGGTTCTTCCTGACCCGCCAGCCCTTGGTGCTCGCTGGAACGCCCCTGCTGCCTCTGGTCTACGCAGCGGAGGAGGTGCAGGTCATGCAGCCGGACGGCACCGCTCTCGAGGCCGAGCAAGCGTTCGCCCGCGTGCAGGGATCGGCCCGCAGGCTGCTGACTCTGGAGCGCACGGCGCTGAATCTCCTGCAAAGGACTTGCGGCATCGCAACGCAGACCCGCCGCTTCGTGGACGCCGTGCGCGGCACCCGGTGCGTCGTGCTCGACACACGCAAGACCGCGCCCGGCATGCGGCTCATTGACAAACTCGCCGTGCGCGCAGGCGGCGGGACCAACCACCGCCTGCGACTGGACGATGCGATTCTCATCAAGAACAACCACATCGCGGCGGCCGGAGGAGTGCGCCAAGCCCTCGAGGCCTGCCGCGGCGCTGCGCTCCCCGCCGAGATCGAGGTGCGGGACCTGGACGAGTTGGCCGAGGCCCTCGAGCACGGTGCCCGGCATGTGCTCCTGGACAACTTCTCGCCGCGAGAGGCCTCCCGCGCCATGCAGCGGATCGGCGGGCGGGCTCGGGTGGAGGTGTCGGGCAATCTGAACTTGAGCACGATCCGAGCCTACGCGGAGGCGGGGGCCGACTTCGCGTCAGTCGGAGCGCTCACTCACTCGGTGCCCGCTGCGGACATCAGCTTCCGGCTCGATTAGCTACCAAGCCGCAGAACCTGGCGCCCACCGCTTGCCCTCGGGCGGCCCTACGAAGACGCCCGCCTGGGGTATCCGCCCCCTCTGCGCCTCGCGAGCCCTCGGATGGTCGCGACTCCTGGGCTCACTCGTCCGCCGCTGCCCTGCCCGTCAGTCCCAGGCTGATCGGCTTGTCGTAACCGGTCATCTCCAGGTATCCGCCCCCCCGGACTGGCGTTCCCGCCCGTTCCCCGGTGTAGGCCACAGCCCCTTCCCAGTACACGGGGGCCGCACCGAGCCGCCCCGCAACTTCCTGGGCGTCCATCAGCGGGCGGCACTGCAAGCTGTATCCGTAACGCGGCACCTCGATGGTCCATTCGACGGGATAGGACGCCCCCGTCTCGGCGCTGCGCCACCTCCGTCGCGGCCGCAAGGCGAAGTCGTCCCGGCCCAGCGGCGTCGCCCGCCCGTCCTTGTCCACGAACGTGCCCGACGAGAACCGGTCGTGCCGGCCGTCGCTGCCCCGCATGCCATACAGCATGAGGTCGTTGCCACTCGTCCCAGCTGGACGCTGAACCAGTCCCAGCCCGTCTGATCGGGCCCGAGGCTGTCCGTCGAGAACTCGTGGTCCATCCAGGCCGTGCCCCTCCACCTCGTGGGCGCTCCCGTTCACTGTGAGCCTGCCGTGCGCCGACAGCCGGGTGAAGGAGATGTAGTGCGACGCCTTGCCGCGCCCGGCGGCCTTGCGGCTGACGCCGGTCCGCGCCGTGGACCACGGCCGGCTTCCCGGGGCTCGAGGCGCAATTCGAGCGAGGTCTCCTCGCTAAGCGCCCGCAGCACCTGGGTCGGCATGTCGGGCTTCTCGGGCAGCCAAGTCGCGCTCCAGTTGCCGTTCCAGATGCGCCTCCGTTCCTCCGCCGCCCCGGCGAGCCCGGGACCCGCACGATTGAGCCTCTCGGCCCGGTAGGAATCGCCCGGAATCGATATCGCTGACTGCGAAGTGGGCCAGGTATACCTGATCGACATCCCAAGCGCTCACCGCCGGCGCGTCCCGCTCGACGGCTAGCCGGAAGAAGGTCAGCTCGAAACCGAAGCGGTGCCCGTCGGGATTGCGCAGGTTCCCGGTGTAGTACCACCACTCGGTTTCGAAGCCGGGATGCTCGAAGTGGTCGCGGGGGAAACGAGAACTGGTATCCCGGCAAGGCTGGCTCGAATGCGGCTAGCCGCCCTGCGGCGGCGACCGCCAGCAACGCATGCGGGAGCCTCATTCCTCGTGCAAGGCCTCCCCTCGGATCCCGCGACGCGGCGATGCGGGCGGGATACAGGCCGGAAACGAGGCTCGCAGCGTAGACCAATCCGAGAGCCCCCGACCAGGAAGCCCAGCGGCCAGTGGAACTGGATCGTCCAGCCGAAGGATTGCTTGTTGATGACCTTGATCAGGGACCAGGGACAATGCTGCTCCCAGGCCCGCAAACCGATGCCGTTCGAGACGAGGCCGAGCATACCCGGCCTCAGCCAGGACCAGCCGCCGGATCTGGCCCTGGGACGCTCCGATGACCCGCAGCACCCGCCAATTCCGCCCTGCGGTCGATCACCAACGTGAGCAGCGCTCCGGCCAAGCCCAGAATCGCCACCGCCACGGCCACGGCCTCCAGAGCGTACGTGATGGCGAAGGTGCGGTCGAACACCTCGATGGCCCGCTCCCGCAGCTGCCGGTTGCGCGCCACCGCCAAGCGGCGTCCGGCCACGGCGCGGACGATCTCGCTGCGTACGGCCTCCTCCTCCGCGTCGCGCTCGAGGTACACCGCGAGGCTGGTTGCCCGGGGATCTGGAAGGTAGCGCAGCAGCACCGAGCGGTCCCCGATGAGAATGCCCTGCTCCCCGGAATAGTCGTAGAAGATACCCGCCACCGCAAAGTCGACGATGCGCTCGCCGACAGGCAGCCGCAGGCGGTCGCCGACGCGGACGCCGTGCTTCTGGCTGAACGGCTCGCTGGCTATGAGGCTGTCGCCCGCGACGAGCTGGCTCCAAACGGATTCGGGGTCGGCTCCGTGGAGGAACCGGACGCCCGATCGGCGGCCGTGAATGCGGACGTCTCCCCAAGCTAGGCTGGCCGGCAGCCCGCCATAGGTGATCGGGTAGCTGCGGAACCGGTCCACGGCCGCTACGCCCGGCAGGTCTGCGATCCGCCGGGCGACCTCCTCGCCGATCGTCGGACTCTCGCTGGGGGCGGACCGCCCCGCCGCCCGAACGTACAGGTCCGCCCTCAGTTGATTGTCCATCCACAGGACCACGGTCTCCCGGAAGCTTCCGACCATGATGCCGACGCTGACCATCATGGCGGTCGCCGTGGAGAGCGCTGCGACCATCACCGAGGTCCGCCCGAGAGCCGCAGCTAGGGTTCGCGCGCCGAGCTTCCCGGCCGCTCCCAGCGCCAGAGAGAACGGCCTGGCTGCAAGGCGCAGGCCCGCCGCAGTGGTTTGGGGCACCAGCATCGCGGCAGCGCCGATCAGGCCCAAGGCCGCTACGTACCCGGCGACCGGGATGCGCTCCCAGGCCGGCACCAGGCAGAGCATCGCCGAGGCGGCGGCGCACCAAACGGCTCGCTTGGCCCACCTGCCGTACCCCCTGCGCCGCGGCATAGTCGAGCCGCGCCTTGGCCATGGCCTCGGTGGGGGGCACCGCCGAGGCCTCGCGAGCGGGGCCCCACGCCGCCGCCAGGGACACCCCCAGCCCTGCGCACGCAGCAAGGCCCAAGTTCCAGGGGCTCCAGGCGATCTCACCGGGAGTGCTGCTGACGTACAGCGCATCAACCGTCTGCCCCATGGCCCCCACGGCGACCTCGGCCAGAGCCCGGCCGAGCGGCAGCCCGAGTGCCGTGCCCGCGACGCCGAGCACGCACCCCTCCGCCACGAATGCCCGGCGGACCATTCCCTGCGACGCACCGAGAGCCCGCACCACGCCGATCTGTGGCCTGCGGCGCACCACAGAGACCGAGACGGTGTTGTAGATCAGGAAGGCCCCGACCAGGAGGGAAATATAGCTCAAGACTCGAAGGTTCCAGCGGAAAGCCCTGAGCATCTTCCGGTTTTGCTCGGACTGGACGCCTGCTGGCTCCACCGTCGCGGAAGCCGGCAGGTGGTTGCTGAGGACTTGCGGCCAGTTCCGGCCTCGGCCGTCCGGCGCCTGCACGTAGATCCGGTCCAGCCGCCCCAGACGGTCGAGCGCCCGCTGGGCCAAAGCCAAGTCCATGAGCACCAGCTTGCCCAGGGAGGCGTCCTGGAAGGCGGAGCCCCGCAGAATGCCCCGCACGCCGAAGTGTTCGAGGCGGTCGTTGACGATCAACGCGAGCTGCTCCCCTGCCCCGGCTCCCAAGGCCTCGCTCACCCACACGGCGCGGCTATCCATCAGGTCGGCCAGTGCGGGAGCATCGAGGCCGCTCCACTCCCCCAGCATCGGATCGCCCAACAAATCGACCCCGAAAAGTGCCAGGCGCTCTCCGCTGGCGGGATCGGTGGCGAAACCCTCGATCCGGGCCGAGAACCGCAGAGGCTCCGGCAACGCTACGAGGTCACCGAGCACGGATTCCGGAATGCCGCCGACCTGCCCGATCTCATAGTCCGCAGTGCCTTGCAGCGTCTCCATCGACGACCGAAACGAACCAGCCGCGGCATCGCCGGCCAAGTCGATCGCAGCGATTACGGCGACCCCGATGGCGACGGCCACGGTGGTGAGGAGTGTGCGAGCGGGTTCCTGCAGCAGGGGGCGCCCGATGAGCCGGTAGCCAGGCAGGAGGAGATGCATGTCCTCACCTGGCGCGCTTCGGCAGGCGGGCGGAACCGAGCCGTCCGCCACCAAGGCTTAGGATCCCGGCGGCCATCACCACGCTCGTGCCCGGATCCCGCCGGGCGCGCTCCGGCGATCCGCAACGCCCACCGCCGTCTCCGCGCCCCAGATTCGGAGCGGCCCGCAGGCCGGCAGCCGTCTCGGAGCCTGCGCGAGCGCCCTGGCAGCAGCGGCCCGTGGCGGCTGCCGCACGAACGGTCGGAACGGGACTCTTGCCGTCAGGGCCTCGAGCCCGCCAAGACCCGCTAGTTGGCGCGCACAGCGGCAAGGATTCGAGCGCCCCCCGAGCTGTGGCGGTGGCTCCAGGCCCTCCCCGGCGCTCCCGGAAGGCAGCACGCGGAAGCACAAGGACACGCAGCGGGAGTTCAGACTCGTAGCTTAGACCAACTCGGACGCCCAGCCGGCAGGACTGCTTCTGGAAGGCCTCGATCAAGGCGAGCGGAAACCCTCAACCCTAGCCGATCGCCGCGCCGCGAAAGCGCCGGCAGCGTCGCAAGACCAGCGGGCACCTCTGCGGGGATTCCGCAGACCTGCAGAATCCCCTACCGACCGGGCCAGCTCCTGCGTCCGGGACCGCCCGACGAGCCGGTGCGGAGGCAGCGGGAGATGCACGGCGCTATGCCGTGCGGCGCGGCGGGCCGTCCGAGACCAGCCGCCCGTCGCTGAGCTGCAGCACGCGATCGGCTCGCAGGGCCGACTCGAGGCTGTGCGTGGCCATCACCACGCTCGTGCCAACCTCCCGATGGACTCGCCCCAGCAAGTCCAGGATGCCCTCCGCTGTCTCGGAATCGAGGTTGCCCAGCGGCTCGTCAGCGAGCAGCAGGCAAGGCGCATGCACCAGCGCCCGCGCAACGGCGACGCGCTGCAGCTGCCCGCCGGAGAGCTGGAACGGGAGCCGAGCCGCCAGGCCCTGGAGGCCGACAAGGTCGAGCACCTCGAGGGCCCGGCGGCGGGGATGGGGACGGCCCGCGAGCTGCAGCGGGAGCTCGACATTCTCCACGGCGCTCAGGGCAGGCAGCAGTTGGAAGAACTGAAACACAAAACCCACCTTGGCGCGTCGCACCGAGGTCAGCTCGTCATCGTTGAGCTCGCTCGTCGAGCGGCCGTCGATATGCACATCGCCAGCCGTGGGCAGGTCCATGGCCCCCGCCAGGTTCAAGAGAGTGCTCTTGCCGCAGCCGCTCCGGCCGACGAGGGCGACGAACTCGCCCCGTTCCACCGCTAGCGTGACATCCTCCAGCGCGACAACGCTCTGCCCGGCCAGCGCGTAGCGTTTCGAGACTCCGACGAACTGCAGGACGGGCAACCGCTCAGATTACCAAGCCCTTCGGCAGCCCCTCCCCGCCGAGTTCCGGTCGGCCTGGCCTGCCGAACGCTCCGCTCCCCCGCCGATCAACCTCGGGACGGGCTTGTATACTGATCCTGCTTGTGCGCTGCGGGCCCTTTGCGCAACGAATCCCTCGGGAAGTCAGCACTTCGGATCGTGCTAGCCGCTAGCCAGAGCCGAGCGCTCGCTGACGTTCTCCCGAGGCTGCTGTGGGTCGTTGCGCTCGCTCCGGGGGCGATGGCCGCGTCGGGCATCGACTTCCGGACCGACTTGTTCCCCGTGCTGGAAGCCCGGAACTGCCGGGCTTGCCACAACGCCTCGGGAGTGGCCTCCGGGACTCGCCTGCATTTTCCCGTGGACGGCTCGGCGGCAGCCGAGATCGACAGATTCGGGCTCGGGCTCGCGGCGCTGGTGGACCGCAGCGAACCGGAGCAATCCCCGCTGCTCCTCAAGCCCACGAACCGCCTGGAGCACACCGGCGGGCAACTCATCGAGCCGGGCAGCGCCGAAGAGCGGCTCCTTCGCGCCTGGATCGCACACCTAGCCTCGGAGGCCCCCCCGGTTCCGGTCGCCTCCGGGAGGGAACCGCCAACTCGGCGCCGACTGGAACCCCTGCGTCGGCTGTCGCATGTTCAATACGACAACACAGTCCGCTATCTGCTCAACGACCGCACGCGCCCGGCCCGCAACTTCCCGGCCGAGGACTTCGTCAACGGCTACACCAACCAGGCCTCCACCCAGGCTGTCACGCCGATGCTCGCCGACGCGTATGGCCGGTCCGCCGAGAAACTCAGCCGCAACGCGTTCCGCTACGGAGACGAGCAAAGGCTTCTCCCCTGCCAGCCTGGGTCCGCTGCCGACCGGGCCTGCGCCGAGGCGTTCGTCCGCGAGTTCGGGGCCAAGGCGTACCGCCGCCCGCTCGAGCCCACCGAATCCAGCGCCTACGCGGACCTCCTCCTGCGGTGGGCGGCGGAGCGAGGGGAATTCCTAGACGGTGCCCGCGCAGTGGCCGAGGCCATCCTGCAGTCGCCGCACTTCCTCTTCCTGGTGCCGCACCCCCCGGGCAGCCCGCGCAAGCCCTACGCAACCGCCGCCAAGCTGTCCTACGGCCTATGGAACGCCCCGCCGGACGAGGAACTCACCGAGGCTGCGGCGAGCGGAGCTCTGGAAACTCGCGCCGAAGTTGAAGCCCAGGCCCGCCGGATGCTCGCGCTGCCCGCGGCGCAGGAGGCGCTGGACACCTTCTTCGCCCAATGGATGCGGTTCGACCGGCTGCTCTCCGCGGTGAAGGACCGCAACCGGTTCCGGGACTACGGGCCGGAAGTCGCGCAAAGCATGGCGGAGGAGTCGCGGCTCCTCTTCCGCCACCTCGTGTGGAGCGACTTGGACTTCCGCGAGTTCTTCTCGGCCGACTACAGCTTTGTCGACGATTTCCTGACGAAGGTATACGGCATGCCCGATCCCGAGGCGGCCTTCGGCAAGACCCCTTATGCATCCGGCTCGACCCGGGCGGGAATCCTCGGGCACGGGACCTACCTGGCCCAGACGGGCAAGTCGGTCCAGACCTCCCCGACCGAGCGGGGCTTGTTCGTCCGCGAGCACTTCCTTTGCCAGACGGTGCCCCCTCCGCCGCCCGGAGTAGACGCCTCGCTGCCGCCCCTCTCGCTCGGCGCCAAGCCCATGACGGTGCGGGAGAGCATGGAGTCGCTGCACGCGACCGACGAGGCTTGTGTGTCATGCCATCGCCTGGTCGACCCGATCGGCTTCGGTTTCGAGCATTACGACGCAATCGGGGGCTACCGCGAGACCGAGCCTGTCCGAGTCCAGCCGACCCCGGAGCAGGAGCGGGAAGGCCAGAAGGCGCAGACCTACGAACTGGAGATCGATTCCTCGGGCTACATCGCGGGTATCCCCGACTCGGCGTTCGCATCGCCGAAGGGAGCTGGCCGGATTCTCGCCAATTCCTCCGTCTGCCAGCAATGCATCGCCAAGCAGCTGTTCCGATATCTCTTCGGGCGCCACGAGCGGCGGGCCGATGCGCCGCTCCTGGACCGGGCGTATAATCGTTTTCGAGTTTCCGGGTTCCGGTTCCGCGAGCTCGTCCTGGGCTTGGTCGCTAGCGAGGAGTACCTGGAAGTCGATTGGAGCCAGCCATGAAGCCGCAGCCCCTGCCGCGTCGGACATTCCTCAGAAGCGTAGGCGTGGCCGGGGCGGCGGCCCGCCTGGCGCTGCCGCCGCTGGCCTGCATGTTCAACTCCTCGGGCACCGCGTACGCGGCCCGCGAGGGACGTTTCGACGCGGAGCAGCCCCCGACTCGGTTCGTTTTTTGGTTCAACGGCAACGGCATCCCAGAGCGCTACTGGATTCCGCGCGAGACCGGGCCCGACTATGCTTTGCCGCCTTGCCTGGCGCCCTTGGCGCGCCTCCAGGGCGATGTGCAGATCCTCTCCGGGCTGGACAACCCGAACGGCCAGACGAGCGGCGCCGGCAACGGCCACCAGCGCTCGATGAGCGCCCTCGTGTCGGGGGCCAAGTACACCGGGATCGGGGCGGGCGCTCCGTCCATCGACCAACTCGTCGCAGCCGGGATCGGGCAGGAATCCAGGTTTCCGTCGCTGCAAATCGGAGTGTGCCAGGAGTCCTTCGGCAGCAGCATGCAGCGCAACATGAGCTGGAGCGCCAAGGACCGGGCGCTGCCGCCGGAGGTCATCCCGCAGAAGCTGTTCGACCGGCTCTTCGGCACGCTCGACGAGGGCTGGGCCAACCGCAAGCGCAGCATCCTCGACAGCGTGCAAGGGCAGGCCCGCGCCCTGCGGGCGACGCTGGGCCAGGAGGACTCGCACCGCATCGACGAGTACCTGGCCTCTGTCTTCGACATCGAACGTGCGATCGCCGAATTCCCCGCGGAGTACGCGGAGACCGTCGAGCCGCCCGAGCCGGGAGGCGACCCCCGGGACTATCCGCGCATCGCGAAGCTCCAGAGCGACCTGCTGATGCATGCCTTCGCGTCCGGCCAGACGCGTGTGGCCTCGTACATGCTCACGAAGTGCCAGAGCTTGACGCGGTTCCCGTGGCTCGGGCTTTCCTTCGCCAGGCACCACGAGTATTCCCATCTGGGCGGGCCGCACCGCGAGCGCCAGCAGGAGGTGATGCGCGACATCTGTCGCTGGCATGTCGCCGAGTTCGCCTATCTCGTGGGCAAGCTCAAGAGCACTCCCGAGGGTGCCGGCTCGATCCTGGACAACTGCGCCCTGCTGTTCGTGCATGAGCACGCGGAAGCGAACTTCCACAAGAACAGCGGCGGCGCGGTCATTTTGGCCGGGCGGGCGGGTCGGCTGCGCCCTGGCCACCACAGCCGCGTCACAGGCACTTTCGGCGACCTCTACCGCACGGTCGCCGCCGAGGTCGGGGCTCCCATCCGCGAGTTCCCTACCTCCTACGGCACGATTCCGGCCGCAACGGCCTGACGTCCCGGACTGCTTTCGGGCCGGGGAGCGAGTCCGGCGAAGAGCGGCCCCAGTAGACGCCCGCTGCGGCCAACTCGCGGCGGCACAGTTCGCCTTCCGGTCTGCTGGCGGCGAGCCGGTGCAGGCGAAAGCGCATGCTGGCCGCACGCGCCGCGGGCGTCTCCCCCCGGAGCTTGTTGCGCCCGGATTCATCGGCGAAGACGATCCTCGCCCCCGGCTCCCTCGCGGCCCAAGCTGCACTTCCGGTTGCTTCGCGAGTGATTGTTCCTGTAAATCATTGTTTTCAACAGGTTAAAGACAATGGCAGCTATCGATTCGTTGCCATGCAATATGAGTTTTGAATATGACAAAGTAAAGTTTAAAATTTATAGTAGTTGCCATGTACATCGATGTTGTCCCGAACCGCAGTTCGCGACCTGCCATCCTCCTCCGGGAGGGCTGGCGCGAGGGAAAGCGCGTCCGCAAGAGGACCCTCGCCAACCTCACCAACTGGCCCCCCGCCAAGATCGAGACCTTGCGCCGCGCACTCAAAAACGAAACCCTCGTCTCTCCCGAGGACGCCTTCCATATCGTGCGCTCCAGGCCCCACGGCCATGTCGCAGCCGTGCTGGGATCCTTGCGCCAACTCGGGCTCGACCGGCTGCTCGCCGCCAGGCCCTCGCGCCGGCGCGAGCTGGCAGTGGCCATGATCGTGGCCCGCATGGTCGCGCCGCGCTCCCAGCTGGCCACCGCCCGCCGGTCTGTGCGACGAGGCGTTGAGCCACAACGCTGGGCGAAGCGCTCGCTCTGGAACAAGCGGATGCGGACGCGCTCTACAGCACGCTGGACTGGCTGCTGAAACGCCAGGGGACGATCGAGAAGCAGCTGGCCCAGCGGCATCTCGCCGACGGCGCTCTGATGCTCTACGACGTCACCCTCGACCTGGGTCGAGGGCCCCTGCCACCCGCTGGCGCGCCACGGCTGCTTTCGGCGACGGCCAGCACGGCGAGATGCGGATCGTGTTCGGCCTGCTGTGCAACGCCCAAGGGCTGCCCGGTGGCGGTCGAGGTGTTTGAGGGCAACGCCGCCGACCCCGCCACCTATGGCGCTCAAATCGCCAAGCTGCGCACCCGCTTCGGGCTCGCCCGGGTGGTGCTGGTCGGCGACCGCGGACTGCTCCCCAGCACCCGGATCCGCGAGGAGGTCCAGCCGGCCGGGCTGGACTGGATCAGCGCCCTGCCCACCCCGGCGCTCCGCGCCCTGGCCTCAAGCGGGATGCTGCAGCCCTCGCTGTTCGCTGAGCGCGACCTAGCTGAGATCCAGCATCCAGACTTCCCCGGGGAACGCCTGCTCGCCTGCCACCACCCGATGCTCGCCGCGGAGCAGGCGCACCAACGCGAGGCCCTCCTGCAAGCCACCGAGCGCGATCTCGGCACGATCCTCGCCGCCAACCCAACGCGCCCCAGCGCCCCCCTCGCCGGCCGGGACCGGATCGGGACTGCGCGTGGGCAACGTCGTCGCCAAAACACAACATGGCCCAGCACTTCGACCTGGAGATTCGCCGCAGACGGCTTCGTTTTCCCAGCGCAACCAGGAGCGCATCGCCCAAGAGGCCCAGCTCGACGGCCTCTATGTCCTCCGCACCAGCCTGCCCGCCAGCGAGCTCGGCACCGCGGACGCGGTGCGCGTCTACCAGCGGCTCAGACGCGTCGAACGCGCCTTCCGCAGCTTCCAGACCGTCGATCTCCAGGTCCCCGCCCATCCACCCCTACCGCCCCCGATCGCCGTGCGCGCCCATGTCTTCTTGTGCATGCTCGCCTACTATATCGAATGGCACATGCGCCGCAAGCTGGCACCCCTGCTGTTCGACGCCGACGACCTGCAGGCCGCTCCAGCCGAGCGCGCCTCGGCGGCGCGGCGCAAGGCCGCCGCCCAGCGCACGCCGGAGGGAGCGCCGTTGCACAGCTTCCGTACGCTCCTCGACGCCTTGGCGACCATCGTCCAGACCCGGGTGCAGCCTCAGCTGGACCAAGCCAAGCCCTTCGACCTGCTCACCCCGCCCCCACGCCGCTGCAGCAGCAAGCCCTCGACTTGCTCGGCCTGCGCCTGTAGCGCACCCAGTACCGCCTCCCCGCAAACGGACGCTGGTTCATCCGAACCCACGACCTACTGATCGGCACCAAGGTCGGCGTCCTCAGAATCCAGGCAAAAACAGACTGGCAGTTTGCCTTTCGAAAAAGGGGTTGCACCTGTTCCGAGGCTTTGCGCCAAGACCGGCAAGCAGCTTCCAGGTTGGCCCGCAGCTGTGTTTTGGTCGTGTCCAGATAGCGACGGACCCGACGCTGGACCAAGGGCCCCTAGCCATTCAACCGGATTGCCTAGAGACGAGTAGGGCGACTGCCAGCAGAGCTCTTTTGCGGCTCGGTTCGCCGCCAGCCACTCCTGGACTCTCTGCGCACGAGGCATCCTGCAATCGTCGACCACGAACAGAACCCTCCAGCCTGCGCCCTCAGCGATCTGCTTTAGCAACTCTCAGAAGACATCCGCCATGAAAGGGCCTTTCCGCACCATGTCATAATGCCGCCGCCAAACTCGACCGAATCCTACAGGTTTTCTCCAAAATAAACCGATCCGAACCGAAGCTAGCAAAGCAAGGAAATACCCTCGCAAGCTGAGCATCGCGCTTCGTCTGCGCCGGGAATCACACCGTCGGTATCCCTTTGGAACTGGAAATCACTATGGCGAGGCAGGGCTGGTTGCGGCATTAAGTCATGTGTTTACGGAGGCTTACAATCATCCTGCACACTCCGGCGCAGGACCTGCGATCAGTTGCAGATGCGGCAGGATGCAGCACTGGGCTGCGCTACCGCCAATACTACGGCCAGCGCTCACGGAGCCCACAGGCGGCATCCTGGTTTCGCTGGCGCTGCGGGTGGCCTAGGGAGTTGTACCTCCAGCCGCGTCTCGGTCCGCGCCACACGCTCGCGCAGGTCGGCCAAGCTGGCGACCACAGCGTCCAACCGTGCGCTCAAGGCATCCAGCCGTGCGTCTATGCTCGTATGCATGTTACAGGATCGTGGCCACCACCGCAGCGCCCACGCCCAGCACCGTCCACCGATCCGCCCATGCCCGCGTCATGCCGTCACCCTGTCGCACTCGCCGACGCGCTGTGAGCGTCTGAACTTCCGGATGTGCTTTTGCCGGAAGCCCGCAGGCGGCGATTTTGGCGCAGGAATGGGCAGTCTGGCACCCATCCCCAAACGGGTGGGGAATCCTCATCCGCGGCTTAGCAGCCTGTTGATAAAGTCCCTAGGATACGATTTCCGTCGCGCAATCGCGTGCGAACCACCGGTTTGCACCTGTTTCAGGGCCTTCAGGAGTCGTTTCATGGTCATTTCAGGGCCCTGCAAGGAGTTGCTGGACAGGCTTCACGTCCGCTGAGGACTTTCTCAACAGGCTCTTAGGCGTGCGGGATGAGCGGGCGGCCCTAGCAGCCCTCGCAGCCGACGAGATTTGCAGCGTGGATAGCACAAACTGGCTTTCTTGGAAGTGCCCGCGTAAACCACGCTCTGAACTAAAGCATCCGCTCGCGCCAGCGCCTTCTCCCAAACGTCCCAGTCCGGCGCATCGCCGGGTTCAGCCAACCGCAACCACTCAACCTCGTAACGGGCTAATGCTCCAACACGCACAACCTCTTTCTTAAACGACGGCTAACCGCCGAAATAGCTTTCAAGCGGTATGGGAATCCTCCCGTCGTTCGGAAAACCCCGTTTCTTTAAGGCAGATTCCTCACTCATTGCCAGATCCTTTCCCAACTACCCGCTCGCAGTCCGCATCGGGCTCGGGAACAATACGTCCAATGCGTAGGCTTCACAACCTCGTAATCCCGTGTTCTGAAATGCGCATGCTCCGAGAAAAGCACACTGAATGAAACTTCGGTTCGATAACCTCGTCCGGCAGCCTCTCCGATACCGGTATCCGTTTCATTGCTCGCCCCCTTATTCATCCGACAATCTATCCCGCAATCTGCGAATTTCGGATTTTGTTCGCAAAATAGACAGCTCACGCTTCAGTCTTTCTTCCTGATTTTTCTCATTGTCTTCTAATATTTTCTCAATACCAGCAAGTATAGCTAAACCGGCTAAGATAATTGATATCAATAAATTGCGATCCCAGTATGCATAAGCCCCCATAGCCAAAAACAAAACACCTATCGTTCTCATCGCTCGCTCCCTTCCGGCTCGAAGTCGATCAAGCCAGCAACAGATTCAGTAGCCCCAACACAGTCGCTCCACCCGTGCCCAACCGAGTGCAACACCAACCTAACCGCAAACATTCTCCTCAGCATGATGGGCCCTTTTCGCACTTTACTGGCAGACGGCTGATCGCCGTCGCATCTAGCCTACCACGCCAGCCGCCGGACCAGCACTGCCAGCCCCATGCTCGCCAGCGCAGCTGCGTAAGGGCCGGGCACTGCCCAGCGATCCGCCTGGGAGTCCACTCGCACTCGCGATCTGAGTTCCGTCGCATCGTCCCATTCTCGCAGCCGCCCAACGCCCCTACAAGTATCGACAGCGTCGATCTCTATCTGTGCGGGCGTGCTGGACTGTCTGCGGGCATGTTGAATGCAGAGCACTGCGTCCATCCCGCAACCTAGACGGAGGGATGGGCGCTGCGCTCACCGCCCACCCTAATTTGGTTGGGGTTGGTGACAATTGCCGAATCCGCCTATAGTCGCTGGCATGCTGCTTGTAGTCCGCGACCAAGGCGCTCACCTGTGCGTCAAGCTGCTCCTGCAAGCCCGCAACCTGCTCGGCCTGCCGCTTCTGCTCCCGCTCGTACTGCGCGGCGAGCGACTGCAAGGCCTCGCTCAACCGCTTCTCGAACTCGGTCATGTGCTTCTTTCAGTCGTCCGCCAGCCGGATGGCTGGACGCCCCTCGACTTTCCAGACCGTTTCGCCTCGATCGCCCGGCAGCACCACGAACCTCCCCTTCGACATCTGGCGCAGCTGAATGCCCCATGTCCCGGCCTCCAGCCGCTCCAGCACCTCTTGCTGCCACGCGATCTGGTCCGCCAGCTCCTACCGTGCCTCGATGCTCCAGCTCAGAGCCGCTGCCAAGCCCCAGGCCCCAGCGCCAGCCCGAGCACCACCGGCACCCCGGTCAGCACGGGCCACCCCCACCTCCTTGCCCGCGCCCAGTCCCGTGCGCTGAGGCCGCCTGCGATAGCGCTCCGCGTTGTGGTGGCCTCGGCCCTCGCGAATGCGCTCAACTCGGCTCCAAAGCTCTCTAATTCGGGCTGCGCGTGCTGTTGCATCGTCTGCCGGTAGCTCGTCAGCAGCGCCTCGTCCTCGGCCTGCTTCGCGACCAGTCGCTCGGCCAAGCTGCCTGGCATCGAATTCTCGGTCATTGACCCCTCCCTTCAGCCACAATCGCTTGCCGCTCGCCTCGTCCTGCACGGCTCCGTAGTCCCGCCCCTGCCGCGTTACGGCCAGCCCCGCCTCTCAAAGTGCCGCAACCACATCCGTGCGGTTGCTCACCTGGCCGGCGGCAATTCGGGCGCTCAGGTACTCCCCGGTCGCCCGCAGCTCCGCCGCCTCGCACTTGGCCTCGTGAGCGGGCTGCCCCGCCGGCCGCCCACGCTCCAGATCGTCCGGACGCGCCCAGCCATGCTCCCAGTTCAGCGCGTCCCGCAACGGGTCGAACGTCTGCTGCCACCCCGGCGGCGCGATGTTTTTGCACCCGGCCGTGCTCCAGCTCGCAGCCGTCGGCCCGTCCTCCGGTGCATACGCGATGACCCCCGACTTGTACCGGCGCTTAATCTCCAGTCCGTCCGCCACCGCCGCCACCTCGTGCGGAGCGCCGCGCAACACCGCGACTTTCTCCCGGGACGTACCTCCTGCAACACCGCCACGGCCTCCGCCGCCCCCTTGTGCTTCACGCTCCTCACCATCCTGATCACAGTGCTCGCCCTGCTGCTTCGGTAACCTAGGGAAGGGAGATCCTCTGAAAACGCACGAAACACGCTCCTAGGGCCCGTTTCCCTGGCTCGGACAACTCCAGGGCCACTGCGCTACGCACAGCCAGTCCGCTCGCACGGCGAGAGGAACGACAGCCGGCTGGGAAGCGGCCGCTGACGGTGACCGCGAGGCTCCCGGTCCCTCCGCTGTGCAAAGGGTCACGTGATACCTGCCCGAGAGTCTCTCAGCGCACAGCGCACGCCTGTACAGCCTTGGCCAGAATCGGCACTGCAGGCATCCTTACCGAGGAGGCACGGCCTACTCAATGCAGGCAGAAGCACCGTCCGGCGGAACTGTACGCATAGGAGGTCGGGCCGTGGTGCCTCCGCGTAACTCCAGCGGAGCCGCCACCAGCCCCTACCGCTTCCTCCCTTTAGGGCGAGGTCGTCGACCACCGTTTTTCTTGATTGAACAAGGACTTACGGAGGTGTCGGAAATGTACCGGGCTTGCTAACGCGCAGGGAGAAGGCGAGCTGAACATGGTCAAGTTAACCTAGGCAGATCAGAGGTTTTCGCGGATGTCAGCCTCGCAGGCGAACCTGCGCTCGGACTGGCTCCTTGCGCCACGCTTGGACCGCCGTATGTATAGCCACAGGCCCAGCCCCGTGCAGCCGGAAATGAGGAGCAATCTAACCGCTGCTCGAGAACGGTACTCCGGCTGATCAGCCGCACGCACTCCCGCAACCCCTCCAGCGCCGGGGCGACATCATCGGCCCCCAAGGCGTCGACCGCGTGGAGGTGCCCCCGCCGGCGCAGGCCGCGTAGAGCAGCGCCAGCAGCCTCTGCCCAGCGCTGCCACCGCGCCGGCGGCGCTGGAGGCGGACCGACGCGGCCAGCTTCTCGGGCAGCCCGAGGAACCGGGCCAGCCGCGCCACCACGCCGAGCCCGGCCAGAAGTCATCGTTGCAGACGCCGTAAGCCAGGGTGGGAGCGCTGTCGGGAGACAGGGGCCAGGGGGCCTCCAAAAAAATCGAGATGCACCCCCGAGGTGCAATCCGCGAACACCCCCAGGACCGTCTAAATCATTGTAAAACAAAACGTTCCAGACGGTGCCGGGATTTTTAACCGGGAATCAGGGAACAACCTAGACCTGTCAAAATAGTAGGGCTCTTTACTGCTGCGCCGCACGTAGCAACCGCTACCACGATCGCCACAGAGCATTCTTCCACTACCTTAGAAACGTACGGCAAAACTGTTTCTGTGGTGCATACCCTAGCATCTTTTTCACCCTCGGAGACAGGGGCAGATGGGCCGCCGACTGGCGATGGCCAGGGTCCGTATCCGTCGTCGGTATCCTCTTCTGCATCCTCAATGGCAGTTGGCGTAATTTTTTTCAATGATTTAGTCCCATAGTATCTGTAGCGGCTATTTGCTGAATTTGCTACAAGTCATTTCTGAATAAAAGCAAAAACAGTACAGGTGCAGTCAGACTCTGGAAAGAACCCTGGCACCTTGGCTGGGTCTGCCTCGAGGGCTTGCAGAGCCTGCTCCAAACGCTCCCCTAGCTGGCGGACCGTCCAGACAGCAGCTTCCCCACCCGACACTGGACTACCGACCCGACTTGCTCCGTAGGGTTCCATTCCGGAGAGTACGCCGGCCATGGATGCATCTCCACCGGCGCCTCAGTCCGCTTCTGCCAGGCTTCCATGTGCTTGGGTGTGCGGATGCTGCGGCGGTCCACTATCTGTGAGCTGGGCCGCGTACGGGCCCACGGCCCGGTCGAGATCGACATTCCGATCTACCGCGAAGTCGTGCCGTGCCATTTGACTCAGATCGCCGAGAGGAACCTGCCACAAAGAGAGGAACCTGCCGGACATGGGCGCGGACGGCGCACTGGACCCCGGCTAGCTGCTGGCGGCATTTGCAGGCCCACTACCGGTAGCACGCCGAGCATTGGCTAGAGCGCTTCGCGTACAGGGAGGCGGGGCCTCTGCTGCTGCAAGGCGTTCCTGCAGCGGGTGACGAACAATAGGGGCGCATCGAGCGGAAGTACACTCTGGGTGCGGGCGGACCGACCTGCTGGTGCTCCGGATCCTGGGCTGGCAGTGGGACCCGATCCGGGTGCGCAAGCATGTGGTGGAGTGCAAGGTCGTCCGGGCCAAGCGCGGCGTGGAGAGCACGATCCGCGAGGGCCTGGAACAGATCGCGGACTACCTGGATCGCTCCGCGACGGATTCGGGGCACTTGCTTGCCTTCGACCGGTCGTCGGCCAAATCCTGGTCCGAGCGGGCCTTCCGGCGCGACGAAGAAGTCGGCGCGAAGCAAGCCACGGTCTGGGGCATGGAGGCCCGCGACTCGCGACGCCGTCCAGCGCCCGCAGCACCGCCCCGCGGATCGCTGCAACAGGTCCCAATCTAGACCAGCACCACGGACGCTCACCGGATCAGCTCGCAATCGGGACGCGCCTCGCGGAAGGCGGCTGCAGCCTCGTCGCTGAGCGGGGTTCCGACCGCGACGATCCTGCGGAGCGTCGGATGGCCGCTCAGCGCGGCGATCCCGGCGTCGCCGAATCCCGTCTCCGACACGTCGAGCACGCGCAGGGCGGGAAAAGCCGCCAGCATCGCCCCAGCCTTGTCGTCGATCCGCCCCGCGTGCGCCAACCGCAATTCCTCCAGCCGCTCCAGCCCGCTCAGGTGCTCGAGGCCCTCGGCCGAGAGCTGCGACCACGTCAGGTCGAGCCGTCTCAGGCGGGCGAGCTGGCGCAGGTGCCGCGCCCCAAAGTCGGTCACGCGGATCGCGCCGCGCAAGCGCGGCACACCGCTGCTGACTGCGGCAACGTACTCCGGATTCGGCGCGGCGAGAACCAGGCTCTCCAACCCGGAGAGCGCCCCGATCTCGCCGAGATTCAGGTCGGTGACCTTGACGGCCCAGATTCCGCTGTCGGTGACCTGGGCCCCGCTGAGGTCGAGGTGCCTCAGGCGCTTGAGCGCTCGCAAACCCGCTATGCCAACTTCGCTGATCCGATTCCCCCCGAGCGCCAGGGACTCCAGGTGAGGCAACTCCTCCAAAAGCTCAATCGAGGGGTCCCCGATCTCGGTGATGCCGATGTCGAGCTGCCGCAGCTGCTGCAGCTCCGAGAGAAACTTCACGCCCGACTCCCCGATCTTCGTGCCCCGGACGACCAGCCGCTCCAGAGTGGACGCTTGGCGCAGCTGCGCCGCGCCGGCGTCCGTAATGTGCTCGCAGAAGAAAAGGCTGAGCTCGCGGAGCGCGGGCAAGCGCGCCACACTCCCCAAGCCGCTGTCGGTGATGTGGGTTTGGGCGAGCGACAGGCTATGCACTTCCGGCCATTCCGCCAGCCGCTCCAGATCCAGGTCCACCACCCAGCTGCGGCCCAGATCAACGGCTGCCGCCTCGCCGTCCGGGCCGTACCGAATCGACCCGCCGAGACCGCGCACCCAGGTCTCCAGGTCTTCCCGCTCCGCTCCCTCCGCGCACTCCGGGCTCCAGGCTGGCCCGGCGAGTAGCGCCAGCAGGCAGAGGAGTCTGGCCATGAGCTGGTCAGAAACGGCGGTTCGGCTGCGACGCATCGCGGTCCCAGACGATCGCGCATTCCGGCAGTGCCTCGCGCAACGCCTGCACCCCTTCCGCGGTGACCAAAGTGTGATAGAGATTCAGTCGCCGGAGGTGGCGCAGCCCGGCCAGCGTCGCCACCGCTGCATCGGTGACATCCGTGTTGTCCAGGCTGAGGCTTCTCATGCCGCGGATCCCCGCTAGGGCGGCGACGCCCTCCGAGGACACCTTCGTGTAGTCCAGGTTGAGGCTCCGGAGACCGGCGAGCCGCCCAAGCCTCGCCGCGCCGCCATCTCCCACCCGGGTCTGCGCCAGATCGAGGTGTTCCAAGGACTTCAGGCCGCCAAGATGCACCAAGCCCGCATCCGTAACGTCGGTGAAGGCCAGCGCCAGACGCCGCAGCCCCGCCAGCGCTGCGAGGCAGGCTAGACCGCCGTCGCCGACTTTGGTGCCCGTCAGTCCGAGTTCCACCAGACCTTCGAGGTTGGCGACGGCCATCACGCCCGTGTCTCCCACCTGGGCGTAGTCCAGTTCGAGGGTCCGCAGCGACCCCAACGATCCGAGATGCTCCAGCGCATCATCCCCCACGCCGGTTCCCTTCAGGGCAAACTCTCGCAGCTTGGTGAGGCCCGCGAGGTGCCGCAGCCCGGAGCCGTCGATCAGCGTCTGATCGAGGACGAGGCGCTCCAAAGAGCGCAGCTCTCCCAGCTGCTCCAACGCTTTGTCGGTGATGCGCGTGTTGGCCAAGTTCAGCGCTCGCAGGCTTGGCAAAGCCTGGAGGTGCTGGAGGCCAAGATCGCTGATTTCGCTGGCCGCCAGGTCCAGGCCAACCAGCTGCCGATGCGCCGCTAGGGCTGCCAAGTCGCGATCCCCCACCGCGGTCGCCGACAGGCCCAGCTCGAACCCGCCCGCCTCCGCCGCAAGCAGGTCTCCGCCAACCTCCGCCGCCCACGCAGCGAGATCGTCGGCGGAGCCTCCGCTCGGGGGTGGGGCGTGCCACTCCGCCCCCGAGACCGACGGCTGGGTCTCCACGAATTCGACCTGGACCGACGGATGGGCGTCGCGCAGTTCCCGGATGCCAGAGGCCGTTACCCGGCTGTAGCGCAGGTCCACCCTGCGCAGGGCCGGGAGCGCAGTCAAGCGCTGGACTCCCGCATTCGTGACGGGGGTGCGATACAGGTTGAGGTCCGCAAGCGCCGTCATCCCGGCCAAGTGCCCTAGGCCGGAGTCCGTCAGGCGAGCGCCTCGCAGGTTCAGGACTCGCAGGTTCTGGAGATGGGCTATGCGGGCGAGGCCCGCGTCCGAAACGCCGAGATCCGCCAAGTCCAGTTCGACAAGCCCCTCCAGCCCCTCCAGGTGCCGTAGTCCAGCGTCGGTCACGTAGGTGCTGCGCAAGCGCAGCGTCCTGAGCTGCCGCAGCTCCGCCAGCTGCTCCAGCCCCTCGTCGTTCACATCGGTCTGCGTCAGGTCGAGGCGGACCAGGTTCGGAAACGCATCCAGATGCGCCCCGGTAATGCGGGTCGACTTCAGCTGCAGGGAGCGCAAGCTCCTCAGCGGCTTCAGTTTTGCCAGGCCGTGGTCAAAGATCCGGATGCCCTTGTAGACGCTCATGAAGTGGTGGCTCAGGTGCAAAGACTCCAGGGATTCCAAGCCGGCCAGCGAGGCGAGCTCGTCGCTGTCGTCTACGTTGCCCAGCGTGCCGCAGCAGACCGGGTTCCACATCGTGCCGGGCAGCGAGAGGGCCTTGAGCGCACGGAGCGGAGCCAGCCGGGCCAAGTCCCGCGGATGCACCAGCGTGCCCGTCAGGTTCACTTCCCGCAGCTCGAACCCGCCGGCGGGCAGCTCCGGCAAGGAGCTGAGTTCTCCGCCGCCCCCATGCACCGCCACGCTGCCTCCCTGGGCCAGCACCCAAGCAGCCACCCGCCGCTCGACGTCCTGGGCCGATCCCAAGTCCGCGGCAACCGCGGGGCCGCCCGTCAGCAGGACGGCCAGGAGGGTTTTCGCTCGCAGATGCATCGCTTCGCGGAGAGCTGCCCCGGTGGCCGCTGCAGTTGCGCCGGGGCCATCGGAGCGGGACAGCCAAAACTATTCTAGGGCCTGTGCGGCCGTCGCTGCGCGCTGCGGCGGAAGCAGCCGCGGCGTGCGTCGCTCCTCGCCGGAGCTTACACCAGGTCGTGCCCCGAGCCGCAGACGAAGGACTCGATTCCGAGCTTCCGGAAGGCGGCGATCTTGGCAGCCAACGCTAGCCGTGCCGCGGGCAGGTCCGGCGCATAGGCCACCTGAATGTGGTTCGACTTGTGGCGCCCCATCATCCGGTCACGGCTGATTCCGCGGGTCACCGCATGCATGATCGGCCACTGCGGCGTCGTGATGCTCCACCTCCGCTCCGTTTCCTCAGGAGGCAGTGCCACCACTTCCGCCAAGCCGAGATCGGCCTTGAGGTGGTCGTCCTCAATGAAGATGCGGCTCCAAACCACCTCGCCCGGTTTGCTGACGCCCTTGATCGTCCCGCCGCCCAACGGAAAGTACATCGGCGGCTGGCGCTCGCTGACCGCCCCTGCGTAGCCGCCGCTCAGGTGCCGCGGGGGAACGGAACCCGAAATCTCAAAAACCCAGACGAACTCCTCTCCGCCTCCGACCTCGTAGGGCTCTCCGTAGCGCAGGTCGTGCAGCGTCGTTTCGGGAGCGTAGCCCAAACCGGTCCAGACGCGGTTTGTCACGAGGGCGTCCAGGCCCGCGCATTCGTCCACCTCGTTGAAATGCGGCAGCGCCTGCCCCTCGTACAGCACCCGTCCCTCACGGTCCGCCGCCGGAGGGCGGTCGACATTGTTGAGCAAGCCCTCGACCAAGTCGGACGCCGGGCAAATGTCCTTGAGCCCCTGCTGGTACTGGATCCCGATTGCGTCGCAGCCGAACTCGTCCGCCATGCGCAGCGCGGCGATATACATCTTGCACTGCCAGAGCACCTGCGCATCGGTGAGGTCGGTGGCGTCGTCCGGGCCCGTGGCGAAGCGCATGCCCTTCTCGTCCAGCCAACTGCGGACGGCTCGGGCCTCGCCGTCGGTAACCTGCTGCATAGCAGCCCATAAGGCGGACTGGCTCAGGCGCTCCTTGAAAACTCCGGTCGCATTGAGCAGATGGTCGGGGATGATCGCGTTGTACATCCCCATGCAGCCCTCGTCGAAGACGCCCAGGATCGCCTTCCTGGCGAGGAGGCCCTCCGCGACCCTGTGGCCGGCCAGCATGGCCTTGTAGGGCAGCGGCAGGTCAGCCGCCGGGTGGACATGGCTTTGCGGGTGCTTGACGGCATGCCCGCCAATCCAGCGGCTTAGCTTCGACAGGAAGAAGTCGTCCGCGAAATCCTCGCTCCAGAGAGTCGAATAGGCGACGCCAGCTTTCGTCAAGCTGCCATTGAGGTTCAGCATGCCGACCAAGCCCGGCCACTGCCCGCTCCAGTTCGCCACGGTCAGGATCGGCCCCTCGTGGCCCATCAAGCCCGGGAGAATGTGCTGGGAGTACTGCCAAACCGCCTCGGCCACGATCACGGGAGCCCGCTTGTCCAGGCCGCGAAAGACCTCCAGGCCCCGCTTCTGACTGTCGATGAAGCCGTGCTCCTTGGTCGCATCGTACTCGTGCGCCCGGCGAACCGTGCCGCCCGCGCTCTCCACGGCGGCTCCGAGCTTCGCCTCCATGGCCTGCTGGGCCGGCCAGCACATCCGGTTGGCCGAGAGGCGCAGATCTCCGTTCGCGACGAGCAGCACTTCCGAGGGCATACAGGTCGATTCTCGCAGATTGACCGGCCCTTGCCTCGGCCCGGAGCCAGCCGTCGTTCCGGTCCTAGGGCAAGTCGGAATCGCCCACCCAAGCTTCCGGCGGCCAAGTCCCCGCCCCCCTCTCGATCGCCTCCCGCAACCGGGGCCGCAAGGACCCGCCGCGCAGGGATCATCGGCGCCTCCTGCCCCAGCCTCGCCTCCCGGGGCGCCCCTGCGAGCGTCCGGCAGCAGGTCGCGGACCGCAGGGACCGTTGCGCGGCAGGGTCGGGGTGCTCGGCGGGTTTGCCCTGCGTTGCGGGCGGCGCTTCGCTCCGGAGATGCGCCGGTCAGCGCGACACGGCCCAGCGCCCCCTGCGCGATGGGCTCGCAGGAGCGCCGGGCCCCTCGCGGACCTATGGCTTGAGCAGGTCTCGCCGAGCCGGCCGCAGCTTGCTGAAATCGGCCCCGGAGATCACGTAGTACCAAGCTGCGAATCGCGCCCGGAGCTCCTCGGCCAGATCCTTGCCCTGGTCCGCGTCGCCCTCGTAGCTCTCCGCCAGCTCCTCGTCGAAGCTCACGCTGATCATGATGTACCGGCGCTCCCCCTCAGAGGCTGCGTCGGACTCCTCGTCCGCTCCCGGCTCGGCTCCGCCCGGCGCAATCTCCCCGAAGCGCAGGACGTACCGGAGTCCGTTCTTGGAATCGACCAGGATCTCGCCCTCGTTCGACAGGATCTGGCCGGTGTACGGGTTCGGGAAGAAGCCCTTGCCCTGCAGGGAACGGAAGTTCTCCATCGTCGGCTGGATACCCTCCCTCGCCTGGAGGTCCGCCGTGAGGCCTGCCGGCTTCGGCTGCACATCGACGATCCGCAGGTTGTCCAAGGCCGACGTGAGGTCGCTCAGGGTCGTGGAGTTCGGCTCCTGGCCCTGGAACCGCCACTTGCTGTCCTCCTGGGTCAGAGTCATGGTCTGGCGGTTCTCCACGCGCCGTATCTGCTCGTTGATGGTGTAGCGGTTGATCACGATCCGCCGCAGGTCGAACGGGGAGACCTTGAGCAGGTCGGTTTCAATCCAGTCCGCGAAGCGGGCGGAGACGTCAGCTTCCGTCTTCACCTCGTAGGTCCGCTTCTGCCCTGGGACGCGCAGGTAGCGGTACCCGAATTTGCCCTCCACCTTGCGCCCGACGATGAAATCCGCCAGCACCTCGCCGGCGGCATCGCGGAGCGAGACGCGCTTGCCGCGGCCCGCCAGCGACGTAGCCCCCTCGTCGAGCGGATCCACCACGCCGTACTCGACGTGGTCCTGGGCCGAGTCCGAGACGATCCGGTCCTTGCGGAGCTCGATGAGCGCGGCAGCGGTCTGGGCCAGCCGCTCCTCGGCATCGGCCGGGTAGTCGTGATGCGAGGGGACGACCCACTTGCTGTCGCGGAACTCCACTTTGAGCGGAGTAGCCGTCGCTGTCGCCTCGTCGTAGTCGATCACCTCGATGGTGCGCGGCGCCTGTGGGTCTGTGAACTCCGCAAAGAACTGCTCGCCCATGTCGTCGAAAACATCCGGCGTCCGCTTGCTCGGATCGACGACCACCGCGGCCGCCGACAGCACCGCCGCCGCGAGCGCGAAATACAGGGTCTTCGTGGTTTCGTTCATGATGCTGAGGCTCCGACCAGCCGCTCGCGGGCGACTCCGATCTGCTCCCGCTGCCGGCGCTTGAGCGACACCAAGAGGAACAGCAGGAACGCCGGCACGGGGGAGAGCGCCACGGCCAGGAGCTTGATGGTGTTCTGGATGGCGCGCACCGCGCCCTCCATATCGCCCCGGGCCGTCTCGATCAGCCGCTCCTTCTCGTCCTCGATGTTGCTCCGCGCCACCGTCAGCCGCCGGTTCTCGATGCGCTCCTGGTTCGCGATCATGATCCGCTTGGTCTGCGCGTCGAGGTCCGTGCGGTCCTGCAGGGCTTGGACGGCGGCGTCCAGCCGCGCCTGGGCGGCGTTGAGCTTCTCCTCCGCCTCCTGCTCCGCCATCCGCGTCTGCTCCAGGCGATCCTCCTCGTACCGCCGCGTGCGCGCCTCGACCGTCTCGAGCGTCCGGTGCCGCCGCCGGCGCTTGCGCAGAGCGATGAACGAGTCGTCCCCGGCCAGCCGGTCGACCGCGTTGAGCAGGAAGGTCACGTTATCGAAGTTCAGCTCCTCCACCCCCTGGCGGCGCAGCTGGAAGAACTGCTCGCCGAGCATGTCCGCGTCGGCGATCACGATGGCGTGGACCGGCTGCTCCGCGTCGTCCGAGGCGACCCTCGCCGCGAGCACGTGGCTGTCCGCGTCGGGCTCGTGGGGCAGATTGGTTGCCAGCTGCAGCCCGAAAATCGACTGCTGGACAAGGCGGAACCACTGCGTCGTGCCGGAGTCGGTCCCGGTGCGGAGCAGCGGCGTGAAGTCCGTGCCGGCCTCCCCCTCCTCGGCCGCCCGCAGGACTCCACCGTAGAGGAAGACGACCTCCTGGAGGCCCGCGGAAACCGGCTCCTCCTGGTTGAAGGTCGCCTCGTACCCGCTGCCCTCGCCGAGGAACACCACCTCGTCCGGGAGGCTGCGGAAGGTGGGGTGCGGGTTGTACTTGTCCCAGGCGATCTGGTCCGTCTCCCAGACGATCCCGAGGGCGTCCATGAGCGGCTTGGTGTCCGTGGGCACCCTCTGCGGCATGCCCTGCTGGAACGGGCTCTGCGGGAGTTGCTGGGGAGAGGATTCTATGTTGAAGGCCGGCAGCGGGTCGACCACCACCAGCGCCGGGTTGCCGGCGGCCACCCACGCGGTCAGCCGCTCCAGCTCGTCGGCCTGCAGCGTGTTCGGCAGCACGGCGACCAGGACGTCGAGGCCGGTCGGGTACTCCGTGTCGGCCGGCACCTGGATCACCTCGTACTGCTTCTCCAGCTCCGAGACGATCGACCACGAGCGGGACTGCTGGCGGGACTGGAAGTCGAAGCCCCCGAACAGGTTGACCCCGGTGCGGAGGACGCCGACCAGCTTGCGCTCGGCGTTGGCGACCACCCGGACCGAGCGCATGATCTCGTACTCGACCGGCAGCCCTGGATCGAAGTACGGGACCACGAACTCCTCGCTGCCGCAGCTGAACACCAAGCCCAGGAAAATCTCGTCCGGGCCGCCCTGCCCCCGGTGGATGGCCGGGATGGGCCGGGGCCGGATGCTGAAGCGATCCTGCGCTTCGCGCGACTCCGGGGTGAACTTCTCGGTGGCAATGATGTTGGCGTGGATGCGGCCGCCGCCCCGGGAGTCGAACTCCCGCAGCATCGAAACGAGGTTGTTGCGCGTCTGCACGTAGTTCCGCGGGACCTCCGGGCTCAGGTACGCCTGGATGAAGACGGGCTTGGAGGGGTCCAGGCCGGCAATCAGCTCGCGGGTGTCCGGGGAGAGCGAATGCAGGCGCTCGGCGGTCACATCGAGGCGGCCGCCCAGCCTCCCCACCAGAACCGTCGCCCCGGCCACGGCCACGAGCAGCGCGACGCCGCGAACCGCGTAGTGCCGCCCTAGGCGCGGCGCGGCGCGGCCGGTCGCCCAATGGCGCCGGCCCAGCACCGCGACATTGAGGTACAGCATGGCCAGCGCGAAGGCACCGAAGTACACGACGCCGGACAGCGGCACCACGCCGTCCGAGAAGTCGCGGAACTGCTCGACGAAGGAGAGGCTCTCGAGCAGGCGGCGCAGCCCGCCGCCGACGATGTTCCCCGCATGCTCCACGAAGACCGGTGCGGCGCAGAACAGCGCCCCGAGGATGTAGGCGACCGTCAGGTTGGTCGTGAACTGCGAGGCCAGCATCCCTAGCGCGACGAGGGCCGCGCCCATCAGCCAGTACCCGAGGTAGGTGGCGAACAGGAGCCCCAAGTCGGGGCTGCCCAGGATCAGGAGCACGACGACATGGCTGAGGGAGAACGCCAGCGCCACGGTGTAGATGCCCAGGTAGGCCAGGTACTTGCCGCCGACGATCTCCAGGTCGGTCGCCGGCAGGGTCAGGAGCAGCTCGTCCGTGCCGTGGAGCCGCTCCTCCGCCCACGCGGTCATCGTCAGAGCCGGCACCAAGAAGATCAGCAGATAGGGGAAGTAGGCGTTGAGCGGATCGAGGTTGGCCAGGTTGCTGGCGAAGAAGGCTTCCTGCCAGAACGCCGCGACGGCGCTGAGGAACACGAACAGCGAGATGAAGACGTATCCGGTCGGGCTGCTGAAGTACGACGTCAGCTCGCGGCGCAGGACCGCGCGGGACACGTGCCATGCGGGGGTCATGCCTCACCTCCGGCTTTGGAAGCGGCCGCCGCAGCCTCGTCCTCGTGAGCGACGGTTTCGTTCTCGCTGAGAACCTTCTCGCCTCCGGCTTCGGGGGCGGCCGCCGCAGCTTCCCCGGGCGGCTCCGGCTCCTGGGCTGGCGCCGTCCCTCCGGGCGGCTCCGCCGGAGGGGCCCCTGCGGGCGGCTGGGTGAGGCGCCGGAACGCGGCGTCGAGCCCCTCGCCCCCGGCCATCTCCGCAGGCGTGCCGTCGAACACGATGCGCCCTTCGTTGATGATGACGACATGCTCCGCCACGGCCTCCACTTCCTGGAGGATGTGCGTCGACAGCAGGACCGTCTTGGTCGCGCTGAGGTGCCGGATGAGGGTGCGCACCTCGCGGATCTGGTTCGGGTCCAGCCCGGCGGTCGGCTCGTCCATGATCAGGATTTCCGGCTCGTGCAGCAGCACCTGGGCCATCCCGACCCGCTGCCGGTAGCCCTTGGAGAGTTTGTGGATCGACTTCTCCAGCACCGCGGACAGATTGCACTGCGCGACCACGCTGTCGATGCGCGAGGCGAGCCGGCCGTCGGCCAGCCCGCGGGCCTCGCCGAAGAAGCGCAGCAGCTCCAAGGGCGTCATCTGGGGGTAGAGGGGGCCGTTCTCGGGCAGGTACCCGATCTTCGACGCCGCCCCGATCCGGTCCTGGGAGATGTCCAGCCCGGCGATCCGGGCCGTGCCCTCCGAGGCGCGCAGGTACCCGGTGAGGATCTTGAGCGTCGTCGACTTGCCGGCCCCGTTCGGGCCGAGGAAGGCCGCGACCTGTCCCCGAGGCACTTCGAACGAGACCTCGCGGATCGCCGCGAAACTCCCGTAGAACTTGCTGAGCTGCAGGGCTTGAATCGCTGGGGTTCCCTGGGCGCTGTCCATAGGCGGCTTGAAGGTCCTTGTGAACTAGAATCCGTGTCGGCCGGGGCCGGCCCGAGGGGCGCGTTCGGACGCTGCCTCCCGCGGCGGGCCGCTCGGCTCAATTCCTAATTTAGCCGAGCCCCGGGGAGAGTTCAACCGGGGCGACCGGCAGGGACTGCGCTGCCCCGCCGGGGGCGCAGCTTCGGCGCACCCGCAGCCCGACATCCGCACCCTGCAGGCGTTGCGTCCGCCGGCTCGTCCGAACTGCTCCGCAGCAATCCAGACTACGCCCGCCTGGCCGGCCGCCCTCCGCTGCGGCACGCACTAGGCCGTCTCCGACATGCGTGCTTGCGTCGCACCGCTCCGCCGGCCCCAGGCGATCCGACCCGCAGTGGAAGGGCGGCCCGGACATCGGTAATATATCAAGAGATGCCTCGCACGCTGTCCCTGTCCCTGGCGCTGCTCGTTTCTGCGCCGCTCAACCTATCCGCCGAAGAGCCTCCCCTCGCGACGCTCAACGACGTGCCGATCTACGCGAGCGACCTCAAGGTCAGTCCGGAGCAGCGGAAGCTCGAGCAGCAGCTGCACGCCGCACGAGCGCAAGCGCTCGATACGGCCATCGGCCTGAAGCTGCTGGAGGCCGAGGCGAAGAACCGCGACCTCACCGTCACCCAA
>CBDBZZ010000006.1:0-11095 GCA_965213745.1 Bryobacterales bacterium | reverse complement strand
CAGCACCCAGGCGAAGACCTGCTGGTGCGTCTCGAGGTCAAGGCGCTGGCGTGTGCGGCAGAGCGTGGAGTGGTCCGGCGTCGACTCGTGGAGTCCGGAGCCGAGGAACTCGCGGAGCGAGAGCGTGTCGCTGGCCTGCAGGGCGCTGGCGCGCTCGGAACCGAGGCCCAGCAGGTAGCCGAGCAGCAGCCTGCGGCAGGAGACGCCGGCGGCAGCGAGGGGCGGCCCAGCTTGGCGGCGTAGAAGGTCTGGCAGAGCCGCTCCAGGCACTCGTCGCAGCCGGAGCGCTCGAGCACCTCGTGGAGCTTCTCGCAGCACGGGACGGTCGGGGCCTGGGGGCGTGCGTCCGCAGGGAGGAAGACGCACCCCTGGATCCGTTGGCGAGCGCCCAGCGCCAGGTGAACAAGGACCCCACGGAATGCTCTCGCACCGCAAGCCCCCGTGCGCCGCGCCGCTCAGCCGGACTTTATCAACGGGCTCCTAGGTGCCCACAATTGGTCTATAGCCTGCATTCCCGCTGGATCCTGTGCGGTCGGCATCTTGCTCCGCCCGTGGGTACAGCGACTGAGGGACTCGCAGTGCCAAGTCGACGGCTGAAGTTGAGAGCGTCGTATAGCCCTGATTCCCGGGTAAAAATTCCGGCACCAGCCGGAACATCTTGTGCTACAATGACTTAGACGGTCCTCGGGGTGTCCGCGTATTTCACCTCGGGGGTGCATCTCGATTTTTTGGAGGCCCCCTTGCCCATGTCCCCCGACAGTGCTCCCACCCTGGCTTACGGCGTCTGCGACGACGACTTGACGGGCTTAGCCGGGCTCGGCGTGGTGGCCCGGCTGGCCCGGTTCCTCGGGCTGCCCGAGAAGCTGGCCGCCTCGGTCCGCCTCAAGCGCCGCCGGCGTGGTTGCAGCGACGTGCAGATGCTGCTGGCGTTGATCTACTCGGCCTGCGCCGGCGGGGGGCACCTCCACGCGGTCGACGCCTTGGGGGCCGATGAGGTCGCCCGGCAAACCTGCGGGCTGCGGGCCGTGCCCGACAGCCGGCGGCTCGGCGAATACCTGCAGCGGATGCACGAGGCAGCCCTGGAGGGGTTGCGGGAGTGCGCGCGGCTGGTCAGCCGGCGGCTGGTGCCGCTGGTGGCGCAGGCGTGCGTGCAGCGGTGGGGCTACATCCCGGTGTTCGTGGACGGCACGGGGATCGAGGTGGAGGGCCAGCTGTTCGAGAACGCCGGGCGCGGCTACAACGGCGAGAAGCAGTACTGGCTGCACTCGGTGTTCGTGGGGGTGGCGTGGGTCAGCGCCCGGCTGCACGCGGGCGGCACGGACGTGCGGGGGGATTGGCGGGAGCAGCTGGACCAGGATGCGGCGCCCTTGCTGACCGGGCGGCAGCCGGTGTGGCTGCGGGCCGACAGCGCGTACTACTGCCAGGATCTGGTGAGCTACTGCCGGCGGAAGGGCTGGGATTACTCCGTGAGCGTGACCGATCCGCGCAAAAAGGCCCCGATTCTGCGCCTGGCGGCCGCGATGGGGTTGCGGGAGGACGAGTGGGAGCCCCTGGACGCGGCGGGGAAGGAGCGGGCCATCGTGGTGGCCTACCGGCCGGCCCGGTGGCCGGAGGAGCAGGTGTATGTGGTGATCCGGCGCGACTGGGACGGGGAGCAGCGGCTGCTGGAGCCGGTGTACACGGTGATTCCGGTGAGCCGCGACCGGCTGCCGGTGGCGGAGCTGGTGCGGCGGCACCGCGGCAAGCAGGGGCAGGAGAATGCGTTCAAGGGGCCGCTGACGGACCTGGGTTTGCATCATCCGCCGTGCCGCTCGCACGCGGCGAATCAGGGTTTCTACCTGGGCGGGCAGATCGCGCAGCTGCTGCTGCGGCTGCTGCAGTACCAGGCGCTGCCGGACGCGGCGCGGCAGCACGGGCTGCGGCCGCTGATCCGGTACTTCGTGTGCAGCGTGGGGCGGCTGACGCGCAGCGCACGGCGGCTGCGGCTGCTGTTCAGCCGGGGCAACCTGTGGTTGGACTGGCTGCTGCACGCGGGGAGCCGGATGGAGCCGGGCTAGGGCTGGGGCGGCGCGGCCTGAGCCGCGTCGGGCATAGAGGCAGGGGACCGACGCGGAGGCCCGCGGGGGATCGGTGCGCCCGGAGCCGGGGGCGCAGCGGCCGCGGTGCGGGTGCAGGCCGGCGCAGGGCATCTGCGCGGGGGCCCAGGTCGCTCGGCGACGGGCTGAGGGGCCCGCACCGGGTACGCCGGGCTCCCCGCTCAAGCCCTACGGCCCCCTCAACCGCCATTTCGGGAAATTAACCGGGAATCTAGGCGTATAGCGCCTCGGAGTGCGACCTGCCCCTTGTGGAGGCGTGCAACCAGCCGCTCCCGGAGTTTTCGGGCAGACCTGTGGGGCGACATTCAGTGGAGGTCGAGGTCCCTGCCCGACAGCAGCCCCGGTCGATGGGCGCAGGGCCTCGGCCCGCCAGGGCCGAGGCCGGGGGGCTGCCCCCCCTTCCCCGCGGGGTCTGGCGTGGGGGGCAACCCCATAAGCGCTAATTTATAGGGGATTCCATCCCAAAGTACTTTGGGATCTGAGGCTGGCGAGTGTGAGGGTTCTCTGCAAGTTCTGCCGATATCGCTGGCCACTCGTCAAGCGTCTCCGCTAGCGGAATCGCCAGTTCGATCGCCCGCCGGACTGGGTTCCCGACGAAGCCGCAGTCCCGCCAAGCGCTGCGCGATCGCGCAGCAGCTGCTGTGGCTGCTGCCATACCAGATGCTGCCGTCCGCGGCGCGGCAGCCCGGGCTGCGGCCGCTGCTCCGGTACTGTGTGGGCAGCGTGGGGCGGCTGACGCGCAGTGCGCGGCGGCGGCGGCTGCTGTGCAGCAGGAGCAACCTGCGGCGGGATGGGCTGCTGCCCGCGGCGAGCCGGAGGGAGCCGGGCCCAGAGGCAGGGGACCGACGCGGAGCCCGCAGGGGGCTCGATGCGCCCGGAGCCGGGGGCGCAGCGGCTGCGGGGCGGCGCAGGGTGCCTGCGCGGGGGCCCAGGTCGCTCGGCGACGGGCTGAGGGGCCCGCGCCGGGTACGCCGGGCTCCCCGCTCAAGCCCTACGGCCCCCCCACCGCCATTGCGGGAAATTAACCGGGAATCTAGAATCCGAGCGGCTAGGGCCCAAGGCGGCCCTTGGTGTGTACGATGAAGGGGTCTGCCCGTTATGGACGGGGATGCCAGCCCGGCGATGCGGGGAAGTCGCTCCGGCGGTTCCGTGTGCCGCCCCTCTGGGGGGGCCCGTCTCGCTGCGGCGATCTGGATGGTAGTGGCGTCGGCCGGGCTCTCGGGCCAGAGCGGAGGCCCGCCGGATTCTGGTGCGCACGACTCCGCCGCGGAGGAGGGCCTGACGTTGGTGAACCTGGACCTCCTGGACAGCCGGGATGGTTTCGCCATACCGCCGGACAGCAAGTTCTTGCCCGGCGAGACGGTCCATGTCTACTTTCAGATCAAAGGTTACCAAGTCAGTGCCGAGGATCGCGTCCTGCTGGTCTACCGCCTGGACGCGCTGGACCCGGACGGCCGCCGGTTCTACAGGGCCGAGGGCGGCCGGTTCGAGACTGAACTGGCTCCGCAGGACGAGAACTGGATGCCGGTAGTGCGCTACTCGCCCCGGATTCCGGAACACGCCGGCGGCGGGACGTATTCGATTCGCATTGAAGTCCGGGACGAGCTGGGAAACGATGCTGTGGCCAGGGTCCTGCCCATCGCGGTCGACGGAGACCGCGTGGAGGCGGCGGACGAGCTGCTGATCCGGGACTTCCGTTTCGAAGATGCGGGGGAGGGGCCCGAGCCGGTCTTCCGGCCGGGTTCGGCGATCGCCGCTTCATTCTTCATCACAGGCTACGAAATCCGTCCGGACAACACCTTCGACATCGAGTCCGACGCTTGGGTCGCGGACGCCGAGGGGGCCAAGCTCTTCGAGTTCGACTCGCGGGGGGAGGCGGGGAGCCCCGAGTACCCTCGCCTCTGGCTGCCGGCGCGTCTCGAACTGGACCTGGAACGAACCATCCCGGCCGGTCGCTACACGGTCGTCGTCCGCTTGCGCGACCGGGTTGGTGCCACCGAGGCGGAGCAGCGCTACGGCTTCCGGGTCCGCTGACCCGTTTTGCCACGGTATAATCTTGATGTGGCGCTAACCGAATCGACGATGCTGCCCTTGGGCACGCTGGCTCCGAAGTTCAGCCTGCCCGACACCGTCTCGGGCCGTCGCCTCTCCCTGGAGGATTTGGCGGCGGGAAACCGCGGACTGCTCGTGATGTTCATCTGCGCCCACTGCCCGTTCGTCGTGCATGTCCAGGGCGAACTGGCCCGGATCGGGCGCGACTACGCCCAGCGGGGCCTGGGCCTCGCGGCCATCTCGTCGAACAGCGTCGTCTCTCATCCCCAAGACGCGCCCGACCGGCTGCGGGCCCAAGCGAAGGCGCTCGGCTTTCGCTTCCCGTACCTTTACGACGAGTCCCAAGCGGTGGCCAAAGCCTACACCGCGGCCTGCACGCCCGACTTTTTCCTGTTCGACGGCGAGAACCGTCTCGTGTATCGGGGCCGGCTTGACGCTAGTCGGCCCGGCAATGGCGTGCCGGTAGACGGCCGCGATTTGCGTGCGGCGATCGACGCCCTCCTCGCTGGCGAGTCGCCCCCCGCCGAGCAGCTACCCAGCGCGGGCTGCAACATCAAGTGGGCTCCGGGTAACGCGCCGCGATACTCCGGCTAGTCGGTTCGCGCCTCGGAACTCTGCTCGCCAAGTCAGCGGCGGCGGCCAAGGGCGCGATGCGCCGCCGGTTCGCACGCAGGTCGCCTGCCCGGGACCCCAGCAAGCGGCACTGCTTCCGGACTCCCCGCCGGGCGAGGCTTCCGGCAGACCCAGGCGGGCGCACTGCCACCGTTGCCGCCGTGGTTGTGGGTACCCCCGCGTGCTGCACTGGCAGTGCCTATGTGCCTACGGCCTAGCCGAGTGTCGGTCGGCACGGCCCTGCACCTAGCCGGCTCCGTTGCTTGCCTGCGGCTCCGAACTCTTGATTGCCCCAACGGGGCGGAACGCAGTTGCGTTCGTTGGGCCTCCCGCCGCCCGAACTGGGGCTGGAGGGCGGCGGGAGGCGTAGCGGATCACGCCGCCCGGCGGTACGCCGTCGGCGCCACAGCCACTCCCGAGCAGTCGTACTCGTGCTGGCAGTACACGCAGAGCGTGGTCCAAGGGATGGCTTCCAGGCGCTTCGGGTTGATTTCGGCGCCGCAGTCCTGGCAGATCCCGTACTCGTCGATGTCCAGCAGCTTCAAGGCTGTCTCCACCGCCTTGCGGGTCTCCCAGTCGTTGTTGATCACGCTGATGGTCAGATCCATCTCGAACCGGTTCTGCATCTGGTCCATGGGATCGTTGCACCGGTCGCGGATCAGTTCGTCCCTGCTGTCCCTTTGCGACAGATCTTCCAGCTTTGTGAGCAGTTGCTGGCGCACTACTTCCTTGCTTTCGGGCAGAATCATCGTTCCCTCCTTGTGGTTGACGTTCGCTGTGGGTGCTGACAATGTGCCGCCGAGGTATTCCGGGCGGCTATTTCCACGGTCGCGTCTCCCGAACTAGATCAGTATAGACGAAACCACCGGCAAGTGGTTGCAGTTCGGGGGGAATTTTTTTTGCGTCGCGGCAGGGAACTTGAAGCCGGCGTCATTCGCGGGCGATCGTGTGCCGGACGAGCTTGAGGACATCGATCAGCATGGGCCGTGTCAACCTTCCTGTTTGCGTATTCTGGCGGCTGGGGTGGTAGCTGCAGAAGAGGGTCGGCCCGGTCCCCGGGAGGCGGTGGACCGCTCCGTGCGCGAACGGCCAATCCTTCTTGCGGAGGCGGGCTCCTCGGGTGCGTAGGGCGTTGACGTAGGCGTCCATGGCCAGGCGGCCCAAGGCCAGCACGGCGCGGAGGCGGGGCAGCAGGCTCAGCTCGCGCTCCAGGAAGCTGGCGCACGCCGCGAACTCGGTCGCCAGCGGCTTGTTTCGAGGCGGCGCACAGCGGACGGCCGAGGCGATGTAGCAGTCGCGCAGGGTCAGCCCGTCGTGCAGGGAGGTCGCCACCGCCTGCGACGCGAAGCCGGTTGCGTGCAGGGCCTCGTAGAGGAAGTCGCCGGACGAGTCTCCCGTGAAGACCCGTCCCGTGCGGTTGGCGCCGTGGGCCCCGGGAGCGAGGCCTACCAGTAGCAGACGGGCCGCGGGATCGCCGAAGGACGGCACCGGCTTGCCCCAGTACTCCCATGAGCGGTAGGCCCGGCGCTTGACTGCCGCCACCTGGCGGCAGTGGGCGACGAGGCGCGGGCAACGCTGGCAGGCCACGATTTCGCTGGCGACATCGCGGAGGCTGTCTGGTCGCTCTGCCGGGATCATGTCGGCTGGCAGTCTACCAGGCGTCGAACGGGCTGCACGCTTGGCCCGGTGGAAGAGCTTCGGCGAGGCCCGCTTGCGGACACGAAGCCGGCTAGGCGCCATCCGCCTTCCGGGGGGACGGGAGCCCGCCCGGCTCCGCTGGCTCAGCGTGCCATGCGCCGCCCGACGCGGCCGCGATGCCCGGCCGGCCACTTGCCCGCAATGGAGGAGTTTGCTATAAACTCCCACGGTGCGACGAACCGGGGGCTCCCGGACGGGGCTCCGCTCCCGGTAGGGTTCCGGCAGCGAGAGCAGTTCATGGCAGGCGCGACCTCTTCAGCGGGGGACGAAAAGCCCGCGATGGGGACGGCGCGGGCGGGCAGCGGCGCGAATCAAGAGGTATCCAAGAGGCCTCGGCCCAAGTCACGGGCTGCGGCTCGCTCTGCCCCGCGCACTAGAGCCTCCGAGGCGGCTGACGCAGCCAGCGCCCAGCGCAAGAAAGCGGCTCGGCAAGCGGGGCAGTTCGCCAAGGCCGCCGAGTTGTTTCGCGCGGGGAAGTTCGGCTTGGCGCGGCGGGCGCTGGAGAAAGCGCAAATCGGCCCCAACGCGACCCTGAGCCACCGAGCGCGCGTCTACCGGGACATCTGCGTGAGGAAGATCAAGAGCCGGAAGCGCGTGGTGCTCGAGACCGTGGAGGACCACTACAACTACGCCGTCAAGCTAGTGAACGACCGCAAACTCGATGAAGCGCAGCGGGTCATTCGCAGGGGCTTGGCGCTAGACTCGCGGGCGGCGGACCTGCACTATATTAAGGCGGTCGGGAAAGTGCTGGCCGGAGACCGGCCCGCCGCATTCACGGCGCTGAAGACGGCGATGGGGCTTGATCCCAAGATCCGGATCGTGGCCAGCCGCGACCCCGACCTGCGGCACATCGTCTCGCGGCACCCTTTCGCCGCATTGCTCAGGGCGAGGGATGCCTGAGCCCCGGGACCCCGGACGAATCGTCAGCGCTATTCGGGCGCGAAGACGATGATGTCCTGCATCGGCAGGAAGCCTAGCACCTCCCGGAATGCGAAGCCCAGAGGCTCTACCTCCCGCCGCACTTCCTCGACCGACATCTTGTGCAGCGGGTGGATCGGGATCCAGTCCTCCTGGCGATACTCGATGATCACTAGCCGCCCGCTGGGCTTGAGGGAGCGGCGCACCTGCGCCATGGTTGCCGCCGGTTCGGCCAACTCGTGGTACACATCCACTAGCAGCACCATGTCCGCGCGGCGCTCGGGTAACCGCGGGTTCTGGGCGGTGCCTAGAACGAGGTCCACGTTCTCGATCCGCCGCCGTGCCAAAGGTCCGCCTTGCGGCCTTGGCCGCGTGCCTGTCCTCGTTCGAGGAGAGGCCCCACGAGTGCGTCGACGACGCCGACTCGTCCTCGTCGTCCACATTCACCTGGAGAGAGGGCGGCGGCGGAGCACGCTCCCGTGAGCATCACGACGGGGACACGGCGACGGCGAGGGAAGACGGGAAGCGGGCGGCAGGGCAAGGGTACCTTTGTCCTCCGGTAGGCAAACCACATGATCGCGCCGCAGACGAGCAGCAGGGCGACAAAGAGGCCGAGGGCAACGGGCGGCGTCAGCGCATGCTCTTCCTCCTCCTTGCCGTCGACCTCGACCCCCTGGGCGGGCGCCGTGACGTTGGTCTGGAGCAGGTGGAGGCCCGCGTCAAGCCCCAGCGCCGAGGGGAGAAGGGAAAGGCCGACGAGGCAGCCGGCTGCGCGATGCCGTTGGCCCGACCGACCGGGCCGCAGCGGCCGCTCCCGTTGCCTCAGGCCGCCTCCCGGGGCGGCGGAGGAGCAAGCTGTCCGAGCATCCATCGCGGGAGAGCAGAGAGAAAGGGGAAGGGAGGGAACGGAATGCATGTCCATTGTCCAATGCAATTTGGCCGACCTCCACTTTTGGCACGTTGCATTTTCGAGTGCTCCCCGCGCCGTTCAAGCAATATCTTTCAATGTTATCAAACCATTTTGGCATCATCGCTGGAATATCCATCGACGCTGCCGCGATAAGGTGAGGAGGCGCCCGGCCGCGGCGACCCGCCGACCATGTCCTTGGCCGAGGAGGCCAGGTACTCGCTCATAACGCTCACCTTGCCGCTCAGGTACGCAAGGAGGTCTTGGTCCTCCTGCGTCTGCTCATCGTTCTTCGAATCGGCGAGGCCCATGCCCGCGCGCAGGCGGGCCATTTCGGCCTTCATCTCCTCGACCTGCTTCTTCATCATGTCGCGCTCCATGCGAACCATGGCGAACGAGTCCGGGCTCGCCGTCGCCATCTGATCGCGGAGCTGCTTGCGCAGCTTAGCGTTCTCGTCCTCGGCCTCGCGGGCGGCGTCGCTGCCGCCGGAGAAGAGGCGCCGCTGGGCGCCCACGTCCTCGCCGTCCTCCTCGTCGAGGCGGCTGAACAGGTCGCCAAACGCCTCGCGCAGGTTCGCCGTCTGCGCCTCGCGCTGGCTCTCCTGCTGCTCAAAGGTGGACGACTGGATGCGGTCGAGCGCGTCGTCGATGAGATGCTCGGCGTCCGTGTGCGTAAAGTTGTCCCACAGCGCACGCTCCATAAAGTCCATCTCCGGCTTCTCCTTGTGGTCAAAGTGCGTGTCAAACACGTCGCGCGTGTGCGTCGCCCAGTCCTTGCCAAGGTCATAGTCGAGGTCCACGTCCACAACGTCCTTTGCATTCGCCGCGTCGTCCTTGTTCTCGCGGAAGACGCGCCGGTAGGCCTTCTTCACGATCAGCAGGTAGAGCACGTAGATGACGGAGCCGATGGCCACGGCGCCAAACATGATCAGCGTGAGAATGAGCATCGTGGCGCTCAGCGCCGGCAGATCGTCGATCGTGCCGAGGCGCTGCAGCAGGTTCAGGTTAGCCGAAATGATACCGGCGAGGGCAATCAGGCCCTGCAGCACGTTGTCGCTCGCGGCAATGTACGGCCGCCAGTAGATGATGGCCGCCAGCTTGCTGAGGAAGCCAAACGTGATGACGGCCATCTGGGCCTCGTACTCGCGAATGAGGTACGACTGGCCCAGGGAGAGCGTGAAGAAGATGAAAAACTCCACGAGGAACAGATTGTGGAAGCCGGGCTCCAGCTGCCAGTAGAAAAAGTCGTACCGCTCCTGGAACCGGTTGTCCGTAATCATACGCCACGGGTTCTTGCGCATCTTGTTCCACAGGAAGAGCGGAACGCCGAGCGTCAGCCCGAGCAGGGCGACGATGGACGCCACGACGACAAAGATGTGGTTGCCCGCAAAGCAGACAACGTCCATCGACGTCACGAGGCGCAGCTCGTCGCCGACCCCGATGCACGAGATGGAGGACAGGGAGCGCGTCGTGACGCTCAGGTACGCCAGCGTCGCGGCAATCGTCCAGCACCGAATCGTCCGGTCCTGGAAGTACTCGTACCGCTCGCGCACCTTCTCCGGCGTCGAGTTGGCAACGTGGTGCCACACGGACAGCTGGCGCCCGATCATCAGGCAGATGAAGAGGGGCATGAAGATGATGGCGTTGTACGCAACGCCGACGCCGTAGCGCACCTCGTAGGGGATCGGCTCGACGCAGTCGGGCTTCACAAACGAATAGTCGCCACTGAACAGATGAATGACGTCCAGAATGCCGTGCGACCACGAGGGAATCTTGTCACTCGCCATCTCGCTCATGCCCGCAAGCATCTGCAGCGCGCGAATGGCCACAACGCAGTACGTGAACGTCTCGCGGTTCTCAATCAGCGTACCGCTGAGCCCGAACAGCGTCCAGACGACGGCGTCGGCAACCATGAAGAGGACAATCGACTCGCTCTCGGGGCACGCCTCGCACAGGCCGGTGCGCTCCTCGTAATAGTCGGCAGCACACTCGGAGCAGAAGTCGCCCTTGTACTCGGCATTGCACTCGGGACCGCGGCCGCCCGGACACCGCTCGGGCGGATGGCACGCCGTCACGATGCCCGAGTTCTCGTCGCCGACCCAGTAGCCGGCCTCGGCCCAGACGCGATCGCCGCCGGGGCAGATGCCGCCGGACGGGCAGGGAATGCAGTCGCTTCCGCTGCCAAAGTAGCCCTCCTTCAGGCACTTGTCCGTCCGGTAGATGGCGTCGAACAGCGTCTTGCGCGTGCCGCCGCGGTTCACAATCTCGACGTCGACGTAGCCGGGAATGCCGGCGGCAAGTTCGACCTCGATCGTCGAAGTCGGACTGCTCTCCTGCCGGGCGCGCGACTCGTCCTGATCGACGCGGAGAATGCGCGCCTTCTCGCCGGCCACGTACACGTCAAAGCCAAGATCCAGGTCCGTCGCCTGCACGGTCAGGTTGAACGCCTGAACGACAATCGTGTCCGGGTCGACGCTGAGGACCACAGGGCCCGAGTCGTCGTTACGGACCGACACGGGGGCGAGGGCCGGCATCTGGGCAAAGTGGTCGTCCGTGGACTCCACGCGGAACGAGACGGAAACCGTGCGGTTTCCATCGCGAATGCCGTCGTAAACGCCCTCGAGGGTCATGTACTTGGGCGTGCGCCAGTTGTTGCGCGTGAACGTGACGCTCTCCGGGTTGGCAATCACCTCGGAACTGTCGTCGGAAATCGCAAAAACCTCCACGTCGGCGCTCGGGGCGGAGAAGAGCTGGACAACAAGGTCGGCCGTGACGCCGTCCTCGGAGACGAGGAAGACGTCCGAGTCGACGA
>CBDBZZ010000005.1:0-76020 GCA_965213745.1 Bryobacterales bacterium | reverse complement strand
AAGGGCAATGTCACGCGCGCCGCAGCGGCCCTGGGCCTCGCGCGAAGCAACCTGCATCGCAAGATGAGGGCGCTCGGCATTCGCTCGGGCTCCGCCCCCGACTGAGCGCCGCCCAATCCGCCCTCCGGACCCCGGCGCGGCGCGACTTTGCGAACCGCCGAGCGGGTCCGGAGGCAGGGTGCCTCCCGCCGTGCCCGAAGGCCTGCCCCCGTGCTGCCCATGGCCTGTGCGATCTCTCCGCTTCCGGCATCCGCGGCGTGTGTGACAATGAGGCTGTTTACTGCCCCGGGCCTGTCCGGGATTTCCTATGGAACAGGACTCTAGGCCGGAGCAGCCCGCCCTTTCCCCGAGGCCGGCCCAGGATTCGCTCTGGCGGGCCGTGCCGGACGCCATCCGCGGCTCCAAAGCGGACTACACGGCGATTCCTCTGCCGCGAGCCATTGTGCTGCTCGCCGTGCCGATGATGCTGGAACTCGTCATGGAGTCGACATTCGGGCTGGTCGACATCTACTTCGTCGGCCGCCTAGGGTCGGCCGCAGTGGCGACGGTGGGCCTGACCGGCTCGGTGATCATTCTGATTTTCGCGATCATCATGGGCCTCTGCATGGGCACCACAGCGCTGGTTGCCCGGCGGGTGGGGGAGGGCGAGCCCGAGGCTGCGGGAGTCGCGGCTTGGCAGGCCATCCTAGCTGGCGTTGCCGGGGCAGTGCCCCTCAGCCTGTGCGGCATGCTGCTGGCGCCCAAGCTACTGAGCTGGATGGGCGGCACACCCGAGATCGTAGCGGGCTACCGCTACACGGCGGTTCTGTTCGCGGGCTCGGCGACGATCTTCCTGCTGTTCCTCAACAACGCGATCTTTCGGGGCGCGGGCGACGCCGCCATCGCCATGCGAGCTCTGTGGATCGCCAACCTCATCAACATGGTTTTGGATCCGCTGCTGATCTTCGGCCTCGGTCCGTTTCCCGAACTGGGGCTCACAGGTGCCGCGCTCGCTACCACCGTGGGCCGCGGCGTCGGCGTCGCCTTCCAGTTCTGGATGCTGTCCCGCCCGAACAGCCGGGTGTCCCTGAGCCGTAGATCGATGCGTTGGAGCCCCGCCGTCTTCCGGAGCCTGCTGAGTATTTCGGGGACTGGTATGGCCCAGTTCTTTGTGGCTACCGCCGCTTGGCTCGGTGTGACGCGGATCATCGCCCTGTTCGGGCAGGCGGTGCTCGCCGGCTATACCATCACCTTGCGCTTGATCCATTTCGCGATCCTGCCCTCTTGGGGGGTGAGCAACGCTGCCGCGACGCTGGTAGGCCAGAACCTAGGCGCACACAAGCCGGAGCGCGCCGAGAAGGCGGTCCTGCTGACGAGCGTGGTGAACTTCGGGCTGCTGAGCGTGATCTCCGTAGTTTTCTGGATCTTCGCCGAGCCGATGACCAAGGTCTTCGCGAGCGAGCCCGCTATCGTTGCCCGCGGAGTCGACAGCCTCAAGGTCCTGAGCATGGGCTACATCTTCGCGGGCTTTTCCATGGTGTTCGGCCAAGCGTTCAACGGGGCTGGGGACACTGCCACACCCACCAAGATCAATCTCCTCTGCTACTGGTGCTGGCAACTGCCCTTGGGCTATCTGCTGGCGCAGCCGTTGGGCTTCGAGGAGATGGGTGTCTATTACTCCGTTGTCATCTCCGGCATCACCTGGGCCGTGGCCGGCTACATCCTGTTCCGGCGTGGCAAATGGAAAGAGCATCGCATCTGAATGCCGACTGGTAGGGGACCGAGAGCAGCGCTGCCGCTGTGGCTGGCGGCACTAGCCGTGGCAGCGTCAGCGGGAGGTGCCGAACTCCGCTGGACGCAGGCCGCCGCGAGTCCAGCAGGCCCGGACTCCTCGGGCTCCTTGGTGGCTGTGATCGCCGGCAAGCTGGTCGTGGCAGGCGGTGCCCGGCGAGGCTCGGCAGAGGCCGGAGATATGTCCGTCCTGCGCGAAGCGTGGGTTCTGGACGAGCCTACCGGCGGATGGCGCCCGGCAACGCCCTTGCCTGAGCCCCTGGCGTTTGGCGGAGCCGCCTCATTCGGCGACTTCGCCGTATTCGCCGGGGGCTGGGACGGAGCAGCGCCCCGCCGGACGGCCTATCGCGTGCATTTCGCCGACGGAGAACTCGCCTTCCAGCCGCTCCCGCTGCTGCCGGAGGCGCGGGCCTACGCAGGGGCGGCCCGGCTCGGCTCCCGTTTCTACCTCGCGGGCGGCCTGCGCACCCCGGGAGGCACCGACACGGTGGGCAGCACGGTTTTCCTCGACCTGGACGCTCCCGGTTCCGGCTGGCAGGCAGGCCCGGAGTGGCCGGGCCCAGGCCGCATGCGGGCATCATTGGTGGCGCAGGACGGGGCGCTGTTTTTCTTCGGCGGCTCAGCGCTTCGGCCGGTCTCCGGGCGGCCGTCCCTGGCGCTGGGCGACGCCTACCGACTGGACCCCGGCAAGCAGTGGCAGCGGATCGCGGACCTGCCCGCTCCAGCGCCCAGCACGACGGCCGCGCCTCTCGGCCCGACGCATATCGCCGTATTCGCTCGGAGCGCCGACACCGGCGCTGCTCCGGCGTCCCCGGCGGAGGATCAGGTCGCCACCGCCCGCAAAGTCCGGGTCTACCACACCGTTACCGACACCTGGGTGGACTTCGGCGAGACACCCGCCATCCCGGGCCTGGTCAGCGCAGTCGCTTGGCGAGGCGGCCTGGCCCTACCGGCCGGAGGCTTCGGCGCGGCGGGCAACCGGCCGCCGCTTTGGTTCGCGGAGCTCGAAGCAGCGCCGTCGGGATTCGCCACCGTGGACTACGCCACACTGCTCGGCTACTTCGCCGTTCTGGTCTGCATGGGCATCTATTTCGCCGGGAAGGGCTCCACCACCGACGATTTTTTCCTCGCGGGGAGGCGCATGCCGTGGTGGGCCACCGGCCTGTCGATCTTCGGCACGCAGCTTTCCTCGATCAGCTTCATGGCCGTGCCCGCCAAGGTGTACGCCACCGACTGGGTCTACTTCCTGCTGCAAATGACCATCGTGCTCGTGGCGTTCCCCGTGGTGTTCTGCTACCTCCCCTACTTCCGGCGCATCCGGATGACCAGCGCCTACGAGTTCCTGGAGCACCGCTTCAACCTGCCCGTCAGGCTGTACGCCAGCGCCTCTTTCGTCCTCTACCAAGTCGGACGCATGGCGATCGTGCTGTTTCTGCCGGCCATCGCGCTCGCGACCGTGACCGGGATCAGCGTCTACGCCTGCATTCTGGCGATGGGCGCGCTGGCGACGCTCTACACGGTCATGGGCGGCATGAAGGCCGTGATCTGGACCGATGTGGTGCAGGTGTTCGTGCTCTACGGCGGAGCCGTGCTCAGCTTGGCAATCCTGCTGTCGCGGACGGAGGGTGGGCTGGCAAGCCTCGTCTCGGCGGGCCTCGAGTACGACAAGTTCCACATGTTCAACTGGACCTGGGACTCGACCACGACGGCGGTGTGGGTGGTCGTGGTCGGCAACCTGTTCCTCAACCTGGTCCCGTACACCTCCGACCAAGCAGTCGTCCAGCGGTACTTCACAACCAAGGACGACAGAGCCGCAGCCCGCTCGATCTGGACGAACGCGATCCTGATCGTGCCCTCGACGCTGACGCTGTTCTTGCTCGGAACCGGCCTGTGGGCCTTCTACCGCGCCAATCCCGGCCTCCTAGACCCGGCCCTGCCGACGGATTCGATCTTCCCGCTGTTCATCGCGCAGCAGCTGCCCGCGGGAGTGGCCGGCCTGCTGATCGCCGCCGTCTTCGCCGCCTCGATGTCGACACTCGACAGCAGCCTGAACAGCGTCTCGACGGCGCTTGTGACGGACTTCTACGGGCGCTTTGCGCCCCGGGCGAGCGAGGCCCGCCGATTGGCGCTGGCGCGCTGGCTCACGGCCGGCTTAGGCGTGCTCGCCACGGCGACCTCGGTGGGACTCGTTACCTTCGACATCGGATCGCTGTGGGACGCTTTCCAAGGGATGATGGGGCTATTGGGAGGGGGCCTGGCCGGGCTGTTCGCCTTGGGTGTCTTCTTGCCGCGAGCCAACGGGAGAGGGGCGCTGACCGGGGCTGTGGCCAGCGTTTTTCGTCCTGTACTGGGTGCAGGAGCACACGGACCTGCACTTTTTCCTCTACGGCGCAGTCGGCATCCTCACCTGCGTCGGCGTCGGCCTGCTCAGCAGTTTCCTCTTTCCTGGAGGAGCCTCCAGGAACGCAGCGACCGCGCCGGATCGACCCGCGCTGCCATAGCCCGCGCCGCAAGTCCGCGAGCGCCCCGAGTCGTGCAGCAAGGCATCTGGACTGCACGGCAAAGAATCAGGCCTTTGCAGAGGATCTCGATGCATTCCGGGCCCCCGTAGGGGATGCGGCTCAGCGGGCGAGCGGTGGTCGCCCTGGACGCGGTGCGGACGTCAAAGCGCGCGCCCTTCCACGGAAGCTCACCGACAAGACGCCGCTTGGGCTGCCGCCCCCCCGGGGCACAGCCCTCCCCTCCCAGACAGCGGTGCCCTCCGCAAGCGGAATCGCTTGGACGCTGCGGGGCGCGATCCGCCTCCGGCTTCTAGGTGCCGTAGGTTCCCGCTCCAGAATGCGGGCTGCAACGAGCGCAACCCAGCCGAACTGGCGGAATCAGGCCGTTTGCCATGAGTCCTTTACGATGATTCTGCGGCTAGCGCAGCCCGAACACGAACAGCCCGTTCCCTGCGGCCACTGCGATGCGCTGCTGGCCCTCAGCCGTGAAGGTGATCGGGGACGACGCAATGATGCCCCCCAGGTTGAGCGCAAGGATATTCTCCCCGGTGAAGGCGTCCAGCACGATCAGGTAGCCCTCCCGGCTGCCCGTCACGACGATATCGCCGGCGGTGGAGAGGATGCCGCTCTCGCCCACTCCCGTCATGGTGAACTCCCACTCGAGGTCGCCTGTCGCCGGAGAGAGCGCTCGGATGGCCCCGTGGCCTTGCTGCTCCTCCTCATCCTCCATGGTCTCGGGCCAGACGCCCTGCGGCAAGCTGCCCACGTACCGGTTGCCCCGCGTGTAGAGCGGGTCGCCCTTGTGGTAGACGCTCGAGTACTCCCAGGAGGAAACGTAGAACAGGCCGGTCTTCGCGTTGTAGGCCGGCGAGTACCAATTCGTGCCTCCCTGCACGGCGGGCCATACCCGCACGCCGTCGCGGGTGGGGGACGCTTCGGGGATCTTGATCGGCCGTCCGTTCTCGTCGAGCCCCTTCGCCCAGGTGACCTTGACGAAGTTCTTGCCCAGCAGGAATTCGCCGGTCTCGCGGTCCAGGACATAGAAGAAGCCGTTGCGGTTCGCCCAGAGCATCAGCTTGCGCTGCCGCCCCTCCCATTCCCGGTCCACCAGCACCGGGATCTGCACCGCATCCCAGTCCCACTCGTCGTGCGGCGTGAACTGGAAATGCCAAGCCAGCTTGCCGGTGTCGGGGTTCAAGGCCACGACCGAGTCGGTATAGAGGTTGTCGCCCAGCCGCACATCCCCGTTCCAGTCCGGGGCCGGGTTCCCGACCCCCCAGTAGGTGAGGTTGAGCTCCGGATCGTACGAGCCCGTTAGCCAGATCGAGCCCCCTCCGCGCTTCCACGAGTCACCCGCCCAGGTCTCGTGTCCCGGCTCGCCCGGTCCGGGGATCGTGTGGAACCGCCAGAGCTCGTCTCCCGTCGCGGGGTCCAGCGCGACGATGAAGCCGCGGATGCCGTACTCCCCGCCCGCGGAGCCCAAGATCAGCTTGTCCTTGACCACGAGCGGAGCGTGCGTCAAGGAGTAGCCGCCGGTCGGATCGACGATCTGCCGGGTGAACACCACGCCCCCGGTCTTGGCGTCGAGGGCCACCAGCTTGCCGTCGATCGTGCCCATGTACAGGGTCTCGCCCAGAATCGCCAGCCCGCGGTTGATCCGCCCGCAGCAGACGTTGACCGTGCCGTCGAGGACATGGGTGTATTGCCAGAATTTGCGGCCCGTCGCAGCGTCCAGGGCCACCACATCGTTGGGCATCTGCACCGTGTACAGGACGCCGTCGACCACCAGCGCGGTCGATTCGTACTTCGACAGCGACTGGGCCTGGAAGACCCATTTCAGCTCCAGGTCGCCGGCGTTCTCGCGGGTGATCTCGTCCAGCGGGGAGTGGTGGTTGCTGGCGTAGGTGCGGTTGTAGGTGAGCCAGTTGCCCGGCTCCTTGTCCGCATTCAGGATCCGGTCGTAGGTGACCTGACCGGCCAGTTGGGCGCTCAGGAAGGCTACGCCCGCGATCAGCCTGGGCACGCTACTGCAGGTCACTGGTCCCTCCCCTCAAGCGCAGGCTCGCCAGGTAGGCGATCAGGTGGTCGAAGCGCTCGCCCTCGACCCTGCCTTCGAACGTGGGCATCGACGACGAACGGTCCACCTGGAACTCGCCCAAGTCGCCCTTGCGCAACGACCGCAGCTGGCCCGCGGCGTCGATCAGCTGGACCGAGAACGTATCCTCGTTCAGCCGCATCCCGGTCACCGAGGCCCCCTCCTTGGTCTTGGCGCGCACCGTCCAGTGCTGCGGAAGGACCGATTCGTCGGGCCTGAGCACTGCGGCTTGGAGGTGCCCCAAAGAGCGCACCGCCCCGATGTCGCTCAGGTCCGGCCCCAGCCGACCGCCGTCGCCCAAGACGCGGTGGCACCCTGCGCAGCCAAGCTCCGTGTACACCTCCCGGCCCTTTGCCGGATCCCCGGAGGCCTGCTCGGCGGCCCGGCCGGCGCTCAGCGACCGCACATACGCGACCAGTTGCCACATCTGCCTGCCGTTGAAGAAGATGCCCGGCATTTCCGTGCCCGGGATGCCGACCGAGATGGTGTTGAACAGATCGCGGTCGGTCGCGCCGTGGCGGAACTGCCCGGTCGTCAGGCTCGCCCCGCGGCCGCCTTCGCCGTCGAGGCCATGGCATACCGCGCAATGCGACCTGTACATGCGGCCGCCGGCCGCAACATCCCCGGAGGAAGTGTACGGGTTCTGCTCCGTTTCGTGGAGGTGCTGGGCCGCGCCTGGGAACGCCGTTAGCGAGGCTGCGAGGAGAAAGGCTATGTGTCGAGCTCTCAAGGTACCCCCCGGCGGCCGGTCTTGGCCGGCCGCCCGCAATATTCTAGCGGAATTGCGACGGGTCCGGGCTGGAGCCGCTCCGCGGGCGCCCCAAGTCTACTCCTTCTCCACGAGAGAAGCGCACCGCACAGGTCTGCTGCCCTCTTCTCACGATTGCTCGGTCGCTTGCACTCCTAGCGCTCGCCTCGCCCTAACCGTTGCACGCACCACTCGCCGGCGCGGAGTGCCAAGGCTTCCGGTCGCGACGCTTCCAGGTCCCGGAACGTCGCCGAGCGTCCGTCGGAGTGGCTTTGGGGCCCAGCGCCGCTGAAGGCTCGCCTGCAGCCGCCCGCTATCGCAAGCGATGTGGTCCGGCGCACGCCGGGACGGGCAAGCAGCCGGTCATCCCGAGGCCTCGGCGGACGCTCCGGCAGGATCCCCTAACCCGCTATCGGAACCGATGGCCGAGCGTCCCCCGCCAGCCGGAAGCGGGTTCCTCGCGAAGATGTACTCCTCGACGGGGCGGCCTCCCTGGACATGCTCCACGAGGATGCGCTCCAGCACATCTTCGCTGACCGAGTGGTACCACGTGCCGTCGGGATAGACCACCGCGATGGGGCCCTTGGCGCACACGCGCAGGCAGTTCACTTTGCTGCGGAATACGCAGCCGTTGCCCCGCGCTAGGCCCAACTCGTCGAGCCGGTCCTTCAACCTTGTCCAAACCGGGACCGTGGCTTCCCGCGGAGCGCATTTCGGCTTGGTTTGGTCCGCGCACAGCAGAATGTGCCGCGTGTACCTTCCAGTCGGGATGCGTAGGGCACCCATCAGGCCGCACCGACGAGCGCATGCAGCGCGTCCGTGAGCCGGTCGACATCGGCCGGGGAGTTCCGGGCGAGGTCCCGGTTCTCGAACGGGTCCGCCTCGACATCGAACAGCAGCGGCTCGGCCGCCCCGTCGCCGGCCGGATAGACGGGGAGCCCGTTGCCCGAGACCCTGCCTCCCGCGTAGCCTCGGATCAGCTTCAGGCGACCGTCCGTGATGCATCGCCACGGGTCCATCCCGCTGAGCAGGAACTCCCGGTGCGAGTTCGAGCTACCGTCGAGCACCGAACGCAAGGATCGGCTGTCCATGGTCTCCGGCACTTCGATTCCGCCATAGTCCAAAAAGGTTGCCGCGAGGTCCATCAGGCTCACGAGCGCCGAGCTGGAGACCCCGCGTCGCATGCCCGGCCCCGCAACGACCAAGGGGATCCCCACCGAGCCCTGCTGGGGCAGCCGTTTCATCCACAGGTTGTGGTCGCCGAGCATCTCGCCGTGGTCGCTGGAGAAGGCGACGATGGTGTTCTCGAGCTCCCCGCGCGCCTCGACGGCCTCCAGCAGCCGCCCCAGCCAGGTGTCGATGTTCTCCACCATGGCGGAGTAGTTGCGGCGGATCTCAACATGCTTTTCCGCCGTGAACTCCGTGTTCCGGTTCGGCTGCGGAAATTCGACCCCGCGATACAGGCCATCCATCCGCGCGGTCACGTCCATCGGCTCGTGCGGGCCAGCGAAGTTGACCGCCAGGTGCCACGGCTGGCCCATCGGAGCGTCGCGCAGGAGGCGCCACCCCTGGTCGGCGATCCAGTTGTCGCAGTAGGATTCTTCGGGCAGCGGCGTTGGGAACGTGGCCGAGAACGCGCCTATTTCCCGACGCCGCAAAAAGTCCTGGTAATGCGTTTCCACGCGGCCGGTCGCGTGCAGGTGCGCCGTGTAGGGGCAGCACGGCTCCTCCATCCCCCAACGGATGGCGTCCCACTTCCCGGCGCTGTCGATTCCGGCCGAGAAGCCCCACTCCGGCAGCAAGTGCTGACCGTCCACACCCCAGCTCGGCTCGGGCTTGTGCAGGTCGAATTTCCCGCAGCCCATGACGTGGTAGCCCGCTTCGCGCAAAGCGCTGTAGTAGGTTTGCTTTGCGAGGGGATAGTTGAGGCTGTTGTCAGGCACGCCGCAGCGGTCGTACTCGACGCCTGCAGCCAAGCACGCCCGCGACGGAGCGCAGAGCGGCGACGGGCAGTAGCAGTGCGTGAACTGGACACCTCGGGCGGCTAGGGCGTTGAGGTGCGGAGTGCGCACCGGAATCGCAGGATTGAGCCCCGTCCAGTCGTGCCGGAGCTGATCCGGCACGACCAGCAGGATGTTGGGCGGGGCGGCGGCCCCTTGGTCAGGCCGACCGCCGCAGCCCGCGGCGAGTGCGGCGCTGCCGCCGACGAGGAACTCTCGACGAGTCACCGGGGGCATCCCCTACGAGTGTATACGGTGCAGCGCCGTATACCCGGGGTCCGCAAGGCTCACTCCGGAGATCTGCGTAGAGAGGCCGTCCGAACGCTACCATGTTCAAGCGTTGGTGCCTGAATTCACTATGCCCGTGCGTTCGCTGATCATCATCCTCCTGCTAGCCGCCACCGCCCTTGCGGCCGGCCCGCGCAAGCCGAACGTCCTGTTCATCGCGGTCGACGACCTCAACGACTGGGTCGGCTGCCTCGGGGGCCACCCGCAAGCTCGCACGCCCAACATCGACGCGTTGGCACGCGACGGCATGCTGTTCGCAAACGCCCACTGTGCAGCGCCGCTGTGCAATCCGTCCCGCACGGCACTGCTTTTCGGCAGGCGGCCGACCACGACCGGCGTCGTGGGGAATGGGGACGATTGGCGCACCTTCGAATCGCTCCGCGGGGCGGAGTCCCTGCCCCAGTTCTTCCGCCGCAACGGGTATTTCACGGCAGCTGCGGGCAAGATCTTCCACGCCAACCACGGAGGATTCCGCGGGGCGCTGACCGGTGCCGAAGGTGCTCCCTACGCGGGCCGCAGCGGCTTCGGCCAGCCGTCCGCCTGGGCCGACCGGTTCCCGGCGAAGTCCATCCAGCTGCCGATGGCCCCGGTGCTCATCGGCACGCACCGGAACGGCATTCGGCACCACTGGGACTGGGGCCCCATCGACTTCAAGGCCGAGGTCACCGAGGACGGCCAGACCTCCCGATGGGCGGTGCGCCAGCTGCAGGCCGAGCGCACCAAACCGTTCTTCCTGGCAGTCGGGATCTACCGCCCGCACGACCCGCAGTATGCGCCCAGCGAATACTTCGACGAGCATCCCCTGGACCAGGTGGAGTTACCGACCATTCTGCCGACCGACCTCGATGACGTTCCCGAGGTGGCCCGGCGCCACATCAGGGCTGCGAACAACTACGAAGCCATGATCCAGAAGCACAACGCTCTGCGGTCGGCGACGCGCGGATATTTGGCAGCGGTGACCTTCGCCGACGCCATGGTCGGGCGTGTCCTGCGTGTGCTCGAGGCCAGCCCGGAGGCGGACCGCACGATCGTGGTGCTCTTCTCGGACCACGGCTACCACATCGGCGAGAAGCAGAAGTACCACAAGAGCACGCTCTGGGAAGAGGCGACCCGCGTGCCACTGATCGTCGTCGCCCCGAACATCGGCCAGCCCGGCAGCGTTTCCACGCGGCCGGTGAGCCTGGTGGACCTGTACCCCACGCTTGCGGAATTGGCCGGCCTGGAAGCCCCCGCCGGGCTCGACGGAGAAAGCCTCGTCCCGCTGCTGCGCGATCCCGAAGCCCCCAGAGCCTCCCCTGCCCTGACGACGCACCAAGGTCGGCACCACGCTATTCGCACGGATCGCTGGAGGTATATCCGCTACGCCGACGGGAGCGAGGAGTTGTATGACCACGCAGCCGACGCCATGGAGTGGACAAACCTCGCGGGAGATCCTAGCCGCAGCCGAGTCAAGGCCGACCTGGCCGCAGCTCTGGATCGCATGCTGCCGTAGCTGCGTTGCCCCGCCCCCAGCCCGCTCCTGGAAAACCCCGGCAGCCGCAGCCGGACCGTCCAGAGGCGGGATGCCGGACTGCGAGCCGGACCGGCGCGACAGACACCCTTAGCGGATCTCGGGACTCGGCGGTTCGTCGGGACCGTACGGATCGTCACTCTCGCTCTGGGCGCGGAGGAATCGGGCAACGGCGGCGACGCCGCTTAGCACGGTGACCACCAGGACGATGTCCTGGACTCCGCGATAGGTCAGATACAACGGCACTACGAAAGAAAGCAGGACTACAGCAGCCACGCCTCGGATGAGGGCCTGTCGCAGGGTCCAGGTCCCCTCATTTCGCGGACCGGCCACCTCTTCCGGCCCGAACTCGTCCCGGGCGGCCGCTTCGGGCTCAAACTCCATCGACTCCCACCCGCCCTCGCCGGCCCGGCTTTGGGGTTCGTTCCAGGCCACGCGAGGCTCAGTATTCGTTGCCGGTGTAGAGCTCCGCGACATAGGCCTCGTAGCCGTTGTACATATACGTGGGGCGGATCTCGCCGGTGGGGACGATCTTCTCCTGTGCCTGGGACCACCTCGGGTGGGGCTTGTTCGGGTTTACGTTGGAGTACCAGCCGTACTCTGATGGCACAGCCTTGTTCCAAAGCGTTTCCGGACGCTTCTTGGTGAACTCGATCTCGACGATCGACTTGATGTTCTTCAGCCCGTACTTCCAGGGGATGACGGCCCGGACAGGGGCACCGTTCTGCTTGGGCAGCGGCTTGCCGTAGAGGCCCGTGCCAAAAAGCGCCAGCTCGTTCATCGCCTCATCAATGGTGAAGGCCTCGACATACGGCCAGTCGTAATGGGGCTGGGACAGGATGCCGGGCATCTCGCGGGGCCGGTAGACCGTGACCATCCTCACGTAGCGCGCTGCAGGCTTCGGGTCGACCTCCCGGATCAGCGCGGACATGGGAAAACCCGTCCACGGCACGGCCATGGCCCATGCCTCGACGCAGCGGAACCGGTACAGCCTCTCCTCCAAGGGGAAGCGGCGCACCAAGTCGTCGATGTCGTATGTCCTGGGATTGTTGACCTGGCCCTTGACCTTGACCTTCCACGGGTCGATTCGGAACCGGTCCACCATGAGGCGAACTCGCTGCTTGTCGAGGGTGAACTCGTAGAAATTGTTGTAGCCTGTCGCCACCCGCTCGTCCGTGAGGGGGCGGTCGAGGGTGTATTGCGGATTGCGCTTCGCTGGATAGAGTGAGGCCGTTTCGGTGGCGGCTGCCAAGGGTGGCGCCAGCGCTCCGCCAAGTCCTGCGAAGCCTAGGCCCTGGAGCAGGCCGCGACGGGTTTGGTATTGGCTCTCGGGTGTAGCTTCGCGCTCTGGAATCTCCCAGCCCCGGGGCACCTTAATCAGCATTGGCGTTTACCGCTTCGCCTCCCGCCGACAGGTCCCGAGAGACCCCTCGGCCCGGCTGCCTCAGCGTAGCACAGGCCAAGGCGATACGGGCCGGAGGTTCCATACCTAGATTCCCGGTTAATTTCCCGAAATGGCGGTTGCGGGGCCGTAGGGCTTGAGCGAGAGCCCGGCGTACCCGGCGCGGGCCCCTCAGCCCGTCGCCGAGCGACTTGGGCACCCCCGCAGGTGCCCTGCGCCGGCCTGCGCCCGCACCGCTGCCGCTGCGCCCCCGGCTTCGGCCGCGCCGCCCCAGCCCTAGCCCGGCTCCCTCCGGCTCGCCGTGTGCAGCAGCCAGTCCAGCCGCAGGTTGCTCCTGCTGCACAGCAGCCGCAGCCGCCGCACGCTGCACACGAAGTACCGGATCAGCGGCCGCAGCCCGGGCTGCCGCGCCGCGGACGGCAGCGCCTAGTACTACAGCAGCTGCTGCTGCGCGATCTGCCCGCCCAGGTAGAACCCCTGCTGCGCCGCGTGCGAGCGGCACGGCGGAGGCTGCAGCCCCAAGTCCGTCAGCGGCCCCTGGAACGCATTCTCCTGTCCCTGCTGGCCGCGATGCCGCCGCCCCAGCTCCGCCACCGGCAGCCGGTCGCGGCTCACCAAAATCACCCCGCACACCGGCTCCTCCGGCCCGGCCGGTACGCCACCGCGAGCGCCCGCTCCTGGCCCGCCGCGTCCAGGGGCTCCCCCTCGTCCTCCCGCAACCCCCTCGCGGCCGCCAAGCGCAGAATCGGGGCCTTCCGGCGCGGATCGGTCCCGCTCACGGAATACTCCCAGCCCTTCCGCCGGCAGGAGCTCACCAGATCCTGGCAGGAGTCCGCGCTGGCGGCCCGCAGCCCCACCGGCTGCCGCCCGGTCAGCCAAGGCGCCACATCCTGGTCCAATTGCTCCCGCCAATCCCCCTTCACGTCCGTGCCGCCCGCCTGCAGCCGGGCGCTGACCCACGCCACCCCCACGCACACCGAGGGCAGCCAGGACTGCTGCTCGCCGTGGCAGCCGCGCCCGGCGTTCTCGCACAGCTGGCCCTCCCCCTCGCTCCCCGGGCCGTCCCCGCACACCGGCACGGAGCCCCACCGCTGCCCGCACGCCTGCGCCCCCAGCGGCACCAGCCGCCGGCTGACCAGCCGCGCACACTCCCGCAACCCCTCCAGGTCCGCCTCGTGCATCCGCTGCAGGTAGTGCGCCGAGCCGCCGGCTGGCGGGCACGGCCCGCAGCCCGCACGTTTGCCGGGCGACCTCATCGGCCTCTAGGGCGTCGCCCGCGCGGAGGCGCCCCGCCGGCGCAGGCCGCGTAGAGCAGCGCCAGCAGCATCTGCCCAGCGCTGCCACCGCGCCGGCAGCGCTGGAGGCGGACCGAGGCGGCCAGCTTCTCGGGCAGCCCGAGGAACCGGGCCAGCCGGGCCACCACGCCGAGCCCGGCCAGGCCCGTCAAGTCATCGTCGCAGACGCCGTAAGCCAGGGTGGGAGCGCTGGCGGGAGCCAGGGGCCAGGGGGCCTCCCAAAAAATCGATAGGCACCCCCGGGGTGCAATACGCGGACACCCCGGAGGACCGTCTAAATCATTACAGAACAAAACGTTCCTTCTGGTAACCGGAATCCTTACCCAGGAATCAGGGTTCCATCGAACGCAGCAGCCTGTGGACCGCCTCTGGAAGCATCATCCAGGCCCTACGCAGCCGCCGGATGACGGTCCAGGCGGCCTGGCTCCCGCAGCCCTCCTGCCCCCCCCCATCAGCGCGACGAAATACTGACCGGGCCAAAAGTCGAAACACAAGAACTCAGGCGAGAGTATTCTGGCAGTCCGCTTCGCGAAAGAACGGACGCACCCGTTCCGGCGACTCTTTCAGGACCGGCAGGCTGTGGCAGGGGACCGCCGAGCAGGCCACGTGGTTCTAGGCCGCTGTCGGTTCCAAGACCCCGGGCCTAGCAGTTCGCGTGCGCTCTGGGGATCGCGCAGCGAGTCCGCTAGGCTTTGCCGGGCAGGTGCGGCCGCACGCTCAGCCTCCGCCCGATGCGGCGGATCGGGTTCGCTCCCCAGCGACCCCGGCACCGGGCCGGTCGACACCGTCCCGGCACCGGCAGGAGCGGGAGTTCCCCGGGATCGCCTAGTGCGCCCAGGAGTGGCGAGCGACGCTCGTCTACGCAGACGAGTCCAGCCTCGCTGCGCCCTGCTTGCCGGGGAGGACCTGGGGCGGGCGGGGCCGGGCCACCGCCGGGACATGCCGGGCATGCCTCAAGAAGATCGTCCGGGAGATTCCCCCGCAGGTACTGCCGGTCGGGGCCCGCTGCAGCCTGCGCACGGCAGTCGCAATTCGGGAGCCGGCGGAGGAGCTCGAGCTCCATAATCAGCCGGCCTGCTCGCCGGAAGCGAACCCTGCGGACTTCGCCAGGCCTGTTCCGGACCCTGCGCTTCATCCCTGCGACGGGGCCCGGGGAGCCCGCCACGATGCCCGTGCGGAGGCTGGGCGCGTCGCAGCGGGCGAAGCCGGGATGGGCGAGCTGCGCAACGAACATCGCGGGCACGCCGTGGATTGGCGGGCCGGTCTGTGCCGGGAGTTCCGCAACAGGCGCCCGCCTGCTCTCGAGAGGCGGACTGCCAGTCCATGCCTGCCTGCCTGCCGCTGCCGCGCCTTCGGTGCCGGTCGGCACCTCGCCTACGGGCCGGGCCGCCGGGTGCGGCGACTGCCGGCGGCGGAGGGCGCGCACCCCGCGGAGTGGTACACTGAGCGGGCCCGGGGGGTGCGCAACGGGATGTCTGGAACGCTGGCGACGGCCGTCCTGGAGGAGCGCGAGGCGGCTCCGCCGCCGCCGGTGGAGTACCCGTGCTCGGACGGGCTGCCGATGGCGGACAGCGACTGGCAGAACCGGGCGATGGCCGAGGCCCAAGCCGCCCTGCGGCTGCACTTCGCGGACCGGCGGGAGCGGGTCTACGTGGCCTGCGACACGTTCGTGTACTACCGGGAGGGGGATGCGGGGGCGCGGGTGGCCCCGGACGTGTTCGTGGTGCGGGGGGTGTCGGGGGAGAACCGCAAGTCGTACCGCGTGTGGCGCGAGGGGCCGGTGCCGCAGTGGGTTCTGGAGGTGGCGTCGGAGGCGACGGTGCGGCGGGACCTGGCAGCGAAGAAGAAGCTGTACCGGCGGCTGGGAGTGCGGGAGTACTGGCAGTTCGACCCGACGGGGGAGACGCTGGGGCGGCTGCGGGGGGCGCGGCTGGAGGGCTGGGCGCTGCGGGGGGGCCGCTACGAGCCGCTGGAGACCACGGCGGAGGGCGCGGCGTGGAGCGCGGAGCTGGGGCTGGGGCTGGAGGTGCAGGGGGAGCTGCTGCGCTTCCGGGACCCGGCCACGGGCCTGCGGATCCCGACCCAAGAGGAATCGGAGCAGGAGGCCCGGCGGCAGGCCCGCCTGCGCCAGGAGGCGCAGCGGGAGCGGGATGCCGCGCAGCGGGAGCGGGATGCCGCGCAGCGGGAGCGGGATGCCGCGCAGCGGGAGCGGGATGCTGAGGCGCATCTGCGCCGCGCTGCGCAGCGGGAGTGGAATGCCGCGCTGCGGGAGCGGGACGCCGAGGCGCGGAAGCGGCGTGCGCTGGAAGCCGAGCTCGCCGCACTGCGGGCGCAGCGGGCAAAGTCGGACGACGAGCCATCCTAGAGCGCCTTGCCGCGGAAGAGCCGGTCGCAGCCCAGGCCCGCTGGAGGAGCATCGGTGTCCAACCCCTGATTCCCGGATAAGGATTGCGGTTGCCGGCCATAACGTTTTTGTGCCGCCATGGTTTGGGCGGTCCTCCGGGGTGTCCGGGCATTGCCCCAGGGGGGCCTCTCGATTTTTCTGGAGCCCCCCCTGTCCCCCTACAGCGCTCCCACCCTGGCTGGTGGCGTCTGCGACGAGCCCCGGCCGGGCCGGGCTCGGCGTCGTGGCGCGGCTGGCCCGGTCCCTCAGGCTGGCCGCCTCGGTCCGCCTCCGCGTCCAGGCCGCGCAGAGCGATCTCCTGGGCGCGCATCCCGAACTTCCGCACTTTGCCGGCCACCGTCATCGCGAAGCCGTCCACGAAGCGGATGTACTCAGGAATCTTGCAGTGCGCGATCCGCCCCCGGCAGAACTCGCGGCCGCCCTGCTCGGAGGCTGTCGCTCCGTCGCGGAGTTTGATCCCAACGAGGACCTTCTCTCCGAGGCGCTCGTCCGGAACGCCGACGACGTACAACGCCGGCGCCCCCGGGACGCTGGCGGAGGAACTCCCCGATCTCGCGGGGGCAGATGTTCTCGCCGCCCTGGACGAGCATCTCCCTGGCCCAGCCGGGGATCCGGAAGTTGCCGTCTTCTCGCAGGGCGGCGAGGTCGCCGGTGCGGAGCCAGCCGCCGGCGTCCACCGCCCGGGCCGTGCTCTCCGGGTCTTGGTCGTACCCTTGCATCACTAGGTACTAATTTTGCCAAAAGTAATTGCAGGTCTGGCCGTTTTCAACCTCTCAGCAGCTCCCCCGCACCAACACACACATAAACTAGTCTATAGATGTCTTTTATCTGCGACATTGTCGCATGGAACCCTACTATAATTCCTGATCTTATAAATTCATGAAATTTCCAACATTTCGCGACTTCTGACGCATTCCCCATCGGTACCGGCCCCCCTTAGGAAGCTAGTCGTGATCCAAGCCCTCCACGGCAAAATTCTCCATGACCTGGCCAAGGAATTCGGCATCGGCATCCGCACCTGACTTCGGCTCTATGCCTGCTGCGGATGCCAGGCTCTCGGACAGCAACCCCAACCGGGATGCCATCCCTGCCTCGCCCACAACCAACTGCAGATGACCTTCGAAACTCTGCGGGTCAAATCCCCCGACCAGCTCCAGTTCGAGTTCGCCTACCGGTCGCTGCAAATTGTCCGGCCAGGGATCCTCGACCAGTTCCCAGTCCAGCTGTCCCTGGTGCCGATGCACAGGGTCCTGCGACGCCTCGGCCTCACCTCGCAGCGCCCCCAGTTCCGGGCCTGCCAGCAGAACGCCGCCGCGGTGCGGACTGGGATCGCAGCAACCTGCCCCGCCCTCGCCCGGCGTGCGCAGGAGCAGGGAGCGCTGCTGCTCTGGGCCGACGAGGCCGGCAGGACCTCGCACTCCCCCCGGGGCACTCCGTGGGCCCCCGGGGCCGGACGCCCGGCGTCCAGCCCCTAGGGGGACGGCTCCGGCTGCACAGGCTGCCCGCGAGCAGTCCCGCGGGAAAATACACTCCAGGATCCATGCCGGAACCGCCACCGCAGCCACGTTGGAACAGTTCCTGCAGCAGGTTCCGGGCCAGACGGATGCTAGACCGCTTGACGTGCTAGGGGACCGCCGCAGAATCCACACATCCAAGCACATACAAGCCTGGAAGAAGCGGACCGAGGCACCGGTGGAGATGCATCTCTGGCCGGCGTACTCGCCGGAACGGAACCCTGCGGAGCCAGTCCGGTCGGCAGTCCAGCGCCGGGTGGGGAAGCTGCTGGTCCGGACGGTACGCCAGCTCAGGGAGCGCTGGGGGCAGGCCCTGCAAGCCCTGGGGACCGACCCCGCCAAGGTGCCAGGGTTCTTCCGCGAGGCCGGCTGCGCCTAGACTGTTGCTGGTCGCATTCTGCAATGACTTATGGCAAAGTCAGTAAGTCACTCGGTCGGCAAGACGAAAGCGCAGCTTCCCGCCAACTTGGGAGCCGCATTGCAATCCCTGCAAGAGTCGCCGGAACGGGTGCGGTCGTTCTTGCGCGAAGCGGACTGCCAGCATATTCTTGCCTGAATTCTTGGGACTCGACTTGTGGCCTGGTCAGTATCGTTTAATCCTGACCTCGGAGCCTAGATTGACCTCGCAGCAAGCACCCTGCTATCCATTCAGGAGTATTTCCGCCGCGATGCCTCAAACGCTGTTTCCATCACACCGTCCGTCTCCTAGCTGCGGTCGCTCAATCCCGCGAATCCGCGCCTGTTCACTATGGTCCGGGCTCGTCATCGGGCTCGGCCTCTCCGTCCTCTGCTGCGCACCTGCGGCACGGGATGCGGGCGCAGACCCTGATGCCACGATCCGTATCGACCCGACGGAGCGGCTGAATCCGATCAGCGACCTGCTCTACGGTCAGTTCGCAGAGTTCATGTTCGAGAACATTAAGTTCGGCCTGTGGGCCGAGCTGCTGGCCAACCGAGGCTTTGAAGACTTGGCACCTCCGCCCGCGGCGGCCCATTACTGGGAGCGCTACCCCGACACTCGCAACCATGCCAACGGGTTCTCGCTCGGCGGCGCGACTTCCGGAATCTCGGAGCAAGGCTACCCGCCGAACCAGCCGAACCGTGCGCAGGTCCTGATCAACCGACTATCCGAGCAGCAAGGGCATGGGATCTACCAAGCCCGCATCCCGGTACGGAAGGGACTGACCTATCGGGGCTCCTTGTGGCTCCGCGGAGCGGGCCCGCCAGCCCCGGACGGAAGCGGGGCCATCAAGGGCACATTCTCGGGCAAGGTCGCCGTATCTCTGGAAGAGGATCGTTCCGATGGATCGGTCTACGGTTCCTGGGAGGTGTCCGAGGTGCCGAAGGATTGGACGCAAGTCAGGTTCGAACTGCCTGCGCAGGCATCCGATGCACAGGCCCGGTTCGCTATCCGCCTCTTCGGCGTCGGGACAGTGTGGGTCGATCAGGTGTCGTTGCTGCCGAGCGACGCCACAGACTCGATTCGAGCCGATGTGCTGGAGCTCGTCCAGGCCTTACAGCCGGCTTTCGTGCGCTGGCCGGGAGGCAACGTAGCCCAGGACTATCACTGGGAATGGGGCATAGGCCCGCGCGACCAACGCCCGACCTGGGTCAACATGTCGTGGGACAACGATCCCGAGCCGGCCGACTTCGGCACTATCGAATTCTTGGAGTTCTGCCGTCGGCTTGGCGCGAAGCCGAACATCGTCGTCAACCTCGAGGGCCGAGGTGCCACGGTTGTAGAGGCAGCCGCGCTGCGTGCAGAAGGCAAGGACATCCGGCTGCACTCGCGTCCCGCTACGGCCGAGGAAGCCGCGAACTGGGTGGAGTACGTCAATGGGCCGTCGGATTCCACCTACGGCTCCCTCCGGGAGCGGGACGGCTACCGTGAGCCATTCGACGTTCGATACTGGGAGATCGGCAACGAGATCTGGGGGGACTGGGTGCGCGGTCACTCGGACGCGGCCACCTACGCCGCCAACGCACGCCGTTACATTCGGGCGATGAAGGCCGTCGATCCGTCCGTCCGGATTATTGCGGTCGGCGACGAGGATATGGATTGGAATCGAACCGTGCTGCAGGAACTCGGGGACGAAATCGACCTGCTAGCGATTCACCATTACCGTCCCAAGGCCGACGATTCACTGGACTTCGAGTCCTTGATGGCACGCCCGCTTTGGTACGAGCGCTTCTACGACCGCGTTCGTGAGGCAATCCGCGAACACGCTCCCGGCCGGGACATAGGCGTGGCGCTTAACGAATGGAACACGACGTTCGGCATCCCCCGACAGCACACCATGGAGTCGGCTCTCTATGGCGCTAGGCTGATGAACGTCTTCGAGCGACAAGGCGACTTGATCCGCATGAGCGCCGTATCGGACTTGGTCAATGGCTGGCCGGGCGGAGTGATCCAGGCGAGCCGCCACGACGTCTTCACGACCGCGACCTACTCCGTCATCCGTGCCTACAACGAGCACCGCGGCGCATGGCGCGTTGCGGCCGCGGTCGACTGCGATGTGAGCTACTCCCCGGGCAATGCAAGGCTGGGGCCGAGCGTGCCGGCTCTTGACGTCGTGGCAAGCACCAACCTTGAGGGCACCGAGGTGTACGTCAAAGCCGTCAACACTTCCGCCACGAGGCCGATTCCAGCACGCGTCGAGCTGGTCGGCGGGGAGGTCGACACGGCTCGGCGAGGCCACGTGACTACAATCACCGCTTCGTCGCTCAAAGAGGCCAATACCTTCTCTTCCCCCAATCGCATCGTCACCCGCGAATCCGCACCAACCTTTCGGGGCTCAACGCTAACTCACGAGTTCCCCGAGCACTCGGTGACTGTCATCCGGCTGCCCCTGGGCCATCGCTGAGTGGCTGCAACACAGGGCCAAAGTTGATGTACGCGATCCGGTGACGGACTCGGTTGCGCGGCCCCGGCGAACGCATGTTCCACGCGGCTCGGCTATCCCACTGAGATCCGACGGCCGGAGATTCCGAGGCTTGCAGGTGCAGATTGATTCCCATTGGGCCTGCCACGCCCTGCCCGATCAGCTTGAGGCCCTTAGTCCCGCTGCGGCTCCGTGCGGAGCCCCTGACGCTTCAGGGCCGGTGCAGATTGAGCTGCGCTAGGATGCGACGGGCCGGGGGCCGGTCGCCCGTATCGAGGGGTCGAGAACGCTGCCAGCACCTTTTCGGACTCGTAGCGCGTAGGGGCACTGCTGCAATGCCCTGGGTCTGGGGCGGCCCGGCCACCGCCGTCGGCAAGCAGTCTACGGGCGCATGGTCGAGCCTAAAGAGGGATGGAGCCTGCGGTGTCCGCTGCAATCTCGCCCAGGTTTTCGCGCCATGCGCCAGGGGCGGCGCGTATACCCGCCGGAAACGCTGCAAGCGCATTCCGCACCCTGCTCCTCATCGGTGTTGGCGATGATGGCCCCTGGCCTTGAGTCGGATACGGTACAAGCTCTGGTCCACCGTCACATAAAGCACGTTACTGTCCTCTCCCAGCCCGAACTCGACATTGCTCGGCAGACCGCTGGGGGCAGCTGGAGGAGACTCCAGCTGCTTGGCCTCGGCCTCGGTGAACGGAACCTCCGGCACCTCGGCTCCACCCGAGGTGGGCAAGAAAGCGATCTCATTCCCGCCGGGATCGAGCACCAGCACCCCGGCTCGCGATGGCTCCCGCGCCGTGAGATACAAGTTCCCAGCCTCGTCCACCGTCATGCCGTCGCAGCCGAACTGGGGCCCGAAATCATAGAACAGCCGCTTCGGACCCGCGACGAAGCCGTCGTCGCCGAGGGGGAAGGCGTAGATGCGCATCGGCCCCCGGTTGCCGGGCTCCACTCCGGGCATGCCGTCGCTGCCGTTGTTTGTCTCGGCCACATAGAGCGTCCGCCCGTCGGGGCTGAGCGCCAGTCCGTTCGGCTTGGTGGCCTCCCTCGTGATCTCGCGGACCTCTCCGGCAGGCGTCACCCGGTAGACCGCCCGGTGCTCCAGCTCCCGCGGCTCGTGGCCCGTGTAGCGCGGGTCGGTGAAGTAAAGGTTGCCATCGTCGTCAACGCAAATGTCGTTCGGGGAGTTGAACCGCTTGCCGCCCATGGAATCTGCGACCAGCGAACGCTGCTTGCTCGCGACATCCCATCGCGAGATGCGCCGCCCTCCGTAGTCGGCGCCCTCGGCGGCGTACAGGTGCCCGTCGGGGCCGAAGATCAATCCGTTCGACTTGTGGCTGTTCGCGGCGAACGTCTCAATCTCCTTGGTCTCCGGATCGAATCGCAGGATGCGGCCATGGTTCTCGCCGCGCAGGATGTCGGAGAAATAGATCGACCCGTCCGGCGCCACGGCCGGCCCTTCCGTCAGGCCGCCCATATCTGTCTCGGCCCTGGTGTAGAGCACTTCGAATCGGGCGTCCGGATCCACGATGGCCGCGCCGGTTGGCGCGGGCAGGTCCGCGCCCCGGAGCCCCATAGCCGCTAGCGCGAGCAGGAGGATTGTCGTCCACCGGGTCTGCATGCCGCTACTCAGCCGTAAACTTGTACACAGTCTGCGAAGCGTAGGTCTCGCCGGGCCGCAGGACAGTCGAAGGGAAGTCCGGCTGATTGGGCGAGTCCGGATAGTGCTGCGTCTCAAGGCATAAGCCGCTCCGATGCTCGTACGCGACGCCTCGCTTGCCGATGTGGCTGCCGTCAAGGAAATTGCCGCTGTAGAACTGCACGCCGGGTTCCGTGGTCAGCACTTCCATGATGCGCCCACTCACCGGGGCGCGGACGGTCGCCGCTAGCTCCAAACCGGTACCCGTCCGGTCCAGGACATAGTTGTGGTCGTAACCGGCACCGAATTCCAGCTGCTGATGCTCGTCACCTATCCGGTCGCCGACGGCAACCGTCTCGCGGAAGTCCAGCGGAGTCCCGTCCAAGGGCGCGATCTCACCGTTCGGGATCGAGGTCTCGTCGACCGGCGTGAAGCTGGAGGCGTTGATGGTCAGGTCGTGGCCGAGAATTGAACCGGCCCCGCCGTCCTCGAGATTGAAGTACGAGTGGTTGGTGAGATTGACGACCGTGGGCTTGTCCGTCGTCGCTTCGTAGCTGATGCGGAGCTGGTGGTCGTCGGTCCAGGTGTAGGTCACCTTGGTCGTGAGCGTTCCCGGGTAGCCTTCCTCACCGTCGACGCTGACGTAGGTCAGTTCCACGCCATCGCCGGACTCGGCGGGGGTGCCTTCCCAAACGACCTTGTCGAAGCCCTTGATGCCGCCGTGGAGGGAATTCGGCCCGTTGTTGACCGGGAGCTCGTACTCGACGCCCTCAAGCTCAAAACGTCCGCCCGCAATGCGGTTGGCGTACCTGCCGGTGATCGCGCCGAAGTAGGGCGAGCCGGCGATGTAGGAGTCCAGATCGTCGAATCCCAGGACGACGTCCTGGAGGATGCCTGCGGCGTCCGGAGCCTCTAAGCGCGTGACGATCCCGCCGTATTCGAGGATGCTGACTTGCGCTCCAGAGGCGTTCGTCAAGGTGAACAGAGTCACCTCCTGCCCGTCAACTTCGCCGGCAATACTCGTCTCGAGGTTCCGCAACGATTCTTCCTCAAGCGAGTCTGGCGAACAGGCTCCCAAGCTCAGTCCGATGACCCCCGAGAGCAGGATCGTGTGGCGGGGGATGTGCATAATGGGATTCCTTCCGCCAACAAGTGTATAGCCTCTGGCGCTCGCGTGCGCAGAGGTGACCTGCCTCTGCTGCTGCGATGATCCTGATCACGGGATCCACGGGGTTTGTGGGAAACCATCTCGCCCGGTTTCTGGCCGCCCGAGGCCAGAAGCTGCGCCTGCTGGTGCGCCCGACCAGCGACCGCTCTTCTCTGGAGGGAATGCATGCAGACGTGCGGGTCGGAGACCTGCTGGACGCCGGGGCATTGCGCGATGCTGTGCGAGGTTGCCGCATCGTCTACCATGTCGCGGCTGAGTACTCCCTGTGGACTCGCGATCCCGCGCAGCTGTATGCCGCGAATGTCACTGGCACGCGCAACATGCTGGACGCGGCGGAGCGGGCCGGTGTACAGCGATTCGTCCACACCAGTTCCATCGGCACCATCGCACCGCGCATAGACGGCGCACCGGTGACCGAGGCGACGGTGTCGTCTCTGGCGCAGATGCAGGGCCCCTACAAGCGCTCCAAGTTCCTGGCCGAACAAGCGGCCAGCGAGAGCGCCGCCCGGGGAGTGCCCGTGGTCATCGTCAATCCGACGGCACCCGTCGGCGAAGGAGACTTCAAGCCGACTCCGACGGGCAGCATTGTCTTGGATTTCCTCGAGGGGCGGATGCCCGCGTATGTCGATACGGGCCTCAATCTGGTGGATGTGCGGGATGTGGCTCGCGGTCACTGGCTGGCTGCGGAGCGGGGGCGGATTGGTGAGCGCTACCTGCTCGGCGCAGAGAATTTGACCCTGCGCCAGATCCTGGAGCGTTTGGCGGCCGTGACCGGCGGCAAGGCTCCGCGAATCCGCCTGCCCTACGCCGTGGCGCTGGCGGCGGGTTGCGCGTCCGAGGCTTGGGCGCACTTGCGCGGCACGCCTCCGCGCATTCCGCTCGACGGTGTGCGCATGGCCCGCCACCGCATGTTCGCCGATTGCGCCAAGGCGCACCGGGAGCTCGGATTCGAGCCGGGACCGGTTGGGCCGGCTCTCGAGCGGGCCGTGCGCTGGTTCTCCCGGCACCGTCCGCGCTGACGGCGGGCCGCGGCAAACTGCCTATTGCAGCCGCCTGCGAGGTACGTACAGCCCGTTTTCGAACCTCTCGAAAAGATGCTCCACGGCTGGGTGCAGAATCGGAGCCCCGGACGAATCCAGATCGAGGTTGCGCTCCGCCACATACGTCTCGTGCAACCCGCGGTGGACGAGCACGCGATACCACGGGCGGTCTTTCGGCGGACGGGACTTGGCAACCTGCTCGTACCACTCCGCGCTGAGGCTGAACACGGGGTCCACATCGTACACGACCCCTCGGTACTTGAACAGGCGATGGCGCACTAGGGCCCCGATCGAGAACCGCGCCCGCGAGGGACCGGGAGACACGCCGCTATGCCTGTCCGGCCCGGCCCTGCATGCCCCGGACCATGACGCCTTCCAAGGCCTTGGTGAAGGATCCCGGATCTTCCATCTCGGAGCCCTCCGTGAGCATCGCGTAGCCGTAGAGCAGTTCGGCGTACTCCTTCAGCGCCGGATCCGTCTTGTCGACCTCGAACCGCTCGCGCAGCTTCTGCACGATTTCGTGCGCGCCGTTGATCTCCAGAATACGCTTTTGCCTAGGGCCCTCCTTGCCGCTCAGGCGCAGCAAACGCTCCATCTGTGGGCTGAGGTCGTGCTCGTCGACCGTCAGGCAGGCCGGAGACGTCGTCAAGCGATCCGAGAGTTGGACTCGCTTCACGGAATCCGCCAGATGCATGCGCAGCACCCCGAACAGGCTGTCGTAGCGCTTTTCCTGCTCCCGCCGCTCCTCGCCGCTCGCCCCGTCTGCGTCCGCGGACTTGAGGTCCACCGCTCCCTTGGCTGCGGAGCGAAGCTTGTGGCCCTCGTACTCCTGCACCTCGTTGGCTAGAAACTCGTCCACAGGGTCAGTGAGGAACAGAACCTCGTAGCGGTGCTGCTTCAGCCCCTCAATGAGCGGCGAGTGCTCGACGACAGCGCGCGACTCACCTGCGATGTAGTAGATCGACTCCTGCCCCTCCTGCATACGCTCCACGTATTCCTTGAGCGTGGTGAGCTTGTCGGGGTCGGCGGAAGACTCGAAGAGGAACATCGGCAGGAGCTTGTCCTTGTAGCCGTACTCCGAGCTCACCCCCTCCTTGAGGGCCCGCCCGAACTTCTGCCAGAAGCCCAGATACTTCTCTGCGTCGTTCTCCTGCAGCTCGGCCAGCATATCGAGGACCTTGCGCGTCAGGAACTTCCGGATCCGCACGACATGCCGGTTCTCCTGCAGGGTTTGGCGGGAGATGTTCAGCGGCAAGTCCGAGGAGTCCACGACGCCCCGGATGAAGCGCAGAAAGCGCGGCAGGGCGGCGTCGCAACGCTCCATGATCATCACGCGCCTGGCGTAGAGCTGCAGGCCGTACTCAATGCCCCAGACATAGAGGTCGGGGGGCGGCTCCGTCGGGACGAACAGCACGGATTCGTACTCCGAGATGCCCTCGGCCTTGCAGCGGAGATGCAGCATGGGGTCCTGCCAATCCCCGGCGATGTGCTTGTAGAACTCGTTGTACTCCTCGTCCGTGACCTCGGTCTCCGGGCGGGTCCAGATGGGCTTCATCGAGTTGAGGGTCTTGTCCTCGAAGACAATGGTCGTTTCGCCGCCTGGCTTGACGACCCCTTTGGCCTGCTTGCTCCGCTCCTCGCGGCGCACGCTCTGGCGGATGGGGTAGGCGATGTAGTTCGAGTACCGCTGTACGACGCTCTGGAGAACCCAGTCGCTGGTGAAGTCCTCGAGGCCGGCCTCCTCGTCGACCGCCTTGAGGTGCAAGGTGACCGCAGTCCCCTGCTTCGACCGGGATCCGGGCTCAATGGTATAGGTGCCGTCAGCCTCGGACGACCACCGCGTGGCAGCGTCGGTGCCAGCTTTGCGGGTCTCCAGAACCACCTTGTCCGCCACCATGAAGGCGGAGTAGAAGCCAACCCCAAAGCGGCCGATGAGTTCCGGTGCCGACTTGTTCTCCATCTTCCGAAGCTGCTCGAGCATGTCCTGGGTGCCGGAGCGGGCGATCGAGCCGATATTCTCGATGACCTCTTCGCGGGTCATGCCGATGCCGTTGTCGCAGATGGACAGGGTGCGTGCGTCGGAATCCGCCTCGAGGCGGACCTCAAGCTCCTCGCCCTCCGGCAGGAGACCCGGCTCGGTGATCGCGCTGAAGCGCAGCTTATCGAGCGCATCGGAGGCGTTGGAGAGGATCTCGCGCAGAAAGATCTCCTTGTTCGTGTACAAGGAGTGGATCATCAGGTCGAGGAGCTGCTTCGTCTCTGCCTCGAACCGCAGTGTTTCGCTTCCAGTTGCCATTTCGTTACCAACTCTCAGGGGTTTTCGGGCGCGGGCCCAGGCAGCCTCCCTAGCTCGTTCCCCACTTCCGAATCAATGGGACGGCGCCGCAGCCGTCAACTGCGGCCGCCGGTCTTCACTGCGACACGGAGGGCGAACCCGGCCATCGCCTGCCGGGCGCACCTGCACCGTTCCCTTCTGCGAGTCTAGCGCAGTCTCCGCTGTAGCACGCAGGGGGCGGCGGACTCCCGGCGCGGCAGCGTTTCCCTGATTCCCGGGTAAAGATTCCGGTTGCCAGCCGGAATGTGTTTGTGCTGCCAGGGTTTAGACGGTCCTCTGGGGTGACCGCGTATTGCACCTCAGGGTGCCTCTCAATTTTTTTGGAGGCCCCCTTGCCCATGTCCCCCGCCAGCGCTTCCACCCTAGCTTACGGCGTCTGCGACGACGACTTGACGGGCCTGGCCCGGCTGGCCCGGTTCCTCGGGCTGCCCGAGAAGCTGGCCGCCTCGGTCCGCCTCCAGCGCCGCCGGCGCGGTGGCAGCGCTGGGCAGAGGCTGCTGGCGCTGCTCTACGCGGCCTGCGCCGGCGGGGGGCGCCTCACCGCGGTCGACGCCCTGGGGCCGATCACGTCGCCCGTCGAGCGTGCGGGCTGCGGGCCGTGCCCGCCAGCCGGCGGCTCGGCGCAGACCCGCAGCGGATGCACGCGGCGGCCCTGGAGGTGTTGCGGGAGTGCATGCGGCTGGTGCCGCTGGAGGCGCAGGCGTGCGGGCAGCGGTGGGGTCCGTGCCGGTGTGCGGGGACGGCCCGGGGATCGAGGTGGAAGGCAAATTGTGCGAGCACATTGAGCGCGGCTGCCACGGCGAGCAGCAGTCCTGACTGCACTCGGTGTGCGTGGGGGCGGCGTGGGTCAGCGCCCGTCTGCATGCGGGCGGCACGGACGCGAGGGGGGGATGGGCGGGAGCATCTGGACCCGGATGCGGCACCCTGACTGACAGGGCGGCAGCCGGTGGGGCTGCGGGCCGCCAGCGCGGACTCCTGCAAGGATCTGGTGAGCTCCTGCCGGCGGAAGGGTTGGGATGCTTCCGGGAGCATGACCGATCCGCGCCAGAAGGCCCCGATTCTGCGTCTGGCGGACGCGAAGGGGTTGCGGGAGGACGAGGTGGAGTCCCTGGACACGGCGGGCCAGGAGCGGGCGCTCGCAGGGGCGTACCGGCCGGCCCGGTGGCCGGAAGAGCAGGTGTGCGGGGTGATCCGGCGCGACTGGGACCGGGAGCAGCGGTTGCCGGTGCCGGTATGCACGGTGATTTTGGTGAGCCGCGACCGGCTGCCGCTGGCGGAGCTGGTGCGGCTTCGTAGAGCAGCGCCAGCTGCTGCCCAGCGCTGCCACCGCGCCGGCGGCGCTGGATACGGACTGCCGCGGCCAGCCTCGCGGGCAGCCTGAGGTACCGGGCCAGCCGCGCCACCCCGCCGAGCCCGGCCCGTCCAGTGGTCGTCGCAGACGCCGCCAGCCAGGGTGGGAGCGCTGGCAAGGGCCAGGGGGCCTACAGAAAAATCGACAGGCACTCCCGAGGGGCAAGACGCGGACACCCCGGAGGACCGCCTCAACCCTAGCAGCACAAACACGTTCCGGCTAGCAACCGGAATCCTTGCCCAAGCATCTAGGATACTCCGCCCGGGGCGTTGAGCACCCCTGGAGCGAATCGGCGTGTTCTGCGAACCGCGGCGTCCCCCGAGGAATGCCCGCAACCGGACTTCTTCCGGGTCCGCGCCACGCAAGGGGCGCGGAAACCGTCGCCAGGATTGGACACGGGCGCGGAGAGGCACCTGGCGGGCTCCCGGATTCGTCGGGTCCCCGCCGCCGGAACGGAAGTCCGCGACCTGCCCCGCGCCTCCCAACCGCGATCCGCTGCGCCGGAGAGACTGCACCCCAACTCCCTTGCGGCGAGTGCGCCGCAGTCAGCCGCTGGCGGCTCGCCCAGTGCGCAGGTCCAGGGTTTTCGATGCGGGACCTCGCGCTAATCGTGCGGGGGCGGGCTGGCGGGGGGCGGCTCGCGAGCGGACTGAGCGGGCTTCGCCCGCAACGCGGCGAGCCGGGCCTCCAACTCGCGGCGCTTGCGAGCCTCGGTGTCGCGCTCCTGCTCGGCGGCCCGGCGCCTGCGGCTCTCCGTGTCGCGCTCCTGCTCGGCGGCCCGGCGCCTGCGGCTCTCTTCCTGCCGCTTGCGGCTCTCGGTGTCGCGTTCCTGCTCGGCGACCCGGCGCATGCGGCTCTCTTCCTGCCGCTTGCGGCTCTCTTCCTGCCGCGCCGGTTCGGATTCCTCCAAAATGGGGATCAGCAGCCCGGTCTCCGGGTCCCGGAACCGCAGCAGCCGGCCCTGCACCTCCAGTTCCAGGCCCAGCACCCGGCTGCGAGCCGAGCCGTCCCGCCGCAGCCGCAGCGGCGCGTAGCCGCCCGCCTCCAAAACGTGCCCCTGCAGGCGCTGCCCCGCCAGCCGCCCCAGCGTCTCCCCCGTCGGGTCGAACTGCCAGTACTCCCGCACCCCCAGCCGCTCGTACAAATCCCGCTTCCGCTTCAAGTCCGCCCCCACCGTCGACCGCGACGCCACCTCCAGCACCCACTGCGGCACCCGCCCCTCCAGCCACACAAAATACGAGTCGCGGTCCCCCGCCGGCACCCCCAGCACCACGAACACATCCGGGGCCACGCGGGCCTGCGCATCGTCCTCCCGGTAGTACACGAACGTGTCGCTCGTCACGTACACCCGGTCCCGGCGGTCCCGGAAGTGCAGCCGCAGCGCGGCCGTGGCCTCGCGCATCGCGTTGGCCTGGGCGTCGCTGTCCGCCATCGGCAACCCGTCCGAGCAGGGATACTCCAGGAGCGCAACCGCCGCCGGCCGCCTCACGGGGGCTACCGTCGGCACCGGCATCGTGGCAGTCATCCCGTCGCGCTCCCCCCGCGCACCCGTTCAGTCTAGCACCCCAGCGGGCGTCCGCTCCTCCCCCGGAGGTCGCGGCAGGCTGCCGCCGAGGCCTCGCTGCCAGTTCGGCCTAGCGGTCCACCCCCGAACGTCGCGACAGTTACTGGCCGGTGCCCAAGGCGTGCCCGAGGAATGCAGGCTAGCATAGACTGGCAGTCTGCCTCACGCCAGACGGCTGGCCCCTGTTCCGGGGCTCCTGGCCCAAACCGGCAAGCAGCTTCCAGGTTGGCCCGCGGTTGTGCTTTCGTTTTGCTCAGCTCACGACGGACCCGACCAAAGCCCCTAGCCGTTCGACCGAATTGCCTGGAGGCGAGTAGGCCGGCGGCAAACAGAGCTCTCTTGCGGCTTGGTTCGCCGCCAGCCACGCCTGGATTCTCTGCGCACGGTGCATCCTGCGATTGGCGACCACGAACAGAACTTTCCGGCCTGCACCCTCCGCAATCTGCTTTAGCAACTCTCGGAAGGCCTCCGCCGTCGCAGGGCCTTCCCGCACCCTGTCCCAGAGTTGGGCCTCCAGGTTGCTGGCCGCCAGCCGGTGGAGGCGCAAGCGCTCGCGGCCACTCGCACGACGGAGGTCTGCCCACGGAGGCCCCCAGGGTACCCGCGCACGCTCGGCGCAGCCAGGCCGGACTCGTCGGCGCAGGCGAGCAGGGCTCCTCACTCCCGGGCCCGGCGAGCGATCTGAGGGGACTCTTGTTCTTGCCCCCGCTGCGGCGGGAGCGGGAGCCGCCGCAGGCTCCGGTGCCTCGGGGAGACGCTCAGGGCGCAGCCGAACTCCCCCCGAGCTTGGCACTCCCGCTGCGCAGTCCGCCAAGCGAATTCGCATGGGCATGGTTCAGGGTTTTGGTGTCCGCCGGCGGTGCGGATCTAAGCGGCATGCCTGTCTGTCCCTTGGCGCGGTCGTCCCGTTTTCTTGCGATCTCGCAGGTTCTCCAGACCTCCCAGCTACAAGCCCAGGTGCTGCCGTCCGAGGCGCGGCGGCACGGGATCCGGCTGCTGCTCCGGCACTGCGTGTGCAGCGCACGGCGGCTGCGGCGGCTGCGCAGCAGGGGCAACCTGCGGCTGGACTGGCTGCTGCACGCGGCGAGCCGGAGATGCCGAACTCGGGCTGGGTCGGCGCGGCCGAGGGACCCAACCGACCCAGCGGCAGGGGACCGACGCGGAGCCCACGGGGAGATCGGTGCGCCCGGAGCCGGGGGTGCAGCGGCTGCGGTGCGGGCGCAGGGTGCCTGCGGGGGTGTCTAGGTCGCTCGGCGACGGGATGAGACGCCCGCGCCGGGTGCGCATCGCTCTCCGCTCAGGCCATACGACCCCGCAACACCCATCTCGGGATATTATCCGGGAACCTAGACACCGTTTGACCCGCTTGGCGCGAGGCTGGTAGGTTGGAAGTCTCGCGACCTATGAGGAGGCGCGGAATCCAACCATGAGCAGACAAACCACCCTCAAGGGCAAACCCCTCGATCTCCAAGGCGAGGCACTCAAGCGGGGCGACGCGGCTCCGGGGTTCTGCCTGACCGCCAACGACCTCTCGGCGGTGACCCTGCTCAACACGAGCGGCGTTCGCGTGTTCAATGTCGTGCCCTCGCTCGACACGCCGGTTTGCGACCAGCAGATCCGGCGCTTCAACGAAGAGGCCGCGAACCTGGAGGGAGTGTCCGTCTACTGCGTGAGCTGCGACCTGCCTTTCGCCCAGAAGCGGTGGTGCGGCGCTGCTGGCGTAGACCGCGTTACTACGCTCTCCGACTACAAGGATGGCAACTTCGGGGAAGCTTGGGGCACCATGATCGATGCGCTCAGGATCGAGTCGCGGGCGGTGTTCGTAGTGGACGCCTACAACACGATCTTGCATGCTGAGTACGTTCCGGAGGTCGCCGAGCACCCGAACTACGATGCGGCTCTCGCGGCGGCCCGACGCGCGGCGACTTTCAAAGGCCCACTGTAAGGAACTCTGGGGCCGGTGGGTCCGGACGGCTCTTGGGGCCGCGAAGAACCCCCTCGTCGCACGGCAGGTTCGGCGCTGGTGCCGCAGCAGCTAGGGCGCGGGCAGGTTCCGCTCGAAGAATCGCAGCCAGTTGCCGTGGAAGATCTTGTCGATGTCCTCGTCAGCGTAGCCTCGTCCCGAGAGGATGCCTCCTAGCTGCTGGAGGTCCGCGATCGTGTCGAGGTCAGTGGGCGTCTGCTCGGTCCCGAAGCCCCCGTCCAGATCGCTGCCGATCCCCACGTGCTCCGCGCTCCCGAGCGTCGCGCAGATGTGGTCGATATGGTCGGCGACATGCGCCAGATTCGCGCGCGGGCGGTTCGGCTTGCCTCGGATGTAGCCTTGGATCAGCATCCATTCGTCCAGGACGACCCCGACGACTCCCCCGCGCGAAGCCACCGCCCGCAGCTGCGCGTCGCTGATCTGCCGGTCGTGCGGCACCAACGCACGGCAGTTGCCGTGGCTCACGAAGACGGCGCCGCCGTACAGGTCCAGAGCTTGGCTGACTGCCGTGTCCGCCGTATGCACGAGGTCCAGGAGCAATCCCAGGCGGTCGAATTCGGCCAGCAGCTCCCTGCCCTTCCGGGTCAGCGGACCGTCTCCGCCCGTGCCCATCGCGTACGCGCTGGGGCCGTAGTGGGCTAGGCAGGCTGTGCGCAAACCCTGCTGGAACCACCAAGCCGCCTGCGCAGGCTCTACGATGGGGTCGCAGCCCTCCATGCTGAGGATGATGCCCAGCGGCGGGTCCGGATCGGCCCAGGCAGCGGCGAGGTCCGCTCCGGTCTCCACAAAGCGCAGCGCGCCCTGCTGCTCGAGCAAACGGTAGTAGGCGAGCTGTCCCTGCGCGGTGGCGCAAGCGATCGTCTGGTTGGCGAAGTCGAGGTCCTCCCGCAGGATCACGTCGCCGTGGCCGCGGTCGCCAACTTCACCGAAGCTTTCGGACGACTCCGGCAGTTGATCTGGAAGCGCCCGGCAAAGCAGTGTCGCCAGGCAGACCCGGACTTTGGCTCGCCGTAGTTCGGGCAGGCTGACCGTGCAGCGTCCCCGGCAGGACCCAGCCATGCCCCTCTCGCGCTGGCGGAGCTCGGCAATATCCAAGAGCTGGTCGCGGTCGAAGGAGAGGGCGTTCCAGGAAATGTCCAGGTGGGCGTCTAGGATTGGTCGCACAAATGCCTCACATGAGCTGCGGCAGCGACCGCCACCAATTCAGGAGAGCGGTGCGGAGCCGCCCGGCGACTGCGGGGTGGAGCTCGGCCACATTGGCTGTCTCGTCGAAGCCCTCGCGGAAGTCGTAGAGCTCCAGGCCGGTGCCGTCAGCATTGACCAGCAGCTTCCAGTGGGCGTCGCGCACTGCCAGCGACGGGCTGCGGTCGATCTCCCGGCCCGGACGCAAGTAGCTGGGGTCCCGGCCGTACTCCCAGAACATCGCCCGGCCTCGCCGCGGCTGGCCGCCCCGGAAGGCTTCGCTCATGTCGACCCCGTCGAGGTCCGCCTCGGGAACGGGGATGCCAGCCATTTTGCAGAATGTCGGCAGCAGGTCGACCGCGGTGACCACCGTGCGCACGTTCGTGACGCCAGCGGGGGCGACTCCTTTCCAGCGGACGATCAAAGGCTCCCGGATCCCGCCCTCGTACAAGCTCCACTTCCGGCCCCGCAGGCCGTTGGTCTTGCCTGGGGGCGTGTGCCCTTCCTCGTAGTACCGGCTCCACGCGGTAGGGCCGTTGTCAGCGGCCAGCACCACGAGTGTCCGTTCGGCTAGCCCTTGGTCGTCGAGCTCACGGAAGAACCGACCCAGCTGCCGGTCCATTTCGTCGATCACCGCGAAGTACTGCTGGCGGTACGGGTTGGCCGAGAACTCCGCATACTTGGCGAGCAACGCGGGCTTGGGGTAGAACCGGTCGTGGACATCGTTCAACCAGATGTGCAAATAGAACGAGTTAGCGCGGTTGCGACGGACGAAATCAATGGCCCGGTCCACATAGATCTCGGTCATCTCGTGCTTCGCCACATCGCGGATGTTGCCCTGGCCCAGCCTGCGGCTCTGGTCCGACAGGCCTCCGGGCGGCAGGATCCGGTCGCCGAGGCCTTCGAAGGACACGAGCGATTCTGCGAAGCCGTAGGCCTGGGGCAGCGGCGCATCGTCCACATCGCGGCCGCCGCCCATGTGCCACTTCCCGAAGTGAGCCGTAGCGTAGCCCGCCTCCCGGAAGACTCTGGCGACTGCGGGAGCGGCAGGGTCCAGGAAGTCGCGCATGCCCCGCTCGCGGTTGCGCCTGCGCGAGTTTAAGTACGAGTGGATGAGGTGGCGGGCCGGGTATTGGCCGGTAGTCACCGCTACGCGGGACGGGGAGCAAATCGGCGAAGCGACGTAGAACTGCTCGAAGCGGACGCCTTCCTGCGCTAGCCGGTCGATATGGGGTGTGCGCACATCCTGATTTCCATAGCAGCTGAGGTCGCCGTAGCCCATGTCGTCGATAAAGATGAAGACAATATTGGGCTTGTCGGCTGCCGCCGCCCAGGCGACTGCAGCGAGACCGAGCATGATCCGACAGAGTCTGGCCTGCATGGGTTGCGTCGCGATCCAATCCGGAAATCGCAACGGCCCGGCCATCATACCCGACCCTGGCAGGTCCTCCGCCACCTGGCCTCCAACCTGCCACCGCTCCCGGCTCGCAACGTAGCCCCTAGAGTACGCGCCCCGCAGAGTCCGTCCGGTGTTAGTTGGGCGGCACGCGCAAAGCGCCGAACCCCGGCTTAGTATCAAATGGTTCGGCCAGTCCGCTGCGTCTCGGGCCTTTGGAGGCGCGTGCGTCAGGCTAGGGCGAGAGGAGGTAAGGAACCAGGCATGCTGCAGGGCCTTCGGCTGTCGCTCCGTGCGCTCAAGGCAAACCCGGGCTTCGTGGTGGTGGCGACCGCGACCCTAGCGGTCGGCATTGGGGCCAACACAGCGGTCTTCAGTGTTTTCGACGCCGTGCTGCTGCGCTCCCTGCCCGTAGACCGCCCTCGGGAGCTTGTGGTCCTAGGTCCGGGAGCTGTCGGAACTCTCGGCCGCAGCGACATGCCCCAGACGGATTCGTTTTCATACCCGCAGTACGAGGCTTTGCGTGACGACCATCCCGCAGTGCTAGCTGGCGTGGCCGCCACGCCAACATTCGGCACGAACGTGTACTGGGGCGACTCTGGTGGCCCAGGGGCCGAACTCCAGCAGGCTTCCTGCCACTTGGTTTCCGGATCGTACTTTGGACTGCTCGGCGTCCGGGCCTACCGCGGGCGGCTCCTCGGCCCCGCCGACGACGGTGCGCCCGGCTCGAGCCCAGTCGTCGTTCTGGGCCACTCGTTCTGGCGCAACCGCCTGGGCGGGGATCCGGCCGCCCTCAATGCGACCATCCGGCTCAACGGAGAGCCTTACACGGTCGTCGGCGTGGCGGATCCGAACTTCCGCGGCCATGTGCTGGAGCACCGTCCGGATATCTGGGCACCGATGTCCATGCAGCCGAATCTGACGCGCAGCCCGTCGCGGCTGCAGCCCAGCCGGCCTTACGAAACCTACTGGCTGAACATCGTGGCGCGGCTCGCGCCAGGGGCGACTCTGCAGCGGGCCGAAGCGGCGGTGCAGGTGCGCATGCAGCAGATCTTTCGCGAGCAAGTCGGCGAGGACGCGAGCGGGGATCGACTCCGTGACATCGCCGACATTCGCATCTCCCTGACCCCTGTAGCTCGGGGGCTGTCGCGGTTGCGCGGGTCGCTGCAGACTCCCCTAGCAGCGTTGTGGGCGGCGACGTCGCTGGTCCTGCTCATCGCCTGCGCCAATCTCGGCAACCTGCTCCTGGTCCGGGCGGCCGACCGACGCCATGAAATCGGTATTCAGCAAGCCCTGGGGGCTACCCGCTGGAGGCTGGCAAGGAAGCTACTGCTGGAATGCACGATTTTGGCGAGCGCGGGCACGGTCCTCGGCTGTTGGCTGGCCCATTGGCTGGTAGCTGGGGCGAGAACCTGGTTGGGCGGGGCCGATATCTTCGGCGCCATCGATGCGCGCCTTGACCTATCGACACTAGCCTTCGCTGCGGCCGTGGGAGTCGCCTCGGTCTTGCTGTTCGGCCTGCTTCCCGCTCTCTGGGCAGCCCGCGACAGTGTGGCGCAAGCACTGCGGGCAGGCGGGCCGACCGCAAGCGCACCAAGGGGAGAAACGCGGGTGAAGGGACTCCTGGTCGCTACCCAATGTGCGTTCTCGCTGACATTGCTTACCGCTGCCGGACTCTTTCTGCGCACCCTCAACGAGCTACGGGCAGTGGACCTAGGTCTGGATGCCGAACAAGTGGTGGGCCTGAGGCTGGATCCGCGGGGTGGCGGCTTCCCGCAGGAGGGCCAGCCCGCGATGCGTCGGCGCATTCTCGACCGCGTCGAGGCCATCCCCGGCATCAAATCGGCGGCGTTCACTGGATCGCTGCCGCTGCAGGGCAATCACGGCCGCAGGACGCTCAGCGTCTCCGGCTATGATCCGGCCGAAGACGAAGATATGAGCGTCATCCACGTCTGGGCTTCCCCGCGCTACTTCGAGACGTTGGGCATCCGCGTGCTGCAGGGCAGACCTGCTGGATTCGGCGCTCCCGATGCAGTGACCGTGAACCAAGCATTCGCCAAGCGCTACTTCCCGGACGGGGCGGCCTTAGGCGGGATGCTCAACGGTAAGTCCCGGATCGTTGGAATTGTGGCGGATGTCCGGCACCTGAACGTAAGGGACGATCCCCCGCCCATCGTCTACCCAGCTTCGTCCCGCTACGAGGGCTTTCTCGGTGCGCTCGCCGTACGCTCTGCGCTGCCCCGGGCCAACTCGTTCCAGGTGGTGCGGCAAGCCGTGCTGGACACTGTTCCCGGGATGCCCATCTCTCCGCAGCCGCGCTCAGTGGAGGGATACCTCGATCGCGCCGTGGCTCTGGAAACGCTGCTGGCCCGTCTGGTCGGGGCCTTCGGCGCAATTGCTGCTCTGCTCACTGCCCTAGGCCTGTACGGGGTTACCAGCCAAGCCGTCCGCACGAGGAGGGGCGAAATCGGCATACGCATGGCGGTCGGAGCCACTTGCGGCAGCATCCGAGGGTTGGTTCTGCGGCGCTCGGCATCCCTGATCGCAGCAGGAGCCGCAGCTGGCGTGCTAGGTGCGTACGCCGCCGGTGGGGCCGCCTCAAGGCTCTTGTATGGAGTGCAACCCTTCGAGTGGGGCGTCATCGGCTGGGCCCTGCTGCTTCTGGCGGCCGTCGGGGCCCCGGCTGCTCTCGTGCCGGCCTTGCGGGCCGGCCGAGTTTCGCCGGCGTCGGCGCTGCGACAGGAATAGCGGGAAGCTTGCGGACTCCGACACTGCGCGGCAAACTCAGTCATACTGATGCTTTCATCAGCAATTGCACGAAAAAACTCAGCAAGCCATTGATTCTATTGGTGGTTTGCTTGCAATCACTTTTGGCAAAACTGGCAGCAGAGGTTTGCAGATGCTCCACGGGACATGGCTGGCATTGCAGTCCCTGTGCTACGCTCAGCGCCCCGGCGTAGGGACGGTGGCCGACCTGCATGTTGGAACTCGACCAGCTTCCGGCACCTCCCCACCGCTGCACATCGCCTAGGCCTGAGACCCGACGGCCGCGAGCGATCCGGAGGGACGGAGCATTGCCCGGCACACACATTGCCTGCGAGGTATGCCGTCCCTCACTGCTGTGAAGTGCAGCAGGACTGGCCAAGCTTGGCACAGGGGTCCTGAAGTCGGTATCGCCATCCGACGGAGTGTCCGCGCAAGGGTAGTTCAGCGAAGCTCCCCGAGCGTTCTTCGCTTCACGGCCTTCAGCGGAAAGCAAGGGTGGATCCTGATGAGGGCATTTCAAGCGCCCAATCCAGCCCCCTACCTTCCAATAGCAGCCAACTTCCAAGTGGGATGGCTGCGATGGACGAGAGGCCGGTGAGCCGCAGGGCGAGTCTCGACGGTCTGTGCCGACGGTTGACTCGGGGAGGCAAAGCTGGCCGGAGCGGTGCCGCGTATCGCGATGCCCAGAGTACTGAACCCGTCGGAAACAGTGCTTTGGGGCCTTGGGGGGATACCCGTCTGAGGCTGTTCCAGTTCGCGCTGAAATTCCGGTTGTGGGCGGAGCGGGGTCGGCGCGTCGCCACCGCTGGACGGCGACCCCCGATCCAGGGGGGCTTTGCCGGTACGCGGTCCCACTCGCACCCGAATGCCGCAATCAGGGCGCGGGGCCGGATGATCCTCACGCCGGATCGTTTCCCTCGCCCGCGCGGCGAGGCCTTCCCGGATTCCAATGCCGCACTTTGGCCGACCGGCCGGCGGATACGTCAATCGGGCCGGGGGGCGGACATCAGCGGGTGCCCAAGGGTGTCGCCGCTCGCGCCGAAGCCATTGCCGTCGACATCGACATAGATGGGATTGGTGAACGCTACGGGACTCATCCTCCCCTTGGGATCAAGGCCCCAGCCCCGCTCCAGATCGGAAGCTTCGCCGGTCGCCACCACGATCAGATGCGCGTCCTGCTGCAAATGCACGCGTACTGTCTCCGAGAAATCCACGGCGCCGGCGGCGAACATGGACGGGTTGGAGCCCCTCCGAAAGTCGTAGTCTTCCGGCTGGCGACCGTTCACAAGGATCTGAACTCGGTCGATGTCAAGCCAGTTCGGTGTCTGCACCTCCACCTTGAGGTCCACGAAGCCCTCGCGAATCAGGCTGGAGCCGATCGGCAGGCCATCGCCGGTGGCAACCTTCAGGAACGGCCCGTTCGTAATCATCATCCTGCCCGTCTTGGCGTTGCGCACGATCTCCTCAGGGTCGATGTCTCCGGGAGCGTCGGTCGAACTCGGCACGTAGGTTCGCCATCCGCCGACACCATTGCCGAACACGCGGTGGGCGTCGCTGACGGCGACACACCAGACATGGCGGCCTTGGTTCAGCATCTGGAGCCAGCCGAACGTCCGATTGGGGCCTTCCGAGGTGCTGTAGCGGGGGCTCAGGTTGAGAATCTCCGCGCTCCAGACTTCGGCCGCGTCGATCAAGTCCTCAAGCCCGACGAACCCCCCGTCGGCGACACCGTCCCGGTTCCTGTCGAAAAACACCGTGCCGACATCCGGGTGGTTCGCCTGCACCCACCGGTCCGGCCCCCCGCCGAACGGTTCGATGCCCAGCCGGGCGTTCACGGAGCCGTCGACGCGCGAACCCCCCGCTAGCGACGGCGTGCCCCAGCTCCGCAGGACGATGGCGTTCAGGCGCGGGTCGTAGTTCCAGAGAGGCGCCCCACCGTTCTGAGCGAGGGGGTCGGGCACGAATGGGAACGCGTTGAAGTGCTGGCCAGCCCCGGTCAGTTCGATACCCGGCACGGTCTTGATTTCGCCAGCGAGCCCCAGCCGCTGGATTTCGGGCTCCCAATCGTACAGGCGCTGGTGCTCGGTGGTCGGCGCGAACTCGAGGTGCTCCGCCACCAGGTTGATGATGCGGTCGCGCGTGCGGCAGTAGTTGTCTCCGCTGGGCGTAGAATGCGAGTGGAAGTCGGTGCTGATCCACCCTGTCGTGTCGACCGTCCGGTCGAGACGCGCCTCGACCGAGACGGTCTGGCCGGGGGCCACTTGGACCCGCCGCTCGACAAGGTCGAACTCTGGGCCGCGCGAAACGCGCAGCAAGTAGGAGCCGGGCGGCACTTGCTGGTCGACCCATCCGTCGTGCGTCTGATACTGGTGGTTCCCCCCGTGGGCCCTGTAGTCCGTGCCGAAGTTCGGCGTCTCCGTTCCATCAATACCGAGAAACTGGACCTTGGCGGGTGACGGCGCACCGTTCGGGCCCGTAATGCGGACGCGTACCCTGGATGCAGTGCCGACGGTGATGTCGAGGCGCGTGGACCGGTCCCGGCGCACCGCGAGTGTCCGCTCCACGGAATCGCGGCCAAGGTCGTCGAATCGAACCGGATGGGTGCCGACCGGCAGGCGAAACTCCAGATTTCCACTTGCGTCGGGGTAGTGCGGGAGTTGGACTCCTTCCAACTCCACCAGCAGGGTGCCGTGTGCAGCCGGTTGTCCGTCCGCGTCCTTGACGCTGCCAGTTACCCCGCCCGTTGGTCCGGCCGCGGCGGCTAGGACGCCATAGGCTGCGAGCGGGGAATCGCCTACGGCCACCTGGATGCGATAGGTCCGCTCCTCGCCGGGCTGGAGCGTCACCTGTTCTGGCACGACGGAACGGTCGGCCGCGGCGACGGCGTAGCCCCGCTTATCGAAAGGGTCGATGCTGTCGCCGACACGCGTCACGCCGACAGACTGTTCATTGTTGAGCCCCTTCCAAAGCGGGACGGGACGGACTGTCTTGGACTCTTGGGACACGTTCCGGTACGTGGTGGCGATGGCAAGGTACTGCCAGCCCGCTTCGAGGCGGTACTCGTGTCGCGTATAGAGACCGCCGCCCTTGCCGGCCGTGCGAACCGCTTCGACCACGGCGGCGCCGTCCGAACCGTTGTCGACAATGCGAACGTACGACAGTTCCCCACTCTCACCGCCTGGGCGCAAGGCTGTCAGCTGGTCGTTCGCGGCTCCCAGCAGGTCGAGGTCGAACAGGCATCCCTGGAGCACTGCAGCGTACTCGGTAGTCATGTTGGCCCGCCGGTACGGTTGCGCCCCCGAAACAAGGGCGTGAATCCTGTCGTTGCGCAGGATGAAATCGCCGGGAATTCCGTCCGCTTCCTTGCCGCGCGGCATGAGGTCGGTATCGCTCGTTCCGATTTCCAGCGCTATCACATCGCCGCGCTGAGCTGTGAGAACCCAGCCGAGCAGCAAGCAGAACGACAGGGCCAGTGCGAGTCTCGCCTTCATTCGATTCCCTCCCAAGCGCTTCGGTGCGCGACTATGTCCTCCCCAACCGATTCTGAACCGGCCGCGGGCGGGCCCGCCCGGACCCCTCCAAGATGATCGCAAACGATTGTGACGAATCGCGCCGCGGTGCGAGCCGGTCCTTGCTGGTGCCCCGCGAGACTGTTCCGGGGAGCCGCGCTCATGGTCCGAAGATCGTTTCTTCGTTGCGGCGAAGCGCAGAGCCCCAGACCGGGCCGACCTCCATTGCTTCCCTGCGCAACCACTGCGGATGGACAGAGTGCCAACCCGACCATGACCCTTGGCACCGGGGACACTCTCCGCTGCAGCCGCTTCTCCATACGGGGCTAGTGCTTCGCCCGGCTGCGGTCCGCAGGGCGGGCCGGCGCTTGGCTCTCGTGCCTCCAGTCTAAGCCAATCTGCCCCAACAGCACCGCGCCGTGCAGGCGGCAGCGCCGGCTCGGGCCAGCGGCCCCATGTCCGGCGCGGCTCGGCGTGCAGCCGCTCCCTCCAGGCGCTCCGCAGTGGCTTCAGCCAGTCCTGCTGCAACCGCTGCGCCGCGGTCCCCAGCATGTGGCTGTCCAGATGCTCCGCACGCACCTCGGGCAGCACCAGGAAGCGGTCGTTCCGCAGCACTTCCGCCAAGTGCGCCTGGCGCACCCGCCCGCTCCAGCCGAGCGCCGCGCCGTGCGGTCCCAGGCACAGCGGCACCGCCACAAAGCTCAGCCCGCCCAGCAACCCCTGCCGCGACTCCACGCAGAAGGCCAGCCGCTGCCCCGGGGCCCACGCACCGCGTTTCCGGCGGCTCCCCCGCCGGCGGCGGCAGGGGTGCCCCCAAGGCCTGGCGGCGGAGGCCTCGCACAGCCGCCCCCGTGCGTTCCTCCAACCCTCCCACCGGGGTAAGTGTGCGGCAGTGTCAGGTGCTGGATGTACCTGCACGGCGTAGTGGCAGAAGACCTAGGCTTGGCGGAGGAGGCCTCTGAAGCGTTCCAACTGGCACTGAACCATCCTGCAACGGAGCGCCTCAAGAGGCTGCGCCTAGCCGAGGTCGAAATCGAAGCGGAAAGGGCTGAAGCAGTCTTGGAACTTGACCGGGAAGTCGGCATCGCCGATCCCGATGCGATGGAGGTCCATCTTGGGCGTGGAGTCGCCTTGGACAAGTCCCGGGCGGGATCGCAAGGCTGTCGAAGCACTGCGGCGGGCGGCGGCCTTCGGACGGGACTACCGGCCCTACACTACCAGCCGGCCATGGTCTTGCGGCGAATCGGACAGCGGGACGAAGCGGCTCGATTTCAAACGCGATATGAGCGCACGCCGTGTGAGCGCCACCGACCGTACAGCGACCCGTTCATGCGGCAGTTCAAGCGGTTGTGCGAAGGATCCTATTTACACCATCTGGATCGAGGCATAGATCCTGAAGCAGCCGGAAAGCTAACCGCTGCCGAGCGGGAATACCTCCTCGCTATTGAAGCGGATCCGAACCAGCCGCACGCCCGGGCGAATTTTGCCGGAGTCTATGGGAAGCTTGAGCGCTATGTGCATGCGGACGCCGCCTATCGATCGATATCCGAGGCCAGCCTGGATATCGAGGAAGCGCATTACAACTACGGTGTCGTGCTCTCCCAGCCGGAGAGCATCGGCGGGCAGAAAGCACCTACCGCCGAGTCCTAGCCCTGAACCCTTACGCGGCTGACGCCCGTGTCGGCCTAGTCGACGCGCTCACGCGGCAGAGCCGGGCGGGGGAAGCCGAAGCCGAAGCCGAGCTCCGCCAAGCGCTGCGATTCAGCCCGGACCACCGCTTGGCGAACTTCCGGCTGGGGATGTTGCTGTACCGGGATGCGTGCGGAGCGGAAGCCTTGCGATACTTCCGCCGGGCGGCGCGAGGCGATGACGAACAAGCTACGCAGTACCTAGTGGTGCTGGCTAGGGCGGAACGAGCGCAGGAAAATCATGAAGCTGCACACCGATATGCGGCCGAGGAGAGACGTCTGGCCGAAGCGCACGACGAAGTCGGTATCCTGGCCATTCTCGACCGAAAGCTCCCAGAAATTCGGTGATCCCGTCGCCCGAGTGGGCACCCCCTGGCTGCATTCCGAGACAGCGTTAGAAGTAGAACTTCAAGCCGAATTGGATGTGCCGCGGAATCCGCTGCAAGGTAATGGTCGAAGCTGCGGACCGGATGCGCCCGGCGTTCGGACTCCCGATATTCGTGGTAGGGTTATTGAACTGGGGCGTGTTCGTGAAGTTGAAGAATTCCGCTCGGAACTGCAAGCGACGCTGCTGGTTTTCGCTAAAGAAAAACTCTTTGAAGATCGACAGGTCCAGGTTCTTGGTTCCCGGTCCGAACAAGATGTTCCGCCCCGCGTCTCCGAACATTTGCGGTCCGGGCCTGACGAACGCGTCCACATCGAAGAATCGCTGCAATGTCTGCTCGCTGCGCGGCAGCCGACCGTCGGCGATCCGGTCCGGGTAAGACGTGCAACAGTTCAAGGTGTTGGGAGAGGTCACCCTCATGGGGAATCCATCGTACATCGAGAGGATGCCGTTGATCTGCCACCCGCCGACGACATGGTTGAAAGGCCCGCTGGCCTTGAAAGGCAAGTCGTACATGAAGCTGGTCACCAGCCGGCGGGGCGCGCCGAAGCCACTCGGCCCGCGGTCGCGCCTGATGTTGCGGATATCGGTTGGCGTTCCGAACTGACTATCCACGTTGCTGATCGACTTGCCCCAGGTGTAGCTGACCAAGTAGCCCAGCCCGTTCTGGAAGCGTCGCTCGGCGGAGAACTGCAAGCTGTGGAAGTTGGAGTCGTAGCGGCTCTGGATCTGTCGGATCGCGCCGAACGCTGGGAAATCCCGTCTGGGCGCGACGGGCCCCGTCCCCGGTATCGGTTGGTTGATGTCGGTCTGGCCTTGCAGCTTCGTCCCCTTGCTGCCGACGTAAGCGAGGGTGAAGGACATGCCGCCAAGTTGCTGCTGGATCGTGGCATTCCACTGCTGCGTGTACGGAATCACCGTATCGAGATCAGTCGAGCGCAGCGTGCCGGCGACGACTCCAAGCGCCGGGCGGTCGAAGCCCATCGACGCCGGGCGGGCGCCCATGAAGTCGAATTGGTCGTTGTTGAAGTTCGAGCTGATAACCTCGGGGGGATTGGCTCCGAGATTGCGGGTCGTGTCAAGCTGTCCGGTTGAGTAGTACAAGCCGTAGCCTGTCCGAAAGACTGTTTTCGGCGTCAGCTTGTATGCGATTCCGAAACGCGGGGAGAAGTTGTTGTGATCGCCCGGTTGGCCGGACCGCCAAGGCACGGCGCCCGTTCCCACCTGTACGACGGTTCCCGCCGACCGTACGAAATTGTGCTGGCGGTCGTTCACCTCGGTCCACGGCCAGCCGAGGAAGTTGTCGTACCGAACGCCTAAGTTCAAGGTGAGCTGGTCGGTGGCCTTGTATGTGTCTTGCAAGTGGAACGCGATCTCTGTGCGGCGGTAACCCCGGGTGCCGGTCACGAACCGGATGAAGCCGCTGGACGGTTTGCCGAGGAGCACATCGGCTGGGCCTAGACCTGTGCCCGCACGGGAGGCTGGGTTGACAGTGTAGGTGCTGCCGAAGGACATGGTTCCGCGCAATGCGTTCGATTGCATCGCGTTGTACCGCAAGCGGCGCACCTCGCCGCCAAACTTGATGCTATGTCGTCCCTTGATGATGCTGAAGGTGTCGCTGATCTGGTAGTTGTCGCTGACGATGATCGCAGGGGAAAAGCCGTTTCCGCCCAAGCTCCGGTAACCCGAGATGCTGATGATCGCGAGTCCGGAAGTCAGTTCATCGCCGGCGACGTTCGATCCGGGGATCCCGATGTCGTCGGAAACATTTCGCCCGTAGTTCGGGTTGAATGAGCGCAGGTTCAAGCGGGTCCAGCCCACGCGAAACTCGTTCACCTTGGTTGGGGATACGAGGTGCGTGTCGCTCGCGACCACTTGGTTGACTGGCTGGTCGGCCGGCCCCGGTACGCCCGGCCCGGCTCCCACCGCCGGAGCGGGCAGGAAACTCGGTTCGGTCAAGTTGTCGTCGCTGTGACTCCAGCGGGCGAACATGTTGTTCTTGTCGGACACGATCTGGTCGATCTTGACGTCGAATCGCTTCCCGTCGATACTGCGGACCGGGTTCGACAGGTAGTTGTCCGTGGTGTCGCCGTTGCGATTCGGAACCGGGTAGAGGCTCAGGATGTTCAAGCCGACCGCGTCATGCATGCCCGCCGGTACGGTGTCGTTCGGAAACCGGTCGCGGACATAGCTGCCGTCGTCGAGCTGGCGCTGCGTGGTTGGATCGTAAATGCTGAACGGTGACTGAGAGAAGTTCCCCGCACGGAAGGCATCGGTCGGGACGCTGCTGATGAGCGTCTGCGCTTGGCGCACATTCTGGCCCTCGAAGTTGGCGAAGAAGAACGACTTGTGGTTGGCGGCCCCCGGATTGAGCGGCCCCCCGAGGAACGCTCCGTACTGGTTCTGCTTAAACGGCGGAATCGCCTCGTCCGCCCGGTCGAAGAAGTTCTTCGCGTCCAACTTCGCGTTGCGCAGGAACTCGTACATGCCTCCGTGAAACTCCTTGGTGCCGGACTTGTAGGTCAGGTTCACCGTCGCTCCCCCGCCGCGCCCGAACTGCGCGTCTGCTCCAGAAGTCTCGCTCCGGAATTCCTGGATCGCGTCGATCGACGGGAAGATCAGGATGCCCAAGCCGTTGTGGTTCTCCGAGTTGCTGATGCCCTCGATCAGGTAGTTGTTGTCGTTCGAACGGCTCCCGTTGACGGAAGCATTCGACACCCCCCGCTTGCGCGTGATGGGACTGCCCTGGCGATTGGGTGTCCGCAGGCTGGGTGCCGGTGCTGAGCAGGATCAGCTGGGGCCCAGTTGCGGCCGTTCAAAGGCAGGTCCTTGATGGCTTTTTCGGTACGCAGGTTCGAGAGTGTCGCGGATTCGGTCTGCAGCACGGGTGCGATATCGAGAACCTCGATGACCTCGGTGACCGAGCCGATCGTGAGTTCAAAGTCGACGACCGCACGCTGGTTGACCTCGAGTTCGAAGCGCTTGGCTGCGGGCTCGAAGCCCTCGGAGCGCACTTCCACTGTGAACGCGCCCGGCCGAAGCGGGGGCGACACGTAGATGCCTTGGGCCCCCGTGCCGGTCTCAATGCTCAAGCCAGTGCCTTCGCTGACGATTGTGACGGAAGCGCCGGCGATGATCGCGCCCGTCGAATCCCGAACTGTTCCGGCGATGGTTCCCGCGTCGACCTGCCCGAAGGAAACGGTCGCCGAGACGGCCGTGAGAAGCGCGATGCGTAGCGTTCGATTCATGCTGAGCCCCTCCGACGGATTGCCATCATCTTTGCAGCACCGGCGGAGGCACAAACGCAACCGCTGCGCCAGCCGACGCAGTACAGCACCCGTCTCTCATCGGCAGTTGTAGTCTATTCGCTCAGCCCGCCGCCCGCAAGTGCCGTCCCAAGTCCTGACTTTGCTGGAAGTCAAAGTCAAGGCAAGAATAATTTACACGAACAGGCTCCGCAAGCCATTGATTCTATTGGTGGTTCGCTTGCAATTGCTTCGGCGAAATTAGTAAGTGTGGTCAGTATCGGACACTCTGGGAGCTGCACGGCGGCAGACGGTTAGGCTAGGCTGGGAATCACGCATCTCTCGCAGCCGCCAATCTTCGCCGGAGCCCGGGCAAGCCAACCATGAAACGCAGAAGCCTTCTGACCGCCGCGGGCGCGGCTGCGGCGTCGTACCGCCAGATTCGAGGTGCCAACGAACGCCTCCAGGTCGGGATCATCGGCACCGGGAACCGCGGGGGCCAGATCTGGGGCCAGGCCCTGCTTGAGGATGTTGTCGAACCCGCCGCTGTTTGCGATGTCTACGAGCCACACCTTGAGCAGGGTCTGAGCATGGCCAAAGGCCGTGCTCGAGCCTTCCGGGACTTTCGCGATTTGCTCGCCCACCGGCCGCTGGACGCCGTGCTGATCGCTACTCCAGATCATTGGCATGCGATTCAGACGATCATGGCCTGTCGTGAGGGCCTGGACGTTTACGTGGAAAAGCCACTCTCTTTGACCGTGCTGGAAGGCCGGAAGATGGCCGATGCGGCTCGCCGCTACGGCCGGGTTGTGCAGACTGGCAGCCAGCAGCGTTCGGGGCCCCACTACCGCGAAGCGGTGAGGATCGTGCAGGACGGAGAGATCGGCGCTGTGCATCACATCGAGGCTGGGATGGAGCGCAACTCGATGCCTGGATTTGGCGCACCCTCCGTCGGTCGGCCGCCGGCCGATCTGAACTACAACATGTGGCTCGGCCCGGCACCATTGCATCCCTACAACTCCTTGCGAGGTCTCTACCACTTCCGGTGGTTCTGGGACCACTCGGGCGGGCAGATGACGAATTGGGGTGCGCACAACATCGATATCGCCCGGTGGGGCGTGAAATCCGAGGCGCCGCGGGCAATTTCGGGTTGCGGCGGGAGGTATGCGATTCGAGACAACGGCGAGACGCCCGATGTGCAGGAGGTCCTCTACGAGCTCAAGACCGGCGTGCTGACTTGGTCTGTGCGGGAGTTGAATGGCACCCGCGGCTCCTATCTCGTCTTTCACGGCACAGAGGCCGATCTGGAGCTGAGCCGCAGGGGCTATTCCATCCGCGGACAGAAATGGCAGCGCGGCGAGTCACCCAGAGTCCCCGACCGCGAGCACTACCCGCCGGGAGCTTCGCGAAATCTGACACCACTGCATTTGCGCAACTTCCTGGATTGCGTGAAGAGCCGCGAGGCACCCAACGCCGATGTTGAGATCGGGCACAGGACAGCGGTTTTCTGCCACTTGGGGAACATTGCGACGCAACTAGGGAGGACCTTGCGATGGGATGCCGTGCTTGAACAAGTGATCGGAGACGAGGAAGCCAATCGGCGGCTCACGAAACCCTACCGTCAGCCGTGGACCCTCGAGCTATAAGCCCTTTCACCGATACGCGGGCAGTCCGCTTGGATGCTACGAATCCCAGCGCCGCAAACTGGGGCACTGGTGGGGTTGGGGGGAGGAGCCGCCTGCCAAAACCGGCCGACAGCCAAGTGCGCCAGCGAGCTTGCTCGTGGTCCGGCCTAGGAGCCCGTTGATAAAGGGCGCTGTCGGAGTTCCCGCCGAGACGCGGCGGAACGCAGCGAAGGCTTCTGCGGGCTAGGCTCCGAGCCCGAGCGCGGGCCGCCGGGCGGCCCAGACGCTCGAGAACACGCTTAGAAGCCGTTCCAGGGCCTTCCCGAGGCCTTCTCCGGGGCAAATTAGCGCCGCAACGGCCAGAGAGCCGCCGCCTTGCAGGCTTCGGGGCGTACCGATCCCCGTCAGCGACCGCAGCAGGACGCCCAAGTTGTACCCGCAGGCGTGGATGAGCAGTCGCTTCAGGATGTTGTTGCGGCCCCGCAGGTGGACCCGCCGCATCCCGCCGGGCGCGTACCTGGGGGCCATCGACCGTTCGACCTTCTCGCAGCGCCGCCGCCCCAGCTGGCGGCCCCGCTCGCCGGCGACCCGCTCCCGGTGCGCCTCCACCGCCGCGCGCTCGGCTGCCTGCCCCGGCTCCCCCTGGCGGGGCTTCCGCTGCGGTTCTGGAATCACCGGCTCCCGCCCGGACTCCTCCAGCGCCAGCACCGTCGCGCCGCTGTTGTACCCCTTGTCCGCCACCACCGTCTGCGGCTTCCCGCCCTGCGCCTCTTCCACCGCCTCCAGCGTCGGCCCGAGCGTCGCCGTGTCGCCCCGGTCCGCGGCCTGCACGGTCAGCCCCACCAGCGCGCCGCTGTCCAGGTCCACCGCGTGCTCGGCCTTGGGGGCCCTGTCCGTCGCGCCGTCCTGCCTGCGGGCCACCCGGGCGTCCGGATCCACCGGGTGCTCCCACTCCTTGTTCGACAGCGACTTGTTCTGGCGCCGGCGGTCGCACTCGATCAGCTCTGCCTTCGTCGGCGTCTCGAGGCCCGCGGATTCCGCCAGGCGCTCGAGGAACTCCCCGGAGCCCTCCTGGGTGCTCCGCCGCTGCAGCGTGCTCAGCGCCGCGTGGGCTTCCAGCGGGGTGGCGTCCACCCCGACCGTCTCGCCCTGCGCCAGCCCGGCGGCCCGCAGCCTCTCCAGCACCCAGGCGAAAACCTTCTTGTGCGTCTCGAGGTCGATGCGCTGGCGTGTGCGGCAGAGCGTGGAGTGGTCCGGCGTCGACTCGGGGAGTCCGTAGCCGAGGAACTCGCGGATCGAGAGGGTGTCGCTGGCCTGCAGGGCGCTGGCGCGCTCGGCATGGAGGCCCAGCAGGTAGCCGAGCAGCAGCATGCGGAAGTAGACGCCCGGCGGCAGCGAGGGGCGGCCCAGCCTGGCGGCGTAGCAGGGCTGGCAGAGCCGCTCCAGGCACTCGTCGCAGCCGGAGCGCTCGAGCACCTCGTGGAGCTTCTCGCAGCACGGGACGGTCGGGGCCTGGGGGCGTGCGTCCGCAGGGAGGCAGACGCACCCCTGGATCCGTTGGCGAGCGCCCAGCGCCATCTGAACAAGGATCCCACGGAATGCTCTCGCACCGCAAGCCCCCCGCGCAGCGCCGCTCAGCCGGACTTTATCAACGGGCTCCTAGGGCTCCGAGTTACCAAGATACAACCCGCTTCCGATGAAAACGGGCGCTCCTTGGGCCATGGCCCGCTTGAAGAAGGCGACCTTGCGGCGAGTCTGGCCGGATGCCCGGTCTAGCGAGTTGTAGTAGAGGTGAGCTTCCCCAAACGTCTCAAGAACGCCTAGCACATCCCGTCCGCCAAACTCCTCTTGGATGCCCCGGGGCCTCGCCCCTCTCGTACGTCCGCCTAGGCGGGCGCTGAGGACTTGGCCCCCCGTGGAGTCCAAGTCGAACACATACTGATTTTGCCATAAGTCATTGCAAGGAACAACCAGAAACAGTATAGGCGCAGTCGGCTTCGCGGAAGAACCCCTGCACCTTGGTGGGGTCGGCCTCCAGGGCTTGCAGGGCCTCCTCCAAGCGCTCCTTGAGCTGACGAACCGTCCGGACCAGCAGCTTCCCCACCCGGCGCTTGACGACCGACCAGACTTGCTCCGTGGGGTTCAATTCCGGAGAATACGCCGGCAATAGGTGAATCTCCACAGGCACCTCGGTCTGCTCTTTCCAGGCTTCTATATGCTTGGATGTGTGGATTCTGTGGCGGTCCACTATCACGTGAATCGGTCTAGCACCCGTCTGGTCCAGAATCTGCCGCAGGAACTGTTCCAACGTATCTGAGGTGGCGGTTCCGGCATGGATCCTGGAATAAATCTCTCCCGAGGGGCTGCTCGCGGACAGCCTGTGCAGCCGGAACCGCGCCCCCGTTGGCTGGACGACGGGCGTCCGGCCCCGGGGCCCCCAGGGAGAGCCCCGGTGGGAGTGCGAGGTCCTGCCGGCCTCGTCGGCCCAGAGCAGCAGGGCTCCCTGCTCCTGCGCCTGCCGGGCGAGGGCGGGGTAGGTTTCTGCGATCCCAGTCCGCACCGCGTCGGCATTCTGCTGGGAGGCCCGGAACTGAGGGCGCTGCGGGGTGAGGCCGAGGCGCCGCAGGACCCTGCGCACCGTCGACAGGGACAGTTTGACTTGGAACTGGTCGAGGATCCATTGCCGGACAATTTTCAGCGACCAGTAGGCGAACTCGAACTGGAGTTGATCAGGGGATTTGTCCCGCAGAGTTTCGAGGATCATCTGCATTGGGTCGGGGGAGAGGCAGGGAGGGCGTCCGGGTTTGGGTTGATGTCCGAGAGCTTGGAATCCACAGCAGGCATAGAGACAAATCCAGGTGCGAATTGTGCGGATGCCGATGCCGAACTCCTTGGCCAGGGCTTGGATGGATTTGCCGTGGCGGGCTTGGATCACGACCAGCTTCCTAATGGGAGGTCGGGAGCGATGGGGAATGCGTCGGAAGTCGGGAAATGTTGGAAACTTCATGAAATGATAATAGCAGAAATCACAGGCAGGTTCCATGCGGAAATGTCTCAGATAAAAAACATCTATAGACCAGTTTATGTGTGTGTTGGCGCGGGGGAGTTGCTGAGAGGTTGAAAACGGCCAGACCTGCAATTACTTTTGGCAAAGTCAGTAGATTGAACCGCTGCGCCGACGCGGGTCCTGTTCCAGCTCCGCTTTGGCGAAATAGCCCCGCTCCTCGACGCGAAGTGCAGCGCAGCGCACAAACTCTTCCAGGCTCTGGAGCGACTGTCCGGTCGCTAGGCCACCTGCGCTTACATCGTCCGGGCTACAGACACCCAGGAGGTCAGGTGGGTAGACGCCGGCCCCTGCCAGCGCGGGCCTGCCATTTCAGTCGAGGCCCGTGATGCAGGACACCTTGGGAACGTACCTGCCGATCGCCGGGTTCAGGAACGAGTAGTAGGTCCATCCCTCGCCGAACCGGGACAAGATGCGGTAACGTTCGACATGGGCGTCGGCTCCGAAGGCATCCGCCAGTTGCCCCGGGGTGCTAGCGCGGGCCGGATCGGGCGGAAACACGATCGCAAGGCCTCGGAGCCCGACGGAATCCGCTCGCGGACAAATGCGTAGATCGGTCCGCTCCTCCAGCGCTCGTCCTCTTCGAAGGCCCGCTTCGCCTCGGCAGCACCCGCTTTTTGAGCGAATTCATGGATGCACTGTACGAAGGCTTGGACATCCTTGGCTGTGCGGACGCTCTTGGCCGTGACGGTCTTGTCCATGCACGCCACATTGACGGCGGACGTTGCGGCTGTGTCGTCGAGGTAGTACCCCGACCCGACCAGCACTGGCACACCTTGCGCTGCAACGCGCTTGACAAACGTAACCTTGCGCTGCGTGCATCCGGAGGCAGGATTGAATGCGCGGTACTGATCGCGTCAAAAGTCGTCTCACCAGAATTCAGGCAAGAATATACTTGCAGTCTGCCTCTCGGAAGAAGGCTCGCACCTGTTCCGGAGCTCTTTGCAAAGACTGGCAAGCAGCTTCCAGGTTGTCGCGAAGCTGTGCTTCGGTCTTGCTCAGCTCGCGACTGACCCGCCGCTGGCCCAAGGCCTATAGCAGTTCTACCGGATTGAGTTGCGGCAAGTAGGCCGGCTGAAAGTACAGCTCTATTGCGGCTTGGTTCGCCGCCAGCCACTCCTGGATGATCCGGGCGCAGTGCATCCTGCAATTGTCGACCACCAACAGAATCTTCCGGTCTGTCTCCTCAGCGATCTGCTCCAGCAACTCCCGGAAGACCTCCGCCGTGGCAGGGCCTTCCCGTACCCAGTGCTAGAGCTGGCCCTCCAGGCTGCTGGCCGCCAGCCGGTGGAGGCGGAAGCGCCCGCTGGCCACCCGCCCGACGGGGGTCTGCCCGCAGGCCCCCAGGGCGCCCGCACACGCTCTGCGCAGCCAGGCCGGACTCGTCGGCACAGGCGAGCCGGGCTCCTCACTTCCAGGCACGGCGAAGGATCTTGGGAAACTCTGAGTCTTTCCACCGCTGCACGGCAGCGGGCTCGGACTGGGTAGCGCACCGCTGGAGCCGCCGCAGGATCCGGCGCACCGGGGAGGCGCTCAGGACGCTACCGAACTTTCCCCCCAACCCATGTTTACCAACGGTAGATCCAAGACATTTTAAAATCAACGACTTACTCTGATGGAACGGCTCGCGTGGCACGACACAGTGGGCCCAGCGGGCAGCGGGTGTGGGGCAGACGATGGTCTTGCGGAGGCCGCCTGGGTGCGGGTCGACGCCGAGCGCGTCGTAGAGGGCGCGCTGCGCGGGTTCGGCCTGGGTGGCGGTGCGCCCGGGCAGGGTGCGGCCGGCGGGCCGGCGGAAGGTGGCGGGGACACGTTGCTGGCCGGCGACGAGGCGGCGCAGGGTGGTCCCACCGGCGTGGCTGCCGCGGGTGCGCAGACGGGTGCGGCTGAGCTGGACGAGCTGGTCGGCGCTGACGGTGAGGCCCAGGTGGCCGTCGGCGCGCCGCGGCTGGCGGTGGGAGATGGGTCGCAGGCCGAGTGCGGACTGGAGCGCACGGAAGACGGCTGCGACGGCGGTGAGCGTGGGGTAGGTGCGCCGGAGCGTGTCTGCGTCCCAGTCGGTCTCGCTGCTGCGCAGGCAGGAGACGCCGGCGTGGGTGGCCCTCGAGCCGTCCTGGGGGCGTCGGGTCCAGGTGCCGGCGACGGCCTGGTTGCCGGTCTCGTCGGCGGTGACGTGGATCTGGTAGGGGGCGGCGACGCGGGTAGGCCTGGCTGTGAGGCACCCGCTGCGTTGCTGGACCTGGTCGAGGCGCTGGGGGCGTTCGGCCGTGACAGCCCGGCGGGGAGCTTGGCGAGGGCGGCCTCGCAGCGGGTGGCGCAGCGCTCGACGAGGCCCCGTGCCTGCGCGGCGCGCTCCGCGGAGTAGCCGGAGAGGCGGACTGCGTCGGGGCGGGTGGCGACGACCTGGTGCAGTGGCATGGTCTGGTTCGCTGGGGTGCGCACGGAGACGGCGGCGGCGCACTGGCGGTGCCGTGCGCGGCTGACGCCCAAGTAGCGCTAGGGGTTCTCGCGGAGCCAGGTGAGGGCGGCCTCGGGGGCGCCGCCGCAGTCGACGACCACGAGGGCACCGGCCGGCACCTCGAGCCTGCCGGCCAGGGTGCGGTGTGCGCGGACATTGCCGGCGCAGGCCTGCGAGCGGCGCACGAAGCCTGAGGCATCGAGCAGCAGGCCGAGGGTCAGCCAGGGGTCAGCGCTGCGCTTCTCCTGCGAGTGCCCGCGCTGGGCCTGCGGCTGCTCGCTCGCCGCGCCTGCGAAGTCCGTGTGGGTCAGGTCGTAGAGGGTTGCCGTGGGCTGCAGGTCGAAGAGCCCGAGGGCGCGGTCGCACAGGTGCGTCTCGATCGCCTCGCGATGTTTCCCCAAGGCGTCCGAGGCGCGGTGGAGCTGCAGGGCACCGACGGTCTCGCAGGCGACCCCGAGCCACTCGCCGAGGCCGCTGCGGTGCCGGGGCCAGCGATGCGTCTCGCGCTCGGAGGCCGGCTGGGCTCTGCGCCCGACGAGGACGCCGGCCGCCGCCGCGCGCAGCGCGCCGGTGCCCCCCAGGCGGGCCCACCAGTTCGGCAGGCCGACCGGGTCAAGCGCCCCCAGACCGAGCTGCTCGCCGCCGACGCTGCGGGGACGGACCAGGCGCAACGAGTCGCCGGCGACCCGCTGGACGTCGGCCGCTGGTCCGGTCGGCGGGCTCGCCTGCGCCCCGCGGGCGAGCCACTGCGCGGCGCTGCGCTGGGCTTCGGGCTCGACGGCGGGCGGGCCAGCGGCCAGCAGCGGCCAGTCTGCCTGGGGCCTGTCGCAGTGGCACCCGAGGTTGCGCAGCGTGCGCTGGCGCACGGTGCGGCCGAGGCGTTCGGTGTGGACCAGGCGGTGTGAGCAATAGGGTTTGCCGTCCGCGGTCCGGCGGGTCTGGGTGCGCCGCAGGAACCCGCTGCCACGCTAGCGGGGTGGACTACCGCGGCGCAAGGATATCTATACGAGTATGGCCCTACATCGCGTTCTGCCAAATCCCGATCGTTTAGAATCAACAAGCCACAGGTGTGCGCACCTCGAAATACCAGCCAAATGGCCAAAATCGACCGTCAACTTGGTAAACATGGACCAAGGCTTGGCGCACTCGCTGTGCGGTCCATCAAGCGAACTTGAATTTGCATTGAGAGGGGTTTTGGTCTATGACGATGGTGCGGATCCAGGCGGCGTGCTGGTCTGTCCACTTGACGCGGTCGTCCCGTTCTTTGGCGATCTCGCAGGCTCTCCATACCTCCCGGACAGAAGCGTGATATCCAACGATAGATTGTGTGTACATCCGCCCTTCCGCCAGCGGGATCGGCCCGCATTCCGGCTCTGCGTGACGGCGCGGCGTCTGCCCGGGTGGTTTCCCATCAATTGGACGAACTGGCCATCGAACCGTCCCCGCCGGCCGATCCCTAGGGGGGCCAGTCGAAGTCCCGAAAACCGCGGCCCCCGAAATCGCGGTGCTCGTGGTTCGGGTTGTCTCCCTCCGCAAGGTAGTACCCCGCTCCGACCAGGACGGGGGCTCCCTGCACAGTGACGCGCTTCAGGAACGCCACCTTGCGCTGGGTCCGGGCGGTTCGCGGGTTGAAGGCGTTGTAGTACAGGAACGATTCCCCGAAGGCGTCCGCCGCGCTGATCACGTTCCTGCCGCGAAACGGCCCGGACGGGGCCCGGGGATCGCTCCACTCCTGCAGCTGTCTTCCGTTCACCCGGACGGGATTGCCGGAGAAAACCTGGATGCCCGAGCGGTCCATGGCGAAGACGTACACCGATCCGCTGCTCCATCGCGGCTCGCTCGTCAGGGCGGGGATCGCGGAATAGCCGTCCTCCGCGATCCGGTGCGCGGCGCACCGCACGAAATCCATCAGGAGTTCGGGACGCGCTGCGGCTGCGACCGAGGTCGCGTTGACCTGCCCCGGAGCGCAGTTTCCGGGCGCGTGGCGCGGAGCCATGGCCGCCCCGATCACCGCCGGCGCTCCGTCCCAGTCGTCGATCACCGCGGTGTACCACGCCTTGTGCTCGGTCCGGCCGGAAGCCGGGTTGCGGCCGGCGGAGTAGATCCAGCCTCCGCCGAAATCCCGGGCGAGGCGGGCTTCCTCGGCAAAGAAGGAGTCGCCGAACTCCTCCGCGAAGTTGATGTTGAAGAGTTCCAGGAGCGGAGCGGCCGAGCGGCTTTCCCGGTCCTGCCGGACAACCGCGAAGCGGGTGTCGAAGGGGATAGCACCCGCGAGGCCGGACCAGGGGAGCCGGCTCACATACAGGTAGTAGGGCCAGGACCTCCAATGCGGGGACAGATTGAACCCTTGCGCCGCCTCCTCCGCGCCGTACCGCGCCGCGTAGGCGCGCGCGCATAGCACGAAGGCCTGGAGGTCCTCCTGCGTGCTGATCGCGCTCGCTGCGACCGCCCGGTCCGCGCACGCCGGCAGACCGGCGCCGGCAACCGACGCGCCGTCTGCGAGGTAGTAGCCGGAGCCGACCAGAATCGGTGCGCCCTGCGCCAGCACCCGTTTCACGAACGCGACCTTGCGCTGGGGCGCCCCCGTCGCAGGGTTCTCGTGCTCGTAGTAGAGGAAGGACTCCCCGAACGCCGCCGCCGCCGCGAGCACGTCCCGACGGCCGGCGAGCTTCGCCGCCAGGTCCCCGATTTCGCTCGGTTCGCCGTTCCTCCCGGGGGCGCTGCCGGAATACACCTGCGCTCCCGCGAGGTCGCTGCCGAAAGCGTAGATCGAACCGGCGTTCCAGCGGGAATCGCGCGCCAGTTCGCGCGTGGCGAGCAGGCCTCCGGCTTCGACCCGATAGGCGGCGCAGCGCACCAACGCCTGCAAGCGGTCCGGCGTGGGGTCCGCCGCCAAGCTGCGGGCGTTGACTGCGCCGGGAGCGCACGCGCCCGGCGCATCCCGCTCGGGCAGGGCGGCGCCGATGACGGCCGGAGTCCCGTTCCAGTCGAGGGGCAGGACGTAGCCGACCTGCAGCTCGTCGGCGCCCGTCAGCGGGCTCGGCGCGGAGTAGTACACGTAGCCGCCGCCGAACTGCGTGACGATCCGTTCGGTCTCCTTGAAGTAGTCGTTGCCGAACCGGTCGCGCAGCGGGCCCCGGTAGCCGCCTTCCGGCGCACTCTCCGGCGGGGGGACGAAGGCTTCGGCCTCCTCCCCGCGCGCCGTGTTGCCATGCACGTAGATAGAGACCGGGCCGCGGCTCCAGTGGGCGTCCTCGCGGAAAGCGCGCCGGACCCTTGCGAACGCTTCCGCCCGGTCCGGGGCCGGGACCTCCGGAGTCCAGGTCGCGCCGAAGGCGTACTGCTCGGCGGCATGGACAAACGCCCGGAGATCGTCGCGATTCCGGATGCCCGCCGCCGAGACTTGGCGGTTCAAGGACAGCGGGGTGTAGGCGCGGGAGCGGTCGTCGCGAGTCGTGGCCGCCGCCGCGACAAGGGCTTCCTGGGCGGGGGTCGCGGGCGGGCCTGTCGCGAGGCCGGCGACCGCTCCGAGCGCAACACTGAGCACTGAGGCCTGCATGGCCTCAGCTTACAGCCGACCGCGCCCGACCGCTCCGAACGCGCCTCCGGGAGGCTCCGGCGCGAGCGCCCGGCAAGGCCTGGCCGGGGGCGTTGGCGGGCAGTTCGAGCGGAGGGCTCGCCGCGAGGCCTGGGCCGGCGCGGGGGCCTGGGCCGCGCCGGCCAGCCTGCCCGGCCCCTGCTTGAGCCGCGCAGGCGGCACGGCACCCCGCGCGGCGGCCTGCGCCAGGTGCGCCTCAAGCCCTTGGGCCCCAGCTGGTTGCACCCGCTCCACCGCGCCTAGGACGGGTCCGCGCTACGGAGCGCAGGCATCTTCCCGGATGCCGATGACGCCGATGATGCCGATCACGCACAGAGCGAACGTGGCACTGCCGCGCAGGGCTTCGACTTGCCGAGCGACAGTGAACGGGAATGCCGGCCGGGAAGGGACCCTTCCTGCAGCGGCCACTGCTGCAGTCGGTGCCCGGGGGCGGGCGAACTGGGGCCGGGAACCGCTGGGGGGCGCGTCCAGCTAGCTGCCCCGCTTCGCGCCGGAACGACCGCCCCCGTTCCGGCGACTCTGGCCGGGCTTGCCAGGCGGCTTCCAAGTCGGCGGGGAGCTGCGCTTGCGTCTTGCGGCCCAAGCGACTTGCCCTGCGCCGGACCCACGCCCGCGGCAGTTCCGCAGGATCCATCTCCGGCGAGCAGGCCGGCTGACGATGGAGCTCGATCTCCGCCGCGCGCTCCGCCAGCCACTCCCGGATTGCGGCTGCCGCGGTCAGGCTGCCGCGGTCCGCGGCCGGCAGCGCTTGCGGGGGAAGCTCCCGGACGAGCTGCTCCAGGAATCCCCGGCATGTTCCGGGGTTGCCCGGCCCTCAGGCCCCGTGTCGCGGGGCCCGCCGTCCGGGCTGCTCGCGGCCCGCCGGGGCCGGCGGAACCGCGCGCGGGCCCCGCCCTCCCCAGGTCCGCCCTGGGACGCAGCGGGAATCGGGGCCGGCCTCGTCCGCGCCGGGCGCTTGCGGGGAACTCCCGCTCCTGCCAGCGCCGCCCGGGGCCGGGCCTGGAGCGGCAGGCCCGCCGCTGGGACCGCTGCGGGAGGAGCCCGAGCCGCCGCAGGCTCCGCCGCCCCGGGCGGAGGCCGAGCGCGAGGCCGCCCCTGTCCAGCCAGGCCGGGCGGACCCGCTGCGCGGTCCCCAGCGCGCACGCGAACTGGCCCTGCGCGGGGGTTTCGGCGACCCCCACGGCATAGATCCAGGCGGCGTGCTCGGCGGTCCCCTGCCGCGGCCTGCCGGTGCGCTGGCGATCCTGGAAATTCCCGCAGCCGCCCGGAGCGGAGCGTGCGATCCAGCGCTTCGCGATGCGTGTTGCGGCGGAGAACCTTGCCGCAGCTTCGGCCATGCTCTCTCCATCTCCGCGATGCGGAACCGCTTTTTCGCGGACCTTGCACCTCTGGTCTTGTAAAAGTCTCGGGAAGGAGATCATGGTTCGGATATCCATGCAAACAATGCACCTCAAACCGACCGACCATGACAAGCGGAAAGTGGATTTCGTCGACACGTGTCCTGGCCCGGTCCGTACGCGGTTCGCGCCCTGGGCGCGCGACCGGGGTTCATCCTCTTCGCACTCAGCGTCGATGCCCTGCATCGGCGCGCATACGCCCTAGCTTGCGACCGCACCGGGGCGATTTGGGCGAGCCGAGCGCGCTGCGATCGGCCCTAGCGCCGTTCAAGCCGCACGCGGTTCAGGGCCATCAGGTCCCGGCCCGCTGCGGAGACTACTGATCGCGTCAAAAGTCGTGTCTCGAAAATCCCTTCGTCGATTGATCTGTAGGGTAGATTTGTTGTACTCTATTAGTATTAGTATGGCAAAAGAAAGATTCTTCTTCTCCCTGCGCCTTACTAAGGACCAGAAGTTCGAGATTCGAAAAAGGTGGTCCTGCAGTTCCTCGAGGGAAAGTCAGTGGCTCAGATAAAATCCTGCGTCCTTTTCTCCATACGCACGATCTAGCGCTGGATCTCACGCTTCTTCCTGGAGGTATAGAAAGTCTTCGGGATCGCCAAAGAACGGGACGACCACGCCAAGGGACAGATCGGCACCTGGCTTGGATCCGCATCGTCGGTGGAGACCAAGACCCCCATCAATACCAATTCGAGTTCGCTGGGTGGACCGCGCAGCGAGTGCGCCAAGCCTTTGGGGAGAAGTTCGGCAGCGTTCTGAGCGTCTCCCCGGTGCGCCGGAGCCTGCGGCGGCTCGGACTCCCGCCGCAGCGGCCCCAGCGGCGCGCCACCCGGTGCGATCCCGCTGCTGTGCAGCGGTGGAAAGACGCAGAGTTCCCCCAGACCCTTCGTCGTGCCCAAGAGTGAGGAGCCCTGCTCGCCTGCGCCGACGAGTCCGGCCTAGCTGCGCAGAGCGTGTCCGGGCGCACCGGGGGCCCGTGCGGTCAGACCCCCGTTGTGCGGGTGGCCAGCGGGCGCTTCCGCCTCCACCTGCTGGCGGCCGGCAGCCCAGAGGGCCAGCTCTACTGATCGCGTCAAAAGTCGTGTCATCGAAATTCAGGCAAGAATATACTTGCAGTCTGCCTCTCGAAAGAAGGCTCGCACCTGTTCCGGGGCTTTTTTCAAAGACTGGAAAGCAGCTTCCAGGTTGTCACGAAGCTGTTCTTCGGTCTTGCTCAGCTCGCGACTGACCCGACGCTTGACCAAGGCCCATAGCAGTTCCACCGGATTGACTTGTGGCGAGTAGGTCGGCTGAAAGTACAGCTCTACCGCGGCTTGGTTCTCTTCCAGCCATTCCTGAATGATCCGGGCCCGGTGAATACTGCAGTTGTCCACCACTAGCAGAATTTTCCGGTCCGCTTCCTCCGCGATCCGCTCCAGAAACTTCCGGAAGACCTCCGCCGTGACAGGACCTTCCCGCACTGTGTAATAGAGCTGGCCCTCCGGGCTGATGGCCGCCAGCAGGTTGAGGCGGAAACGCCCGCTGGCCACCTGCACGACGGGGGTCTGACCGCACGGGCCCCAGGTGCGCCCGGACACGCTCTGCGCAGCCAGGCCGGACTCGTCGGCGCAGGCGATCATGGCTCCTAACTCCTGGGCACGGCGAAGGATCTGGGGGAACTCTTGGTCTTTCCAGCGCTGCACGGCAGCGGGATCGTACCGGGTGGCGCGCCGCTTGGGCCGCTGCGGCGGAAGTCCGAGCCGCCGCAGGATCCGGCGTACCGTGGAGACGCTCAGGACGCTGCCGAACTTCTCCCAAAAAGCTTGGCGCATTCGCTGCGCGGTCCACCAAGCGAACTCGAATTTGTATTGATTCGGGTCTTGGTCTACGACGACGGTGCGGATCCAAGCCAGGTGCCGGTCTGTCCCTTGGCGTGGTCTTCCCGTTTTTTTACGATCCCGCAGGCTTTCCATGCCTCCCAGGAAGAAGCGTGAGATCCAGCGATAGATCGTGCGTATGGAGAAAGGGACACAGGACTTTATCTGAGCCACTGACTTTCCCTCAAGGAACTGCGAGACCACCTTTTTTCGAATCTCGAACTTCTGGTTATTAGTAAGGCGCAGGGAGAATAAAAATCTTTCTTTTGTCATACTAATAGAGTACAACAAATCCACCTTGCAGATCAATCGACGAAGGGATTTCTGAGACACGACTTTTGACGCGATCAGTAGGACACCGTGCGGGAAGGTCCTGTCACGGCGGAGGTCTTCCGGGAGTTTCCGGAGCGGATCGCGGAGGAAGCGGAGCGGAAGATTCTGCTAGTGGTGGACCATGGCAGGATGCACCGGGCCCGGATCGTCCGGGAGGGGCTGCGAGCGAACCAAGCCGCGATAGAGCTGTACTTGCAGCCGACCTACTCGCCGCCAGTCAATCCTGTGGAGCGGCTAGGGGCCTTGGTCCAGCGGCGGGTCCGTCGCGAGCTGAGCCAGACCGAAGCACAGCTTCGCGACAATCTGGAAGCTGCTTTCCAGTCTTTAAAAAAGGTCCCGGAACAGGTGCGAGCCTTCTTGCGAGAGGCAGACTGCAAGTATATTCTGGCTGAATTCTGAGGACACGACTTTTGACGCGATCAGTACCGCCACCCGGAGCACCGCCGAACCCGCTCCCAGCCGCACAGAGCCGATGCGGCGGGCCTCGAAAAAGCTTCGCCCCGCTGTTGGCTGCACCTTGCCCGCGATGGCTTGGTCCCCCACTCGCACCCTGTACTCCCCTCCGGCATCCGCGAGGTCGCAGCCGTAGACCAGGGTGATGTCGTAGGTGCCGGACGCCTCGATGGCGAGTTTCCACGCAACCGTCTCGCCAGGTTCCCGCCACCCCTCGAGGGTGTCCCAATAGTACGCGCCGAAGGTGTAGACGGTGGAGTCTTCCGCCTCCTGCTCTCCGAGCGCTGCCGGCTCGGTGGGCCCGCGGTGGTACGGATGGACCACGCTCGCGTGCCGGCCTTTGTGGCGGGCCCAGCTCGGCAGCAGGTCAACCGGGTTTTCCAGGGGGTCCCCGACGGGAATGGGCAGCGGTTCGAAGGTCTGTCCAGCGGTCACGTCCGTAAGCCACTCGGTGAACTCCCGCCTGAGTTGGGTACTGATCGCGTCGAAATTCGTGCCCCTGGAATCTCTTCGTCGATTGACCTGATGGGTGGATTTATTATGCACTATTAGTATGAAAAAAGAAAGATTCTTCTTCTCCCAGAGCCTTACTAAGGACCAGAAGTTCGAGATTCGAAAAAAAGTGGTCTTGCAGTTCCTCGAGGGAAAGTCGGTGGCTCAGATAAAGTCCTGCGTCCCTTTCTCCATACGCACGATCTATCGCTGGATCTCACGCTTCTACCTGGGAGGCCTGGAAAGTCTTCGGGATCGTAAAAAAACAGGAAGACCACGCAAATGGACAGATCGACACCTTGCTTGGATCCGCATCGTCGTCCTGGACCAAGACCCCCATCAATATCAATTCGAGTTCGCTTGGTGGACCGCGCAGCGGGTGCGCCAAGCCTTTGGGGAGCAGTTCGGCAGCGTCCTGAGCGTCTCCCCGGTGCGCCGGAGCCTGCGGCGGCTCGGACTCCCGCCGCAGCGACCCAAGCGGCGCGCCACCCGGTACGATCCCGCTGCTGTGCAGCGGTGGAAAGACCAAGAATTCCCCAAGATCCTTCGCCGGGCCCAGGAGTTAGGAGCCGTGATCGCCTTCGCCGACGAGTCCGGTCTGGCTTCGCAGAGCGTGTACGGGCGCACTTGGGGCCCGTGCGGTCAGACCCCCGGCGGGCAGGTGGCCAGCGGGCGCTTCCGCCTCCACCTGCTGGCGGCCGGCAGCCCGGAGGGCCAGCTCCATGACACAGTGCGGGAAGGTCCTGTCACGGCGGAGGTCTTCCGGGAGTTTTTGAAGCGGATCGCGGAGGAAGCGGACCGGAAGATTTTGATAGCAGTCGACAATTGCAGGATTCACCGCGCCCGGACAATCCAGGAGTGGCTGGCGGCGAACCAAGCCACAATAGAGCTCTATTTGCAGCCAACCTGCTCGCCGCAAGCCAATCCTGTGGAACTGCTATGGGCCTTGGCCCAGCGGCGGGTCAGTCGCGAGCTGAGCAAGATCGAAGTCCAGCTTCGCGACAACCTGGAAGCTGCTTGCCAGTCTTTGCTAGGAGCTCCGGAACAGGTGCGAGTCTTCTTTCGAGAGGCAGACTCCAAGTATATTCTTGCCTGAACTCTGATGACACGACTTTTCACGCGATCAGTAGCAGAAGCTTGCGGATTGCCATTGCCTACAGTATGGCAGCGCTGGTGGATTTGGTGCCAAACTGCCCCGATATTGTGTTGACGCGCACACGGCGGAAACGGGACCGCCGAAGCACTCCGGGGCCCATCGGCGAGGTCCGGCGAGCGGCTCTGCCACCGGGGAGGCCTTGCAGCCATAGCGCCGTCGGACCCGGTCACGTATGGTATGGTTTTCCGTATGAAGTCGACTCTCGACATCAATAATTCGGTTATGCAGCGGTTGCGGGCGGAAGCGGCGCGCCGGGGTACTGCGATGTCAGCGTTAGTCGGAACGAGGGTTCGACTCGTGCTAGCCCCACCGGTCGCCAGCGGGAATTCGCGGGGGCTTTGCCGCCATTGCCGACATGGGGCAGCGGCGGACATCTAGTCGACATCGACGACCGTGACGCACTGTACCGTGCGATGGAAAAAGCGTAGTTGCCGGTCTTCGATACCAATGTGCTCCTGCATGCTGCAGACCAGCGCTCGGATCTCGGCTCGTCTTGCCGCAAACGCCTGGATGATGGGTGTCTGCTGCAAGTTTCTGCGGGTCAGCCCGCCCGGGTGTGCCGGGCACCGTGGACACTTTCTGCTGCCTGGAACTTCATCAAGCGTCTACTGGCCTCGCCCGGGTTCAGAGTGCTGGTGTCGACGCCACGCCGTGGTGCGGTGCTTGCACAGACCTCGGCGGAGCTGCCGGGGCTTTGTGGGAACGCGATGCACGATGTGCATACGGCGGTTTTTGATGCGCGAGCACGGCGTCAGCCGCATCTGCACCCCGAGCACGGACTTCCGTCGGTTTCCGTTCCTGCGTGTCCTGGATCCGCTCGGAGAGCGGCAAATGCCTGCAAGCGGCATGGGCTGCGAGCCTGGAAGGCAGCATGGCTGGAGGGAATTGGGCAGTGCTTGACTTGGTAAGCATTCTCGGTGAGATCCGATTCGGGGATCTCGCGGGGCAAGTACCCCAATAAAACGGCGGTTCGCACTAAGATCGTTCAGCACATCCTGGACGCATTGGGATGGGATGTATACAACCCGGATCAAGTCTGCGACGAATACACGCTGAAGCTGAAGCTGAAGACTGTGACGCGGCGGATCGACTTGGCCCTGTGCGTGTCGAACGGAAGCCCGCGGTGCATCATCGAACTGCAGTCACCCGCATACGCGCTCAAGGATATCGGACGGTCCGACGGCGACCGGCAATTGTTCGAGTACTCGTTCCACGCCGGAGCACCGCTGGCTTTGTTGACAAACGGCGTCAACTGGCGCTTCTACTCTACGCAGAGCGCAGGAACCTATGCGGAGCGTCTCGTCAGCACCCTCGACATCGAGACGGATCCGCTCGCCGAGGTCGCATCAAGACTCGAACGCTACCTGTCCTACGAGAACACCAAATTAGGGAAGGCCGCCGATTTCGCCCGCGAGGATCTCAACGCACGGCTCAATCAAAGCAAGGCAAGGCAGGCGATCCCACATGCTTGGGCACAACTCGTCGAGGGCCACTTCGACGAGCGGCTAGCGGCCTTGTTGATTGAGGCAACATCGTCGCTCACCGAAGGTAGTCCCACCAAGCAGGACGTCACGGATTTTCTGCGCAGTCTGAGGCCAGAGGGCGATCCTAGACAGCGGAGATCGAATGAAAATCTCAAGCCCGTATCGACCCAAACCTTGGCAGGACGGAAGGCGGCGCATACGACGGAGCAGAAACCAACACTTTCGGGCGACCTGCGCTATTGGCTGCTCGGTGAGGAGCGATCCGCCAAAACTGCCATAGAGGCGTATGTGACGATATTCGTAGCTTTGGCCGAACGCGATCAGGGCTTCCCGGCACGGGTTGCCCCACATCTGCAGGGGCACAAGAATCGCGGCTTGGCGAGGACGAAACAGGAACTGTCTGCGAACGAACGAACGACGTATAGAGCTGCTCAGTTGCCGGGCAACTGGTGGTTGCTGACGTACATGAGCAATTCCCAGAAGATCAAGTCGCTGAAGATCGCATGCGGCGTCGCTGGGATTCGGTTTGGTGATCGGACAGGACTCGACATTAGCCTTCCGAACGCCTGAACGAAGCCCCCCGTCGTCCGCGACGGATTCATGCAGTGCCTCAAGCTCCACTGCAGAACGGGGGTGCGCAGTCAGCGAAACGAACACAGCCAAGGACGACAAGGCCACGCATTGTCGGTATTAATTTTGTCAAAGTAGTTGCAAGCTCTTCGTTGGGCTGTATCTGCTGCTGCGCCGTGCGCAGCGCTTCCGGATCGTGGCGCACGGCGGCGATCGCGTCACACCACTCGCCGCGACAGAACATGCGGTTGCAGTTTTCAGCCGCACCTGCCGGTTGCTACCGGCAGAGTCAGCGAACTGCCGGGAGTTGCGGCTGCGGCCGGCGGCAGGTCTCGTCGTGGGCCTTGGGCCCCGCCGATGTTGGCTCTAGGCGTTCGGTGGTTCGGCGGGTGTCGTCCCGAGCCACTCCCGCGGCGCTCAGCCTCTAGTAAAGATCTCCTCGACGCGCTCGGCGTGCAGGAGGTTATCGATCCACCGGTCGAGGTCGGCGATGGTTCCGGATTCGATCCGCCTTGCCGCGTCGGCGGGCACGGTCCCGAACCGCCCTCGCGCCAAGCGCAGCAGCGCTCTCGCCTGTCCGCGAGCCTGTCCCAAGGCCTCCCCGCGGGCCTCGTACTGTTCGGCGATTGTCGGCATCAGTCTCCTCCTCGCGCTCTCGCCCGCCGGCAGCATCTCCTCGAGCTGCTCCGCCGGGTTGTCGAACCTCTCCGCAAAATACCGCAGCGCCGCGGGGAACAGCAAGTCGCTGTCGGCGAGCGCCTGCACCGCCCGGAGGACGCGGCGCCCTTCGTCCAGCGACAGCCGGCGCCGCCATGTCCGCCGGAACAGAATGAAGGCCGCCTCGAGGCCCGGATCGCCCGTCGGCCACCGCTCCGGCGGAACCTCAGCGAGGTTGTACACCGTGTAGGGCAGCGTGGCGACCGTCCGCCGCTGCCCGGCGGTGAGCCCCGCCGGCAGGTCCCGCTCGACGGTCCAGCGGCGCTCCCCGTGGTAGAGACCACCGGCATCACCGCGGCGTACGGGCTCCCGCCCCGCTTCTCCCGCAGCAGCCACTCCCAGATCGCCGGCGATGTAGGTCAGCAGCTGCGGGGGCGTGTCCGCCGCCGGCGCGCTCTTGTGCTCGGCGAGCACGTAAATCAGTACCCCCGCCCCGTCCGCGAACTCCGCCTCCAGCAGCAGGTCCGCCTCGACGGCGCGCAGCTTCCAGGTGATGAAGCTCCTGTGCAGCAGCCGCATCGGCTAGCGCGACAGCAGCGCCGCGGACTCCGCGGGCAGGATCGCCCGGACCAGCCGCTCGGCGCGCGCGCTCCGCGAGGCGAGCGCCTGGAAGAGCGTGTCGTGCGGCTGGTGGATCGGCTGCTGCATTGCTCGTCTCTGCGATCGCCCGCGACGGCGGTCGCGGCTCCCTGATCATCGCATGCATCCTGGCGACGCTTTCGCCAGGCCGCGGGCCTGGCGAGGGTGTCGCCCGCCTGCGCCGCGTCCAGCTCGGCCCACAATGTCTCCGTTTTGAAGGTCAAGGGTGTCTCGCCGGCGCTCAGCGCACGGCCTGTCCGCTTCCAGCCAGTGCTTTGTGTCGTCATGGCGCTCCTTTTCAGCCAGCCGTCGGATGGTGTTGCCACTTCTTGCCTGCCTGCCGGGCACCGCCCGCAGAGAGATTCGTTTCGGCTGCAGGATGCGGCCCGCCGACGGCCCCACCCAGGAATGCCCGCCCCAAGCCGCTCCAGCCGGGATGCGGACGTCTCCCGCCGCTCGTTGCGCACCGGCGAGGATTCCCAGCATCGAACGGTTGCCCTCGTGCAAGTGTATGCAATGCCTGCTTTTTGCGACGCCGGCTGCGCGACGAACCGGAGCTGAGGACCATCGTACGGCTAGACGAAGTGGACCCTTCCCCCAGAGGTGGATCCCGCTTCAGCTGGCAATTAGCTCGCTCAGCTTCTGGTGAAATGCGACTCCTGAGATACCGAGGAAGAACAGAAAGCAGCCGACTTGGCTCGCTTGCATGAGGAGTGGGGGCCGCAGCGGGATCGGCAGCAGCTTGCGATTCACGTAGAGGCCGTGCAGGGCGGTCGCACTGAGCCCAAGGTTGCGCAGAGCCCCGGTCACAATGGCGAGGAACAACGGATCCGGGGTCAGTCGCAGAGCGATCAAACCCCACAGGAAGTACAGCCCCCATGATGGTGTAGTAAATATATTTGACTTGGTTGCCCTCTAGGTGACGCACGTGCCGGCTGCCGGTCCAGATCACCTCGGTCCAGCGGCGCACGATGTTGTCAATGTCGGACAGCTGGCCGGGGAACAGCACGACGAAGCCGCACAGGAGCGTCAGGAACCAAAACACCTCGCCGGAGGCGTCCGCGATGCCGCGTGCGGTCATCGCGGCGGCTGCGTGCCCCTCGACCTCCGCACCAGCCGCATACTCCAGAGACAGCATCGATGGCAGCGCCATGCCAATAAGGCAAGCTCCGCACCAGATGCCGAGTTGGTCGCGGAGCAGATGCCGCATCCAGCCCCTCCACCTCCGCAGCGACTCATCGTCCAGGGAGAACACCTTGCCGACATGGGCGAGCTTGACCGCCTTGCCGCCCACCATGCTGGGGATCGCCCCCACCAGCGGGCCCATGCCCCAACCCTTGTCTCGTGCGTAGTTCGAGAAGCTTGTGTTGGTGATTCCGCCCATGCCCGCGATGGCGGCGAAGGCTGCCAAGGTCGGCCAGTCGATCGCCTGGTCCGGGAACGACCCGAATCGAAAGAAGCCAGCGAAAATGGCCACCCATGTCTCCCATCGCACAAAGAACAAGCAGATGAAGCTGAGGTAGCCGAGCACCAACACGATCTTGGCCACCATCACCCGCTCGACCATGTTGTAGACCTTGCCACCAAAAATGAGGGGCAGAAACCCGGATGTGAACACGCCGTAGGAGACCCAACGGAGTAGGCTGTCGTGCTCCGGGCCAGGGAGCCGGCCGAGGAACGCCGCCACCAACGGGACCGCCGCGTTGGAAGCCAGATACGGCCAGATCCCCCCGAGGTCCAGCAGCAAGTAAAAGAAAACCCAGAACTTCGGCCCGGGGACCATCCGGAAGAAGCCGACCATGATCGGCTCGCCCGTGTAAAGTGTGTACCGCATCATGCAGAGGTTGTGGCTGACCTGCAGCAGGATGCTGACGGCGGCGATCCACATCAACTGGCCGCCGTGGCGGGCCGTGACGATCGGCCCGAACAGCCATTCGCCGCCTCCGATGGCGCTCCCGGCCAGCAGCAGGCCGGGTCCGATCAAAAGGCGCCACTGGGTCCACGAGAACTCCGGGGCCTGCGGCAACTGCGCACTCTCCCAGCGCGGAAAGTAGCGTGCCGCCCGGGAACGGACATCCCCTGAATCATCCGCGATCATGGCGAAGATGATACCCGAACACCCGGGACTGACCGGCCGGGCAGGCTCAAGGTGACGAGGGTGCCGACCGTCCGGGTCGGCTCAGCTGCTTCGATCCGGACCCCCACAAGACTTCTGGGCGGCGACCCCTCGTCGGGGATCTCGATGTCGATGTAGTTGTCGCTGAGCACCCGGGCCCGGGGGCCGTTGGCCGTCAGGACGACGGCCGAGACACGCAGGCCGACAAGGCTCTGCCGGAAGTTGAGGTTCTTCTGCGCTATGAGCTGGCGCAGAACGCGGTTGCGCTCACGCTTGAGCGCCTTGGGTACCTGCAGGGGAGCCTCCGCCGCCTCGGTGCCCGCACGGGGTGAGTAGGAGAACACGTGGAGGTAAGTGAACGGCGAGCGCTCGATGAAGGAGCGCGTCTCCTCAAACTCCTCGGCACCCTCGCCAGGGAACCCCACCAGCACATCCGCGCCGATGGCCGCGTTGGGCATCGTCTCACGGGCTAGGCGGACGCGTTGCTCGTAGTGGCGGGCGGCGGTAGCGACGCCGCATGCTGCGGAGGATCCGGTCGGAACCGGACTGGAGCGGCATATGCACATGTTTCGCGATGCGTGGTGAAGCGGCGACCAGCTCCAGCAACGCTCCGCTCCAGTCCATCGGCTCCACCGAGCTCAGGCGGATTCGACGCACAGCAGTCTCGGCGAGCAACTGCTGCAGGAGGTGGACCAACCTCGGGCGCCCGGGAAGGTCCCGGCCCCAGCGCCCCAAGTTGATGCCCGTCAAGACGATTTCGGGGTAGTCGGCCTCCAAGATGCGCACTTCCCTCACGATCCTCTCGACCGTCGCGCTCCGGCTGCGGCCGCGCACCGTAGGGATGATGCAGAAAGCGCAGCGATTGTCGCAACCGTCCTGCACCTTGATGTTGGGGCGGCTGCGGCCCAGCGGGTCGCCGCTCGACTGGACGGGCCACGCACTGCTGCCTGCCACGGAGCCGACGAGGGCCACTCCCTCGGTGGAAAGTTCGCCGTGGTATGGGACCGTCTGCGACTCAATGCCGGCGATCTGGACCAACTGCGGGGCGACGATGTCTCCGATCCGGTGCTTGTGGGAATTGCCGACGACCCAGGTCACGCCGTCGATGGCCGCCAGATCCTCCGGGCGGCGTTGGGCGTAGCAGCCCGTGACGAGGATCTTCGCCCCTGGACATTCGCGGTGAATGCGGTGGATTGTCTGCCGAGCGTCGCGATCGGCCTCGGCAGTGACAGTGCAGGTGTTCACTACAACGAGGTCGACCTCAGCTGCCTCTTCGCTGCGCCGCAGGCCTCGAGCAGCGAGTTGAGCAGCGATCACGGCACCGTCGGCCTGCGTGGCTCGGCAACCGAAGTTCTTGATGGCGAAGCGTTGGGACACTGCCGCTTGCTTCCATTGAAGCACGGGGCCTCGGTGTGGCGATCGATTCGGAGGACTCGCTCGGCCGACCGACCTTGTGGCGAGATCTCATACTCAGCATGGAGAGATTACGCTGCCCCCTAACGAACGGTGGGCTGCGGACATATCGGCTGTGTGGACTTCCCTGAACGCAGCCCCAGAATTGCGGAAGTGCTCCATAAGGCTTTACTTCCTAAGCAGCTGTATTTCAGGGAGCATCGAGTGCGAGTGTGGAGCGGGCTCGGTTTCGTGGAGGCTTGGGGCCTGTGCGATCGGTTTGGAGTGGCAAGTCGGCTAGCTAGGTCTCCTTTCCAGCCTCCGTCTGGAAACTCGGCCCGCATCGAGAACTCCGGTCCAGCGCCCAAGCTGAGGCCCTCGATGCATTCAACGCCTACCCCCGTGGGCGAGTCGACCCGCCGAGGCTGGTGCGGCTATGGTGTCAAACCTTTCTTGAGGTCGGCGGTCGCACCGAGCCGCTGGCGGAGGGGCGCTGCGGCCTGCCTTTGCCAAGTGGGTGAGTTGCATCGCCGACAGCGCCATACCGTGTCGCAGACGGAGCCGGGAATACCGAGAGGACGTGAAACCGGATCAAGAGGGTCTCACATGCCCCAGACGGTCACTTTCCTCGAACCGATATCTTCAACTCGCCGAAACGTCCCCGCGGACCGCGGTTGTCCCCCGCCTCGGCCAAAGACAACCAAATGTCCCGACTCCGCTGCGCAACGGTCCATATAGTCCGCAGTCTGCTCCAGCCCCTCGTGGATTGTGCTCTCCACGCTGCGCTTCGCCCGAACTACCTTGCACTCGACCACATGCTTGCTCACCCTGGTCGGGTCCCATTCCCCGCCCTGCGGCCAGAGTACGAGAAGGTCCGTGCAACCACAGCCAAGAGCATACTCCCGCTCGATCCGCCCTCCGCTATTGACTACCCGCTGCAGAAATGCCTGCAGCCGCAGCTGCGGTCCCGCCTCCTTGTAGGCAAAGCGCTCCACCCAGTGCTCAGCGTGCTGCCGATAGAACGCCTGGAAGGCCATCAGGAGCTTCGCCAGGTCCAGGTCCCCGTCCGGGCCGATGTACCAAGTGGCCTCCGCTGGCAAAAAGTCTTGCTCGGAATGGGTCAGCTCCCGCCGGAATGACCTCCCGGTAGATCGGATTGGCGATCTCCACGCCAGGACCGGAGCGGATGAGGCCGAGATCCCGGACATAATCCAGATCGTCCCCGGGGATGCCGCTGGCATATACGGCGTTAGCGAGAAGGGGCTCAACAACTCGCCGCACACGGCCCTCCTGCAGCTTGTCGGCGAGCTGGTCGAGGTGCGTAGTGCGGGCCTGAATGAGCGTCTCCTTGGCGTCGTCAATTGCCGAGACCCCGATTGCCCGGCTGCGGTCCCGCCCGGCCGGATCCTCACAGCAAGCTTGGTGGGCCAGCGCGTTCGTCAGCCAGGGCTGGCCGCACGTGAGCTTCCAAACCCGTGCCAGGGCGGCCTCCTCGAAAACCTGCCCGGTCTCCGCCGTGTGCTGGCCAAGCAGCCCCCGCACCTCGGATTCGGAAAAGTCGCCGAGCCGAAGGGACTTCGCCTTGATGTTGAACGCACTCCCGCCCGTGACCACAGCCTTGCCCTCGCCGGTGCGAAAGCGGTAGTCCCGCATATCGCGGACCCCGCACAGCACCACGCTCTGCGGAAACTGCTCCGGACGCAAGTCGTAGCCCTCCCGCAGTTGCCGCAGCACCGAGATCAGCGACGCGCCGACCAGAGTGTCGATCTCGTCGAACAGCAGCACTAGGGGCGTCGAGTCGGCCGCCGCCCATCGGATCAAGAAGTCACTCAGGGCGGCATCCGGGGGCACCTGTTCGAGCACTTCCGTGCTAAGGGCGTGCAGCGAGCGGTCGCCCAGAGCCAAGCGGGCACGGGTCACGATCCGCGAGAGCACAGTGCGGATCGCCCGGTCGACATCCTCGTACGCCGACTGGGCGGACTCGACATTGACGTAGACGCAACGATACTCCCCGGCTGCGTTGAGCCGGGCCGCCAAAGCCAGCAGGGTTGACGTCTTGCCCGTCTGGCGCGGTGCGTGCAGCACGAAGTACTTCCTGCGACGGATCAGCCCGAGCATCTGACCGAGGTCCACGCGCTCCAACGGTGGAATGCAATAGTGCTCGTCGGGCTCAACCGGGCCTTCTGTGTTGAACATCCGCACAGCAATTCCAGTATGGCGCTTCGGCCCTGTCCTGGGGGCGCGCGTAGGGCTGAGCCCCCGTAGGGGAGGATATGCGGAATCCGTGAAGCAGACTGCGCTGGAGTCCGGCGCGGGTGGGTCAAATCTGTTTGACGCGCACAGGTCGCGGCCCGAGAGATGCCTGCGACACGGGACGCAAGCACGCTAAACGAGCGAAGCGCGCTTTTCTCGTTTGCAGCATCGCTACGGGGCGAACCGACGCCTCTGCGAACCAGCCCTCTACCGAATTGAAGTCATTGCACCAAGAATCATCTCGAATCAAAAGAAACAAAACCATCTATGTGTTGAGTGGCCGCGTCAGGCGGCAGAACCTCGATTGGGCCTCATGGCTCGCAATGCCGAGTGCCACGGCCCAGCTTTCCGGCCCTCTTGCGCTTCAACCTCCGCATCGATCTAGATTACAAGCGCACTCGGACCCATTTCTTGCCGTACTTCAGCACCAGCTCGGTAGCACCTGCGGGCAGGCTATAGCTCATTTCCCGGTGCTTGACGCCATTGACGCTCACCGCGTTAGCACGCAGCTTGCGGTTCGCCTCCGCCCCGGAAGAGGCGAGACCGGCTGTGCGCAACAGCTTGTCCAGGCGGATGGTCTCCTGGCCCCGCATCGGGTTCGGCAGGAGCAGCTCCGGCATTTCGTCCGGCACCTCGCCCTGCTGCACCACGCGGCGGAACGCGTCCTCGCCCCGCCGCGCCCCTTCGGGGCCGTGGAAGTCCCTCACGATGCTCGCGGCCAACTCGTGCTTCGCGTCCATGGGGTGCTTGGCACCTGCCCCGACTCTCCGCCTGAGTTCTTCGATCTCACGCATCGGCAAGTCGGTAAGCAGCTCGTAGTAGCGGTACATCAGCTCATCGGAGATCTGCATCACCTTGCGGTACATCACCTCAGGAGGCTCGTCAATCCCAATGTAGTTGTTGAGCGACTTCGACATCTTCTGGAAGCCGTCCAGGCCCTCCAGAATCGGCATGGTCAGGACGATCTGACGCGGCTGGCCGTGACTAGCCTGCAATTCCCGCCCCAGCAGCAGGTTGAACTTCTGGTCCGTCCCGCCCAGCTCCAGGTCGGCCCGCAGGGCGACCGAGTCCTGGGCTTGCGTGAGCGGGTACAGGAACTCGTGCAGCGAAATCGGCTGGCCCTGCTTGTAGCGCTTGGTGAAGTCGTCACGCTCCAGCATCCGCGCCACGGTGATGTTCGCGCACAGCTGAATCATGCCCAGCGTGCCGAGCTCGAGCAGCCACTCGCCGTTGAAACGGATCTCCGTCCGCTCCCGGTCGAGGATCTTGAACACCTGCCGCTTGTATGTCTCGGCGTTCGCCAGGATCTGCTCCCGGGTCATGGGCGGACGCGTGCTGTTGCGTCCGGTGGGATCCCCGATCATCGCGGTCACGTCGCCGATTACGAAAATAGCTGTGTGCCCCAAATCCTGGAAATGCTTCATTTTGCGAAGCAGAACCGTATGTCCGAGATGAAGATCGGGAGCGGTGGGGTCGAAGCCAGCCTTCACCCGCAGCGGGCGTCCCTCTCTGGCGCTCCGGGCAAGCCGATCCGCCAGCTCCGCCTCCGAGACGATCTCGGCCGAACCCTTGCGCAGATACTCAAGCTGCTGCTCAACGGTCATGCAGTCCGCAAAACGCGCCTCCCCTCAATACGGTAGGCTCCGCGCAGCACGAGGCGGATGGCTTCCGTGTAGATGCGATGCTCTTGCTCGAGGATCCGCGCGGCCAAGTCCGCCTCGTCGTCGGAGTCGAGCACAGCCACGGCGGCTTGGACGATGATTGGCCCCGCATCGAGGCGCTCGTCCACGAAATGCACGGTGCAGCCTGTGAACTTCACGCCATGCTCCAGGGCCTGGAGCTGACCCTCCAGGCCCGGGAAGGACGGCAACAGCGAAGGGTGGATATTGAGGATGCGCTGGGGATACTGTTCCACGAAGTACGCGCTCAGTAGGCGCATGAAGCCGGCTAGGCAAACCAGGTCTACGCGGTCGGCGCGCAGTTGCTCGACGACGAGCCGGTCGTAGTCCTCCCGCTCCATCGCCCGGGACCGAATGCAAACCGCTTTCAGGCCGCGCTCCCGGGCGCGCTGGAGACCTCGGGCCTTGGGGTTGTTGCTGATCACGACGGCGATCTCGGCGTCGAGCTCGCCCGCGTCGATGCTGTCGGCGATGGCCTCGAAATTCGAGCCCCTCCCTGAGATTAGGATGCCTAAGCGGTTCATGGCGCGAACTCCACCCCGCCGGGCCCGGCTTCGACATGGCCAATCCGGAACGCCCTCTCGCCCGCCTCTTCGAGGGCGTCCAAGGCGGCTCGGGAGCGCCCGGCCGGAACGCAGGCGATCAGGCCGACGCCGAGGTTGAAGGTCCTGCGCATCTCCGTGTCGCTGATCTTGCCGACCTCCTGCAGATGGCGAAAGACAGGGGGGGGATGCCAGCTGCCGATACGGATCACGGGATGCAGCCCTGGCTGCTTCGCAAGCATTCTGGGCGTATTCTCCGGGATGCCGCCGCCCGTGATGTGGGCCGCCGCTAGAAGCAGACCCTCACCGCGCAGGACGCGCAACGGCTTCAGATAGCTCCTATGCATCTTCAGCAGTTCTGCGCCCAAACAAGCGTTCAACTCTGGGACCCACTGATCCAAGCGATACTGCGCCACATCCAGGAACACTTTGCGCGCCAGCGAGTATCCGTTGGTGTGCAGGCCGCTCGAGGGCAGGGCCACCAATTCGCTCCCGAGCTCCACTGCGGGCCCAGGCAGCAGCTCCGCGCGCTCCGCGATGCCCACGATGAAGCCCGCGAGGTCGTATTCGCCGACTTGGTACAGACCAGGCATCTCGGCCGTCTCCCCGCCAATCAGGGCGACGCCGTTCTCCTTGCAGGCCCATGCAATTCCTCTCAATATGTGCTCGGTTACATCAGGTTTCAACCGACCGCTAGCAAGGTAGTCGAGAAAAAAGAGCGGATCGGCCCCCTGGACGGCGATGTCGTTGACGCAGTGGTTAACCAGACACTGCCCGATTGTGTCGTGGCGGTTGGCCGCGAACGCGATCTTGAGCTTCGTCCCAACGCCGTCCGCCGAGCTGACTAGAACCGGCGACCGCAGTTCCCTGCCCGCCAGCGAATACGCCGCCCCGAACGAACCGATACCGGCCAGCACGCTCGGGTTGAATGTCTGCTCGGCGAGGTCCCGAATGCGGTTCGTGGCGCTCTCCGCGGCCTGGAGATCAACACCCGCCGCAGCGTAAGTCAAGGGGCCCTGCGCCATCGGAGAATCCCATTATCGCAAGGCGGCATGCGCTTTCCCGTTGCCTAGGTTCCCGGTTAATTTCCCGAAATGGGGGTTGCGGGGGCGTAGGGCTTGAGCGGGGAGCCCGGTGTCCCCGGGGCGGGCCCCTCAGCCCGTCGCCGAGCGACCTGGGCCCCCGCGCAGGCATCCTGCGCCCGCCCCGCAGCCGCTGCTCCCCGTCCCCGTCGCGCCGGATCACCCCGCACCCCGGCTCCTCCGGCCCCCGGGTGGGCCGGTACGCCCCCGCCGAGCGCCCGCTCCTTCCCCGCCGCGTCCAGAGGCTCCCCTTCGTCCTCCCGCAACCCCCTCGCAGCCGCCAGGCGCAGAAGCGGGGCTTTCTGGCGCGGATCGGTCACACTCACGGAATAATCCCAGCCCCGCTGCAGGTATGCGCCGAGCTGCCGGCTGGCGGGCACGGCCCGCAGCCCGCACGCTCGGCAGGCGCCGTCATCGGCCCCCCAGGGCGTCGACTGCGTTGAGGTGCCCCCCGCCAGCGCAGGCGAAGTAGCTCAGCGCCAGCAGCCTCTGCATGTCGCTGCCACCGCACCGGCAGCGCTGGAGGCGGACCGCCGCGACCAGCAGTTCGGGCAGCCCGAGGAACCGGGCCAGCCGGGCCACCACGCCGAGCCCGGCCAGACCTGTCAAGTCGTCGTCGCAGACACCGTAAGCCAGGGGGAGCACTGTCGGGGGACAGGGGCCAGGGGGCCTCCCCAAAAATCGAGAGGCATCCCCGAAGTGCAATCCGCGGACACCCCGGAGGACCGTCTAAATCATTGTACTGATTTTACCAAAAGTAATTGCAAGCAACCCACCAATAGAATCAATGGCTTGCGGAACCTTTTCGTGCAATTACTCATGAAAACATCGGTATGAACACATCAGTAACACAAACACGTCCCAGCTGGTAACCGGAATCCTTAACCGGGAATCTGTAGGGAACCGTCTGGGCGGTTCCCGCGTCTGAAGGAACATGCATCTACGCACGACCACTACGACACGGCCGCTACAGACCATCTGCTGCGCCGTCGCGCTGGCAGCCGTTGCTGCGGCGGCGGAGCCGTCCGGCTGGACGGAAGTTCCGCGGGCGGCTCGTGCCCTACGAGGTCGTCGACGGCTGGGCCGTCCACGACGGCGACATAGTGCTCGGGCGGGCGGCCGAACTGGATGCCGTGCGGCGGTCGCCATCCAAGCCGCAGTTCGGCCCGCCGCGGCGGGACGCCGCATACTCGCCGTCTTGGCCTGACCTGCTCTGGCCCGACGGGCGCGTGCCCTACGAGGTGGGCGAGGGGTTTTCGGAGATGGCGCTGGAGAGGATCCGGGGCGCGATCGACGAGTGGAACTCCCGGACCGTCATCAAGTTGGTTCCGCGGGCGGGCGAGGACGACTACGTGCTCTTCTCCTCAGGCGACGCGTGCCTCTCGGCTTACGGTTGGAGAGGCGGCGGCAGGCGTATCGTACAGCTGGATCCCGACTACGCATGCGGCCCCGACGGCGCGTTGCATGAGATCGGGCACGCGGTGGGGCTGGGGCACGAGCACCGACGGAGGGA
>CBDBZZ010000004.1:0-55216 GCA_965213745.1 Bryobacterales bacterium | reverse complement strand
GGAGGCACACCTTCATCCGTCCGCGGTGCGGGCGTTGTGGGGTCTCGTAAGGGACTTCACCGGCCAGAAGCTGATCTCCACCCATAGGAGCCTGTTGCTAAAGTCGCTGGGGTACGATCCCCTTCGCGACATCGCGTCCGAAGCACCTTTTGCGACTGTTCAGGGCCTTCAGGAGTCGTTTTACGGTCATTGCAGGGCCGCTTCACGGTCGCTGAGGGCTTTTTCAACAGGCTCATAGCGGCGACTTGCTTGCCGAGACCGAGGTCCATCAGATTCGGCGGCTAGCACGCACGCAGAACGGGATCCGGTCCTTTGGAGTTCCGGCCGACCTGCTGTCCGATGAAGAGACGCGCAAGTTCAAGTATCACATCCGACAGGCCCGTGGAGAGCTGTTGTTCGCCCGTTGCTGGTTGCTCGTTGAAGGCGAAACCGAAGCCTGGATTTATCCGGCCGCCGCGTGTGCAACAGGAATCGATTTGCACCGTGAGGGCATCAGGGTCGTCGAATACAGGCAGACGGACGTAGGTCTCCTGGCGAAGATTGCGAACGGGCTCGGCATTGCTTGGTACGGCGTCGGCGACGATGATGCCGAGGGGGCGAACACTCGTGCGAAGCTGCAGGAACATCTGAGCGGAGCTCAGGAACAGGATCGGATGGTCTTTCCTTACGACGATATCGAAAACCATCTTCTCGAAAACAGGTATGAGAACGTCTATGACGCGTTCATGCCCAAGCAGAACAAGGCTCGGGTAGAGGGGGCGCCCGGTGATCCAGGCTATTGGAGCCGCTATGCCAAGGCGCTTCCGGGTAAGGCGAAGACGCGCGCGGCCGCGGCCGTGGCTGCGGAGATGGAGCAACGCGGCCGTGATGGAGTCACGGCAGAGATCCGCGATGTGCTGGAGCGGGTCGTGTCGCTGGCGCGAGACGCATGATGACATTCGACCTCGATACCCTCAACTCGAATCAGCGGGACGCCGTGTCGTGGAACGGCGGTCCGCTTCTCGTGCTGGCGGGGCCGGGTTCTGGCAAGACGCACGTGCTAACGTCGCGGGTCGTCCGGATACTCGAAGAGGACGATGCTACGTCAGTCTTGGCTTTGACATTCACGACCAAGGCCGCCGCCGAAATGAGGGCGCGTGTTGACCGACTAGTTGGCGGCCGGGCCGAGCGTGCTCACCTCTGCACATTCCACTCGTTCGCTGCCGACTTACTGCGTCAACACGGAAGTCACCTGGGGCTCCGGCCCGACTTCAGCCTACTCGCTCAGAGCGAAGATCGGATCGCGCTGGTCGATGAGGCGGCTGCCGACCTGCGGAACGACGGCGAAGGCGTGCCAGCGGATCAGCGAAATCTCCTGACGCTGATTGATCGTCTGCTAGCAGACTCGTACGATGGGAGTACCGAGGTTCCGTCGTTGGCGGATACGCCGACTTGGGTTCCGCACTTGTTCGTGCGCTACTGCCACGCGCTCGTCGCCGCGAACCGACTGGACTTCGGGAGCCTGCTGCACTTCGCCCGGCACCTGCTTGCCGACAAGCCGGGCGTGGCCCGGGTCGTGCGCTTGGGCTGGACGCACCTATGCATTGACGAATTCCAGGATACCAACAGGGCGCAGTATGACCTGCTGCGTCTGATCGCGCCCGGCCGGGGTGCGCGCCTGTTCGTCGTTGGGGACGAAGATCAGATCATCTACCAATGGAATGGTGCGAGTCCTGAGAGACTAGCGCAACTGCGCCGGGATTACGACCTGCGCGTCGTGCAGCTTCCAGAGTGTTATCGCTGTCCAGCGTCGATCATCGTACTCGCCAATCGCCTGATCGTCCACAACTCGCGCCGATCTCTGGACAAGGCTCCTCTGCGGGCCGTGTCCGCCGGCAAGCATGGCGACGCCAACGGCATGCGGTACGAGACTTTCGCATCGCAGGACAAGGAAGCGGCCTTCATTCCGCAAGACATCTGCACCCGTGGGCTCAACACGTCTGAGTGCGTGGTGCTCGGTCGTACCGCGAAGTTGCTGGGACGCGCCGCTTCGGCGCTGGCCGACGCCGGGATTGAGGCGTACGTGACGCGGCGCAAGACCGATTTTGAGTCACCGGCAATAGGTGTTTTGATCGAGGCGTTGCGGTTGGCGAATGCACGGCACGACCGAGACATCTTGCGCAGGCTGTGTTTGGCGTGGGAGCGACTCGCGGACAAGCCCCTCGAGTCCGATGCCGTGGCGGCGTCGGCTGCGCTCGCCGGCGGCGACTATCTGCGGGCTTGGGCGGACGCGGCGTCGGCGTCCACCTCGCACCGAATCGCTGCGGTGATCAAGCGAATTCGGGAGGATCTGGTGGACTCGATCTCATTTCCGACCGTCGTTGACTGGTTTCTGGAACATGGCTGGCAATCATGGGTGGAAGCCGCCGACGAACTGCTCACGGAAGAGCTAGAGACTTGGCGCGAACTGCACGACGAGTTGGTTCGCGAGCACGGCGGCGCCGGGTTGACCCTGAACGTCTACCTGCAGCAGATGGACCTCGTTTCGAAGGCGCCGCGGCCCGGACCTGACGCCGTGCGCTGCATGACAGTTCATGGATCGAAGGGACTGGGGTTCGAGCACGTCTATCTGATCGGCATGGCGCAGGAGGTGTTTCCGTCCTATCAAGCGCTTCGCAAGGGAGAGCAGAGCAAGGAGCTAGAAGAGGGAGCGCCGCAACTGTTTCGTCGCCATCACCCGCGTCGAGAAGACATTGACGCTCACCCGGGCGGAGCAGTACTACGGGTATCGGAAGGGGCCGTCGCAGTTTCTGTGTGAAATGGGCATCCTCTGACGTGGAGAGCAGATCGATTTCGGAATTGGTGGACAGTGTGACGCCAGACACCTCCGAGCGGGGGCTCGAACGGCTCATCTGCACAGCGCTAGCCGGCCATCCTTGCGATCCGCAGAAAGAGGGCAGGACCGCAGAAAAGCACTTCAGCGACGGCGGCGCGGACTGGAGTTGCGGGAACCCCAACGACTACGGCCGCGAGTTCTGCGTCGATCTGATCCAGCTTACCGCCTTCCTGCGCGCGACTCAGCCGGAGTCCGCCGAATCGCTGTCGCTGAACGAGGACTGCCCGACGCGGCGGAAGTTTCTGGCCCGGCTCCAGGGCGAGATCTCCAAGCGCGGCACTATCGATGTGCTACGCCACGGCATCAAGCACGGTGCGCACGACCTCGACCTGTTCTACGGCACGCCTTCGCCCGGGAACCCGCAGGCGCAGGAACGCTTCGAGCAGAACCGCTTCACAGGCGTCCGGCAGTTCCGCTACAGTCGCGACGAGACGCAGCGGGCGCTCGACATCGGGCTGTTCATCAATGGCCTGCCGGTGTTCACCGTCGAGTTGAAGAACAACCTCACGAAGCAGACCGTCGACGATGCGGTCGAGCAGTATCGGAAGGACCGCAATCCGCGGGAGAAGCTGTTCGAACTGGGCCGGTGCGTGGCCCACTTCGCCGTCGACGAGAGCGAGGTGCGCTTCTGCACGCACCTGAAGGGGAAGGCGTCCTGGTTCCTGCCGTTCAACCGGGGCTGGAACGACGGCGCCGGCAACCCGCCCAACCCGAGCGGGGTCAAGACCGACTACCTGTGGCGCGAGGCGCTGACTCGCGAGAGCTTGACGAACATCCTGGAGAACTACGTCTAGGTGGTGGTCGTCAAGGACGAGAAGACGGACCGGAAGCGACGGGCCGGGTCTGGCCCCGTTACCACCAGCTCGACGTGGTGCGCTGGTTGCTGGCCGACGTTGCAGCGCATGGGGCAGGCCGGCGCTACCTGATCCAGCATTCGGCGGGTAGCGGCAAGAGCAACTCCATCGCGTGGCTGGCGCACCAACTGATCGGGATCACGAAGGACGGTGCTCCGGTCTTCGACTCGATCATCGTCGTCACCGATCGGCGCATCCCCGACCAGCAGATCGGCGACACAGTCAGGCAGTACGCTCAGGTCGGCGCGACTGTGGGGTGCGCCGCGCGTTCCGGCGATCTCCGTCGGTTCAGCGACGCCGGCAAGAAGATCATCGTCTCGACGGTCCAAAAGTTCCCGTTCATTCTTGACGAGATCGGCGACGAGCAGCGCGAGCGGCGGTTCGCCATCATCATCGACGAAGCCCACTCCAGCCAGGGCGGGCGCACCTCGGCGTCGATGTCCGCCGCGCTGGGGAAGGCCGGCGAGGAGGTCGAGGATGAGACCACCGAGGAACGCATCAACCGGCTGATCGAATCGCGTCGGCTGCTCCCGAACGCCAGCTACTGATCGCGTCAAGACACGACTTTTGACGCGATCAGTACTATTTTTGGTTGCATTCTGCAACGACCTATGGCAAAGTCAGTAGCAGTGCTCGTGACCCCGCTCGTCGCTGGGTGGATCGAGCGAGTGTGGATTGCGTAACACGCACAGCACGGCAGGTGCAACAGCCATTCAAGCGGAGCGCCGCCCAGCAAGGAGTCTCACGCCCGCCTCGCCCTGCTCCGATGAGCGGATAGGCTAGGCCTTAGCGGCTCATTGGCTGGCGGTTCAGTGGCACGCAGAGGCGAGCCGGACTCTGCTGGGATGTCGGACGCTAGGCCGAACTTCCGGGACAGATATTGCCGTAAGCCATGGGTTCATTTGCACTAGCGCCCGTTTCGGGGGATGCGGTACTGGGTACGCTCCAGATGCAGGCCGAGCATGTCGGAGGGCTTGGCTTGGCCCAGCTTGGGTTGCACCCGGTGCTGGGCGATGGTTGCCCAGTCGTCGAGGAGCGTGCGGAAGCTGTGCAGCCGCGATCCCTGCGGGGACGCGTCCGGTTTGGGCGGACTTGGCGGCGCATGCGCCACGCGGACATAGTAGGCGAGCACGCACAGCAAGACATGGGCGCGTACGCGCTCAGGTCGATCGTGGCGGAGGGGCTGGACCTTGCGATCGACGGTCTGGAAGCTGCGAAAGGCACGCTCGACTAGGACACCTGCCACGCCCTCCTCGTGGCTGCGGGGCCGACGAGCGCCAACACCGAGCGCTGGACATTCCGTGGCTGGCGGTGTTCGACGGTGATGCCGCCGGAAAGCAATTCGTGCAGGCAATTGCCAACCGCTCTTTCCGAGCCGCAGAGTTGAACCCACGCTGCCGAACCCACGCCGCCGGCGACTTGGAGGCGCAACTCGTTGCCGACGGGCTCGGGCCGGAATTGCGTGAAGTGCTGGCGGCCCTGGGCATCCAGGTTGCGCACGCGCTGAACGACGAAGACCTCGTCGGGCGCTTGCGCGCCTACAAGGCCGCCTATGCGGCGGAGTTCGCGGCCCGTATTCGGCGAGACTCGCACTTGGCGCAACTCACCCCGAAGGCATTTCGCGCCGCCATCAAGCAATTGCGGGATCTGACCTGATGGCTACCCAGCTCGAAACCACTCTGCTCGAACTGTCGGACATCCAGCGCAAGGCGGTCGAGTGGGACGATGGCGCGCTGCTCGTACTGGCCGGTCCCGGCTCCGGTAAGACCCGCGTGCTGACTTGCCGGATCGCACGTCTGCTCGATCGATCGCGGGACGAGCGCTTCCGCGTCCTCACGCTGACGTTCACCAACAAGGCCGCCCACGAGATGTCGAGCCGGCTGACCACCCTTGCGCCCGGGCTTGAGGAGCGCGCCGACATCCACACCTTCCATGGTTTCTGCACACAGGTCCTGCGCCAGCATGGCGTCCATATCGGCATCAAGCCCGATTTCGCGATCTACTCCCGGACATCCGACCGGGAAGCTGTGCTGGAGGACGCCCTCGGGCGTGATTCCCACCACGTCGATAGCGAGGACCGCCGTCTCTTGCCCAGGATCGACGACCTGAAGGCCCGCCTTGTCCGGCCCGAACAGGCTGAAGAGTGGCTTGCCGAGAGGGGCTGTGCGCCGTCCGACGAAGCCCGCCGCCTGGCCCGCGCCTACCGCCGCTACGAAGAGGAGCTGCGCCGGGCCAACGCACTGGACTTCAACTCGCTCATCTCCGAGGCGCACCGACTCTTCGGCTATCCGGCGATGGCGCGACACCATCAGACCGTCTACCGCTACTGGCTCGTCGACGAGTTCCAAGACACCAACGGTGCTCAGTACGCGCTTCTTCGACGTATGGCGGGCGAGGACTTCCGCCGAGTCTTCGCCGTGGCCGACGACGGCCAGACGATCTACGAATGGAACGGCACCCATGTCCGCCGGATCGGCACCTTGGTCGAGGACCTCGATTGCGAGGTCATGCAGCTTCCGACCAACTTCCGCTGCCCGCCGCGCATCGTCGAGGCCGCGAATCGTCTCGTCGTCTACAACGCCCGGCGCGCCGCCACGAAGCGCCCTGCCGAGCCGGCGCAGCGCAGTCGTTCCCGCGACGACCAGCCGATTCGGTGCCGCGTGTTCGAGACCGACCGGGACGAGGCGGTCGGGATTGCGGCCGAGATCGCCGGTCTGGACAGCGGCGAGCGCGGCCGAACGCTGGTGCTGGCCAGGACCCGCGTATTGCTGGAGTCCCTGCACGACGCCTTGCAGGCGAAGAGGGTGAACGCGACGCTTCTGAATCGCCGCGACGACTTCGCATCGCCCGAGATGCGCTGGCTGGTCGCCTGCCTGAAGCAGATCAACCGGCCGCTCGACCGGCGCAACCTGGCAACGCTGGTCGAGGCGTTCGGCAGCTTCGTGCCTGGCTGCGCCGCGTCTGCGGCAAGCGGGCCCGCGCCGCTGGACTTCGACGACCTGCTGTCCCGTTCGGCGACGGAGGGCGTCACGTACCTGTCGGTCTGGTCGGGTGCGGCGCAAGCGGCCGGGCTACCGTCACCCGCCGCGGAGATCGTCGGCCTGATCGCCGGTCTCGCCGCCGGAGAGCTGAAGCTTGCCGCGGCAATTGACCAGATCCTCGGGCACTTCGGGAGCGACGAGCCCGACGAAGACCTCAGGGACGACCTGAGCGCCTGGGGGCGATTGTCGGGCGAGATCAGAACGGCGGTCGGGCCGACATCGCTCGACCGATTCCTCCAGGAACTGGAGCTGCGCTCCAAGGAACCGGCTCCCGCACCGGGAGCGGTATCTCTGGCGACCATCCACAGTACCAAGGGCCTGGAGTTCGACACCGTTTACCTCATCGGCTTGGCGGAGGAGATCCTGCCCTCCTGGCACAGCGTCACGCGACGGAATGGCAGCTCGGTGCTGGAGGAGGAACGCCGCGCCTGCTTCGTCGCCATCACCCGAACGAAAGAGCGGCTGATCCTGTCGCGAGCGCAACAATACAGGGGATGGCCGAAGCGGCCGTCCCGGTTCCTCACGGAGATGGGCTTCTCCACTGACGATTCCGACGCCGCATCGCGATGAGGGAACCCTTCGTGACAACTCACGATCGCCGCCTGATCGGGGACTTCCTGCCGCTGGAGGTGCTGAAGGCCAGCGCGTCGAAGGAGAACGAACATCCGGAACACGCGGTTGCGCTCATGCATTGCTGGCCAGCCCGCGGGCCGATCACCGGTGCCGGGCCGCCATCTACGCCGCGCTGGCGCCGCGAACCAACACCGGACGAGCAGAAGCCGCATCCTTCGTTACGAAGCTCGCTGACCACAAGCCCGACTCCGCGAGAGTCTCTTAGGTGCGGCAACGGATCAAGGAGCCGCACGGCGGAAGTCACCCAAGGTTCTCGATATGTTCTCGGGCGGCGGAGCCTTCCGCTCGAAGCTGCGCGCCTCGGCTGCGAGAGCTATGCCGGTGAGTAAAAATCCGGTGGCCCGGCTGATCGAGCTATGCACGCTGGTCTGCCCACAGACCTTCAGCCCGAGTCTGGCAGACGGCTTTCTTGGGAGAGACAGCCGGGCGGCCTGAAATGACAGCGTTGCTGGAGCGGCGACATCCTGGAGGAATGCACACCTATATACCGGTAATCAGAACCGGTAAGATCCCCTCAAGTCCCCCCTACTGCCTCCGCCTGTGGAAAACTCCGACCGCCCAGCAGCCCCGGCCGATGGGCGCAGGGCCTCGGCCCTGGCCCTGCCTCCGCCGGCGGGGACGGTGTGGCTGAGCGTGCGGCTAACGGCGGCGGAGCTGGAGGCGTAGGCGGCGGCGGGGCGGACGCCTTCGGAGCTGGCGCGGGAGGCGCTGCGGCGCACGCGGACCTGGACGGCGGTTGAGCGGGAGCGGACGCGGCAGGCGGCGCGGATCGGGAGCAACCTGAACCAGATCGCGCTGGGCGAACACCCACAAGAGCGCGGCCGAGGCGGTCGAGGTGCTCGCGCACCTGGCGGCCCTGGAGCGCGAGCTGGGGAAGCTGCTGGCAGGCCGCGACGCCTGAGCCGCCCATGCACTCGAAGTTCCTGGCGTGGGGCACGGGCAGCGCGGGGGCGGCGGCGTACCTGCTGGGCGAGCGCGACAGCCGGGCGGGCGGCGGGAGGGGGTCGAGGTCCTGCGCGGGGACCCGCAGCAGGTCGCCGCGGCGTCCGACGCGCCGGCGTTCCAGCACCGGTACACGGCGGGGGTGCTCGCCTAGGCTCTGGAGGACGCCCGGACGGACCGGCAGATCGCACGGGCGCTGGACGAGTTCGAGAAGACGGCCTAGGCCGGGCTGGACCCGGGGCGCTACGCCTAGGCGGCGGTGCTGCACCGCGAGCGCGGCGGTGGGATGCATGTGCATGTGTGCTGGCGGTGCGCTGCGACCTGGAGACGGAGCGCAGCCTGAACATTGCCCCGCCCGGGCGGGCGCGGGCGCTGCAGCGCCCGGGGCACGAGGCGCACCTCGACGCGGCGCGGCTGCGGGCGGGACTCGCGGTCGAGCCGGAGGGTTCTGCCGCGCAAGCAGCCAAACTAGGTTGAACACGCCTAGGTGCATGGAATCCAAGGTTCGAAGGCGGGTTCCGTCCGCTCGGCCGAGTGTGGTGCAATGAGCGAGTCGCCGTGTGGAACCGTTGTCTCCCCCTCGCCTTCGTCTTTCTCGCCGCTACATCGGTGCAGGCGCAGGAGCCCGAGGATTGGATCCAGCTCTTCAACGGCCGCGACCTGGCGGAGTGGACCCCCAAGATCCGCGGATATGAGCTGGGCGACAACTTCGGCAACACCTTCCGAGTCGCCGACGGTGCGCTACGAACCGGCTACGAGGCCTACGAATCCTTCGATGAGCGGTTCGGCCACATCTTCTACGAGCGCCCCTTCTCGCACTATCGACTAGCCGTCGAGTACCGGTTTGTCGGTGAGCAGGCGCAAGGGGGGCCGAATTGGGCGGTGCGCAACAGCGGCATCATGCTGCATTCCCCGCCCCCGGAGAGCATGGGGAAGGACCAGACGTTCCCGATCTCGATCGAGGTGCAACTGCTTGGCGGCCTCGGGGAGGGCGAGCGCACGACGATGAACCTCTGCACACCCGGAACGAACGTCGTGTTCGACGGTTCTCTCGTGACGAGGCATTGCACGAAGTCGACCTCGAAGACCTACCACGGGGAGCAGTGGGTGCGTGCCGAGATCCTGGTGCTCGGCAGCTCCGTAATCCGCCATCTGGAGGACGGGCATGTTGTGCTTGCATACGAAATGCCGCAGATCGGGGGCGGGAACGTCGAGGGCCACGATCCGGCGTTCAAGGCTGACGGGCGGTTGCTCGAGGGAGGGTTCATCTCTTTGCAGAGCGAGAGCCATCCGGTGGAGTTCCGCAAGGTGGAGCTACTCAACCTCGTGGGCTGCATGGACCGCGAAGCCGCGAACTACAAGAGCTACTTCGTGAAATCGGAGCCGGCGACCTGTCGCTACGAATAAGGCGATCGGCCATTGAGCAGGAGGTCGGATCGCCCGCGGGTCTAGCCGCCCGCCAGCAGCCCCCCCTCCGATGTGGGGCGTTCCTCGCGCAGCTTACGACGCTGCTGAGGACGCTGTCCTAGCCGGAGCGTAGCAGCCCAGCACCGCCAGGAATTCCGTGACCTCCTCTAGATGGCGCATCGCGTTGGCGCAGTTCGGATCGTCAGGCGAAGCTAGGATGTCGACGTAGAAGCGGTACTCGAAAGGGCGGCCCTTGAGGGGGCGAGACTCGATCTTGGTGAGGTTGATGTCCCGCAGCGCGAAAGCGCTCATGCACTTGAACAGGGCCCCAGGCACGTTCCTCGTCACGAACACTAGCGACGTCTTGTGCGAGGCGTGGCGGCCTCCGCCGCTTCCGGCCTCCCGGCCAAGCAGGAAGAACCGAGTGTAGTTCTCGCGGTCGTCCTCGATCTCGGTCTCGAGGATCTTCGCCCCGTAGTAGTCCGCAGCTGCCGCCGAGGCGATCGCGGCGACCGTCAGATCGCTCCCCTCCATAACGGTTTTGACGCTTCCGCCAGTGTCGTAGTGCGTCTCTGCCTGGATGTCGGGGTGGGCTCGAAAGAACTCGAGGCACTGCGCCAGAGCCACCGGATGCGAGATGGCGCGGACGATTCCCGAGCGCTGCGCCTCCGGTCGGCCGATGAGGTTATGCACGATCCGCACCTCCGTCTCGGCCAGAATGCAGGGCCCGAAGTGCAGCAGGTGGTCGTAGTTCTCATGGACCGAGCCGTGCAGGGTGTTCTCGATCGGGACAACCGCGAAGTCCACTTCCCTGTTGCGCAAGGCCTCGAAGACATCAAAGAATCTCTCGCAAGGCGCAAAGCGTAGCTGTCCATCCCCTAGGACCTGACGACAGGCCTGCTCGCTGAAGGCTCCACGTGCTCCCTGGAAAGCTACGCTGGTCACAGCCATGTCGATGCCCACCGCGACCGGTCTACAGCCCGCGCCGATCAGACCTGATTATAGGAACGCCGCGCCGCCGCTTGGCCGGGACTCAGGCGGTGAGCGCTAGGGTTCCGTGGACGGGTTCGTTCGCCGCTGCCGCGAGGCTCGGACTCATCCGTACCGAGACGAGCTTCGACACGCCCGCCTCGCCCATTGTCACTCCGTATAGCGCTTCCGCCACCTCCATCGTCGTCTTGGAGTGCGTAATCACGATGAACTGCGTTTCAGGAGCCATTTCCTGAAGGAGCTTCCGGAATCGGACGGTGTTCGCTTCGTCGAGCTGCGAATCCACCTCGTCCAGGATGCAGAAAGGGCTCGGCTTGTACCGAAACGTCGCCATGAGCAGGGGCCATCACAGTCAGTGACTTCTCGCCGCCGGACAGCAGGGCGACATTCCGCAGGCGCTTGCCAGCTGGCTGCGCCACGATGTCGATCCCGGACTCCTGCGGATTCGCGGGGTCCGTGAGGCGCATCTCGCCGAGCCCGCCGTCGAACAGGCTGGCGAAGACCCGGCGGAACTCGACATTGATCGCCTCGAACGCGGCGTCGAATCTCTCGCGGCTAACGGTGTCGAGTTCCCGGATCGCTTCCAGCGTGTTGCGGATCGCATCCAGGAGGTCCTGCTGCTGGCTCTCCAGGAACTCGAGCCTCTCGGAAACGCGCTTGAACTCTTCCCGGGCGAGCACGTTGACCGGCCCTAGGCGCTGAATCTTCTCCTTGATCCGGCGGTGCCGCTCCTCGGCCTTCGCCAGCGCTTCTGCATCAAGGTCTTGCGGTGCATTGGCTGCGACGGCTTCGATCGGCTCACCAAGCTCCTCCGTGCAGCTGGCAATCAAGTGGACGAGGTCTGCTTGGGCCCGGGCGAGCTCGACTTCCTTGGCCGAGCATTGCCGCCGGACAGCCTCGACTTGGCTGCGCCGATCGCGGATGGCCTCGACCAGAGCCGCGGTTTGCGACCGCGATTCCTGCAGGCTCTTCGCCGTGTCGGCGATCCTGCTGAGCAGTTGCTGTTCACGTTCGGCGCTTAGGGCAATGCGGGCATTCAGATCCTGGTTCTCTCGCACCAGCCGCCTCGCGTCGGCACGCCAATGATCGGTCTGACGCCGCAGATGCTCCTGCCGCCGCGTCAGCTCGGCTAGCTGGCTCTCAGCGTGCGCCAGGGCGGCTTTCCCTGCGCGGTGGCGTTCCGCGAGCGCTGCCGCTTCCGTGCGCAGCTTGGCGTGGTCCTCGTGCAGCCGGGCGGCGAGCGCCTGCCCTGCTCGGTTCTGGGCGGCGAGTTCGGCCGAACGGGCATCGACCTGCGCCTGGGCCGCCTCGAGTTGGGCTTGTTCGGCGAGCACCTCTTCCCGCTGGGAGACTCGGGCGCTCCGGTCGGCCCGTAGGAGCTCAATTTCCTGATCCGCATCGCCTAGAGCCCGCTGCATTTCTCGGCTGATTTGGTGGCTCTGCCGGAGTTTGTGCTCAATCGCCAGCAGTTGTTTCTCATGGTTCTGCTGGGTCCCGCGCACCGCCTCGAGTTCGGTGCTGAGGCGACGCACCTCGGTCTCTGCCGCCTTGGTGTCCGTCCGCAGTGTAACCAGGATGCCCTCGGCCCGTTGGAGCTGTGGCACAAGCTCTCGCAGCTGGTGCTTGAGCACCAAGGGCCCGCTTGGTGCCGGTCGGCCGGCCTGGAGGGTGTTGCCGCGGTACCAGCTGCCGTCGGGCAGTACGAAGTGCAGGTGAGGATGGCGGCCAGCTAGTACCTCCGCCGCGTGCGCGTTATCGACGAGATAAGCGGTGCGCACCTTCGGCAGGTCCGCTTGACCCCGGCCTCGCCCGAGTCTAACGAAGGATCGCAGGGGCCGGACGGTGCTTTCCTCGAACTGGGGGAGCGGTTCGCTCAGGGGCTGCGGACGGTCGCGCACGAAGAAGGCGGCTTGGCTCTTAAACTCTTCCCGCACCAAGTGGCAGGCCGCAACGCGCCTCCCCCCAGGAGCCGACCACGACGTATTCCAGATCGTCGCCGAGGAACTGCTCGACGATCTTCTCAAAGCCTTCGTCGACCTCCAGGAAGTCTGCCAGGATGCCCAGGGGCTGGAAGTCCGGTCGGGGGCTCCTCTCCAGCAAATCGAAGATGTCCTTGACGGTTTCCGCGGCATAGGCGCGGTGGGCCAGCAGCTCCCGCAGGGAATCCCGCTTAGCTGTCAGGCGGGAGACCTCCGCTCTTGCGGCCTCGGCGTCCTTGCGCAGCACCTCGCGTTCCGCTCTGCGTGTCTCGAGCGAATCCTGCAAGCTCCGCCGGCGCTCAGCCACTCCCGCCAGCGCCTCGCCCAACTTGTGTGCCTCGGCCTCGAGCTCCGTGCGCTTTTGCGCGGCTTGGCCAAGCCGAGCTGCTGCGTCTTCGCGCCGGGCACGGGCTCTTTGCGCCTGGCGGCTGCAGGCGGACAGAGTCTCATTGAGGCGCCCGAGACGCGTCCGCGCGTTCGAAATCGCGTTCAACGTCTGCAACAGGTCGGCTTGGCAGGCTTCTTGCTGCCGAAGCAGGTCTGCCACTGCGGCATCCCGGGCCCTGCATTCGCGCTCTTTCGCATCCAGGCGCTGGTGCAACCGTTCCGCAGCCTCCGCCATTGCAGCAAGGCCTTGCCGCTCGGCGACCAGATCTTCCTTGCCCGCCTGCAGCCGTTCGGCAAGGCCTTCAAGGTCGCGCACGGCTTGTTCGCAGCGGGATTCGTTGGAGGCCGCCGCCCGGGATTGCTGCTCGACCCGCTCGCGCAGCCGCTCGCCTTCGATGCGGAGCGATGTGAGTTCGTCCCGCTCCGTCTCCAACTGGACTTCCCAATGCTGCTCAAATGTCCGCTTCGCGGAGAACTCCGCGTCCATCCGTTCGGTCTCGGCGGAAAGCTCTCGCAGGCGTTTTGCAGCCGTCTTGGAGGCGGTCTCCAGGCGGGTGCGTTCGGCTTCGATGCGCCGATAGCGGTAGGCCAAAACCAAGGACAGCGCCTCCCGTAACTCTTGGCGGTAGCGTTCGTACCTCTCCGCGCGGGCTGCCTGGCGTTTGAGGGAGTCGCCTTGGCGCTGGACTTCCTGCAGGATGTCGTGGACGCGCTCCAGGTTGAGGCTGGCGTTGGACAGCTTGAGCTCGGCGAGTTTGCGCCTAGCCTTGAACCGCGTGACGCCCGCCGCCTCCTCCACAAAGGCCCGGCGGTCCAGCGGCCTCGAACTGAGCAGTTGGCCGATGCGGCCCTGCTCGATGATGGCGTAGTGGTTCGGGCCCAGGCCGCTGCCAAGGAACAGGTCCTGCACGTCACGGAGGCGCACGGCCTTGCCGTTGACGATGTATCGGCTCTCGCCGCTCCGGAAGAGCTTGCGGGTGACGGCGATCTCGCCTTGCGTCTTGCCCGGCGGGACTTGGGCAGCCTGCGCCTGCCGGTCTGCCCCAAGCAGTCGCGCCAGGGTGTCGCTGGGGTCGTGAAGGGTGAGCGTCACCGTCGCCAAGCCCGCCGGCTTGCGGGTGCTGGTGCCGTTGAAGATCACGTCGTGCATGCGAGAGCCGCGCAGCGACTTGGCGGACTGCTCGCCCAGAACCCAATTGGTGGCGTCGCAGATGTTGGACTTGCCGCAGCCGTTTGGGCCGACGACAGCTGCGATGCCGCGCCCCGGGAAACGGAGCCTCTCGCGATTGCAGAACGACTTGAATCCGAGTATGTCGATTTGCTTGAGCCGAAGCATTCGGTGGCTGTTTGAGCGCTCCCGGACGGCGCACGGCTGGAATCCGCTCATCTGACCTGAAACTCCCAGCTTGGGTTTCGTCTGTTGCTGTCCAGATTAGCCTACCGGACGTATGCGGAACTATGCAGCTATCTCTTGTATTGCCAGGGCAGCATTGTACGACATGAGCGACAGCGGTTTCCCATTGGCCGCATTGAGCTTGGTCTTGCGGTGGCTTGCCGCGCTGCGGTCGAGCCCCGCCGCTCGGCGTCCTCCTCGGCAGAATGCAGGAGCTGGCCGCCTGATCCAGGAGGTTTGCCGGGAACCCGCTGCGGAGGGGGTTTGGCCTCACATTGTCGGCTTGGCGGCGAATAGGTGGGCCCGGACGCCGGGACTGTAGGGCGTCCCTGCAAGGCGGACCGAACCCGCCGCCTTCTGCGAGCGACTGCGGTCTGCAAGTCCGCACCGCGCCTGCAGCCGTCCCGTTGGCAAGCAATCCAGAGCGCGGGGAACTCCCTGCCCCCGCTGCATGCCACCGGGCGGCGAGCACTTCCTTTGAAGTGCCTACGGCGGGTCGACACCGCTGGGGATTCCCGCAGATGGATCGCTAGAATGCCTCTATGGACAACTCATTGCGCGTCGCAAGCATTGTTGGTGCCGCGCTGCTGCTTGCGGGAGCCTGCGGGCCGGCCTCCGGTCCGGAAGAGGGGGCCGCAGGGCCTTTCGATGGGGGCTACCTGGCCGATATCCGGCAACTGACCTTCGGCGGGCAAAACGCAGAGGCCTATTGGGCGCCCGACGGGACGCGGATTGTGTTCCAGTCCACCCGGGGCGAGTCGGCTTGCGACCAGATCTACGTCATGAACGCCGACGGGTCGGACCAGCGCCTGGTGTCGACCGGCAAGGGCGTCACTACCTGCGGCTACTTCCTGCCCGATGGCCGGAGCGTACTGTACGCCTCGACCCATTTGGCCGGCGACGAGTGCCCATCGCGCCCTGACCGTAGCCAGGGATATGTCTGGCCAGTCCACGCCGGGTACGACCTCTTTGTCGCCGGCTTGGACGGGGCCGAGCCGCGGCGGCTAACCGATGCCGAAGGCTACGACGCCGAAGGCACCGTGAACTGGCAGCGCGGCAAGATCGTCTACACGTCCATGGCATCGGGCGACCTCGACCTGTGGACGATGGACTTGGACGGTGCGAACAAGACGCGGCTATCGATGGCCTACGGCTACGACGGCGGGGCCTTCTATTCCCGAGACGGGACCAGGCTGGTGCTCCGGGCGAACCACCCCGCGCCCGGTGCTGCGGCGGACCGCTACGCCGAACTGCTGGCGCAGAACCTGACGGCGCCTATGAAGATGGAGCTCTTCCTGGCGGAGGCGGACGGCAGCGGGATGCAGCAACTGACCGACTTCGGCTGCGCCAGTTTCGCTCCGCAGTTCACGCCGGACGGTGAGGGCATCATCTTCTCGTCGAACAAGAACAACTGCGATAGCCGGGAGTTCGATCTGTTCCTGATCGATTTGGACGGCTCGAACCTGCGCCAGATCACCGATTTCGGCGGCTTCACGTCGTTCCCTGAGTTCTCGCCGGACGGCTCGCAGCTGCTGTTCTCCTCCGACCGAGAAGCGCGGTCGCGCTACGAATTCAACATCTTCGTCGCCAGCTGGAGAGATTCAGGAGAGCGGCGCTGACCCGCGTCGACTTGGTCAGGGCTGGAGTTCGGCCTGGAACGTGCCGAGGTCTTCGGCGAGCTGCAGGGCTTGTTGGCGCAAGGCCGCGACCCGGCGGGCCATAGTGCGCAGCCACGAGTTCTGGGGGTCGGTCGGCGCACTGGTTTCGGCTGTCGAATCCTCGGAGGCCACCTGGGTGCCGAAGTCCCCGATCTCGGCCAGCGCCAACTCGAAGTTGTCTTCGTAGACCAAGCGGTCGCCCATGGCCAGGACCACCTTGCGCAGCTGTGGCATCCTCGCCGATTCAGCTTGGATGTAGATGGATTCCACGTAGAGGAAGTTGTCCCCAACGGGCATCGCGATCATCTCCCCGCGCAACACCCGCGAGCCCTGCTGGTTCCAGAGCGTGATGTCCGGCGCAATCTTCTCGTCTTGGTCGATCTGGGCCTCGATCTGGTTCGGCCCGTACACCAGCTGCTGCTTCGACAGCTGGTAGAAGATCAGGTCGCCGAGCTTGTCGCCGTCGCAGCGCGCCGCCATCCAGCCATTCAGGTTGTCCTTGTTGGCCGGTGTGAACGGCAGCATCAACAGAAACTCCGGCTCCGTCTCGCCGGGGAGAGTCGCCACGATGTACGTCGGCTGCATCCGCTCCGCCAGGCCGGTGTCGCCGGCGAGGCTCTTGCCCACGTCCCAGATGTCCTCCTTGTTGTAGAACACGGTCGGGTCGCGCATGTGGAATGTGCGATAGATCTCGGCCTGGATGTTGAAGATGAGCTCCGGGTAGCGTGCGTGGGAGCGGATGGATGCAGGCATCGCCTCCATCGGCTGGAACAAGTTCGGGAACAAGTTCGCGTAGGCCTGGATGATCGGGTCGCTGTCGTCGAACAGGTACAGCTGCGTTGTGCCGTGGTAGGCGTCCACCGTGGCCTTCACCGCATTGCGGATGTAGTTGATGTTGCGGCCGAGTTGGGAGACCCGGATCGGCTGGGAGTACGGATGCACACTCGATGTCGTGTAGCCGTCCAGGATCCAGACTAGGCGGCCTTCGTCGGTGATCACTAGGTACGGATCGGGATCCCAATGGATGAAGCTCGCGAGGTGCGCCAGGCGCTCGCTCACGTTCCGGTAGATCATCATCCGGCTGTCCTCGTTCGTCAGCCCAGTGAAGAGGATGTTGTACTCCCCCTGCTGGACGGCGGCGGCCAGCCGCGCGGGCAGGGAGTGGATCGGGAATCCACCCCGCCCGGAGTAGCGTGAAGTGACGTTCTGGTCTTCCTGGGGGTAGTCGAACTCCGGCTGGTCGGTGCCGACGAAGACCGGATCGTGCGTCAGTTCGCCGAAGTAGATCTCAGGCTGCTCGATGCGGATATCGGGGATCTTCACGACCGGCGGGGCGTCCTGGATCAGCAGCACGGGCAGGCCCTCCGGGGTTGTCCGGTTGACCTCGGACGTCACCACTCCGTAGCCGTGCGTGTAGACCCAATGGCGGTTGATCCAGTTGCGGGCCTCGGTGGACAGGGCGTCCACATCGATCTCGCGGGGCGACAGCAACAGTTGTTTGACCTTGCCGTTGATTTGGTAGCGGTCGATGTCCATGTCCGCGAAGCGGTAGTAAAGCCGGAGGGCCTGGATCTGGGTGATGGTGTCGGTGTAGGCCTTCTCGTCCCAAAGCCTGATGTTGTCGATGAGCGTGGAGTGGGCTTCGACATCCAAGGTGGGCGTTTCGCTGAGCTGGAGGAACTGCTCCTGGCCCGTGTTGATGGCGTAGGCCTGCCGCGTGGCCTGGATATGGCGCTCAATGTAGTCCTGCTCCAGCTTGAGTTCGTTCGGGCTCACGTACAGCGCCTGGATGGCTAAGGGCAGGCCGGCATGCAGGGCCACCGAGGCCCCGACCAGATAGGCCATTGCCTTGTAGCGCGAAGTGGCAATGAGCGGAATCGCGAGGAGCAGCGCGACCACGACGAGCCAGCGCAGCGGCAACCGCCACACCTCGTCCAGGTAGTCCATGCCGTGCATGAAGGAGTGGTTGGTGAGCAGCAGGCCATACTGGCCGAGGTAGAACCAAGCCGCCGCGCCGGCCAAGGCGATGCAGGCGATGATTTTGGCGAAGTTCGTCTTGGTTGCCCCCGGAAGGAGCAAGGGCTGCGGGCCGAGGTCGAACTCTTCGACGCTGCCCCCCTCGGCTCGAAAGCGCCGGAACTGGCCGAACACCTGCCAGCCGCGGCCCGCGATCCAAAACACCGCCACGCCGACGAAAGCAAGGGTGAAGATGTACTTCACCAGCAGCTTGAGGAAAGGCAGGTCGAACAGGTAGAAAGCGAGGTTCTTCCCGAAGATGGGGTCTGCCCAGTGCTCGGCTCCTGCGGCAATCCCCCGGGAGCCGGCGAAGGCCATGACGACCCACGAGTCCACCTGCGACCCGATGAACACGACGGCCAGGAGCAGAAGCACCACGGGCACGAGTTTGCGGTAGAGCGAGTAGGGCCGAAGGTCCGCTCCGGCGAAGGCCGCACCGCGCCGGTGGGCCCAGAGCAGGGCTCCCCAGGCTAGGAACGAGGCCAGCAGCATCGGGACGATTTTGTACAGCAGAATGCTGAACCAGGTAGGAACTTGGTTGACTTCGGACCACCAGAGGTATTCGATGGCGAAGTCGGCTATGCCTCGGGCGCTGCCGAGGAGCAAAAGGAGCGCGACTAGGACCAGCAGGAGGCGCAACTGTCGAGCGGGCATCGTTCTCCTAGCATAGCCCGCCCCGCCGCGGGCACCGGCGGCGGACCGAACGGCTCCGTGCGCCCTGTCTCCGCAGCCCCTCCGCAACCTAGGGCGGGCGCTCTGGCGCTTCTTCTCCGGACGCCGACTCCGGACGATGTTTCCGAAGCCGCTGCTGGACCAGAATCCGACGCCGGTCTCGTCCGCTTGCCGCCGGACCGAGTTGTTTCGCAAAATAGAGCCTAGTTGCTTCGCAGAATAGAAAGGCGGAGAGTCGATCTGGATATCCTTCAAGGGCTAGCTGGCCGCAAGCCCGAGGTCGTGCGACGATCCTGCTGCCATGGGTGGTCGGCGCTGCTCCTGAGCATCGCCGGGAGCGGGGCGCTCTTGGGCCAGAGCGCGGCTGGCGGCCGCCCCGAGCCAACTTCCGGTTCCGTGTCGGTTGCGTCAGCGCCCCGCGCCGCGGATTTGACCGGTCCCGCCCGCGGCGCACCTCCGCATGTCTTGGGCGAGAAGCGGGTCGGTTCGATGTCTTGCCCGCAACAACCGCATGGAGCGCCGGGCTCGGAAGGCGGGTCGGCAGCCGGGCATCGTCAATCTCCGGCGCGGAGAGCCTGCTCCGGACCCGGCGGCTCGACGGCGAACCGCGCTGCGAGTCCAGCCGAAAATCCCCCTAGCGGCGGCGACATCCGGGACGCGGACATCGCCCCCGTTCGCGCCACCGGCACGGGGCCCCGCACGGGAGCGTTCTTCCCCCACACGGCCGGGGCCGGCACCAACGAATTCCACGGTGCGCTCTACCATTTCCTGGGCAACGAGGCCCTCAACGCCCGCGGCTTTTTTGGAGAGGAGGGACGGGCGCGTAAGAACGACTTCGGGGCCTTCATCGGCGGCCCCCTCCGGAAGAACCGGACTTTCTTCTCCTACCACTACGACAGGTTCGTCCAGCGGTCGGGGCCTGAGTCTGGTTTCGCGAATTCCACGCCCGTCGGTGCCTTCCGGCGGGGGGACTTCTCGCGCCTGGCTGGGCCCGGCGTGGTGGGAACGGACGCGCTCGGCCGCGCCCTGCACCCCGGCCAGATTTTCGATCCTGCTTCGACGCGCATGGTGCGTGGGGTGCCCGTGCGCGACCCGTTCCCGAACAACCGCATTCCCGCCGGACATCCGTCGCTGAGCCGCGTGGCTGCCGAGGCAGTCCCCCTTCTGGCGCAGCCGCAGCGCTCCGGGCTCGAGCTCAACGCCCAAGGCCGGGCCTTCGGCAGCCAGGTGTGGTGGCGAGAGGCCCCGGCCCATATGGGGCGCATCGAGCACACGTTCTCGGAAGCTCTGCGCACCACGTTCACCTATAGCCGGACGAGCCACAAGTCCGTCCAGAACTGCGGAGGCGTGGGCGGCTGCCGGACGGCTCACGATCCTCGGACTAGTCCCGAGCGCAACGCCGGGTATCTCGGCGAGGGGTTCGTCGAGGAGGTCCTCACCCGGCATGCCAGCCAGAGCTTCGATTGGACGGTCTTCCGCAACCTGCTGAGCCATACGAGGATCACCTTCAGCGGATTCCGCATCGCAGGACATTCGCTGTCGGCAGGAGCTGGCTGGATGGAGCGCCTCTGGGGATCAGGCGGCAACGGGCTGCTCGCGCTGGACGCCGGTCCGCCGGCTTTGCGCTTCATCGGCAACACGCAGTACTCCCCTCTCGGCAATTCTTGGGGGCGGTCCGGTTTCGCCGCCGACCGACGCTACCAAGTCTCCCACGACCTCACGTGGATCTCCGACCGCCACACGGTCAAAGTCGGCGTGGAGTATCGGCATCGCCGGTACCCGTTCCGGGGCTGGGCGGCCAACGTCGCGGGCAGCTTTGCCTTCCACAGGCTGCAGACCGGGGGGTTCGACGCCCGCGGCAACAACCTAGCCAGCACCGGTGATCCGTTCGCCTCCTTCCTGCTGGGGCAGGTGCATTCGACGCATTTCCAGATACCCGATTTCCCGACCCTCGCGGAGGACCATGTCGCGTGGAGCGTGGTGGAGCAGTATCGCGTCACGAGGCGTCTGACATTGACGCTGGGTCTGCGCTTCGACTACCAGACCGCGATCCGCGAGCGCCACGACAACATGTCGACCTTCGACCCTAGAATGCCCAACCCGGGCGCGGACGGTCGCGCAGGAGCGATGGTTTTCGCCGGTCAGGGCCGTGGCCGGACCGGATTCCGGACTTTGGAGGACCCCCCGCGGGACGGTTTTGGGCCGCGGGTGGGCTTCGCGTACCGGATCGGGGAGAGCAATGTCGTCCGGGGCGGCTACGGAATCTTCTATTCGGGCGTGCCGCACAGCGGCTTCGACGTCGTCAACACGTTCGGCTTCCGCTCGGTGCCGACGGCCGTCGATCTGAGCAACGGACGCAGGCCGGCCTATTTTCTCGACGACGGTTTCCCGCAGGAGAATGTCGTGCCCCCGTCCCTCGATCCGGCCATCGGCAACGACACCTCTCCGGCAGCGATCACCCGGGACCGCGTGACGCTGCCGCGGGTCCAGGACTGGACCTTCTCCGTCCAGCGGCAAGTGACCCGCAGTGTGACCGTGGACCTCTCGTATGCGGGCAATCGCGGGACCCGCCTAGTTGCGGACCGGGGCGTCCTGGGCCCCGCGGCGAACGCGAACGACCCGACAGTGCTGGCCCTTGGCCCAAGCCAGCTGGCGTCAACGGTGGGTTCGGGGGCGTATCGCACGGCTGTGCCCTATCGCGGATTTCGCCACTCTGTCGCGCAGTCGCTGCGCCCCTTCCCCCAGGTCTTCAACATCGGCTACCTCAATGTCCCGGTCGGCAACAGCTTCTACCATGCGCTGCGGACCAAGATCGAGAAGCGCTTCTCGGAAGGGGCGCACTTCCGGGCTGTTTACGCGTGGTCCAAGCTGACCGGCATGGGGGCGGGAGCGCCGCGCCGCCGGGACGGCTTCGGGCACGGGCCGCAGAATCCTATCGACACCCAGTCCCTGGAGCGCGGTCTGAGCGGCGAGGATGTGCCCCACCGGTTGCTAACTGCCTTCACGCACGCCCTGCCCCTCTTCCGCGACCGGACGAAGGGGTTGGCGGCGAAGGTCCTCGGCGGCTGGGCGTTCTCCGGCTTGCTTCGTCTCGAGGCGGCGCAGCCGGTCAACGTCGTCATGGCCAACGACCTCGCGCCATTCCTGTTCAACGGCCAGAAGCGGCCGGACATTGTGCGGAGCCGGGTTCGGTTGGACCCCGGCTCCGAGTTCGACGCCGCGAGGGATGCCTTCTTCGACCGCGCAGCCTTCGCCGACCCGGGACCGTTGCGGTTCGGCACCGCCTCGCGCACCATGAGCTTCGTGCGGGGCTTCCCCAACGTGGCCGAGGACGTCAGCCTCTTCAAGGACACCTGGATCAGCGAGGCTTTCAAGCTGCGGCTGGAGGCTCGGTTCGGCAACATCTTCAACCGCGTGGTCTTCTGCGATCCGAACCGGAACTGGAGCTCGGCGTCTTTCGGGCGGGCGTTCGCGCAGTGCAACAGCCCGCGCTCGATCCAGTTCGGCCTGCGATTCGACTTCTAGCTGCCAGCTTGGCCGGCGTCGACCGGGTGTTCGACGACCTGCGTTCTCGGTGCTTGATGCAGGCTGCGCCGCCGCGTCCCGGCCTTTTCTTGCAAGCAGCATCCAGCCGGTCCCCTCCCTGCGCGGTGGGGGCGAAGTGGCGTCAGGCAACTGGCTGACGCGGGAGGCTCGGCGGGCCTTCTGTAGACTGGGGATTTGCGGGTCGGATTCGTAGGCTGGCGCGGGATGGTGGGCAGCGTCCTCCTCGAGAGGATGCGGGCAGAGCGCGATCTGGAAGGGCTTGAGGTCTTCTTTTTCAGCACATCCTCTGCTGGCAGGGCGGCTCCAGCCGAGGGGGCCTCGCCGCTGCTTCTCGACGCTTGGGACATCGGGCAGCTCCGCGCTTGCGATGTCGTGCTGACTTGCCAAGGGGGCAGCTACACGGCGCGAGCGTATCCCCAATTGATGAGCTCTGGGTGGGGCGGGTACTGGATTGACGCTGCGTCGACCTTGAGGCTGGACCCTCAGGCGACGCTGGTCCTGGACCCGGTCAACCTCGCCCAGATCGAGCGGCGCCTTGCAGCCGGCTGCCGGACATTTGTCGGGGCCAACTGCACCGTGAGCCTGCTGCTGATGGCGGTCGGCGGCTTGTTCCGCGCCGGTTTGGTGGAGTGGATCAGCACGATGACCTACCAGGCTGTGTCGGGGGCGGGGTCGCGCCAGCTGAAGGAGCTTGCCGAGCAGATCCGCCATTTGGCCGATGCGGGAGCTGACCGGACCTCGCGGACGAGCCTCGAGGTCGACCAGGCGGTCCGAGGCGCTCAGACTGCTGCGGGCTTGCCGACCTCGGAGATCGGCGCTCCACTCGCCTGCAATGTGCTGCCGTGGATTGATCGGGCCATGGAGAACGGCCAGACACGGGAAGAGTGGAAGGCGAGCGTCGAGGCGACCCGGATTCTCGGGGCCGACCCGCCGGTGGTGATCGACGGCATCTGCGCTCGGGTCGACGCGCTGCGCTGCCACAGCCAAGCGCTGTGCATCAAGCTCGTCAAAGAGGTCGCGTTGGATCGAGTCGGGGAACTGATCGAGGGCGGCCATCCCTGGGTTAAGTTGGTCGAGAACAGCCGAGAGGCTACGCTGCGCGAACTGACGCCCGCAGCGGTTTCCGGGAGCCTGACCGTCGCAGTCGGGCGGCTGCGGGCCCTGAAGCTGGGGCCCTCGTACCTAGGGGCGTTCACCGTGGGCGACCAGCTGCTGTGGGGAGCGGCGGAGCCGTTGCGAAGGATGCTGGCGATCTTGCGCCGGAAGGGAGTGTAGCGAGGCCCAGCCTCTAAACCGGCGGAGGAGACGGGCTGATCCGGGGCTCCAAGGCCCCCGCCCGGAACTCGACTCATCAGCTGCGGCTTCCCGGGTTCCAGCCGCCTAGCCGAATCGACTCACAGCGGGCTGGCGCAATGCAGCTTGCCAGCGGGCCTTGGGGCGCGGTTTTGCGTGCGCTTCCTGGGCCTTCCGACCGGGTTGCGGGGGCTGCGCGGGGTGTTCGCAAAGGGATCGTTTGGGCGGCAGCGCGTATGCTGATTAGGTGCTGGAGCGCCCATGACGCAGCCGACGGACGACACGGTGCGCCTTATCTGGGAAGGGGTCATCGGCGCTGACCGGATGTGCCGATACTACGGATATCTGGCCGCGCGCCTGACCCGCCTGGGAGATCTGGTGGCCATCGGCACGGTCGGCTTCTCGGGAGGCGCCGTACTTGCGGTCCGGAACCAGCTTCCCGACTGGCTGTCGCTGGTGGCCTTCGCGGCGGCGTCGGTGGCCGGCGTGGCCCTGGTCATCGGACGGTTCCAGGACAAGGCGGCGTGCAGTGTGGATCTGTACCGCCAGCTGGCGCGGCTCTCGACCGAGTGGGAGGATCTGTGGTCCGGGGTGTACGAGCGGGACGACGCGGAGCTGCGCGACGCTTGGCGTCGGCTCTCGAGGCAGCAGAGCACCGTCCTAGAGCGAGCGCCGGCCGAAGTGCCGCTGTGGGAGGGGCTGGCCCTGCGCTGCCAGCACGAAGCCGACGAGTACTGGACACAGCGCTATGCCTCCGCATAGCGGCTCCGGGACGCCGGCGATGAGTAGGCGGGAGTGGCCCCCGCGACGCACGCCGCCGCCGCGATCGAAGCCCGAGCAGGGCTCGCACCGCGAAGCCGACGCCTGGCATCGTGAGCCGCTCCCCAGCGCTCGAGTTGGTGGACGGCCTCCCGCTTGACGGGCGGGTCGAGCCGGCCCCGCTGCATGGCACCCTCCTTCGCCATCCAGATCTCGAGCCGGACGGGCCGGCCGTGCTCGTCGGAGACATTGAGGGCGCAGGGTGCCCCGCGCCCCAGAGTCATGCCGGCAGCCCCGAGCACCTGCGTCTCGCCCGCTTCGCAGAGAGTCGTCTCGAGGCTCTCGGCGCAGCTCCCGCCACGCCCCGCACGCAGGTCGCTCTCCAGCCGCTGCAGGTCGATGCGCTCGCGTGCCATGCCCACGAGGGTAGCGCGCATATGAGAAAATCATCCAGGCTAGGGCCGAGACGGTGACGCATGCGGGCTAAGCGGATCCTCCTCATCGACCACAATGAGCAGGGCCTGCTGGCGCGGCGCATCCTCCTGGAAGACCTCGGCTACGGGATCGAAACTGCCTCGAGCGGTGCCGCCGGTCTGGGGCGTGTGCGCAGTTCGCGCCGTTCGACCTAGTGGTCACCGACCACCGCATGCTGGGGTTGGAGGGCGATGAGGTTGTCGACGGAGCCCGGCTTTTGGACAAGCCGCCGGCTACCGAGCGCAACTCGCTAAGTGCGCCGCAGAACTGGAAGTTCAATCCTTCGGGCGCGGCATCGATGCATAGCAGCATATCGGCGTCGCCGTTGCGGAACCGGCGCTTAACCCATTCGCGGTCGATGACTCGCCACTCATCGCGGCTGCCATGGGACTCCTTTGCGGAACTGCGCCGCTTGATGGTTGCATGCAATCACTTCGTTGGCGGTGCGGGCTCGCGCCGGTGCCAACGGCGTCAGAGTCGCGCGGTGCCACCGGCCGCAGCGTCATGCGCGGCCGCTGCGTCACAGGGGGAACTCGGCAGCCCGTGCGTCGCCGGTGAGCTTCGCGCCGGTGATGTCCGGCGACAGTGGCAGCACTTCGATGACGGTTTCAAGCGCCGTGACGAACCGGGGCTCCGCGCCCACGCCGGCCCGGTCGAGCAGCTCCCGCGCCGCGGTCAGGGACCTGCTGCGGGCCGCGTGCGCCGCGTGGTGCAGGACATTGAGGATCAGGCCGAGACTTTCCTTGTTTCGCTTGGCCTCGTCGAGCCTGCGCTTCTGCCCACGGAGTCACTGTGAATCCCGAGGATGTGCAGGAACTGCTCCCGGTCGGCATGCGCCTGCAGCAGAAGCGTCAGCACGGATGTGCGGGAGGCCGCCAGCGGCTGGCGCATCCACCAGACGTGGAAGTGGGTGGCAGTAGTACGTCGTCGGCAGGACCGTCATCGACCACCGCTCGCGCATGCTCTCTTCGCCGATCTCGGCGATCGGCAGTCAGCGTTCGATCAGGCGAGTGTCTGTCACACTTCATGCCTTTTGTCGAAGCATGCACTTCCGGTGGTCAACGAAGCTTCGTTGACCACCGGGCCGGGCGTGCAGACTTCGCGTGGATGGTGGCCTTGAACGTGCCTTCAACCGGAATGGCGACGGATTTGCCGCCTCCTTCGCGGAGTCCTAGAACGGGTGTCTTTCCGACCGTGCCCCTACCGGCGCGGAGCTTCTTGGTGGAGTGCTTGTTGGGTTCGTTCCCGCCGATGTAGGTTTCATCTATTTCCACGATGCCGCGCAGCTTGGCGAAGTTCCCGCCGCAGGCTTCGCGGAGCCTGCCGAGCATGAACAAAGCGGTGGTTTGGATGGCGCTCAGTTCCTTGCAAAGCTGCCTCGAGGATCAATCCTTCCGGGCTGTGACGATGAGATAGATAGCGTAGAATCACTTGTGGAGAGGGACATGGGATCGCTTGAAGATTGCGCCGGTGCGGACGGTGAACTCGCCGCCGCAGTCCCTGTAGCGGTAGTAGCCGAGGCGCTTCCCCTTGCGGCGGTAATGTTGCCGTCGCAGCCGCAGTGCGGGCAGATGACATAGCCGTGCCAACGCTGCGCTTCGAGATGCAGGCTTACCTTCTCGGCGTCGGGAAACATCTCGAACATCCGTAACATGCTTATCGTCACGCCGTAGTTTTTCACCTCGCCACCTATTTGTCCAATCGTCGAAAAAGAGTGTGTCACAATTCTTAGGTGGAGTGAACTGTGTAATTTCCTAAAAAAAGCAACTACCAGCCTAACTAGCCAACGATTTGAACAGCACGGCGGACGGCTTCCGCTTCCAGTCGGTCGCCAACCGGTCCGCCAGCGCGAGCCAGCGAGCGATCCGGCACTGCGGTTGGCAGGGCTCACCCCAGTATTCCTCGAACAGCGCGGCACTCAGCCTCGGCGCACAGTCGGTCATCAATTGTTCTATGTCGCGCAAGGCACGGGAGATGTAGGGTTCGCCGGGGTACAGCGGCGTGACATGCTGGGCCACGCTTCCGGCGCTGAACAGGTCGCGGGCCTGCGGGCACAGCACGCCCCAATGGGTGAGCGCATAGATGGCGGGTGCGGCGTACTTGCCGCGCACCTTACCCTGCACGATCTTGGGACACAGCAGCGCGGCCTCGGTGCGCAGCACCCGCTTGTCGTGGCGCGATAGGTTCGTGTAGAGCCGGACATTGAGTGGCAGCGTGTGCTCGGGTTCTAGCCACCACAGCCGGTCGCCGGGCGGCAGGCGCTTGCGCCAATACGAGCGGACATGCTCCATCTTCGCGTCTTCGTCCAGGCGGCGAACTCGTCGTAGCCGATCTCGAACCGCTTGAACAGCGGTTGCTCGTTGCTCTCCATGTCCATGTTCACCACGAAGCGCGGCGCATTCGACACGCGCACATGGGCCACGCAGTTTTCGTAGAGCGCCCACCGCACCTCCGGGGCACCGCCGACCTTGCCGAACATGACGTAGATGGCCTTGACGCTCGAATCGCGCATGGACTCGGAAAATGCTGTTGCCGGCCGCGTTCCACGTGTCGCGCTTGCTGTACTTCACCTCAACTCCCCACCCCTTGACCCGAATGTCCGGAAAGGCGTGGGGGTGGTAGGTCGGCTCCACCTTGACGTTGCAGTCTTGCGCGGCTACACGGAGTTTGTCTAGCGCCCCTTGCTCGAACTGCTCCGGGCCGTGGTAGAACTCGCTCGCGGCGAGATTGGCGGTCAGTATCTCTGCCATGCGCTGTAGGACCGCTTCAAACTGCTTCCTTGTCAAGGTACTCTCGGACCGCTTTGGCGATGTGCCATGCTAGCGCCGGCGGCACGGCGTTGCCGATCTGACGCTCGGTGGGGCGCATGGCGCACGGGAACTTGAAGGCGTCGGGGAACGATTGCAGCCGCGCCGCCTCCCGCAGCGAGATCCGGCGGTCGAGGCTGTAGTGCCACTGGATGTTACCGTGGTGCTCGGCGCGAATCGTCGTGCTGGGCTTGTCCGCCTTGAGCTTACGGCTACCCTGATCCGGGCTGCGCGCAGCCTTGCTCCAAACGTGCGCGGTGGCGCGGTCTTCGGCCTTGCGTTCAAGATCGCGCAGCGCTTGCCTAGCCGTCATGTGTGCGCCTTCCGGTGCCGGGTGCTCGAACTCGCCATCCTTGGTGCCGACGATGAAGATGCGCTCGCGCATTTGCGGCACGCCGTAGTCGGCTGCGAGATACAGCTTATGGCTTACCGTGTATCCCTCGACCGCAAAGTCCGCAAGCATCTGGTCGAAAAAGGGCTTGCCATGTGACATGAGCAAGCCCTTGACGTTCTCGGCAACGAAGATGCGCGGATTGCATGTCCTGATCGCCTCGACCATGTAGCGGTAGAGCACGGTGCGCTCGCCTTCGCCAACGGACCGATTGCCGTTTATCGGCACGTCCTGACACGGGAAGCCGCCGATCACCACATCCGTGCTTGCGGGCAGGGAATCAAGATGCCTCGTCACGTCACCGCATAGGATTTGGTGACACAGGTTGCGCACATAGGTGGCGCACGCCAAGGGGTCAATATCGTTTGCCCACGCAATTTCGAACGGCAGTGGGTCATAGTACTTGCCGCCGAACGAGAAACCTCCGACAAAGCCCAAGTCCATGCCGCCGCATCCGCTAAATAAGGAAACGACTTGGTGTCGCGTCACCGGCGCACCGGCGAACAGTTGCGCCATTTGCGTCAACATCGCGGGGGCGTGACGAACGCCGTTCGCAGGCCTCACGATGCGTCTCCGTCCATAAGCTGGTGGTGGGTGAGGCCACGGCCCATCATCGCGGCTATGAACTCAAGCGTGTGCTGATCGCGGTTGTTCCAGCGGTAGCGGAACTCATCGACGAACCGCAACAGATGCTTCACGCTCATTTGATGGCACGAACCGGGATAACCCCGTTTGAGCAATGCCCAAAAGCTCGCGATCCCGTTGGTGGGGATGCGCCGGTTGACGTACTCGTTAGCGCTGCGCACTACCGATTCGTGACGGTATTCCCACATCTCGCGATAGCCAGCAGCCTCATCCGTGTAGACGGTCGATCCGGGCGCGACATGCCTCTCGTATTTGTTTTAGGGGAACACCGGGTATCCATGCAACACCTTTGGGCTAGTTGGAATGGTAGTTTCTCCAGAAAGCCCCGACCGGCAGCTTGCTGGCCGGGGCCTCGGGTATCAAGGGCTGACTGGCGGGACTACGAAGGGTCGGCCGGGATGTCCTCACGGTCCAGCAAATTCTCCTGGGCCGCGCCGTACTCGTGCAAGGCTTCTTCGACGGAGCGCTCTACGATGGGCTGGACGACGCGCTCGTCCTGAGCCTTCGCGAGTGTGAAGCGAAGGCTCAGGCCGGACACGCCCATCCTCCGGGGGCGAGTGAGTGGGCCTACAGGATCGCTCGCCGTGGCGTGAAGGTTACTGATGTTTTCATAAGTAATTGCACGAAAAGGCATCGCAAGCCATTGATTCTATTGGTGGATTGCTTGCAATTACTTTTGACAAAAGTAGTATGGGCAGCGGTGGAAAGACCCAGAGTTCCCTCTGCTCGCCTGCGCCGACGAGTCCGGCTTGGCTGCGCAGAGCGGGTCCGGACGCCTCGGGGCCTCCGCGGTCAGCCCCCTCGGACGGGTGGCCAGCGGAACTTCCGTCCCCACCTGCTGGCGGCCAGCAGCCCGGAGGGCCAGATCTTAGGACATAGGGCGGGAAGGACCTGTTACGGTGGATGTCTTCCGGGAGTTTCCGGAGCAGATCGCGGAGGAAGCAGGCCGAAAGATTCTGGTAGTGGTCGACAATTGCAGGATTCACCGCACACGGGTAATCCAGGAGTGGCTGGCGGCGAACCAAGCCGCAGCAAAGCTCTGTTTGCAGCCGACCCACTCGCCTCCAGTCAATCCGATCGAATGGCTAGAGGCCTTGGTGAAGCGTCGGGTCAGTCGCCAGCTGGGCAAGACCGAAGCGCAGCTTCGGGCTAACTTGGAAGCTGCTTGCCAGTCTTTATCAGGAGCTCCGGAACAGGTTTAGTTCTATTTTCGAGAGGCAGACTGCAAGTATATTCTTGCCTCAATTTTGAGCGATGACGCTCGCTTGGTTATCGCCCGTCAATGTTCGGCATCGTGCGTATCGTCGGCCAAACTGGAGATCCAGCCAGCAATGAACCTTGCGACTAGCGCCGGTGTAAGCCGCGTGTCGGATCAGCCGTCCGACAAGTCCGTGCCGTGGGTTACTGTTCCACGCCCGCTACCGTGGCAACAAGGCTGTGCTGTACGTCGATGACGGGCGCATTCGCTTCCGCGTGTTCTGCCGAGAGCAAGCGAGTCCGCTCAAAGAGGGAAATCGGATACGGCTTGGCGATGACGATTGAGGACGGCGAGGCTATCCCGGTGTGCCAGGAGATCCGGCAACGCTTTGAAATCCAGCCTTTTCCGAAGCACGACGGTCCCTGTCATCGTCGTCGTCAGGACCCTGGCGGCATGCGGAAGAGCGCAGGGACGGGATCGCGCCGATGATGACTGGCGAGAAACTCTGCGTGGGACACGAGCCGCGGGACGGGCCGGTGTGCAGCGGCTCGTGCTTGGGGACGACCCGAAGGAGATCCGCGCAACAGCCGTCGGTGCGCAGCGGATCTCGGACTGGCTGATGGCCCGCGAGTGGGCCACGACGCAACGACGGGAAGCGATGGAGCACGAACCTTCGCGGAGCGAGGCCGGCAAAACGCGCGAGCCCGGCCGGCCGGACCGGTCTGAAGCTGTCACGGCGGGCATCCGGGACCCCCTTCGGAGCGACCACGACCCGGCGGAACGGGAAACGGGGATGTCGGCGCACATGCCTGGATCGGATGGCGAACGTGCGCTGGACAGCGGATCGAGCCGGTAGGTCGAGAATCGAGACGGCGCAGCCAAGCGGGGGGGGGGGGGGCGTTCATCGTTCCAGGATGTCCTTCAGCGTCACGCCGGCCGCCGGCTCCTCCTCGTCCGCAAGCATCTCGGGGGCGGTGAACCACGGATTGCCGGGCGACCACAACTCCACGCTCTCGGCGTGTTCCTCGTAGTAGGCGGCGGCAGTTGTCACACGGATGGGCTCGGCCATGCCGGGTGCCAGCAGGCTATACTCGTGCGGTCCCAGCGGCTGCACCTTGGTGCCCGGTGGCATCAGATCTGGATCCCTGATCACGCGGTCCAGATCCTCCAAGGTGACCGGAGAGCGAGCGCGAGCCGGCATCGTCAGATCCGTGTCGAGTGCGGCGTCGAGGTCGAATCCGTCTTGCTCCTCTTCGGACACCTGACGCTTGATCCGATCGGCGATGTTCGAAGCGTCCGGGCCGCCGCCGGCGAGGACGGCGTCGGCGATCTCCCGGGGCATGCGAGCGAGAATCGGTTGCAGGCGTCCGACGACCTGCTCGAACAGCCCGATGCGGTCGCGCAGCGCGGCGTAGACCGCCGTCTCGACCGTCCCTTCGTAGTGCAGGTTCACGACGCGGATGGTGGCGTGGCGCTGGCCGACCCGATCGATGCGGCCGATGCGCTGCTCGACCCGCATGGGGTTCCACGGCATGTCGTAGTTGACGAGCGCGCCGCAGAACTGGAAGTTCAACCCCTCGGCCGCGGCATCGGTGCAGAGCAGCATGTCGGCGTCGCCGTTGCGGAACCGGCGCTTGACCTGTTCGCGGTCGATGACTCGCCACTCGTCGCCTTTGCCGACGGGACTCTCGCCGCCGCGCCCGGAGAAGCACAGCAACCGGTAACCCTGCTGGCGAAGGGCACCGCGCAGAAAGTCCATCGTGTCGGTGTACTGGGTGAAGACCATGACTTGGCCGTACCCGTCCCGCTGCAACTCGTCCAGCGTTTCGACCAGCCGCGCGAGCTTGCTGTCCGGCGGCAAGGCGGCGATCTGCTCCAGCAGGCCGTCTATCTCCCCCTGTTCCTCGGCCGCCAACGCCTGCGACTCCAAGGCGCGGAGTTCGTCAATGTCCGGGATTTCATCGAGCGCCTCGTCGTCGGGCGCATCTTCCTCCAGGGCGACCGTCGATTCGAGCGCCTCGTGGCGGCGCTTCGCCAGCGTGGCGCTCAACGCGGCGAAGCTGCTGGCGAGCCGGCGGCGGTAGATCGTCATCACGAAGCCGACCGCGGAACGCTCCGCCCGGGCCGCCCGCTTGTAGGTCTTCGAGACGTACTCGTCCACGGAGTCGTAGAGGCTGCGTTCGGCTTCGCTCATCGTGACGAAACGGTCCTGCACCTGTCGATCCGCGATGGCGGTCGACAGCACGCCGGCCGCGGTGTACCGACGCAACAGCTCGCGGGTGTGCCGGGAGATTAGGCGCCGGATGGGCGTGTGGGCGAGCATGACGCGGGCCGCGGCTCGGCGCTCGGCGGTCTCCAGCCGTCGGCGGGGAATGCTCGCCTCGTCGCGCAGGGCGCGAAGCAGCGCCGAAGCTTTCAAGGGGGACAGGCCAGTCAGGCCGTGGATGGCGTCGCGGGACACCTTGCCGTAGCGGCGTTCGACGGCCTGGAACAACCGCGCCATCCGATCCAGCGCTTCCGCCGATGGGCTCGGCTGCCGGACCTTCTGGAAGAAATCGAGGAACGCCGTCTCCGTCCACTCCGGGGGCAGACCGAGCAGGTCCAGCAGGTCCCACACCTCTATCGGATGCACCTGCATCGGGGTCGCGGTCAGCAGGAGGAGTCCCTGCGTGCGCGTCTTCAGGGTGCGCATCAGCCTGAGCAGCGCGTTCGGGCCGCCCTCCTGCGGGCTGCCGGCGGCGCGTCTCCGGGCGTGGTGCGCTTCGTCGAGCACAACCAAGTCCCAAGGCTCGGCCTCGCCGAGCAGGACCGCGGCGCGCTCCTTCCGGCGCAGCAACTGGCTGGATGCCAGCACCGCGGGTTCCTCGTGCCAGCGCTTCGCGTCGACCTTGCGCTCGTGATTGCCTCGCAACGCCCTGGCCGGGTAGCGGATGAGCTTGCCCTCGTCGTAGATCGGCCAGTTGAGGTTGAACTTCTCGCGCAGCTCGATCTGCCACTGCTGGAGCACCGCTTTGGGCGCGAGGATCAGGATCCGTTTCGCGCGGCCCGCGAGCCACGCCTGCCGCAGCAGCAGGCCCGCCTGGATGGTCTTGCCGAGGCCGACCTCGTCGGCGATCAGCAGCTTCGGCGGCCAGTGCGTGTAGAGACGCTCGAAGGCGCGGAACTGATGCGGCCACGGCTCGATGGCGGCCGTTGCCGCGCCGACCTCCGCGCCGCCTTGGGGCAGCGACGGAGCGCACTGGATAAATGCCCAGACGAGCCGCCGCCGGTCGGTCGGCGGAAGCGTCGGCGACTCCGGCGACTCCGGCGTGGCAGACTCCCCGGGCGGCTCCGGCGACGGGGACTTCTCCTGGAGGCGTGCGGGCAGCTCCGAAGGCAGGAAGCGGAGCAGGTCCCGCCGGACCGCGTCGGGCACATCGAGCACGATGGCGCGTGGGGAGCTGTCGGTCCACAGACGCTCGAAGTTCCGCTCTTCGTTGGCCACTCGCTCCGGTTCCGGCCCCCAGCTCCGGGAGACGTTGATGCTCTCCCAATTGCGTTGCCAACCGGCGGCTGTCTCGTTCAGGCTGCCGGTCCAGGCGATCTTGTCGCCGGCGCGATCCTCGATGACGGCGGACTTCTCGTGGAAGATCGCCGTGCTTTCCTCAGGCTGCCGGTTCGCGTCGCAGGGGACCGCGACCTTCACGTGGAGATGGTCGCGGCCGATCATCCAGGCGAGCAGCTCCAGGGCATGGGCGGCGGCGGTGTCCGGTGGTTCCAGCGGCAGCTCGGTGAGGCGGCGCTCAACCCGGTCCCGCAACGCCTCACCCTCACGTATCGCGTCGATCTCCTCGCGGTCGAGCGTGCAACCGACGACGAGGCGCATGCGCCCGCCGTTGCGGACGAGACCCTCGACGCCGCGGGCGGCCAGCGCCAGCGCACCGGCGTCGAAGTAGCCAGTCAGCCGGTCGTAGCGTTTGGCGTCCTGAAGCGCCGGGACGTAGAACACCCGGACGAGGTCGCCATCCTCCGGGGTGTACTTGACCTTCCAGTCGCGGTCGGCGAGCACCCGTTCACTTCCAGGGGTTTACGATTGCGACGCCTGCCGCCTCGAAGTCGCCGACGTTGCGGGTCGCGATGCGCATCCTGTGCATCAGTGCGATTGCGGTGGTCGGCCTGCCCGCTCTGCGCCGGCGGCCATGTCCCCGTACCGCTCGGCGGCGCGGTCGAGGATGGATCGCACCAGGGCTGTGAGGCTGCAACCGCGCCGTTCGGCGTGTTGCCGGAGCCGCGCCTTCGATTCCGCCGACAGGTTGCAAATCATGATGCTCGCCATGGGACTCCCTTGCGGAACTACACCATTCCAATGATTGTATGCAATCACTTCGTTGGCAACTTCGTTGGTCAGTGCGGGCTCGCGCCGTCGCCAACGGCGGCAGAGTCGCACGGCGCGACCGGCCGCCGTGTGCTATCGTGGCGGCGGCCATGCAGCCGTCGACGGAGTTGGCGGCAGCGACCGGGCAACTCCCCATCGAAGCGGATTTCGAGGCGCGCGCCGTATCGCCGTATCGGGAAATGGGGGCCTACGAGGCCCTGTGGTCCGATCCCCACACGACGTTCAGGTCGTTGGCGAAGCTGTTCGCCGCTCATCCCGGCAGCGTGCCGTCGGATTTCGTGTCGCACGGCCAAGCAGTCGCCTGCGCCGCCTTCGTGAGGGAGCGGTTCGCCGCTGCCTCGATACCCCGGTTCGGCGTCCGCGTCCACGGTGCCGGCGAGTACCCCGAGAGGCTGCGGGACGCGCGCTATCCAGTCAAGCTGCTCTACTTTCGCGGATGGTGGGACCTCGTAGTGTCCCGTTCGGTGGCCGTCGTCGGAACCCGGAAGCCGTCGCGAGAGGGACTGTCCCGCACAAGGCGTCTCGTGCGCGAACTCGTCGCCGACGACTTTACGGTCGTCTCCGGACTGGCCGCCGGCGTCGATCGGGCGGCTCACGAGACGGCCATGGAGCGCGACGGCCGGACAATCGCGGTCATCGGAACGCCCTTGTCGCATGTGTACCCGCAGGCGCACGCCGCGTTGCAGCGCGAGATCGCCGAGCGCTTCCTGGTCGTCAGTCCGGTGCCGGTGAGGTGGTACGAGTCGCAGGACTACCGCCGCAACCGGCTGTTCTTCCCGGAGCGCAACGTCGTGATGTCCGCGCTGACGGAAGCGACCGTCATCGTCGAAGCGGGAGAGCCATCCGGCACGCTGGTCCAAGCCCGGGCGGCGCTCCAGCAGGGGCGCAAGCTGTTCGTCCTCGACAGCTGTTTCCGGAACCCGCGCCTGACGTGGCCGGAGCGCCTCGCGTCGCAGGGGGCGATTCGCGTCGCGGACTACGAGGACATCCGCCGTGGCCTTTCCGAGCCGCTTCACGAAAATTGACGCCCTGACCCGCCCGGATCACCGCTGGCTCGCGGAGGACGACCGCTGCTTTTTCCTCGGCGAGTATACGGTGCGCCGGGGGTACGCCTACAGCCCGACCAACAAGCTGATTCTGAACTTCAAGAAGACGCCCGACCGCCGCGGCAGGCCCGAATGGCGGTACAAGGAGGATGCGATTCGACAGGCAGCCAAGGCGTTTCGCGGTGCCTTGGGCGCGTCACCGCCGTCCTGGACGCTTGTCCCGGTGCCGCCCTCCAAGGCGGCTGACGATCCGCTCTACGACGATCGGGTGACGCGGATGCTCCACGCTATCTGGCCCGACCAGGCGGCGGATGTGTGTGAGATCATCGTTCAGCCGGAAAGCACGGAACCGGCGCACAAGACGGTCGACCGGCCTACGCCACAGCAAATCGAAGCCGGCTACCGAATCGATGAAGCGGTGGCGAACTCGAAACCGGCATCCATCGCCATCGTCGATGACGTGCTGACGGCCGGGGCACACTTCCGGGCGGCGAGCACCGTGCTGGTGAAGCGCTTTCCATCGGCGCAGATCGTCGGGCTGTTCGTCGCACGGAGGGTTCCCGCTGCCGACCCGGCGGTCTGAGCGGTACCAACGACCACGCCCCCTCCAATCTCATGGTCGCGCCGTCGGCGGGCTCGCTAGCGGCCTTGCCCGGTCTGCGTCCGGGCCGACCACATCATGCGCTGGCGCTGCGCCACAGGGTGAGCTGGTCGGGCTCGTCGACGCGGTCGCCGTAGGCGAGGCGGGACAGCTGGTAGAGGGCCTGGAAGTCGTCGCCGGCAGCCCGCACGTCGCCGGTGAGCTTCGCGCCGGTGATGTCCGGCGACAGGGGCAGCACTTCGAGGACGGCTTCGAGCGCCGTCACGAACCGGGGGTCCTCGCCCACACCGGCCCGGTCGAGCAGCTCCCGCGCCGCGGCCAGGGACTTGCTGCGGGCCGCGTGCGCCGCGTGGTGCAGGGCGTCGATCATGCCGCGCGAGCCGTCGGCCGGCCCGAGCGCCCCGGTGGCCGCCCGGCGCGCGCTGTCCCACAGCGTGAGCTTGCTCCCCGACTTCTGCGCGAGCCGGCCGGCCAGCTCGCGGTCGAGGTCCACGCCGACGGCGCGCGCCAGACGCAGCGCCTCGTCGTAGTCGAACACGGGCGCCCGGAACGTGTCCCACGCGAGCACGAAGAAGGCGGTCGCGGGGTCGAGGTCGGCGTTCGCCTTCAGGCGGGTCAGCCGCTCCAGCCGCCAGCGCTTGACCTCGCGGCGGGCAACGTCGAGCGCGTCTTCCGGCGTCACGGCGTAAGGGTCCCAAGGCTCCGCCGGCAGCGGCTGCCGCCTCCGCCGCTCCAAGGGCCGGTCCCGCGGCTCGCCGCGCCGCAGCGGCCAGTGGCGCGAGAACTCCTCGAGCGCCGGCCCGAACGCCGCCAGGAAGAGATCGACGCCGCGGATGCCGGCGGCCTGGAACGCCTCCACGCGCCGGCGCACGGCCCCGGCGACCTGCGGCTCCACATCCTCCCAGTAGCTGGCGCCGCCGGCGGGATCGGCGGCCGGCCGCGGGCGGCAGGCGAGGAAGACCGTGCTGCTGGCCGCCGCCCTGTCGCGGATGTGCAGGCTGCCGCCGGCCTCGGTGCGGATCGGCCACGACGCCGTGATCGCGAACCCGGCGTCCATCAGGCCCGCGGCGAGCGCGTCCCAGGCCCCGGTCGCCTTGTGGGTGAACATCAGCGTCAGGATGCCGTCCGGCCGCAGCACCCGGCGGCATTCGGCGAAGATCGCGGCCATCCGCCGCTGGTAGTCCCGGCCGGCTAGGCGGCGGGCGCCCTGCCGGTCCCGGAACTTGGCCGGGTTGGCGACCGCCTCGTTCTCCTTGTCGGTCAGCTGCCGCCGGAACAGCTCGGGGAAGACATGCCCGGCGGTCCGCTTGAGCCAGACGTAGAAGAAGTCCGCCAGCTCGGCGTACATCACGTTGTCGTAGTACGGCGGGTCCATCACGACGGCGTCGATGCCGCCGTCGGCGAGGTGGTCGAGGCTATCGCCCGGCTTGCAGGTGATCGTGAGGGGCGGCGGCGAGGCACCCGCCGGGCCGGCCGTTCCAGGCTCGGCGGTGTCGAACAGACGGCCGGTGTCGGTGCCGGCACCTTCGGGGTGGATCAGGGCCGCCAGCTCCTTGATGCACTTGGCGGTTTGCTGGATGGCCCAGTCGTAGCCGAGGCCGACGACCAGCGGGGCCATCTCGGCGTAGGACCACTTGAACGAGAAGTCATGCCGGTCGAACGTACCCGCGACGACGCCCCGTACCGATATCCAGCGGGTCATGCGGGAGTTGTAGTTCAGCAGCTTGTCCAGCGCGAGCGCCAGATACCCGTAGGCCGCCTTGCGGAGATCGTCGAGCCGCCCGGCCGCCCGGTCGGCGTCCAGCATTTCCCGGAACACCTCCACGCTCGTCCCGTGGCCCAGGAGCTGCCGCGGCGAGAACAGGTCGCGCCACAGCGGCATGCCGTACTGGATGGGGCGGTCGTCGTTGCTGTCCTCCGGGAACCGCTCCCTCGGCACCAGGTCGAGCGCCTCCCACTCCGGCAGCTTCCCGGCCAGCCGCTCCCGGACGGCCGCGCCGTTGTCGTCCTCCGGCCGCGGCGCGCGGTAGCCCCGCACCCACCTCTCGCGGCCGCGCTTGCCGGACTTCAGCAGCTTCCCCGGCGTGCGCCGCTTGCAGACCACCGCGAAGAGCTGCTCGCCCATCCGCCCGGCTTGGGCCTGGGCCTTGATCTCGTCGCCGTCGACCACCCGCCCGCAATCGCCGTACGGGCAGCGGCCGTCACCGCGGGCCACCGTGCCGGCGGACTGCTCGGCGGCCGCGCCGACGATCTCGAACGCGCACACGCGGCCGGGCGAGCCCGGACCGCCGGCGCGCTCGGGCCGCAGCCGGACGCCGGTGCCGTCCGGCGCGAGCCGCCAGTTCGGCGACAGCGGCACCTGCCCGTCGCAGTACGGGCAGGCGACCGTGCGCGCCCAGAGGTAGCCTTCGATGCGGGTGCCTTCAGGCTCGGGTGGGAAGATCCCCTCGTACTTCAGTTCGGCCCGGCGAATGAACTCCCGTGCGACATCGTGGAATCTTGCGCGCAGTGACGAACCGAAGGCACGGGGCCATTCGACCGTTGCCTTGAGGATCAAGGCGGCCACCGGGTTTAGGTCGTTGGCAACCGCCGAGTAGCCCAGCCGATGGGTCTCGATCGGGATGCTGCCCCCGCCCGCAGTCGGATCCAGAATCGTCCGCGTTGCTAAAGCGGTTCCGGCTACGTTCTCCACCCAGCCCCGATCTACGTTCGTTGGCGAGTACGAGAAAGCACGCTTGTAGCCGTAGGGATCGGGGCCGAGATTCTGTTTGCTCCGCTTGGCTTCGTCAATCCTGCGTCTCGTGCCCACCGCGTCCCCGTGGATCCCGAGCAGGTGCAGGAACTGCTGCCGGTCGGCGTCCGCCGGCAGCAGCGACGCGAGCACCGCCGCCCGGGAGGCCACCAGCGGCCGGCGCGCCCACCAGACATGAAGGTAGTACGTCGGCGGCAGGGCCGTCATCGACCGCCGCTCGCGCGCGCTCTCTTCGCCGATCTCGGCGATCGGCAGCCAGCGCTCGATCAGGCGGGTGTCAGGCATCGCGCACCGTTCCGCCGTGGCCCCGGCTCCGGAGCGGGGCCAGCAAGAGACGGGAAGGCCGGGGGCGTGCGCTCCGATGCGCACCGGTCATCCCGTCCCGCGTTGCGGCGCACGGAGGCCGCCCGGACCATGAGCGGGAACGCTCTCCGTCTCCGCCGAAGAGCTGCCTGCCTGCGGCTTGCCGGCCGCGAGCGCCGAAGCCTCCGGGCCTTGGCACCGCAGGGCGCAGCGTCACCGCAACCATGGAGATCGCCTAGGGCGGGGCTTGCCCGCAAGGCCGCCGAGTCCGGCCTCAAGCATGGCGGTTAGCTTCCCGGACCTTTAACAACCATACCAGTTCCTCCTGCCCTCGCCAATCCGGTCGAGCCCGGCATCGACCCCAGAGTGTGCCTGTCAGCTTACCGTAGGGGAGCGTTTCCCGGATTCCGGTGCCGGGAGGCCGTGCGTCGCTGGAGGCGTCCGGGTCGGATCGCGAAGACAGGAAGTCCGAGGGGTGCCGCGCCCGCCACTACTGATCGCGTCAAAAGTCGTGTCATCAGAATTCAGGCAAGAATATACTTGCAGTCTGCCTCTCGAAAGAAGGCTCGCACCTGTTCCGGAGCTTTTTGCAAAGACTGGCAAGCAATTTCCAGGTTGTCGCGAAGCTTTTCTTTGGTCTTGCTCAGCTCGCGACTGACCCGCCGCTTGACCAAGGCCCCTAGCAGTTCCACCGGATTGACTTGCGGCGAGTAGGTCGGCTGCAAACACAGCTCTGCTGTGGCTTGGTTCGCTTCCAGCCGCTCCTGGACGATCCGGGCCCAGTGAATACTGCAATTATCGACTACCAACAGAATCTTCCGGTCCGCTTCCTCCGCGATCCGCTCCAAAAACTCCCGGAAGACCTCCGCCGTGACAGGGCCTTCCCGCACTGTATAATAGAACTGGCCCTCCGGGCTGCTGGCCGCCAGCCGGTGGAGGCGGAAACGCCCGCTGGCCACCCGCACGACGGGGGTCTGACCGCACGGGCCCCCGGTGCGCCCGGACACGCTCTGCGAAGCCAGGCCGGACTCGTCGGCGAAGGCGATCATGGCTCCCAACTCCTGGGCACGACGAAGGATCTGGGGGAACTCTTCGTCTTTCCAGCGCTGCACGGCAGCGGGATCGTACCGGGGGGCGCGCCGCTGGGGCCGCTGCGGGGTGAGTCCGAGCCGGCGCAGGATCCGGCGCACCGTGGAGACGCTCAGGACGCTGCCGAACTTCTCCCCCAAGGCTTGGCGCACTCGCTGCGCGGTCCACCAAGCGAACTCGAATTTGTATTGATCGGGGTCTTGGTCCAGGACGACGATGCGGATCCAAGCCAGGTGCCGATCTGTCCATTGGCGTGGTCTTCCCGTTCTTTTACGATCCCGCAGGCTTTCCAGGCCTCCCAGGAAGAAGCGTGAGATCCAGCGATAGATCGTGCGTATGGAGAAAGGAACGCAGGACTTTATCTGAGCCACCGACTTTCCCTCGAGGAACTGCAGGACCACCTTTTTCGAATCTCGAACTTCTGGTCCTTAGTAAGGCGCAGGGAGAAGAAGAATCTTTCTTTTGCCATACTAATACTAATAGAGCATAACAAATCCACCCTGCAGATCAATCGACGAAGGGATTTCCGAGACACGACTTTTGACGCGATCAGTATGACACCGTGCGGGAAGGCCCTGTCACGGCGGAGGTCTTCCGGGAGTTTTTGAAGCAGATCGCGGAGGAAGCGGATCGGAAGATTCTGTTGGTGGTGGGCAATTGCAGTATTCACCGCGCCCGGACAATCCGGGAGTGGCTGGAAGCGAACCAAGCCGCGATAGAGCTGTATTTTCAGCCGACCTACTCGCCGCAAGTCAATCCGGTGGAACTGCTGGGGGCCTTGGTCCAGCGGCGGGTCAGTGCGGGCTGAGCAAGACCGAAGCACAGCTTCGCGACAACCTGGAAGCTGCTTGCCAGCCTTTGCAAGAAGCTCCGGAACAGGTGCGAGCCTTCTTTCGAGAGGCAGACTGCAAGTCTATTCTTGCCTGAATTCTGATGACACGACTTTTGACGCGATCAGTAGATCTCCAGCGCCGATACGCCGAGACCGCCGAAGCGGCGGGTGCGGTTGCTCACGTTCGCGAGTCGAGCGCGAGAACGGCTGCGGCTCTGATGGCATCCCTCACGTCCGAGTTGTTCCGAATGGATGTGCCGATGTGCGGGATGTACCGGCATGAGGCCGAGATACATGGGTAATCTCTTGAGGCAAGTAGTTGCGATGCCACGATTGCCATCGCCTACTGCTCGCCTGCGAGTGTCGACGACGATGTGCTCCGTGGAGTGCCGAGGTCAACAGTGGTCGCCGAAGCTCTCAGCCGCGTGCTGTTCGCGTTGCGGAGCCACCCAGACCCCACGCTCGTGAGCGGTCCGCTGGCCCCCGTTCGGGTCCGTTCCCGACAGCCAGGCGACTGCTACCGCTCGAACTCCTTCATCTCTTCGTACGCCTCGACGATGCCTTCGGCGTAGAGCCGATCGATCAGATCTAGGGAGCGGGACGCCCACTGGTCGTGCTGGTGTTGTTGGTACGTGCGGAAGACGAGCTTCACGAGGGTGTGTGTTTGCGCGGTGCGCCCGGTCCGAATGTCCGTGGCCTCACTGGCGAAGCGATCGAGCAACTTCTCGCAGGCCACGAATGTCTCTCCGGGCAGTCGTCCGGGTGCTTGCTCCAGTACGGCCAGCAACGAGCCGGAATCGTCCTGGTACGCTTTGCTGTCGCAGAACGCCGTGATCAGGGCTGCTGCATGGTCGAGAGTGTCGTCCGCCATAGTCCGGAAGCACGAAGCCGCCTCACGGCGGACCTCAGCGTCGTCGTCGTCGAAGAGCACGACGAGCTTTTCCCTGCACCAAACCCGGTACTGTGGAGCAGCGCAATAGGCAGCGGCGACCTGTGCGACTCCGAGGCGCGAGTGCGCACTGCGCCGCAGAGCTTCCTCGACGAGGACCGCGGTGCCACTCCCGTGCTGTAGAACGGCCATGCCGGCCAAGCGTGCCCCGGCTTCCTGTACGCCGGGATCGGATGAGCGGAGCATGCGGGCGATGACCGACCCCACATCCGCGAAATTGTCGCGCAGGCGGTTGCGGAGGAAAAGGACCACGTCATCAGTCGCGAGCAGGCGATCCTCTGAGAGGTTCATGTTCTTGAACAGGGATGTGCCGAGCGCTACATCACGGTATGCTACGGCCCGGAGCGTGCCGGCGACGCAGGACAGCACCTCGGGGCTGCGATCCCGAACGATACGCTCGAGTGTGGCGCGGAACCGGTCAATGTACGCGACATCGGTGAGGATGAGGCGCCCAATGGCCCCGGCTGCGTGGCCACGCGCTGTGTTGATGCCGTTGAGGAGAATGTCGTCACCGTAATACGGCTGGCCTCCGCCAGCGTCCTCCTGCCAGGCATCCGTGGTGGGATCGTCGTGTTCCGTCGCGATCCAATGAAGCATGCCGACAGCTTCATCCGAGAGCAGGTCTTCGGCTGCGCCGAGAAGATCGGCGATCACCGCACCGCAAGGGCCGCGTGCGTCCGCGAACGCCTTGCGGCAAACTTGGAGCTTGAGATCGTACGGACATCCAGCGTCCTTCAGCGCACGGAGCACTTCTTCCAGGTATGCGGGGTTCGCGCCGGACGGGAAAGCTCAGACTGAGACGTGCGAACCGTGCTGGAGCCTCCTTGACCCGTGCCCCGAGGTCACGCGCCAACTCCGTCGCGCCCCCTCGGGGACCGTGGTCTGACCAGGCTGATATCCCGTCAGAGTCGTATTTCCTGATTGCTCGCAGCCACTGGTCATCGGTCATCTTGGCCGCGGCGCTTCCCTCGATCGGCGACGTAACCTGTCCGCCCGTGACCTTGTGCGTTTCGCCTTCGGGGTCACGGAACTTCCGTTCCAGTTCTCGGGCGTGTGCTCCTGCACCGGAACTACGAAGCGCATCCGGAATCGCCGAGAGCAGCGCGAACCGGGCATGTCCGTGCGAGGCATATCCATGCTTGGTGCGCTCGTACGGGGAGACGTACTGCAGAATCACGCCTTCAAGCCGTTCGCGGTTTCTTGGGCGAGCAGTGCGGGATCAGCACTCGTATCGTCTCGACGGCGCACCAGCACGGACTGTCTGAGAATCCGCACTCGAACCGCCACGGTTCGGCGCAGAGCAACGAGAGCGCCTCGTCCGCGTAGCGCACGGCTCTACCGCGGTACAGAGCCAGCAGAAGATGATTCGACACGTGGGTGTCTCGACTGCGAAGGTCTGTGATCACATCCTGAAGGTCGTTGGTCTCGTTGCGCGCAAGGGCCCCGAGCGCCGTAGCGAGCCCCGAGAGGCACGCGTCTTCGCCGTCTGGATACTCGGTTCGGATCAGCTCCGTCCAAACCGCGTCGCGCCGCGGCGGTTTATCGCCCGTGAGCGCGGTGTCTGAGATCTGGAGAATGACTGGCAGTACATGCTCAACGAAGGCGGCGGGCACCTGTTCGGCAAGTGCAAGGAATGTCGCTGAGGCGACGCGGGCGTCACCGAGAAGCTCGCCGGAGCGCGGCTCTTTGCCGGCCAGGCGGATGACCGCAAGGCGCCGCCGGAGTCGGCGTGCCAGGACCTCAGGAACCCACTCCAGACGGTTCTTACCCAGCGTGTGAAGGAGGGCTCGGAAGGTGCTGTTCATCGCGATCGGCCCACGGGCCTCGTCGAGTACACCGTTGTCCAGGAGATGCAGAAACAGATCAAAGAAGCGACGGCTCGTGTGCAGGTCGGCCCCTTGCATGAGCCACCGGAGCCGGAGCGCCCACGGACCGCCCTGATCGGCGTACGGTGCGAGCAGGTCCGCGACCCGCTCTGGCGCATGCCGCTGGTGGATCCGCAGGTAGTCCGCCGCCACGGCGTCGACGAGACGAGAATTGTCGGAAGCCAGCCAACGTTCGACCACACCGAGCCGGTCCGCGAACTCGAACCACAACGGCGCGGTACGGAACCGCTGCCACGCGCGTGCCGACAGCTTGTCCGGGTGTCGCGTGTCGTCCTCGCCTGCGAGTGCCGGAGTTGTCCACTGTTCCCAGATGGCCCACTCTTGCTCCCGTGGGTCCGTGACCTCCGCCAAGAGTGCCAACGCGAGATCCTTGATATGCGGCCGGATCCCCGCATCCGCTAGCAGGGCGCGTAGCTCCCGCACGTAGCGCTCGAAGTCAGCGTCACGGAGGTAGGTCAACACCTGTCGGACCTGCGCGCGTCGGAATAGGTGTTGCTCGGATGCGCTCAGGAACGACACCACGGTGTCGGATCGCTTGACGAACAAGCGTGCGAAGCAATAGTCGAAGAAACTCTCGTGGCCGAAGCCGTAACGGCGGCCGTCGAAGGTGAGCACCCCCTCTGACGCCATCTGATCCAGGTACCCCGACGATACCGTGTCTAGCACCTCCTTGGGCACAGCGAGCCGCTGCGTCGTCGTCATTTCGTTGCAGACGGTCTTGATGACTGGCATCCACTCGTCTGGAGACGGCGTGGCTCGCGCCGATGTGGACTGACGCTTCTCCTCCCAGTACCTTCTGTAAAGGTCCGTTGCCGTGTCGAACGTAAGGTTGTACGATGCACCAAAGTCGATCTCCAGGAAGAGATACAGGTTCTGTGGCAGACGCAAAAGCTCGATCTGGCGGTGCTTGAACAATGTCGGATCGAAGCCCTCGCCGTCCAGAACCTCCCTTACCTCGTCCACCGTGAGTTCTGTCACGTCGATCGGATCTTGCGACTCGGGTACGAGTTGTCGCAGACGGTAGTCGTTGTTCCAGTCGAACGCCCGGCAGACGACGACGGTGTGAATCGAGGTCTGCGTTCGAGTTCCACGCGTCTCATGTACCAGATGTTCGACGAGGTCGAACGCGGCGGAACTGCGACCGGGCATGGTGCTCACGGCGTCCAACTGGTCGACGATCAGCACGCTCGGCCGTCCGGCGGCTCTCGCCGCCGCCGCGAGCATGAATGCGGGTGATCCTTCGAGATTGAGACGATGACCAAGGTCCGTTGTGCTTGATGCCGACAAGTGCCTGTCGAGCCGGAAGGCCAGTACTGGCGAGCCCTTCGCGCGTAGCTCGTCCACGATCTGTACAACGCATGCCGTCTTCCCTGCGCCGGCGCCGCCGGTCACGACGCTGATGGGCTCTGCCCCGGCAAGTCTCGACAGCAGTGCATCGGCCGCCGCTCGCGGGATCAGCTTGTGCCGAATGAGCCGCTGCCGTGCACCAATCAAATAGTGATCCGTTGCGTCTCGCACGGCGATGCCCGCGGACTCGGGACTGGTCAGGCGGCGCAGCAAGTGACCACGACTGGCGAGCTGTTGGACGAGGTGTTCGCGGGCGATTGTGCTGTGTACTGCGTCCGCGACCATCGCGCGGAGTTCCGCCATCACCGCATGAGGATCTGCAAGGAAGAGAGCTTCGACGCCCCAACGCACCTTCTCCTTAAGCTGACGCTCATCGATCGTATGGAGCTGGATCCGCTTGAGGCGTTCGATTGCGGTCGGAACATCGCACCCCCAACACTCGCGCAGCTTCTCGAGCCTTCGTCTCCGCTTCTTCGCTCCAAAGAAGATATCCTCGGCTTCCGCGACCGACTCCGCGTTGTGCGCCGCCTCGCTCAGGTCGTCAAGTTCACGCGCACCACTGCCCGACGCGAACACGAACCGGTTCTGATTACCCACCAACGTATTCCCGATCGCCGACATCGTTCCGTCGGCGAGTAGCTCGGCGAGGCTCCACCGGCCGGTGGGGTGGTTGCGCTTCACCTGGTGGAATTCCCGAGACGCGCCGGCCGTTACGACGAACTCCGCCTTGTCGACGCCGGGCACCTCAATCCTGATGGCGTTGGTGTCGCCATGGAGCATGCGCACGAGTTCCGACACGGTCCACCAAGTCTCGTATCGGTTGCCGAGCTTGTCCGCTGGGCCGCCGGGGAGAGTCATGATGAGGACTCGCCGGAGGATCCGTCGGTGACCGGCACCTCGCGAACCCAACCGCAGTCCGCTAAGGTGCGGTGGGCGAGCACCAAGCGCGGCCAGCGATGGCTACTCGGGTGATCGGTGGTTTCTGGGGAAGCCTCGCATCCACGGGACCGTCATTCCAGGAGGCACAGCATCGCGAGTACGCCACCGAGAATCGCGAGCGTTTGTGCGAGCATCGCACCGGCAAAGCGCCATGTCAGACGGGCCTCCAAGCTGGCAAGATCGACCTTTGTGGCGAGTGACTCGAGTTCGGCACGCGTCGCATAGCCCCCGTGCTCCGCGGCTTGGCGCACGGCGTTGGTGATGGCGCCAGCCTGCTCGGTCGTGAGACCGACACCGGCTAGCTGCCGTGCGATCGCATGCGTGTCGATCACGGATTCATGCTACCACGAGTTTCAGGACCGGTAGCGGGCTGGCCGATGCAGCACCCATGAAACAGGACCGGGAAGCGTCCTCCAGTCCCGGTTCGTCTACAGACAGTGCGCTTGGGCCGACGAAATCCCTTTCAGAACGAGGGATGCAATGAGGGGAACGAGCGGTGAGAAGCTCTACAAAGCTATTTTTACTGATTTTGCCAAAAGTAATTGCAGGTCTGGCCGTTTTCAACCTCTCAGCAGATCCCCCGTGCCAACACACACATAAACTGGTCTATAGATGTTTTTTATCTGAGACATTTTCGCATGGAATATCCCTGTGATTCATGCTATTATCAATTCATGAAAATTCCAACCTTTCCCGACTTCCGACGTATTCCCCATCGGTCCCGACCTCCCCTTAGAAAGCTGGTCGTGATCCAAGCCAGCCACGGCAAATCTCTCCGTGCCCTGGCCCAGGAATTCGGCATCGACATCCGCACAATCCGCACCTGGGTTTGGCTCTATGCCTGCTGTGGATTCCAGGCTCTCGGACATAAACCCAGAACGGGACGCCCTCCCTGCCTCTCCCATGACCAAATGCAGATAATCCTCGAAACTCTGCGGGACAAATCCCCCGACCAGCTCCAGTTCGAGTTCGCCTACTGGGCGCTGAAAATTGTCCGGCAATGGATCCTCGACCAGTTCCCAGTCAAACTGTCCCTGGCGCCGGTGCGCAGGGTCCTGCAACGCCTCGGCCTCACCCCGCAGCGCCCTCAGTTCCGGTCCTCCCAGCAGAACGCCGACGCGGTGCGTACTGGGATCGAAGAAACCTACCCCGCCCTCGCCCAGCGCGCGCAGGAGCGGGGAGCCCTGCTGCTCTTGGCCGACGAGGCCGGGATGACCTCGCACTACCACCGCGGCACTCCGTGGGGCCCTCGGGGCCAGACGCCTGTCCTCCAGCCAACGGGGGAGCGATTCCGGCTGCACAGGCTGTCCGCGATCAGTCCCCTCGGGAGAAATATACTACATGATCCATGCCGGAACCGCCACCGCAGCCACGTTTGCAAAGTTCCTGCAGCAGATTCCGGACCAGACGGACTCTAGACCGATTGACGTGATCGTGGACCGCCACAGAATCCACACATCCCAGCCTATAGAAGCCTGGAAGGAGCGGACCGAGGCACCGGTGGAGATTCATCTATTGCCGGCGTATTCTCCGGAATTGAACCCTACGGAGCAAGTCTGGTCGGTCGTCAAGCGCCGGGTGGGGAAGATGCTGGTCCGGACGGTCCGCCAGCTCCGGGAGCACTTGGAGCAGGCCCTGCAAGCCCTGGAGGCCGACCCCACCAAGGTGCAGGGGTTCTTCCGCGAGGCCGACTGTGCCTATACGGCTTCTGGTTGTTCCCTGCAATGACTTATGGCAAAATCAGTATCAAAAAATTACGCCTAGATTCCCGGTTAATTTCCCGAAATGGCGGTTGAGGGGGCCGTAGGGCATGAGCGGGGAGCCCGGCGTACCCGGCGCCGGCCCCTCAGCCCGTCGCCGAGCGACTTGGGCCCCCCCGTAAGCGCCCTGCGCCGGCCTGCACCCGCATCGCGGCCGCTGCGCCCCCGGTTCCGGGCGCACCGATCCCCCGCGGGCTCCACGTCGGTCCCCTGCCGCTGGGCGCGGCTCCGGCCGCGCCGGCCCAGCCCTAGCCCGGCTCCATCCGGCTCCCCGCGTGCAGCAGCCAGTCCAACCACAGGTTGCTCTTGCTGCACAGCAGCCGCAGCCGCCGCGCGCTGCGCGTCAGCCGCCCCACGCTGCACACAAAGTACCGGATCAGCGGCCGCAGCCCGTGCTGCCGCGCCGCGGCCGGCAGCGCCTGGTACTGCAGCAGCCGCAGCAGCAGCTGCGCGATCTGCCCGCCTAGGTAGAAACCCTGATTCGCCGCGTGCGAGCGGCACGGCGGATGATGCAAACCCAAGTCCGTCAGTGGCCCCTGGAACGCATTCTCCTGCCCCTGCTGGCCGCGGTGCCGCCGCACCAGCTCCGCCACCGGCAGCCGGTCGCGGCTCACCGGAATCACCGTGCGCACCGGCTCCAGCAGCCGCTGCTCCCCGTCCCAGTCGCGCCGGATCACCCCGTACACCGGCTCCTCCGGCCCCCGGGCCGGCCGGTACGCCACCACGATGGCCCGCTCCTTCCCCGCCGCGTCCAGGGGCTCCCACTCGTCCTCCCGCAACCCCATCGCGGCCGCCAAGCGCAGAATCGGGGCCTTTTTGCGCGGATCGGTCACGCTCACGGAATACTCCCAACCCTTCCGCCGGCAGTAGCTCGCCACATCTTTGCAGTAGTACGCGCTGGCGGCCCGCAGCCACACCGGCTGCCGCCCGGTCAGCAAGGGCGCCGCATCCTGGTCCAGCTGCTCCCGCCAATCCCCCCGCACATCCGTGCCGCCCGCGTTCAACCGGGCGCTGACCCACGCCACCCCCACGCACACCGAGTGCAGCCAGTACTGCCTCTCTCCGGGGTAGCCGCGCCCGGCGTTCTCGAACAGCTGGCCCTCCACCTCGATCCCCGTGCCGTCCACGAACACCGGCACGTACCCCCACCGCTGCCCGCACGCCTGCGCCACCAGCGGCACCAGCCGCCGGCTGACCAGCCGCGCGCATTCCCGCAACCCCTCCAGGGCCGCCGCGTGCATCCGCTGCAGGTCTGCGCCGAGCCGCCGGCTGGCGGGCACGGCCCGCAGCCCGCACGTTTGCCGGGCGACCTCATCGGCCCCCAGGGCGTCGACCGCGTTGAGGTGCCCCCCGCCGGCGCAGGCCGAGTAGATCAGCGCCAGCAGCATCTGCACATCGCTGCCACCGCGTCGGCGGCGCTGGAGACGGACCGACGCAGCCAGTTTCTCGGGCAGTCCGAGGAACCGGGCCAGCCGGGCCACCACGCCGAGCCCGGCCAGGCCCGTCAAGTCATCGTCGCAGACGCCGTAAGCCAGGGTGGGAGCACTGTCGGGGGACATGGGCAAGGAGGCCTCCAAAAAAATCGAGATGCACCCCCGAGGTGAAACCCGCGAACACCCCGAGGACCGTCTAAATCATTGTAACACAATACGTTCCGGATGGTGCCGGAATTTTTATCCGGGAATCCGGGAATTACGGGCTCATCGAATCGGAAGCCCTGGAAGCCCGACGGCTGGCCGAACGGCGCGACCGGTGGCTCAACCCGCCGGAATGTGTCGAGTGGATCGACAAGCCGGTCTTCGGCTACCCCAAGCAGCCGGTCCTGCGCGACGAGGACGCGGCGAAAGCGCTCAAAAAGCTCATGCTGACGAACCTCTACGACGCCCGCCCACGATGGCTCGCCGATGCGCACGAGGCTCTTGACGCCGCCGTGGCTGCCGCGTAGGGCTGGGCAGTGGACATCTCCGACGACTAGGTTCTGCTCGAGTTGTTGGCGCTGAGCGGCGGCGAGAGGCGAGCAAGTACGGTGCGGCGCGATCCGCCTGACGCCGCCGGATGAGCCGACGACGGTGCCTTTGGCTAGGGGTAGTTCCATGCGCAGTCAAGTTCAGTTCATCATTGTCGGCGCGATCCTCGTCTTCCTGGACATCGGCACAGACGGACAGCCTAGCTGTTTAGTCCCGGGCAGTGCAGGGAGGGGTGCCGTCTGAACCCAGGAGGTTCTGGAGACCAGCTCTTGCAGATGAACTGTGGGGTGTCAGGCCATGGAGGGATTGGAAGCGGCGGGCGAAGTCGCAGGCGGTGAGGAAGGAAGGGAGGCGGCTGCGTAATGGGTCGTGTCCGTTGCAGCGGTAGCGTTTGACTGTGGCTTCTTCAAGGGTGCGGTGAATGCGTTCGACCGGGCCGTTGGTCCAGGGGCGGTGGGGCTGGGTGAGGCGGTGCTGAAGGCCCAGCTCGGCGCACCGTTGGTGAACCGGGCACCGTTATCGGTGAGCATGGTGTGCGGCTTGCAGGGCAGGACGGCGGCGAGTTTGCGGAGGAACTGCACGGTGGCCTGCCGGTTGGCCTTCTCCGTGGCGTGTGCAAAGGCGCACCGGGAGGTTCCGTCCATGTCTGCAAACAGATAGAGCTCGCCCTGGGCGGTGCGCAGTGGGACGATGTTGAGATACATACTGCTTTTGCCAAAAGTAATTGCAGGTCTGGCCGTTTTCAACCTCTCAGCAGCTCCCCCGCGCCAACACACACATAAACTGGCCTATAGATGTTTTTTATCTAATATATTATCGCATGGAACCTGCCTGTGATTTCTGCTATTATCAATTCTTGAAATTTCCAACCTTTCCCGACTTCCGACGCATTCCCCATCGCTCCCGACCTCCCATTAGAAAGCTGGTCGTGATCCAAGCCTGCCACGGAAAGTCCATCCAAACCCTAGCCAAGGAATTCGGCATCGGCATCCGCACCTGGCTTCGGCTCTATGCCTGCTATGGATTCCAGGCTCTCGGACACAAACCCAAACCGGGACGCCCTCCCCTGCCTCTCCCCCGACCCAATGCAGATGATCCTCGCAACTCCGCGGGACAAATCCCCCGACCAGCCCCAGCTCGAGTTCGCCTGCCGGGCGCTGAAAATTGTCCGACCATGGATCCTCGACCAGTTCCCAGTCAAACTGTCCCTGTCGACGGTGCGCAGGGTCCTGCGGCGCCTCGGCCTCACCCCGCAGCGCCCTCAGTTCCGATCCTACCAGCAGAACACCGACGCGGTGCGGACTTGGATCGAAGAAACCTACCCCGCCCTCGCCCAGCATGCGCAGGAGCAGGGAGCCCTGCTGCTCTTGGCCGACGAGGCCGGCATGACCTCGCACTACCACCGGGGCACTACATGGGGGGCCCCGGGGCCGGACGCCCGTCGTCCAGCCAACGGGGGAGCGGTTCCGGCTGCACAGGCTGTCCGCGAGCAGCCCCTCGGGGGAAATTTATTCCATGATCCATGCCGGAACCGCCACCGCAGCCACGTTTGAACAGTTCCTGCAGCAGATTCCGGACCAGACGGAGGCTGGACCGATTCACGTGATAGTGGACCGCCACAGCATCCACACATCCAAGCATATAGAAGCCTGGAAGGAGCGGACCGAGGCACCGGTGGAGATGCATCTGTTGCCGGCGTACTCTCCGGAATGGAACCCTACGGAGCCAGTCCGGTCGATAGTCCAGCGCCGGGTGGGGAAGCTGCTGGTCCGGACGGTTCGTCAGCTCAAGGAGCGCTGGGAGGAGGCCCTGCAAGCCCTGGAGGCCGACCCCGCCAAGGTGCAGGGGTTCTTCGCGAGGCCGACTGCGCCTAGACTGTTTCTGGTTGTTCCTTGCAATGACTTATGGCAGAATCAGTAGGTACCTCGCCCGCTCTCCGGATGTTGACACCATCCGAGATCGCCTTGCTGCGGCAATCCGCCGCGGAGGTAGCCGCAGTCACGTGCGAAGTCCTCGCCAGCAGGGACGGCACATTGAGGACCTGAGGGCGCAGCTTGAGCAACGGTTCCCGGATGGCCCGCCGCGAAGGCCGATGGCGCCAACTCCCGGCAGGTGGCAGGGCTATGCGCGTGCGCGGGCGGCACGGTCCGGTTCCACCCCTAATTCGATCTTCGATCCGCGCATCGTTGTTCTTCGCATCGGTAGCCGGCGTGTCTCCTTGGCCGCCGCTCTGAAGCTGACGGCGGCCCTGCGCGGCCTGCTAATGAGCGGATGCCCCTCGCAGCCGCCCCCCGAGTGGTTCAGCGGTCACGCCGCCGACGGCCGGCCGACCACCGCACCGCACTTGGCGCTAGCGCCGCTGCCGTTCGCCGGTACGCCGCATGCGGACGGCCGGATCATGGGTCTGGCTCTGATCTTGCCGCGCACGGTGCCGCCACGTGACGCAGCACATGTCCTCGGCTTGATTCTGCACGACGCCGGCACGGGGCTGCCCCGCGAGCACCGCCTGTTCGATGGCCAATGGCTGCAATGCACGGTGGTGCTCGACACTAGCGAACGTGCGCCGACCAACCTCGATCCGCACACTTGGACGGCGCGTTCACGCACATGGGCGAGCGTAACACCGGTTGTCCTGAACCGGCACTTCGATGGTGATGATCGCTGGGACCGTGCAGCGGAGAGCGTGAAGGATGCGTGTCAACACATCGGCCTCCCGCGCCCCGATGAGGTTTTTTTGCATCCGGTTTCTCCAGTCGAAGGCGTCCCTCACGCCCGGGGATTCCCCTGCCTAAAGCGAAAGCGGGATCATGGACGGCAGAGCCACGCCCACGCGGTGATCCTCTTCGACGAGCCGGTTGCCGGACCCGTTCTGGTCGGCGCGGGGCGCTTTCGCGGCTATGGATTGTGCAGGCCGATGGACCAACGGTGATGGCTTTGAAGTCAGGGAAGGCTTGAGGTGGGCGAGTGGTCGCTGCTGGCCGATCCAACTTTGGTGAATCTATCTCTCGGTTGTTTCGGTTCGGCGAGAATGTTGGAGACGGGCTGCCAACGAGCAAACGAATCCCAGATCAGCGACAAGCATCTCCAGCCAGTACTTTCCACGACCGATCGAGTAGTCCGGCCTCGCGGTATTGCAGGCCCAGTGCATCCCAACCGACAGCGGGCTCCTGGATGTTGGTGCCTACAAGGCGTTCCTCGACGAAAGCCGGCCACCGACTGGAGCCATCCGCGAGCCGTGCTCGAAGGCGAAGAGCACCATCCGCAGGCGGACAAGGTACCGTGGCTCGACCCCGAGCAGCTGCGGCGGCTGGCTTCCAGCGCTGCCGCGAAGACCAAGCAACAGCGCCACAGCTAGCTGAAGACCGTCCGGGACCTGCTCCGGGAGCATGAGCGCGAGGGCCGCGTGGTCATTGAGACGGACGGGCCGTGCTGGCGCGTCCTGGAGGCGTGGCCCGATGGCCGGTGAATGGTGCTTTCTTGGTTACCGCCGCGATTCGGCCTGTGCCTAACGGACTCAGGCTGAAAGGCTTATGTCTGCGGCTCCGGGCTGGAATAGAGGGAACAGGGGAACAGCCGCGATCCTCGCGGCTAAGAGGGGCGTTTGGCTCCGCCAGAAGCGCCCAGTTCCGGCGGACCTGTGCGGCGCGGGTGGATGCGAAGGTCATGGCGGCAACGCAGAGCTGTCCAGGCCGGGCACCTGACGCATGGGAGCACGTCCAAGGAGGGGCTGGACGATGAGCGACAACGCAACCGACGCGGATGCGCCCGGCTCGCACTCCGGCCCGACGGTGCGCCTGCCGGACATAGATCGGCTGTCTGTCGAGTCCGCGCCGCGGTGGCGAGCCTACATCGCGGCGCACTCGCTGGCTTGGCAGCCGGGGCGTACGAGGGTGCCGGCACCGCTGGCTGGCGGGCGGCACCTGTGGACGCGCGACCTGGCGAAGCACACCGTGCTGGCCCTCGCCGACCGGCTGCGGCGACAATGTGGCGCGGGGCACTTGGGCCAGCATCGTCAAGCAAGCCCAGCTGCCGCGGGAGTGAGCGGACCGATGCGCTACGCCGTCGTCATTGAGGAGGCGGGGGGAAACTTCTCCGCCTACGTGCCCGACCTGTCGGGCTGCGTCGCCACGGGCGCTACCGCAGCGGAGGTGATGTGCGCCATCGGCGCGGCTATCCGGTGGCACATTGAGAGCTTGCGCGAATGCCGCGAGCCGGTGCCCGTGCCGCAGGATGGCTGTCGTCGAGGTCGCCGAAGCCGTACTGCTAGGGGACGGCTAGCCGTGCGGAGGGGGTGCCCGGCGCAGGCCGTCCCCTGATTCCCGGTTAAAATTCCGGCACCAGCCGGAACATCTTGTGCTACAATGATTTAGACGGTCCTCGGGGTGTTCGCGGATTGCACCTCGGGGGTGCATCTCGATTTTTCTGGAGGCCCCCTGGCCCCTGTCCCCCGACAGTGCTCCCGCCCTGGCTTACGGCGTCTGCGACGACGACTGGACGGGCCTGGCCGGGCTCGGCGTGGGGGCCCGGCTGGCCCGGTTCCTCGGGCTGCCCGAGAAACTGGCCGCCTCGGTCCGCCTCAAGCGCCGCCGGCGCGGTGGCAGCGACGTGCAGATGCTGCTGGCGCTGATCTACTCGGCCTGCGCCGGCGGGGGGCACCTCCACGCGGTCGACGCCCTGGGGGCCGATGAGGTCGCCCGCCGAGCGTGCGGGCTGCGGGCCGTGCCCGCCAGCCGGCGGCTCGGCGAATACCTGCAGCGGATGCACGCGGCGGCCCTGGAGGGGTTGCGGGAGTGCGTGCGGCGGGTCAGCCGGCGGCTGGTGCCGCTGGTGGCGCAGGCGTGCGTGCAGCGGTGGGGGTACGTGCCGGTGTTCGTGGACGGCACGGGGATCGAGGTGGAGGGCCAGCTGTTCGAGAACGCCGAGCGCGGCTGCAACGGCGAGAGGCAGTACTGGCTGCACTCGGTGTTCGTGGGGGTGGCGTGGGTCAGCGCCCAGCTGAACGCGGGCGGCACGGACGTGCGGGGGGGATTGGCGGGAGCAGCTGGACCGGGATGCGGCACCCTTGCTGACAGGGCGGCAGCCGGTGGGGCTGCGGGCCGACAGCGCGGACTCCTGCCCAGGATCTGGCGAGCTCCTGCCGGCGGAAGGGTTGGGAGTATTCCGTGAGCGTGACCGATCCGCGCCAAAAGGCCCCGGTTCTGCGCCTGGCGGCCGCGAGGGGGTTGCGGGAGGACGAGTGGGAGCCCCTGGACACGGCGGGGAAGGAACGGGCCATCGTGGTGGCGTACCGGCCGGCCCGGTGGCCGGAGGAGCAGGTGTACGGGGTGATCCGGCGCGCCTGGGACGGGGAGCAGCGGCTGCTGGAGCCGGTGTGCACGGTGATTCCGGTGAGCCGCGACCGGCTGCCGGT
>CBDBZZ010000003.1:0-56751 GCA_965213745.1 Bryobacterales bacterium | reverse complement strand
TCAGGCTGCCGCACTCCATTACTACGCCGCCCGACCCCGCCAGCCCTTCACGCTGACGCCGGAGAAGAAGCTGATCGAATGCGACCGCACCGAGAGCCCGTTCCGCGAGGCGATCGTGGAGACTCCCATTCGCTTGGAGCGGGGCCTCTGGCACCTGCCCAGGGAGCCTGGACTGGGCGTCCGTGTTCTTCCGGACCGCTTCGGCCCCTTTCTCGTCAAAGACACCTGATCCGCCTCACGGGAGGCGGGCTGTAGCCTACAGCGCTCGCCGCACAGCTGACCGCCAACCCTGGAAGAGGGATTCCCTGCGCACCTCCGGCATGGCTGGCTCAAACCTGCGGTCGATGCGCCGGAAGCTTTCCAACTCGTCCGTCCCGCTCCAGATGCCGGTCGCTAGGCCGGCCAAAAACGCCGCTCCCAGCACAGTGGTTTCCGGGTTCGCCGGGCGCACCACGGGGACGCCTAGGATGTCCGCCTGGAACTGCATCAGGAAGTCGTTGGCAGTTGCTCCGCCGTCGACGCGCAGTTCGGCCAGCGGCTCGTCCGAGTCGGACTGCATCGCCTCCACTAGATCCCGCGTCTGGTATGCGATCGACTCGAGCGCCGCCCGCACGATGTGCTCCCGGCTCGCGCCGCGGGTCAGTCCGGTGAGGATGCCCCGCGCTGCCGGGTTCCAGTGGGGTGCGCCCAGTCCGACGAACGCCGGCACCAAGTAGACACCCGCCGTGTCTGGGACCGCTTCGGCGGCTTGCTGCGATTCGGCCGCGCTCCGGATCAGGCCGAGTCCGTCGCGCAACCATTGAACGACGGCCCCCGCGACGAAGATCGCCCCTTCCAGAGCGAATTCCTCCGCCTTCGCCGCCGAGGCGGCGGTCGTCGCCAGGAGGCGGTGCCGCGAATCGAAGGCTTGGGTGCCGGTGTGCATCAGAGCGAAGCACCCGGTTCCGTAGGTGTTCTTGACGAGCCCGGCGCGGAAGCAGGCCTGCCCGACCAAGGCCGCCTGCTGGTCTCCCACAATGCCGGCGATGGGCACCTCGGCTCCCAGCAGGTCGCCGTCCGTGGTCGCCAGCTCCCCGCACGACGCCACAATCGTCGGCAGGATGGCCTGCGGTATGCCCAGCAGCGCCAGCATGGCCTGGTCCCAGGCCCCCGTCCGGAGGTTCATCAGCAGGGTTCGCGAAGCGTTGGTGCGATCGATCGCATGCACTGCGCCTCCGGTGAGCTTGTAGACCAGCCAGCTGTCCACCGTGCCGAAAGCCAACTCGCCCGCCTGCGCCCGTTCGCGGGCTCCAGGCGCATTGTCCAGGATCCAGGCGATCTTGGTGCCGGAGAAGTAGGGGTCCAGAACCAGCCCCGTCCGCTGGGCAGCCTCGCTCCCGAGGCCGGCTGCGTCGAGCCGGGCGCAGGCGGCGGCCGTGCGGCGGCACTGCCAGACGATCGCCGGGGCGATGGGAGCGCCGGTAGCGCGGTCCCAGACGATCGTGGTCTCGCGCTGATTGGTGATGCCGAGGGCAGCGACTCGGCTCCATCCGCCGCCTTGTTCGACCGCTTCGCGCACGGCGCGGAACTGGGTTCGCCAGATCGCCTCGGCGTCCTGCTCCACCCAGCCGCTCCGGGGGAATCTGGTTTCGATAGCGTGTTGGGCGGTGGCCACAGGCCGCGCTGCGCGGTCGAAAAGGACCGCTCGGGCGCTGCTCGTGCCTTCGTCGCAGGCGAGCACAAGGTCCGGCATGAACCCCTATCTTGGGCGATCCGGCCGGAGCCCCGCAAACCCGGCTCCGCTGCGATCTCAGGGCAGGGGCATCTCCTCGCTGTCCGTTTCTCGCGCCCGCGTGAAGGAAGGCTGCGGCTGCGGCGAACGGACTTGCTCAAGCCAGTACACGCCGTCGTACGGAACGCTGTTGCCGCGCGTTCCGACGAAATCGAGGTCGCCGTCGGAGTCCAGGTCGCGGGCCACGAGCATGTCGAACATGCCCCGCTTGCGCCGCGAGATGTCGTGCCGCTCCCAGCGAGCGCCGGAGGCGCCGCCCGGATTGCGGAACCAAGCCAGCCGCCCGAGGGGCATGGCGCGGGTCACTGCCTCCCCGTCCCGGTCCCGCGGGCCTCGGCTGTAGCCGCCGACGAAGATGTCGGGGTGGCCGTCGGAGTCGATATCCGCGAGCGCGAGCCCGGTGGCGCTGTCGGGAGCCACCGTGCCGATACGGTGCAGGGGCCAGCGAGCCCCCGCTTCCGCCGGCTGCTCCAGCCACGCCACGGTGCCGGAGTTGGGCTGGCCCTCCGCCAGCAGCACATCCACCGCGGAGTCCGCATTGAAGTCGAAGAACGCCAGCATGAACCCGGTGAGGCGGGCAGGGCCCTCGCCGGCCGGCAGGGCCACCGGGATCGGGTGCTCCCGGAACGCAAGCCGCCGCTCGCCGAGGTTCTCGAGCCAGAAAACCCGGGCTTCGCCCCGGGACCCGGCGAGGATATCGAGGTCTCCGTCCGCATCCAGGTCGACGGGCCGGGAATTGATCGGCACCCGGACCTCGGCCAGCGTGCGCGCCCGCCACGACTCGTCGGCGAGAGGGTCCCCGCGGATCTCGTACAACAGGATCGGGCGCAGGTCCTGCTCGGCGGCGTTGCCCTCCTGCGTGCCCTTGTTCGGAGCCACGACCTCGGGCCTGCCGTCGCCGTTGACGTCGGCCACCGCCACGTCCTCCGCCGCTCTGGCCTCCTCGCCGGCGGCGAGGGTCGCCAGGCGCCAAGCTTGCGGGTCGCCTGTGCCGAAGGCGAGCCGGATGTGGCCGTCGGGGACGCCATCGTACTCCGTGTCGGATTCGTGGACCGACACGATGTCTTCGTGTCCGTCGAGGTCGAAGTCGGCCATCGCGAGGCCGTCGCTGCCCGCGATCGGGACGCCGCCGGTCGCGGGATCGTCGATGACGTGCTCGCGCCAGGAAATGTATTGTCCGTCGGCGGCCTGCGCGCGGGTTAGGGTCTGGGCTACGGGCTGGGCAGTCGGCGCAGGCTCACCGCCGCAGCCCAAAGCCGCGAGGGTTGCGGCGGCCGCGAAGTGCATGGGTGTTCGTGTCTAGGCACGGGACGGTCGCGACCGCTATTGAAGCACACCGCCGCCCCTCAGCAGGCCCGCATCCGGGAAGCAGGCGTCGCGGTGGGCGGGGACACGACGGTGCAGGCAGCCCACGCGGCACTGCACACGCTGCAGCGCCAGGATCCGCAGCCGGGCTGCGAGGCGTTCGGGGAGCCGTTGGCCCAGGCCTCCGGGGTGGAGCCGCGGAACCAGCAGGAGCCGATCGATTGCGACCGGCAGCGGCAGCCGCAGGCGCTGTCGAATGGCGCGAGGGAGCCTCCGGTCACTCCGGGCGCACGAGTGGCGCAGCGCCAGGACGGAGCCTCGAACAGGGGGCGCAAGGTTGAGCCCGCAGGGAACCTGAAAAGCAGGGCGTTGTGGGGCTCACGCTGTAGGCAGCCGACCAGGGGGACTCGGAGCCCCTGGAAGGGACGCTGGCGGCGGCGGACAAGGGCTAGCCCAGCGGGGCGCTGACACGGCAGCGGGCGGAGTGGAGAGCGGGAGAAAGCCCCCCAGCACCGCACCGTGGCGCTGCACCAGCGGCTGCTGGAGCAGGCCTGCGGGTCCCACCTGGGGGTACTGCTGCTGATCACTGCCCGAGGCAGCATGGGCTGCTGCGGGCCTGGACAGCCCCGCAGGGGGCTGGCTGTCCCCCATTCCGCCTGGCCAGCGGTGCTGGCTGCGGCCTGAGGCCCGCCTACCCAACCCTCCAGGCCGACCCTGAAGCCGGACTACTGCAACGGGCTCCTAGGTTTCCTCTGCAAAATCCGTCTGGACTTTGCTCGCTGGCGTCAACGGCAGGGTGCTGAGCGCCGTTAGAACGCCTCTCGGCACACTCCGGGCGCAGGGGGCGGGGACCCCGGAATCGATCCCGCAGCGAACGCCCACCTGGGGCGGAGCCGTTCAGGGAAACTCGGGCCGGTGGGTTCAGACGGACCAGTCCGCCGGCGGCGGGGTGCGCTTCGACCGCAACCGGTCCGGAACCTCCGGCGGCGGCTGCGCCGACCTCGAGGAGCTTATGGATGCCGCTGGGGTTTGGGCGCGGAGACCCTCAACCTGAGCCTGCCCTGCAGTACCCGCAGCGGTCCGAACCAGACCTTCGGATGGCGGCAGCTGCTCAATCTTGCGACGGCCGCCGGCTTGCCAAGAGGCTCCCGCGTTGCCAGCGCAGGCTATCTCGACCCGCCCGTCCGCGTGCCAGCCCCGCACTGGCTGGGACTCGCCGGGTGCTAGCGAAGGGTCGCCGGCCCGCCCAGGACGATCCCCGGCGGAGCTCCGCTCCGGGGCTGAGCCGGTCGCCTGCGAGGAAACGGGGCCCGTGACGCTGCCGGAGGACGCGCACCTGCTCTCCGGGGCCATTGCGCAGCGTCGAACCGCGCCGATGGCTGGGGCTCAACCCGTACGGCCGCATGCATCCGGTAGCCTCTACGAATCCAATCCCTGCCGGCATCGACAGCGACCGAATTCCGTGCGGACGGAGACACGCTCGGTCGTCGCCCGAGGACCTCTCGCCGGGGGATGGACCGTAGGGCTTCCCCGGAGCGTGCGGTGTCCGTTTGCAGAGGCTTGGGCGGGCCCGCCGCTTTAGTCCCAGGCCAAGTCCATGGCGCTCCCCAACAAAATTGACGGCCTGGACGAATGCACGCAGCTCCCGGCAGCCGTGCGGCACTGGGGCGAGGCGGGAGTCGAATCGGAACGCCTTGCCAGCGGGGAGCTAGCCCATGTTTACCAACGGTAGATCCAAGACATTTTAGAATCAATGACTTACGACGATGGAACGGCTCGCGTGGCACTACAAAGTGTGCCACGCGGGCGGCGGGTGTGGGTCAGACGATGGTCTTGCGGAGACCGCCTGGGTGCGCCGAACGAACACGCTGCCACGATAGCGGGGTGGGCTACCGCGACGCAAGGGTATTCATGCGATTATGGCACTACATCGCGTTCTGCCAAATCCCGATCCTTTAGAATCAATAAGTTACAGGATCGCACGCCTCGAAATACCGGCCAAATGGCCAAAATCGCCCGTCAACTTGGTAAACATGGGGTAGGCCCGATCGGGGGGCCGGACGGCGGAAAAGGCAGCGAGCTGGGCGAGACAGACCCAGAGGATTCGGCAAGGCGAGCGAAGCGCGCAGCATGCGTCAGCCGCCAGCCAGGAGCCCCGGCGTCGAACTGCCCTGCGCACAGACGAGGCGGTCTTCGCCCCCCGCCTGTCTGCTGGATCGCACCCGGGACGCCCGCTGCGGGGAGCATCCAGAAAAAACGGGGGAGCGGAATCCGCTCCCCCGTGGACTGTTGCGGCCGCGGTGCCGCAGCAACTCATATTTGCCTAGGGCGCGACAGCTCCGAATGCGCCTTGCAGATAGTACGTAGTGTTCCCGTCAATGTCTGCAAAATCAAACATCCCGAGCACGCCCAAGGGACCGTCGCCCGAATCCGCGACGAACCGCATGTCGACAGATTCGTCCGAAAAAGAATGCGACTCTTGCGCGAGAGTTGCGGCATCGGTCAACGCGACTGCGATGTCACCAGCAAGCAGACCCGTAGTAGAAGCCACGCCGTCGGTCACATCGATAGCTCCGCTGATCAGGATTCCGCTGAACTCCTTGCCGCTCTGGCCGGGGATCCATCCCGGCTGGTTGAGGAAGTCTCCGTTGCCATCGGCAATGTTCGAGATCGCCAGCGCGAAGGTGCCGCCTTGGGCACCCTCGGCCGCTCCCCACGTCACGACGACTTCGGCGACCGCTTCGTAGAGGTTTGCCGCCGTGGCGCTGCCCGTGTCCCTGTACTCGGCCAGCCACGCTCCGCCCTCGTAGACCGCTGTCAGATTCGCGACATCGCCGTAATCAATGCGCACTCTTGCCAGCGGGCTGTAGGCGAACACGCCGACCGGAAACGCGGCAGCATCAGGATGCGTGTCCTCCGTATACGCGTTGGACGCGCTCTTCCGGTGCCATGCGCCGAAGTGGGTGTAGCTCACGGCGCTGTACCGGGTCACGATCTCCGCCGGCGGGTTGGCCCAGACATCGCCGCCGGCCAAGCCGGTCTGCTGATCCCCGTCATCGTCGTGGTAGGGGCTGCCGAACGCGCCTTCGCCGTCCGGGTCGACCGCTTCCACGAAGCTGTCCTTGTCCTGCAGCGCCTCGATCGCGCCCTCGATCGTCCTGATCGCGTCGGCGTCGCGAGCCGGGTAGTCATCCTCGAAGATCGCCGTCACCTCGGCGGCGGGGAAGAGTTTCCCAGCCTCGTCCGTGATGGTATCCCAGATACCCGTCTTTGTCGCCGAGAGATCAGACCCGGCCTCTTCGGCGGCGAGGACGGCATTCAGCACGTCGAGCTGCTTCTCGAGCACTTTCCGGAAGGCTATCCCGAACCCTTCCTTCTTGAACGTCTGCGCACCGTTCGCGAAGAGGTTCGCCGCCGTCCCGGAGTAATTCGACAAGCTTCCGTCCTCCAGTTCGATCCCGCACTCCCCGCCGCTGCAGTTGCCCGTTAGGGTCAGGAGATCTTCGAGATCTTCCGCGTCCGCGTCGGGCACCGAGGCCAGATCGGACAGTCCTACGCTCGACACCCACGAGTTCCTTGCCGCCTCTTCAGGGTTCGATTCGGGAACCTGCTCCTCGGCGATCTCTGTCCGCTCCGCGCCGAACGCGCCGCGAATCAGGAAGTCGTCCTCGAAAGCGGTGGAGGCATCGGCTACCGCGCTCTCGCTCAGCGACCACGAGCCGATCGCCGCCGTCCCCGCGTCGCCGCCTCGCCCCAGCAGCTCCCCCTGCCAGTACGCGGCGACCTCGGAGGGCCGCCCCCGCGCCCCGAGACTGCTGTAGAGCACGCTCGCATCCTGCGCACCGGTGCCGCTAGTCCACTTCGGCGCACTGGCGCTGGTGCGGTTGCTGCCGAAAGTCTCCGTCGGCAGGTAGATCCGCTCCACATCGCTCCCGTTGTGGACCCAAGGGCTCCCGTCGTCGCCGACCAAGCCCGAGACCGTGCCCGAGATCTTGAAGGACGCGATGCGCAGCTGCAGTTCGATGTCCCCCTCGTAGAACTCGGCCTCATTGTCCACCGCCACGGTCCGCCCCTCGTACACGGCCACGCCGGTCTGCGGCAGGTCCCGCACGCGCAAGGTCTGCTTGAGCGCGCTGTAGGCGAAGACGTTGTGCTCGACGGCGTTCAGCTCGCTCGGATCGGCCGCGTCCGACTCCTCCAGCGTGCGCGCGCCGAAGCGCGTGCTCTCGGTGAACCCGAACCGCACCGTCTCCCGCTTCTCGATCGCGTTGAACAGCGCCCGCGCCGCATCCTCGTCCCAGCCGGCCTGGCTGTTCTCGTAGTCGCCGTCGCTGTCCGTCCCCGCCGCGAACCCGTCCTCGCTCGCCAGGAACTCCAGGATCGCGTCGATCTCCCCCAGCATCCTGGAGTTGCGCGGCTTGGCCCCGATCGACACGTTGCCTGCGCCGAACAGCCCGTCGATCGCCGCCCCGACCGCGTCCCAGGCGGCTTGGTACAAGCTGTCCCCGATGGCGCTGTCGTCGGCCTCTTCCGCAGCTTGCAGCGCGACCACCACCGCGCGCTGATTCTCGATCGCTTCCTCCGCCGCGGCCACCAGGCCCTGGCCGTCTTCCGAGGCGATCCCCCCGGCGAGCAAGTCGCCCAGCGCCAGGGAGAGACCGCCGCCGACGGTCAGCTCCGACCCCGCCTCGTTCTGCGGCGTGTCCTCGTCGTCCCCGCCGAGCGCCGGCTTCGCCAGGCCGACCCGGGCCTTGTCCGTCCCGGAGGCGTTGTCGGTGGACCTCCCGATGGCCAGGTCGTACCGCAGCCCCTGCAGGCTCCCCTCGGCGTCCTGCCACACCCGGTAGAGCGCTCCGTCCGCGTCCAGGCTCCCCGAGCCGTCCATGGCGAGCTCGCCGACCTCGCCCACGGTGTACCCGCTGCCGTCCTCCTTGGCCATCGCCGTGAAGTCCGTGTTCGCGATCGCCAGCGTCCGCGGACTGTACGTCGACTGCCAGACGTTGCCCGCGAGCAGCTCCAGGATGTACGCGTTGCCGTTCTCGGCCATGTGCGTGGCGCCGCTCGCGACCGGCGTCCCCGCGATGCTCCACGAGCCGTCCTCGGCCCGCTCCAGCGTCACGCTCCCGCTGAGGCCCAGCTGCACCGTCTGCGAGTCGCCGTTGAAGCTCGCCGACCACTCGCCGGCCGCGTCCAGCGTCAGCGTGTACGCGTTCTCATGGGTGCCCACCGCCACGATCTTCTGGTAGCCCGACGCCACCGCCGCGTCGCCGTCCCACCACGAGCCGTCCTCGGCCCGCGTCAGCTCCAGCGGGTCGGCCAGGCCGAGGCCCACCGAGACCATGTGCGGCTGGTACGCCGCCGTCCAGGCGCCGTCCGCCCCCAGCGTCAGCGCGTACGCGTTCGTGCGGTCGCCCACCGCCACGCTCTTCCGGTAGCCCGACGCCACCGCCATATCGCCGTCCCACCACGAGCCGTCCTCGGCCCGCGTCAGCTCCAGCATCCCGGCCAGGCCGAGGCCCACCGAGACCATGTGCGGCTGGTACGCCGCCGTCCAGGCGCCGTCCGCCCCCAGCGTCAGCGCGTACGCGTTCGTGCGGTCGCCCACCGCCACGCTCTTCCGGTAGCCCGACGCCACCGCCATATCGCCGTCCCACCACGAGCCGTCCTCGGCCCGCGTCAGCTCCAGCATCCCGGCCAGGCCGAGGTCCACCGAGACCATGTGCGGCTGGTACGCCGCCGTCCAGGCGCCGTCCGCCCCCAGCGTCAGCACGTAGGTGTTCCCGCCGACCGTGCGCAGGCCGCCGTCGGCGATGCCTTCCCCGTCCGCGGCCCACGAGCCGTCCTCGGCCCGGACCAGCGTCACGCTCCCGCTCGCGCCCAGCTCCACCGTCCGCTCGACCGGCTGGTACGCCGCCGCGACCTCTCCGTCGGCGATCGTCAGCACGTACACGTTGCCGTTCTCGGCCGTGGCCTCCAAACCGCTCGCGACCGCCGCGCCGGCCAGCGTGAAGCCGCCGGCCTCGGTCGTCATCAGCGTGAGGCTGCTGCCGCTCGCGCCCAGCGCCACCGTCCGCTCGGCCGGCTGGTACGCCGCCGTGACCGCCCCGTCGGCGACCGTCAGCACGTACACGTTGCCGTTCTCGGCCGTGTGCTCATCACCGCTGTCGACCGCATCGCCGTCCAGCGTGAAGCCGCCGGCCTCGGTCGTCATCAGCGTGAGGCTGGCGCCGCTCTCGCCCAGCGCCACCTCCACCGCCTGCGGCTGGAACGGCGGCGGGGCCGGCGGCGGCGCCGGCGGAGCCGCCACCGGCGCCGGCTCGTCCCCGCCGCAGCCCGCCAAGCCGACCAGCAGCACCAGGGCGGCCGCCAGCAGCGCCCACCCCCTCCTCCATTGTGTGGATTGCATGACTCGCATTCTCCTCTCTCTCCTTCTGTCGGTTGAACCGCCTGCGAAGCTCCCAGCCCGCGTCAACGAGCGCGGCAGCTTCCGTTGCCTCACGGCACCATCCTACCACGAACAGCTTACCATGAACCGCTCCAGGCAACACAACGCCGCACGCAACGAATTTCTGCAATGCCTCGCGCCGTCTCCCTATCCCTCTATTGTAAGCATTGATCTACCAAAAGCAATCCTGGTCCCCACACTGTCCACGACTGAATTCTTTTGAGCCGAGGAGAACAGGCAGTGCCGGAGTTAGGCCCATGGGCTGGCTGATTGCCTCGATTACCGGTCAGGAGCAGGGAGGGCACCCGCAGGGCAGTCCTGCCCGCCCGAGGAGGTGATCCCCCGGGCGCAAGGTGCCAGTGCGCCTGGTGCGGCCGCCCGAGCGGACGGAGGGGGCCGTTTGCTGGACAAGCGGCATGATCTCGGCTTCCAGCAGGGTGTAGTGACATGACCTACGCCCCGGGGCCGAGGGGCGCGGGAGGTGGCTGGGCTGGTCCCGGGAGCTGCCGTTCCGGCGGCTGCATCGGGTGGCGCACAACACCCGGTTGCTGGTGCTGGAGGCGGGCGCGGGGTGCGCGCACCTGGGCTCGTCCGAGCTGGAGGCCCACCTGCGCCGGCTGAGCGCCGACGGGCAGGCGGAGTGGGGGCCCGCCCTGCAGAGGGCCGAGACGTTCGGGGCTCCGAGCCGCTGCCGAAGCACCGTGGACCAGGCGGCGCACGGGCTGGAGGCAGGTCGCAGCCGGGGCTCCCACGGGCGCTATACGAACAAGGCGGGGCAGCTCAAGACGATGCTGCTGGATCCGCTGCGGCCGGACATGTGTGAGCTGCTGCGAGCGGAGCGGGAGGAGTGGGCGGCGGAGCAGCCGCAGCCGCGCGTCCCTTGCTCCATACGCACGATCTATCGCTGGACCCCACGCTTCCTCCTGGGAGGCATGGAAAGTCTTTCGGGATCGCAGAAGAACGGGAAGACCACGCCAATGGACAGACCGGCACCTGGCTTGGATCCGCATCGTCGTCGTAAACCAAGACCCCGCTCAATGCCAATTCGAGTGCGCTTGGTGGACTGCGCAGCGAGTGCGCCAAGCCTTTTGGGGAAAGTTCGGCAGCGTCCTGAGCGGCTCCCCGGTGCGCCGGAGCCTGCGGCGGCTCGGGCTCCCGCCGCAGCGACCCCAGCGGCGCACCCCCCGGTACGATCCCGCTGCTGTGCGGCGCTGGAAAGACGAAGAGCTCCCCCAGATCCTTCGTCGTGCCCGGGAGTTGGAAGCCCTGCTCACCTGCGCCGACGAGTCCGGCCTGGCTGCGCAGAGCGTGTCCGGGCGCACCGGGGGCCCGTGCGGTCAGACCCCCGTCGGGCGGGTGGCCGGCGGGCGCTTCCGCCTCCCCCTGCTGGCGGCCAGCAGCCCGGAGGGCCAGCTCTAGGACACAGTGCGGGAAGGCCCTGCCGCGGCGGAGGTCTTCCGAGAGTTTTTGGAGCGGATCGCGGAGGAATCAGATCGGAAGATTCTGCTGGCGGTGGACCATTGCAGTATGCACCGCGCCCGGACAATCCGGGAGTGGCTGGAAGCGAACCAAGCCGCGGGAGAGCTGTATTTTCAGCCGACCTACTCGCCGCAAGTCAATCCTGCGGAGCTGCTAGGGGCCTTGGTCCAGCGGCGGTTCCGTCGCGAGCTGAGCAAGACCGAAGCACAGCTTCGCGACAACTTGGAAGCTGCTTGCCAGGCTTTGCAAAAAGCTCCGGAACAGGTGCGAGCCTTCTTGCGAGAGGCAGACTGCAAGTGTAGTCTTGCCTGAATTCTGATGCCACGACTTTTGACGCGATCAGTAAGGGATCGCCAGGATGCCTCCACCTCGTCCGAACCTCCCGCGCCTCCTTGGAGCACGACCTCCGATCGCAGGCGACGCGGGTTCGCACGCAACACTCGACCGCCCCCTCCGGCCTTGCCCCCAGTGCGGTCTGTACGGCGGCGACCAGCACCGGCCAGGGATGCAACGCCGAAAATCGCACGTGCGTGGGTCCTGGAGACCCGGCCCCGATCCGATCTTCGCATCGCAGGTCGCCTTGGCGGCCCCGGCGAGAGCCTCCGGTGGCCGAACCGTCGTATGTGCCCCGGCTGCCGCAGCGCGGCCAGCGGCCACGCGACCTGAGCGGGCGGTGCCCGCTGTCCGTCGTCCAAGTTCAGGTCAACCTGTGGGCCTCGCGACGCGTCGGACGGAACCCTGCCCGCAGCTCAATGCTTGCCGCGGCATGCCCCCGGCGCAGCGGAGCCGCTGCTGGCACCCACCGGATCTCGTCCCCCGCTGCCGACTCCTTGGAACTTCCCGTTCCCATCCGCCAGCGGCGGCCAGACCCCGAGCTTGGCAGCCGTCGGGGCTCCCCGCACCGGCCGCCGGATCAGCCGCGGCGGTCCCGGCTACCCGCCTAGATGCCCCGCGAACCCTGCCTCAGCGCGGCCGGGGAGGCGGGCCCCGCGCCGGAGCCCCCTTGCCGCTCCCCGGTAGGCCCGCATCGCAGGCGGCAGCGCCCGCAAACCCCCGCGCCGGCTCATCCCACCCAAAGGTCCATCAGCGGCTTGCCCTTGACGAGGTCGCGCGGCTGCTGGAGATGGTTGTAGATCTCCTGGTTCGGCTCGATCCCGAGCGCGTAGTAGATCGTGGCCAGCAGGTCGTTCGGATGGACCGGCTTCTCCTTGGGTGACGAGGCGGTCCCGTCGGACTCCCCGTAGAGGCGTCCGCCGGGGATCCCGGCTCCCGCGACCAGCGCGGTGTAGCAGTACGGCCAGTGGTCGCGCCCGTCGGGCGAGTTCGTGTTGCCCGAGGTCGACACCCCGAGCCGGGGGCGACCGGCCGAATTCGCCGACCGCAACCACCAGGGTCTCGGCGAGCAGCCCCCTCTCGTCCATGTCCGTGAGCAGGGCCGCCAGCGCCCGGTCCAGCTTGGGGCAGTGCAGATCCCGCAACGGGCCGAAGTTGGCCGCGTGCGTGTCCCAAGCCGTTGTTTCGGGGTCGCCGTTGGCCACCGACGGCCAGTTGAGCTGCACCATGCGCGTCCCGGCCTCAACCAAGCGGCGAGCCATTAAAGCGCCCTGCCCGAAAGTGAAGCGGCCGTACCTGTCCCGCATCTCGTCGGACTCCCGCGAGAGGTCGAAGGCGTTGCGCGCCTTGCCGGACAGGACAAGATCGAAGGCGTTCTGGTAGTACTGGTCGAGGGCGTAGCCGCTGACCGCCTTCTCCAGCGCGGGCATCGAGCCGTTGATGCCCCGCAGCAGCTCGAAGCGGCTTTGCAGCCGGACGGACGGCACCTCCTTGCGCAGCTCCAAGTCGTCGAGCTGGAGCTCCTGGGCCGGATCCTGGTAGAGCCGGTACGGATCGTAGGCCTTGCCGATGAATCCGGCGGCACCGCCCTTGCCGATCACGCTGGACTCCTGCAGCGGGCGGGGCAGCTCGACGAAGGGCAGGACCGGCTCGGTCGGGGGGCGGAACTTGGTGATCCACGAGCCCGCCGTCGGAAAGTCGTTCGGCGAGGGGGGTTCGAGCTGCCCGGACGGCGAAACTTCGGTCGGCTCGTAGCCCGTCAGCATCTGGTAGATCGCTGCCGTGTGGTTGAACAGCCCGGCCGGCGTGTAGCTCATCGAGCGGATCAGCGTGCATTTGTCGACGGCGCCGGCGAGCAGCGGCATCGTCTCGCTCAGCTGGATCCCGGGCACCTTCGACGGGATCGACTTGAACTCGCCGCGCACGTTCGACGGCGCGTCGGGCTTGGGGTCCCAGATGTCGATGTGGGACGGCCCGCCTTGCAGAAACAGCACGATCGCCGAATTCGCCGAGCCGAAGCCGGTGGAGCCCTCGAACCGGCTCGGGAGCGTGGACGCCCGGGCCCGGCCCTGCAGGCGGAGCGCATCCTGCAGGGTCAGCCCGAACAAACCTAGGGAGCCTATCTGCAGAAACTCCCGGCGCGACGAACCGTCGCAGAAGCGGGCTGCATGGCGGTGCGGAATTGTGAGCATGCCCCCACCTTACCGAGGCCGGTGCGTCAGCGCAACAGCCCTCAAGCGGTTTTTTGGCAGAAACCTGCGGCTTGCCCCAGCCGCCGCGCCGGCAAGCCGCCGGCCTAGCCCGAGTTCGCCGGTGCTCCGGCTGGCGCCCCGCCCTGCAGAGCGACCGCAGGTACCGTGGCGTCCAGGGTGTGGATGTCCGGCAGGCTGCGGTAGGTTTCCCCGCAGTCCATCCCGTACCCGACGACGAAGGCGTTGGGAACCTCGAATCCGACGTAGTCCAAGGGCACCTCGACCTCTCGGCGAGACGGTTTGCTCAGCAGCGTCGCCAGCCGCACCGACCGCGCTCCCGACTGCGCCAGCCCCGCCAGCAAGGCGTGCGCGGTACGCCCCGAGTCAACGATGTCCTCGACTACGACAACGCTGGCCCCGGCTAGGTCCAGCTGCCTGACGCCCCGCAGCTCGACATCGCCCGCGCTCGCGGTGCCGCCTCCGTAGCTCGCCGCCCGCACGAACTCGACCGCCACCTCCGCGGGAAGCGCCCGCACGAGATCCGCCGCGAACATCCACGCTCCCTTGAGGGTCACGAGCAGATGCAGCCGACCGTCCGCGTGGTCCGCGTGAATCTCGCTGGCCAGCGCCTCCACCCGGCGCCGAATGGCGGCGGCCGGGATCAGCACTGGGCCGAGCGCCCGGGCCGCCGCGCCGCTGGCCCCGGTCACGCGGGACCCTCCGGACGCAGGCCGACCACGGCCAGCATCCTGCCGGCGCGGCCCCGCTCGGCTCGGTGGGAGAAGAACTTGGCCGTGTTGCAGCTCGTGCATTCGCGGCTCGCCGCGACTAGGCCGACGCCGGACGCTTCCAGCTGCGCCGCGAGAGCCCCCGCGAGGTCCACACGAGGGCGCCGGCCGCTGCGGCCCACGAACTCTCCGCCGAAGCGACCGGCGACCTCGTCGCCCACCTCGAAGCAGCAGGCCGCGATTCCCGGGCCGATGGCAGCCTCGAGATCGCGCGGCCGCGAGCCGAACTCCCGCTCCATGCCCGCGACGGCCTGCGGTGCCACGCCTGCCGCGGCACCGCGCCAGCCGGCATGCACAGCTGCCACCGCCCGGAGGACCGGATCCACGAGCAGGATGGGCACGCAGTCGGCCGTGCGCACTCCCGCGAGCACCCCGGAGCGGTTCGTCAGCACGGCGTCCGCCTCCGGCCGCGCGGCACCCCAAGCGCGCCGGGCCACGGCGTAGCGGGCCGAATGCATCTGCCGCAGGAAAGCGAGGCCGCACCCCGGCGCATCGAAAACCGCCTCCACCTCGCCGGCCGACGGCCGCCCGCCGAAGTCCCCCGTCAAGCGGGTCGAGAAGCCGTGCCGCAGCCACCGGTAGCCTTCCCAAGCTGCGACCTGCAGCACGCTGCGCCGGGCGGGCTGAAACATTGCGGCGCTACAGCCCCAAGAGCCAAGCGGGATTCGACCGGGCCATGCGGTCGATGTCCGCCCGCGAGAACCCAGCCGCCCGGAGCCGGCCCAGGAACACGGCCAGCCCGTCCGTGTGGATCGGGTTCATCGACTGGCCGAGGTCGCTCGAGATCACCACGTGCCGCGGCCCGATCTCGCGGATCGCCGCGACGTAGGCCGCGAACTTCTCGTCGCCCGCAGCTTCCCAGTGGCGGGAAGACTCCAGCGCCGTGCCGACCGGGTACTCCAGCAGGGCGCCGAGTTCGGCGGCCCGCTTCTGCAGGTCCACGGACATGCCGACGGGAGGGGGCAAGGGGTGGGTCACCAGAATCCGGTCGATCCCCCGCCGCTTCGCCTCCCGAATCAGCAGCAGCGATTCCTCGGGCGACGAATGGCCCGTGGCCAGTGTCAGGCGGTGCTCCGCGATCCTGTCCAGCACGGCGACCACGCCGGGCAGCAGCACCCCGTTGGCGCTGACCGGAACCCGATTCGGGTTCGGACTGAGGACGCGGTGGTAGTGCTCCGAGTCGAACGTGGGCATCCAGACGACCTTGCCGTGCCCCCCCGTGGTGCGCGCCATATGGTCCACAGCAACCGGGTTCATCCCGACCGAGGCGTTGAGCGCGATGCCTCCGTAGATGCGGATTCCCGGCACCGCCCGCTCGACGGCATACGCCAAGCCTGCCGTAGGCGCGAAGTGGTTCTTGAGCAGCAAGGCCCGCAGGCCGGCGGCGCGGGCGATCCGGGCGATCTCGAGCGCATCCACCGCACGCGGGCCGCTGTCCGGAGCGCAGTGGACATGCAGGTCGACGACGCCGTCCAGGCTCGCCGGGACAGGCGTGTTGGGGCCGCACCAAGGACAGGCCGGCTGGGCGAAGGACGGAGGGACCGCGACAAGCAACGCCGCCGCTAAGGCCCAGCCGCACCTCCGGCCGCGGCCCGGTCTGGCCCGGCCCCGGGGATCGCGCTGCGCCCTGTCACGTGCCACCGCCGGATCGCTCCGAATCACCCATGATAGAAGACGGGCCCGGAGCACTACGCCTGCCCGCCGCTCATTCCGCACGGCCCGGACGAGGACCGGGGACACCGTCGCGGGCGAGGGCTTCCCCCGCACCAAGCTCCGGTCGCCAAGCTCCTTGAGCAAAAGCAAGCTGCCCCTTTGCAACGGCTTCCTCCCCCGGACAGGCCCACGAACGGCGAAGCCCTGTGGTCCGGGATGGCGCGTAGGAGCTTGATATCCGGACCTTCCGGCGGACGGATGTCGAAGTCGCACGGAGCGCGGACGGGCTGCGCGACCTGGCCAACGACGATCCAAGGCGATCTGCGGCGACGGGCGGCATGTCTCCGGGAATGTAGGAGAACACGGGCCAACGCCATGCGATCCTCGCAGGCGCGCACGGAAGCTCAGCAGCCTCGCGGATTGCGGACAGGGCCGGCAACGCACCGCAGGCAGGCGAGACGTAGTAGCGGGGGCGGCTCCGCGGGCCGGCTAGGCTTCGGCCCGGTCGGGGCGGGTCCGGGAAGGTACACTGGCATTGCGCGTAGAATGCATCCATGCAACTTCAAGGGAAAGTGGCCCTCGTAACCGGGGGTGCCACGGGGATGGGGCACGCCATCAGCGTCCGCCTGGCCCGCGCAGGCGCCTCGGTGGCGGTCAACTACCGCGCCTCCGGCGATGCCGCGCAGCAGGTCGTGGCCGAAATTTTGCGGGCGGGCGGCGAAGCCGCCGCGCTAGCGGCCGACATCCGGCGCGACGAGCAGGTCCGAGACCTCGTCGCGGCCGTCGACAAGCGCTGGGGGCGGCTCGATGTCCTGGTGAACAACGCCGGCTGGAGCCGGGTCACGCCGCACTGGAAGCTGGAGGATCTGACCGACGAGATCTGGGACCGGACGCTCAACACCAACCTGCGCGGCGCGTTCTACTGCTGCCGCGCCGCCGTGCCGCTCATGCGCCGCGGCGGCGGCGGCTCGATCGTCAACAACGCTTCGGCCTCGGCCTATTCCGCCGCCGGCAGCTCAATCGTCTATTCGGCCTCCAAGGCCGCCATGGTCAACATGACCAAATCCCTGGCCCGCGCCCTGGCTCCCGACATCCGCGTCAACGCGGTAGCCCCCGGCCTCGTCCGAACTCGGTTTGCCGGCTGGCCGGACGAAGCATTCGAACAGGGCCGGCGGGGCTCCCCGCTCGGGCGCATCGCCTCGGGCGCCGAGGTCGCGGAGACCGTCCTCTTTTTGGCGGCCGAGGCGACAGCCATCACAGCCGAGACGATCCTGGTCGACTGCGGGGCGACCAAGCTCGCCACATCCCGCCCGCGCCGCTGACCGGCGGGCCGCAGCGAATTCCGAGCAGCTATGCGAAGAGGCGCGGGGCGGCACCGCATGGCGACGGGCATGCAGTGGCTGGCGGCGGCCGGCTTCGTCGCCTCGGCAGCGCTGACGCTGGCCGCTCTGCCCCTCCCTGACCTGACAGCGGCGCTGGGCGCGTGGACCCAAAGCCTCGGAGCCTGGGCCCCCCTGGCCTTCGCCCTCGCCTACAGCCTGGCGGCCACGCTCCTGATTCCGGCCTCGGCCCTCTCGCTGGCGGCCGGGGTGCTCTTCGGCATCTGGCTCGGCACCGCAGTCGTCTGGTCCGGCGCCGTCCTCGCCTGCGCCCTGTCGTTCCTGATCGCCCGCTACGCTGCGCGGGCCCGCGTCGAGGAGTTCGCCCGCACCAGGCCGCGCTTCGCGGCCGTCGACCGTGCGGTGGGCGAGCAGGGCTGGCGCATCGTCGCGCTCATGCGCCTTTCCCCGGTCTTCCCTTTCTCCCTGCAGAACTATCTCTTCGGCGTGACCGCCATCGGTTTCTGGCCCTGTTGGCTCGCGAGCGCGGTCTGCATTGTCCCGGGCACCTTTCTCTTTGTCTACCTCGGCTTCGCGGGCGGCGAGGCCGCCGCCGCGGTGGGCGGAGCCGGAGACTCCGACGGCTGGCGCCTGGCGCTGCAGCTGGTCGGACTGGGGGCGACCTTGGTCGTCACGATCGTGGTGGCCCGTCTAGCCGCGCAGGCCATCGCCGTGCAAGCCCCCGGGGCGACCTCCGACCAGCCGCCCCAAGCGGAGCCCGCAGGCGGCACTCCGCCCCGAGCCCGCTCCGCTTGGCTGCTGGCCGCCTCCGCGGTTTGCCTGCTGGCCAGCCTGCTGCTCTACCTCGCCCGGGACGCTGTGCGATCCTGGTTTTTCCCGCCGGAAGTGCAGCTCGTCGAGCGCTATGCGGGGGTGGCCGGCACGGCGGACTTCGCCCATGCGCCGTTCGACGAACTGCTGCGCCGCCACGTCAACGGGGCCGGCCTCGTGGATTACGGCGGGCTGGCCGCCCACGCCCCGGAGCTGGATGCCTACATCAAAGCGCTCGGGCAAGCGCCATTCGCCGCGCTCGGCCGCAACGGGAAGCTGGCGCTGCTGCTCAATGCCTACAACGCGTTCACTCTCCGGCTGGTCCTCGAGCACTTGCCCGTGGAGTCCGTCCAGGCGATCCCGGCGGCGCAGCGCTGGAAGGCGGTTCGCTGGCGCGTCGCCGACGGCACGTACAGCTTAGACCAGATCGAGAACGCGCTGATCCGGCCCAACTTCCGCGACACGCGCATCCATTTCGCGCTGGTCTGCGCGGCTCTGGGCTGCCCGCCGCTCCGCCCGGAGGCCTACGCCGCCTCCCAGCTCGAACAGCAGCTCGAGCGGCAGGCGGAGGCGGTCCACGCCGACGAGCGCTGGTTCCGGTTCGACGAAGCGGCGGGGCTGGTCTGGCTGACCCAGGTCTACAATTGGTATGCATCGGACTTCCGGCAGGCCCACGGCTCGCTGCTGGTCGCCGCCGCCCAGTACTCGCCGGCGCTCCGGCGGGCTCTGGAAGCTGGTCGCTCGCTCCGGGTCCGGTGGCTGCCCTACGACTGGGGCCTGAACAGCCAGCCCCGGGGCAGCCGTGGTCCGTCCGGGACCGCGGCCTCCGCCCGGTGACCCCCATGCAAACGCCGCTCGAAGCCATCCCGCAGGCGCAGCCGCTGGACGAGCACAATCAGCTGCTGGTGAGCCGGGTGCATCCGCCAGAGTGGGAGAATCCGCCGCCCCCGCCCAGCCGCCACCAGCTGGTGGTCGTGGGCGCCGGAACCGCCGGCCTCGTCACCGCCATCGGGGCGGCCAGCCTAGGGGCCCGCGTGGCGCTGATTGAGCGCAATCTCATGGGCGGCGACTGCCTCAACTCCGGGTGCGTGCCTTCCAAAGCGTTGATCCGGGCCGCGCACGCGGCGGCGGCCGTCCGCGACGCGGCGGAGTTCGGCGTCCGGCTGCCGCGCGCCGCCGTCTCCGTCGACTTCGCCCGCACAATGGAGCGCATGCGCAAGCTGCGCGCAGGCATCAGCGACCACGACTCCGCTCGGCGCTTCAGCAGCTTGGGTGTCGACGTCTACTTCGGCGATGCCGAGTTCGTGGGCCCGCAGACCGTGCGGGTCGGAGACCTGACCCTCGAATTCGCCAAGGCCTGCATCGCCACCGGCACCAAGCCGGCCCTGCCGGCGGTTCCCGGGCTAGCCGAGGCCGACGCCCTCACCAATGAGTCTGTGTTCTCGCTCACCGGGCTGCCGCGGCGGCTGGCGGTCATCGGCGGCGGCCCGATCGGCGTCGAGATGGCGCAGTCCTTCGCCCGCTTCGGAGCCGAGGTGACCCTGATCCAAAGCGGGCCGGGGATTCTGCCGCGCGAAGATCGCGACGCGGCCGAGAGCGTGGAACGCTCCCTGCGCCGGGACGGCGTCGCGCTGCTGTGCGGCTCGCGCCCTGTGCGCATCGCCACGTCGAACCGCGAGCACGCTATCGAGGTCGAAACGCAGCCGGGCGGAGACCGCAAGACCGTCCTGGCCGACCGGATCCTCGTCGCGGCCGGCCGCGTGGCGAATGTCGCGAACCTGGGCCTGAGCGCCGCCGGCGTCGCCTACGACGAGCGCCGGGGCGTCGAGGTCAACGACCGCCTGCGCACTTCGAATCCGCGCATCTACGCCGCGGGGGACGTCTGTTCGGCCTACAAGTTCACCCACATGGCGGATGCGACCGCACGCATCGTGATCGCCAACGCGCTCTTCTTCGGACGCTCCCGGGCGAGCCGCCTCGTCGTCCCCTGGTGCACATTCTCGGACCCGGAAGTGGCCCATGTGGGGCTCCACGAGCGCGAGGCCGAGGAGCGGAACCTCGCCATCGACACCTACCGCACGGAAATGGCGGCGGTCGACCGGGCCGTGCTCGACAGCGAAGCCGATGGCTTCGTGAAGATCCACTGCCAGCGCGGCAAAGACACGATCCTCGGCGCCACCATCGTCGCCCGCCACGCCGGCGAGATGATCTCCGAAGTCACCGCGGCGATGACCGCCGGGTTGGGGCTGCGCTCCATCGCGAACACGATCCACCCGTATCCGACGCAGGCGGAGGCCCTGCGGAAGACGGCGGACGCCTACCAGCGGACGCGCTTGTCCCCCGCGGTGCGGCGGCTGCTGCGCACGATCCTGCGCTGGCACGGCTGAAGCGGACATGCCCGGGCCGCCGTCCGCGGAGGCGACCGCCCCCCGGGAAGGGTCCATCTCGGTCATCGTGCCCACGCTGAACGAGAGCGGCCGCATCGCCGCCGCCCTGCGGCAGCTTGACGCGGCCAGCGTCGAGGAGGTCATCGTCGTGGACGGCGGCAGCCGGGACGGCACCGCAGCCATCGCGGCCTCCCTAGGAGCCACGGTCCTGCAGGCCCCCGCGAGCCGCGGCGGGCAGCAGAACCTAGGGGCCCGACACGCCAAGGGCTCGATCCTCCTGTTCCTGCACGCCGACACCCTCCTGCCGCCGGGCTTCGCCGACCAGATCCGGACCGCGCTGGACGAGCCCTGGGCCAGCGCCGGCGCATTCCAGTTCCGGCTGGACGCCAGCGGGTGGCGCTTCCGCCTCGTGGAGCGGATGGTCGCGCTGCGCTGCCGACTGCTGCACCTGCCCTACGGCGACCAGGCCCTCTTCGTCCGGCGCGCCAGCTTCGAGCAGGTCGGGGGGTTCGCCGACCTGCCGGCGATGGAGGACTTCGATCTTGTCCGGCGCCTCCGGCAAGTGGGGCGGATCGTGCTGGCCGAAGGCTACGCGGTCACCTCGGCGCGGCGCTGGCGGAGCGAGGGGGTCTGGCGGCTGACCTGGACCCACCAGCTCTGCATCCTGGGGTACTACCTGCGCGCGCCGCTCCGCCGGGTAGCCGCCGTCCACCGCACGGGCCCCGAAAACGCAGCCACGTACCATAGGGGAGGCATGCCGGCGAAGTTCCCCGCAACGCTCGCCCGCCTCAGGCCAGGCGCTGACGCAGTGGTCGCCGAGTTGGAGGTCGACGAGGCCGAGGCGGTGCGGCTCATGGAACTGGGCTTCATCCCGGACGAGCGCGTCTCCTGCGAGCGGAGGGTTCCGCTGGGCGACCTAGCCGTCTACCGGCTCGAGGGCGCCGCGATCGCGCTCCGCCGCAAGACGGCGGCGCGGATCCGCATCCGCCGGGGGCAAGGCGCGGAGGACGCAAGGCGTGCGGGCCTCGACTGACCCCGCCGCTAGCGCCGCCCGACCGCTAGCGCCGCGGACAGTCGCCATCTGCGGGGCTCCGAATGTGGGCAAGTCGACGTTCTTCAACCGCCTGACGGGCCTGCACCAAAAGGTCGCCAACTACCCCGGCATCACGGTCGAAAAGCGCGTCGGCAGCCTGACGCTGCCGGGCGGCCGGAACATCGATCTCGTCGACTTGCCTGGCATTGTCGGTCTGCACCCCCGCTCCGAGGACGAACGAATCAGTCTCGCGGTCCTGCGCGGCGAGAGCCCAGAGACGCCCAAGCCAGCGGCCCTGATCCTGCTGCTGGACGCGACCAGCCTGCGGGCCCAGCTGCGGCTGGTCCCGGGGATCTTGGGCTACGGCATTCCCACCCTGGTGGTCCTGAACATGTCCGACGACCTCGCCGCCCGCGGCGGGAGCGTCGACACCGAGGCCGCCGCCCGGGAGTTGGGGACTCCGGTCGTGGCCGTCAGCGCCCGGCGCGGCACCGGCATGGACCAAGTGACGGCCTTCCTCGAGGGTGCCCTGCCCCCTCCCGCGCCACCGCGGCTCGTAGTGCTCAACAACCTGCCCGCGGCAAAGCGCTGGGCCGACGGGGTCGCCGCCCGGGCCGACTACCACCGGCCGGAGCCTTCAGCCTGGGGGCGCCGGCTCGACCGGGCGTTCCTGCACCCGGTAGGAGGGCCCCTGATCTTCCTCGCCGTGGTCGTTGCGGTCTTTCAGAGCATCTTCACCTTGGCCGTGCCGCTCATGGACGCCGTGGAGGCCGCCGTCGCCCTCAGCGGGGGCTGGCTCGGCGCTCTCCTGCCGGACTCGGCGCTGAAGGGCCTGCTGCTGGAAGGGGTCTGGGGGGGCGTCGGATCCGTGGTGGTGTTCCTGCCGCAGATCTTGATCCTGTTCCTATTCATCGGTGCCCTGGAGGATTCCGGGTACTTGGCGCGCGCGGCAGTCATCGCGGACCGTTCGATGCGGTCCGTCGGCCTCGAGGGCCGCTCTTTCATCCCGCTGCTCTCGTCCTACGCCTGCGCCGTGCCGGCGATCATGGCTGCGCGGACGGTCGAGGACGAGCGCGATCGCCTAGCCACGATCCTGATCGCGCCGCTGACGACCTGCTCGGCCCGCTTGCCGGTCTACGCCCTGCTGATCGCGGCGTTCATTCCCGAACGGCCGCTCGTGGGGCCGCTCCTGGGCACCCGGGCGGCCGTCCTGCTAGGGCTCTACGGAGCCGGGTTCGGGGCCGCTTGCTTCACCGCGTGGCTGCTCAAGTCCACAGTCCTGACCAGCCAGCCGATGCCCTTCATGCTCCCGCTGCCAGCATACCGCTGGCCGACAGCACGGTCGATCGGCTACCGCTTGCTCGAGCGCTCGAAGATCTTCCTGCGCCGCGCAGGCACAGTGATCCTGGTGACGACCATCGTGCTCTGGGCGCTCGCGAGCGTACCCTACATCGACGGGCAGCCGCCCGCCATCGGCGACAGCCTGGCGGGTTCCATCGGCAAGGCCGTGGAGCCGCTCATCGCGCCGCTCGGGCTGGATTGGAAGATAGGCATCGGGCTGATCACGTCTCTCGCCGCACGGGAGGTGATCGTGGGCACGCTCGGAACGATCTACGGCATGGAAGCGGACGAACAATCCCCTGCGCTCCAGGAGGCCTTGCGCGCCGAGCTGTCGTTCGGGGGCGCCATCGCCCTGCTGCTCTATTTCGCGTTCGCGATGCAATGCATGTCGACGGTTGCGATCGTGCGACGCGAGACGGGGGGCTGGAAGTGGCCGGCGGCCCAATTCGCCTACATGACCGCTCTCGCGTACGCGGCGGGGTGGGTCGCATTCCGAGTCTTCGGGTGACGCTCCGGCTGGTGTCGGCGGCGGACCCGCAGCCGCCACCAGCCCTTCAGCGCAGCAGGGCCCCCTTAACCCACAGCAGCAGAGCGAACGCCGCGAACGCCGCGAACGCCAAGTACTCCCGGTTCCGAACATAGAGCCGGCGGTCGAAGCGCGCGCTCGTGCTGCATCGAGGAACCAGGGAAGGCACGAAGCGAGGCACGCGGCCTTCGTATGCGCGGAAGTCCGGAATGATCTTGCGGAGGTGGGCCTCCTCCTCCCAGACCACCGGTAGATGCCAGACCAGAAAAACCAGCGCGATCGCGACCACAACCGCGGCGCTGCCGGTGGCGACCCCCAAGCCGAGGCCGGCCAGCAAGCTGCCAAGGTACAGAGGGTTCCGGACATAAGCGTAGGGGCCTGACGCAGCCAACGCCTGGCCTTTCCGCAGATGCCCAGCCGCCCACGCCCGCAACAGGAGCCCCGCGACGGCCAGAGGCGCCGCTGCCAGCACGCTCCCTGCTGTGGGCCGCGCCAGCGCCACGGCAGCCAGCGCCACGGCGGGCAAGACACGGACCCGCGTTCGGGCGGCCAGCTCCAGGCAGCGCTTCCCCAGGCGCTTGGCCCGCGCATCCGGAAGGCTCGCCACCAGCTTCATTCCCGCGGGTCAGATTGGTTGCGCACCTTCTCGCACCAAGCCAGCTGCCAGCGCGACTCCGCCCATCCTTCGCCCCTGGTCCTAGCTTCAGCATGGCACTCACCGGCAAGGAGCCGCAACCGTCCCGGCCCCTTCCCGACCTCCAGCCGGGCCTGCCGTCTTGGACAATCCGTCCTCGGGGTGCCCATCTCTAGCCAGCTAGTTGTTAGTCGACTCCGCGACGGCGCACGCCCGCAACCGGATGCCTGCACACAGTTCGCCAAGTGCTCGTCCGGACCATCGAGACCGGATCTGCAGCCGAGCCCCGCGCAGAACCGGCACCCCACCGACTGTGAAGCCACTTGTCCGAGAAGGCTCGCGGAGGGCTCATGGCAGGCGGTGTCTCGCGGGCCCCGTTCCCGTGATCGTCCCCACTCCCGTCGATCTCCAGGTCGCCTACCATGTCGCATGGCGCATACGCCGCAAGCCGGCGCCCCCGCTGTTCGACGACGGCCCGCAAGGAGCGCCGCTGCACAGCTTCCGCACGCTCCTCGCCGCCTGGGCGACCAGCGCCCAGCACCGGGGGCAGACCCAGTTGGGCCAAGCCCAGCGACCTGCTCACCGCCCCACGCCGCTGCAGCAGCAAGCCCCCGCCCTGCGCCTGGAGCATACCCAGTGCCCCATCTCCGCAAATGGGCGATAGTTCAAATAGACCAACGGCTTACGTCAATATCTGTCTCGGAAGTTCAGACTGGGGAACGAAATCACCACAAGCTGGGGAATGCCGTGCCGATCGGCCCAAAGCCTGCGTCGAAGCTCACTTCCTGCAGGAGAGGCGGGGCGACCCAATCCATCCCGGGGAGCTTGCCTAGCACTGCAGATGGTGGCGAGACCTGCGTCGCGGATCGGCGGAACCCATAGCGCCGAACCCGTTCGGAACCCAAGCGTTTCGCAGAACCCCGCTGCGACGCTGTGGGTCATCCGAAGGTTGCGGTCGCGCAGAGATGCCTGGCAGTCCCCGGACACCTATGCCCCGGAACTTGGGAATGGCGCGACTAGAACGAAAATGAGAGTTGAGCGGCGTCATGCCCGGAACTTGAATCTCGATCCAACGCGTAGGCCGCGTATTCCGCATGTAGGCCAAGATCTTCGGCAGCTGCTTGCAAGCTCACCTTCCGAAGTATATCAATCGTGATTGGGCGCTTTTCATCCCAAAATATCATCGAGGACAAGATCCTCTGAACCGGCTGGGATGTCATCACGTTCGCCACAAATCTCGCCTCCTCCTCAGACTTGCAGGGCAGGAAGCTGACGGTATCGTCCAGCATCACTGGGCACTCGCCGCTGGGTCCGATGACCCGAAACGCCAGTTTCTTATAAAATCCAGCAATCGCAACTTTCCAGCGTGAAAAGCTATAGTCTCCGATTCCGAAAATCGCAAATGCGGGCCGACCTACATAAATTGAGCTTGCTCTCTTGTCAAACATTGCCTTGTGCCGAATCAGGTACTGCCAAGTCTTCGGGGCCTTCTCCGCAATGGTGGCAGGATCTTCATCAAGCCTCCTCTGCGTCACAATCACGCTCCGTCGGAGGCTGAACTACTGAGCCTTTGGCAACATCGGAACTCTTCAACAGCGGGTAAACGAAATCGTCCTCGATATCTACCAGAGCCCCCAGTCCGTTGCGCCGAGTCCCGTTGGACTCCGAGAGTTCCATCACCTTGGAGCAGTCATGCTTGAGGCCCGACCGCCAGACGTAAGCCGGATCCCGACCCAACAAATGGCTCGATCGGTTGTATTCTGGCAAGTCGCATATCATATGGCCGTCATGAAACCCCATAGTCTGACAAGCGCCAACTTGATCAAATTCGCTATATACTCTGCAAAAGCGCTGCTCGGAAGAAAACGGTGCAGTCTATGACCAGGAGACAAGCATCGACGGAGACACGAAACAACGCAGCAGTGTCAATGCGATACGTTCGCACCGGACCAATCGACCAGCGTCGCAAGCCCCATGCCTTGCGGAGGACCCTTCGCACGACAGAAGTCTTGCAGAGCATCGCCAGGACGCCCTTTTTTTCCTTGCAGAACCTCCAATGCACTCATAATGATGACTTCCGAAATATCAAAGTTGCTCTTGCCTGTGATAGCCTCGATCCCCTTCCAACCTGATGGATTTTTCTTCATCGGAATATTTTTGCTTCGCAGAGCCCCAAGTTCTGAAGAAGTAACCCAAGGAGGATTCCCGATGATCAGGATCGGCTCCGGCAGATCACGGCAAGCTGCCCGCCAGTCAATGGCGAAGAAATCTCCTTGCTGCACGGTCAGGCTAGTCCACGGAATCTGCGAAACGATCGTTCGACATTCTCGAACATGATCGGCGTTGATCTCAACCCCAAAAATCGAATCTGCCTCTCGAAAAACCATCCCGGAAGCCAGAATGAAGCTGCCCTTTCCGCATGTCGGCTCGATAATCGAGGCCGGACGCACCGCCGAGGTCTCGGAGCAGTTGGGCAACTCGCATCGCCAGCTTGATCGGAGTTTGGAAGTCACCGAACTCAGCGTTCTTTAGATCCTTTGAAATCACGGCACCGGTCACCTCAGACGGAGTACGCCCTCAACGCTTCCAGCCAATTGAATCACCCGACTGTACTGAAGCCTCCACTGAAGAGCGTTGGAAATGGTCAGATACCCTTGAACAGGATGCCTCTGCAGGACCCTATGCGCTAGCTGTGTCGCCTGAATTTCTTCAATCGGAAGTCTCCGCTCCTCGAAGAATGCAATCAAGTCGTCTTGGTTGCCATCTCGGCCAACGAGTTCCAGTATCCCTTTCGTGGTCTGATAGTCTCCCGTACGTTCCTTGCTAACAAAAATGGCGTGTAAAATTTCCAAATACGCCGACTTTTCAGAATCTTCATCCCTTTTATCGTATGCAAAAACCAGTAGATTATAGCCAAGTCCATAGATTTTTTGATCAGCTGATCTGAATGGACATGAAGACTGTGGCTGACTTATTCGAGTGGTTTTTAGGTCGACATCAATCGATGGAAAGTCGATCCCAGCTGCCGAGCTGCTTTGTTCGAAACTGTAATTGACCGCAACGTATTCCTTGAATTTCCGTTCGACATAGGTGCCTAATGCCTTGCCATCGGTCACGCCATAGAGGGACTTTTCTCGAATACGACTCTGAATCCTCGCAAACATCGAGGCGTCTTCCTGCAATGTCTGGATCGACAGAGCGTTTTTCATTGCACCGCACCAACCCAACGGCTGCGTCGACCAGCTGTAGGCACCAAGCGCCCAAAGCATGTTGCCTCGGTGGGCAGCACTGCGTTGCATCCTAGCAGGTCTTGCCGCCGCCGACCGACTCCGTTGCATTCACCGCTTTACCGCAGCACTCGGTGGGAGACCTGCGCCTACGGCCAATCACTTCCAGGAGCCTGTGCGAATATTCGCCAGCATGCGCTTGCGAGGGTGGTGGTGCAAACTGCCGGTTGCGGGTAGTGCTGCGGCGTGGTGGCGATGGTGCATAAACGCTTGCACAGCTGGGATGGGGACCGGATGTAGCTGCTGCCGCCGTCGCTGCACGACTTCGTCCCGGCGGTGCATCCGGCCCACTCGGTGCGGAACACAGTGCGCGAAGCGCTGGACCTGTCGGCGATCCTGTAGGCCTGTCAAGAGACACGGGGCCAGCCGCCCTACCCTGCGGCGCTGCTGCTGTACGCCTGCAGCTGCGGGATCTATGCGTCACACCGCGGCGCCGAGGGCTGCGAGGAGCGCCCGGACTTCCTGGCGGTGGGCAGGCTGCAGCGGCCGGACTTCGGCCCCGTCGGCGATTTCCGCAAGTGTCAGCGCAGGGCGCTGGGGATGTTCGGCCAGGTTCTGCAGCTGCGCCGCGAGGCGGGCTTGGCGCGGTTGGGCCATGTGGCGCTGGATGGCACCCGGATCAAGGCCAACAGGAGCGGGCCCTCGTCCGCATCGCCCACAAACTCCGCAAGCTGGCCGCCGCCCAGACCTGATACCGCACCGCCCGCCCCCCAGAGCGACCCCCGCTCGCTCCGACGTCTAAGGCCCTGGCCCACTCCTAGCCAACGGATAGGCGCATCCACGCGATCGCGCCAAGCGTCGCACTCCCGCTCGGAAATCCCAAACCATGGCCCAATCCGCAACCCCTTCACCAATCCATCCCGCCCTTACCACTACTCGGACAGGCTCCTAGATGCCGACGCAAGTTGGCTGCGGTCTGCAGGGTGCCCCCGGGCCGGAAAGCGCCGCCCAGGTTCCGCTGTCGAGTAGCCCGCTCAGGTCCGGGCTCACCCGCGAAAGCGCCTTGGCTGGGCATTCAAGCGGCTCCGGCGGCACCCTCCTCGGCATGCCTGGCCCCGGAACTGCGATCATAGCTTGACTCCGCTGTTCCCGGCCGTTCCCCCGCTCCACCCGACTCGCTGCCAGTACGGGGCCTAGGGGGCTGAAGCCGGTTTGGCCGGCTTCAGCGGAACGGGGCGCCCATGAATGTTGCGGCAGCCTTGCGCGAAGCAGCGGGGATCCTGCGTCGGCACCGAGTCGGCGCTCCGGAACTCGATGCCCGTGTCCTCCTCGGCGATGTACTAGGACGCGAACCGCGCGTGGCTGATCGCCCACGCCGGGGAGGAGCTCGGGCGGGCCGGCACTGGAAACGCTGCGCGAGCGCCTGCGACGCCGTTGCGAAGGCGTGCCGACGCAGTACATCCGCGGTGTGCAGGAGTTCTATGGCTTGCAGTTCCGGGTGACCCCCGGATGTGCTGATTCCGCGCCCGGAAACCGAGCATCTGGTGGAGGAGGCGCTCAGGCGGCTCCGCGCCGGGGATCGGGTCCTGGACATAGGGACCGGCTCCGGCGCCGTCGCGGTGGCGATTGCCCGCCACGCCCCGAGCGCAGTCGTGGCGGCGGGCGACATTTCGCCCGCTGCGCTGCATGTGGCCCGCTCCAACGCCGCCGCGTTGAGCGCCCGCGTCGACTTCTGCCTCGCCGACATCGGCTCGGCCTTCGCCGCAGGGGGTTTCGACATGGTCGTTTCGAATCCTCCCTACATCCCGCTCAAGGACGCAGCCGGGCTGCCGCGGGAGCTGCGCCACGAGCCTCCCGTGGCCCTCTTCGGCGGCGAGGACGGACTGGATGTGACCCGGCGCCTTCTGCGCGACAGCGCCCGCATCCTCAGACCCGGGGGCTGGCTGCTGTTTGAGACTGGGTTCCGTTGCCGCCCGGCCGTGGAGCAGTTGCTCCGAGACGGATCCTGGACCGGGTTGGCGTTCCAGCCGGACCTCGCCGGCATCGATCGCATTGCCATCGCCCGCCGGGCTCAGGCGACCTGCAGCCGCTGCGCGGGGTTGCGGCCGCTCTTCGCAGGGTTGTGACACCATGGAAGCTCATCGGCCAGGCAGACTTCGGCACTGGAACCCGCGTCGCAGGCCGCGAATGTACCATGCAGATCACCAAAGTCGAAGGGCTCCTGATGTCGTGTCCGTTCGCGGAGCCGATCGAGCTGCCGTTCCACGGCGGGCTCCGCACGGTACTAAAACGCGACGCGATGCTCATCCGAGTCTCGACCGACGCCGGCGTCACAGGCTTCGCCCCAGGGCCGGCGCACATCCGCGCTGCTCGCGAGATCGAGTCCGTGATCGGCCCGTTTCTGACGGGGCGCGACCCGGCAGCTTGGCGAGGGTTCCGATTCGCCGGCAACCCCGAACTCCAGAAGACCTACAGCGCCGTCGAAGTGGCTGTGCTCGACGCCGCGGCCAAGGCCGAGGGCGTCCCCTTGGCGGAGCTGCTCGGCGGTCGCCGTCGCGATCGTATCAAGTGCTACGGATCCGCCGGGATGTACATGTCCCCCGCAGGCTACGCCGAGGAGGCCGCCGCCGTTCAGCACCTGGGCTTCCCCGCCTACAAGCTCCGCCCGGCCGCAGGGCCGGAGGGGGACCTGCGGACCGTTGAAGCGATCCGCCAAGCGACCGGCCCGGAGTTTGGCATCATGCTCGATTGCCATGCGTGGTGGCGGATGGGAGACCGCAGCTACTCGTTCGACACGGTCCAGCAGCTGTGCCTGGACCTCGCTCCTCTGGGCCCCGCCTGGGTAGAAGAGCCCTTGCCGCCCGCGGATCATGCCAGCTACGCCGCGCTACGGAACGCACAGCCGCTGCCCCTCGCCTCGGGAGAGCACGAACCCGACGAGATGTCGTTCTTGGACCTGATCCGCTGCGGCGGCATCGATTTCGTGCAGATGGATGTCTGCTGCCAAGGCGGCTTCGCCATGGGGCAGCGGATCTTCGCCGCGGCGCAGCAGCACGGCCTGCGGTTCGCATTCCACAGTTGGGGCACGCTGCTTGAGGTGGCAGCCGCCGCCCAGCTTGGTGTGTGTTGGGACGAGAGCGTGGTGGAGTGGCTGGAATACCCGCTGCATTCCAACGACGGCAAGCCGGGAATGTACCCCTTCCCCGCAGCGGACGAAATCCTTCGGGACCCCCTGCCCATGGAGAAGGGATACCTCGTAATGCCGGACAAACCCGGCATCGGAGTCGATATTGACGAATCCGTTGTCGACCGCTACCCGTTCCAGCCGGGGCCCTGGTCGATCTTTCAGATCGATTCCCCTCCGGAATCCCTCGCCGTCGACGGTGACCACAGCCTGCCGTGGGTCAGCCCCGACGGCACACTGCTGTGAGCGTGCGGGCAGCTTCCCGCGACGCGAACCCCCACTCCAAGACTTGCGCCTGCGCACCTCGATTCCGCGCCGCAGCGCCGCGGCGCGGAATGCCTGTCCGAGGCCAGCGGCCAAGCCGCAGCCTAATCGCGCGACATGCGCGCCCGCTTCCGCAGGCGTTTGCGCGCAAGCGCCTGCTTAAGACGCTTCTTCTCGCCCGGCTTCATGTAGTAGGAGTGGCGCTTGACGTCCTTGATGATGTCTTCCTGCTGCACCTTGCGCTTGAACCGCCGCAAGGCTATGTCCAGCGGCTCGCCTTCCGTCACATGCACTTCAGCCATACTCGCTAACCACCTCCCCTCCGGGACGGGTTCGCCACGGCGGGCACTTCGGAAGCGCACACCGAACTTCCATCATACACGGCAGCGCAGCTCCGCCCTTTCCGGAACGCCGGCCGCGAGGGACCTCGCGCCGCACCGACGGGCGCAGCAGGCTGTCATACTCGGGGGAGCTCGCGCCCTATGCTCCGCATCACCGAAGAGCAAGTCCGCAACTCCGTGTCTATGCCGCAAGCGCTCGACCTCGTGGAACGGATGCTGCTGCGCCTCGCCGCAGGAACGGCGGTCAACCATCCGCGCCGCCGGGTCGCGATGCAGAGCCGCACTCTGCTGCACTACATGGCGGGGGGCGATAACGCCAGCGGCTTGGCCGGCATCAAGGTCTACGCTTCCAACCCTAAGGTGGGCGCACCCAACTTCGTCGTGCTCCTGTTCGACTCCAACACCGCCCGCCTGCTCGCCTCGATCGACGCCAACATCCTCGGACAGGTCCGGACCGGGGCCGCCAGCGGCGTGGCGACGCGCCGCCTCGCGCGCGTCGACGCCTGCAGGCTAGCGCTGTTCGGCAGTGGGTTCCAGGCCGAGACGCAGCTCGAGGCCGTGGCCTGCGCAAGGCGGCTGGAGGCCGTGCGCGTGTTCAGCCGCAATCCTCAGCGCCGCACGGACTTCGCTCGCCGCATGGGGGAACGCCTCGACCTGCCGATCCACTCCGCGAGTTCACCGGCAGAGGCCTTGGAAGGCGCTGACATCGTCACGACTGTCACAAACTCTCGCGATCCGGTGTTTCCGGGGGCGCTCCTCGCACCCGGCACCCACATCAACGCTGCGGGCAGCAACCATGCGAAGCGGCGCGAACTCGACACGGAATCGATTCGGCGCGCCTCGCTGATCGCCGTAGACGCCCTCGACCAGGCCCGCATGGAGGCCGGTGACCTCCTCCAGGCCGAGGCGGAGAGCCACCTAGATTGGGCCCGGGTCTGCGAACTCCACGAGGTTCTCGCCGAAACCCACCCGGGGCGCAGCTCGGAGTTGGAGATCACCCTGTTCGAGTCCCAAGGGCTCGCCGTCGAGGACATCGCGCTGGCCGAGCACATCTACAAGAAAATCCGCGACAGCGGACCCTAAGCGTGCCCTGCGCCTCGCCCTCTGCTCCGCATGCGTGTCGCTACTGCCCAGGGCAGAAGTCGTGGCACAGCAAATCAGGCCAGAATACGCCGGCAGTCCGCCCCGCGCATGAACGCCGGCACGGAGGCCGCCGATGCCTTCAGCCGGTGCGCAGCGTCCTCCAGATTCTGCCTGGGCTGCGTCCTCGCCTGGCCAGCTGCGGACTCCGCTAGAGACCGCCTCAGCTCCGCCGGGCCGAGTCCCGCCGCATACGCCCGCAGGCCCTCGTGCGCCCCCCGTCCGTTCCCGGCTTCCTCGACCAGCCCCGCCGGGACTTCCGCAACGTTGCCGCCAAGATCTTCTCCTACCCAGAGCGCTCCGACGCCAAGCCCCCTGCATTTTGATGGCCCACGGGTGGAATGGGGCAGCACGGTTCACGGGCTGCGGCAGCACGCCGTCGCGTCCGCCCACGCCGGATTCCTCGCTGCAGCCTTCGAATACCGAGCCTAGGGTAACAGCGGCCTGCGGGTCATCCTGGCAGAGGCTGCGCCGTCCGGGAAGCCAACCCGCTTCTACTAATTTCGCCAAAAGCAATTGCAAGCAACCCACCAATAGAATCAATGGCTTGCGGAGCCTTTTCGTGCAATTACTTATGAAAACATCAGCAAGCCGAGATCATCGCGGTCCGCGAAGTTGCGGGTCCCGTCGCGCAGGGCCGGAACTGGCTTAGCGCTTTCCACCGGCTGCAGGCAGAGCCCCTGTGCGACACGGATCGGATCGGCCTGTGGGGCAGCAGTTACTCCGGCGGGCGCGTGCTGTACGCGGCGGCGCACGACCTATGCGTCAAAGCACCTTCAGCCAAGTCGGCGGAACGGATTCCCGCTTCGCAGTCGTCGACGAGGACCAGACCGCCCAAACGCTGGACGAGGCAACCCGGAGCCTTCGCGACCGGAGCGTTGCGCGGCGCGCTGATCCTTGACAAGCTCATGCACTACGCGCCCGGCAAGCTCGCCCCCCGCGCTCATGGTCGTCATCACCGAGCACAAGCAGCCCTTCGACAACCACAACCACGCCACCAAAGCCCCCGACGCCGCCACCGGAGCGAAGAAGCTGGTGACCATCCCCGGCATCCGGCACTACGGCATCTACCGCGAGGCCCGCGGGCGAGCGCAGGACTTTGCCGTCAACTAGCTCCGCAAACAGCCCTAGAGCGGGATTCCGCCCTCGGCTGTAGCGCAAGTAAAATGGCTTGCGTGAGCGAGTCGCGGGCGGCAATCTATCCTGGCTCGTTCGACCCCATCACAAACGGCCACCTCGACCTGATCCAGCGCGCCGCGCAGCAGTTTGACGAACTGGTCGTCGCGGTGCTGCAGCACGACACGAAGCAGACTGAATTCCCGTTGGCGGTCCGGCTGGCGATGATCGAGGAGTCCGTTGCGGACCTGGGGAATGTCCGTGTCGCCAGCTTTGATGGCCTGCTGGTGGACTTCGCCCGCCAGCAGGGCGCCCGCCTCATCGTCCGCGGGATCCGGGCCGTCTCCGACTACGAGTACGAACTCCAGATGGCCCTAATGAACCGCAAGCTGGCCCCGGAGGTAGAAACGGTCTTCATGCTGCCGTCGGAAACCTACAGCTACCTCAGCTCGCGGCTAGTCAAGGAGGTCTGCCGCCACGGTGGCGACATCGACGCCCTAGTTCCAGCGCATGTCCAGACGCGCCTGCGGGCGCTGGCGGGCAGGCGCGGCCAGACGGGTTAAGCTGAAGCTATGCGGTTCTCGGCGCGGATCGGGCGGATCAGCGAATCCGCGACTATGGCTATCACCGCCGAGGCAGGCCGATTGAAGCGCACAGGGGTGGATGTCGTGGCCCTAGGGGCCGGCGAGCCGGACTTTCCCACGCCAGACAACATCAAGGCCGCGGCAGTCCGCGCGATCGAGGCCAATTTCACGCGGTACACGCCGGCGGGCGGAGCGCCCGAGCTCAAGGAAGCGATCGCCGCCTGGCACGCCCGCGAATTCGGGACCACCTACGGACCGCACCAGTGTCTCGCCACTGTGGGCGGAAAGCAAGCCATCTTCAACCTGTTCGCCGCCATCGTGGACGACGGGGACGAAGTGGTCCTGCCCGCCCCCTACTGGGTCACTTTCTACGATGTCATCAGCTATCACGGGGCCGTCCCCGTACGGGTCGCCACGCAGGAGTCGAACGCTTTCGCCCTGACAGCAGCCGAACTGGAAGCCGCGCTCACGGACCGCACGCGAGTGGTCGTGGTGAATTCGCCGAACAACCCGTCGGGGGCCGTTGTAACGCGGTGCGCATTCGAGGAGATCCTCGCCCTGACCTCGAGCCGGGGCATTCTGCTGCTCAGCGACGAATGCTACAGCCACTTCGTCTACGGCTCCAAACCCTTTTCGATCGCGGCCTCGGCGGGCGCCCGCGACCATGTCGCCGTGACGGGCTCGCTGTCCAAGACCTTCGCGATGACTGGCTGGCGCCTAGGCTACTTGCTCGGCCCGGCGCAGCTGATCGCGAACGCCAACAAGCTGCAGAGCCATTCGACATCGAACCCTACCTCAATCGCGCAGAAGGCGGCGATCGAGGCGCTCACAGGCCCGATGGACTCCGTCTACGCCATGCTGGATCAGTACCGGCGGCGACGCGACTTCGTGGTAACAGCGCTCGACGCCATTCCGGGCGTGAGTTGCCCGCAGCCAAACGGTGCCTTCTACGCCTATCCCAACATCAGTAGCTGCTTTGGGAGGGGCGGCATCTCGTCTTCGATGGACTTCGCCAGCAAACTGCTCAGCGAAGCCCATGTCGCCGTGGTCCCGGGCGAGGCGTTCGGAATGGCCCAGCACATCCGCCTGTCCTACGCGGCCTCGATGGAGGTGCTTGAGGAGGGGGTTCGCCGCATCCGCGAGTTCGTCACCGCCCTGCCTTAGCCCCCAATGATGTCCCGGTGGTGCCCTGTGGCGTGCAGGTTTGGCTATAAATTGTTGGTGAATAATAATTCATGATTTTTCAGCGGTGCTTGGGCCCGTTAGCCAGCGCCGAAAATCCCTCCAGTCCCGCATATACGCATATAAACGGGGAAGGGGCGTTGTAGCCAAAACCGCAGAACCAAGCGCCGAGGCCGCCATCCCGACAAGGCGCTCTCGTCCGCCTTCGTCCAGTCGGCACCGCCCGGAAGGCACGCCAACGACCGCTATCCTATCTTCATAATTGACTCATATTAAATGACTTACGTATCAATTCCCACTCAGGCTCCCCATGCTGTACCCCACAATGCGCACGGGGCTGGAATGCATCTTGAACACCGCCTACGGACCGATCCGGACTGGGTGTGCCGGATCGTCGACCCCGGCATCTTGGGATCGGAGATTGGGCATCGACAGACAAGAGCCAGTCCGGACGAGCGCGCGCGCGGAGCCGTCGTCAAGGCCGTCAGCCCCGCGAAGCGGGGGCCGAGCGTAGCGAGGCGCCTTGACGAGGGCGAGCACACGCGCACCCTGGTGGTCTGGCGATGCCACCGGAGGCCACCACATGTTGCGGTCGACCCGAGGCCAGAATCCGACAGTTCCTCGCGCTCGGCAACATGTTCCGAGGGTATGGATCCTGGGCGGCGGCGGCGCGGGAACCGGCATCTCGCTCCTTCACGGGGAACACAGGCCGACTGCCGTCAAATGGCCGGATTCGCTGCGCTTGGGCATTACGATGGAAGGCGCGTAAGGACATGGCCATGCCGAGAACCCTCGCCCACGCCGCCGCCGTCATCGGTCTGTATCTCGCGTTCTCGTTCGCCTTGTTCTTGGGACTTCAGGTCGATCCCCTCTACGGCAACATCGGCCTCGTGGCCGTTGCCGTCCCGGTCGGGCTCTACGTCTACATGGGTTCCGTCAGGAAATAGCCTTGCCGGCAGCGACCGCTGCTGTTCCCCGGTCCTGACCTCGGGGCCCTGCTGCCGGAGGTTGCGCGCTGGGAGAGCGCGGGCACCCTCAGCGGGCCGACGGCCGTCCGGGCGCGGGCCGGAGCCGCACTCCCCAGCCGTACTACGGTGGAAGAGGCCGCCATGCTCGGACCGTACACCCACCGCATCGATCCGATCCTGCTCGACATCGGCAGCGTTCACCTCTGGTGGTACGGCCTCGGCTTCACCCTGGGGTTCCTCAATCTGCACCTGTTCCTCCGGCGCGGCGGGCGGCTACGGCTGTCGCCGCGCGAGATGTGGAGCCTGAGCCTATACATCACGGTCGGGGTGCTGGTCGGGGGGCGCACCCTCGAGATCGCGTTCGACGAATGGCCCTTCTACCGCGAGCACCTGCACCTGCTACCCGCGTGGTGGCTCGGAGGCATGGCCACGCACGGGCTGCTGCTGGGCGGCGCGCTGGGGACGGCCCTGTTCGTGCGCCGGTACGGCAAGCCGTTCTTGCTCGTGGCCGACGCGCTGGTCATTCCCACCGCGTTCCTGATGGGCGTGGGGCGCATCGGGAACTTCATCGACGGCCAGATCGTGGGCGTGGTGACCGACGTGCCGTGGGCGGTTGAGTTTCCCTACGCCGAGGGCTTCCGCCATCCCGTGGTGCTCTACGACGGGGCGAAGAACCTGCTGCTGATGGTCCACCTGCTGCACGTGCGGCGGGTGAACCCGACTCCGGGGGCGGTCGCCGCCCGCTTCGTCTTCTGGTACGCGTTCCCGCGTTTCTTCATCGACCTCTTCCGTGAGTATCCCACGCACCGGCTCGCCCTCGGCACCGGCCAGACCCTGAACATCGTCATGGCGGTGGGCGGGGTTGCTGCCCTGTACCGCTCGCGCCTGCGCCGGCTGGGCCGGCTGAAGGGCAGTGCTGGCTGGGGGCTCGCCGCCGCGGCATCGTCGGGGCATTCACAGCCCGGGCCGCCGCTCCTGTCGCAGCGTCTCGCCTTCGCCGGCCTGCTCGTGTTCTGCCTGACGATTCCGAGCAACTGGACGCAGGACATCCCGGCTCGCTACGGCATGCGGCATCCGGGGCTGGAGCACTCCTGGCTGTATCCCAAGGTCGACACCGCACCGCCCCCGCCGCCGGGGGGTCTCGTCGAGGTGGACGCCGCGCCTCGGGACGGAAGCGGAGGACGAGGGAAATGACCCTGTCGCGACTCGTCGGTGGCGCGTTGATGCTCGGGCTGATCGCGGTACCGGCTCCCGCTCCGGGGCAGGCGGCGGCGCCCGTCACGGTCCGCGAGCGTGAGAGCGGAACCCTCTTCCCCGTCACCCTCACGCCGCCGGGCGGGGCAACGCCGCACTGGCTGATGGGGACCGGCATCCGGCAGCGAACGATCTTCCGGGTGAACGTCTACGCTTTCGGCCTCTACGTTGACGCGGACGGTGCGAGGGCCGCGCTTTCGGAGTTCGCAGGAACCACGGCGGCAGCGCTCGCGAGGGATGAGGGCTTCACCCGGCACCTGCTCGACCTCGACTTCGGGATGACCCTCCGGCTCGTCATGGCCCGAACCGTCAGTGGCGGCGACGTGGCCGAGGCGTTCGACGATGCGCTGCGGCCGCGCATGCCGTGGGCGGGAGGAACCGCGGACGCCACCGCGGTGGCCCTGGCGTGGCTGCGCAGCTATCTCGACGTGGACGAGGTGCGGCGCGATGCGGAGATCGTCTTCTCGTGCGGTCCGGCGGGACGCCTCACCATGACGGTGGACGGAGCTGAGCGGCCGCCCATCGACTCGCGGGCGCTCTGCCGCGCGCTGTTTGACGTCTACCTGGGGGAGGAGCCGATTGAGCGCGACGGCAGGCGCAACTTGATCACCGGATTTGCCGGCCTTCTGCAAACCTCCGCCCCCGGCTCTGAACCAGCGCAGGTGCCGTCATGTCACCGTGCGGGGGTGAGGGGGCACAGCCCCCCGTACTGATCGCGTCAAAAGTCGTGTCCTCAGAATTCAGCCAGAATATACTGGCAGTCTGCCTCTCGAAAGAAGGCTCGCACCTGTTCCGGGGCTTTTTGCAAAGGCTGGAAAGCAGCTTCCAGGTTGTCGCGCAGCTGTGCTTCGGTCTGGCTCAGCTCGCGACGGACCCGCCGCTGGACCAAGGCCCCTAGCCGTTCCACTGGATTGACTGGCGGCGAGTAGGTCGGCTGCAAGTACAGCTCTATCGCGGCTTGGTTCGCTTCCAGCCACTCCCGGATGATCCGGGCCCGGTGAATCCTGCAATTATCGACTGCCAACGGAATCTTCCGGTCCGCTGCCTCCGCGATCCGCTGCAGGAACTCCCGGAAGACCTCCGCCGTGACAGGACCTTCCCGCACGGTGTCCTAGAGCCGGCCCTCCGGGCTGCTGGCCGCCAGCCGGGGGAGGCGGAAGCGCCCGCTGGCCACCCGCACGACGGGGGTCTGACCGCACGGGCCCCCAGTACGCCCGGACACGCTCTGCGCAGCCAGGCCGGACTCGTCGGCGCAGGCGATCAAGGCTCCCAACCCCCGGGCGCGGCAAAGGGTCTGGGGGAACTCTTCGTCTTTCCAGCGCCGCACAGCAGCGGGATCGCACCGGGTGGCGCGCCGCTGGGGCCGCTGCGGCGTAAGTCCGAGCCGCCGCAGGATCCGGCGCACCGGGGAGACGCTCAGAACGCTGCCGGACTTCTCCCCCCAGGCTTGGCGCCCTCGCTGCGCGGTCCACCCAGCGCACTCGACTTGGTATTGATGGGGGTCTTGGTCCAGGACGACGATGCGGATCCAAGCCAGGTGCCGATCTGTCCCTGGGCGTGGTCTTCCCGTTCTTTGACGATCCCGAAGACTTTCCAGGCCTCCCAGGTAGCAGCGTGAGATCCAGCGCTAGATCGTGCGTATGGAGCAAGGGACGCAGGACTTTATCTGAGCCACAGACTTTCCCTCGAGGAACTGCAAGACCACCTTTTTTCGAATCTCGAACTTCTGGTCCTTAGTAAGGCGCAGGGAGAAGAAGAATATTTCTTTTTCCATACTAATACTAATAGAGTACAACAAATCCACCCTGCAGATCAATCGACGAAGGGATTTCTGAGACACGACTTTTGACGCGATCAGTAGCACATGGAGTATGCTGCTCCTACCACCTAACCGGTGACAGGAGCCAGTGCTCGTTCTCTCTGATCGTACTGCCCGGCTCTTGCTCTCCACGGCTCGGATCGCCTTCGTCGCTCTCCGGGATCTGCTCATGTTCGCCGGCCTGTTCATGTGCTCCCCGCTTGATCCGTACCTGCCCTCAATGTCCGGCCGCGGTCTCTACCGTATCTGACTCGTAGGGGGAGCGGGATGTTTCGACCAGGGGCAGAATCGGATCGGTGATGGTCGTGGTCAGGGCGCTGCGATGCCGGCGACTCCCTGTGACGATGGCGCGGGTCCAGGCGGCGTGCCGGTCTGTCCCTTGGCGCGGTTTTCCCGTTCTTTGGCGATCTCGCAGGCTTTCCATGCCTCCCGAACAGAAGCGTGAGATCCAACGATAGATCGTGCGTATGGAAAAAGGAACACAGGACTTTATCTGGTCCACTGACTTGCCACCAATGAACTGCAATACCACGTTCTTTCGAACCTCGGACTTCTGGTCCGTAGTAAGGCGTGGGAAGAAGAAAAATCTTTCTTTTGTCATACTGATAGTGTACAGAAAATCCATCCAAAAAATCAATCCACGAAGGGGTTCCAGAGACACGATTTTTGACGCAATCAGTAGTCCGCCGCCAGGACTGTCGCTACGGCACATTGGACACCGGGATATTGTCTCCCACAAGGTGCCGCTAGCGGCATGGCAGATGGGTCCCGGAGCCGCAGTGGAGGATACGCCGCCCGGCCCCACCGTGACGGGGGAGGCGGCCGGGGCGGCTAGGCGTACAGTCTCAGGGGAAATGGCAACATATTTCGCCGGGAAGGGCAGGAGGCATTCCGGGTCAAGTTCTGCACGCAACCGCCACGCTGACGCCCGCTATCCGAGCTGGGGTCCAGCGATCGCAGGCTTCGCTCGCGAAGTGGAGCCGCCCCTACGGGAGCAATCCCCAAACGGTGCGGAAACGGTGCCGGCGAACCTCGGTCGAGGAGCGTAAGCTGGGGCCGCGGAAATCCCGCTCGACCGTTCCGAGCGAGCCGGAGGAGGCACTCCTCGCGGCCTTTCACTGGCATGCGCTGCTGCCCCTCGACGACTGTCTCCACGCCTTGCAGCCGACCAGCCCCAACTGACCCGCTCCTCGCTGCAGCGCTGCTGGCACCGCCGCGGCATCAGCCGCCTGCCCTGGCTCGCCGCCGGCCAGCAAACGCTTCGAAAGCTGCCCCCGCGACGATGCGCATCTCGCCATCGTCCCACTGCGCACAGCCCAAGGCGAACTCTATCTGTTTGCGGCCATGGACGGAACCTCCCAGTGCGCCTTCGCCCGCGCCGCAGAGAAGGCCGACCAGAAAGCGGCCGCGCAATTCCTCCGCGAACTCGCCGCCACCCTGCCCCGCAAGCTGCACGCCGTGCTCACCGCCAACGGCACCCGCTCGGCGCAGCACCCCTGCGACAAAGTCTGCGCTGAGTTGGGCCTCCGGCCCCGCCAACCCTGGACCAACAGCCGGGTCGAGCGCCTTCCTCGCACCCTCGCAGAAGCCACCGTCAGACGCCACCACTGCAGAGACCACGACCAGTTCCTCAGCCCCCTCTCTTCCTTCCTCGCCGCCTGCAACTTCGCCCGCCGCATCCAAGCCCTCCACGGCTGGCCCCCCGCCAGCTCATCTGCAAGAGCTGGCCTTCAGAACCTCCTAGGTTCAGACTGCACCCCTCCCGGCACTGCCCGGGACTGCACAGCTAAGCCCGACAGGCTGCTAGCCGCGACGCCCACGAGGAAACGCAATCTGCCGTGCCGTTGCGGCTGGCGGTCTCGAGTGGCGGGAACCTGCCCCCGGTCCCGCCAACTCCACCGTCGGCTTGCCCGCAGCCGGAAAGCTAGCGGGCGGGGGCAGGGGGGCCGATGCCCGCCGCAGAGGCTGGCAGCCCTCGCCCCCTCCGCACCGAGCGGATACCCCCTGCAACGCTGGGGCGGGGCGCGCCACGCCCGCCCTGCGCGGCCCTCCCGTTGGCCAGCGCTACGGACGCATGCCCGTTCCCGGAGCGGCTCCCCCGGGCCCCTCCGGGGCTCCGTTGCGGGGGTCTGCTGCGCCGGGCGAGCCCGACGCTGGGTCCGGCGCTGCCGGGCGGGCCACGGACTCCGCCGCCATGCTGCCGACGCTGGGCGCAAGCCGGTCCACGATCAGGGAGGCCAGGAAGGCCAGGAACATGGAGATTACTCCCGTAGTCAGCACCCGCAGCCATTTGTCGAGCTTGTCATTCTGCCGCTGCATGTCCTGGTGGCGCTGCTCCGCGAGCTTCTCCGCGTCCTGGTGGCGCTGGTTGGATGCGGCGATGGACTGGACCACAAGGTTCTTGAGGTCCCGGTGACGCCTCTCCGCGAGCTTCTCCGCGTCCTGGTGACGCTGGTTGGATGCGGCGATGGACTGGACCACAAGGTCCTTGAGGTCCTGGTGGCGCTGCTCCGCATCCTGGTGGCGCTGCTCCGCGAGCTTCTCGTTGTTCTCAAACCGTTCGACAACCCGCTTTTCGAGGCCGGCCACGCTGGCTTTGACGCCCCGGATATCCTCGGCTTGCTGGCGGGACGCCTGCGAAACCGCTGCGAGGATCTTCTCGCCGGCCATCGTCCGAATCGCTTCGAACGCCAGGCGGGCCTGGGTTGGATCCTGAGCCACCCGCGTGAGGATTTGCGCCAGCGCCGCCTCGGCGGCCGCTTCGCGCAAAACTGCCACATCCAGGGATGATGCTCTATGTTCCAGCTCAGCCATCTCTTGAGCCTATTTTATTGTAGGTAGCCCCCGGTGGCTGGTAAACACTGCTCTAGATTCCCGAATAATTTCCCGAGATGGGTGTTGCGGGGCCACATGGCTTGAGCGGAGAGCCCTGCGCACCCGGCGCGGGCACCTCATCCCGTCGCCGAGCGACCTGGGCCCCCCGCAGGTGCCCTGTGCCGACCCAGCCCGAGTCCAGCTCCCTCCGGCTCGCCAACCGCAGGTTGCCCCTGCTGCACAGCAGCCGCAGCCGCCCCACGCTGCCCACGCAGTACCGAATCAGCGGCCGAAGTCCGGGCTGCCGCGCCTCATCCGGCAGCACCTAGTACTGCAGCAGCCACAGCAGCAGCTGCGCGATCCGGGTGCCGAAGTAGAAACCCTGCTACGCCGCGGGCGAGCGGCACGGCGGAGGCTGCAGGCCTAGGTCCGTCAGCGGTAGCCGGTCGCGGCTCACCGGAATCACCGTGCATACCAGCACCAGCAACCACTGCTCCCCGTCCCCGTCGCGCCGGATCACCCCGTACACCGGCTCCTCCGGCCCCCGGGCCGGCCGGTACGCCCCCGCGAGCACCCGCTCCTTCCCCGCCGCGTCCAGGGGCTCCCCCTCGTCCTCCCGCAACCCCATCGCATCCACTAGGCGCAGAAGCGGGGCCTTTTGGCGCGGATCGGTCACGCTCCCGGAATCATCCCAACCCTTCCGCCGGCAAGAGCTCACCAGATCCTGGCAGGAGTACGCGCTGGCGGCCCGCCGCCCCACCGGCTGCCGCCCTGGCAGCCAGAGCACCGCATCCCGATCCAATTGCTCCCGCCCATCCCCCTGCACATCCGTGCCGCCCGCGTTCAGCCGGGCGCTGACCCACGCCGTCCCCACGCACACCGAGGGCAGCCAGGGCTGCCTCTCAGCGACCGCGCAAGGCATCCGGGATGTGGTTGAGGCTGGCGGCCCAGGGACCGTTCGAGTGCATACTGATGTTTTCATAAGCAATTGCACGAAAAGGCACCGCAAGCCATTGATTCTATTAGTGGGTTGCTTGCAATTACTTTTGGCAAAATTAGTAGCCGAGCCCTGAGTTGGGCTCGGGAGGCCGGCAAACCCCTGGGGCTTGTGGGGTCGCTGCAGCCGGGGGTGCTCGAGGCCGTGCGGGCGCAGGCGGGGGTCGCTGCGGGCGTCACGGTGCCGGGACGGGTCTGCGCGTGACGCAAGACCGCGGAGGCCAGCCGTCCGGCCCAGGCGAAAATCCGCCGGGACGCGTCCCGCCAGGGGCGCCGGGTCCAGCCGGCTCCGCTCGAGCGGGCCCCGTGCGTCATGCTGTTCCCTACCGTCCCGGAGCGCGACTGGTCCACCGCAGCCGTGCTGGAGCGGTGCCGCCCGAGGGGCAGGTCAAGTTGGTGCTCCAGCGCTGCCAGTCGCTGGCCCCACTGGGCTGCTGGCCGCAATCCAGGGAGGACAGCGCCCAGGCTGGGCTGGACGGCAAGCTCGCGGCGGCGCTGCTGGTGGCAAAGCTGATGCATCCTGCGCAGGCTGTTTCCCCCTGGGGGTCCGTCTGGGGGCCAGCCGCGACCGCGCAGCGCTGGACATGACTTCGGCTGCGCCCGGAACCCAGTCCGTCAGGCGATCGAACCGGCGATTCCGCTAGAGGAGACGCTTGACGAGTGGCCAGGGATATCGGTAGAACTTGCAGAGAACCCTCGCACTCACCAGCCTCAGCTCCCAAAACACTTTGGGATGGAATCCCCTATAAGTTAGCTCTTATGGGAGGTGCCCCCCGCCGAGCCCGTCCAGTCACCGGCACAGACGCCGCAAGCCAAGGTGGGAGCACTGGCGGGGGGCAGGGGGGCCTCCAAAAAAATCGAGAGGCACCCCCGGGGTGCAGTACGCGGCCACCCTGGAGGACCGCCTAAATCATTACAAAACAAACACATTCCGGCTGGCAACCGGAATCCTTATCCGGAAATCAGGGAACACTGCAGGGCATCGCGCACTGTGGAAGTGCTTCCCCCTGCCTCCGCCTACAATCAATGCCTGCGAACCGAATCGGTCCCGCTCGGTTGCGGGCCTAGCTGACTTGCTAGAGCTTGAGGGTCTCGGGGCCCGGTGGGAGAATTGCAAGGCGGCGCTCCCCCCACTGGAGGTCGGATGGGCCAACGGAAGGCGGAGCGCGAGAACAAGTGATTCGAGTCGACCTGCGAGGCGCTCGAGTGGTTCGAGCGGATACGGGAGGAACTCGAGGACGCTCACCCTTCTACCGATGTCTTCACAAGCAATTGCACGAAAAGGCTCTGCAAGCCATTGATTCTATTGGTGCGCTGCTTGCAATTACTTTTGGCAAAATTAGTAGTGGACGACCCGCAAAGATTATGCAGCTACCCTTGCCGACACCTCTGGAGCCGCTGAAGTTCCAGCCTGCTCTGCGGGAGAAGGTCTGGGGTACTCACAACCTCGCCCCTTTGCCAAGCCGTTCGGAGCGACGGATCGGCGAGGCTTGGTGCCTGCATCAAGGCAGCCGGGTGGCGGACGGCCCACACGCAGGGATTTCGCTGTCCGAGTTGGTCGCCCGTCTCGGCGACCGCTTGATGGGCCCGGGCTGGCAGCGCCCCCGATTCCGCCGGGGGCTTCCCGCGGCTCCGGGGGGGCATCGACCTTTCCCGCTCGCCGGCAAGCTGATCTTCTGTCCGGGCGAGCTGTCCGTCCAGGTGCATCCGGACGACGCGCACGCCTCGCGCCTGGAGGGTTGCCTCGGCAAGACCGAGCTCTGGTACGTGATCGCGGCGGCACCGAGGGCCCGCCTCGGGCTGGGCTTGCGCGAGGAGTACGGGCCAGCGGACCTCAGGAAGGCAGCTGCGGTTGGGGAGGTGTCCGGACTGGTGCGCTGGGTCGCCGCCGCTCCCGACCAGTGCGTGCTGATCCCGGCGGGCACGATCCACAGCGCCTCCGGCGTGGTGATGTGCGAGGTCCAGCAGAACTCTGACGTGACCTACCGCCTCTGCGACCACGGTCGCAGAGGCCTCGACGGTCGGCCTCGGCCCCTACAGATCGACCAGGCGCTGGAGGTGGCGGATGTGGGCTCGCGCCCCGTACCCTGCAATCCGAGACTGCTCGCGGGCGGGGCATGCCGGATCAAGCGTCTGGGCCGCTGTGCGCACTTCGTCGCAGATCTGCTCAGCTGGAACCGGCCGTTCCTCTACCCGCCCACCCCCAGCCGCTGGGAACTGCTCATCTGCATCCAGGGCTACGGTTCCCTGAACGCAATCCCGTTCGAAGCCGGTGACGCATTTCTGATCCCCGCCGACGCCGGCCGGTTCCCGGTGGACGGCTTCGACGAGGCGCAGGTGGTGCGAGCCTACACACCCTAGGCCGCAGCCGCAGGGCGGCCAGCGCCCCAGAGCCGCCACAGCGTCAACCCCCAGGCAGCAGCCGGGGCGAGCATGGCAACCCCCAGCGCGAAGGCGGCAGCCCGCGGTGCCAGGCCCAGGTCCAGCACCTGCCCCATGCAATACGTCGATGCTGACGCGCTGGCCATGAAGAGGCCCAGATCCGCCGCGAACACCCGTCCGAGGTAACGGCCGTCCGTGTTGAGGTGCAGCAATGTCGTCGAGCCCACCCAGACCAGCGAAGCGCCAGCGTGCGCCAGGACGAGGAAGAGACCGGCCAGCGGAACGAATCGGGCTCCACTGAAGAGCATGTAGCCAGCCCCGGCGGCGATGTAGCCCAACAACACGGTGGCTCGGGCGCTGGCTTGACTGCGTCCGATTCTCTGCCCGAACGCCAAGGGCCCCAGGATGGAACCTAGGCCCTGGAAGCCGAACAGCAGCGCCATCCCCAACGCCGAGCTGTTCCCGATCTTGAACTCGCCCGCGCCCAGGATGGTGGAGAGGACCACACGGGCGCCCAGGACACCCAAGCCCAGCTTCAGCGTCAGCAGCGCCGCCAAGCGCCAGCGACGGGCCACGTAGGCAATGCCCTCCACAGTGGGCCGAAAGCCAAAGGCCTCCAACCGCGACCGCTGCCGTTGGCCGGCTAGATACCGCTCCAGGGTCCGGATGCGGTAGACGAAGAACGCCGACACGAGGAAGGACAGCGAATTCCCCAGAAAAACGGCTTGGCGCCCGAAGTAGGCCACCGCGCCGCCCCCGAGGGCGGCGCCAAGAGTCGCGGTGAGCGACCAAGTCGTCGACCCGAGCGCGTTGGCGGCGAGCAGGTCCTCCCGTCGCACGATGCTCGGCAGGATGGCGTTGCGCCCGGCCTCAAAGAAGGCCGCCGTGCCGATCTCCAAGCCGAGCAGCAGGTACAGCAGCCAGATTTGATCCGCCCGATTGATGCCCAGCATGCAGAGCACGAAGCCGGCCCGCAGCAGGTCGCTGGCCAGCATCGTCTTGCGTCGGCTGAGGCGGTCGTTGACGGCCCCGGCCGTCGGCCCCAGGAGCAGCATGGGCAGGATTTGGAGGATCGCAGCCCATGCCACCGAAGCGGCGGAGCCGGTCAGTTCCAGCAGCAGCGAATAGATCGCGACCGAGTAGAACCAGTCGCCGGAGCCACTGATCAGTTGGGCCACCCATAAGCGCCGGAAGTTGGCGGAGCTGCGCAAGAGGTCCCGGTAGCCGCGGACCGAGACTGGGAACGCCACGGCTCCGCGCTCAGCCCAGATACAGGCCCGTACGCTCCTTGGCGAGACGAAGCGTCCGCTCGGCGATGGGCGCTACGCGCTCCGCGCTGGCCCGCAGCACGCCACGCAGATGGTCCCGGTGGCTCATGAGGTCTTGGTAGCGGGCCTGGATGGGCTCGAGTCGGGCGATCACCATCTCGGCCACCTCCTTCTTGAGTTCGCCATAGCGCATGCCGGCAAAATGGCACTCCATGCGCGCCGTCTCCCAACCGCTGAAAGCCTGGAAGATGGTCAGCAGGTTCGCGACGCCGGCCCCGGGAGTACCCCAGTTGATGGCCGGCTGCGAGTCCGTCACAGCGCGGTTGATCGCCTTGCGGATGCGGGCCGGCGGATCAAGCAGGCTGACCGCGTGATGCGGAGCAGTCGCCGACTTGCTCATCTTCTTCGCCGGGTCGTCTAAGCCCATGATGCGAGCGCCAACCGTCGGCAACCTCGTTTCCGGCACAACGAAAGTCTCCCCGTAGAGGTGATTGAAGCGCTGGGCCAGGTTGCGGGTCAGCTCCATGTGCTGAGACTGGTCGTCGCCCACCGGCACGAGGTGGGCCTGATACAGCAGGATGTCCGCCGCCATCAACGCCGGATACACGAACAGTCCCGCCCCCACGGCGTCCTGGCTGGCCTCCGCCTGCTGCATCTTCGCCTTGAACTGCGTCATGCGGCCCAGCCACCCGAAGGGCAGCACGCAGGTGAAGATCCAGGCCAGCTCCACGTGAGCCGAAACCTGGGACTGCACGAACACGGCGGAATGGTCGGGGTCGAGGCCGGCGGACAGGTACAGCGCCGCCACCTGCTCGCAATTCGCCTGGAGCCGCTGCGGGTCCTGGCGCACCGTGATGGCATGCTGGTCCACAATGCAGAATATGGGCTCGTAATCGTACTGGATCTCGGCCCAGTTCCGGAGCGCTCCCAGGTAGTTGCCGATGTGCAGCTCGCCCGTGGGCTGCATGCCGGAGAAAATGCGGGGCTTCATGGGAGACCGGAGCAACCATCTTATCGCCCGGCACGCCTGCGCTCCGCGGAGGCGCGCCATCCGTTGGGCGCGACTTCGAAACGGGACCCGCCACCACCCGGGGGCAGCCGTCAGCGGATGGCAGGCACCGCTCGGGCCCGTCGTCCAGCGTCCGCCCGATGCGCATAGGCCGCCTCCGCTCCGGGGCCTGCACGGCAGCGCCCGCGCCAGGGCCCCGGGAACGCCCGGAGGTCGGCGAGGGCCCCCAGCTCAAGCTGCACAACCATCACCATCGCCCCCGCTCCCCTCCAGGTCGCTCTTCAGGCTCCTCTCGCATTGGAAAAGGCTGAGGGCTGCCCGCGAGGAGCCCTGAGTTACGATGGAGGCACAGAGGGTCGGCTTCCTTCCGCCGCTTGCCACCTCGTGGACTTCGACCAGCTACACACGTTCTTGGAGATTGTCCGGCTCAACAGCTTCTCCAAGGCAGCCAAGACCTGTTTCCGCACGCAGCCCGCCATCAGCGCTCAGGTCCGCCAGATGGAGCTGGAGCTCGAGACCCGGCTCTTCGATCGGTTCGGCAGCCGCATTACCCTGACAGCCGCGGGCCGAACATTCGCCGAGTACGCCCGGAGGATCCTCGATCTGCGCCGCGAGGGCTTCGACGCCGTGCGGGAGCTGGAGCACAATCCGAAGGGCGAGATAACAATCGCCGCCAACGAAGCGACCTGCGTGCATGTCCTGCCGGCCGTCTTTGCCCGCTACAAGGAGGAGTTTCCGAATGTCCAGCTCCAAGTTGTGCGCTCCTACGGCGTGCATACCGTGGACTCGGTGCTGGATCATAGCGTAGACTTCGGCATCACCCAGCTGCCGCTCCAGGACAAGAAGCTCGCAGTGGTGCGGTTCTACTCGGACGAGATCCGCCTCATCACCTCGCCCCGGCACCGGCTTTCCAAACGGAGGACCGTAGGCGCGGAGGAGATTTCGAAGGAGAGCCTGTTGCTGCCCAAGACGGGCCGCACGCGGGCCCGGATCGACGAGTTCCTCGATGACTACGACGATGAGCTACGCATCTCCATGGAGCTCGAATCGAGCGAGATGCAGAAGCGTTTCGCGGAGGCCGACCTAGGGGTGACGTTCCTCGCCGTGTCGAATGCTCGCGAGGAGCTGCAAGCGGGCAGGCTCAAGGCGATCCGCCTCAAGCCGCTGCCGATGGTCCGCACAATCGGGTTGATCTATCGCAAGGACAAGCCGCTCTCGCGGGCATCCCTCGGACTCATCCGCTTGGTTAGCGCATTCGCCGAGAACGGCAAGCCCGCCCTAGAAGGAGTTGGAACGGCCCCATGAAATGGGTCCTCAAGACCTCCAGCATTATCGTCGGGACAGCCGACGGCCAAGCCGTGTTCCGCTCCGTGAAGGAATGCCCTCCCGCTGTCCGCCGCCTCCTGCGCGCAACCCTGCCAAGCCCCAACTCCTGCACGATCATGATCACCAACCGCGAAACGCTGGAGGCCATTCGCCGGCGCGGCCGCCTGCCCTCCCGGCGGGGCGGCCCTTCCAGGCACCCAGGCGCCGCTCCTTGGCAGCCGTTAGCCATGCCCCGCTGGCAGACGCTGGCGGGAATCCTGCTGCTGCTAGGCGCGGCCTGCACGGCACTGCTGGTTTGGGCCATTCGCACACCGTAGCGCACCAGGACCCGGCTAGGCCCAGGCCCCTCCCGGCGGGGGGCGTACCATAGGAACTCATGCGCATCGTTACTTACACGCACGGCTCCCGGCAGCAGGAGGCCGGCCTGCTCGTTGACGGCCGCGTGCTGGCGCTGGCCGAGATCGGTTATCCAGATGTGCTGACCTTCCTCGAGGGCGGCCACCGGGCCATCAGCGCTGCGCGCCGGCATGCGGATTCCGGCGCGGCGGGCACCGCGCTCGACGCGGTGCGGCTGCACGCCCCGGTGCCCCGGCCGGGAAAGTTCATCTGCATCGGCTTGAACTATCGCGACCATGCCGTCGAATCCGGCATGGAGATTCCAGAGATCCCGACCGTATTCACGAAGTACAGCAACGCTGTCTGCGGCCCCGGGGACCCGATCATCCTCCCCTCCGTCTCGCAAAAAGTCGACTACGAAGCCGAGCTCGCCTTCGTCGTCGGGCGGCGCGCCAAGAACGTGCGGGCCGCGGATTGGGAGGACTACGTCTTCGGCTACACGTGTGTCCACGATGTCAGCGCGCGAGACTTCCAGCTGGCCACGTCGCAGTGGACCATCGGCAAGACTTTCGATACCTTCGGCCCGATGGGGCCAGCGCTAGTGGGACGGGACGAGCTCGGGCGCGCAGGCGACCTGCGCATCTGGTTCGAGCTGAACGGCAAGACGCTGCAGAACTCCAGCACGAGCCAGCTCGTGTTCGATGTTCCCGCCCTGCTCGAGTACCTGTCCCAAGTGATGACGCTGGACCCCGGCGACATCGTCTCGACGGGGACGCCCCCCGGTGTCGGCATGGCCCGCCAGCCGCCCCTCTACTTGCAGCCGGGCGATGTGTGCAAAGTGGGGGTCGAAGGCGTCGGGGAGCTGGTGAACCCCTGCATTAGCGACGCAGCGTAGGCTAGGCGAAACCCGTTCCGCAACGGGGCCGCGGGCTTCAGCGCTCGCGCGCAGCAGCTAGGCGCGCGCTGGCCCGAGCCGTTGCGCGCTGGGCCCGGTCGACGTCGACCTCCACCGAGCCCAAGGCGAAGCGCTGGCGGGCGCGCTGCAAGGCCTGGCGCGCTCGCTCTGTGTCGATTCCCGCCGCGACCTCCGCCCTGTCCGCCAGGACGCGAACGACATCCGGCAGAATCTCGACGGTGCCACCGTCGATCGCGAGGAACTCTTCGCCACCGCCCGGCTTGGCATACGTCACCACGCCAGTACCGATTCGCGCCAGCATCGGCGCGTGGCCCGGCAAAACACCCAAATAGCCGGTGGCGAGGGGCAGCTGCAGCGAGGCCACCTCCAAGTCGGAGACGAGCCTGCCGGGCACGGCGACCTTGAGACGGAAGGTTAGGCCTGGCATGCAGGGCGGGCCGCAGCGTTAGCCCGCAGCGGTCGACTCGGCGGATCCCCCCGCACTGCACGCCGCGGCCGGGACGTTGCTCGATTCTTCATTGTACCGCGAGCCCCAAGCCTCCAGCGCGGGCTGGCGTCCGGGGGGCGAGCCCGGCCCAAACCGAAGAACCGGGACCGGACGGCTTCCCCTCCGGCCAGGCGGGGCGCATCCGCATCGCCATCCGGGCCGGCTAGCCGGCTAGCTTTCGCGCTCGTTCCTGAGCCTCTTCGATGGTGCCGACCATGTAGAACGCCTGCTCGGGCAAGGCGTCCAGCTTGCCGTCGACGATCTCCCGGAAACCGCGGATCGTGTCAGCCAGCTTGACGTAGCGGCCCTTGGTGCCCGTGAACTGCTCCGCCACGAAGAACGGCTGCGACAGAAAGCGCTGGATCTTGCGCGCCCGCGCCACAGTCAGCTTGTCCTCCTCGGACAGCTCCTCGACACCCAGGATCGCGATGATGTCCTGCAGTTCCTTGTTGCGCTGCAGCACCCGCTTGACCGCCTGCGCCACGTTGTAGTGCTCGTCGCCAACCACGTTCGGATCCAGGATCCGCGAGGTGGACGTCAGCGGGTCGACGGCCGGATAGATGCCCAGGGAAGCGATCTCGCGGGATAGATTGGTTGTCGCGTCGAGGTGCGTGAAGGTGGTGGCCGGGGCCGGGTCCGTGTAGTCGTCCGCCGGCACGTAGATGGCTTGGACCGAGGTGATGGAGCCTTGCTTCGTCGAGGTGATCCGCTCTTCGAGCGCCCCCATCTCGGTCGCGAGGTTCGGCTGGTAGCCGACCGCCGAAGGCATGCGCCCCAGCAGGGCCGACACCTCCGAGCCTGCTTGAGTGAACCGGAAAATGTTGTCGATGAACAGCAGCGTGTCCTGGCCTTCGACATCGCGGAAGTACTCGGCCACCGTGAGGCCCGTGAGCCCGACCCGCAGCCGGGCGCCGGGAGGCTCGGTCATCTGGCCGTAGATGAGGGCCGTCTTCGACCGCCCGTAGTCGTCGGGATCCACCACGCCCGACTCCTGCATCTCGAGCCAGAGGTCGTTCCCTTCCCGGGTGCGCTCCCCGACACCGGCGAACACCGACACTCCGCCGTGCTGCAGGGCGATGTTGTTGATCAACTCCATGATGATCACGGTCTTGCCGACGCCCGCTCCGCCGAACAGGCCGATCTTGCCGCCCTTGACGTAAGGCTCGATGAGGTCGATCACCTTGATCCCGGTCTCGAGGATCTCGGTTTCCGTCGCCTGGTCCTCCAGCGCCGGGGCGTCGCGGTGAATCGGGAACCGCCGCTCGGTCTCGACCGGCCCTCGCTCGTCCACGGGCTCCCCGAGCACGTTGAGGACCCGCCCGAGCACCTGCGGCCCGACGGGCACCGTGATCGGCTGCCCCGTATCCTCGACGCGCATCCCGCGGACCATGCCCTCGGTCGGCTGCATCGCGACCGTGCGGACCCGGCCCTCGCCGAGGTACTGCTGGACCTCGCAGGTGACGTCCACGGGGCTCGGCACATCGAAGCCCTCGCTGGAAACGCGCACGGCGTTGAAGATCTTCGGTAGCCGCCCCCCGGTGAACCGCATGTCCACCGCCGGCCCGGCCACCTGGATCACCTTACCTACGATCTGCATCTTGCTGCTTCCTTCAAGCCGAGGCCGCTCACTCCAGCGCTGCGGCGCCCGACACAATCTCGATAATCTCCGTCGTGATGCTCGCCTGCCGCACGCGGTTCAGGTGCAGGGTGAGCTTGTCCAGCACTTCGCCGGCGTTGCGCGTGGCGGAATCCATCGCTGTCATGCGGGCGGCATGCTCCGCGGCAGCGGATTCCAGCAGCGCCAACTGCAGCTGGGCCTCCACATGCTTCGGCAGCAGCGCCAGCAGCAGCTCTTCGGGAGGCTGCTCAAACTCGTACCCCACAGCCGCGCCGCGGCTCCCGCTGGAGGGCTCGATCGGCAGCAGCCGCTGGACTGTGGTCTCCTGCTTGAGCACGTTCCGGAAGCAGTTGAAGAGCACCCAGACCTCGTTCGCCGCCCCAGCCTCGAAGCGCCGCATCGCTGCGGCAGCCACCGCCGTCGCAATCCCGGACCCCGCCTGGGCCACCGCGTGCTCCCACGTGCCGCTGACTCCGACGCTCCCGCGGGAGTAGAAGTCCACGGCCTTCCGCCCCAGCAGCTCGAGCTGGACTTGCTGCCCGGACCGCTCGTCCAGGAACTCCTGGCACGCCTTGAAGACATTGCTGTTGAAGGAGCCGCAGAGGCCTTTGTCCCCGGCCAAGACCAGCAGCTGCACCTTGGCGCCGTCTCGCTGCGCGAGCAGCGGATGCCGCAGGAGCCTCTCTTGCTCCCAGGCGTGCTGCAGCACGCTGCCGACGATCTCCTGCAAGAGGCCGGCATACGGGCGCGCGTTCACGACGGCTTGCTGCGCACGGCGCAGCTTCGCTGCCGAGACCATCTTCATGGCCTTGGTGATCTGCTGGGTGTTCTTGACGGAGCGGATCCGCCGCCGCAGGTCGATCAGGGAGGGCATGCCGGGCCGCCTAGCTGGCCTTGGCCGTCGAGCGCAGGGCCGAGAACCTCTCCTTGTAGTCCTGCAGGTCCCGTGCGAGGGCCGCGTCCGTCTCGTCGTCGAGCCGACCGTGCGAGCGAATCAGGGCCAGCGCCCCATCCTCCCCCTGCCGGTCTAGGTGCTCGTACAACCCAACCTCGAAGTCGGCGATCTCGGACAGCTCCAGGTCGTCAAGGTACCCCTTCGTGCCGGCGTAGATGACGGCGATCTGCTTCTCCACCGGCAGCGGCGCGTATTGCTTCTGCTTGAGCACCTCGACGAGGCGGTCGCCGCGGTGGAGCTGCTGCTGCGAGGCTTTGTCGAGGTCCGAGCCGAACTGGGCGAAGGCCGCCAGGGCCCGGTACTGCGCCAAGTCGAGGCGCAGCGTGCCGGCCACCGACTTCATCGCCTTGATCTGGGCGTTGCCGCCCACCCGGCTCACCGAAATGCCCACATCCACAGCGGGCCGCACGTTGGCGTTGAACAGGTCGGCCTGGAGGTAGATCTGTCCGTCCGTAATGGAGATCACATTCGTCGGGATGTACGCCGACACATCGCCAGCCTGCGTCTCGATGAACGGCAGGGCCGTCAGCGAGCCGCCGCCCTGCGCGGCGTTCAACTTCGCGGCCCGTTCCAGCAGCCTGGAGTGCAGGTAGAACACGTCGCCGGGGTAGGCCTCGCGCCCCGGCGGGCGCCGCAGCAGCAGCGAAATCTCGCGATACGCCGCGGCGTGCTTGGACAGATCGTCGTAGACGCACAGGGCGTGGCGGCCGCTGTCGCGGAAGTATTCGCCGATGGCCGCGCCGGAGAACGGCGCCAGGTACTGCATCGGAGCCGGGTCGGATGCCGAAGCAACCACCACGATGGAGTACTCCAGCGCCCCGTGCTGCTCCAGCGTCTTGATGACCTGCGCCACGGTGGAGCGCTTCTGCCCAATCGCGACATAGATGCAGGTCACATCCCCGCCCCGCTGGTTGAGGATCGTGTCGAGCGCGATGGCCGTCTTGCCCGTCTGCCGGTCGCCGATGATCAGCTCGCGCTGCCCGCGCCCGATGGGAATCATGGCGTCGATGGCCTTCAGGCCGGTCTGCAGGGGCTGCGTGACCGGCTCTCGGTCGATCACGCCCGGCGCAATACGCTCCACTGGGTTGAACTGGGTCGCCGGGATCGGCCCTTTGCCGTCCACGGGCCGCCCGAGCGCGTCCACCACGCGCCCCAGCAACGCATCGCCGACCGGGATCGAGATGATGCGGCCAGTGCGCCGGACCTGGTCGCCTTCCTTGAGTTGGGAGTAATCCCCGAGCAAAACCGCCCCGACCTGATCCTCCTCTAGGTTCATGGCGATGCCGGCGATGCCGGCGGGGAAGTCCAGCAGCTCGCCAGCCATGACCTTCTCCAGGCCGTGGAGCCGGGCGATGCCGTCGCCCAGCGAGACCACCGAACCGACTTCGGCGATCTCGACGGCGGATTCGTAGTTGCGGATCCGGTCGCGGATCAGCCTCGAGATCTCCGCGGGATTCATTTCGGCCATGCGATGGAATTCCTTTCCCTCGGGCTGCTCAGCGCTCGCCCGCCAGGGTTTGCTCGAGCCCCCGGAGGCCCGTGAGCAGCGAGCCGTCGTACAGGGTGGAGCCGACTTGCACCACGCTCCCGCCGAGCAGGCCCGGATCCACCTGGTAGGCAGCCCGCACCCGCTGGCCGGTCAAGCTGCCGAAGCGCTGCTCAAGCATGCCCCGCTGGGCGGGACCGAGCGGAAAGGCTACGCGCACCTCCAGCCGCACCCGGTTCCGATGGCGATCGAGCCAAGCCTCGAAACCTTCCACGAGCAGGGCGAAATGCCCGATGCGACGATGGTCGACGACAACGTGGATGAAGTTTTGCACCGTCCGTGCGAGGCCCAGCCGCTCCGAGAGGTCGCCGACCAGAACCCGTTTGTCCGCAGGCAGCACGGCCGGCGATTGCAGCACAACCTGCAGGTCTCGGGAACGAGCGAGACAGGCCCCGAAAGCCTCGAGTTGCTCGAGGACGGCCTCGGGCCCCAAGCCCGAGCCGGCCTCCATGACCACATCCGCCAGGGCGGCGACATAGCGGTTGGCAACTGCGCGAGTCATAGATGCCGCCGCCCGAGGCGGGCAACGGCAAGGCTGGCTAGGAGGGCCGGGCTGGAGCGCCGGCACCGAGCGACCGGGCCGTTGCGCGGCCGCCCCGAATTCCCAACCTAGCACAGGACCCCGAATACGGGCAACCTGTCCTTACGGAACACTCGCCACTGGGGTGTTGTCTCCCCCAAGGTGTCGCTCGCGGAATGGCAGATTGCGCCCGGAACCGCCGCGGAGGATGCGGTGCCCGGCCACGCCCCGCAGTGGGGCGACCTGGACGGGTCCCGCCCCGGGGAGCGAGGCCAGCACATCGGTCTGGAGGGCGAGCGCCGCGTCCGCGGCGAGAACCTCCGCGCTCTCCCTGGGCAGTTCCGGGGCTGGCGCTCCCAGCGCTGCAGCAACTGCTCGAATTGCCCCCGGGGGAAGCTCTCCCCGGTCTCGGCGAAGTGCTTCCGGACAGCATCGCCGGACTCCCCCAGCAGCCGTCCGGCGGCTGCCCAGTTCTGGAGCGCCAAGCGCTTCTCCGCTGCCGGCGCAGCGCTCTCGAACTTCTCCAGGCGGGCTAGGCGGGCCCGCACGGAGGCGTCCCCCAGCGCGGTCGCGTCCCGCACCAGCAACACTGCGCGGTGCAGGCGGCAGCGCTCCGCCAACGCCTCCCGGTGCGTCTGCAGGATGTCTTCCAAGCGCAGGAGCGGGATGCACAGCAGGCGGTAGGCCGCCGCCAGCGCCCGTCGCAGCTGTCCGAGCGCCCGTACTCGCGCTCAGCCCGCGAGGCGTCCTCCGCCAACGCCGGCTCGGGCCAGCGGCTTCAGCCAGAACTGCTTCGGCCCCCGGCGGGCAGGCCCGGGGCCCGCCGCGACATAGTGGCTGCCGGCGGCGCGCCTCTGCCGGAGTCGGCCGCCCTGCTATCTTGGAGCGAGTCGGAGGAGTCCTGTCCGCTCATGTCCGTCGCCCCTGCACTGCACGGAACGATCGCATTCCCCGTCACGCCGTGGGACAAGCATTGGGAGCTGGACGAGCAGGCACTGCAGGCCCATGTTCAGCGGCTCCTCGCGAGCGGCCTCGAGGCTCTGGCCTTCTGCGGCAGCAATGGGGAACTGCACGCGCTGTCCCTCGAGGACTACGCCCGCATCAGCCGCATAGCCGGAGAAATGGCGGCAGGCCGCCGCTACCTAATCTTCGGCGTGGGCCAGAGTTGGCATGCCGCAGTGCGCCAAGCCGCGCTCGCCCGGCGCGCCGGCGCCCATGGCGATCCTCTGCATGGCCCCCTACCTGGCCGACCCCAACGAACCGGGCTTGGCTGACTACTACCGGAGGGTGGCTGACGCCCGCCGAAGCCGACATCATCCTCTACCAAACCAAGTGGAGCGGTGTCCTGCCCCTCGGGCTGCTCGAGCGCCTCGCCGCGGTCGAGAGTATCCGCATGGTCAAGGACGAGCACGGCAGCCTAGCGCACTACCTTGAACGTCCGGCGACAGTTTGGCGACCGCTT
>CBDBZZ010000002.1:0-117554 GCA_965213745.1 Bryobacterales bacterium | reverse complement strand
GGAACGGTGCGTTGCCCGAGCGGCACCAGGGGGAGAGTTCCCGGATACTTGTGGACGAGGCCGTCGGTTTATCGATCGTGCGCAGGGGCAGGGGCACCCGTTCTTCGTCGTGATCTGGTTCGGTTCCCCGCACGAACCGTACAGCGGCGTGGAGGAGGATCTCGGGCTCTACCGGGATCTGCCGCCAAGCGTCCAGGGGCGGACGGCCAGGATCACATCGATGGAGACCGGCGGCCCGGGGGAGTTCCCTCTAGCCGATGTGCTGGAGGCGCGCTTCGCCGAAATCACCGCCATGGACCGTGCCTTGGGACGGCTCCGGCGGCATTTGCGGGAGCGGGAGATCCGCGACGACACGCTGCTGTGGTACTGCAGCGACAACGGAGCCCCCGCCGAGGGCACGTTCGACTCTCCGCTGCGTGCGCAGAAGGGGCGCGTTTACGAGGGTGGCGTCCGAGTCCCCGGGATCGTGGAGTGGCCGGCGCGCATCGCTGAGCCTCGCAGCACCGCGGTGCCTGCCGTGACCAGCGACATCCTGCCGACGCTCTGCGATGTAGCCGGGCAGCCGCTGCCCGACAGGCCGCTGGACGGCGTTAGCCTGCTCCCTCTCTTCGACGGCGAGATGGAGCAGCGGCCAGCGCCGATCTGCTTCTGGAGCTACTCGTCCGACCGGAGCGGAGACGGCCAGGCCAGGCCCTACATCGACCCCCCAGCTCCAGGAGGGGGACGACTCCGCTCGTCAAGCGGATGGACGGGCTCCTGACGCGGAACTTCCGGAATTTCCACTATCCGCAAGTTCGGGAAGAGGACTTCGCGGGACCGCGGGGCGATTCTCGAGGCGCGGTACAAGCTAGTCGTGGACGGAGAGGTGCCGCGTGGCTCCGGCAGCGGCACGGAGTCGGGGGCGGGAACTTTTCGACATGCGGGCGGACCCGGGCGAGGCGGTCAACCTAGCCGCCGACCACCCGCAGACCGTCGTGCGCCTGGAGCGGCTGCTGCGCGCATGGCAGGAGTCGGTTCTCAACAGCCTGACGGGCGCGGACTACGGCTAGGCTGCGGGGGCAGGCCTGCCCTGCGGATCGCCGCGTCCGAGCCCCGTTGCAGGTGGACGGGATTGGCGGTTGCGGCGGCTAGCACCTGCGCCCGAAGCAATCCCGCGGGGCGGCACCTGCGACTCCCCACCGGGGACTCCGGGCGATCGGGCCGAGCGTTCCCGCGGAAGCGGACCTGGTGCTCGCAGTCCCGCCCCGACGCCCGACGCACCTGCGCCACCGCGGCATGCGTCGGTCCGGCGGGCCAGGGCGCTCCCGGGCGTTCCCCAGGCCGCCGCCAAGCGGGGCCGGCCGGGGCCGCGGTCCCGAACCCGTCCGCCCGGGGCGGTGAGTTCCCGGCGCGGCACTGGAAGCCAAGCCCGCTGCGCCGCGACGAGGACGGCTAGGCACCTCCCCGCCGGGCCGCCGGAACAGCGACCGGGAGCCCGCCGCCGGTCTCGCGCAATCCAGGCATTCGCAGTGCCGGCCCCCACTTGACAGAGCCCTGAGTTAGTCGTATGATTCATGCATACGTTTGATTCATGCGCGATGCCCCAGCCCGCTCCGCCAAGGAACAGATTCTCGACGCCGCCGAGACGCTCTTCGCCGAGCAGGGCATCGAAGGGGTCTCCCTGCGTTCCCTGACGAAGCAGGCGGGGGTGAACCTAGCTTCGGTGCATTACCATTTCGGCTCTAAGGAGGCCGTTGTGAAGGCGGCGTTCACCCGCCGCATCCGTCCTGTCAACCAGGAGCGCCTTGACCGGCTGGACACGCTCGAGAGGGCTTTCGGCGGCAAGCCGGCGGTCGAAGACGTGGTGGAGGCGCTGTTCGCGCCTGTGGTCCGGTTGGCCCAGGATCCGCCGGGGGGACGCCGCTTCATGCGCATGTGCGCCCGGTTCTACTGCGAGCCCGCCCCCTACCTCGAGACTCTCTTTGCCGAGGAGTTCGGAACTCTCATCCGCCGGTTCGATCTCGCGTTCGCCCGGGCCATCCCCGGACTCTCCCGCGACGAGCTGCGCACCAGAATCCACTTCGCGGTAGGGGTCATGGTCCATACGATGCTGGACTCCGGTCGGAACTACCGCTGGAGAGATTGCGACCCCGAGCTGCTGAATTCCCGGGGGATCCTCGACGCCATGGTCGCCTTCGTCGCGGCCGGCATGCGCGCGCCCGCCGGGAGGCCCTCTCCACCGAGCCTCCCTGAAGTCGCGGAGGTGACTGAATCATGAGACGGGTGGCGCCCTTCGCGGCCTTGGCCGCTCTCGCGCTGGGGGCCTGCTCCAAGCCGGTCAAGATGCCCGTGCGCCAGTTCGACGTGCCGGCGCCCGCAGCGTGGACCGGGACCGGGATCACTTCCGCCGCGCAGGGCCCTGAATGGTGGGTCTACCTCGATGCTGCGGGCCTCGACGCTGCAATCCGCAAGTCTTTGGCCTGCAGCGACAGCCTCCGGGCCGTGGCGGCCAGGATTGAGGCCGCCCGCGAGGAGCACCGGATGACGCGCGCGTCCGCTTTGCCGGAGCTGAGTCTCGGCACGAGCTACCTGCGCCAGCGCCAGAACTTCGTCGGCCTGCCCTTCCCGGGCCTCGGCGGCCGCGTCCTCAGCAGCACCTTCACCAACGCCGGCCTGAACTTCAATGTGGGCTGGGAGGCGGACTTGTGGAACCGCGTCGGGGCGGAAGAACTCGCGGCCGACGCAACGGTCGGCGCGCGGATGGCCGACTTGGCCGCCGCCCGGCTGTCCTTGAGCGGCCAGGTCGCCAAGGCGTGGGTCGCGGCAGCCGAAGCCGGCCGCCAAGTCGACCTGGCCCGCCAGGTCGCCGCCCACGCCGAACTCGTGGCGGCCAGGACCCGCGAACGCTACGCAGCGGGTTTGCGGCTGCCGCTCGACGTGCGGCTGGCCGAGGCCGACATCGCCCGTGCGCAGGCCGCAGTCCAGCAGCGGGAGCAGCAGCGGGATGCCTTCGTCCGGCAAGTGGAAACGCTCGTTTGCGACTACCCCTCCGGTAAGCGCCCCCTGACGGGTGAGCTGCCCGCCCTGCCGGATCGCGTGCCGGCCGGGCTGCCTTCGGAACTGGTTCATCGCCGACCCGACGTACTGGCGGCCGAGCGCACCCTGTTGGCCTCCGACGCCCGCATAGCCCAGGCGAAGACCGCTTTGCGGCCCAGCTTTGCGCTGACCGCGGCGGTCGGCACTGCCAGTGACGCGCTGGTGGACCTCGTGAACCCGAGCCTCCAGGTCTGGGACTACGCCTTGGGCGTGACCCAGCCTCTGTTCAACCGCGGGCGCCTGAAGGCGAACGTCCGGGCGACCCAGGCGCGTGCGGACGAGGCGGCCGCCAACTACGAGGGCAGGATCCGGGGAGCCTACCAGGAGGTCGAGACGGCGCTGGGGGCGGCGGAGTTCCTGCGCCAGCAGGAACAGGCCCAGCGGGCCGCGCTCGAGGCCACCCGGGACGCCCTCGGCCTGGCCCAGCAACGTTTCGGGGCCGGGATGGCGGATGTCTTCACCGTGCTTTCGCTGCGCCGGTCGGCCCTGGAGGCCGAGAGCGTCGTGCTGAGCTTGCGCCGGGCGCGGATCGACAACCGCATCGATCTGCACCTCGCTCTAGGGGGAGGGTTCGCCGGGGCGCTGGATGGCGCCGGGCAGGCGGGCTCCTAGGATGAGCACATGAATAGACTCCGATTGGTCTTGATGAGCGTCCTGCCGCTGCTGGTGGTTGCGATCGGAGCTTGGGCGGCCGCCGCCCTGGTTCGTTCGTACGAGCAGCCCGAGCGGCAGCCCGTGGTCGCGCAGCCCCCGCTCGTGGAAGTCGTCACCGCTGAGCCGAAGGCACTCACGCTGATGGTGCAGGCGGAGGGCACCGTGGCCCCGCGGACCGAGTCGCAGCTGGTGCCCGAGGTCTCCGGGCGCGTGGTGGAGGTTTCGCCCTCGCTCGCCGCGGGCGGCTTCTTCGACGAGGGCGATGTGCTGCTCCGCATCGAGCGGCGCGAATACGAATTGGCGATCACGCGCTCCCGTGCGGCCATCGAGCAGGCGAGGCTGCGCTTGGCCGCCGAGCAGCAGGAGGCGGACGTGGCGCGGAGGGAGTGGGAACTGCTAGGCCGGGGAGAGCCGTCGCCGTTCCTGTTCCGCGAGCCGCAGATTGCGGAGATCCAGGCGGCCCTAGCGGCTGCCGAGGCCAACCTGGAGCAGGCCGAGTACGACCTCGAGCGGACGGTTTTGAAGGCTCCGTTCGCCGGCAGGGTGCGCTCCAAGCAGGTCGACTTGGGCCAGTACGTCCAACGCGGTGCGCCGATTGCAACCCTTTACGCGGTGGATGTTGCCGAAGTGAGGCTGCCGATCCCGAACGCGGAGCTCGCCTACTGCAGATTGCCCCTGGCCTATCGGGATGGTTCTGAGACCGTGCGAGGCCCGGTGGTTAGGCTGACCGCCCGCTTCGCCGGCCAGGACTTCACCTGGCGCGGCCGGGTGGTGCGGACGGAAGGCCAGATCGATCCCCAGACCCGCATGGTCAACGCCATCGCGCAGGTCGACGACCCCTACGCCCGGGGCCGCAATTCCAGCCGCCCGCCCCTGGCCGTCGGCATGTTCGTCCAAGCCGAGATCGAGGGCATCCGCGTGCGCGATGTCGTGAGCCTGCCGCGCACTGCGCTGCGCGGCGACACGACGGTCTACGTAGTCGACCAGGACAACCGCCTAGCCTTCCGCCCGGTGGACGTTTTGCGGCGGGAGCGGGACACCGTGCTTGTGCGCGAGGGGCTGGAGGCGGGCGAGCGGGTGTGCGTGTCCCCGCTCGAAGTCGCGGTCGACGGCATGCGGGTGAAGATCGTCGAAGGAGCCGGCCCGGCCGACCTCGAGGCGGCTCCCGGCGGAGGTGGCGCGTGAAAGCCCTCATCGCATGGTTCGCCCGGAACCATGTCGTCGCCAACCTGCTCCTGGGAGTGATCGTCGCCGCGGGGGCTATCACCCTAGGCGACCTGAAGCAGGAAATCTTCCCTGAGTTCTCCCTCGACACCATCACGATTTCGACGGACTACCGCGGAGCCGCGCCCACAGAGGTCGAGGAGGCCGTCTGCATCCGGATCGAGGAGGCGGTCCAGGGCGTCGACGGCATCAAGAAGATGACTTCCACCGCTCGCGAGGGAGCGGGCTCGGTGCTGCTCGAGGTCATGTCGGAGTACGACATCCGGCGGGTGCTTGATGATGTCAAGTCGCGGGTTGATGCCATCGACACCTTCCCCGAGGATGTCGAAAAGCCGATCGTCCAGGAAATCACGAGCCGTTTCCAGGTGATTAATGTCGCGATATCGGGGGACGCAGACCTCACGGTGCTCAAGCGGCTCGCCGAGCAGACGCGGGACGAGCTGACCGCGCTGCCGGAGATCTCCCAGGTCGATCTGGCGTGAACGCCCCGCCCGTACGAGATCTCGATCGAGGTCTCCGAGGAGAGCGCTGAGGCGCTATGGCCTCACCTTCGACCAGGTCGACCCGACGCGGTGCGGCAGCTCGTCCGCTCGACCTGCCCGGAGGCTCGATCAAGACGCAGCACTGGCGAGGTGCTGTTGCGCACCAAGGGACAGGCCTACACGCGGCTCGGAGTTCGAGCGACCTGGTGATTCTCGCCGCGTCCGGACGGCACACGGCATACACCTTCGCGACGTCGCCACCGGTGGTCGACGGCTTCGCCGAGACCGACCAGGTTCAGGCCCGCTTCGACAATCAGCCTGACGGTCATGCTGCAGGTGTTCCGGGTCGGGGATCAGAGCGCCCTCGACGTCGCCGAGCGTCGTCAAGGCCTACGTCGAAGAGGCTGCGGCGCATGGATTCCTGCCGGCATTCAGCTCAGCCACCTGGCAGGATGGGGCCCGCCTGCTGAAGGGGCGCATCGATCTGCTGGTGAAGAACGCCGCGACGGGGCTGGCGCTGGTGTTCGTGGTGCTGGCGCTGTTCTTGCGGCTGCGGCTGGCTTTCTGGGTCTCCATCGGCATCCCGATCTCGTTTTTGGGAGCCATCGCCCTGATGCCTGTCTTCGACGTGTCCATCAATCAGATGTCGCTGTTCTCGTTCATCCTGGTGCTGGGGATCGTCGTGGACGACGCGATCGTTGTCGGGGAGAACATCTACACCACGCAGGTGCGGGAGCGGAAAGGCCCTGGCCGGGGCCGTCAAGGGGCACCTACGAGGTGCTGGTGCCGGTAACGTTCGGCGTGCTGACCACGATGGCCGCCTTCTCGCCGATGCTCTTCGTGGACGGCATGATGGGCAAGGTCATGGGCGTCTTCCCGCTGATCATCCTGCCCACGCTGTTCTGCTCCCTGGTGGAGTCGAACCTGATCCTGCCGTGCCACCTGCGGCACTACCGCGAGCGCCCGCGGCGGCGCCATCTCGCCGCGCGGTGCTGGAACGGGTTCTTCGACCTGTTCGCGAAAGGCCTGGACTTGGTCATCCGCCGGGTCTACCGGCCGGTCGTCGGCGTCGCCTTGGAATGGCGCTACGCCACGGTGGCGCTCGCGCTGGCCGCCTTGCTGGTTACGGGCGGGATGGTGGGGGGCCGCTTCGTCAAGCTGGTCTGCTGTTCCCGGTGGTGGACTCCGACAACGTGGTGGCGTTCCTGACCATGCCGCAGGAGGCCCCCGTCGAGGCGACGGCCGCGGGCGTCGCGCAGATCGAACGGGCAGCGTTCGAGGTGCATCAGGAGCTCGTCGCCGGAGCTGGGGCAGATGGCCAGATCCAGCACATCCTGAGCTCCATTGGCGAGCACCCGTTCCGCGTTGTGCAAAGCGGTCCGACAGCCGGGGGGGCGACATTCCGCGGGGATCATCTGGGCGAGGTCAACATGGAGCTGGTCCCCATCCGAGGCCCGGACGATCTCCTCGGAGGAGATCGCCAGACGCTGGCGCGAGAAAGTGGGCCAAGTCGCCGGTGCGGTCGAGCTGGCCATCACGCACGACCTGATTGGAGGGGGCAAGGCGATCAACATCCAGTTCAGCGCGCTCGACATCGCCAAGGTGCAGGCCGCCGCGGAGCGCACGAAGGCCCAGCTGGCCGAGTATCCAGGGGTGATCGAGATCACCGACTCCTACCGCGGCGGCAAGCCGGAGGTCCGGCTAGCCCTCACGCCGGAAGGCCAGGCTCTGGGGCTGACGCTGCAGAACTTGGGACTCCAAGTCCGGCAGGGGCTTCTTCGGCGAGGAGGCGCAGCGGATCCAACGGGGGCGCGACGACATCCGCGTCATGGTGCGCTACCCGGAGTGGGCCCGCCGCTCGCTGGGGGACCTCGAGAGCGGATGCGCCGTCCGAACTCCGGCTGGGAACGAGGTGCCGTTCTCGACCGTGGCCGTCGCCACGCTGGGCCGCGGGCCCGCCGCGATCACCCCGCGTGGACCGCAATCGGGCGATCAACGTCGAGGCTGAAGTCGATGAGTCCATTACGACGGGCGGCGAGGTGCTGGACGATCTGGAGGCCGCGTTCCTGCCCCAACTGCTGGCGGAGTTCGACGGGCTGACCTATTCGCTGGAAGGGGGACCAGGCCGACTTCGACGAATCGATGGAAGGCCTCGCGCAGGGGTTTGGCGCGGCGATGTTCGTGGGTTTTTTGCGATGCTGGCCATCCCGCTCCGGAGCTACGTCAAGCCAGCGATCATCCTGAGCGCGGTGCCCTTTCGGCATGGTCGGCGCAGTCTGGGGCCATGCCATTCTCGGGCTGCCGGTCAGCTTCTTGTCGATGTGCGGCATGGTGGCGCTAGCCGGGGTCGTGGTGAATGACGGGCTGGTGCTGGTTACGTTCATTAACAGCTACGCCCGCCAGCATGGCTCCCGCTGCTGGAAGCCGTGCGCGAGGCGGGCCAGGCACGGTTCCGGCCGATCCTGCTGACCTCGCTGACGACCGCCGCGGGCGTCACGCCCGTTGATGCTGGAGGACAGCCTGCAGGCGCAGTTCCTGATTCCCATGGCGGTGGCGCTGGGCGTTCGGCGTGCTCTTCGCGACAGGGGTGACGCCTGGTGCTGGTGCCATCGCTCTACATGATCCTGGCGGATCTGCGGCGGGCCGTGCGATGGCTGGTTTTCGGCGAGCGGCACCGGGGGGACGGGCGCGGCGACCGTCGCCCGGAGGGCGTGCCTGGGGACTAGCCCTCGCCGCCGCCAGATGGACCTGGAGCGACGGGGCTGCCTCGGCCTCGGCTTCCAGGCGGGGGATGTGCCCAGCCCGGGCTAGGCCGGCGGCGACCTTCTGGGTCCCGTTCCGGGAGTGGCTGCCGGCGCGGAGAACGCTCGCGAGGTCCCTGTTCTACTGACCTGTACCAAAACCCGGTTCCAGGAATGCAGGTGAAAATGTACTTGCAGTTCGTCCCTTTGAAGGAACGCTAGAACTAATTCGGAGGAACGATTTTTCCCAGGAAATTCCTGTCCCATGTTCTCCAGAAACTTGAGAAATATTTTCGTTGTTCCCCCACCCCTTGTGAGCCACACAGTACAGCTCCCCCGGCGAGCTGATGGCAGTCAGCATGTGGTACCGGAACCTGGAGTTCGCCACCTGCGCCGGCTATGTCTCGCCGGCGCACTCCCCCAAGTCCGCCGCAAACGCACTGAGACGCCAAGCCGGACTCGCCCGGAAGGACGATCGCGCCCTAAGCCCCTTCGCTTTCTTCAATATCTTCGCGAGGACCCCGGCCCTTCCACTCCTGCGCGTTCCCTCGGTCGCACTTCGCTGAGCGACACTGCGGCCGCTGCGGGGCTAGCCTCAGCTGGCCCCAGGATTCGGTGCGCCGCGGAGACGCCCGAACTCCCGACGGAAGCCTTGACGCAGCAGCGGCACGGTCCGGAGGGCGAACTCGAATTCGCCTTGATCGGGAGCCTTGCCCGGAACGGTAGCGTAGATCCACGGGCCTGCTCGTCCATCCATTTCCTCCGCCTGCCGACTCTCTTGCGATCCTTGGGTTCTTCGACTCCTCCGGGTTGGAAGCACAGGACCCAGCGCTGGGTTGTGCGGCCTGAGATAGGGAAGGCGCTCGCTACGGAAGCGGCGCACTCCCCGGCCTCGACTCGTTTGACCGCATGCTTATGGAATCCGAATTTCCGCCTAGTTGTCAAGCGGGGGAACGCAATCAGGATTCTGATAACAATGCCAATACTGATCGCGTCAAAAGTCGTGTCAGGGGTCTTTCCCCGTAAGCTATTGAAAATGCTAGAAATCTAGCGTGATTTGTGTGACAGGACTTATGCACCGATCTGTAGAACAGATGGCAAGGGACCGTGGATCCGCCGGGCACGGCGGCGGGGCCGGGGCTCACGGCAACTGCCGCCCGCTTACGCCTCCGCCTGCCCGGCGTAGGCCCACGGCCCGCGGGTGAATAGGCCCCCGTCAACCAGAATGGTCTGGCCCGAGACGAACTCCGCCCCGTCGGTGCAGAGAAACGCCACTGTCTCGGCAACGTCGGGAGGCAGCCCGACGCGTCCCAGAGGGGTCAAGCGCCCCCACTGGTCGGCGTAGTCATCGGCTTCCCGCTCCGTCCTTGCGATCAGGATCGCGCCCGGGGCCACGCAGTTCACGGTGATCCCGTACGCTCCCAACTCGGCGGCGGCGACCTTGGTCAACTGCTCGATTCCGCCCTTGCTGGCGGTGTAGCTGACTAGGTTCGGGAACGCGACCTTGTTGCAGCCGGAGCCGATGTTGACGATGCGGCCCCCGCCTCGTTCGCGCATGTGGCGTCCGGCGAGCTGCGTGCAGAGGAAGCACCCTTTGAGGTTGGTGTCGATGACGCGATCCCAGTCCTGCTCGGCTAGATCGAGGAGCGGGGCCCAGACTTGCGTCCCGGCGTTGTTCACCAGGATGTCGAGATGCTCGAACTCGGCGAGGACCGTCTCGAACATGCGCCGCACCTGAGCTGAGTTGCCGACGGATGCCTGCACGGCCAGCGCTTCCCGGCCCGCTCCGCGGACGGCCGCGACGGTTCGAGAGGCTCCCTCGCGATCCGAGTTGTAGTTCACGGCGACATTGCAGCCCAGCTCCGCGAGCCGCTCGGCGATCCCGCGGCCGATGCCTTTGCTGGCGCCTGTGACGAGGGCGCTCCTACCCGCCAGACTCATCCGACGGCCGCTGCGAGCGCCTCCTCAATGTTCCGGTAGCGGAAGTCGAATCCAGCCTCCTCGGCGGCCCGGGGCAGGACGCGCTGCGACGCCAGCAGGACCTCCGCGAACTCTCCTAGGGCCAGGCGCAGGGCGAATGCGGGGGCGGGCAGCAGCGCCGGGCGCCGCACGGCGCGGCCGAGAGCCCGCGTGAACTCCCTGTTCGGCACCGGATTGGGCGCAGTGCCGTTGAGCGGGCCCTCCAAGTCCGGGGTTTCGGCAGCGAAAACGAAAAGGCGGGCGAGGTCGTCCACATGGATCCACGGCACCCACTGGCGCCCGTCGCCGAGCGGCCCGCCCAGGCCGAGCTTGAACGGCGGCAGCATCTTGGCTAGCGCTCCCCCGGCGGGGCCCAGCACTAGCCCGGTCCGGATTGTGACGACCCGCGTACCGCCTTCCGCGCAGGCCATCGCGGCCGCCTCCCAGGCCCGGCACACTTCCGGCAGGAAACCCGCGGCCGGAGCCGAGCGCTCATCGAGGAGCTCCTCGCCGCGCGAACCGTAGTAGCCTACGGCGGAGGCGGACACGAGCACCGCAGGGGGCCGGTCCAGGGCCCGCAGGCCTTGGACTAGGTTGCTGGTCCCGACAGTCCTGCTGTTGCGTATGCGGGCTTTCTTGGCCGCGCTCCAGCGGCCCTCCGCAACCGGTTCCCCGGCGAGGTGGAAGACAGCGTCGACGCCCTCGAGCGCTTCTGGGGGCGGGGGGCCGGTCTCCGGTTCCCACCGGAAACAGGCCGCCCGAGAAAGGCTTGCCGGGGCGGCCTCAGGCCTCCGGGTGAGAACGTTGGCGTCCGGCAGGAGCCGGCAAAGGCTGCCTCCGACGAACCCTGTGGCACCTGTGACAAGTGGCTTCTTCATCAGCCGGCGACAGACCCTATGATAGATGACGATGCGAATCGGGGCGGCTTGGCGATGGGCTTTGGCTTTGGCGGTCGCGGTCTGCCCAGCCGTCGCCGTGGAGCAGCCCAACATTCTGTTCATCGTGGCCGACGACGTCGGGGACCAAGCGCTCGGCTGCTATGGCGGGACCTCCTTCGCCACGCCTCGCCTCGACGCGCTCGCCGCTTCCGGCGTGCTCTTCCGGCACTGCTACTCGATGCCGGTCTGCCACCCGACGCGGATCGCGCTCATGACCGGCAGCTATCCTTTCCGCGCCGGCTCTCCCGAGTGGGGCACGTTTCCGCAGCGCCTGGAGGCCGGTGCGCTCGGGAACCGCCTGCGGGATTTGGGCTACGCCACCGCGGTGGCGGGGAAATGGCAGCTGACGCTGCTGCGCGAAGAGCCGGACCATCCGCGCCGCCTGGGCTTCGACCGATCCGCCCTGTTCGGGTGGCACGAGGGCCCGCGGTACTATCGGCCGCTCATCTACCAGGACGGTGCCGTGCGGCCGGACGTCATGGACCGCTACGGCCCCGACGTCTATGTCGAAGTGCTCGCCGATTTCATGCGCGAGCACGTGGGGAGGCCGTTCTTTGCGCTCTACCCGATGGCGCTGGCGCACGATGTGACCGACGACATCGGCACACCCCCGCCGCTCGGGCCGCAAGGCCACTACGACAGCTACCGGCGCATGGTCGAGAAGATGGATGAATGCGTCGGGCGGTTGATCGATGTGCTCGACGAACTGGGTTTGCGGGAGCGCACTCTGGTCCTGTTCACGGCCGACAACGGCACGCCACCGAGCTACTACGCCACGGCCCAGGGGCGGGAGATGCTGAAGCAGCCGATCAAGATGCGCTGGCAGGGGACCGCCGTGCTTGGCGGGAAGGGGGAACTCACCGATGCGGGCACGCGTGTGCCGTTGGTGGCGAACTGGCCCGGCGTCCTGGCTGCCGGCCAGGCCGTCGACGACTTGGTGGATTTCACCGACTGGCTGCCGACCTTGGTGGAGCTCGCCGGGGGCGACCCGCCGGAAAGCTTGGACGGGATCAGCTTCGCCTCCCGTCTGCGCGGGGGTGCCGCCTCCCAGCGGCGCTGGGCCTACGCCTCGCGCCGGGGGCGCAGCTGGATCCGCACCCAGCGCTGGAAGCTCTACGACGACGGGCGGCTGTTCGACATGGCCCAAGGGCGCGAAGAAGCCGAGCCGGTGCGTTTAGGGACAGGGTCCGCCGAGTCCCGGCTGGCCCGGGCGGCGCTTGCGGATGCCCTTCGCGGCCTGCGGGAGCGGCGCTGATACACTGCGGCATTGCGGGCGATACTGTTCGGGGCCGGCGGCCAGCTCGGGATCGATTTGGAGCGCGAGTGCCGCCGGCGCGGCCACTTGGTCCTGGCCCTCCGCCGGGACCAGGCCGATATCGCGGAAGCGGCCGCGGTGCGGGCCCGGATCGCCAGCCACCGGCCTGACTGGGTCCTCAACGCCGCGGCTTACAACCGGGTGGATCGCGCCGAGACCGAGCCGGAGGCGGCCATGCGGGTCAATGCGCTCGCAGTGCGGACGCTCGCGCTGGCCTGCGAGGATGCCGGGGCCACGCTGCTGCACTACTCCACGGATCACGTGTTCGCGGGGAGGAAGCGAGAGCCGTACACCGAGGACGATCCCCCCGAGCCGCGCTCGGCGTACGGCGTCTCGAAGCTGGCTGGCGAGCTGTTCGTCCGCGCCGGCTGCGCAGCGCACTACGTGTTGCGGGTGGCGGGCGTGTACAGTCCAGCGGGGCGCTACACCAATCGCGGCAACTTCCCGGAGTTCGTGCTGCGAAAGTGCATGGAGGGCGCCGCGCTGCGCATCGTCGAGGACCAGTTCGCCACTCCCACCTTCGGCCCTGCGTTGGCCGCCCGCTCCCTGGACATCCTGGAGATGCGCATCCCGCCTGGCGTCTACCATGTGGGGGGCGGCCAAGCGGTCTCCTGGTACGACTTCGCGGTCAAGGTGGCGCGTGCCGCCCGTTGCCCGGCCGACATTGCCCGGACAACCCTGCGCAAGCATTCCGCTCCGGCGCCGCGGCCCCGCAATGGTGCGCTTTCGAACGTTCGCGTCGAAGCAGCCGGTGTCGCCCCCATGCCCAGTCTCGACGCATGCCTGCGGGATTACCTCGCTCTGCGCACGCGGGAAACCCGACGGGACTAGGCGCAGCGCTGCGCACGGCGGGAGCGCCTTCCGCTCGGGCTTGGCCTCGGCGCATTCTCTAGTATTCCGATGGGAATTACGGTGTTTGGGCGGATTTCGGGTAAAATGTTAGCTATGCCGGATGCCGTGGTCGAGGGCGCGGGCCAAGGCTTAGGCCCCCAGCTTGTCCATGCTGCCTCGTTCCGCCAGTTGAGCGACCTGTTCCTGCTCGCTGAAGGGGGCTACGAGCCCCTCGGCGGCTTTCTCGGGGCCGACGAGACGCGCAGCGTGTGTCAGACCATGCATCTGTCCACGGGGGAGCCCTGGAGCATTCCGATCATCTTCCCGATCGACGCCGAGACGAGAGCCGAGTTCGGGGGCGCGGAGCGGGTAGTCCTGCTCGACGGTGATGTTCCCGCCGGCGTGCTGACGGTCGAGGACATCTTCCCCATCGACAAGGGCCTGTACTGCGACTCGGTCTTCCGGACTCGGGACGAGGCGCACCCAGGTGTGGCTTGGCTGCGGGACGCGGGCGAGTACTCGATCGCGGGGCGCGTCGAGGCCAGCCTCGGGTGGACGCTCGACCTGCCGGGCGCACTACCGGTCTCGCCGCGCGCCACGGCTGCGCTCATCGCGGCCCGAGGCTGGCAGAAGGTGGTCGGCTTTCAGACCCGGAACCCGATCCATCGGGCGCACGAGTTCTGCACCAAAATCGCTTTGGAGACCGCCGACGGTTTGGTCGTCCACCCGCTGCTCGGGGAAACCAAGGCGGACGACACGCCCGCCGAGGTGCGCTTAGCGTGCTACGACGTGCTGCTCCGCAACTACTACCCAGCCGACCGCGTGCTCTTGGCCGGCTTCCCGGCGTGGATGCGCTACGCCGGGCCGCGCGAAGCGATCTTCCATGCCCAGGTCCGCAAGAACTACGGCATCACCCACTTCATCGTCGGCCGCGACCATGCCGGAGTCGGGGACTACTACGGGCCGTTCGAGGCCCAGGACATCTTTGCGGAGTTTGCGCCGGGCGAGCTGGGCATCGAGCCCGTTTTCTTCGACTTCGTGCATTTCTGCCGCGCATGCGGCGGCATGGCCTCGAAGAAGACCTGCCCGCATACGGCCGAGCACCACGTGCATCTCGCGGGCCGGGCAGTGCGCCAGATGCTGCGCGCAGGCGAAGTCCCGCCTGCCGAATTCACGCGCCCCGAGGTCGCCGAGATCCTCATCGCCGCCTCACGGCAGTCCTAATGGAAAGAACCGGGCCCAAGTTCACCTGGCCGCCTCGTTTCGCCACTGCGCAGGAGATCTTGCGCTGGGGTCTCGCTGAGTTCCAGGACGGCATGGCCATCTGCACGAGCTTCCAGGCCTCGGGCTCGGTGATCCTGGACATGGCGGCCGAACTGGCCGGGCCGGCGGTGAGGGTCTTCAGCATCGACACGGGCCGGCTGCACGAGGAGACCTACGCGCTGATCGAAGAGATCCGCAAGCGCTACGGCATCACGGTCGAGTTGGTGGTGCCGGACGCCGACGAGCTGAGCTCGATGCTCACCATCTATGGCCCCAACTGCTTCTTCGAGGACCGGGCAAAGCGTCGCCTGTGCTGCGAGATCCGCAAGGTGCGGACGCTGAAGCGGCGGCTCGCCACGCTCGACGCCTGGGTGACCGGGCTGCGCCGGGACCAGGCCTTCACCCGCGCGGAGGTGCAGCAGGTGGCCGTGGACGAGGAGCACGGTGGCATACTGAAACTAGCTCCTCTGGCCGCTTGGACCGACCAGCAGGTCTTCGAGTACGCGGAGCGCCGCAGCGTGCCGCTGCACCCGCTCTACGCCCAGGGATACACCAGCATCGGCTGCCGCCCCTGCACGCGGGCGAGCCGACCGGGCGAGGGTGCGCGGGCGGGGCGCTGGTGGTGGGAGAAGGATTCCGACCGGGAATGCGGGATGCACTTCTCGGCGGGCGGGCGGGTCCGGCGCGAGTTTGACCTGCTGCTCGACAACGTGCTGCCCGCTCGGCGACCGGACGGCGCTGCGTAGCGCTGGCCGACGGAGGAAAGGAACATCGCGCCCGGGGAGGCGCCGCGCAAGAATATGGAACACCAAGGGGCTACTGTTTGGCTGACCGGGCTCTCCGGGGCCGGCAAATCCACGATCGCCAACCTCCTGGCGGGGCGTCTCCGGCGCGCCGGGGCCAAGGTGGAAGTGCTCGACGGTGACGTCATCCGCACCAACCTGTCGAAAGGGCTCGGCTTCAGCAAGCAGGATCGCGACACCAACATCCGGCGGATCGGCTTTGTCTGCAGCCTGCTGGCCCGCAACGGCGTCATCGCGATCGCCGCCGCCATCTCTCCCTACAAGGAGGTTCGGGACGAGGTGCGCGCCACAACGGTGAACTTCGTCGAAGTGTTCGCCGACTGCGAACTCGCCAAACTCGTGGAGCGCGACGTGAAGGGCCTCTACAAGAAGGCTCTCGCCGGCGAACTGAAGAATTTCACGGGTGTGTCGGATCCGTACGAAGCTCCCGGGCATGCCGAGGTGCGCATCGACTCCGGCGTGCAAACACCCACCGAATCGACGGACATCGTTTGGAACTATCTCGTCGAGACCGGGCTCGTGAAGCCCTGAAGGGAAGGGCGCAATAGGCTGTGTCCGCGCTGTGCCGGTCGCGAGGCGTTGCACGGCAGCGCCTGGCACCGACAGCGTTGGGCGAACTCCGTGCGGCGCTGTGCCTGGCGCTCAGCAGGGGCGGCGGACAGCCGCCCTGCCGGCGGACGGCGTCTTCGGCGCAATTGCGGATCGCAGCCTGCGGTGTTCGTCACGGCGCTTCCGGCCAGGTCCCTTACTGATCGCGTCAAAAGTCGTGTCCTCAGAATTCAGGCCAGAATATACGGTGGGCACCACGCCCGGCCATGAGAGCTTCTCGCCTCGCGGCGGGGAGCGGCCGACCCGTCCAATACGGAGCCTGCAGGGGGGCTCTTTCGGCAGTTACTGATTTTGCCATAAGTCATTGCAAGGAACAACCAGAAACAGTCTAGGCGCAGTCGGTCTCGTGGAAGAACCCCTGCACCTTGGTGGGGTCAGCCTCCAGGGCTTGCAGGGCCTGCTCCCAGCGCTCCCTGAGCTGGCGGACCGTCCGGACCAGCAGCTTCCCCACCCGGCGCTGGGCGACCGACCGGACTGGCTCCGTAGGGTTCCATGCTGGAGAGTACGCCGGCCATAGATGCATCTCCCCCGGTGCCTCGGTCCGCTTCCGCCAGGCTTCTAGATGTTTGGATGTGTGGATGCTGTGGCGGTCCACTATCACGTAGATCGGTCTAGCATCCGTTTGGTCCAAAATCTGCTGCAGGAACTTTTCCAACGTGTCCGCGGTGGCGGTTCCGGAATGGATCATGGAATAAATTTCTCCCGAGGAACTGCTCGCGGACAGCCTGTGCAGCCGGAACCGCGCCCCCGTTGGCTGGACGACAGGCGTCCGGCCCCGGGGACCCCACGGAGTGCCCGGTGGGAGTGCGAGGTTCGGCCGGCCTCGTCGGCCCAGAGCGCAGGGCTCCCTGCTCCTGCGCACGCTGGGCGAGGGCGGGGTAGGTTTCTGCGATCCAAGCCCGCATCGCGTCGGCGTTCTGCTGGTAGGACCGGAACTGGGGGCGCTGCGGGGTGAGACCGAGGCGTCGTAGGATCCTGCGCACCGTCGACAGGGACAGTTTGACTTAGAACTGGTCGAAGATCCATTGCCGAACAATTTGCAGCGACCGGTAGGCGAACTCGAACTGGAGCTGGTCGGGGGATTTGTCCTGCAGAGTTGCGAGGATCATCTGCATTGGGTCGTGAGAGAGGCAGGGAGGGCGTCCCGGTTTGGGTTGATGCCCGAGAGCCTGGAATCCATAGCAGGCATAGAGCCAAATCCAGGTGCGGATTGTGCGGATTCCGATGCCGAATTCCTTGGCCAGGGCTTGGAGGGCTTTGCCGTGCCGGGCTTGGATCGCGACCAGCTTCCCAAGGGGAGGTAGGGACCGACGGGGAATGCGTCGAAAGTCGGGAAATGTTGGAAAATTCATGAATTGATAATAGCAGGAATCACAGGCAGATTCCATGCTGTAATATCTCAGATAAAAACATCTATAAACCGGTTTATGTGTGTGTTGGCGGGGGGAGCTGCTGAGAGGTTGCAAACGGCCAGACCTGCAATTACTTTTGGTAAAATCAGTATGGGCTTGATTGAGCTTTGGAGGCTTCTGACGTGCGTCCGGGCGACCAAATGGAGAACAGCGGCGCTCGTCCGCTCAATCGCTCGCGGCCAAGCTGCCTGACCGGGCCCACGCAGCGAACGGACTTCTTCCACGGGCTGCTAATCAAATCAATCATGATTGACAAGTTGAAACCCGGGCTGCTGGCCCTGGCCGGCATCGTGCGGAACCCGACTGTCGCTAGGGACATCGCGGGCGCGTTGGCGCACGGGAGGTTCGACGACGCCCGGCGCATGGCGTGTACTGCGCATTTGAAGGCCGATCTTCGGTCCGAGAAGATCGTCTCCGACAGGTACAGGTATCTCTGGATATGCGTTCCAAAGGTGGCGTCGCGCAGCTTTGTGCAAGCCTTGCAGTGCGCCGACCCCGACGCCGAGGTCTTCGTCAACAAGCGCCTCTGCGACGTGTACGCGATGCGTCCGCAAGCGAGGGACTATTACAGTTTCGCCTTCGTCAGACACCCTTTCGATCGGGCGCTCTCCTTCTATCGGGAATTGCATGTCGCCCACACGATCTACGCGGTAGAAGATAGAAAACGTAAAGAGGAAAAACGCCGGCGGCTCTTCTCCTCGTACTATGGACTGGCGGAAACGGCTGACTTCGACGACTTCTGCCGGTGGTTGAACACGCCGTACGGCTCGGACGCCTTTGCCGAAAGGCATTTTCTGTCCCAGCATCGGCAGGTCCGAGCGGAGGACGGGCGCCTGCCCGACTTCGTCGGCTGCCTCGAAACCATCGACGCGGATCTGGGCCGGGTCGCCGCGCATCTCGGTATGCCGGTGCCGGTGCTGCCGATGTGGAACACGATGGCTGGATGGGAGGCGTCGCCGGATGTGCTGCAAACGACCAGAAGGGCCGTGAGGGATGCTTTGCTGACCGAGTGGAACAAGGAGTTACTCCGCACCCGTTACGCGAGCGATCTGGAGCTTTGGGCGGAGGCAGGCCAAACGGTCGGGGGCCGCGGAACTGGGTCTAGATTCCCGGTTAATTTCCCGAAATGGCGGTTGGGGTTGGGGGGCGTAGGGCTTGAGCGGAGAGCCCGGCGTACCCGGCGCGGCTCCGGCCGCCCCCGCCCTAGCCCGGCTCCCTCCGGCTCGCCGCGTGCAGCAGCCAGTCCAATTGCAGATTGCTCCGGCTGAACAGCAGCCGCCGCCCACTGCGCGATCTGCCCGCCCAGGTAGAAACCCTGATTCGCCGCGTGCGAGCGGCACGGCGGAGGCTGCAGGCCCAGGTCCGGCAACGGCCCCTGGAACGCATTTTCCTGCCCCTGCTTGCCGCGGTGCCGCCGCACCAGCTCCGCCACCGGCAGCCGGTCGTGGCTCACCAGAATCACCGTGTACACCAGCTCCAGCAGCCGCTGCTCCCCGTCCCCGTCGCGCCGGAGCACCCCGTACACCTGCTCCTCCGGCCACCGGGCCGGCCGGTACGCCATCGCGATCGCCCGCTCCTTCCCCGCCGGTCCAGAGGCTCCCCCTCGTCCTCCCGCAACCCCCTCGCAGCCGCCAGGCGCAGAAGCGGGGCCTTCTGGCGCGGATCGGTCCCGCTCACGGAATCATCCCAGCCCTTCCGCCGGCAGTAGCTCACCAAATCTTTGCAGGAGTCCGCGCTGGCGGCCCGCAGCCCCACCGGCTGCCGCCCTGTCAGCCAGGGCGCCACATCCTGGTCCAATGGCTCCCGCCCATCCCCCTTCACGTCCGTGCCGCCCGCATGCAGCCGCGCACTGACCCACGCCACCCCCACGCACACCGAGGGCAGCCAGGACTGCCTCTCGCCGTGGTAGCCGCGCCCGGCGTTCTCGAACAGCTTGCCCTCCACCTCGCTCCCCGTGCCGTCCACAAACACCGGCCCGCAGCCCGCAGGTTTGCCGGGCGACCTCATCGGCCCCCAGGGCGTCGACCGCGGGGAGGTGCCCCCCCGCCGGCGCAGGCCGCGTAGAGCAGCGCCAGCAGCCTCTGCCCGGCGCTGCCACCGCGCCGGCGGCGCTGGAGGCGGACCGAGGCGGCCAGCTTCTCGGGCAGCCCGAGGAACCGGGCCAGCCGGGCCACCATGCCGAGTCCGGCCAGGCCCGTCCAGTCGTCGTCGCAGATGTCGTAAGCCAGGGTGGGAGCGCTGACGGGGGACAGGGGGCCTCCAAAAAAATCGAGATGCACCCCCGAGGTGCAATCCGCGAACACCCCGAAGACAGTCTAAGTTATTGTAGTACAAAACGTTCCATTATGGTGCCGGAATTTTTAACCAGGAATCAGGGAACTGGGCGGCTGCGACGGTGCAGTGGTGGGGACAGCGCTGCGGGCGGGGGGAGCCAGCGGCAGCTGGCGGGCCCGCGAGCTGTGCCGACGGGAGGGCTGGAGGAACGTGCGGGGACGGCTGGGCGAGGCGGCCGCCCGCCAGGTCCTGCCGGCCCTGGCCGAGGCCTTGGGGATGCCCCTGCCGCCTGCTGCACAATCCGCGCCTGCGCCCGAAGGTAGCCTGCAGCCGCATCGGGAGGTGCTTGGCGGAGCGCTGCCACCGGCACGGAGGGCGGCTGCCCCTTGGGGTGGCCGAGCTGCGCAGCTGGGCACGCCCACAGGGCGCGGCGGAGAAAGCCGCTGCGGAAGTGGAGAGTCGGCGGCGGGCGGCGGGCGCGGTGCCAGCGCGAGGTGGTTACCGAGATCGCCTGGGACCAGGTCACGCTGCTGCCGCCCCAGAGCCGGCCCGGTGCGCCCGCGCTGCAGGTCTGGGCGGCGCATGTGCGCGGGACCGACCCGCCGCCGGCCGCGGAGCCCCTGGACTGGCTGCTGCTGGGCAGCGCCGGACACGCCCGGCGCTTGGCGCACTGCTCCGAGACGCTCTGGAGCAGCGAGGGGTTTTCCGTCTGCTCCAAAGCGGCACGCGCACGGCTGGAGGACCGCCGGCTGCAAGCCGCCCTGAGCCTGCAGCGCAGCCTGGCCTGCGACATGCTCGCAGCCTGGCCCGTGAGCGACCGCGGGCGGCGGGCCCGCGAGGAGCCCGCCAGCGACGCCCTCGAGCCGTTGGAGCTGGAGGTCCTGCACCGCGTCCTGGAGCCCGTGCGGATCCTGCCCGCGGCGCAGCGCGGCCAGCCGCCCGACCTCCGCGAGGCCGTCCTGCGCAGAGCCCGCCTAGCCGGGTTCCGCCCCTCCCGGCGGTAGCCCCGGCCCGGCCACGAGAGCCTGGGGCAGATCTGGCGGATCCTCCAGCCGCTGGCCCGTGGGGCCGGGCGCTGCACCCTCCGCTGCGGCTGCGGGGCCCATCTGCCATGCCGCGAGCGACACCTTGGGGGGAGACAACACCCGGTGTCCGGTGTGCCGTAATTACAGGTCGCACATGCACGGAGGTCGAACTATGATTTCAGCGGTCATCCTCAACTGGGAAAGACAATACAACCTGAAGCGCATCATTCTTCCTTCCGCTTATCGAACAATACCCGTGCATCGACGAGATATTAATTTTCCAAAAATAATTGCAAATATCCACCAATAGAATCAATAGATTGCGGAGATTTTTCGTGCAATTACTTATGGAAATGTCAGTAGCTATAGCCTTACGTTCATTAAAGTATAGCATGGAGAGCAGCGGAACGCACACATCTCGTCCAGTTACTAGGAGCACTGAATCGGCTCCTGAGTAAGGAAAAGAAATATGGATAATCGGGATTACGTTTGACAAAATTAGTATGAGCATGTCGACGAAGTCGTCGACCCAGCGGCCCAATGGCTCGGACCGGATCTGGTCGCGGCTGCGAGGGCGAACGGAGAGCGTTTCAAGCATAATCTCCTCCTTGGACCCCTGACACTACTAGGGGCCTTGGTCTAGCGGCGGGTCCGTCGCGAGCTGAGCAAGACCGAAGCACAGCTTCGCGACAACTTGGACGCTGCGTGCCAGTCTTTGCAAGGAGCTCCGGAACAGGTGCGGTCCTTCTTGCGAGAGGCAGACTGCCAGTCTATTTTGGTCTGCATTCTGAGGACCCGACTTTGGACGCGGTCAGGAGTGAGGACAGCCGCCGCGGACGCCTGGACAGGGCGGTGCTGTTCAATGGCCATGTGTATCTGCTCAGGTTCGAGGTGGTGGAGAAGGACTCCGCGAGGGCGGCCACGCGCAGTGGAAGGTCAAGGGCTACGCCGCCAAGCACCGCCGCCTGGACCTATCGGCGTGGAGTTCAGCCGGGAAACACGTAACGTCGTAGCCTTCGGAGCATAAAGTGCCTGAGCCGGCCTGACCGCCTGGAAGGCACCGCCTCGGCGCAGGGACCGACCTGCGGCCACCGCGACCGAGACGACTGTCCAATCCGGCCGTCGCCGACTGGAACCCAACCTAGGCATGAGCGGCCCGCGGCGCGCCCCCGCCGTGCGTCGGGCTGACGGGTTCGCACGGTCGCGTTCAGCCGCTGGACCTCCGGATGCTCCGCAGCAGCAGCCGGAGACCCCGGCGGCTCAGCCATTGCAGGAACGGCCCTGCCTCGCGGCGGAGGTGGAGGTTCCGCGCCCGGTGGCGCAGGCGCTCCCAAGGGGTGGGAAGGCCCCCCGCGCCCGTGCCGGGAGCCCACGCCGCGGCGCCGGCCTTCAGCTTCAGGGAAGCGGGCGAGAGCGTCCGCGCCTCGCCGTAGGCGGCCGGGTCGCCCCCCGTGCGGCGCGCCCGGTGGAGCGCCCACGCCCGGGTGATCGACACCCGGGTGCCGTCGGGGAGGACCGCGGCGGCGGTGACGGCGCTGCGCAGCCGGGTGCGCAGGCGATGCACCAGGTTCGGCGCGAACGCCGCGGAGGCCGGCAGCGCGATGTGGAACGCCGCCGCGGGAAACTCGTCGAGAGCGTCGCCGGCGGCAGCGAAGCGCACGCGCGGGTCGGGACCGAACACGTCCCGCAGCCAAGCCCGCCGTTCGTCGCCGTCCCCCGTGCGCAGGGCGATGCGCACCAGCACGTCGTGCTCGCGGTCGGCCAGGATCGCCGCGGTGGCCCCGATGACCTGCTCGGCCGGGACGCGTCCGGCCTCGAGGGTCACCACGTGCTGGGGCACCGTGTAGATGCGGCCGGGCCGGCCGCCGCGGAACTCGCGAGAGGCAATCAGGTGGGCCGCCTTCCCCTGCTGGATCCGCCTCGCCCGCTCCTTGGCGTCTCTGCCCTCCTCCCAACGCCCTTGGTGCCAGGCCGAGGCGTCCCGGACCGGCACCAGCAACCCGCCGCGGGTGTACGCCCGGTAACTGAACTCGGTGTCCTCCGCTCCCCAGCGTGTGAACGATTCGTCCATCCCGCCCACCAACCGGTAGAAGCTCTGGCCGACTCCGAAGTTGCCGCCCCGCATCGCCCGAAACACATCGTCGGCCCGCGTCGTCAGAGCGCGGGTTCTGAGCAGCAGATCCCTCCACCTCGCGAGGGCCGGCCGGCCGGTTCGCGAACAGCTCCCGCAACGCTCCCGGCCGGCACCGGATCGCCTCGGCGGCGAGGCCGTCCACCGCCACATAGACCCTGCTCCCCAACGTCAGGGCGTCGCAGACGGCGTGGTGCCAGCGGGCGTGCGCCGCCAGCCAGTCCGCCTCGACCAGCATGTCGCTGTCGAGGAAGAGCAGGATCTCGCCCGCGGCGGCCCCAGCTCCCGTGTTGCGCGCCCGGGCGAGTCCGAACCCGCGGCGCTCCTGCCGCACCACCCCGCACGTCCAACGCGGTCGCCCGGGGCCGCTCCAGCGGCGGCTGCGACCCGTCGTCGACGAGCACCACCTCCCACAGGTCCCGCGGGTAGGTCTGGCCCTCGAGCGCCGCCAGCGTCCGCGCCAGCGTCGCGGCGGGCGTCCGGTAGGCGGGGAGGACTACGCTGACCGGCAAGGTGGGGACGAAGGTCTCCAGCGGCTCCGCCTCCACCTGCCGCCAGTCGTTGTAGGGGACCGATGTCGGTTTGGGAACCATCCCAGCCGTCCTAGCTCTTAGGCCTCTGAGGCTTAATGTCTCACCAACTGGCAAGCAACTCGGTCTGCCACCGCGATGCTGGCTTCCCGGACAATTTCCCGAGCTGGGGGTTGCGGGGCCGTAGGGCTTGAGCGGAGAGCGATGCGCACCCGGCGCGGGCCCCTCAGCCCGTCGCCGAGCGACCTAGGCCCCCGCGCAGGCATCCTGCGCCGGCCTGCGCCCGCACCGCAGCCGCTGCGCCCCCGGCTCCGGGCGCACCGATCCCCTCGCAGACTCCGCGTCGGTCCCCTGCCGCTGGGCCCAGCCCGAGTCCGGCTCCCTCCGGCTCGCCGCGGGCAGCAGCCAGTCCCACCGCAGGTTGCTCCTGCTGCACAGCAGCCGCAGCTGCGCGATCTGCCCGCCCAGGTAGAACTCCTGCTGCGCCGCGGGCGAGCGGCACGGCGGAGGCTGCAGGCCCAGGTCCGGCAACGGCCCCTGGAACGCAGGCTCCGGCCCCTGCTGGCCGCGGCCCCCACTCCGCCAGCGGCAGCCGGTCGTAGCTCACCGGAATCATCGTGGACACCGGCACCAGCAGCCGCTGCTCCCCGTCCCCGTCGCGCCGGAGCACCACGTACACCGGCTCCTCCGGCCCCCGGGCCGGCCGGTACTGATCGCGTCAAAAGTCGTGTCTCGGGAATCCCTTCGTCGATTGATCTGCAGAGTGGGTTTGTTGTGCTATATTAGTATGACAAAAGAAAGATTCTTCTTCTTTCTGCGCCTTACTGCGGACCAGAAGTTCAAGGTTCGAAAGAATGTGGTCTTGCAGTACATGGGGGGCAAGTCTGTGGCCCGGATAAAGTCCTGTGTCCCTTTCTTCATACGCACAATCTATCGCTGGATCTCACGCTTCCTCCCGGAGGCATGGAAAGTCTTCGGAATCGTAAAAGAACGGGAAGACCACGCCCAGGGACAGACCGGCACCTAGCTTGGATCCGCATCGTCGTCGTAGACCAAGACCCCGCTCAAGACCCATGCGAGTGCGCTGGGTGGACCGCGCAGCGAGGGCGCCAAGCCTTGGGGGAGAAGTTCGGCAGCGTCCTGAGCGTCTCCCCTGTGAGCCGGAACCTGCGGCGGCTCGGACTCCCGCCGCAGCGGCCCCAGCGGTGCGCCACCCGGTACGATCCCGCTGCTGCGCAGCGGTGGAAAGACGCAGAGTTCCCCCAGATCCTTCGTCGCGCCCGGGAGTGGGGAGCCCTGCTCGCCTGCGCCGACGAGTCCGGCCTAGCTGCGCAGAGCGGGTCCGGGCGCACCGGGGGCCCGGGCGGTCAGACCCCCGTCGGGCGGGTGGCCAGCGGGCGCTTCCGCCTCCACCTGCTGGCGGCCAGCAGCCCGGAGGGCCAGCTCTAGGACACAGGGCGGGAAGGTCCTGTCACGGCGGAGGTCTTCCGGGAGTTCCTGAAGCGGATCGCGGAGGCAGCGGACCGGAAGATTCTGTTGGTAGTCGATAATTGCAGGATGCACCGTGTCCGGACAATCCGGGAGTGGCTGGAAGCGAACCAAGCCGCGGTCGAGCTGCATGTTCAGCCGACCTACTCGCCGCCAGTCAATCCTGCGGAACTGCTATGGGCCTTGGTCCAGCGGCGGGTCGGTCGCGAGCTGAGCAAGAGCAAAGCACAGCTTCGCGACAACCTGGAAGCTGCTTGCCAGGCTTTGCAAAAAGCTCCGGAACAGGTGCGAGCCTTCTTTCGAGAGGCGGACTGCAAGTATATTCTTGCCTGAATTCCGATGGCACAACTTTTGACGCGATCAGTAGCATCAACTAGCGTCGCGGAGGTCCGCCCCGGGCGACTGCCGGACCAACCTCTTGATAGTGTTCCTCGGGGCTTCGACCCCCAGGCACGGGCAGAATTCCGGACCGTAGGTCCGGGCGGGCCGGGACGGGGGGCGGCCCGGCCCGCCCCCCGCTCAGTGGACGGGAATCAGCCGCACGCCCTCGCCGGGCTCCGCCTTCGGGAGCGTCAGCTCCAGGACGCCGTGCTCGTACTGCGCCTTGATGCCGTCCGCGTCGACCGCGTCGGGCAGCCGAAAGCGGCGCTCGAACTTGCCCCGGGGGCGCTCGAAGCGGGTGTGGGCTGCTTCCGGCGCGTCGAGCTTGCGCTCGCCGCGCACCGCGAGGATGCCGTTCTCGACACGGATCTCGAAGCCATCCGGCCCGAGGCCCGGGAGGTCGCCGCGCACGGTGAAGGTGCCCTCGGCCTCCACGACATCGAATCTCGGCTCCCAGTCCGGCAAGGCCGGCCGGGCCTCCCACGGCTGGAAGGCGCTGAGGTAGGGCTGGAAGGGTCTGGTGTTGAGTAGCCGCAAGGTTTGTTCTCCTTGGGGACGATGACTCCGTCCGCCAGCTTCATCATACGCTGCCATCACGAAATGTCAAGAAAATTACTAAAAAAAGCTTAGTTGTAAATTATCAACTTTGTGGCCGGCACGCACTCGCCCGCTGCTGGGCGCTCGGCAGAAGTCGCTGGCCGGCGTGCGGCCCTGACCCCGGGGGCCAGCGGTCCCGGGGCCGGGTTGATCGTTGACGGCTGAGGCCCGCTACCTGCCGGGTGCGCCACTCGGCAGCAAGTAGTACCCGGCCACGAGGCACAGGCCGTAGGCGGCCAGCAGAACGTATCCGAACCCGCGCCGCAGCGTATCTCCGGAGACGATCACCCCCATGCGAAACACGACCAGGATGAACATCATCGTCGGGTACAGCACTGTGAAGAAGTTGCCTCCGGCCAGCAGCCCCCCGGGCGTCACGGCCGCGGCCGTGCCGGCCACGAAAAGCACATTCAAGATGTCGGCGCCGATGATGTTGCCGACGGCGAGTTCGCCTTGCCCCCGGCGCGCCGCCGTGACGGCGGTGACCAACTCGGGCAGCGACGTGCCGAACGCCACCACTGTGGCCGCAATGACGCTGTCCGGAACCCCTAGGCGCAGCGCCGCTTCGGTCACGCTGGGGATGACCAGATGCGCGGAGAGCACAACCAGGGCCACGGCTGCCACAAGTTTGACGAGCGTCACCCAGGCGGCGGGGGCCTCTCTGGCTGGGTCGCGTTCTGCACGCTCTCGGCCGGCCCAGCGCACGGATAGATAGAGGTAGGCCGCCAACAGCGCTACCAGGAGGAATCCTGCCGACTGCGGCAGCCTCCCTCCCGCCGAGAAGGTCTGGCCCGGAGCGTCCCAGGGAAAGCTCAGCACGACCAGCAGGGCTCCCGCTCCCAGCTGCAGCCAGCCCTGGCGGTTGACGATCCGCGGGTCGAGCCGCAACGGGGAGATCAGGCATGCGAGGCCTAGGATGAGGCCGGTGTCGGCGATCACCGAGCCGACGGCATTGCCTAGGGCCAGGCCCGGGGCGCCCTCGACCGCGGCCAGGACCGACACGGCAGCTTCGGGAGCGGTGGTGCCGAGACTGACGATCGTCGCCCCCACCACCATCGGAGGGATCCTCAGGTGCTCGGAGAGCTCGACGGCTTGGTCGACAAGCGCATCGGCGGCCTTGCCAAGGACCAGCAGCGCCGCTGCGATGCAGGCGAGGAGCAGCGCCCAGTGAATCTGGGCGAAAAACTGTGCGATCGCGGCTTCCATGGCAGTGTACGAGTCTACCGGAAGGCTCTCAACAGGCATTCGCTCGGAATTCTGCGGCTTCGCCCCGCGTCTTGCGGGCTTGGCGGATTACAATGTGGGCGACACACTCATGGCGGCTAGGACTCGGCAGGTGCGGATGTGGAGAGTGCGCTTGGCAGCTGCAGCAGCGCTTGCCCTCCCCGGACCGACGCTGGGCGCGGAGTCCGGGCTGGAGCACTTCGAGAGGAAGGTCCGGCCCCTGCTGGCGGGACAATGCTACGCCTGCCACAGCGCGGAGGCTCCGAGCGTTTTCGCTGGCCTCCGTCTCGACAGCCGCGCAGGGATGCTCCGGGGCGGCGACTCTGGCCCAGCCCTCGCCCCGGGCGACTCGGCGGGAAGTCTATTGCTGCGGGCCGTCCGGGGCGAGGCGCAGGCGCTCATGCCCCCCACCGGCCGCCTCAGCCCCGAGCAGGTCGCGGATCTCGCTGCCTGGGTGGATGCTGGTGCGCCGTGGCCGGACGAGCAGGGCCCCGGGCTGCCCGATCCCAGCGAGGCCTTCGACCTGGAGCGTCGGCGTGTGGAGCACTGGGCCTGGCAGCCCGTGCAGATCAAGCCCCCTCCGGCCGTGGACGGGGACGCTTGGCCGCGCTCGCCCGTGGACCGCTTCCTCTTGGTCGGCTTGGAGGCCGAGGGCCTCGATCCGGCCCGGGAGGCGGACCGCTATGCCTGGCTGCGCCGCGCGACGTTTGCCCTGACCGGTCTGCCCCCCCAGCCGGCGGAGATCCAAGCGTTCGTCGCAGACCGCTCGCCGCGGGCCTTCGAGGCCGTGGTGGACCGCCTGCTGGCCTCGCCCCACTTCGGCGAGCGCTGGGCGCGCCATTGGATGGATTTGGTGCGCTATACCGAGTCGCACGGGAGCGAGGGCGACCCCGACTTGCCGGAAGCCTGGCGCTACCGAGACTATTTGATCCGGGCTTTCAATCAGGATGTGCCTTACGACCAACTGGTCCGCGAGCATCTAGCTGGCGATCTGCTGCCCGAGCCCCGCATCAACGCTACGGACGGTCTGAACGAGTCCCTGTTGGGCACAGCGCATTACCGGATGGTCGAGCACGGCTTCCAGCCGGTTGATCCTTGGGAAGACCGGGTGAAATGGACCGACAACCAGATCGATGTGTTCTCGAAGGCGTTCCAAGGGCTGACGGTCTCCTGCGCCCGCTGCCATGACCACAAGTTCGATGCGGTCAGCCAGCGCGACTACTACGCTCTGTTCGGAGTCTTCGCCAGTGCCCGTCCGGTGCAGCGGGCCGTGGACGCCCAGGAGCTGCTGGGCAAGCATGCCAACGCTCTGCGCCGCCAGAAGCAGCGCATTCGGGAAGCGCTCGCCTCGCTCTGGCTCGCGGCTGCCGAGGAGCTCCCCGCGACGCTCCGCGCCGGGGAGGGAGCGGCCGCCCGCGCGTTCGAGGCCGCCTTTTGCGATCCCGACAGTCCGCTCTTCGCGTGGGGTGAGCTAGGCGCGCAGACCGGTTCCGATGTCCGGACGGGATGGCGGCGCCTCGTCGAGAACTGGGAGGCCGAGCGGGCCCAGCGCGCGCGCTTCAACTCCGAGCAGTTCCAAGCGATCTGGCGGCCTGCCGCAGACCTTGCCGGCTGGATTCGCCTAGGCACGGGTTTGGAGGACGCTCCAGCTCGCGCCGGGGAGTTCGCGGTTCGGGCCGAGGGGGACCGCATCCTTGAGGGAGTGCTCGGACCGGGAGTCTACACCGGCCTCCTCTCGGCCCGGCACAACGGCGTGCTGCAGACGCCCCGCTTCACCGTCGACACCGACCGCATCAGCTTCTTTGTCCAGGGAAGCGGCTTCGGCGTCGTCCGCCTCATCGTCGAGAACTACGCCGTGCCGCGGGCCGGGATCTACGACCAGCGCTACACACCCAAGAGCGCCGAGCCGGTCTGGGCTGGCTGGGACACCACCTACTGGAAGGGCTTCAGCGCGTACCTCGAGTTCGCCACGATGCAGGACGCGACGAACTTCCGCCTGGATAGCGAGGATGCGCGCCAGAAGCCCAAGCCCCAGCCGCGCGGGGACGGTCGCTCCCAATTCGGGGCGCTGGCGGTGGCCTTCCACAACGAGAAGGTCGTGCCGAAGCCCACCGAGACCGCGCTGGCCTATCTGCTTGCGGGACCGCCGCCCAAGGACGCCGAAGCGCTGGCGCAATTGTACGCAGGCCGTCTGCGGGAGGCGGTGGAGGCTTGGCGCGGCGGCTCCATGGAGCCGGCCCAGGCCGCCTACCTCGACGCGTTCGTCCGCGCCGGCTTCCTGCCGTCTTCCTTGGGAGCGTCCGCGCACTTGGACGGTCTGGTGGCGGCCTACCGGGAGCTGGAGGAGGGAGTGCCGATCTACCGGCGGGCGCCCGGAGTGCTCGACGAAGCCGGTCCCGATCAGCCGCTGCTGGTTCGCGGCGACCACAAGAATCCCGGCGAGCCGGTGCCGCGGCGATACCTGGAGGCCCTCGGTGGAGCGCCCTACTCGGATCCGGGCCTGACCCGCCTGAAACTCGCTGAAGAAGTTGCGGATCCGCGCAACCCGCTCACCGCGCGGGTCATGGTCAACCGCATCTGGGGGCATCTCTTCGGCCGGGGGCTTGTCTCCACGGTGGACAACTTTGGGCGGGTCGGCGGCACCCCGTCCCATCCGGAGCTCCTGGACCACCTCGCGCACGAATTCGTGCATGACGGGTGGTCTGTCAAGCGCATGGTGCGCCGCTTGGTGCTGACGGCCGCCTATCGGCTCGCCAGCGAGCCCTCGCCCCGGGCGTTGCAGGTGGATCCCGGCAATGCGTTGCTCCAGCACATGCCCGCCCGGCGGCTGGAGGGTGAGGCGATTCGCGACAGCCTCCTCAGCGTTTCCGGCCGCCTCGATCCGGCCCTGCACGGCCCCTCGGTGAACGTGTATTACGCGTTCGCGAAAGGCAAGACGAAGGGCGATCGGGAGAAGGGACCGCTCGACGGGCACGGGCGGCGCAGCGTCTACCAGGAGATCCGGCGCAACGCGCACAATCCGTTCCTGGAGGTGTTCGACCAGCCGAAGCCCGCCTCCACCCGCGGCCAGCGCGATGCGACGAACGTGCCGGCCCAGTCCCTCACCATGCTGAACAGCCCGCTCGTGCTGGCCCAGGCCGAGCTGTGGGGGGCCCGGCTGGCAGCAGCAGCATCCGGTGCGGCATCCGATACTGTAAGGACGATGTTCCTGGCCGCCCTCGGGCGCCCGCCGCTGCCCTCGGAGCTGGACCGCAGCCTGGGCTACGTTGGAGAGGATCCGGACGCTGCCTCCTGGACGGACCTGGCGCATGCGCTGTTTAACCTCAAGGAGTTTCTGTACATCCGCTAGGGGCCGCTGGGCGGCGAGACAGGTCGGCGGGAGCGTATGACAGCGGCCGGTGCGCCGGACGGCCCGAGCCCTATCCTGGGCGTGGGCGGACTGCTCTTCGCGGGCACTCGCGTTCTGCTTGTGAAACGAGCTGCTGCGCCTGCCCGGGGCCTCTGGTCCATCCCTGGCGGCAAGCTGCGCCGGGGCGAGAGCCTCGCCCGGGGGGTCGAACGGGAGATGCTGGAGGAGACCGGCCTGCGCGTGCGAACCGGTGAGCTCGTCGCGGTCTACGAACGCTTGCCCGGCCCGACCGATGCCCCTGGGGCCGGGCACTACGTTGTCCTGGACTACCTCTGCGAAGCGGTCGGGGGGCTGTTGCGGGCCGGCAGCGACGCCGCAGACGCACGCTGGTTCGCGCTCGGTGCGCTCGACGCCCTGCCGCTCACCCAGGGAGCGGCGGCGGTGATCCGCAAGGGGCACCGGATGGCGGTGGAATCGTGAGTCGACGCGAATCGGGCCTGCCGGAGGTCGGGGCCTACGACGCGTTGGAGTTCGCCAAGGTCGTCGAGCTGTTCCGGCGCTATGTGTTCAGCCCCTTGGGCGCGGCGCGCCTTGACGACCTGCTGGCAGAGCCCCGGCTGGAGTCCGCCACGGTCGCGGAGACCGAGTTCGCCACCGTCGGCGAGGCCGTCGAGTGGTTTCGCGAACTCGACCGGCGCGGGGCGCGGAACGTGCCTGCGATCCCCCGCTTCGACGGAATCGAGGACATCGGCGAGCCGCTGGGCCGGCTCGCCCTCGAGGAGGCCGTGCTGGAGGCTCTGGAGGTCCGCGCCGTACTCGCCGTGCTCGAGGCCGCCGATGGAGCCCGAGTCGCTCTGCTCCGCTGTGCCGCCGAGCGTCCGCAGTTGGGCGGTTTCGGGCGCCGGTTGCCTGACTTCAAGCCTGCGCTAGCAGAGCTTGGCGGCCGGATCCAGCCGGACGGGGAGGTTTCGAGTTTGGCGAGCACGGCGCTCTCGCGGATCCGCCGGCGCCTGGAGCGGCAGCGGCAGGCGGTGGAGACCTCGCTGCTGCGGTTCGTCCGCAAGCATGCCGCGACGGGCGTGTTGCAGGAAAAGTACGTCACGATGCGGAACGGTCGGACGGTCGTTCCGGTCAAGGCCAACTGGAAGAGCCGCGTCGAGGGCATCGTCCATGGCGCTAGCGCCACCGGCCAGACGGTGTTCGTGGAGCCGCTCGACACGATCGTCCAGAACAACCGCCTCGTCCGCCTGCGCGAAGAGGAGCACGCCGAGATCCTGCGCATCCTGCGGGAGATGAGTCGCCGCCTGCGCACTGAGCGGCCGGCCATCGTCGGTGCGGTGCGCGACCTCGGCGACCTCGAATATGTCTTCGCCCGGGCCCGGTTCTGGCGCGAATTCCAATGCTGCCGACCGCGTTTCAGCGTGGGCGCCGAACCGCGCATCGTCTTGGAGGGGGCGAGGCATCCGCTGCTGCAGGACTTGCTGGAACGGCAGCGCCAGCGGCCTGTGCCCCTGAGCCTTCGGCTGGAAGCGGGGCACCGGACGCTGATCGTGAGCGGACCGAACGCTGGCGGGAAGACTGTCGTCCTCAAGACCCTCGGGGTCTTGGCGGCCATGGCCCAGGCCGGCCTGCCGGTGCCGGCGGACGATGTCGAGCTACCCTGGTTCGACGGCATCCTCGCCGACATCGGCGATGCGCAGTCGATCAGCGAGAGCCTCAGCACGTTCTCCGCGCATGTGGCCAAGCTCGCCGCTATCCTCGAGCGTGCGACTGCGCAAAGCCTGGTCGTGCTCGACGAGTTGGGCACGGCCACGGATCCCGAAGACGGAGGAGCGCTGGCGGTGGCGGTCGTCGAGCGGCTGGGGCATCTGGCCGGCTTCACCGCGGTCTCGACCCACCTTCCCGAGCTCAAGATGTATGGAGTGCGCATGCCCGGCGTGCTGAGCGCGTCTCTGGGGCTGGACGAGGAGACTCGGGCGGTGACGTACCGCCTCCGCTCGGGCATCCCGGGCTCGTCAGTCGGCCTCGACATGGCCCGCTCGTGCGGGATGCCTGAAGAGGTGATCCAACGCGCCCGGGAGCTCAAGGGGCATGGGGGGGAGCAGGCCGAGCGCTACCTGGAGGATCTGGGCCGTCGCGCCCAAGAGTCCGAGGCGGCCGCCCTCGAAGCGCGGCAGCGGAACCGGGATCTGCAGCGACGGCAGGAGGAACTGGAGCGTGAAGCCGCGGCCCGGGCGGAGGCTCTGCGCAGTGAGTCCGAACGGAGAGTCGCGGACCTGACTCGCAAGCTTGAGCGGCGCTTCCGGAAGGCTCTTGATGCAGCGCTGAAAAAACTGGAGTCCGCGGCCCCGGCTCCGGCGTCCCGTGCGGCCGGGCGGCGGGCGGCGCAGGACTTGGCAGCCTTTCGCAGGGCGGCCAGCGCGGAAGCCGGCGCAGCGCTGGGAAACCGCGCATCCGCAGCCCCCGCGCTCGCCCCCGGGAAGTATCAGACTGGAGCCCGCGTGCGCATCCTGTCGATGGGCGTCGCGGGTGAGATCGCCGGCCGTTTGGATGCCGTGCGCTGGGAGGTCGTTTCGGGCTCCATGCGCCTCCAGGTTGCGGCGGAGGATCTAGCGCTGGACGCCGAACCGCCTGCGGAGCCCCGTCCGCTGCCCCCCGGGGTGCGGCTCCAGACGACGGCTTCCCTAGCGGAGGCACCATCGGAAATCAACGTGATCGGGAAGTCGGCTGACGAGGCTCTGCTGGAAGTCGACCGGTTCCTGGATCGTGCCGTGCTGGCCAACAAGGTTCGCCTGCGTGTGATCCACGGGTTCGGCAAGGACATCCTGCGTCGGGAGCTTTGGCGGATGTTCGCCCAGCATGTCCATGTGGCGAAGTACTACCAAGCCGAGCAGCACGAAGGCGGGACCGGAGCTACCATCGTGGAAGTCCGCGACTCCTGAGCTGCGCCCGCGCCAGTGGTGCGCACGGCGAGCACGCGGCTACTGATGTGTTCATAAGCAATTGCACGAAAAGGCTCCGCAAGCCATTGATTCTATTGGTGGTTTGTTGGCAATTACTTTTGGCAGAATTAGTAAGTCTCGACGAGTGACCGCGACGGCACCCTCCGCAGCAGAGCGGCCCGGCTGGCCGCCCAAGCACGGGTGTAATCCCCGCGGCGCGGCATCCACAAGGCGTACCAGCTGAGGTGCGTCTCGCGGTGGTAGGTGAAGGCTAGCACGGCGCAGCGGCACGCCTGGCCGGCCGTGAAGCTCAGGGCAGGTGCCGCGAAGCCAAGTGCTGGGTACAACAGGACTAGCAGGCAGAGGTCTACGGCCAAGCCCGCAACGGCGGCTAGCGATCCGATGTGCGGCCGACCAACGTTGTAGAAATGGGTGCCGAGGAGCCCTGCACAAGCTCCCGCGACCTCGCCGGGGGCCATCAACCAGAGGATAGGTGCCGCTGGCAGAAAGGCTTCGGATAGGAGAATGCGGATCAGCGGGATGCTGATCGCCGCCAGGACGGTTGCGGCTGCTAGCGTGGCCCAGAAAACGAGCCGTAAGCAGCACCCGAAAAGCTCAGAGTCATGTTCCTTGATTTCCATAAGGCGGGTCTGGAGGATGGGTCCTGCGGCTTGCTGGATCAGCGCCAGCTTGTGGACGAGTGTGCTCCCCGCAGCAAAGAGGCTCACTTCGGCGGCAGGAGCTAAGGAGCCTAGAACGAACAGCCCCGCCACGGACTGGAACAGCCTGGCTATCTGTTCGGGATAGGCGCCTAGACCGAAGGAGACAATGCGCTTCAGGCTTGCCCAGCGCGGACGTTCCCAGGTCAAACCGACGCGGCGACACAGAATTCCGACGCTAATGGAGATCGAGACGACGTGAGTTCCGGCCATAGCCAGGATGACGCCGTTCAAGCCCAGACCTGCGTGCAAAACAAGGATGGCCAGGCCAATCAGGAACATGGTCGGCTGCAGCACGTTGAGCATGGCGTTGGCAGAGAACAGGCGCAGCGCGGTTAGTTGCGGTCGGACGAGCAGCACCAAGGGCGAGAGAGGGACGAGAACGAGACACAGGAGCAGTGACTCCAGAGGAGCTTGCTGGAAAAAAGCGGCGCCTCGGAGCATGAGCGGCACGGCGACCGCGATGGCAGCCACACTGGCCCCGAGAACGATGGCGGTGCCGGCTGCGACTGCTTGCGACACAGTCATCTGCTTCGCCATCACGCAATACCGAGCGCCAGAGGCCACGCCCGGCGCAAAGACTTGGCACGCCAAAGCGCCGAATTGGAGGCAAATCGCAGCTGCGCCACGGCCTGCGATGCGCAGTGTATAAGCAAGCAGGCTCTGGACTAGAACAGCGACGGCTAGGCCGACGACTTGCGATCCGAAGAGGATCGCAATCTCCCTCGTACCGGCCCCCGTGTAGCGCGGCTTCGCTCCGGTATTTTGGGCGGGGAGAGAAGGCACGACTCCCTCAATTGCGCGGTTCCCGCCGGGGAGGTCGCTGGGCACCGTCGCCAAGCCGGAGCAGAGCCAGGAAACCGTTAGTTTAGCAGCCCTTGCGGTGCCTTGCTCCCCCTCTCGGCACCCTGATTCCCGGGTAAGGATTCCGGGTGCTAACGGGAACGTGTTTGCGCTGCCATGGTTTAGGCGGTCCTCCGGGGTGTCCGCGTATCGCACCCCGGGATGCATCTCGATTTTTAAAGGCCCCTTGGCCCCTGTCCACCGACAGCGCTCCCACCCTGGCTTACGGCGTCTGCGACGACAACTTGACGGGTCTGGCCGGACTCGGCGTGGTAGCGCGGCTGGCCCGGTTCCGCGGGCTGCCCGAGAAGCAGTCGACGCCCTGGGGGCCGATGACATCGCCCGCCGAGCGTGCGGGCCGTGCCCGCCAGCCGGCGGTTCGGTGAATACCTGCAGCGGATGCACGCGGCGGCCTTGGAGGGGTTGCGGGAGTGCGCACGGCTGGGGGCGCAGGCGTGCGGGCAGCGGCGGGGCTACGTCCCGGTGTTCGGGGACGGCACGGGGATTGAGGGGGAGGGCCAGTTGTGCGAGCACGCCGAGCGCGGCTGCCACGGCGAGCAGCAGTCCTGGCTGCCCTCGGTGTGCGTGGGGGCGGCGGGGGTCAGCGCCCGGCTGCAGGCGGGCGGCACGGACGTGAAGAGGGATGGGCGGGAGCAGCTGGACCAGGATGCGGCGCCCTGGCTGACAGGGCGGCAGCCAGTGGGGCTGCGGGCCGACAGCGCGGACTCTTGCAAGGAGCTGGTGAGCTCCTGCCGGCGGAAGGGTTGGGATGATTCCGTGAGCGTGACCGACCTGCGCCAGAAGGCCCCGCTTCTGCGCCTAGTGGATGCGATGGGGTTGCGGGAGGACGAGTGGGAGCCCCTGGACGCGGCGGGCCAGGAGCGGGCGCTCGCGGGGCGTACTGGCTGGCCCGGGGGCCGGAGAAGCCGGTGTACGGGGTGCTCCGGCGCGACGGGGACGGGGAGCAGCGTTTGCTGGAGCCGGTATGCACGGTTGATTTTGGTGAGCCGCGACCGGCTGCCGGTGGCGGAGCTGGTGCGGCGGCACCGCGGCCAGCAGGGACAGGAAAATGCGTTCCAGGGACCGCTGACGGACCTGGGTCTGCAACATCCGCTGTGCCGCTCGCACGCGGCGAATCAGGGTTTCTACTTGGGCGGGCAGATCGGGCAGCTGCTGCAGCTGCTGCTGCCGTACCAGGCGTTGCCGTCCGCGGCGCGGCAGCACGGGCTGCGGCCGCTGATCCGGTACTGCGTGGGCAGCGTGGGGCGGCTGCGGCGGCTGTGCAGCAGGAGCAATCTGCGATTGGACTGGCTGCTGCCCGCGGCGAGCCGGAGGGTGCCGGGCTAGGGCTGGGTCGGCGCGGCTCCGGCCGCGCCGACCCAGCGGCAGGGGACCGACGCGGAGCCCGTGGGGGGGATCGGTGCGCCCGGAGCCGGGGGCGCAGCGGCTGCGGTGCGGGCGTAGGCCGGCGCAGAGCGCCTGCGGGGGTGCCCAAGTCGCTCGGCGACGGGCTGAGGGGCCCGCGCCGGGTACGCCGGGCTCCCCGCTCAAGCCCTACGGCCCCGCAACCCCCATCTCGGGAAATTATCCGGGAATCTAGAGTGGGGAGACATTCCGCAGTGGGCTGGGGTACGCTGAAGTGACATGGGATTTGCGCGGCCTGTGCGGGCGACAGCCCGCACAGGGACATCCCCTTGATGGAAACGCAGGTGGGTTCAGCCACGGCAGCTAGGGTGCCCCTTGCCGCGCTCGAGATAGTGGCCGGCCCTCGATAGGCCTGACATGTGCGGGATAGCCGGTTTTGTCGGGGGAAGGCCTTTTGCCCTGGAAGCAGCGTCATCGATCGCCCGCGGCATGGCGGACGCGGTCGCGCATCGCGGTCCCGACGATGCAGGGGTCTGGCTGGACCTCCAGGGGGAAGCCGCCCTGGCGCATCGGCGTCTAGCCGTCGTCGACCTGTCGCAGGCCGGCCACCAGCCGATGCGGTCCGGCTCCGGGCGCAGCGTCCTCGTCTTCAACGGGGAGATCTACAATCATCGGGAGCTCCGCCGCCGGCTCGACGCCCAGCGTCCGAACATGCCCTGGAGGGGCCGTTCGGACACGGAAACGCTGCTGGCCGCCATCGAGTGCTGGGGGTTGGAGGATGCGTTGCGGGCGTCCACCGGCATGTTCGCCCTGGCCCTCTGGGATCGAGCGGACAGAGCGCTCTACCTGGCCCGCGACCGGGTGGGTGAGAAACCGCTCTACTACGGTTGGCAGAACGGTGTGTTCCTGTTCGGGTCCGAACTGAAGGCGCTTGCGGCGCATCCTGCGTTCGCGGGGGACATCGACAGAGGCGCGCTCGCCCTGTTTGTGCGCCACGGTTGCGTGCCCGCCCCATGGTCCATCTACGGAGGTGTGCGCAAGCTGCCGCCGGGCACATACGTCAGAGTGGCCGGCGCCTCCTCAGGGCAGCGTGCGGGCGAACTGCCGGAACCGCGGCCGTACTGGTCGTTGCGGGACGTGATCGCCGCGGGGCGGGCCCAAGCGTTCGAGGGCGCTCCCGCTGAAGCGGTCGACAGCCTCAACGACCTGTTGCTGCGGGCGGTCCGCCGGCAGATGGTCGCGGACGTGCCGCTCGGCGCACTCCTGTCCGGCGGGATCGATTCGTCGGCGGTCGTTGCGTTGATGCAGGCGCAATCCGCACGGTCGGTGCGAACGTTCACCATCGGATTCGGGGAAGGCGGATGGGACGAAGCGCCGTACGCCAAGGCCGTAGCGAGCTATCTGGGAACTGAGCATACAGAGCTGTACATGTCGGCGCGCCAGGCGCTGGACGTCATGCCGCGCTTGCCGGATCTCTTCGACGAGCCCTTCGCCGATTCTTCGCAGCTCCCGACTTTCCTGGTCGCCGAGATGGCGCGGCGGCATGTGACGGTGGCCCTGTCCGGGGACGGCGGCGACGAGCTGTTCGGCGGCTACGGTCGCTATCACTATTGCCGACAGCGCTGGGGCTGGTTGGCCGATGTGCCGTTGCCGCTACGCCGCCTCGGCGCGGGGGCGATCCTGGCCTTCGTCGCCATGTTGCCGGGCCGCTTGCTGCGTCGGCTGTCCGCAGCCAACGGGTGGCGCTGGAGACCGGACGCGATCCGCGGACTAGCGCGCCAGGCCACCGGCCGGACGCGGGAAGAGTTCTATTGGCGCAGCATCTCGCACTGGCTGGACCCGCCCGCGCTCGTCCGCGGAACGTCCTGGCCCGGAACCGTAGTGAACGAAGCCGCCAGCTGTGCGGATGCGTTGGGGTTCGCAGAGTGGATGATGGCGGCCGACACCCTGATGTATCTTCCCGACGACATTCTGGTCAAGGTCGACAGGGCGGCGATGGGTGCCAGCCTCGAGACGCGCGCGCCGTTTCTGGATCACCGCGTCGTGGAATTCGCTTGGCGGTTGCCGTTGTCGTTCAGGGTCCGCGGCGCCGAAAGCAAATGGATTCTGCGGCAGGTGCTCCGCAAGTACCTGCCGACGCAGCTTTTCGATCGGCCCAAGGCGGGATTCAGCATCCCGCTTGCCACTTGGCTGCGGGGTCCCCTCCGGGATTGGGCGGAAGCCTTGCTCGCCGAACGGCGGCTGCGGGAGGAAGGGTTTTTCGATCCCGGCCCGATCCGCCGGACATGGCTTGCACTCCTGAAAACGCACGATCAGTACGAGGCGACATGCCTCTGGGACATCCTGATGTTCCAGGCGTGGCTGGAACGTTCACCCGCGGGCGCGGCGCGGAATGCACGCTAGGCGGAGACCGCGTCGCCGGGCCGCGGTAGCCAGCTGATACTGCCACACACTTACTGGCGTGTTCATCAGTGATTGCACGAACAGGCTCCGCAAATCGTTGATTCTAAAAGTGGTTTGCTCGCAACTACTCTTGGCGGAATGCGCAAGTGTGGGATAGTGTCAGGCCGCCGGCTGCCAATCCGCCCCAAATTGGTTGAGCCCTGATTCCCGGGGAAGGATTCCGGTTGCCATCTGGAACGTGCTTGCGCTGCAATGGTTTAGACGGTTTTCCGGGGTGTCTGCGTATTGCACCTCGGGGGTGCCTCTCGATTTTTTGGAGGCCCCCTTGCCCCTGTCCCCCGACAGTGCTCCCACCCTGGCTTACGGCGCCTGCGACGACGACTGGACGGGCTTAGCCGGGCTCGGCGTGGTGGCCCGGCTGGCCCGGCTCCTCGGTTTGCCCGAAAAGCTGGCCGCGGCGGTCCGCCTCCAGCGCCGCCGGCGCGGTGGCAGCGCTGGGCAGCTGCTGCTGGCGCTGATCTACGCGGCCAGCGCCGGCGGGGGGCCCCTCCACGCGGTCGACACCCTGGGGACCGATGACGTCGCACGCCGAGCGTGCGGGCTGTGCCCGACAGCCGGTGGCTCGGCGCATACCTGTAGCGGATGCACTACTAATTTTGCTAAAAGTCATTGCAAGCAACCCACCAATAGAGTCAATGGCTTGTGATGCCTTTTCGTGCAATTGCTTATGAAAACATCAGTAGGCGGCGCTGAAGGGGTTGCGGGAGTGCGCGCGGCTGGTGCCGCAGGGGGCGCAGGCGTGCGAGCAGCGGTGGGGGTCCGTCCCGGTGTGCGTGGACGGCACGGGGATCAAGGTGGAGGGCCAGTTGTTCGAGAACGCCGAGCGCGGCTGACACGGCGAGCAGCAGTCCTGGCTGCACGTAATGTGCGTGGGGGCGGCGTGGATCAGCGCCCGACTGAACGCGGGCGGCACGGACGTGAAGGGGGATTGGCGGGAGTAGCTGGACCAGGATGCGGCACCTTGGCTGGCAGGGCGGCAGCCGGCGTGGCTGCGGGCCGACAGTGCGGACTACAGCAAGGAACTGGCGAGCTACTGCCGCCAGCGGGGCCGGGATGATTCCGTGAATGTGACCGATCCGCGCAAGAAAGCCCCGATTCTGCACCTGGAGGCCGCGATGGGGTTGCGGGAGGCCGAGGGGGAGCCCTCGGACGCGGTGGGGAAGGAGCGGGCGCTTGCAATGGCGTACCGACCGGTCCGGTGGCCGGAGGCGCAAATGTGCGGGGTGATCCGGCGCAACGGGGAAGGGGAGCAGCGGCCGCTGGTGCCGGTATGCGCGGTGATTCTGGTGAGCCACGACCGGCTGCCGCTGGCAGAGCTGGTGCGGCGGCACCGCTGCAAGCAGGGACAGGAAAATGCGTTCCAGGGACTGTTGACAAACCTGGGCCTGCAGCATCCGCCGTGCCGCTCGCACAAGGCGCATCAGGGTTTCTACCTAAACGCCCAAATCGCGCAACTGCTGCTGCGGCTGCCGCAGTATTGATTGCGTTTAAAGTCGTGTCATTAGAATTGAGGAAAAACATAGTTGTAGTCTGCCTCTGAAAGAAGGCTTGCACCTGTTCCGGAGTTCCTTGCAACAGAATTTTCCGATCTGCTTCCTCAACAATTTTGTCCGGGAACTCCCGAAACACCTCCGCCGTGACAGGGTCTTCCCGCACCATGTCCTAGAGCTGGCCCTTCGGGCTGCTGACCGCCAGCAGGTGAAAACGGAAGCGCCCGCTGGCCACCCGCACGACGAGGGGCCGACCGCGGATGCCCCAGGTGCGCCCGAACACGCTTTGCGGAGCCAGGCCGTACTCGTCGGCGAAGGCGAGCAGGGCTCCCAACTCCTGGGCACGGCCAAGGATTTTGGGAAGCTCTTACTGATTTTGCCAAAAGTAATTGTAAGCAACCCGCCAATAGAGTCAATGGCTTGGGGAGCATTTTCGTGCAATTACTTATGAAAACATCAGTATGCTTGGATGTGTGGATTCTGTGGCGGTCCACTATCACGTCAAGCGGCCTAGCATCCGTCTGGTCCAGAATCTGCTGCAGGAACTTTTCCAACGTGTCTGCAGTGGCAGTTCCGGAATGGACCCTGGAGTGTATTGCTCCCGAGGGACAGCTTGTGCAGCCGGAACCACGCCCCCGTTGGCTGAACAATGGGCGTCTGGCCCCGGCAGCCCCACGGGGTGCGGTGGTAGTGGGAACTCATGCCGGCCTCGTCGGTCCAGAGCAGCAGGGCTCTCTGCGCCTGCGTCCGCTGGGCGAGGGCGGGGTAGGTTTCTTCGATCCAAGTCCGCACCGCGTCGGCGTTTTGCTGGTAAGCCCGGAACTTAGGGCGCTGCGGGGTGATGCCGAGGCGTCGCAGGATCCTATGCACCGTCGCCAGGGACAACTGGACTTGGAACTGGTCGAAGATCCCTGGCCGGACAATTTGCAGCGCCCGGCAGGCGAACTCGAACTGGAGCTGGCCGGGAGATTTGTCCCACAGAGTTTCGAGGATCATCTGCAGTTGGCCATGGGAGAGGCAGGGAGGGCATCCCGGTTGGGGTTGCTGTCCGAGAGCCTGGAATCCGCCGCAGGCATAAAGCCAAAGCCAGAAGCGAACCAAGCCGCAGCAGGGCTGTATTTTCAGCCGACCTATTCGCCTCCAGCCAATCCGGTGGAACTGCTATGGTCCTTGGTCCAGCGGCGAGTCAGTCGCGAGATGAGCAAAACTAAAGCACAGCTGCGGGCCAACCTGGAAGCTGCTTGCCAGTTTTTGCTAGGATCTTCGGAACAGGCGCAAGCCTTCTTTCAAGAGTCAGACTGCAAGTATATTTTCCCTAGATTCTGAGGATACAACTTTTGCAGAGATCAGAAAATAACCTCAATTATCTACATTTTTTATCTTAATGTATGTGCCGATTTAAGACTCACGATATGGGGTTTTCCGTTTGCGTGAACGCAAGATTCTGATTGCCAAGGAAATCGATTTTGAAGTCAACTTTGTCCAGTTCCAGCCGGGCCTCAGCCTCGGCATTTTCCTGGTGCGTTACGGCACGGAGCCCCATGCGTCGCGGCGCTGGCCCCAGGGCTTTGCCTGCCCCGCCTGCGGCGGCGGCCAGCACGGCCGCCTGCGCCCCGGCAAGGTCCGCCTGGGCCACTCCTGCCAGCCCCAGGTCGCGCTCACCGCCGGCACCCTCTGCGTCCCGCCCAGCTGCCTCGGGCCCCGGGGTTCCTGGCCCCTCACCTCCGCCCCCAGGCCCAGCACGGGCTCTTCTCGTTGAAGCTGGCCCGGCAGCCGGGCGGGACCCGGAACTCGGCTGGGAAGCGGCTGCCCAAGTTGCGCCAAGCCCTGTGCGAGCGCCACGAGCGCATGCGCCTGGCAGGCAGCAAGGACTCCAAGGTCGCCTTGATCGCCGTCGAGCGCAAGTTCGGTAAGCGAAACCTGAGTGAGGTTCTCCTTGCGCTCGTTGCATTTTTCTCCGAACGGCGGAGAACCCCACCTGCGGGGGCAATTCCCTTGCCGACCGCCCCCTGGTGCTCCGGCCAGGCCCACCGCGAGGAGCAGACCAGTGCCCTCTGTGACCCATGCACGCGACGGGACGGAACCCGTCAAGGGTGCGCCACGCCGCGCCGATCGAGCGCACCCTCGCCTGAACCCGCCCCGCCGCAAAAAACCACCTGAGATGAGGGCGATGGCCCTTTGACGACGGCTCGAAGCGCCTCACATCTACCTGAACCAGTACAGCGAGGCCTCGGGGTCTCGCAAGGCATCTCTCTAGCCTGAATCCAAGGCGGCGCACTGTCGGGGGACGAGCCTGTGCGGGCCCGCGTGATAGGCGCTGCGATCTTGCGGTTTCCGTCTGTCCGCCAAGCAGGCAGCGCACTGTCGCCAGTCGCACTATCCCCGGGAGCGGTGTGGAGCCATTGCCAAGGGGATGTCGCGATTTCGATGTGCGCACCCTCACGGTGCGCCCGACAGGGGGTCTGGAGGGACCCCGTCGCCGGGACAAGCTGTTCGAGACCCATCGCTTCCTATCCTTCGAGGGCCTTCTCGGCAAGCGCCTGCGCCATGCGGCGACGCTTTGCTCGACGCGGATCGCACTGGTCGGCTGGCAGGTGGGAGCCTTGGCCCGTACCGTGCGGGAGCGCTGGACCGGATGGTCCCGGCAGCGTCAACTCCGGCTTCCGCACCCGGTCGCCCGGAACGCGCTTCCTGGTCCTGCCCGGCTCCTCTTGCCCGGGCTGCCCGGACGCACCCTTGGCCCTGCGCCCTAGGAGCCCGTTGAAAAAGTCCTCAGCGGCTGTGAAGCCTGTCCAGCAACTCCTTGCAGGGCCCTGAAATGACCATGAAACGACTCCTGAAGGCCCTGAAACAGGCGCAAACCGGTGGTTCGCACGCGATTGCGCGACGGAAATCGTATCCCAGGGACTTTATCAACAGGCTCCTAGGGCCGAATCTCCACGTACCGCTCGAGGCGTGCGACTTCGGTGTCGTCGACGTACTTGCCGATTTCACGCCGGAATTGCTCCATGCTCGAATACGGACGGTACTCTTCGAATTTGTGCGCCATCCGCTCGCCGACGCCCGGCACAGCGAGGATCTCCTCTTCGGTGGCAGTGTTCAGGTCTATGGGAACAAAGACGTATTGCTCCATGCGCGCGACCTCGGCATCATCGACGTACTTGCTCATCTCGCGGCGCCATTGGGCTATGCCTCGATACGGACGGTACTCTTCGAACTCGTGCGCCATTCGGTCACCCACGCCCGGGACCAAGAGCATCTCTTCGTTGCTGGACGAGTTGAGGTTGATCGGAATGAACATCCGTGCGTAGAGCTCGGAAGCCTCCTCCGGCCCTCGATGCTCCATGACAACCGCGTGCAGCGCTTCCATTCCGAGGAACGGGCGTTGCCTCAGGATCGCTTGCACGAGCTCCGGGTTCATTCCGGGCAGTGCGCTGAGCTCGTCGGCGCCCGCGAGGTTCGGGTTGAGAACCGTCTCGCCACCGGCGGCCACTGCGGAAGAGTCCTGGAGTGTGGCGGTTTCCCCCGTGTCTCCCCCGTCACAGCCGCAGAGCAGCACGAAGCTCGTCAACAGAACCGCCAAATAAGTGAATGCCGCTTGTCTGTGGCGTGCGTTCATGATCCCTCCTGGTATCTCTTGACCGTACCGGTTGCCTTCAAGGCGGGATGGCGAAAACAGGCCGCTAACCCGAGCAGCCCGAGAATCGACATCGTGCCCGGTGCCAGCGACGGGGTGGCACCGCCCAATGCCTCCCACGCAAGCTCGAGTCCGCTTCGGGACGGATACATTTCGAGCTCGAACTCAACGTTCCCCTTGAAATGAAGCCACTGACCGACGAGACCCGATGCGACGAACACGACCATCAAGCCTTGAAAGGCGCGAGCACTCGCCGCGCTCGGCGCGGCGAAGAGCCAGCCAGCGCTTGGCAGCGCGGTCAGGAACAGCGCGAGGGGAGCCCACTGCCAGAAGCCTTCCCAGTGCCCGAGAAGGACAAGTTCAGCTCCGGTACCGGCGATTCCCAGCATCAAGATGACGAACATGAGACGCCGAAGCACGGCGGCGTCTCCGCTTGACGAGGTTGGGGCCCGAAGTTCCATGCCGTAGTCCAACGGCAATCAGGATTGCCGGGTGAGCCTCGGAGATTGGTAGGCGGCAGAGCAGCTGGGAGGCGGGGAAGGAGCCCGATGGGCTACCAGTCCCATCCAGATCGTAGCAGGTGAGCAGAGCGGGCACTGGATGGCAGGCCTGACAAGTCCAAAGGTCGGGCTCGGGGTCCGAGGTCGTGACCCGAGACGAGAATCCGTGCAGGCGGGGCATGCAGCAGGCGCACGGGAGTCGGGTTGGTCGATTGGGTGGGGCAGCATTCCACTCCCGGAGTGAAACCAAAAAGCCGGGGCCTCAGTCATGCTACGGCAAATTGTTCCAACGTCTCCTAGCACGCCGCCTAGCCGGGGATCAAGGGCCGGCCGCAACGCAAGGTGCTGCCGTTGGGGACTGCTAGAATGGCTGTTCCGGCAGGCGCACCGCGTATGCTTCCTGGTTTCGTTTTTTCTGAATCGACCGTTACAACCAGCGGATCCGGCGACCCGCTCGAGATTGGCAGCGGCAGCGGCAGGCTGCTGCTGTCCCTGGGCATCACCGAAATCGTCGAGCAGCAGAGCCTGGACGTCGCAATTCTCGGTTCGCCCGACGGCGAGGAGTGGTGGCCGGAGCCGCTGCGGGTGTTTCCGCAGAAGTTCTATGCCGGGTTGTGGCAGGTCCTGTGCGACTTGGACGCCACCCCGGATGTGCGGTTCCTGAAGGCGGAATACAAGGTTGCTAGATGGGGGGTCGGGTCCCAGATGCCCTGCTTCCGCTTCTACGTATTCGCCGAACGCTTCCCCGCTTGAGGCCAGTTGGCCGCGGACGGCGTTCAGCGGCGCTGAGCCGTGCGGCGGCGGGCGACGGCGTCCCGGGCCTCGGCTTCTTCGACTGCCTTCCTCTTGGCCTCCCGCTTGTCGCGGAGCTGCTTGCCTTGGGCCAGCGCGATCTCGCACTTGATGCGGCCGTTGGCGGTGTAGACGCGGGTTGGGATGAGCGTCAGCCCCTTGTGGCGGACCTTGCCTGCTAGGCGGTCGATCTGGTGCCGATGCATCAGCAGCTTGCGGGCCCGCTTCGGCTCTAGGTCGTCTAGGCGGGCATGGCTGTAGGCGCTGATGTGAGCGTTATGCAGCCATAGCTCCCCGTCTCGCATTGCCGCATAGGCGTCCGAGAGCTGGATCTTGCCGTCGCGGCACGATTTCACCTCGGTGCCGGTGAGCGCCAAGCCCGCCTCGAACCGCTCGAGGAGGCTGTACTGCCGCCGGGCGCGGCGATTGTCGGCCAAGACCTTCTGCTCTGGGCGCTGCATGGCTACGGCGATTCCACGATCCGGCAGGGTTGGGCGTCAACCGTATAGGCTGCCTCGTCCATGCGTACCAGGACTCTCTCTTACAGGATGCCAGCCCGGGGCCACCGCGTGCGCCCCCTGGTCGCAGCCCTGCTCGCGGTCCTGCTGTGCGCCCCTCCCGCCTTGGGCGGTGCGCGCCAGGCGCGCAAGCTCTACCAGCAGGGCCGAGCGGCCGAATTGGCCGGAGAGTACGACAAGGCGCTGGAGCTCTATACGCTTGCGGGCCGCGAGAAGCCCGGCGATGTGCGCTATGACTTGGCGGAGCGTCGGCTGCGATTTGTCGCCGGCCAGGCGCATGTCGACGCGGGCCTGCAACTCCGGGCGCAAGGCCTCCTGCAGGAAGCTCTGGCGGAATTCCAGCGCGCTGTGGAGATCGATCCCGCCTCGAGCGTGGCGGCACAGGAATTGAGCCGGACCCTGGCCATCGCGGAGCAGAGCGCCAGCGGGCCGGGGGCCCGGGGTCCGGGGCTGCAGCCGAGCCCCCTCGAAGCCGAGCGCTTCGACCGCGCCGAGCGGCTGGGGAGCTTAGTGGAGCCGCCGACCCTCGCGCCGCTCTCGAACGAGCCCATCAACCTCATGCTCAACGAGCAGGCCCGGGTGGTCTTTGAGACGATTGGCAAACTCGCCGGCATCAACATGCTGTTCGACCCGGACTTCTCGGATCGGCGCGTGGAAATCGAGATCCAGAACGCCACGCTGGCCGAGGCGCTGGATTACGTCAGCCTGCTGACGAAGGCCTACTGGAAGCCCGTCACGCACAATACCGTGATGGTCACCGACGACAATCCCAACAAACGGCGCGAGTACGAAGACTGGGTAGTCAAGACGGTGTACCTGACCAACCTCGCCACCCCCCAGGACCTCACCGAAGTGACCACTGCGATCCGCGGGCTGACCGCAATCCGGCGCATCTTCCCGGTGAATGCGATGAACGCGATCGTCATGCGCGGCTCCATCGCGGACATTGCCATCGCGGAGAAGATCGTCCACGACATGGACAAGCCGAGGCCGGAAGTGATCGTGGATGTCCTGGTCATGGAGACCAGCCGGTCGAACGAGCGCACGCTCGGGCTGACGCCCGTGTCCGGAGGCAGCAAGGGCCTCCAGGGCCAGTTCAATTTCACGGGCCCCGGCTCAGGAGAAGGGGCGGCTGTGCCTCTCAACCGGCTCGGTAGCGTAGGCTCGGGCAGTTGGTCCCTGTCCCTGCCCAACTACCTCGTAACGGCTGTCTTCAAGGGGTCCGACACCGACCTGCTGCAGTCGCCCCGCGTCCGTGCGGCGGACAACCAGCAGGCCATCCTGCGCATCGGGGACAAGATCCCGATTGCGACCGGCAGCTTCCAGCCGGGGGTCGGCGGCGTCGGGATCAGTCCCCTGGTGAATACCCAGTTCACCTATACGGACGTCGGCGTCAACGTGACCCTGACCCCGAAGGTCCATCCCAATCGGGACGTTTCGATGCATGTCGAGATCGAGATTTCCAACGTCAGCGAGTTTGTGGACATCGGGGGCATCACCCAGCCCGTGATCGGGCAGCGCACCATCCAGCACGACGTCCGCGTGCGCGAAGGCGAGGCGAGCATCATCGGGGGCCTGAACCAGACGGAGGTCTTCGTCACCCGGGCTGGAGTCCCGTTCCTCAGCGACATTCCGATCCTGGGCCGTCTCTTCCACGATGAGGAGGTGAAGCGTTCCAACAGCGAGTTGCTGCTGGTCCTCGTGCCGCATATCGTCCGGATGCCGGGCATCGAGGCCGCCAGTCTGCGCACGATCGCCACAGGCACGGAAACGAGCGTGAGGCTGCGTTACGAACAGCCCGGGAACGGGAAGCCTGCCCTGCCTCCGCTGCCCGCCCAGGACGAGCCTGCGGCAGCACCTGAGCCGCCGCCGGGCGCGCCGCCGCCGGTGCCTGCTTCTCCGCCCGACCCCGACGAGCCCACGCCCGCTTCGACCTCGGAGCCGGAGGGGCCGCCGGCCGGCCCCGATCAAGCCGCCGAGCGTCCGGCGGCCGGTCCCAGCCTGTTCCTGGATCCGGAGGGAGGTGCCGTCGGCGTGGGGGCCGAGGAAACCTTCGCGGTTACGGTCCAGGATGCGATCCAGTTGGTCAGCCTGCCGTTGCGCATCCAATACGACCGCGAGAAGCTGAGGCTGGTGCGGATCGCCAAGGGGCCGTTCCTCGAGGGGGAGGACGCTAGCGACATTATCTTCTCCCGCAGCATTCGCCACGCCAACGGCCTCGCCGCGGTCAATATTTCGCGGTTCCCGGGCGCGGGCGGGGCGGATGGGTCTGGAGCGCTGGTCATGCTGACCTTCGAAGGTCTCGCTCCGGGGGCGGCGCAGGTGCGGATAGCGCCAACCGGCCCCCGCGATGCGGCCAACGAAGCCGTGCCGGTGGAGCCGTTGGAAGTCGAGATCACGGTGCAGTAGGAATCCACGATGAGCCCGAGGCAAGGAGCGAGCGGAGAGCGCCGTACGGGACGCTCAGCGCGTTCCGGCCTGACCCTGATCGAGCTGATCGTAGCGTTCAGCCTGCTGCTCATCCTGTCGCTGATGGCCCTGCCGGTGGCCCAGGTTAAGGTGCGGCGCGAGCAGGAGCGCCGCCTGCGACAAGCGCTCACCGAGATTCGCCAAGCCATTGACCGGCACAAGGACCTGGCCGATGCTGGGGAACTGGGCGCTCTGGAGCCGGAGAACCACGGCTATCCCGAATCCCTGCAAGCTCTCGTGGATGGCATTGAGGTCCGGGCCCAGGCCCAGGGGCCAGCCGGCGGTGGCCTAGGCCTAAGGCCATCCGTAGGCATCGGCACCAACCCGGGATCGGTGGGAGGGCTGGGCCGGGGGGGGGCAGCGGAAGACCCTTTCGGAGGCACTAGCCAGCGAAGGTCCGGGGGAGTGTTCGCTAGGGATAGCGAGCGGGACCAGCGGGCTACCGGCGGGCCTGAGACGATCCGCTTCCTGCGGTCAATCCCGGTGGACCCCATTACCGGGAGGCGGGAGTGGGGTCTCTTGTCGGTGAGCGACGCTCCGGAGTCGCGCAGTTGGAGCGGGCGCAACGTCTTCGACGTCTATTCGCTGAGCACGGGGATCGCGCTCGACGGCTCGAGGTACGACGAATGGTAGCGTCCGGGCGGCTTGGGCAGCAGGGTTTCACTCTGCTGGAAATGATGGTGGTGATGACCATCATCGTGACGATTGTGTCCATCGCCGTGCCGTTCTACGCTTCCTCCCTGGTGCGGGCGCGCGAGAGCGTGCTGCGCTCAAACCTGCTGACGATGCGGTCGGTGATCGACCAGTACACCTACGACAAGGAGACGCCGCCCCAGTCTCTAGAAGATTTGGTCGAGGAGGGCTATCTGCGGGAAGTGCCTATCGACCCGATCACCAACTCGCGCGAGACCTGGGAGCAAGTGATCGAAATCGGCCCGACCGGGGAATCGGGCTTGTTCGATGTCCGTAGCGGATCGGAGGAGACCTCCCTCAGCGGCACCCCCTACGCCGAGTGGTAGCTGGAGTCGGAGGCCCATTCCCGGCCCGCCTGGACAGGCCGCTCGGGGGCGGGCGGCCTGCCGGGGATGGGCCTCGGGGGTCCGTGGATATAATGAGTCCTCCGAGACGAGCGATGCGCAATTTCCTGTTCGGGCTTCTCAGCGGTCTCGCGGTGGCGTTCCTGCTGCCTGTTCTCGCGGTGCTCGCCTGGACGCTGGGCAGGGGCGAGCCCGCGGTCCAGGAGGACTCGGCGCTGGTGCTGACTCTGCAAGGCGACATCCCGGAGCATGTCGACGCTCCGATGCCGGAATTTCTCGGGTGGGGCGGGGGCCCCGGCATGCCGACGCTCTATGGCGTCACTGAGGCGATCCGTGCGGCTGCCGAGGATGAGGACATTCTGGCCTTGGTGCTGCGCTGTCGGGGCGCGGGCCTCGGCTGGGCCAAGGCCCAGGAACTCCGGTGGGCCATCCAGGAATTCCAGGAGAGCCGCAAACCCGTGTGGGCCTTTCTGGAAGGGGTCGGCCGCAGCGATTACTATGTCGCCTCGCTGGCCGACCGCGTGATCCTCCTGCCGGAGAGCTTCCTCGACCTCAAGGGCCTCCGGGTGGAACTCACGTTCTACAAAGGCACGCTCGACAAGCTCGGCGTGGGAGCCGAGGTGGTCAGGGCGGGCAAGTACAAGGGGGCTGGCGAGCCGTTTTCTCGCGAAGAGATGTCGGACGAGCTCAGGGAGGTTTTGAACGAGATTCTCGACGAGTTCTACGGACAGCTGCTGGAGGGGATCGCGGAAGCCCGCGGCCAGGACGCGGAGCACTGGCGGGGCGTGATTGACGAAGGGCCCTTCCTAGCGGACGAGGCGGAGCGCCACGGATTGATCGACGGAGTCCTCCACGAGGACCTGTTCTTCAAGGAACTGGAGGACCTGGTCTCCAAGAAGGAACTGGACGAAGCGATGGGGGAGGAAACGCTGCGGAGGATCGGCCCGCTGGAGTATTCCAGGCGGGCCCTGCGGGACAGGCGCGGAGGGGCGAGAATCGCGGTCATGCACGCAGTGGGCGCGATTGCCAGCGGCACGAGCTGGACGGATCCTTTCTCTGGCCGCCAGGAGGTCCTAGGCTCCCGGACCTTCATCGGGCAGCTTGACGACCTGCGCGAGGACGATGGGATCGCCGGAGTTATCCTGCGCATCGACTCGCCCGGCGGCGAGGCGGTCGCCTCCGAGCAGATGCTGCGGGCCGTGCGGCGGCTGGCCGAGGCAAAGCCTGTGGTGGTGTCGATGTCCGATGTGGCCGCCTCGGGCGGCTACTACATCGCTTCGGCGCCGGATGTGCCCATCGTGGCGTACCCTGGCACGTACACGGGCTCGATCGGGGTCTTCTTCCTCCACCTGAATCTGCGCGGTCTCTACGACAAGCTCGGCATCACCAAGGAGACCCTGTCGCGGGGCCGTTTCGCGGAGATCGACTCCGACTACAAGAGGCTAACCGATGAGGAGAGAGAGCGTTTTCGGGAGTACATCGACGCGATCTATGATACGTTCCTGCGCCGTGTCTCGGAGGGGCGGGACATGGAGATGCCGGTGCTGCGCGAACTCGCCCAGGGGCGGGTGTGGCTGGGCTCGCAGGCCCACGAGAACAACTTGGTGGACGCCCTGGGGGGGTACCAGCGGGCCATTGCGCTGCTTCGCGAGGCGGCCGAGATCGATGCAGACGAGGCGGTCCGGGTGGTGAGCTATCCGCCGAGCCGCGGCTTGCTGGAAGTCCTGTGGTCCCAAGGCGGGCAGGCCGCTGCGGGACGGTTGTTCCGGGCCCCGGCGCTAGAGGGTCTGCGGCGCGTGTGGACGGAAGCTGCAGGCTCGGCCGTGTGGAGTCGCGGAGGTGCCCTGCATTTGATGCCGTACTCCCTTTCGGTGGAGTGAGCGGCGGCCCGCAGCGGCCAGGCCGCGCAGGATACACTGACTGGAGCGTCCCGCCAGCTGCGGCTGCACCCGCGGGGGAGGAGATTCCGCATTGAACGTCCAGGCAACCCAACTCCGTCCGGGCATGGTGGTGCGGTGCAACGGCGACATCTGCACCATTCACAAGACCGAGCACCGCACGCCGGGGAACAAGCGCGGCTTCGTGCAGGCCAAGATGCGCAACCACCGTTCCGGGGCCATGGTCGAAGAAAAGTTCTCCTCCGAGGAGTTCCTGCCGAAGGTGATGCTCGAGTCGCAGGAGATGCAGTACCTGTACGCCGACGGCGGTTCGTTCCACCTGATGAACACCGAGACCTACGAGCAGATCGAGCTATCCAAGGACCAGCTCGGGGAGCAGGTCAACTACATGCTCCCGGACACCGTGGTGAAGGTGCAGTTCCTCGACGGCGTGCCGTTCAATCTGGACCTGCCGGCGGCGGTCACGCTGACGGTGGTCGAGACCGAGCCGGCCATCAAGGGCGCGACGGTGACGAATGTCAACAAGCCGGCCAAGACGGAAACGGGCCTGGTCGTGCAAGTGCCGCCGTTCATCCGGGAAGGCGAATCGATCCGGGTCAACACCGCCGACGGCACCTACCTCAGCCGTGCGTAGCGGGGACGGTTCCGCTCACTCGCCGCGCAGGCCGGCTTCAAGCTCGCGCACAGCGGCGGCCAGGAGCAGGTCTTCGTGCGGCCGACCAACCAGTTGAACCCCGATGGGTAGGCCTTCCGGTGATTCGCCGACGGGCACAGAGGCGGCGGGGACGCCCAGGACATTGAAGACTTGGCTGTAGACGAACGCGTCGAGGTAGCCTACTTCCTGGCCTTCGATGGACCAAGTCCGCTCGCCATGCCGGAAAGCCGGCAGCGCAGCGACCGGCCCGAGCAGAAAAGGGTGGCGCTGCATCTGCTTGAGCAACTCGGCGCGCAGCTGATCCTGGGCAACCCACGCCCAGAGCAAGTCCTGGTAGGTGGTCTCGGCCTCTTGGGCGTCGGAGGCCATCGCGTCATACGCCAAGGGATGCAACCGGTAGCCGGAGGGGACGGCCCCTTCGATGAGCGACTTGAGGCAGGTGCCGAACAGCAGCCGCCAGATCTTGGGGGCCTGCTCCAGCCCGCGGAGCTCAATCCGCTCCACCGGGAAGCCGCGGGAGGCCAGCGCCTCCGCCGCCGTCCGCACCGCCGCCCGGGTTGCTGGGGTGACCGGAGTGTCCCAGGCATGGTCGAACCAACCGACCCGTATGGTTTGCAGGACTTCCTTCGGGACAGGGGACGGCGGCTCGCGCCACGAGCACGAGATGTCCGCCGGGTCGAACTCGTTGGTGAGGTGCAGGAAAAAGTCCAGGTCGTCCGCTGTCCGGGCCAGCGGACCGACGGACGCCAGAGTCGTGGACGGCCCGGCGATTGCCGGCCAGTGCCCGGTGCGAGGGATCACTCCAGGGGTCGGCTTCAGTCCGTACAGGCCGCAGAAGTGCGCGGGAACGCGCACCGAGCCTCCGGCGTCGCTGCCGAAGCTGGCTGCCGAGCAGCCGGCCGCGACCGCCGCGGCGCAGCCTCCGCTAGAACCGCCCGGCGTGAATTCGGGATCGAACGGTGAGTTGGTGCGCCCGTAGAGCGCGTTGTCGGTTTCGTAGGCCATCAGGAACTCCGGCACGTTGGTCGTGCCGAGCACGATGGCCCCGGCCTCCTTGAGGCGCTTGACGACGAATGCGTCCTGCTTCGCGATTGCCCCCCGGCGCAAGGGCGTGCCGCATTCGTGGCGGCAGCCCCGGGCCGCAATGGAGCTTTTGACAGTTACCGGAATTCCGTGGAGGCTGCGTATGGCGTACGCCTGGCGGGATTCTTCGTCGGCGCGGCGGGCCTGCTCGCGGGCCCGGTCGACTTGCAGGTCCGTGATAGCGTTGATGCCCGGGTTGACCTCGTCGATGCGGCGGAGGTGAGCCTCGAGGATCTCGGTCGGCAGGAGTTCGCGTTGGAGAACCAAGTCGCTGAGTTCGGTGACGCTCAAGCGCGTGATCGCGGCTGGGGGGCTCACACTAACCTCGCGAGATGGTGCGCACGGTCAGCTCGGGCCCTTTGGCGTCGGCCCGGGGTATGCTGATAGGCGCGATGAATCGGATGGCCTTCATCTCGTTCGCCGTGGGGTGCCTAGCCTGCGGGCCCGCCACGCCTCCTGCGGAGCAGCTCTTCAATGGCGTCGACCTGACCGGCTGGCGCCATGTCGGCCCAGGTGGGTTCCTGGTGGAGGACGGAGTTCTGAAGACGTCGGGCGGCATGGGGCTGCTCGTGTGGCAAGGGCGCAAGATCGGCAACGCTGTGCTCCGGATCGTCTACCGGCCAGAATCGCCGGACTCCAACGCCGGCGTATTCATCCGCGTGCCGGAGGAGCCGCACGATCCCTGGTTCGCCGTCCACAAGGGCTACGAAGTGCAGATCCAGGATACCGCGGACGAGTTTCACAGGACTGGCTCGATCTATTCGTTGGCCCCATCGGAGGAGTTTCCGCCGAGCGACGACGGCTGGAACACGATGGAGATCGCTCTGGACCGTCAGACGACCCGGATCGAGGTCAACGGCAAATTGGTGAACGAGTTCCACGGCGGTCAGGATGTGCCCGAGCGCAAGCGGTGGTACGAGCCGCAGAGAGGTCCGCGACCCGACTCGGGCTTCATCGGCCTACAAAACCACGACGAGAAGTCGACCGTGTATTTCCGGGAGGTCAGCGTCCGGCCGCTCGCCGACTAGGGCGCCGCAGACCCCCGTGCTCCGCGCCGCTTCACGGTGGCCGGGAGCCGCCCAACGCCGTCGACGCGCGCCTCGACAGTGTCGCCAGGCTGGATCCGGGCCCCCTTGGGGCAACCGGTGGACAGGATGTCGCCGGGCTCGAACGTCATCACTTGCGAGTGGAAGGCTGCGAGCCGGAACGGGCGGTGCTTCATGTTGCGCACAAAATCCCGCGAGAACACCTGCGAGTTGTGGACGGTGAGGACCTCCAGCGCGTCGACATCCTCGACCTCGTCTACCGTGGCAATCACCGGGCCGAACGAGAAAAACGTGTCGAAGCTCTTGGAACGCTGCAGGTAGCGGGTGTTGCGGGCCAGCACGTCGAGCGCCGTCATGTCCAGCGTCGTGGTGTAGCCGAAGAGCACCTCGGGGACTTGCTCGAGGGGAACATCTCGGCAACGCTTGCCGAAGACCAAGCCGAGCTCCCCTTCCGCGTCCACCTCGCGGCTGAGCTCTTCCGGGGGCAGCTCGATGGACCCGCCGGGCTCGAAGAACGACGAGGACGGTTTCATGAAGCTGCCGGGCTCCTCGGGTTGGACTTCGCTCAAGTCCTCGGCGTGCGACTGGTAGTTCAGTCCGATGCACCAGACCTTCCCGGGGCGGGGGTAGGGAAGCCGCAGCCGCGCTTCGGAGAGCGGTATCTCGGCCTCGAGCCCGCGCGCAAGGGCTGCGAGCGCCAACGCGTGATCCCGGCCTTGTTCGATCAGGGCCAGCATCTCAACCGGGAAGTCCGCGCCGCGTCGGGCGTTGACCTGGCTGACAGGGAGGATGCGACCACCGCCCAGAATGCCGACCTCGCACGCTCCTGCATGTTCAAACGTGCAGAGTCTCATGAAGCTAACTCCATCGTAGCCCGATCACCGGCAGCTAGGACGGGGGGGGCGTGAAGCACCGGACGGCGGAACGATCGTCGAATGGGAGCTGCACCCCTGGCGGTTCTCGTTGCGCGGCTTGGGAAAGGGCTCGGCGGAGGGGAGCCTGGCCGCTCTGGCCGGCAGGCGCCAGCGATCGCACGGCCGCTAGCGCCGCTCCGCGGCTGCGGTTCCTTTACGGAGGGGAGGTTCCCACTCCAGCGTCAGCCGCGCCCGCGCCCCGCGGACAAGGGGATGAAGGCCGTAAGCGGGCTGGGTGGGGCCCAGCGGCGGCGCAGATCACTCCAATCCCCTCGCAAGCGAGCGGTCGGTCGCCCAAACCTGTCAGCGTCAAGAGGTTTATGTCTTCCAGGCTGCTAGGTGTCGGGGTCGAAGCGGGCCACGGCAGCCGCATCGAACTCCAGCCCCAGTCCGGGCTTGTCTGGGAGGACAATGTCGCCCTCCTCTATCTCGAAGGATTCCTGGAAGAGCGGCAACGCCCAGGGCATGTGCTCTACGATGAGCCCATTCGGGGCCGCCGCGACGCAGTGGGCGAGGATCTCCGGAGCCAGATGGCTGACGATGGGGCTGTTGAAGGCCTCAGCCAAGTGCGCAGCCTTCATCCAGTGCGTGATGCCGCCAACACGCAGGAGGTCCACCATTAGGATGTCCGCGGCGCGGTGCTTCAGCAGTTGCTGGAGCGGGAGGAGGCCGTAGTGGTATTCGCCCGTTGCGATCGGCAGATCGAGCTTGCGCACCAATTGCGCCAGGCCCGCGTAGTCCTGATGGTGGATGGGGTCCTCCAGCCAATACAGCCCGCTGGCTTCGATTTCTCGGCCCAGCCGGAGGGCCCGCTCCAAGCTCCATCCCTGATTGATATCGACCATTAGGTCGGCGGCACCCCCCACCGCCTCGCAGATGGCGTGCAAACGGTGGATGTCGGCGTCATCGGTTGCCTCGCCTCCCATCCGGAATTTCATGGCCCGAAAGCCCTGGTCCACCAACTCGGCACCCTTGGCGGCGAGCCTATCGGCGTCGTAGTCCCTCCAGAGATAGCCGCTGGCGTAGGCGGGCACGCGTTGCGAGCCGCCCCCGAGCAAACGGTACAGGGGCAGCCCGGCGGCTTTGCCCTTGATATCCCACAGAGCCACATCAAGCGCTGCGGCTGCGCGCGTGACCAATCCAGCCGGTGCGCCTAAGCCGCCCGCCTCAAGCAGCTTGGCGCTGACGGATTCGACAGCGAACGGATCCTCGCCCAGGGCGAGCTCTCCCAGACCGTCCAAGGTCAAGCGCAACGGCTGCAGCATTGCTGGGCGGACGAAGCCAGCGTAGCCGATGCCCTCCAGGTGCTCGTCGGTGCGGACTTCGACCGTGACAAAGTTGGCCATAGCGGCGGTCGGTTCCAGCGCCGGATCGGCAAGGCGGGCAGGGCAGGCAAGGCGAGTGCGGATAGACGAGATCTTCACGGATGCGTCGGACGGTGCGCGTCTCATGCATAGGGTAGCCTGCCTGGCGAGGGCTTGGATAGGCTCAACCAGCCCCCCTTGCCGAGAGGCTCCGTGACGGCTCGGGGGGGGGGGGGGGGGGGGGGTGGGGGGCGAAGTGGCGTGCCCCGTCTGCCGTCACGGCAGCCCGGTACCGGACATGTCGACTCTCGCCGTCTCAATCCGAGCGCTACGCGGAGCGAGAGCCTTCGCTAGGGTGCTGGGCCCATTCGCGGCTTCGGCTGCGCGAGCCGTCGCTCGCGACATCGAATGCAGTCAGCCGTCGGGCAAAGGTCTCGGCCACTATCAGGGTGCGCCCGTCATCCGTGCTTGCGGAGTCGTCCCTGATTCCCGGTTAAGGATTCCGGCACCAGCCAGAACGTTTTGTGTTACAATGACTTAAACGGTCCTCGCGGTGTTCGCGTATTTCACCTCGGGGGTGCATCTTGATTTTTTGGAGGTCCCCTGTCCTCCGCCAGCGCTCCCACCCTGGCTTGCGGCGTCTGCGACGACGGCTTGACGGGCCTGGCCGGGCTCGGCGTGGTGGCGCGGCTGGCCCGGTTCCTCGGACTGCCCGAGAAACTGGCCGCCTCGGTCCGCCTCCAGCGCCGCCGGCGCGGTGGCAGCGATGTGCGGATGCTGCTGGCGCTGCTCTACGCGGCCTGCGCCGGCGGCTCGGCGCAGACCTGCAGCGGATGCACGAGGCGGCGCTGGAGGGGTTGCGGGAGTGCGCGCGGCTGGTCAGCCGGCGGCTGGTGCCGCTGGGGGCGCAGGCGTGCGGGCAGCGGTGGGGCTCCGTGCCGGTGTGCGGGGACGGCCCGGGGCTCGAGGTGGAGGGCCAGCTGTGCGAGAACGCCGGGCGCGGCTACCACGGCGAGAAGCAGTCCTGGCTGCACTCGGTGTGCGTGGAGGTGGCGTGGGTCAGCGCCCGGCTGAATGCGGGCGGCAACGGACGTGAAGGGGGATTGGCAGGAGCAATTGGACCAGGATGCCCTGGCTGACAGGGCGGCAGCCGGTGGGGCTGCGGGCCGCCAGCGCGTATTCCTGCGGGGCGCTGGTGAGCTACTGCCGGCGGCGGGGCGGGGATGCTTCCGGGAGCGTGACCGATCCGCGCCGGAAGGCCCCGATTCTGCGCCTGGCGGCCGCGGGGGGTTGCGGGAGGACGAGGGGGAGCCTCTGGACGCGGCGGGCCAGGACCGGGCGCTCGCGGGGGCGTACCGGCCGGCCCGGGAGCCGGAGAAGCAGGTGTACGGGGTGATCCGGCGCGACGGGGACGGGGAGCAGCGGCTGCTGGAGCCGGTATGCACGGTGATGCTGGTGGGCCACGATCGGCTGCCGGTGGCGGAGCTGGTGCGACGGCATCGCGGCCAGCAGGGGCAGGAGAATGCGTTCCAGGGACCGTTGACGGACTTGGGTTTGCAGCCTCCGCCGTGCCGCTCGCACGCGGCGCAGCAGGGGTTCTACTTGGGCGGGCAGATTGCGCAGCTGCTGCTGCGGCTGCTGCAGTACCAGGCGCTGCCGTCCGCGGCGCGGCAGCATGGGCTGCGGCCGCTGATCCGGTACTGCGTGGGCAGCGTGGGGCGGCTGCTGTGCAGCAGGAGCAATCTGTGGTGGGACTGGCTGCTGCCCTCGGCGAGCCGGAGGGAGTCGGGCTAGGGCTGAGGCGGCGCGGCCGGAGCCGGGGGCGCAGCGGCTGCGGGGCGGGCGCAGGGCGCGGAGGCCTAGGTCGCTCGGCGACGGGCTGAGGGGCCCGCGCCGGGTGCGCAGGGCTCTCCGCTCAAGCCATACCCCCCCCCCCCCCCCCCCCACCGCCATTTCTGGAAATTAACCAGGAAGCTAGACGGAGGTGGAGGTTCCGCGCCCGGTGGCGCAGGCGCTCCCAGGGGGTGGGAAGGCCCCCCGAGCCCGTGCCGGGAACCCCCGCCGCGGCGCCGGCCTTCAGCTTCAGCGCAGCGGGCGAGAGCGTCCGCGCCTCGCCGTAGGCGGCCGGGTCGCCCCCCGTGCGGCGCGCCCGGTGGAGCGCCCACGCCCGGGTGATCGACACCCGGGTTCCGTCGGGGAGGACCGCGGTGGCGGTGACGGCGCTGCGCAGCCGGGTGCGCAGGCGATGCACCAGGTTCGGCGCGAACGCCGCCGAGGCCGGCAGCGCGATGTGGAACGCCGCCGCGGGGAACTCGTCGAGAGCGTCGCCGGCGGCAGCGAAGCGCACGCGCGGGTCGGGACCGAACACGTCAAGGAGCCGGGCCCGCCGTGCGTCGCCGTCCCCCGCCCGCAGGTCGATGCGCACCAGCACGTCATGCTCGCGGTCGGCCAGGATCGCCGCGGCGGCCCCGATGACCTGCTCGGCCGGGACGTGGCCGGCCTCGAGGGTCACCACGTACTGGGGCACCGCATAGATGCGGCCGGGCTGGGCGCCGCGGAACCCGCGAGAGGCGATCAGGTGGGCCGCCTTCCCCTGCTGGATCCGCCTCGCCCGCTCCTTGGCGGCTCGGTCCTCCTCCCAACGCCCCTGGTGCCAGGCCGAGGCCTCCCGGACCGGCACCAGCAGCCCGCCGCGGGCGTACGCCCGGTAACTGAACTCGGTGTCCTCCGCTCCCCAGCGTGTGAACGATTCATCCATCCCGCCCACCAACCGGTAGAAGCTCCTGCCGACTCCGAAGTTGCCGCCCGTAAGCGCGTTGAACACATCGTCGGCCCGCGTCGTCAGACCGCGGGTTCTGAGCAGCAGACCCTCCACCTCGCGAGGGCCGGCAGCCCGGTCCGCCAACAGCTCCCGCAACGCCCCCGACCGGCCCCGGATCGTCTCGGCGTCGAGGTCGTCCACCGCCACATGGACCCTGCTCCCCAACGTCAGGGCGTCGCAGACGGCGTGGTGCCAGCGGGCGTGCGCCGCCAGCCAGTCCGCCTCCACCAGCATGTCGCTGTCGAGGAAAATCAGGATGTCGCCCGCGGCGACCCCGGCCCCGGTGTTGCGCGCCCGGGCGAGTCCGAACCCGCGGCGCTCCTGCCGCACCACCCGCACGTCCAACGCGGCCGACCGGGGCCGCTCCAGCGGCGGCTGCGACCCGTCGTCGACGAGCAGCACCTCGAACAGGTCCCGCGGGTAGGTCTGGCCCTCGAGCGCCGCCAGCGTCGCGGCCGGCGTCCGGTAGGCGGGGATGACTACGCTGACCGGCAAGGTGGGGGCGAAGGTCTCCAGCGGCTCCGCCTCCACCTGCCGCCAGTCGTTGTAGGGGACCGAGGTCGGTGGGGGCACCATCCAAGCCGTCCTAGCTCTGAGGACTCTTAGGCTTAGTGTCTCACCCACTGGAACCCAACTCGATCGGCCCCCGCGATTCCAGATTCCCGGAGAATCCCCCGCGAGGGGGGTTGCGGGGCCGTAGGAGCCTGTTGCTAAAGTCGCTGGGGTACGATCCCCCTCGCGAAATCGCATCCGAAGCACCGTTTTGCGACTGTTCAGGGCCTGCAGGAGTCGTTTTACGGTCATTTCAGGGCCGCTTCACGGTCGCTGAGGACTTTTTCAACAGGCTCGTAGGGCTTGAGCGGAGAGCGATGCGCACCCGGCGCGGGCCCCTCAGCCCGTCGCCGAGCGACTTGGGCCCCCGCAGGCGCCCGGCTCTGGGCGGCCGCTGCTCCCCGCCCCCGGTGCCGGAGCACCCCGCCCACCGGCTCCTCCGGCCCCCGGGCCGGCCGGTACGCCACCGCTAGCGCCCGCTCCTGGCCCGCCGCGTCCAGGGGCTCCCCCTCGTCCTCCCGCAACCCCCTCGCGGCCCCTAGGCGCAGAATCGGGGCCTTCTGGCGCGGATCGGTCACGCTCCCGGAATCATCCCAACCCTTCCGCCGGTAGGAGCTCACCAGATCCTGGCAGGAGTCCGCGCTGTCGACCCGCAGCCCCACCAGCTGCCGCCCTGTCAGCCAAGGCGCCGCATCCTGGCCCAATTGCTCCTGCCCATCCTCCTTCACGTCCGTGCCGCCCGCCTGCAGCCGGGCGCTGCCCCACGCCGCCCCCGCGCACACCGAGGGCAGCTAGGACTGCCTCTCGCCGTGGTAGCCGCGCTCGGCGTTCCCGAACAGCTGGCCCTCCACCTCGATCCCCGTGCCGTCCACGAACACCGGCACGGAGCCCCACCGCTGCCCGCACGCCTGCGCCCCCAGCGGCACCAGGCGCCGGCTGACCAGCCGCGCGCACTCCCGCAACCCCTCCAGGGCTGCCTCGTGCATCCGCTGCAGGTCTGCGTCGAGCCGCCGGCTGGCGGGCACGGCCCGCAGCCCGCACGCTTGGTGCGCGGCGTCATCGGCCCCCGGGGCGGCGACCGCGTGGAGGTGCCCCCCGCCGGCGCAGGCCGCGTAGAGCAGCGCCAGCGGCATCTGCCCAGCGCTGCCACCGCGCCGGCGGCGCTGGAGGCGGACCGCTGCAGCCAGTTTCTCGGGCAGCCCCAGGAACCGGGCCACCATGCCGAGCCCGGCCAAGCCCGTCCCGTCGTCGTCGCAGACATCGTACGCCAGGGTGGAAGCGCTGGCGGGGGACAGGGCCCAAGGGGCCTCAAGAAAAATCGAGATGCACCCCCGAGGTGCAATCCGCGAACACCCCGAGGACTGTCTAAATCATTGTAATACAAAACATTCTGTCTGGTGCCGGAATTTTTAACCGGGAATCAGGGAGTCGTCGGCAAGCCTGAGGTTCGGAGCGGCGGTCCGGACAGTGCCGTCCGGCTCAGCCATCGGCATGCTGGCCGGGGCCGAGCGGGCGAAGTGGTCGAAGCCGAAACAGCCGACATGGCTCCTCCCCCTCCCGGCCGACCACCATGTCGCTGTCTACGCAGGGCGTGCGAGCGCTCAACTCCGCGTGCTCGCCCCCCGGGGTCGAAGCGGAGGACCTTGCGGTCCAGCATCGCAACCAGCAGCAGGCGTCCGCCGGGGAGCCACCCAAGCCCGGAGGGACATTGCGGAACCTCCGGAGCGGCCCGCGAGGCCCACAGTCATGACCTGTCCCGCTGGCATGGCGGAGAACCAGAGCCGGTCTCCATACCAGCGGGAGCCTTCGCAGAACGCACCCCTTCCAGCAACGCCTCGATCCGCAGGAGCTCCGTCCTTCTGGGCAAGACTGGGCTGTCGAATGCCCCGCCGCCCGGCGCTCCAACGCCCTACAGCAGGCCCGGTCCAGGCCCTATCGTCCGCTCCCTCCCGCCCAAGTCACCACGGGCTTGCGAGCCGCCCGTGTTTCGTCGACTCTGCCGATGCGCGTCGTCGTCGGAGCGTTCTGCACGAGATCCGGGTCGCTTTCCACTTCCTCGGCAATCGATTGCATCGCCTCGATGAACTGATCCAGCTCCCGCTTGCTCTCGGTCTCGGTCGGCTCGATCATCAAAGCGCCTCTCACAATGAGCGGAAAGCTGACGGTATAGGGATGAAACCCGTAGTCGATGAGTCGCTTGGCGATGTCGCCGGTCCTGACGCCCCGCTTCGCTTGCCGGGCGTCGCTGAAGATGCATTCGTGCAGCGATGGTTCGTCGTAGGGCAGGTCGTAGCTGCCTTCCAGCCCTTTGCGGATGTAGTTCGCGTTGAGGACGGCATCGACCGTCGCGTTGCGCAAGCCGTCTCCGCCGTGAGCCAGAATGTAGGCCAGCGCCCGGACGAGGACGCCGAAATTCCCGTAGAAAGCCCGCACCTTCCCGATCGACTCCGGCCGGTCCCAGTCGTAGCGCAGACCCTCCGCGGTGCTCCGAATGCGGGGTACGGGAAGGAACGGTTCCAGATGGGCCTTCACGGCCACGGGCCCAGCCCCTGGGCCGCCCCCGCCGTGGGGCGTCGAGAATGTCTTGTGCAGATTGAGGTGCATGACGTCGACGCCGAAGTCGCCCGGGCGAGCGACTCCAACTAGCGCGTTCATGTTCGCCCCGTCCATGTACAGCTGAGCCCCGCGCGAATGCAGCAGGTCGGCCACCTGGGCGATGTCCTGCTCGAAGATGCCTAAGGTGTTCGGATTGGTGACCATCAGCGCGGCGGTTGAGCCGTCCACGGCGGACTTCAGGGCCGCCAGGTCGATCATCCCGCGCCGGTTCGACGGGGTCTCGCGAACGCCGTAGCCGGCGATGGCGGCCGTCGCAGGGTTGGTGCCGTGCGCGGAGTCCGGAATCAGGACCGTCGCGCGCAGGTCGCCGCGCGATTCCAGGAAGGCGCGTACCAGGAGCAGGCCGGTCAGCTCCCCATGGGCTCCCGCCGCTGGCTGGAGCGTGACCGCATCCATGCCGCAGATGTCCGCAAGGTACGCCTCCAGGGCGGTATGGATGCGCATGAGCCCTTGGGAGAGCGACTCCGGCTGGTACGGATGCGCGTCCAGGATGCCCTCGATGCGGGCCACCGCCTCGTTAAGGCGGGGGTTGTATTTCATCGTGCAGGAGCCGAGCGGGTAGAGGCCGAGGTCGATGGCGTAGTTCCAGGTTGACAGGCGTGTGAAGTGCCGCACCACTTCGACCTCGCTCACTTCCGGAAAGCCTTCGATGCTGTCCCGGACATAGGCCTCACCCCAGGCCGCGGCCGGGTCGACGGCGGGCACGTCCAGCTGCGGCAGCTGGTAGCCGATCTTGCCGGGCGAGGAATGCTCGAAGATCAGCGCCTCGTTCTGGGTCTGGTGTCGCCGGATCCTGCGCATCCTGGGCCTACTCGAAGCAGCGGGCGTACCGCTCCATGTCTTGGCGGGTCGCCGTCTCGGTCGCACACACCAGCAAGGCTCCCTCGAGCTCGGGATAGAAGCGGCCCAGCTCGAGGCCGCCGATGATGCCCGCTTGCAGCGCAGCCGCGTTGACTTGGTGCGGAGTGCGGGCCCTGGGCCGCACGACGAATTCGTTGAAGAACGGCCCGGAGAACTGCCGCACGCCGCCGCGCTCGCAGATGGCCTCGGCTAGGAAGGAGGCTTTGGCCAGGTTCTGCTCGGCAAGCTCCCGCAGGCCCCGCTTGCCCAGGAGGCTCATGTAGATCGTGGCCATCAGGGCGATCAGCGCTTGATTCGTGCAGATGTTCGAGGTGGCCTTGGCGCGCCGAATGTGCTGCTCCCGGGTCGCCAGAGTCAGGCAATACGACCGGATTCCATCCACATCGACGGTCTGGCCTACAAGCCTGCCGGGCATCTGCCGGATGAACCTCTGCTGAGTGGCGAGGATGCCGACATAGGGCCCCCCGTAGCTGGTCGGATGGGCGAACGACTGCAGCTCGCCCGCGACGATATCGGCTTCCTCGGGTGGCGCGAGCAGGCCGAGAGCCGTCGCCTCGGCGAAAGCCACGACCAATAAGGCTCCGTGGCGGTGCGCTAGCTCGGCGGCCGCAGGGATGTCTTCGACGATGCCGAAGAAATTGGGCGACTGCAGCACGACTGCCGCTACATCCGCGGACAGCTGCGCTTCAAGGTCCGCTAGCTCGAGCTGGCCGGTCTCGCGATGGTACGCCACCGTGTCGACCTGCAGCGCTTGGCGGGAGTAGTAGGTGTTCAGGACCTGGCGGTACTCCGGATGCAGCGCACCGGCCACCAGGAGACGGTCGCGGCGGGTAATGCGCGCCGCCATCATGCCGGCTTCGGGCACGGCGGTGGAGCCGTCGTACATCGACGCGTTGGCCACTGCCATGCCGGTGAGCTGAGCCACCATCGTCTGGAACTCGAAGATGCTCGTCAGGACGCCCTGCGAAATCTCTGCTTGGTACGGGGTGTAGGCGGTGAGGAATTCGCCGCGAGTCGCAAGCGCGTCGACCACTACCGGCCGGTAGTGCCGATAGGCCCCCGCGCCGAGGAAGCAGGCGTATCCGCGGGCGCTGTCGGCGGCGCACGAGCCGAAGAAGGCGTCGATCTCGTACTCGGACCGGCCAGCCGGGATCTGCAACTCGGACTGGGCCCGCAAGTCTGCGGGAATGCTGGCGAAGAGGTCGTCCGGCGCATTGAGCCCCAACGCGGCGAGCATTGCCTCGCGCTCGGCGGGGGACTTCGGGAGGTAGCGCAACTAGACTACCCTGCGGCTAGGTGCCGCCTTCCGCCGCAACGTACTCCGCGTACTGTTCCGCGCTCAGAAGGCCTTCGACCTCGGTGCGGTCGAAAATCTTCAGTTTGATCAGCCAACCTTCGCCGTGGGGGGCTTGGTTGATTCGCTCGGGCTCGTCGAGCAGCGCCGCGTTGACCTCCGTCACATCGCCGCTGATGGGCGCGTAGACATCGGAGACGGCCTTCACGGACTCGACGGCTCCGAAGGCGCCCTCGGCCTGGAGTTTGGCTCCGACCTGGGGCAGCTCCACAAACACCACATCTCCCAGCTGGTCCTGGGCGTGGTGGGTAATGCCGACCGTAGCCGAGTCCCCGTCGATTTGCACCCATTCGTGCTCGCGCGTGTAGCGGTAGTCGCTCGGATACTCCATCTCGTCAGGTCCTGCGCCTGTAGAACGGTGTCGCGACGATCTCCGCCGCGACCGGCCGGCCCCGGATTGCGACCTCAATCAGCTGGCCGGGGCGGGCGAAGCCAACTGGCAGTATACACAGCCCAATGTTCTTACCCAGGAACGGCGCGGGCGACGCGCTGGTGACGCGCCCGCAGGTTTGGCCCGCGACGAGGACGGGGTAGCCGTCGCGAGCGATGCCGCGGCCCCGCATCTCGAATCCGGCGATCCTGCGGCGCACCCCATCGCGATGTTGGCGGGCGAGTGCTTCCCGGCCGCAGAACGCGGGTTTGGCCAGCTTGACGATCCAGTCTAGGCCGGCCTCGTACGGCGTGGTTTCCGTATCGATCTCGTGGCCATAGAGCGACATGGCCGCCTCGAGCCGCAATGTGTTGCGGGCGCCGAGGCCGCAAGGCAGGATTTCCTCGTCCCGGCCGGCCTCCAGAATGGCGGCCCATACCGCCGGGGCTGCTTCCGGGGGCAGGTAAACTTCAAACCCGTCCTCGCCCGTGTACCCGGTCCGGGCGACGATTGCAGGAGCCCCCGCGAAGTCGCCCCGGGCGAACCGGTAATAGTGCAGGTCAGTCAAGTTCAGCTTGGTGAGGCGGCTCGCCACCGGCAGCGACAGGGGCCCCTGAATGGCAAGCTGGGCGAAGTCGTCGCTCAAGAACGTCACGTCGGCCTCGCATCGGTTGCGGTTGCGCATCCAGGCGAAGTCCGTGTCCTGGTTCGCCGCGTTGACGCAGAGGAAGTAGTGGTCCGCGGCGATCCGGTGGACTATCAGGTCGTCGACGAAACCTCCCTGCGGGTTGAGCAGCCCGGTGTACTGCGCTTGGCCGTCCCGGAGCGACGCCGCCCGGTTTGAGCAGAGCGAATCGATCAGGTCCACGCTTTGCGGGCCGCGCACTTCGATCTCCCCCATGTGGCTGACGTCGAAGAGGCCCACGCTCGTGCGCACGGCTCGGTGCTCGGCCACAATGCCGCAGTATTCGACCGGCATGTCCCAACCGCCGAAGTTGACCATCCGGGCTCCGGTCTCCCGGTGGATGCGGTTCAGTGGCGTCCGCTTCGAAGTCGCAGGCGGGGTGGGGCTAGCCATGCACAGAGGAAGCCCCTCGCGTCCGGGCTGCCTCGCGGGAGAACGCCCCAAGCTAACACACCCTAGCCGGGAGCCTGTCCGAGCATTGGCCATGGGGGATAGATTGGGGGTGGGGCAGGCCATGGCTTGGGACGCCTGAGCGAGCGTTCGGGTGTGCGCAGTCGCTTCGGCGGTGCGGCAGCAGGCCTTGGCGGCGGCCAGCTCGGTGAGCCTGTGGGCGATGCAGACGAGTGCCCGCTCATAACGCGCCTGCTCGCTGCCGCGGCCGTGCCGGTTGCCGACGGCTTCACTGCCCGGTGCGCCATCGGCGAGTAAATCGGCTTCGGTAACACCGAGAGACCTCACTAGGCGCTGGACGGACGGACCCTGGCCGAGGCCTACCGGGGCGAGGCGCCTGTGGATATGATGGACAAGCCGCTACACCCCTTGCCCGCATCCCCACAGGCGCAGGAGTAGCAGGAAGATCGACTCAAGGGATTTTGGCGGCCTGAACGACAACGAAATACACCTTAAATCAGCCGCTAGGCTGTCCGACAAACCGAAGCTACCTCAATGCCGCGTTTCCTCACATTCACACTTTTCCTGCTCGCGGTTTTTCTGCAGGCCGGTGCCTACGGGCTGACATTCATGCTGCCACGTCTGTTCGAAGTCTTCGGGGTTAACGAGAAGGCGGTCGGTGCGATGCTTGTGATTGCCGCACTGTCGACGCTGATTGCGGTCTACTACGCGGGACATCTCTCGGACTGGTTCGGCCGGGTGAAGACGCTTGGCCTAGCCTGCCTTGCGATCGCGGCAGCTATTGCTCTCTACGGCATAGCCGAGGCCGTGGGAGCGATCGCCGTGCTCGCGAGTCTTCTCTTGGGGGCAGGCTGGGGGCTGACTTACGCGTTGGTGCCGGTGGTCCTGACCCGCCTGGTTACAGCCGAGGAGAGAATCCGCTATTTCACCATGAATTCGGTCGTGCTGATGGCGGGCTTCGGCCTTGCGCCGGTCATGGCCTCCGAGCTCGAGAAGGCGGGCGGCACGGTTGCGGATGCCTTTCTGATCACCGCCGGCCTCTGTGCGCTGAGTGCGCTTGTGTTCTTTGTTCTCATCGGCCCGGTGCGCACGCACGCGATCAACCCGGGACCCGAAGCGAGCTCCCGCCTCGACTTGGCCGGTATTCGTACGATACTGCGCACCCCTGCCGTCGTCCCGGTGATCATGGTCTGCATCGGTGCGAGCGTCTTTGCCGGAATGAACAACTTCCAAACCGTGTTCGCCGACGCGAGAGGCTTGGACTACGCGAATTTTTTCCTGGCCTACACGATCACGGTGGTCGTCTGCCGGGTCGCGCTCGTCAAGTTCAAGGGCGGTCGCCGACCCTATCTGACGATAGCGGCGCTGCTGTATGTCATGGCCGGGAGCGTTGTTTTGTTTATTTTCGCAGCGGGCAATGTGCCGGCCTATATCGCGGTCGCTGTCCTGTTCGGCATCGGCTATGGCGCCTCTTATCCGATCCTTGCGGCAATGGCTGCACACGATGCCGACGAGCATCTCGTGCCACAAACGCTGCAGTTCTTCGCGCTCACATATTTCATAGGCATCTTCGGGTTCCCCCTGATCGCCGGCTGGATGATCGTGGAAATCGGAATCCCATCACTTCTGGTTTTGTTGTTCGTCTTGGCGACGGTCGAGGCGGCTATGGCAACTTGGCGTGTTCATCGGGACCGAATTGCCAGCAAGGCGCAGACTTGCCGGGAAAGCCAAGATGCTTACGCAAGAGATGCAGGGTAAGACCGTAGGCCCTTCTGCAGCTGGCTTGCGATGGGGCGGTTCGCCCTGCCCTGGCGGCTTTCGACGAGGGTTGCCCGGCGAGCAGGGTCTCAAGCCAGGAGGGCGGCCCGTGGGCGACTGCAGCGAAGTTTTCGGCGGAGTGGATGTGGCGAAGATCGCCATGCGATGGCTGGCGGCGGACGCGATGGAGAGGTCGGGCTCTCCAGAGAGATCGGCGCGGACGGCGGTTCCGGGCGTCGTTTCGTGCGCGAGGCCGGGTGTAAGGGTCCGCTTCTGCCACGAGGCGGGGCTGGCGGGCTACAGGCTGCAGCGGTTGCTCGAAGGTCTGGGTTCCGAATGGGGCGTCATCAGACAGCTGCTTTTCAGCCAGCCGACTGCGACGAGCCTTGAAATCGTCGGGGGCTCAGCCCACCGGGTGCCGGCTCAGATTCTGTCCAGCGTGCGGGCGTAGAGATCCAAGTAGCGCGGGATCACCGATTCACTGCTGAAACCTGCTAGCGCCGTGGCTCTAGCTGCGCTACGCATGTCGTTCAGCAGCGCCGGATGGCGCAGGACGCTGATTGCCGCCCGCGCCATCGCGTCCGTGTCGCCGACCGGGACGAGGAAGCCGTCCCGGCCGTGCGTCACCACCTCTGGCAGGCCCCCCACGCGAGTAGCGATAGGGAGAGCGCCGCACGCCATCGCCTCGAGCGCCGCTAGGCCGAACGACTCCATTGCGCTCGGCAGCAGCAAGACGTCAGAGATCCCGAGCAGATCTGCCACATCCCGCCGTTCGCCAACAAACCGCACCTTGTCGGCCACCCCCAACTCCTCCGCGACGGCCTCCGCACGCGGACGGTCGGGCCCTTCCCCGATCATGAGCAGCGTCGCGGGCACGCTGGACACAACACGGGCAAAGGCCCGCACGCAGTCCCGAGCCCTCTTGACCGGTCGGAAGTTCGACAAATGCGCCAGCAGGCTCTCCTCGGGTGCGGCGTACCGCGCCCGGAGGCTGCGGTCGGCCCGCCGATGGTAGATCGCGCCGTTGACGAAGTTCGGGATTACTTCCACCTCGCGGCGCACGCCGAGCACGCGGCAGGTCTCCTTGCGCAGGTGCTCGCTGATGCACGTCACAGCCGGGCTGCGCTCGATCGCGAAGCGCGTAATTGGGAGGTAGGAGCGGTCGGCGCCCACCAACGTTACGTCGGTGCCGTGCAAGGTGGTCACGAATGGCACGCGGCCGTCCAGCATCTGGGAAGCCAGCAGTGCGCTGACCGAATGGGGGATCGCGTAATGCACATGCAGCAGATCGAGGCGGGCAGCCTCGGCTACTTCGGCCATTCGCGAGGCTAGCGCCAAGCCGTACGGGGGGTATTGAAACAGGGGATATTCGCTGACCTCGACCTCGTGGTAGCGCACGCCCGGCGTCCCCTCGGGCAGGCGAATCGGGTTGGCGTAGGAGATGAAATGCACCTCGTGGCCCCGCTGCGCGAGTTCCAGGCCGATCTCGGTGGCCACCACGCCGCTGCCGCCGTACGTGGGATAGCAGGTGACTCCGATCTTCATGGGTGTGCGGCGCAGCAAGGACGGGCCCGCAACGTACGGCAGGCGGTGCTCAGGCGGCTAGAATATGTTGCTCATGCCCGAGGATCGTCCCAACATCATTTTCATCATCACCGATCAGCAGCGCTTCGACACTATCCGGGCCCTGGGCCACCCCCATATGGACACCCCGCATCTCGACCGGTTGGTGCGCGAGGGCGTGACCTTCACGAATTGCTACATTCCAGCCGCGTCATGCGCCCCATGCCGTGCCAGCCTGTTCACGGGCCAGTACCCGCATGCGCACGGCGTGCTCCGCAACGGAGACCGCTGGAGCCACAGCTGGGTCGAGTTGCTCAAGCGCGTTGGCTACAACACCATCAACATCGGCAAGATGCATACCTTTCCGTACAACGAGTTGTTCGGTTTCCGGCAGCGCTATCCGGTCGAGAACAAGGACCGCCACCTTGAGGGACGATACTTTTTCGACGAATGGGACAAGGCCCTCCGCGCCCGCGGCCTGAGCAAGCCGGGGCGCTTGTCCTACCGAGCCCTGCCCGACTATCGGGAGCGGCTCGGCGCGTTCGAATGGCCGATTGACGAGGACATGCATCCCGACACGTTCGTCGGCGGCCTCGCGGACTGGTGGGTGCGGAACTACCCCAGGACCGAGCCGCTCTTTCTCCAGATCGGCTTCCCAGGGCCCCATCCGCCCTACGATCCTCCGACAGGGTACTCCGATCCGTACTTGGAGAAAAGCCTACCGTTGCTAGAAGTAACGCCGGAGGAGCTCGCCGGCCAGCCGGAAGCGTACCGCGGCATGATCCAGCACAACTGCGAAGTCGACCACGATTCCGTCGTGCATCAGTGGCATCCGACGCGAGAGCAGCGGCATCGGCAGAGGGCCTATTACTGCGGCAATGTCACCCTGATCGATGAACAGATCGGGCGCGTCATGGACTCCCTGGAGGCCTCCGGCTATCTCGACCGTTCGGTCGTCGTTTTCACTTCCGACCACGGCGACTGCCTGACGGATCACGGGCACAGCCAGAAGTGGACCATGTACGACATCGTGACGAAGGTGCCGCTGGTCGTCTGGGCGCCGAAGCGGTTCGGGGGCGGACGGACATTGGACGGGTTGTGCTCGCTGCTCGACCTCGGTCCCACTATCCTCGAGCTAGCCGGGGTCGAGCCGCCAAGCAAGATGGAAGCCGAGTCTTTGCTCGGCGCTCTGCGGGGAGAACATTGGGAAGGGCGCAGCCATGTCTACTGCGAGTCCGCGCGAGACGTGAACTTCACCACCAACGACTGCCAGACGATGATCCGCAGCCGGGACTGGAAGCTTGTGCATTTCCTGGATGCCGAGGACGGCCAGCTGTTCGACTTGGCCAGCGACCCGGACGAATTGCGCAACCTCTGGGCCGATCCGGCCTGTGCCGCGCAGAAGCGGGAGCTGCTCGACGCTCTGCTGCAGTGGCGGACCCGCAGTCCGTGTGACCATGCCGGCTGGGAGTTCGAGTACCGCGACTGACCGTTCGCACGGCGCTCGGGCTAGCCTCCGGCCGGCTCGTCGTAAACTAGGGGCTGTGCCGCAGGGACTCACGCTGGGGATCGTGGGGGTCGGGAACCTCGGCGGGGCGCTGGCTCGGGGGGCGCTCGAGGCGGGGGCTGTGTCGCGGGTCGTGGCCGCGGACGTTTCGCAGGCCCGCTTGGCCGAGCTGGGGGCGCGTCTCGGGGGCCGGTTCGCCGCGGCCGGAGCCGCCGAGACGGCCGGGGCGGCCGATCTGGTGGTGGCGGCGGTGAAGCCGCCGGTGCTGCCGGCGGTGCTGGAGGAGGTGGGGGCCGCCCTCCGGCCGGGCTGCGTGTTCGTCTCGGTGGCCGCGGGAGTGTCGCTCGAGCGGATCGCGAGCGGTTTGCCGCGGGCATGGCCCGCGGTGCGGGCCATGCCCAACCTGGCGCTGCTGGTCGGGGAGAGCGCGACGGCCCTGTGCGCCAACGGGCATGTCACGCGGGAGCAGCTGCGCACGGTCGAAGCGGTGTTCGAGGCCGTGGGCTTGGTCGTGCAGGTGGCGGAGCCCCAGCTGCAGGCGGTCACGGGCCTCGCCGGCAGCGGGCCGGCGTATGTCGGCCTGCTGGTGGAGGGCCTGGCCGCCGGGGGGGTGAAGCGGGGGCTGCCGCCGGCGCTGGCGCGGGCGCTCGCCTGCCAGCTGCTCTACGGTACCGCCAAGCTGCTACGCGACCGCGACCTGCATCCGGCGCTGCTGCGCGACCAGGTCGCGACTCCGGGCGGTACGACGATCTTCGGGCTGCAGGAGCTGGAGCTGCACGCCGTGCGGGGTGCGCTGGCGGCGGCCGTGGAAGCCGCTAGCGCACGGGCGGAGGAGCTGGCCGAGGGCTGACCGGGGCGCTAGACCGAGCCTCCGATGGGCGGCGGCCACCGACCCGCTGGACGAGCACACGCTGTCGGCGGTCGCCCCCGGTGTGTCGACGCGGCGGTATGCGGGCGCGTTGGCCCCGACGCCGGCCGCGGTGACGGAGCGGGGGATATCGAGCAGCTTAGTGTCTCGGCGGTTCGTGGAGCTGTCGGCGAAGCGGCTGTGGTCGTTTCTCAGCCGGCGGTTGGGGGAGCTGGGCCTGTGGGTGGTGTGCATCGACGGCAAGGTCTTCCGGGACTACTGCATGGTGGTGGCGTTGGGAATCGACACCCAGGGCCGCAAACACGTGCTGGGCCTACGCGAAGGCACCCCGGAGACGGCGGCGGTGGCGACCGGGTTGCTGAGCGACTTGGTGCCGCGGGGCCTGCCGACGGACCGGACATTGCTGTTCGTCATCGACGGCGTGGCGGAGGCCGTCCGGAAAGATCTCGAGGAGACGCTGACGGTGAAGCGGCTCGGTCTGACGGGAGCGCTTGAACGTACTCTGCGCAGGACGAACATCATCCAGAACCTGATGGGCAGCCTTGAGGGCGATATGCGGCGGGTCAGGTGGTGGCGCGGCGGGCAGTCGATTCAACGCTGGGTAGCGAGCGTGTTGGTGGAGGCGGAGCCGCGCTTTCAGCGGGTGCGGGGCTGCCGCGACCTGCGATACCTGGTCGATGCGCTGGCCCCGCCCGCCTGCGCGGTTGCTGACGCGGCGTAGGATAGACGACCTTGGAGCGGAGACAGGGAGTCCGTCACTCGCAACGTTCAACAACGAACGGGAAATCCCGATAGATCTGTCTTGCTCCGAAATCAACTGGACACACCCAAGCTAGATTTGCGTTAGGACTGAGCTATGCACAGACAAGAAATTGAGGCAGATCCGCGGCCGCCGCCGAGCGGTTCGGGCACAAGCGCCGGGAGTCGGGATACCGGATCGCCTGATACGATTTGAGACGAAGGAGACTTGCGGTGATCCGATCGAGGGGATGGGGAATGTCTAAGCTTCCCACCTACGATGACTTGCTCTGGCCAACACTCAAGGCCCTGGAAAGCACCGGCGGCTCCGCGTCCATTCAGGAACTCTCGTCACGAGTCGCGATGGATATGGAGCTAGCCGACGAGGTTCTTGAGGTTCTGCATAAGGGCGGCCTCGAGACCGAAGTCGACTATCGCGCCGCTTGGGCACGTACCCACCTCAAAAGAATCGGCGCGATCGACAACACGGCTAGAGGTGTGTGGACCATCACCGATAAGGGACGTGAGGTTCAGAGCGAGGGGCATGTCCGCGAGCTGGTTCGTGCCGCGAGAAACGCAATGCACGACACTCGGGAGCCAGAATCCGAGCAGACCGACTCGGATGAGGGCCAGGACCAGAGCCAGGACTGGGAAAGCGTGCTTCTCGGCATTCTTCGAAGCATGGTGCCAAACGCCTTTGAACGTCTCTGCCTACGCATTTTTCGAGAATCAGAGTTTACGAGGGTAGAGGTGACAGGACGCTCCGGCGACGGCGGCATCGACGGTGTCGGGTTACTTCGCGTGAACCTCATATCCTTCCACGTGCGGTTCCGGTGCAAACGGTACACGGGCCCGGTCAGAGCGAGCGAAATTCGCGATTTCAGAGGGGCAATGGTCGGTCGCGCCGACAAAGGACTGTTCATCACCACCGGGGCTTTCACCAAGGATGCGCAACGCGAGGCTGTACGTGATGGAGCGCCCGCGATTGACCTCATCGACGGCTCGGAACTGTGTGTCCTCCTCAAAAAACTCAAACTCGGTGTAAATACGAAGACGGTGCAGGAAATCACCGTCGAATCCGAGTTCTTCAAAGCCATCTAATCTGAACTTCTGAGACAGATATTGACGTAAGTCATTAGTTTATTTGCACTATCGCCCGTTTGCGGAGGTGCGGTACTGGGTACGCTGTAGGCGCAGGCCGAGCAGGTCGAGGGCTTGTCGCTGCAGCGGCGTGGGGCGGGCGAGCAGGTCGCCGGGCTGGGTTTGGTCCAGTTGGGGGTGCATCCAGTGCTGGGCGATGGTCGCCCAGTCGGCGAGGAGCGTGCGAAAGTCGCGCTCAGCGAACAGGGAGAGCTGCAGCATCCCGCTTGAGGCCGGGGTGCGCAGGGCGCTGGTCCAGTCCAGCCCGGCGGCTGGACCTCCTCGCGGATCCGGGCGCTGGCGAGCAGGCCGCGGTTGCCGACAAGCACCACCCGGGCGAGCCCGCAGCGGGTGCGCAGCTTGGCGATCGGTGTTGCCTTCGAACACCTCGACCGCCGCCGAGCAGCTGGGGTCGACGAGGGTTTCGTTCTGAAGTTTTCCCTCGCGCCAGCCCTCCCGGAGGCGGCTGGTGAGGCGCGAGTTGCGGTTCGGGACGGCCTCGATTTACATGGGAACTGCTCTAGTCTTTATGAATTTATGAATGTTACTAATTTTGCCAGAAGTAATTGCAAGCAACCCACGAATAGAATCAATGGCTTGCGGAGTTTTTCGTGCAATTGCTTATGAACACATCAGAAGCCACAAAGTCCATATGGCAAACAGTGACTTGCGAGCAGGATCACTCGCAAAGCAACCGGAAGTTCGGGCTAGAGCAGGGGGCGGCCTTGCATGCGGAAGGGGGTGGGGAGGCCGAAGTGGGCGAGGAGGGTGGGGGGGAGGTCGATGATGTGCGGGGGGTGGGGGGAGTGGAGGGGGCGGCTGCTGAAGAGGCAGCCGGGGACGAGGTCGCGGGCAAGGGAGTGGTCGCCGGACCAGGCCCAGGGGTTGGGTTCGAGGACGGCGGGGCCGCTGCCGCCGAGGACGGAGGCGGCGGAGCAGCGGTAGCCCGGGGCGTAGCCCACGAGCAGTTCGGGGAGCGCGGGGGTGAACTCGCCGGAGGCGACTTCCTCGCGGCGGTAGACGCGGTGGACGGGGGGGCGGCCGGTTTCGGGGTCGCGGAGCCGCTGCAGCTCGCGGGCGAGGCGCGGGGCGAGGCGGTCGGCCTCGGCGTCGCCGAGGATGCCCTGGCTCTCGCGCCCGCGCCGGTTGAGGTAGAGGCCGTTGAAGCCGACGCCGTAGGCGGCGGTGCGGGTCCAGTCGATGTCGGCGAGGTCGGCGGTGGGCTTGCGGGCGGCTTCGGGGCGGAGGGCTTGGTAGCCGGCCTGGCGCAGCCAGGAGTTGAGGTGGACCTGCCGGCGGAACGGGGCGAAGCCGTGGTCGGAGCAGACCAGCAGGAGGGTGTCGTCGTCGACGGCCGGGAGGACCTGGCCGACGAGCCGGTCCATCTGCTCGTAGAGGTGATGGATGTAGCCGGCGAAGCGGGGGTCGCTGGCGGCGTGCAGCGGATGGGTGGGGTCCATGTTGCGCCAGAGCATGTGGGCGTCCTGGTCGGTGCTGGAGACGTAGAAGAAGAAGAGGCCGGAGCGGAAGCGGCTCCACTCGTGGCGGAAGAGGCGCAGGCGGTCGGCGAGGATCAGCTCGGCCTGGCGCACGTAGGCGGCGTCGTCCAGGATGCGGTGGTCCAGCGCCTTGGTGTCGGCGGGGAGGCCCTTGGTCCAGAACGGCCCGATGGCGGCGGCGATCTCGGCGCCGACCGCGGGGGGGTGGGTGACGGGCGTGGCCGGGGCGGCGGGGTCGATGTTGATGGGCGTGGCGTACAGCTGGAGGTGCGGATGGGCCTGCTTGAGGTAGAAGCGGCAGATGCCGGAGACCCCGGCCAGGCCGCCGGCCAGGGCGAAGCGCACGCGCAGCCAGTCGCTGAACTCGCCCTGCTGCAGCAGCCGGCGCTGGCCCTGGAGCTCCACGAGCGCGGCGGGCTGGGCGGGGTCCACGTCCACCGTGAACGGCACCTGCAGCGGGGCCCGGTCGCGGCGCAGGGCGTGAGCGGGGCCGGCGAGGTGCGCCGCGGCCCGGCCGGCGCGCAGGGCGAGGCGGTGGACGAGGCCGCCGGTGAGGCCCGGGTAGGCCTCCCGGGGGTCGGTGGTGTAGTAGTTGAAGCGCCCGAACGAGTCGGCCAGGTCGGGGGTGCCCATGCCGCCGACGGCCCGGGTGGCGGTGTCGTCGACGGGGAAGTTGGTGGGCATCTTGATGATGGTGGAGGGGATGCCGGCCTCCGTGAGGTAGGTCCAGAACGGCACGCCGACGCGCTGGCCGACCGCGCCCGGGCCGCCCCAGCCGAGCTGGTAGGGGCCCAGGGCGAGGGTGCGGGCGGGGGGCCGGGGCTCCCAGATCGAGAAGCGGGGCTGGTAGGTGGCCGGGTCGCGGACGATGAAGTCGGCCACGGTGTGGCTGCCCGGATCGGTGCCGGTGATGAACGTGCTCCAGGCGACGGGGCTGAGCGCCGGCATGGTGGTGCCGAGCCGGCGGAAGGCGCCCCGGGCGGCGAGCTGGCGGAAGTGCGGGGCCCGCCCGGCGTCCATGAGCGCCTGGACGATGCGGGGGTCCAGCCCGTCCAGGCCGAGGACGACCGCGCGGCGGCGCCCGCCGGGGACCGGGCGCGCGCGCCGGCAGGCCCCGCCCGCGCCGGCGGCCGCGGCGGCGAGCGCGGCTCCGAACCGGCGGCGGGTGGCCCGGCGGCGGGGGGGCACGCTAGAGGCCCTCGAGGCGCAGGTGCTCGCGGGCGTTGGCGAAGCACACGCGCTGCACGAGGTCGCCCACGAGGGCCTCGTCGGCGGGCAGCTCGCCGCGCTGCAGGTCGCCGCCCAGCAGGTTGCACAGGACGCGCCGGAAGTACTCGTGGCGGGGGTAGGACATGAACGAGCGGGAGTCGGTGACCATGCCCGCGAAGCGCGCCAGCAGGCCCGTGCGGGAGAGGCAGTTCAGCTGCCACTCCATGCCCTCCTTGTGGTCCAGGTGCCACCAGCCGGAGCCGAACTGCAGCTTGCCGGGGATGCGCCCGTCCTGGAAGCAGCCCAGCAGGGTGGCGCAGGCGTAGTTGTCGCTGGGGTTGCTGTTGTAGACGATCGTGCGCGGCAGGGCGTCCTCGCGGTCCAGGCGGTCGAGGTAGCGCCCGAGCGCCTCCGCCTGGGGCCAGTCCCCGATCGCGTCGAAGCCGGCGTCGGGGCCGGCGGCCCGCAGGCCGCGGGAGCTGGCGTCGCGGAGGGCGCCGAGGTGCAGCTGCTGGGTCCAGCCCCGGGCCGCGGCGAGCCGCCCGCAGTGCAGCAGCAGCGAGCCGGCGAACTGCGCGCGCTCGGCGGCGGTGGCCGGCGCGCCGGCGCGGGCGGCGGCGAAGATGGCCGCGGCGACGGAGTCGGGCGGGCAGGCCGCCGGGGCGCGGGCGAGCCCGTGGTCGGACAGGCGGCAGCCCAGGGCGTGGAAGCGGGCGTGCCGCCGCTCCAGCGCGTCGAGCAGGTCCCGGTGGGAGCGGACCTCCCGGTCGGCGGCCCGCTCCAGGCGGGCGAGCCAGGCGTTGAACCGCTCCGGGCGGTCGACCTCCAGCGCCCGGTCCGGGCGGAAGGCGGGGTAGACGCGGGTCTCCGGGGCGGCGGCCGCGAGGGCGCGGTGGGGCTCGAGGTCGTCGGTCGGGTCGTCGGTGGTGCAGAGCGCCCGCACGGCGAACCGGCGCAGGATGCCGCGGGCGCTGAGCGCGGGGTCCGCCAGGCGCTCCCGGGCGAGCTCCCAGACCGCGGCGGCGGTGGAGCCGTCGAGCAGGCCGTCGAACCCGAAGTAGCGCTTGAGCTCCAGATGGCTCCACTGGTAGAGCGGGTTGCGCAAGGTGCGCGGCACCGTGCGGGCCCAGGCCAGGAACTTGCTCCGCGGGTCCGCGCCCCCCGTGCAGAACTCCTCGCCGACGCCGTTGGCGCGCATGGCGCGCCACTTGTAGTGGTCGCCTTCGAGCCAGATCTCGAACAGGTTGCGGAAGCGGCGGTCGGCGGCGATGTCGGCCGCCGGCAGGTGGCAGTGGAAGTCGAGGATGGGCTGGGGCTTCGCGTAGGTGTGGTACAGCCGCCGGGCCCACTCGCTCTCCAGCAGGAAATCGTCGTGGATGTAGGACATGCCGGCGCTGCGGGGCGCTCCCCCATCATAGCCCCGCACCCGGGGCGGACGGCAAGGCCGCGGCGGGTGCGCCGCGAGTCTGCTGGCCCAAGGGGCGATGCATGCCACGGACACGCTAGACGGACTGCAGTCCTCATGGCGTGCGTCCGCCAGCACCCCAGGGAGGGGCCGGACTCCCTGGGGCTCGAGAGCTACCCGAGGCGGACGAGGCTGCGGGTCCAATACAATGCCAATCCGAGCAGCAGGCAGGCTAGGCCCAGGCCAGTTTCCAGTAGGATCTCTGGCCCTAACTCGGAGAGTCGAGAAGCCTCCGTGGCCGCGGCCGCGCTCCACCCGAGGGCTACAGACGCCGCCGCTACGGCGAGCAGCAGGCATTCGCACCAGACCGCAACCCCCGTGGCCTTGGCGCGCCGTTCGACCGCGGCACGGAGCCGCGCAGCCAGAAGAATCGCTCTTGGCGAGGGAACCTCGAGCCGCTGGGCCTCCAACTCGCGGGCAAACTCGCGTTGGAGCAGCATCTCCAAGTCCCGCCTGTGCGCCCCGGTCAGCGGCAGTTCGGTTTCGGGCTTGTTGCTCATGGTCTCTGCTTCCGTACGTCCGGGCCGTTTCCGCGCAGCTTCGCCGCGAGCTTCTTGCGCACCCGGAATAGTAGCACGCGCACGCTCGCCGCGTTAAGCTTCATGATTCGTGCGATTTCCTTGTGGCTAAACTCTTCGGCGTAGGCCAGCCACAGCAGCTGGCGCTCGCGCTGGGAGAGCGTGCGCAGCACCCTCCCGAGGTCCAGCCCGACTCCCATCGGCGGGCTCACGCTCGCGGTGTTGTCGGCGAGAGCCGCTTCGAACTGGCCCCGCTTCTTCAGGTCCCTCCCGTGGTCCGCGATCAGGTTGGAGGCGATGCGGTAAAGGTAGGCTCGGGCTCCGGCGGCCTCGGGTGTGGCGGCCATGCGGCTTCCTAGGAAGCGGACGAAAGTCAGCTGGAACAAGTCGTCCACGGCCTGCCTGTCGCTGCAATGGCGCAGCAGGTAGGCTCGGATCGCGGGTGCCGTCGCCTCGTAGAACCGCTCGAAGCTCTGGTCGCCCGCGTTCGGCGGGTTCGGCTCGCGCTGGGAACCGCTGCTCAAGGCAGCCGACCGCTCGGGTCGTCGGTGGGTCCATCACCCGCTCCGTGGGTTGGGGCAGGCTGATCGTTTGGATCGTCCCGGGTCATGCGCCAGGCCGCGGCGGCGGAGACCAGGAAGGCGGCCCCCAGGGCGGTCGTGAGCACTCCCGGAATCCAGAAGTTAGGGTTCTCGATGGCTGCGAGGACAAAGAACGCTAGGCCCAGGAACGTGAGAATGATGCCTGTTGTCAGCAGGCCTTGCAGGGGGCTGGTCTTCTTCGCAGGACTGCTTTCCAACGACAGTGCTGCGGCTAGCCGCCAGCCCTCGGGGCTCTCCATTGCCTTGGCGAATGCTTCGCCGGTGGAGAACTTATCGATCAGCTGCCGGATGAGCTCCGCGCGCCGGTCTCGGTCCCTGCGTCGGCCGAGGTGTCCGATCCATACGATCAGCACCACGGTAGAGAAGAAGCCCAGCGGGATCAGGAGTGCTTCTAGGTCGATCAGCTGCATGCGACTCTCTCCTTCAACCGGATCCGGTGTGCCTCCGTTCTATGGCTAGAACCCGATCTCGAAATGCATGGTTAACTCGCCAAGTCGAAAGTTGTCCGGGCTGTGCCGGTCATCCTTGCAAGTCAGCGGCGGAGGCCTCGATCAGAAAATCTACCACGGTGCGCAGTGCCTCGGCGTGGTCCGCCCCGGAGTCCATGGCCCGGCGGTAGGCGTCGACCTGGAGGTGCGAACTGGTTCCGCGCTCGACGATCTTGCGGGCGTGGTTCACCTCCTCGGTGCAGCCGAAGAATTCCGCGTCCTCGCGCAGCAGCCCCAGGAGTTCCTCGATAAGCTGGGCGAAACCCACTACCTCGCCGCGGCCGAAATCCACCATGCCCTCGTCCAGCCCGTACCGCTGCGCCCGCCAGCGGTTCTCGTTGATCAGCATCGGGGCGTAGGTCCGCCAGCGCTGGTTCTGGCGTCTCAGACGGTAAAGCAAGCGGCACACGCAACGGAACACGGCCGCGCAGCAGATCGCATCCTCCAAGCGCGTGCAGACATCGGTGATCCGCATCTCCAGCGTTGGGAAGCGGGCGCTCGGTCGCGCGTCCCCACCAGAGCCTCGTCGCATCCTCGATGAGGCCGGCGGACTGCATGACCTCGACCGCCCCGGCGGTATTCGCCGTGGCTGGCGAAGCGCTCGGGCAGCCCGGTGCGCGGCAGTTCGTCGAAGACGCAGACCCGGTACGAATGCAGGCCGGTCAAAGTGCCTTCCCAAAACGGAGACGAGGTGCTCAGCGCCAGCAGGTGGGGGGAGGAAGTATGACACTTGGTTCAGAATGTCAATGCGCAGGGTCGTTGTCTTCGAGTCCGACATGCACGTGCATGCCGCAAATGAGCAGGCGTTTGCGCGACGACCTGCAGCTTCTGCGACAGCCGGTCGTAGCGCACCTTGGCGGTCCGCTTCTGGGCCCGCCAGCGAGCGAACGGGTGGGTCGAGCAGGCGATTGGGGCGAGGCCATGGTGTGCTGCAAGGCCTGCCACGGTGCTTCGCAGATGCACTAGGTTCGCCCGGGCTTCGGCGATGGAGGCGCAGACCGGAGTGCCAACCTCGACCTGCGTGCGCAGGAACTCGCGGCTGAAGCGCTCGCCCAGCTCTGTCTCGAGAGCCTCAATGAGGGCGGCTGGCGGCTCGCTGACCAAGTCCCGCGTGCGCCGGTCTATCAGCAGGTATTCTTCCTCGATGCCTAGGCTGAACGATGGTTGCCGGAGGGTCATCAGCGCACCTCGCGGTAGAGCGTCGAGTCGTCCAAGATGTCCCGCAGGGCGTTGCCCAGGATGTCCGCCCAGCGCTCGACTCCAGCCTCCGTTCGCAGCAAGTCCTCGCGGACTTCGACCAGCGCGTTGGGCAGGCCGGCTGCGGTCGCGTGGAAGGCGTTGGAAAAGTCGAAATGGTCGCGGCCCGAATAGGGCTGATTGTCGCCCACGGTCAGTTCGGCATGCCGGCGGAGTGCCCTGATGAGAGGCTCCGGGATGCGCGGGTCCTCGTCCCACAGCACGCCGACATGCCAGGGTCTCGCTCGGCCGTTCATCCGGGGGGTGAACGTGTGGATGGCCAAGAAGGCTGGAGCCGGAACGCTCGCCCGGATCCGGTCCAAGACCGTCTCGATGGCTTGGTGGTAGGGCCGGAACAGCGCCTCGGCCCGGCGGGCGGCCTCCTCTGGAGCGAGGTCGAGGTTTCCTGGGATTACCGTGCCGTCGCTCACGGGGGGAATTGACGTAGCATGCCTAGGCTTGCGGTTGCAGTCGATCACGAGACGGGAATAACCGGACAGGACCGCGGGGGCGTTGAAGCGCCGGGAGAGCTTGCGGGTCAGTGCTGCGGCACCGATGTCCCAGCCGATGTGGCGGCGCAGGTCGGCGGGGCTAAGGCCCAGGCCGTCCAGGGCCTCGGGCACTGCGTGCGAGGCGTGGTCGCACGTGAACACGAACGGGGCAGTGCCGGTGGGGTTTTCGACGGTGTACGGCGGCGGTTCGTGGGGCGCGAGCAAGGATGCCAGTTGTGGCGCGGCGGCTGGCATGGACTTCGATCTGCCTCGGTCGGCTTTCGCCGCGGCCTTCATGCGGCAAGGAAGAGAGGCTCAATGTGCCGCTCGTACAGATTGGCGGTGACGTTCCTGGAGATCGACTCTTCGCATTCGCCCAGCATGCGCAGATAGCGCTCGCCCATCTTGGCGGCGATCTTGTAGCCGACATGGAGCAGTTGCCGGAAGTGCGGATTGTAGGCGGGGCAGGCTTGGTCGTGACGGAGCGCGGCCGTGTACTGGCCCGCATTCCAAGCGGCCACCTCTGCCGGGGCTGGCAGCTGTTCCGGGTCGATGTCGATGACGGCCGCGTAGGGCGAGCACAGTGCCTCGCGGGCCGCATGGGCTTCGGCGTACACATCCTTTGCCAGGGTCAGGCCCTCGCCGCCGGCCTCGGCTAGGCCGATCAGTTCCTCAAGCCAGTTGGTGCCCGCGGTCTTGACATGCACGCCGGCGTCGAAGTGCCGCGTGCTCTGGCGAATCGCGGCGTAGATCGAGAACTTGTCCGAGCCGGAATGCACGCTCGGCTTGAGCGTGCTCGGCAGTCCGTAGCGGGCCACGGCATGGCGGATGACGGCCAGGTCGTCGAAGAACTCTTGCCGGAAGCGAGCCACATCCCCCACATAGTCGACGCCCTTGTTGAAACGGCCGGTGAACTTGGGGGCAACCGTCTGGACCGGGACACCCTCGTCGGCTAGCGCGGCGAGAATCACAAGCAGGTCCGCCGGACTCTGCGGGCTGTCGGTCTCGTCCATCGAGACCTCGGTGATGAATGTCCCTGCACCCTTCGCCGCTTCGATGCGCCGATGGATCCGGCCCGCTTCCTGGACGGCGAACAGAAACTGCGCTGCGGTGCGCTCAACGCTGTCGCGGGTGCTCTCCAGGGGTTCGTCGATGCCGTCGATCGCGATGCGGCCGACCAGTTCGGGGTGGCGGCGCAGAAAGCCGTCGATGTCCGACCGGGCCGGGGGCTTGCCGATCGCGTAAGCCACATCGAGCGTGAAAAAATCGCTCGTGTCGAGGTAGGCGTCGACGGTGGCGAGGTTGATGTGGTCGGCGTCCACGTAGTAGGGCCGCGTCCAGCCCAGCGCCTGCACCGCCTCATCCGCGGCGTACCGGACAGTCGGGGGCGCGGTGCCCACGGTCAGGTGCTCGCGATGCGATTTGTTCCAGGTCGGAATGACCTGAGCCCCTTGCTCCGCCGCAAGCATGCAGGCGCGGAGCTGCGGCTTGGCTTGGTGGGCGAAGCGGTCGCCGACGCCGAATGTGTACTTTTCGATGCGCATTGATGCTTGGATGGGGATCGGGGCGACCCGTGGCCCCCATCGTAGCGGAATGGGGCGCCGCCAATGGGGTCAACCGGCCCCGAGCAGCCTCCGCAGCTCCCGGGGGGCCTCCGCCCGAGGGACTTGCTTCTGGCCGAAGCGGGCCTGCTTCCAGGCGTCGTGGTCCTGAACCTCGCTGGAGCGTTCGCGGCCCACATCCATTTGCTTGATGGTGACGACGCCACGGGCGGCCTCGTCGCTGCCCATCAGGACCGTGTAGGGGATGCCCAGTTTATTGGCCCGTTTCAGTTGCTTTGCGAGCCGTGTGCCGGGTCCGACATGGACCTCCGTACGGATGCCGGCGCGGCGCAGTTCGAACGCGAGTGCTAGGCATTCCTGGGAGAGGGATGCGTCCATGACGGTCACGAGGACCTGGGCGGAGGTCCTCGCCTGAGGTGTCCTGCCGAGGTGCTCCAGCGCCGCCAGGAGGCGGTCCACGCCTAGCGACGCGCCGGTGGCGGGGAGCGGGGGGCCGCCGAAGCGAGCAACGAGGTTGTCGTAGCGCCCCCCGCCGAAGACCGAGCCGAACTGCGGCGCGTCGAGGAGCATCGCTTCAAAGACCGGACCGGTGTAGTAGGCCAAGCCCCGTGCGATGCTCACGTCGAGCGCAACCCGGTCGCTGCCGTAACCAAGCCGATCCAGCCCGGAGGAGATCGAATCGATCACGGCCAACTGCTCCGCGCTGCCCTCGACGCCTGCGAAGAGGTCGGCCAAGTGCCCGAGGACCTCGGCGCGGATGGGTGCCTGGATAGCTAGGAAGGACTCGATTACGTCAACCTGGGGCGCTGTCAGGCCCAGGCCTCGAATCGAGTCGCCGGACTCGTCGCGGTAGCCCGAAGTCAGCTCGAGCTTGACTTTTTCCAGGCCGACCTTGTCCAGTTTGTCGAGGACTCGGCACACATCGGTGGCTGCGCTGGCGGCGATCTCGGCGCGCCTGAGAAGGAGATTGAGGATCTCTCGGCTCGAGAACTTCACCAAGTAGGGTCCGGCCTCAATGGCCTCGAGGCAGTCGCAGATGGCGGCAAGCACTTCGATGTCGGCCGTGCCGCAGGGTGCGCCCACAGCGTCGAGGTCAAACTGGGTGAACTGGCGGTACCGGCCCGGATCGGGCTTGTCGGCGCGCCACACCTGCGAGGCTTGGTAGCGCCGGAAGGGCAGCGGGAGGTTGGGGTACTGGCTGACGACCCGCGACAGCGGCACCGTCAGGTCGAAGCGGAGCCCGAGGTCTTCGCCTTCTGGGTTGGCAACCCGGAAGATCGACTGTTGGGCTTCCTGGCCCGCCGAGCCTGACAGTACGTCCAGGTACTCGATGGCCGGCGTCTCCAGCGGAGAAAAACCGTAGGTCTCGTAGATGCCGCGGACCGTGTCTAGTAGGCGCTGGCGTGCCAGCATGGATTCGGGCAGCAGGTCGCGCAGGCCGCGGGAGAGACGGGGTTGGATGCTCATCCAGCCTAGATTCCAACGATATCACGCTCTTCGCGGCGGCTGATCCCGGTCCGCCGCGCTAGGAGAGCCGGAGGTCGAAGCGCCCCGCCAGTTGGCCAGAGCGGCTAGCGGGAGTGACGCTGCGCGAGGGGCAGGGCTGGGACGGTTGGTATGGCCTGTGCGGGAAGGGTGAATTTCCGGCTCCCGGGGCAGAGAAGGGGTACCATGGGCGGTAACCGGCGCTAGCCTCTGCTACGCCTAGGCAAGAAAGGAAGCTGTCCATGTCTGCGCATCTTTCATCCAAGTCGAGATTCATCTGGGGCGTGCTGGCCCTGACCGTGCTGGTAGCCAGCGCCTGGGGTGCTGGCTTCTGGGACAAGAAGCACTTCACCCAATGGACCGAGAAAGAGGTTCAACGGACATTGAACAATTCTCCGTGGGCAAAGTCAGTGAAGATCCCGCTGGCCGCCGCGACGGCCGGTGGCTTGCCGAGCGGCGGAGGCGGCGGCGGGCGCGGTAGGGGTGGCGCTCCCGGCGCTGGAGGAGGCGGTGGCTTGCCGGGCGGCGGAGGCGGCGGCGGGCGTCGCGGGGGCGGCGGAGGGGCCGGGGCCGGCATGCCGACGGCGTCCCAACCGTCCCTCGATTTGCTGATCCGGTTCAACGACGCCCTGCCGGTCCGCCACGCCAACGTGAAGCAGCGCCTGGGCGAGAGCGACGAGATCACGCCGGAGTTTCAGAACTACATCGACTCGGAGGCTACGCACTATGTTGTGGCGGTCGCATTTCGCAGCCAACGGACAACGCAGATGCTGGGACGCTTCGGCGCGAACCCGGAGCGTCTCATCGGCACGGCCAAGCTGCGCCGCAAGGGCAAGGACGACATCGTGCCCGAGAAGGTCGAAGTGCTCACTGAGCCCTTCGCCATCTTCCTCTACTACTTCCCGCGGACAGACCCCATCGAAGTGGCCGACAAGGCAGTGGAATTCGCGATGAGGCTAGCTCCGCCGGCGGGCGCGCAGGCCGGAGGCCAGCGACGCCCCGGCCAGGGCCAGGGCGGCCCGCGAGCGGGTCAGCAGCAGGGGCAGCAGCCAGGCCAGGGCGGTCAGCGCCGGGCTGGCGGCGGCCAGGCTGGTCGGCAGGGCGGCGGAGGTCGCAACCCGATGGCTCAGGCCCTGTTCAACAAAGAGATCAAGAAAAGCTTCCGGCTCAAGGATATGGTGTACGACGGACGCTTGGCCCTCTAGCAGTGCCACGGCGGCGGGTTCCCGGCTGGCCTCGAGGGCAGTAAAGTTGAGCTGCGGTCGCCGGGGCATTGCCGGCAGCTGCGGTCTCCGTCACGGCCCGCTGCAGCGAGGGGATTTCTGGTTGGGCGGCACCTGTGGTGCTGACTTCGGCCGCTATCGCTGAAGCCTCGCGACAATGCAGGCGAGAGTGCCTGCGCATCTCAAGCCGCGGTTCGATCGGCGAGTTGCTAGGTGGGGCCCGACGATTCGGGCGTCCGGTTGAGGTGCGCGGATCGGCCGCGCCGGGGCGCTAGGTCCTGGCCAATTCGACGGCTCCTCGCTCGATGTCGATCCGGGTGATTCTGAACGAATGCACCGACCCCGGCGTCAAGGGCTCTTGCGAGGCGGTCGGGCCGTCCGATTCATCTCCCTTCCAGGCGGTTTCCAACATGGACTTCAGCGACGACAGGTCCGAAGTTTGGCCTAGGGGAGTACTCTTCCTAGGGTTGCGACGGCTCTTCACTGCGCACACGCCGCGCACGCCGTCGCCGATTTCGACGATCGCCTGCGCCCCCTCGGTCTTGACCACGCGGCCCGTGACGAGTTCCCCGACTGCCACGTGCGACAGGAAGACCTCCATCTCGGTCGGCTCCAGCTGCTTCATGCCGAGCTTCAAGCGCTTCCGTGCGTAGTCAAACTCCAGGACCTTGACTTGGACCTGCTGGCCCTCCCGCAGCACCTCGGCCGGGCTGTTGAGCCGACGCTCGGAGGTGATGTCAGAAATGTGCAGTAAACCGTCGACGCCCTCCATGATCTCCACGAAGGCCCCGAAGGAGGTGATCTTGCGGACGGTGCCGGTCGCGACCGATCCGACCGGATGCTCTGTGCCGACATTCTCCCAAGGATCGCCGAGCGCTTGCTTCAGGCCCAGCGAGATGCGCTTCTGATCCAGTCTGATGTCCAGGACCAGCACTTCTACGACATCGCCCACCTGCACGATTTCGCTGGGATGGCGGACGCGGCGGGCGTACGACATGTCCGATACATGCACCAAGCCCTCGACCCCCGGGAGAACTTCGACGAAGGCCCCGTACTCTTTGAGCCGCATCACCTTGCCGCGGATTCGGTCGTTCGGTTTGATTTTCTCTGCGACCAAGCTCCAAGGTTCCGGCTGGAGCTGCTTGAGCCCGACGGCGACGCGCTGGGCGCCTGCATCGACTTTGGTGACTTGGACTTCGAGCTCTTGGCCTACCCGGAGCACATCCCCAGGGTCGTTGATGCGCTGCCAGGAGATGTCGCTGACGTGCAGCAGCCCATCGATGCCACCCAAATCCACGAACGCGCCGAATCTGCGCAGGGTGCGGACTGTGCCTTGAACCCGGTCTCCGACCTTCAGGGTGGCCAAGACTTCCTTGCGCTTCTTCGTGCGCTCCGCCTCGAGAACGCTGCGCCGGTCGAGCACGACGTTGCGGTCGGACTCTTCAAACTGGACGATGCGGGCCCGGATCTGCTGGCCCACCAGGGACCGCATGCCTTCGTCGGTACGCTCGCCCGACCTGGAGGCTGGCAGGAACGCGCGCACCCCCACATCCACCGCTAGGCCGCCCTTGACGACATCAATGACCTTGCCGAGCACGGTGCTGCGGGTCTCGTAGGCAGACTCCAGTTGACGCCAGCCTTGCGGTCGCTGCGTTTTGGTGCTGTTCAGCAGCGGATAGCCGTCGCGCGATTGGCCTGCGACTACTACCTCAATCGTCGCTCCCACCTCCAGGGGTTCGTCGATGTCCATGTTCGGGTCGATGGGCAGAAAGCCCTCGGCCTTTTGGCGGATGTCGACGAACACTCCGTCGTGCCGAGTCCGCACCACGATGCCTTGGATAGGGCCTGGGAGGCGATCCCCAGCCGGAGGCCTAGCGGGCGGTGCCGTCCTCACGATGTCGGTGTATTCGACCTCGTCCGGAATCTCGTAATCCTCGTCCTCGTCCGCCGCCTCCTCCGGCATGGCCGGCATGGCCGGGACTGTCGAGGCCTTGCCCGGTGCCGGGCTCATTCGGGCTGGTCCGTTCGGTGCGTGTTGCTCCGCCTCGCCTTCGGGGACCTGCCTGCCCTCTTCGTACTCTGGATCCAGCCCAGCCGCTGCGCGGCTGGGCGCTTCTGGAATCTCCGGACTCACCTGCTTCTCCAAGACCCTGCCCTTATATTGTTCCACACGCGAAGGCCGCCTGCTGCCAGGCGCAAGAGACTCGACCGCCGTCCAGGCGGCGCTCCTATCCTACAGCCACGCCCAGAACGCCTCGCGTCCGGCGAAATCGGCCTCCGCGCCCAGTTCCGCTTCGATCTCCAGCAGGCGGTTGTATTTCGCCACGCGGTCGCTGCGACAGGTCGAGCCTGTCTTGATCTGGCCGCCGCCGCAGGCCACGGCCAAGTCCGCGATCGTCGTGTCGGAGGTCTCGCCCGAGCGATGGGACACGATAAACGTATAGCCCTTCCGCCGCGCCAGTTCGATGCAGTCCAACGTCTCGGTCACCGTGCCGATCTGATTGAGCTTGATCAAGATCGAATTGCCGAGGCCTTGCGCGATGCCGGCTTCGAAGATTCTGGGATTGGTGACGAACAAGTCGTCGCCCACGAGCTGCAGGCGTAGGCCCAATTCCTCCGTCCCGAGCTTCCAGCCGTCGGCGTCCAATTCGGAGAATCCGTCCTCCAAGGAGATCAGGGGGTATTTCGCGGCCCATTCGCGCCACATCCCGGCCATTTCCGCCGCGCTGCGTCGGCTGCCGTCCGACTGGTCGAAGACGTACTCGCCGTCGCGGTAGAACTCGCTCGCCGCAGCGTCGAGGCCGATGAAGATGTCGCGGCCCGGCTCGTAGCCGGCTTCTCCGATCGCAGCGACCAGCAGCTCCATCGGCTCCTCGTTGGATTTGAGCTCGGGAGCAAAGCCGCCCTCGTCCCCGACGGCGGTGCTGTAGCCCTGGGCGTGCAGCAGGGCCTTGAGGCGGTGGAACGTCTCGGCGGCCGCTCTGAGCCCCTCTGAGAACGTGGGCAGCCCGAGCGGCAGGATCATGAATTCCTGGATGTCGACGTTGTTGTCGGCGTGCTGGCCGCCGTTCAGGACATTGAACATCGGCGCGGGGAGCAGGTAGCGGTCGCGGTCGGCGAGGCGACGGTACAAGGGCACCTGCTGCTCCGCGGCCATCGCGTGCGCCACGGCCATGGAGACGCCGAGAATGGCGTTCGCTCCGAGGCGACCCTTGTTGTCGGTGCCATCCAGCCGGATCAGCGCCTCATCGACTTCCCGCTGGTTGTCCGCGGCCATGCCTTGGAGCGCCGGCAGGATCTCGGCATTGACATTGGTGAGGGCGTTGCGGACCCCCTTGCCTAGGTAGCGGCTAGGATCTCCGTCTCGCAGCTCCACCGCCTCGTTGGTGCCCGTGGAAGCCCCGGACGGAACGCGAGCGGAACCCTTGGTGCCGGACGCCAAGGAAGCCTGGACCTGAAGTGTGGGATTGCCGCGGGAGTCCAAGATCTCCAGCGCCTGTAGATTGGTAATGGCCGACATCGATTGCTTTCAAGCAGTGGGAAGGAGGCCGCGACAGCGGCTCGCACGGGTCGCCCGGCGGGAGGCTCTGCCCGCCAAGTCCCGAAGCTTCAGCGTACCATGCAGCTTCAGCAATGGCGCGCCGGAGGCTTGTTACTATCGAAAAGTGGCCTTCGTGACCGTGAAGGAGGCGCTCGGCGAGCTCCGAGCGGGCCGCATGATCGTCGTCGTGGACGACGCAGACCGGGAGAACGAAGGGGATCTGACGCTCGCGGCCGAGCACGCCACGCCCGAGGCCGTGAATTTCATGGCGAAGCACGGGCGCGGCCTCATTTGCCTCGCGATGACCGATCAGCGCCTGGACGAGCTAGCCATTCCGCTCGTTTCGCCGCGCAACACATCCCAGTTCGGCACGGCTTTCAGCGAGCCGATCGACGCCGCCACTGGCGTTACGACAGGCATCTCGGCAGCTGACAGGGCGAGGACGATCTGTGTGGCGATCGACCCGGCCACCCGAGCCACGGACCTAGCTAGGCCAGGCCATGTCCATACGCTACGTGCGCGGCGCGGCGGCGTTCTGGTCCGGGCTGGCCAGACCGAGGCCGCCGTGGACCTCGCCCGCCTGGCCGGGCTGGTTCCGGCCGGTGTGATCTGCGAGGTCATGAAGGACGACGGCACGATGGCGCGGGTGCCGGACCTGCTCGATTTCTGCGTCGCGCATGGGCTGAAGATGCTGACTGTGGCGAGCTTGGTGCGTTACCGCCTCGAGCGGGAGACTTGCGTGCATCGCCTGGCCGAGGGCTGCGTGGACACAGAGTTTGGGTCGTTTCGGGCCTGCGCCTACCGAACAGATCTCGACGACGAGGTCCATCTGGCGCTTGTGCGAGGAGAGGTTAGCGGGGGTGGGGCGGTGCTTGTGCGGATGCATTCCCAAGATCTCTTCGGAGACGTGTTCGCTTCCGCGGCGAACCCGAGCTACCGGCAGGTCCGCGACTCGCTGCGGATAATCGCGGCGGAGGGCCGCGGCGTGCTGGTCTATCTGCACCACAAGGCGCTCGGCTTCGGTCTAGAGCCGGTGCCCGGAGGGGTCGGCAGGATTCTTCCGCATCCGCAGTTGCGCCCCGAGAAGGGGGATGGGTCGCGCTTGCAGCACCGGGTGGGCATCGGAGCCCAGCTGCTCAAGGATCTGGGCTTGCGGAGGATCCGGCTCCTCACGAATCGCCCCCGCCGGGTGGTGGGCCTCGACGGCTTCGGGATTGAGATCGTCGAGCAACTGCCAATCCGGCCACTTGCGGCCGCTGCGGTCCGGCGCGGCTGAGCTGCGTCTCGGCTGTGTCCGATTCTTGCGGTCCCTGCCGGAAGCTCCTGGCAGTGGACTCGAGCCCAGCAGCGGGGCTCACCCTTCTGTACCCTGGCGGTCCTCGTGCTGGGCGCTTGCAGGGCTTTTGATCCGTTGCCCAAGAGAGCGCCGTTTGCAGGCTGGCGGATGCATCCGGCGCGGGCTGGCCTCGTGCGGCAGCTGGGACGCTGAGGTGCGCCTGGAGCCAAGATCGGACGGCCTGCCGGAGACCTGAGAGGCTAGCGGCCAGCCAGCGGGACCAAGTCCGCCGGCAGTCCACTGGATTGCATCGCCCGACGCTCCCGCTCTGTGATTTGGCGATGCAGAGTCCGCTCGCGCTTGGCTTCGCTCAGCTTGCCCAGGCGCTGGTAGACCCGCGCTAAGCGGTAGTGCGGCTTGGAAACTTCAGGGTTGAGCTCCGCCGCCCGGCGGAAGTGCTGCTCAGCGGCCTCGAAGTCCCGCTTCTTCTCCGCCACCGCGCCGAGCTCGTAGTGCGATTCCCAAAAATCCTCGCGACGCTCGATGGATTCCAGCAGCAGGGCCTCCACTGCCTCCAGGACTTCCGGGTCGCGGCGCGAGCCGAGCTTAGCGAGCCGGACCTGGGCGTACAAAAAGGGGCCGAAGTGGTCCTCAGAGTGGTGCTCGTGGAAGGTGCGCATCCTCTCCTCGACCTCGCCGAGCCGGTCCTTGGCGTGCTGGAGCAGGCGGCCCAGGAAGGCATGCGGCTGCTGCATCGCCGGAGCCAGCGCCGCCGCTCGCAAGAAGTGCTCCACGGCGTCCGGAAAGCGGCGCTGGCCGTAGGCCGCGATCCCCAGGCCCAGTTCGATGGCGGGGCTCTTGTCGAAGTACTTCCGCCCCGCCAGGAAGGCCTCGCGCGCGGCCTCGAAATCCAGCTGGCGCAAGTGAAAGTACCCCACATCGTAGTGGTACGCCTCTTCGTAGGGCTGCGACGCCACTGCCTGCTGAAGATGGCGCAGCCCCTCGGAGGCTTGCCCCGCCATCGCGTAGGCCTTGCCCACCGCGTTGTGCAGCGCCGGCGACTCGCCCCGCTGCAGCCCGGCCTTGCCCGTCGCCACGGCTTGGAGGGGCATGTTGGCCTGCAGGTAGTACGAAACCGCTTCCAGCGGCGCTTCCTCGTCCGCTAGCTCGCTCTGAGCGAACCGCTCCTGCCATCGCGCTGCTTGCGCCCAGTTGGCGTAGTCTCTGTGGAACATCGCCAGAGCTCGCTGGATACGCGGGGATTCTGCGCCCCTGCGGGCAGCCTCTTCCGCATGCCGAGACGCTTGGGTGTGGAGGTTGAGCAGGCGGTAGATCTGCGCCAGCCCCATCCATGCGCGAGCTTCGTCCGGTGCGCGCTCGACGGCGCGCTCGAGGAAGTCCTGGGCTTTGGGAATGTCCCGGACCTGGAGCGCCTGCAGCCCCTGCCGGAGCAACGCCTCCACCGGAGACCCTTGCCGCTGGGCAGCCGCTGGCGCGATGCAAAGCACCAACGCCGCAGCCATCAGCGCAGGTCTTCGGAGCACCAAGATTCACTATAGAGCTTCGCGCTCTCCGCATGCTACAGATCGCAGACCGTGCGAGAGCACTCCCGGCAGAAGGGCTGCGGTGTCCGCCGACTGCTGCAAGGTCCCTCCAGCCGAGACGGGCAGCCCTGTTGCTAATTTTCCAAAAGTCATCCTGGTTACCCACATGCCCAGCGGGGGGCGCGGGGCGTCCGCCCACACGCCTTACTTGGCGCCAGGGAGGTCCCTCCGGACGGACGTCCGCACCCGTTGCGCTTGAGTCGCGGGCACGGCTGCCGGCAGGCCGAGCGGCAGCGCTGGGCGGGGCACCATCTCGCTCCGGGCCCGGTGGTGCGGAGCGCCGGCCGCACTTGCTTCCGGGCGGTGGCCGACGCTTCCCGGGCCGTCGATCCCAACGGCGGCGCAGCCTTGCCCGGGCAACCGACTACCGGTGCCCGCCGAGCGGCACTTCCACCGACCCGGTGGGGTAATTTGTAGTTGGAGCAGGATCATGCTGACAACGGATCAGTTGCGGGCGTTGATCGCCGGTGGAGAGTCCGATCTCGTCGAGTTCACGGTCTCGATGAAGAACACGGACAAGTTCGGGGAGGCGATCTGCGCCTTCGCCAACGACTTTCCCAATCACGGACAGCCGGGCCGTCTCATCGTCGGCGTCGGCGACGACGGAGCCGTTAGCGGCCTTGCTGTGACCGACGATCTGCTCAAGCGATTGGGGGCACTGCGCTCGAACGTCAACATCGAACCGTTTCCGGCCCTGACCGTCCAGAAGTACACGTTGCCGGATGGTGAGGTGGCCGTCGTCGAAGTCTTGCCGTCCGATCTGCCGCCCGTGCGCTACAAGGGCCGAGCCTGGGTTCGCGTCGGTCCGTCCTGTCGTGGCGCGAACAGGCAGGAAGAGGGGATTCTGATCGAGAAGCGGACCGCCCGGCAACGGACGTTCGACCTCCGTCCGTGCAACGGTTGCACGCTCGACGATCTCGCGCTGGACTTGTTTCTGGTCACCTATCTGCCTGCCGCCGTGGACCGTGCGGTCATCGCAGAAAACAACCGCGCAAACGAGGAGCAGATGGCGTCGCTCCGGCTCTACGACCTAGGAGCCGGCTGTCCCACGAACGCGGGAACGCTGCTGTTCGCCAAGGACCCTCTACGCTGGATGCCCGGCGCCTGGATTCATTTCGTCCGTTGGGCAGGGACGACATTGGCGCACAACCCGATCGGCGAGAGGCGATGCCGCGGCGACCTCGTCACGGTTCTGAGGGAGGTCGAGGCCCTCATTTCATTCCCCGCACAGGAGCGCCCCGTGGGGGCATCGGCTCTGCGCGAGAGAACGGCGATCGACTACCCGCCGGTCGCGATTCGCGAGTTGCTGCTGAACGCGATCATGCATCGCTCGTACGAGTCGAATGCGCCCGTCCGGTTCTACTGGTACGACGACCGCATAGAAATCCAGAATCCGGGCGGGCTGTACGGCATGGCGTCACGCGAGAACTTCCCGTGGCAGACGGACTACCGCAATCCGGTCTTGTCCGAGGCCCTCGCGACGCTGGGGTACGTCAACACCTTCGGGCGCGGAGTTATCCGGGCGCAGGAGGCCTTGCGGAAGAACGGCAATCCGGAGGCGGAATTCACTTTCGAGCCCACCCATGTGCTGGCGACCATCCGGAGGGTGCCGTGAAGACGATCGCTTTCTTCAACAACAAGGGGGGCGTCGGCAAGACCACGCTCGCATACCACCTAGCCTGGATGTACGCGGAGCTCGGATTCTCGGTGGTGGCCGCGGATCTCGACCCGCAGGCGAACCTGAGCGCTGTGTTCCTCGACGAAGACCGATTGGAGCAGTTGTGGCCCGACGGCGATCATCCAGACAGCATTCTGGGCGCGGTATCGCCCATTCTGCGCGGTCTCGGAGACATCAGGGTGCCGCATGTCGAGAGGATCGACGCCAATCTGGGCCTAGTCGTCGGTGACTTGGGATTGTCCGGTTTCGAGGCGCGGTTGTCTGCTGCGTGGCCGGACTGTCTGGCCCGTGACGAGGCGGCGTTTCGCATCGAGTCGGCGTTCCATCGGACGATACGCAGGGCCGGCGACGGGCAGAATGCCGACTTGGCGTTGATCGATGTCGGGCCCAATCTGGGTGCCATCAACCGGGCCGCGATCATTGCGGCGAACTTCGTCGTCTTTCCCCTCGCCCCTGACTTGTTCTCCCTCCAGGCGCTCCGCAACGTGGGATCGACGCTCCACGAGTGGCGCGGCGATTGGCAGAAGCGCCTGGAGCAACGCCCGGCCGTCCAGGAGCTCGAGCTGCCGTCAGCCGATATCGTGCCTGCCGGCTATATCGTGCTGCAGCACGCGGTGCGTGCGGGGCGTCCCGTTCAGGCCTACCAGAGATGGATCAAACGGATTCCGGACATCTATCGCGAAGCGTTCGGTAAGGTCGGTAGCGGCGTATCCTCGACCGATGATGACGATGAATGCCTCGCCACCCTCAAGCACTACCACAGCCTGATGGCCATGGCGCATGAAGCCCGCAAGCCGATGTTCCATCTCAAGTCGGCGGATGGCGCTCTCGGGGGTCACATCCATGCTGTGCAGGACTGCCACCGGGACTTCAAGAGGCTTGCGGAGGCGATAGCTGCAAAATGCGATGTGCGCGTCAGTTGAGGAAACGGCGGCGAGCCTTCCTGGTGCGCCGCAGGCCGTTTAGCTGCTGGTTCATGCGGTGAGCGGGTCGCCGGCTTCCCGCAGCGACCCCTTGGCGATGAGGACCGACACGACGACCAGGAAGCCCGGCAGCGGTGCCGGGCGGCAGGCGTGGTTGTAGACCTCGTACAAGTCGGGGGGTCCACCGGTGAAGGGGAGCCAACTCCACGACCCTTACGAGGTCGATGGTCCGGGCGCAGGACCCTAGTTGCCCTAGGAGCCCCGTTGAAAAAGTCCGGACGGCGCACTCAGCTGGCATCGGGTGGTGCAGCAGCGCACTTCAAATCACCGATACTGCCGGTTGCGCAATCCTTGGGGCCTATTCTGCCGCCGTTGCGGGCCCGTTTGAGCACCGCGCCCGCAAGTTCCACGGAGCCCAAGGCTTTTTCAACAGGCTCCCTAGAGGACGCGCAGGCAGGGCTGCAGCGGGGCGACCGGACTGCCGCACGGTTCTGGAAAACCGAGGAGGTCGGCCGCTCCCCCCGTGAGGCGGGGAGCACTCGTGACCGGGCGTGGTGCCCACCGCGCCAGCGGTTGCCGAGTGCTGCTGGGCCATGTCCCGAACTCCCTGGCGGAGATCTGCCACGCCTGCCTCCCGCTGCAACCGGCGCTACGACTGGGCGGCGCTGGGCCCCGTCTTGTGCCGGCCTGCGCCCACACCCCGCCCCCGAACTCTGGATGAGGCTTGTGGGTAATCAGGATGACTTATGGCAAAGTCGGTGAGGGTGCCAGTCCGGTGATTCCGGCATCAGAGGAGCGGTTCGGGACGGTGGAAACTGACATTGATGGTCCGAAGTCGGGCGGGCTGCAAGCGGTCGCGGGAACGGCAGGTACGCTCCGGTTCGGTACACTGCGGGCAATGCCGTGGTTGAGATCTCTGCTGTCTGCCGCATCGCTGGCGGCGCTTGCTTGCGTCGCGCCGTCGGAGCGTCCCAACGTGCTCGTCGCGATCTGGGACGATGTGTCCTACCCGCATGTCTCGGCGGCCGGCTCGACGATGGTCTCGACGCCAGCGTTCGACCGTGTGGCGTCCCAGGGCGTGCTCTTCCGGAACGCGTACGCACCGGCACCGGGATGCAGCCCGACCCGGGCGGCCTTGCTCACGGGCCGCCACATCTGGATGATCGAGCAAGCCGGTACGCACGCCAGCTCCTTCCCCCAGACGTATCACTCGTACCAGGACTTGCTGGAGGACGCGGGCTACGCCATTGGCTATACCGGCAAGCCTTGGGGCCCTGGCAGATGGGAGGCGTCGGGTCGCACGCGGAATCCGGCCGGGCCGGGCTTCCTGGCTCGCAAGACGGAACCGCCATTTAGCGGAATGCGAGACACCGACTATGCGGGGAACTTCGAAGACTTTTTTCGGGGCAAGGCGGTCGGCCAGCCGTTCAGCTTTTGGGTCGGGGGCAGTGAGGCGCACCGCCGGTTCGAGCGGGGATCGTGGCGCAAGGCAGGCAAGCGCTTGGAGGACGCCGAGGTTCCGCCTTTCCTGCCCGACACACCGGAGATCCGCGAGGACTTGCTGGATTACGCGGTCGAGATCGAATGGTTCGACTCCCACCTCGGACGCATCTTGGACTTCCTCGAGGCCGAAGGCGAGCTCGACAACACCCTCGTGGTGGTCACTGCCGACAACGGCATGGCGTTCCCGCGCGCCAAGGCGAATCTGTACGACTACGGGACCCACATGCCGCTCGCCGTCCGCTGGGCAGGCGGGGGGCGGGCCGGGCGCACCGTGGACGACCTCGTGCAGTTCGTGGACTTGACAGCGACGATCCTCGACCTCGCCGGGGTGGAGCACCCGGGCGGCGATTCGGCATTAGCGGGCCGCAGCATACGCGGGATCCTCGAGTCCCCCGCCGAGGGCTTGGTGGACTCGAGCCGGACGCGGGCGTACTCGGGGCGCGAGCGGCACTCTTCCTCCCGGTGGAACAATCTGACCTATCCCCAGCGGTCGATGCGGACGCCCGAGTATCTGTACATTCGCAACTTCAGGCCGGACCGCTGGCCGGCGGGTGCGCCGCAGAAGTACTTGCCGGGCAGCAGCACGCTGGAGGAGATGCACGGGGCCTACCACGACATTGACGCTTCGCCCTCGCTGACTAGGCTCATCGAGGGTCGGGAGGAGGCAGGTGTGCGGCAGTACTTCGAGTTGGCTGTCGGCAAGCGTCCGGCCGAGGAGCTTTTCGACCTCGCCGCCGATCCCGGCTGCATCGACAATCTTGCGGCCAAACCGGAGTTTGCCGACCTCCTTGGCGAGCTCCGGGACGAGCTTGATGCCTACTTGGCGGAGACCGGCGACCCGAGGGCGACTGGAGGCGGGCAGGTCTGGGAGGATTATATTCGCTACTCGCCGGTGCGCAGGTTCCCTAGGCCCCCTGGAGTGGGGCCCGACTACTGACCGGCTCCGCGGCGACCGATGTCGCCTGGCGCATGCAGCGAAGAATACGCCGGGGTGGAGAGGGGCAAGCTTGATCCGCTTGTCGGGCGGAAGGTCTGCCGCACCGAGCGATGGCGGCTGAGGTTGTCCGAGCCGGCAAGCATGGGGAGCTGGGCCTGCTGCTAATCTGCGCACGGCCGCTGTTGCCCGGGAGTCGGCCCATGTGCAGAAGGCGATTGAGTGCGCCGCTCGCGCGGCTGGTGTGAAGCCTCGGCACCACACCGTGGTGAAACCGGAAGGAGACCCGCCTCGCCGGGGATCGCTTTTCCTTTACCTGATTACCCACAAGCAGCCTAACTCTGAATGAGGTTTGTGGGTACTGATTTTGCCAAAAGTAATTGCAAGCAACCCACCAATAGAATCAATATCTTGCGGAGTTTTTTCGTGCAATTACTTATGAACACATCAGTAATTAGGTTCCGTTATGAGGGTTCGACGCCACCCGGTTGCGGACCTTGCTGGATAGCTTGACGGCGGATTTGGTCGGGGGGGCGGTATGTGCGCCGGACCGCTGGTCGCGCAACCGGCCCATTCTGCACCGGAAGGAGCTACTACTCCCAGCTGACGACCCGCGTCGCGGAGTGTTCGAGAAGTTGACGGAGGAATTGGAGCGGAGGGGTCTGTTTGAGCCGTCCAACCCGATCGGATTCCGGGGGCAGCGGGACCGGCGTCTAGCGCAGGCCGGAATCGAAATCCGGGACCACCGAGCGGTCGAGCGCCCCACTGAGCCCGGCTCCCCTCCGTCTGGACCGCCTGTCAGCGCTCGGCATCGCACGGCTAGCGCCCGCTCAGCGCTCTCCCTGCTAATGCGAGCGTTCGGCAGGCACGGCTTCCCCGCAGGCGATCGAATGGTGTTCGACTAGGGCTGCGGCCGGGGTGACGACCTCGCGGTGCTGGCGGTCGACCGCATCCCGGTGCGCGGCTGGGACCCTCACCTTGAACCGGACGCTCCCCGCGAGCGGGCCGGCATCGCCAGACCTGCTCCCACGGAGCTAAACCCAGTACAGCAAGGCGACCGCGGTACGCAGAATCGGCCAGAACAGGTCGCCGAAGAAATACCAAGCCAAGGCTAGGCCAAGGATCGTGTAGGCTTGGTCCCGGCTCAGGTCGAACCAGCGACGAGCGTGGTGCTCCGGCATCAGGAGGCCCAGGACCGTGTTGCCGTCCAGCGGCGGCACCGGTAGCAGGTTGAACGCCATCAGCAGGATGTTCTGGGTGAACAGAATGCTCGCGAACTGCGCCAGCGGTGCCCAGTCGCCTTGGGCTTGGACGACCTCGAAGAAGGTGATCGAGGTGGGGATCTCGAAAATACCGGCTGCAAGTCCGAGGTTGATCGCCACCGCCGCCCCTAAGGCCAGCAGCAAGTTCGCCGCGGGACCCGCGAGCGCCATCCAACCCGCCCGGTGCGGGTGCCGCTGCTCCCAGATCGTGCTGTAGGGCGCTGAAGCCCACCCTAGCATCCAGTTCTGGAGGGCAAACGTTAGCAGGGGCACGGCGATCGTACCCAGCGGTTCGCGCTGCATGTGGGGCAGGGGGTTGAGTGTGACTTGCCCTCCGGCTGCCGCAGTGTCGTCGCCGCCCCACTGTGCAACGAGTGCGTGCGCGGCCTCGTGACAGGTCAGCGAGAGCAGGAAGGCGACGTACCAAAGGGCACCGAGACCCAGCATCTGTTCGTCCATCGGAGGCCGTTTTCAATCTAGCCTACGCCAGAGCTCGGCAGTTCTGGGTCGAATGCACCAAGCACTCCCGCTTGTCGACTATGCCATGGATCTGGATTCCTGGGTGGGCCGAGCGCCCGCTACCGGGAACGGCCGCGCTCGTGGAGTGCGGTCAGTTCCGCCATCAGGTCGCGCCGTATGTCAGGGCGAGCAGTCGCTAGATTGCGGCGTTCCCGAGGGTCTTCGCTCAGCAGGTACAGCTGCATAGGCCCTTCAGCGCCGGGTTCGAGAATCGTCCCAGCCGGGGCCGAGAACCCGCCGCTGCCGTTGCCCAGAATCAGCTTCCAGCCGCCCTTGCGGATCGCAAAGAGCCCCCTCAGGCTCTGATGTACGAGCTGGCGGCGCTTGTAAGCCCCTCGCCCCAACAAGAGAGGCCCCAAGCTGAAGCTATCCTCTCCCGAGCCCGACGGCATGTCGAAGCCGACGACCTCGCTCACTGTCGCGAATACATCTGTCAGACAGATGGCAGCGTCGGCTACGGTTCCTGGCTGCACCCTCCCGTCCCAGCGCACGATGAACGGCACGCGGTGGCCCGCCTCCCAGGCGTCGGCCTTCTGGCCGCGCCACGGAGCGTTGGGAACATGCGAGTAAAGCTCCGTCACCGTGCCGGTGCCGCCCTGTGTGCCGATGCCGCTTCGCGCCGGCGATCCGTTGTCCGAGGTGAAGATCACCATGGTGCGTTCAATCGCCCCGGTTCTCTCCAGGACTGCTACCACCCGCCCGAGAATGGCGTCCATCTGGTGGACCCAGTCTCCGTAGGGCCCGGCCTCGCTGCGGCCCCGGTGGGCCGCGTTCGGGACGATCGGCGTGTGAGGCCCTAGCAGTGGCAGGTAGAGGAAGAAGGGAGTGGCGGGATCCGCGGTGCGCTCCTCGAGCCACTCGACGGCCCGGTCCGTAATGGTTGGCTGGGCGGCCCACAGGTCCCATCCCGGCAGCATGGGGCCGGCCCGCTGGCCCTTGTGCCGCGGCATGCGCTCGGTCGGCTCGCCGAGGACGCGGTCGTTCTCAATGAAGGCGTAAGGCGGAAAGTTTGGCACGTCGTCGCCGAAGTAGTAGTCGAAGCCCCGCGTCGTCGGCCCTTCTCGTAGGGGCCGGCTGAAGTCGATCCGCTCGCCGTACCGCTCGTAGTCCGGGCCGACGTTGACCTCCTGGAGCTCGTCCGAAAGGTAGCCGCCCTCGGACACGGGCCAATCCCAGCCGAGGTGCCACTTGCCGATGCACGCTGTACGGTACCCCTCGGCTTGCAGCGCCTTGCCGAGCGTCAGACGCTCGGGAGTGATGACCGGCCCGCCCCAGCTGTTGACGATTCCGACCGGCAGTCGGGATCGCCAGGGATAGCGCCCGGTAAGCAATCCGTAGCGGGACGGGGTGCAGACCGACGAAGCGGCATGGGCATCCGTGAACCGCATACCCTGCGCGGCGAGGGCGTCGATGTGGGGCGTCGGCACTCGCGAGCGCGGGTTGTATGCCCGCGGGTCGCCGTAGCCGAGGTCGTCCGCGAACACGATCACAAGGTTGGGGAGGTCCGTCTGCGCTAGCAAGGCGCTGCTGAGCGAGATTGCGAACGATACGCGGAGGAGGAACATAGCGCGACCAGAGTCTAGCAGCGTCCCCGGCCCGACACAGGTGCGCAGGAGCCTGGGCTGGCCCGCAGCGGCCTCTTTGGGGGCCGCTGCGGGGTGGCGTCATGGGAGCGCAGGCTTAGGCCGGGTTGATCGGAGCCTTTCCGCGCCGCCAATCGTACGGCTTCGGCTGCAACCCTCCAGCCGAGCCTCCAAGCCAGACCACACCGTTCGAGGATCGCCGCAAGACGCCCCGGGACCGTCCGAAGGGCCGCTTGCACCAAGGTGCCGCACTTTTGCCCATTTCCAATCAAGAACTTACTGATTTTGCCAAAAGTAATTGCAAGCAACCCACCAATAGAATCAATGGCTTGCGGAGCCTTTTCGTGCAATTGCTTATGAACACATTAGTATGTCAACCTATGTTCGACTTGAACCAGTGTCCTGCGTCAGCAATCCGTGACACATGCAGCTCACGCCCACGAGCGCTTCATGGATTCATCAAGCGGAGCGCTGGCTCGCACAGGTCACACACCAGCAAGCAACAGCGGGGCACCTCGCTCCAGCCCTCGGGGCTGGAGCAGGAGATCCGAGAATGCCAAAAGGTCCGCAACGAGAATCCAAGACCGCCTGTCTGGACCGAGACAGGCGGACGGACCCCGGAGTCGCGGAAGGCCTACTGTACACGCATCGCTAACACCTGATCCTAGTGCCGGAACGTCAGACGGACAAAGTAGTAGCCGCCGTTGATTCCGAATGGAGCCGTCCGGGCGTAGGGGCAGATTCCAGGCGCTTCCGTTCCGGGGATGGCATCGCCGTTGCGATTGGTGATGTTGCTGGACGGTGCTCCTGCGATGTCGGAAAGAAACGTGCCGGAGAGATCGTTGAACTCATTCCTGTCGGGCTAGACGTTGAGCAAGTTGTTCGCCCCCGCCATCAGCTCGAAGGACACTCGGGCGCACAGCGCAATGCACATCGGTGACCGTTTTGGGCGAAAAGGTCTGATTCTGGCTCCTCGCAATCAGCCCCGGTTGGCGCCACAGGATGTAACTGCCGAAGTACCGAGCCCCCCGCCGAACCGCACCTCGGCCAGTCGAGTATTCCGCGATGCCTTGCAAGCGAGTGAAGGCCTGAAAATCCTCGATGATGGCGCAGTTCGCGTCCTCGAACAGTACGCTTGCATAGGGGCAAGGGAGGAGGGAAACTCGCGCTCCCCCTTCGAGGGTGGTGTCGAAGTAAGACATGGACACGCCCCAATCCAGCAAGCCATGTCCGAGCGTATGCGCACAATTGAGGATGAGCTTGACCTCGCTCGTGGCCGTCTGGGCCGCATTGGCAAAAAACTGGGCTTCCTGGATGCGGGTGTAGCGCGTAACCGCGGCCACTGACGGGGCCGTGGCCGCGACGGCGCTCGCCGTGAAGTTTGCGCTCATCACGATACGATCGTTGACCGTGACTCGCAATGCATCCACCGCCAGAGCCGCTGTCGGGCCCATTTCGACCCCGGTGCCTTCGCTGAAAATCTATGGGAAAGCACCCAAATTGCGCTTGCCAACCGTGCCTAGCGACGGCGTTTGGGCTGGACGTACGCCACCTGCACTGTTTGCGGGACGGCCCTGCCCCGGTCCTCCAGCGTGGCGTTTACGCGCAGGTCTGCAGCCCGTTCCTCCCGGCTCGGCTGGTCGCCCGGAGGGCTCCATTCGACCGTGGGCGGATCGGGGCGTTGGTGGTTGGATGCCATCGTCATTCCTGCAGTACGAGAGATAGCAGACGATCCCACCGCCCCGGACGCTCCCGCTGGGACGGGCGTATTTGTCCGGGCGGAAGCTCACTGTTGGCGGACGCTCCCTGATCCAGCAGATCCTGCACTGCATGCTCCCGTGTCGCGGCGCATTCTGGGTTCAGGCCCTTGCTGGCGCAAGATCCGCCCCCCGCGCACCCGCAGTGAGTCCGTTGTCCGCGATCAGCGTCCTGGAACGCAGCCGCCGGCGCTCCATGCCCTGCCGCAGAGAGCGCATCCAAACACGCGTTGCTTCGTCCGGCGGGGTCTCTTCGGTGCGGGGTGCCGTGCGTTCAAGATCAGAAAGATCGCCCCCACGAGTACCGAAGACGGGCGTAGTAGTAGGTCCCGTTGAACCCCCACGGCGTGAACGGACTGTAAGGCATCCCGAAGAAGCGCATCGTGATTGGGGCACCGCCGATGTCCGTAAAGGCGCTCTCATACTCGTCGGAAACTGTTCCGAAAACGTTCTGCGCTCCAAGCGCCAGCTGGGTGTCCCGGGTCAATCCTACCGTTACTTCAAAGTCCAATACCGGCTTGCCTGAAAATGGCTGGGCGGCCCGTCCGCGCCCAAGCAGTCTGGCGTCCCAGTAGTCGATCCACGAACCGTAGTAGTTGAGGCGTCCCAGCACATCAATGCGGGAGCCGACGCCCTGCTTGATGCCGAAGTTCCAGCGCGTCCGGGGAACGTAGTTCTCCATCGCGACGATGTCGCCCTCGCCGAGAAGGCTGCTCTCCCCGATCAGTGCGGTATCCGTATAGTTGTAGGCGGCGCTGAACTCAGTGTCCCCTCCCAGGCCCTCCGGCACCCAGGCCGCCACCAAGTCAACGCCCTGCGTGACAGTAGAGAAGTCGTTGGTGAAGAAGTTGAACGAGGTCAGCGTTTCGGCCCCTTGGATGCCGTCCGCCTTGGCGCGGCTGATCTCTTCCGGCGTCAGCACGAAGTCTTGCGTCAATGTCAGCCGGTCGTCGATGTTGATGCGGAAATAATCCGCCGTGAACAGGAACGATCCGCGCTCCATCACGGCACCGAAGGTGTAGTTGAGCGCCTTCTCCGGGGTCAGGGGCTTGCCGCCTTTCAACTGGGCGATCGGGGAGTTTGACTGAATGGTGCCGCGGTCGATCAGGTTGCCCGCGGGACCTAGCGTGGTTTGCACGTTCTGCGCGAACTGCTGGCCAACCGTCGGTGCCCGGAACCCGCTGCTGACGCTGCCGCGCAGGGCAATGCCGGGAGCGAAGCGGTAGCGTCCGGCTACTTTGCCGTTCAAGGTGCCCCCGAACAACTGATAATGCTCGTAGCGCCCGGCGGCGCCGAAGGTCCAGCGGCCGGCCGGGTCGCGGAATTCAAGATCCCCGTAGAACGCGGCGCTCCGACGCGACCACTCGCCTGCCCACGCGTCGCTAAAGCCGGGAAAGCCGTTCGAGCCCGATGTGAAGCCTTGGTCTGCAAGGGGGCCGAGCTGGTAAGACTGCGGGTCACCTGCGCCGATGATGAATCGCTCATTTCGGAATTCGGCTCCCGCGGCGACATTCATCCGCTCCGTGACAGCGTAGGCGGTGTCGAAGTTGACGCTGAACTCCTCCTGCCTGTACAGGCCGGGGTCGAATTCTGTCGGGCTGTCCGGACCCAATGAAGCGTTGACCGTGCTATCCAGCATGAAGTCGGTCTGGTGCGTGCCGAACCCGGCGCTGAGATCCCAAACGAAGCCCCCGCCGCTGGCTCCCCGGACGCCGCCCACCAGCGACCCGTCCCTCACCTTTCCGCCAAAACGGGGCGTGAATCCCCCCGGGAATCGCAGGGCGAACGCGAAACAGTCCGGATTCTCGTGGACGCTGTACAGTGCGCCCGGATGGGGCAGTCCGCCCTCGATGGGAACGTCAATGCAGCCGCCCGACCCGTCTGGAACGCCGTCTCGGGCGTCGGCCAGATCGCCGACCAGCAACTGGCTGCCGTTTCCGAAGACCGCCTCGTTGTCGGTGGGATTGCGATAGAAGAAGTTGCCGATGACCTTACGCTGGGCATAGTTGCCGTGGCCGTACACGTGCGTGTTTCCGCCGACCGGGTGCCCGAGGTTGATGAACACCTTCATGTCATCGTCAATGGATGGCGAACCCCACTTCTGAGCCGGATCGGCAACGGCGCTGTTGCCGGCCTCAATGAGGCCAGCGGCATCGAGGCGTTGAACGCTGACATCGGTTCGGTCGGATTCGCCCCACTCGACACTCAAGTTGGCGAACCCTTCCTCCCCAAGCGGCATGCCCACATTGGTCGCAAAGCTGTAACCTCCTCCTCCTACCGACCCGAAGGTTCCGGCGTTGGCCTCGAAGCTCCCGCCCGAACGGGCGTCCTTGAGTTGGAAGTTGATCACGCCGGCAATCGCATCGGAGCCGTACTGGGCGGAGGCGCCGTCGCGCAGCACCTCGACTTGGCGCAAGGCGATCGACGGGATTGTTGAAATATCCGGCCCGTGATTCCCGACCGACGATCCGAACTGCCAGACGATGATCGACGAGCGGTGGCGCCGCTTGCCATTCACCAGCACTAACGTGTGCTCAGGAGCCAGATTGCGCAAGGTGGCCGGGCGCACCAAGGTAGCGGCATCGGCTATCGGGAAGGCGGAAACGTTGAATGAAGGAATCACCGTGCGTAGGCGGTTGGCAACATCCGGTTGGCCTTGGCGCAGAATGTCTTGCGACGGAATCGCGTCGATCGGCACCGAAGACTCCGGGGCTGACCGTGCCGATGCTCTCGTGCCCACCACGACCAGCGATTCCGTCACGACTGCGAGTTCCAAGGAGAACATCTTCTCGCCGCTTGGTCCGTCCACGACCCCCTCACTAGTTCGGAATTCCGGGGCGGAGATGCTAACTCCATGGGAGCCCTCACCGAGATTGCAGAACTCGGCGGTACCGGTTTCATCAGTCATCAACTCCCGTCCGGCAATGGCCACCGCAGCGCCCGCTACCGGCCGCCCCGAGGGGTCAACAACCCGGACAACGACACACTGATCGGCATCGTTCCGCTGGGCTGCCGTTGCAAGGGCTGGAGCCCACACGACGAGCGCAGCCAGAGCCAGCGCGACAGCAAAAAAGTGACGCCGGCGGCGAATCGATGCGAGCACTGCGCCAGAACGAGATGCAAATGACTGGGCCGAGGCTGTCCACCCAGCGGCCCTGTGCCTTTGCAACGCACTCAAACGGCTTCTTGCTGGGGTATTCGCTTCCGTGGCTTCGCACATGGGATTCTGCATGGATAGCCTTCTAGCAAAAGGGTACACTACCTGAACTGCGCTCGGCAACAATCAATAACGGGATCGGTCCGGAGCAGGCACCGCGGAATCAGCCTTGCCGAGCCGTTCTGCCGGTTCCCGGATGGTGGCACTGTCGAGCACTGGCTCGTCCAGCACCGGCCGAACGGGGCCACCTAGCACCTTGAGGGTCGACCAGCGCACCGCACTGGACAATAATATAGCATGAATTGATGGTGCTGTTCGCCTACCGGAAGCCGTTCAGCACTCACACGGGCCAGTCATGCAATTTTCAAGGCTCGGGTATGCCGGTATGGGTCATCGCCATGTGCCCGATGAGCACGAACCTCAAGGGCGTGTCGTCCATGAAGCCTACTCTTACCTTGGTGCGCCTCTCGCCCCAGAAAGTTGCAAGAGCGAAGACCTCTAACGAGAAGCGGAAACGCATCGCTCACGCCCTTCTCTGCGGCTCCTGCGGACAACGCGTTTCGGAGCGGAGCGAGCGTCACTGTCGCAAGCACTGCGAGGCAGGGCGGTCCGAACAGGGCATCCCCCCATCTGTTGCGGCGAGCTATGGAGACCGAAGCATCCTGGGAGTTCCAATTTCGAATCCACCTTCGATTCGGCCGCGAAGCTCATGGAGGCGACCGATAGATGCACCACGCTAGCCAAGTGCCTTGCATTACAACTGACCGAACGAGCCACGTTTCGGGAGCCATGCAATCGCATCAATATCCCCCGCACGCGCACGAGACACCACTTGGCGCAGGCAGGCTTTTTGCGAATTTTTTGTCTCCTGCCGAATTTTGCGTCGGGTTTTGCCTAGCAGCCGTGGGAAAGTCTGTTCGCTGAGTCGACCTGTTCAGGCAGCTTGGCGATGAGAGATTGAGCCGACGAACCCCGCTGGTCACCAGTTGGCCCCCCCAGGGCCAGTCAGCACCCCCCAGCGATCAAACAGACGGCCGATCAGGTTGCCAATGGCCGAAAAAGCCCGCCCCTGCAGGCTCCGGGGCGTGCCGACGCTGGTCGGACATCGCAGGAGCAGCCCGAGGCTGCGGCCGGCTGCTTGGATGAGTGCCCGCTTGCGGACATTCGCAGGACCGCGCACCCGCATCCGCCGCAGACCTCCGGTTGCGTACTGGTCCGCAAAAGGCCGTTCCGCCAGTTCCCCGTGGCGGCGCTGGAGACGCCGGCCGCACCCTCCGCGCATACGCCTACGGTTCTCCTGCAACGCCTTCCGCACGGTGCGCTTCCCCTGCGACGTCTCCCCCGCCTTCCTGTCCTGCCAGCGGCGACGCCCCCACCCTAGCTGCACTACGGAACTGCGCACTCCCAGCGCGGCGAGCGCCGCCGGCGTTTTGTCGCTGGGGCAGCCCTTGTCGGTGCCACCTCCTCGGCAACCCTACCCTCCGACCGCACCGCCTCGACCGCCGCCGCATCGCCCTCCGATGCATCCTGCACGGCCATCGCGAGGATGGCGCCCGTCTCCAGGTCGACCCCGTACTCGGTCTTGCGGGCCGGGTGCGTCCGACCGTCCTGCATCTTAGCGTCCGGATCCTGTGCAGACCGCTGCTCGGCGTGTGATGTTTTCTTGCTTTTCCGCGACCGGGCGCACCGTGCCAGCTCCGCGTGCGTTGGCGTCGCAATCCCCGGCGTCCCCGCCGGATGCCGCACGAACGTTTCGTACGATGCCCCGTGTCCCGCCGCTCAATGCTCCGTATCACCGCGTCGGCTTCCGGCGTCGTCGCATCGACGCCCACTGCCTTCCCGCGCGTCAGACCCGCTGCGGCTAACCGTGCCAGCAGCACCCACCTGAACACCGCCGTGCGCGTCTCGATATCGATCCGCTGCTGGGTGCGCGACAGCGTCGCATGGTCCGGGGCTGCTTCGGTCACCTCCAGGCCCAGGAACGACCGCAGGCTGAGCGAATCCGCCAGCCGCCACGCAAGTTCCCGCTCCGGCGCCAGCCCCTCGCAATAGCCGATGCACAGCAACCGGAAATACCGCCCCGCCTGCAGACTTGGACGGCCCAGCCGTGCCGCGTAGAAGCCCGTGCGCAACCCTGCGACGAAGGCGTCGAACCCGGGCTCCGCCAGGATGCGGTGCAGCCGCTCGCAGAACGGATGGTCGCTGCTTGTCGACAGGTTCTCCGTATGCACCCATATCGGCGACGCTTGCCGCGCCGCTAGTTTCTTCCCCGTCACCATGCCGTGCAGTCTGCGAAAGCCGATCCGCGCCGTCTAATCCGAGGCCGTCCGAACCCCGACTTGCGCCATAGGCTGCTAGGGGGCTGGTACTGGTGGTTTCACAAGTAATTGCACGAAAAAGCTCCGCAAGCCATTGATTCTATTGGTGGGTTGCTCGCAATTACTTTTACAAAATTAATAGCGGTGGGTCCTGGGGCGGGCGAGGCGTTCATGTGTAGCGGGCGGCGGGAGCCGGGCGCGCTTCCCGGAACCAGGCGATCGTCCGGGCCAAGCCGCTGCGGAGGCCGGTCGCGGGTTCGTAGGCCAACTCCGTGCGGGCCCGGGAGATGTCCGCCAGAGCATGGTCCACATCGCCGGGGCGGGGCGGCCGCCGGGCTAGCGGGAGCGGTCGGCCGGTGAGGCTTTCGAGGGCCTCGCGGAGTTCGAGCAGCGAATGGGCGCGCCCGCTGCCGATGTTCAGCGTCTCGCCGGCGAAGCCCTGGGCGCGCGTGGCGGCGGCGAGGTTCGCTTGCACCACATCGTCGACAAAGGCGAAATCGCGCGTTTGGCGGCCGTCGCCGGCCAGGTGCGGCTGGGAGGAGGGGTCGACATAGAGGGAGTGCAGCCAAGCGGGGATCACGCCCGAGTAGGCGCCGCCGAAGCGGGCGAAGGGGCCGTAGACGTTGAAGTAGCGCAGGCAGACGACATCCTGGCCGTGCAAGCGATGGAACAGCTGGGCCCACTGCTCGGCCTGGAGCTTGGCGAGGGCATAGGGGGAGGCGGGCCGGCAGGGGTAGGTCTCGGGCGTCGGTCGCGCCCGGGCCCCGCCGTAGACGGAGCTGCTGCTGGCGAGGACCAGCCGCGTCCTGTCCGCCAGGCCGGCGCGGTCCAGCGCCTGCAGCACGGCGAGGGCGCCCAGGGCGTTGGAGGCGGCGCTGCGCAGCGGCTCCTGCATCGAGTAGGCCACCTGCGGCAGCGCCGCCAGGTGAAGGACCGCCCGCGGCCGCGTCTGCCGGAGCAGCCGGCGGAGCCACTCGGCATCCGCGACGCTGCGGTAGTGGTACTGCACGCCGGCGATCGCGTTCTCGGCGAGCCCGGACGACAGGTCGTCGATCCCGACCACCTCGGCTCCGAGGGCGGCGAGCCGCGCGCAGGTGTTGCGGCCGATGAAACCGTTGCTGCCGGTAACGACAAACGTCATGCTGTGCGCAGGTTGCATCGGGGGGCCGGAAGTTCCCCGGCCGCGGTGCGGAGCTGGTGCCGGGGCTCGCGCGCAGCCTGCGGGCGGGGAGCGGGCCGCCACCCGCCCGTGCAGCGCGGCGGCTGCCCGCGGGCCTGCGCGGTCTCCGCCGGCGGGTGCCCTAGCGGCTCCAAGTCGGCTTGTCCCAGCCCATCCCGGTACTTGCGCGGAGGCTGCAGGCGGGCTCGCCCGACGCGCCGCGGAACCTCTTGAGTGGCAGGAAGCGCTGACCGGCCGACCCTCCCACGGCAACTCCCGTGGACTGGCCCTTGATCCGCTACTGCCCTCCGCGTCTGCTGCGCATCTCGGATGCGCGGGAAAGAATCCGTCGGCCGGCCTCCTCTCCTTAGTCATTCTAGCGCTATCGCAGGGCTGTGAAGCGGCGACCGGGGAAGAGTCCAGCTACAGGCCGCGCCTGGCCTGCTGAATGCCATAGGCAGCACGCTGAATTCAACGGTGTCTTGCGGAGAGCAATTGGCCGACCAAAGGGTCGCCCAGCCCGACTGCGGGCTGGATGGGGCCGACGAGGCGCAGCACGGACGCCTCCGCCAAGGGCAGACGCCCGAGCACGGAGTGTCCGAGGTGAAGTTTCCCTCAAACGAAGCCTCGTTGACGGCCGTCAGGCCCAAGTTGCGCGGCAGCGGGGCGCTACCGGCCGCTCCTGGTCGCCAATTAATGCGAGTCCGCCCTAGAGGGCGTGGGTGCGGCGGGCCAGCCGAAGCAGCTTGCAGCCTACCGTCTCGCAGCTGGTGCCGAAGAGTTCCAGCGGTTGCTGGATCGCCCGCGCACTTTTGTGCGGAGAGCGGCACGAGGTTTGTTGGGCGAGACTCGAATCTCCAATCCCTTAGCGCTTCCCTGAGATCGATCCCCAGCGACTGCCCTCGGTCTGCCGCGCTCCCGGACTGAACTTCCGGTTGGTTTGCGGGCCCACATCAGGTTCATTTATCGAGGAGGGGCCCGGCCAAAGGCACAGGGAACGATGTCTGCCGATTTCCGCCGACATGCTGCGGATAGCGCAAACGACCTGCTGAGAAGGTGCGCTAGTGACGAACGAACGTAAAGGTTGCAGAGCGCGTCCCGACTTGCTCTGCTGGGGTTTCCTCGGTAGTCGGGGTGCCTCCTCCATCTGCATCCGTCGGGCAGCAGCCATCCCTGTTGCGGGCCTCATGGCGCCACGCCGCGCAAGCGTCTTGCGGACGGCTGCCAATCCGGCACCACTGAACTGCGTGGATCGAATCGGACGCGCAGGTCAGAACCAGGACTTTCTCCCATGCACGTAGGTCGCTTCGAAGTGCTCGTCCGTTGCCGTCAAGTATATTATCCCTTCAGTGAGGGCAATTACCCCCAAGGCAATGTTCGGGAGCCAGATGAATATCCATGTAACGAGAAGGCCGACTGTGTTGAAGAGGAGGTATGTCAGCGCCGGCACAGTGTACCCCAAGTAGAACTTGTGGGCCCCGAGCCATCCCAAGAGCAGCGCCAGAACTCCGGCTGTGACCTTGGATTTCGATCTTGCCGGGAGAGCCAAATAGACGCCTTTCGCATCCCCGCCGTCGAAGTCAAAGTCGACCGCCATTCCCCGTTTTGGGGTGATGTCCGCCATCCATTCCGATGCGGTGAACGTGTAGCGCTGGTCATTGGCACCTGAAATGATGCCGCTATCCTCTTGAACCGAAAAACTGATGACGTGGCCTTTCATCGTGGATCCTCCCACAAATGCAGCTGGCGTGCAGTGAAGAAGACAGCTGCCTGCGCCATGCTCATCTGCCGCTCCCGGCGGCAGGAGAATGGTAGCCCCACGGGCTTCTTCCCGTCAATACGCTGTGTGAAGCCGAACTCGCGGCCCAGACAAAGTCCTGAAGAACCAGCTCAGGGCAATCCATCCTACTCGGAACTGACTCTCAAGTCAATGCAGGGATGCCGTCTGGCAGCAGACATCTGGCTCGCTGCCCGGGCAGAGGATTCCAGAGCAGTGCTTTGGACGGTTGCTCTCGGAGCCGCCAATGACCCGCTTGAACCCTGCTCAAACTCCGGTGCGAGGGGGCCGATTGTCCGGGAGCCTGCGCCAGCTTGTGCTACGCCTATAGCGCGGGCTCCCGACCTGCATCCGCCCTAGGCCGTTGATGCGTGCCAGCCAACGGCGGCCATCTGCGTGCGGTGGAACGGAGGGACACTCTGCGTCGCGGTGCCGCCGGTAGAGGATTGGCCAGGGGGCGGCGTCGGCGCGACCACCTGCGGACCATGCCTGTAGCCGGGGGCGGTCCCTAGGCTCTCCGCCGTCCGCTGGCTACAATCCAAGCCTATGCTGGAACGAATCCTCCTAGCCGCGGCAACCCTTGCGAGCCTGGCCTACTTTCTCCGCGAGGTTTGGCGGCGGCTCGTCCCCATGCTCGCCGCCCGGGAGAGGAATCTGGCTTTCCACGGCTTGGCCCGGCGCATCGGTGCTGCCGCAGCGGAAGTGCTGCTGCAGACGCACGTCATCCGGGAGCGGCCGGTCGCCGGCATCCTGCACGCCTTGGTCATGTGGGGCTTCTTCGCGTTCGCCTGGGTTAGCCTCGAACACTTCCAGGCGGGCTTCGCGGGGCTCGGTTCGGCGTCTGATACCCATGCGTGGTATGCCACGTTTGCGGGTGTTTGGGCGATCGCCGTGCTGGTCGGCATCGTCGGGCTGAGCATTCGGCGCTTCGTGCTGCGTCCCAAAGCACTCGGCCCGAATCTTTCGAAGACCTCCGCGCTCGTAGCGCTCCTGATCGTTGCGCTCATGGCGACCTACCTGGCGGACTGGCTTCTGCTCGCGCCGCCATCGGCGGCTTGGCGGGCGAACTGGTGGGCGCATTCGGCCTCCTTGCTCGGCATGCTCTGGCTCATCCCGAACTCTAAGCATCTGCACTTGGTGCTGGCCCCCTTCGCCGTTTTCTTCCGCAGCGCTGTGACGAGTTCGATGCGCGCCCTGCGCGACGAGGACGACGACGACTTCGGCCTCCTCGAATTTGCCGACCTGTCGCAGAAGGACATTCTCGATGTCTATGCCTGCGTGGAGTGCGGGCGCTGCACCGACAACTGCCCGGCTAACCTTGTCGGCGGCACCCTGGACCCGAAGGGCATCGTGCTGCAGTTGCGCGAAGGTCTCCTGGCGGGCGGCGACCGGATCGCCGGCGACAGCTCCCTCGTCGAGCGGGGCGATGCCTGGGTCAGCGAGCAGGACCTGTACCAGTGCTATTCCTGCGGAGCCTGCGAGGCAGCCTGCCCTGTCGGCGTCGAGCATGTCGGGCTGAAGATCCTGGACCTTCGCCGCGGACTGGTCAGCGAGGGGCGTACCGGCAACGCGAAGCTGGCCGACATGTTCACGACCATGGAGCGCTCGCCGCACAACGCATGGGGCGTGTCCCAGCAGGTCCGCAGCAAGCTTCTGGAGACGGAGGGATTGCCGCGCTACGAAGCCTCCGCCGAATGGCTGCTCTGGCTTGGCTGCGGCTGCAGCTTCGATCCGCACGGCCACGCCGTGGTCCAAGCGATGCGGCGGATCCTGGACGCAGCCGACGTGAGCTGGGGCGTCCTCCCCTCCGAAACCTGCTGCGGGGAGCCCGCCCGCCGGGCCGGCAACGAGTACCTCTACCTCGAGCTTTCCGAGCGGCTGATCAACCAGCTGCGCGGAAGCGGCGCACGCAAGATCGTCACGTGCGACCCGCATTGCGCCCGCATGCTCGATGTCGACTACCGCCAGCAGCCCGAGTTCCAAGAGCTCGGCATCGAGGTCGTGCATCACACCGAACTGCTGGCCCGCCTAGCGGGCTCGCTACCGATCCAGGCAGGTGCTGGCAAGGTCACGCTGCACGATCCCTGCTACTTGGCCCGCGGCCGCGGCGTGACCGAGCAGCCGCGTGCGGTGCTCCGGGCGCTGGGGGCGGACCTCGTCGAGATGCCTCGGCACGGATCCCGTACCTTCTGCTGCGGCGCGGGGGGGGCGCAGCTCTACATCGCTGACGACAGGGCCGAGCCACCGGGTGGCCGGGTCAACGACAAGCGCTTCGCGGAGGCGCAGGCCACCGGCGCGGACACCGTCGCCGTCGCCTGCCCCTACTGCCCGATCATGCTGCGGGACGCCGCCGGACGCCTCGGGGGCGCGCAAGTGCGCGTCGCCGATGTGGCGGAGTTGGTCGCGGAGCGCCTGCCAGCATCCGCCCCCGCTACCGGTTGAACAGGAACGCGTTCGAATTCACCAAGGCCCACAGGATGTCCTGCGCCTGCGCCGCTCGTCCCGGAGAGCTGGTCAGATAGGTGATGGCTGTGTCCATCTCGGCCGGGGTCGGGAAGCGCCCCAGCGAAGCTAGGTACAACTCCTCCAGCATCTCGCGGTCGCTCCGGCCGGCCAGGAGCGCCTTGGCGATGCGGCCCTCGGGGCTGGCGATGGCGTCGGCCAACGTCGGTCCGTTGACGAGGCTCATCGCCAGCGGCAGGCTGAGGTCGTTGCGTCGTTCGCACTCGCAGGGCGATTCGCGCTCAGGCCTGCCGAACATGTTGAGGAAGCCGCCTGTGTCCACATGCGGATCCGGCAGCTGCTGCGCGCTGAAGTCGTCCGGCACGTCCGGGAAGTCCGGTCGCGAGCCGGTCGCGATAGTCATCGCGTCCAGGAGCGACTCCGCAGGCAGGCGGCGCGGCTGGAAGTGGGAGAAGTTGATTGCGTCGTTCTCGTTCCACTCGTTCGTCTCCATGGATGCTTGGTATGCCCGGGAGTTGACGATCGTCCGGATCAGGTGCTGCAGGTCGAATCCGCTCTCGATGAAATCCCGTTCCAGGGCGTCCAGCAGCGCCGGGTTGATGGGCGGGTTTGAGCCGCGGATGTCGTCGACCGGCTCGATGATGCCCCGCCCGAAGAAGTAGCTCCAGACGCGGTTGGCGATGGCCTTGGCGAAGTACGGGTTTTTGGAGGAGGTGAGCCAAGTCGCCAGCGCCTCGCGGGTATCGCCGAATGACCCGATCGGCGGCATGCCCGCCGAAGCGAGCAGGTATTCCGGCGCGACCGCCTTGTTGGTCTTGGGGTGCCGGAAGTCCGTGTCCTCGCGCTTGAGGTATACGATCTGCTCGTCGCTGTCGAAGCCCGGCTTCATGCCCACCGCTGCGAAGAACGCCGCCAGCTGGAAGTACTGGTTCTGGGTCCACCGCTCGAACGGATGGTCGTGGCACTGCGCGCAAACCATGCGGACGCCGAGGAACAGCTGGGTCGTGGTCTCCATCGCCAGCTTCGGATCGTCGTTGACGCGGTAGAAGTTGGCCGCCGGGCTCTGGAATGTGCTGCCGACCGACGTGAGCAGCTCGCGGACGAAGTCGTCGTAGGGCTGGTTCGAGGCGATGGCGTCTCGGATCCATTGCCGGAAGGCCCACATCCCCTTCTCCCCGAGGTGCTTGCGGTTGGACTGCAGCAGGTCCCCCCACTTCAGCGACCAATGGTCCACGAAAGCCCTGCTGCCGATCAGCTCGTCCACGAGCTTGGCCCGCTTCCTGCGCGACGAGTCGGGGTCTTCCAGGAACGCCCGGGCCCGTTCCGGCGTCGGGGGGATGCCCGTCAGGTCCAGGTGGACGCGCCGGGCGAATGCGGCGTCCGAGGCCGGTGCCGAAGGCTGGATCTTGAGCCGTTTGAGCTTCGCGTCGACATGCTCATCGATGAAGTTGTGCTGGGGGAGCCGCCGCCAGGCGAACCCGGGCTTCGGGTTGAGTACCGTAAGCGGCACGGTGACGAACTTGCCTTCGTAGCGCACCATGAGGGCCGCCTCGCCGATGCGCTCGCCGGCCACGGCCCCGTCCTCGGCCACTTTGGCCGTGCTAGTGGAGTTGCTCTGGACAACGGCCAGCTCGGACACGTCCCGGGTGGACCCGTCCGCATAGTGCGCGGTCACTTGCAGTCTCTGTTGCTGGCCGGGCGCGTCCAAAAAGATCTCCTGCGGTTCAACCGCCAGCCGGGCGACGCCGTCGCGCTGGGGGTCCCCGAACGGGGCCCCTTGCGAGATCCAGTCCACGATGGTTCGGTACGCGTCGGAGTCCTCCTCGATCCGCTGGCCGCCCTCGTGCGGCACGCGCATCGTCGGCTTCGCCAGCATCAGGCTGGCGGCTGGAACCGCTCGGTTGAACCGCCGGCCCGAAACCTCGAAGAGCAGGGCCCGGTAGTCGAATTCGGGGTCGTAGCCGCGCAGGGACAGCTTGAAGCCGTTCTTGCCCTTAGCCGACCCGTGGCAGGCGCCTGCGGTGCAGCCGGCGTAGTTGAGGATCGGCATCACGTCGCGGAGGAATGTCACGCGGTCGGGGGCCGCGGTCTCTGCTGCGATGGCAGGCACTCCGGCCACCAGGCAGACCGTGACAAGGATGGGGGTCTGTAGCAGTTTCATGAAGAATCGCTCCGAGCGGAGGCCTGGGCCGAGGCCAGCGGCACGTCGTCGGTGAGGACCAGAGCCGCTTCGACGGCGGGGATGTTGTAGGGCACGGCTTCTTTGCCCCGGCCGGCCAGCACCGAGCGGGGCGCCACCTCGACCCGGTATGCGCCCGGCTGGGCGTCCGCACCGGCCCGGCAGGCCAGTGCATAGGTCCGGGGGCTGCCCTGGATGGTTTGCGGCTGGCAGGTGGTTCCTGCCGGCAGGTTGGCAGCTTCGACTACGACTTCGGAGTCGAACTCCGGCTCGCGGGAGAAGCTGCCTGAGAGTGTGAACGGCTCCCCCGGCCGGGCGGTGACCGGCCCCTGCGGAGCGCCGACAGCGTAGCCCTGCACGATGTCCACGACGATCGCCGGGGAGTAGACCGTGTGATCCCGGCCCGCATGGCGCACCTGGGCCTGCAGCACGAGGTCGAAGCGCATGGCGGGTGTGCCCATGGTGGTGTTCATCTCGAACACGCCTTCGGTGTCGCCGACCTTGATCTTGGCCGCGCCCAGGACGCGGAGATTGCCGACGGCCGGGGCGTTGAGCAGCCGGACCGCGCTAGTGGCCCGGACGCCCGGCTCATGGGCATGGTAGGCCCACCGGATATCGTGCTTGAGCCCCTGGATGAGCCGGAGCGAGCGGGGAGAGAGGACTTCCAGGCTAGCCGGTTGCGAGGCGGCCAGAGTCGCGGGGACGCCGCCGCTGGGGGCCGGCACCCTCACGGGCCGCTGGCCGGGGCCTGCGACGGGCGTCGCGAGCAGCGAAGTCAGCACCTGCCGTCGGATCGCGCGGCCTTCCTCATCGCGGCCTTCGCCGTAAAGCCTCACCTCTGTGCGGGCGGGTTCGGCTCCCTTTTCCGCAGTCAGCGTCAGGCGGCCGCGTAGCGAGGCGCGCTGGGTCGTCATCCCTCCGAATTCGGCCGGGATGTACCCGCCTTCGGCCGTGACGCCCGGGGGCAGGCCCTCGGCAACGATCCGCACGGCGCCCAGATGCCCGCGCCGGTCCAGCGTGACGCCGACGCTAGTGCTGCCGTTGCGAGGGATGTTGATCTGCGTATCGTCCAGCCGCACGATGAAGTCCGGCGGCTGGCGGCGGGCGACGAGGCGGTAGGCGAAGCCGGGCCCGCCGCGGCCGAGAAGGTCCTCGACGCTCACCTCCAGTTCCGTGATCCCGGCCGGAATCCGCAGCCCCAGCGCGGGGTCTCCAAAGGTCTCCGCCCGGGTCGAGATGTTGGAGAGCAGCTCCTCCGGGGGCTGGTCGCCCGCTGAGCCCAGCTTCTTGCCGTCCTGGTCATGCGCAACGAGAAGCGTGTACAGCTGTGAGGTGCCGAGGATGGCCGCCTGGGTCTCGATCAGCCACTCCTCGCCTTCCTGGACTGGGAGCCGATAGCGGTCGACCTCGCCCGCCCGGGCGATCCGCCCGTTCATGACCGTCCCCGGCGTCAGCCGGCGGCGGGCCTTGCGGCTCGGCTCCAGCTCCTCCGGGCCCTCGCCGCGGAGGAAAGGGATCGGCTGGCTGGGGTGCGAGCTGGGGAAGGCGACTCGGTCGCCCGCTACGGTGACCTCGCGCGGCCGGTCCAGTGTGCCCCCGGAGAGCTCCACGGCGACCGCTTCGCCCGCAGTCCAGCCCAGAGGGAAGATGGCTTCGGCGAACTCGAGCGGTCCGGCCAGCAGCCGGTAGAAGTTGCGGCGCTGCGCACTGAACCGGGCGTCGTGGATCTCGATCCAATGCGGTCCGGCATCGGAGGCCACGAACAGGATGCGCGCGTCGGAGCCGATGCCCGGGGAGTCGTCGGAGCGCGCCGCGACCAGCCCGTCCGGGCCGCGGACCGCGAGCACGGGGTCGATCGCGGAGCCTAGGCGCCGCGCTTCCGCCTCGAAGACGATTCGCTCGCCCGCTCGCAGGTCCACTCTGTACATGTCGCGATCGGTCTTCCCCAGCGTTCCGTTGACCACCGTCGGAGCGGCGAGTGGCTGCGCCCGGTCGGCGGAGTCGTTGCGGGCCGCCCGGCGTGCGCTCCGGGACTCCGCCTCCGCCGTCTCGGGAAAAGTCGAAACGCTGAAGAGCCAAGTGTTGCTGAGCCCGGCGGGCGTCTCGACGGCGAGCGGGTAGGTGCCCGGAGCTGCGTCGGCGGCGATCTCCAGCAGGTATTGCCGCGTGGGGCCCTCCGCCGCCAACTCGGTCAGGGTGCCGGGGATGGCGGAATGCACCTGCAGCCGGCCATCGAGGCCGTTGCCTTCCAGAGCCAGCCGCACGGCCGAGCCGCGCTGGCCCCCGGGCGGCTCTACCCTGGACAAGGTCGGCGCGGCCGCGAGCGGCAGCGCCAGCGCCCCTAGGCCGGTGAGGCAGCGGAGGCCCAACCGCCGAGGAAACTGCCCGCCGGGGTTCCAGGCGTCGCGCATGGTCTCAGCCTGCCTTGGGGGCTGCGCTGGCGGTCTGGGTCCGGTCGAGGGGGACCGGCACGAAGGCCTTCAGCAAGTTGCCCGTGCCCGTGTCGTACAGCCGCACCCTCCCGTCGAAACCGCCGGTCGCCAGCCGGGCGCCGTCCGGGGAGAAGGCCACCACGAAGATGCCGCCGTCGTGGCCTCCGCAGGCGGCGATCCGCACGCCCGACTCGGTGTCGTAGATCGGCACCTCGGCGGCGACGCCCCCGACGGCGAGGCGGGAGCCGTCCGGGCTGAAGGCGAGCGCGAAGATCTTGCCTTGCTGCTCTTCATACTTGCGCACCAGCGTCGAGTCGTCGGCGATCTTCAAGGCTCGGGGGCGGTCCATCGTGTACAGGTAAGGCACGCGGTCCTCGCCGCCGATGAGCACATGGTCGCGTCGCGGGTGCCGGGCCACGGCGTAGAGCTTGTCGCGGAGCAGGTTGACGTTCTCGAGGAACGCGCCCGTCCCGGCGTCGGCGAGTTT
>CBDBZZ010000001.1:0-11738 GCA_965213745.1 Bryobacterales bacterium | reverse complement strand
AGGTTCCGGACAACACGACGAGCGTCGATTTCGAAGTTGACACCGATCCCAAGCCGGACATCGAAGACCAAACGTCCTTTCTCTCCACTCTCGCCATCGAATCGAGTTACGAGAAGCGTGTGCAGAGCACGGAGGTCGTGTTTTTCGATGACCGTCGCCGACGGACACGATTTGAGGGGCGGCACTGGCTGTGCCGTTCGGCGTTCACGAGCCCGTTCTCGGCCAACAATCCAAATACACTCGAGCTTTGCCACAGCGAAAGCCTGGAAGCGGGGACGAAACAGCAAGTTATTGACTTCATCCGGAAACATGTCGATCTAGGGCTCCGCAACATTGAGCTAGCCGACCGAGACAAGCGGTTTGTTGTTCCTCACGATGATTTCGATAGGCCGCCCGAACTCGCGGTGTTCGGAGACGGTGTGCGACGTGTGTTCGAGATTGGCTTGCTCTGCGCAGGCGTCCGCGGAGGCGTACTGCTCGTCGGACGAATTCGAGAATGCAATTCACACCGAACTTCTCATGGAATTCACACGCCTCGTCCAGGCCCTTGCGGTCGAACTCAACGTGCAGGTCTTCCTATCGACGCACAGCAAGGAGGCAATCGACGCATTCGTTCTGAATGGATACCGAACGGACGATATCGTGGGCTACGCGATCAGCCGCACCGGCGATGGCGTCACGGCGAGACGCTACGACGGTAGCCGCCTTCAGTCGCTTCATGAGGCCGTGGACTTCGATCTGCGAGGCATGCGATGAAAGCGATCCTAGTGTTCTGCGAAGGCTACCATGATGTCGTGTTCGCCCAACGGAGCCTCGGTGCCCGTGGCGACTGTGAGTGGGTAGACCAGCCCATCGGCGAATTGCCCTCGCCATTCGGACGCAGTGACGTCGCGAGGAAAGGGTTCATCGCCCAGCAATTGGAGCGCCACGCTTTCGAAAATCGCGCCATCAGGGCCACGGTACACCCATCACCGCCTTGCTTCGAATCGATCGTCCAGAACGCTGCGACGCGCACGATGTTCTTCCTGATTCGCACTCAAGGAAAGACGCAGACCAAAACCGTCGTTGATCTGCTCAAGGCCTTGGACGACACGATCGACCAGCCCCCCGGTACGTTCGATGTATCCGAATACGCAGCAGCGTTCCTGTTTGACGCAAACGGAGAAGGTTGTGACCATGACCTTGGAAAATTTCCGCAATCGCTATAGTGGGCATTTCGGAGATCTGTCGAAGCTCGGACACGCCAAGTGGGTCACAACTACCACTGTTCCCGTCGGTTGCTTCGTGTTCCACAAGAACGCGCAGGATCCGACAGGCACGATCGAGGATCACTTGGCACCGATGGTCAGTGGCACTTGGCCCGATCGTTTCGCGGAGGCTGAGCGCTTTGTCGAGGACAAGCGCGACGAGGACGACAAGGTGTCCAGCAACGAATCAGAGCGGCTGAAGGCAATCATTACGATTACGGGACAGTTCAACCATCCTGGCGATCCCCATGTCAATCATCATCGGCCCAGCTGGGATCCCGCGCGAGGCATTTAAAGGCGCACGGACAAGTGCGGAACTAACTAAATTTTTGACACGAAGCCCGTGGCGCGAAGCCCCGCTCGGAGAGCAGGGCAGCGCGTGAAAGGATGACTGAACTCATTTGTGCCATACGGACCCGCGACAGAGCGCATGAATGCCCCGTAGCCAACGAAACGCGAAGCATCTCACGAGACGGTGAGCATGGTCGGCGGAGCGGTGCTCGCCCCTCATGATGCCATTGCGGTCGAGCCCGCCGAATCCTTGACCAGCGCGAACGGACCCTTCGCCTCGCCTGGAGCCGGCACCCAGAACGATTCGTCAACGGAGCTTCGAAGCCCAGCCTGTTCATCATGAGGTCTGGATCAATTCCGCGGCCGGAACTAAGACGCCACGGTCTGCTCAGTGAATCCCAACCGTCGCTGTCTCAATGTCGTTGACAGGTTCCGGAGGGCTGGCCCATGTTTACGGACCTGTCCAAAAGTCCCGTCACCGAAATTCATGCAAGAATGTACTTGCAGTCTCTCTCTTGGAAGAATGCCCGCACTAGTTCGGGAGATGTCTTGAGCGTCCAGAGAGCCGCTTCCGGATTCTCTCGCCATTGAGCCTTCGTCCGGCTCAGCTGCCGCCCCGAACCTGGCGCTTCTCCAGCGCCCGGAGTTGCTCCACAGGATGCCCTTGCGGAGCGTACGCCGGCTGGCGATGGATTTCGAACTCCGCTTCGCGAGCGGCCGTCCATGCCCGGACCGCCTGCACCGTAGGGATGCCGGCGTTGTCCACCACCAGCCGGATCCTCCCGTCCGCTTCCCGCCCTATTTTCTCTAGCAACTCTAGAAATTCCTTCGCCGTTGCACGCCCCTCGCGAACCATAGAATCCAGCTCTCCTGCCGGGCTCGTCACGGCCAGCATGTTGAGCCGGAACCGGCGGTGCGCCACCTTCCCTGGCGGCGTCCGGCCCCACAGCCTCCGGTTCGCCCGGACCCGCACGGGGAGCCCAGCCCGGACTCGGCCGCCAACCCGATCGTGGTCACCCGCTCCTGGGCCCTCTGCGCGAGAGCCGCGAACCACCGCTCCTGCACGCGCCCCCGGTCGACCTGCGCCGCACGACGCTGCGGCCGTGGGGGAGTGAGCCCGGACAGGCGCAGGACCCGGCGCACCGGGGAGGTGCCGAGGCACACGCCGAACTTCTGCTGAGAAACTTCCTGCAGCAGCGGCACCGTCCCAAGAGCGAACTCGGCTTGGCATTGCTCGGGAGTCTTGTCCGCAACGATAGGGCAGACCCATGCGGCCTGCTCGTTCGTCCATTTCCTCGGCCTTCCGGCCCTCTTGCGATCCTGGAGAGCTGCGAACCTCCCGAGGAAAAACCGTGCAATCCAATGATAGATAGTGCGTTCTGTGTAAGGGAAATCGCTTGCCGCAGAAGCGCTGGACTACCCGAATACTGTCTTGACCACTTGCTTGCGGAGTGCGAATTTCTGCGCATCCGTCAAGCTGAGGCATGCAATTAGAGTTCCTCTATCTATACATAACAGAATAGATGATGAGAGACCGTGTATACAAATTATAACCTGATTTCGCTGACACGACTTATGCACAGGTCAGTACCACTGCAGCACGGGCTACGAGCATCTGTGGATGTCGGAGGCGCACCTCGATGAAGAGGGTGGCACGCTTGCTGGAACACCGAAGGTAGGGTAACGTGTCTGTCGTCGCCGACTTTCAACTACCCGCGGGTCCCCTCAAAATGTTCATTTGAAATTTCCAGAATTCAATGCGAAACATACCGCCGAAAAATATCCGCAGTGAGCAATCCTTGGCTCCTTTGGAACATCCCGCAATTCGATGCATGCACTCGATCAGGTGCTGAGATATACTACAGCAAACGCAGCTTCAAATCTCCGATCACAGAGCGACCAGTGGACCCGACCGTCGGCGGCAAGCTCGGCGATGCTTGCTTGTCGGTAGGTTCAATGCAATCCTCACCGCGACCATGATCTATGATTGAAGGAAAGAGTCGGCGGCAACCGGCCCTCCTCCAGCACCAACCGTCCATGCCGGAACAAGTTGTTTCCCAGCGCTCCCGCGGCTTCATTTGCGTGAACGCCCACCCCGCGGGGTGCGCACGGAACGTGGAGCACCAGATCGCGCACGCCCGACGGGCGCGGCAGCGAGCAGGGGCTAGCATCCGCAACGTCTTGGTGATCGGCAGCTCGACCGGCTACGGGCTCGCTACGCGAATCGCTGCCGCTTGGGGAGCAGGATGCCGCACACTCGGGGTGTTCTTCGAAAGGCCGCCCGCAGGACGGCGGACGGCCAGCGCCGGCTACTACAACTGCGTGGCGCTCCACCGGGCAGCGGAACGCGACGGACTGTGGGCCCGCAGCATCAACGGCGACGCCTACTCCGACGCAACCAAGGAGCAAGTGGCTCGGATCGTACGGGACGCCATGGGCCCACTCGACCTAGTCGTCTACAGCCTTGCTGCGCCGAAGCGCACGAACCCGCGCACCGGCGAAACCCTCTCCTCCAGCCTGAAGGCGATCGGCGCAACCTACACCGGCAAGACGATCGACCTCGGCCAGGGCCAAGTCACATCCGCGACGGTCGGAGCTGCCTCCCAGGCCGAGATCGACGCGACAGTCGCGGTCATGGGCGGCGAAGACTGGCAGTGGTGGATCGACAGCCTGGGCAAGGCGGGCCTCCTCGCCCAAGGTGCCCGCGCCGTGGCCTACACCTACTATGGACCGGCCCTGACTTGGCCGATCTATCGTGACGGCACCATCGGAGCCGCGAAGCGCCACCTTCTGCAGACCGCCCAACAGCTTCGGAACAAGCTCCGCCGCACCGTGAACGGCGACGCTTGGCTCGCAGTGAACAAAGCGGTGGTCACGCAGGCGTCGGCGGCGATCCCCGTGGTGCCCCTGTATGTGAGCCTGCTGTTTCGGGTCATGAAGGACAAGGGGATCCACGAAGGCTGCATCGAACAGATGCAGCGGCTTTTCTCCGACCACCTCCAGCGCATCGGCGGCCCCACGGTCGACTCCGAAGGCTTGATCCGGTTGGACGACCTCGAAATGCGCCCCGATGTGCAGCAAACGGTGCAGGACCTGTGGCCTCAAGTAAGCACGGAGTCCTTGCACGTTTTGACCGATTTCGCCGGTTACAAACGGGACTTCAACAATCTTTTCGGCTTTGAAGTAGCTGGAATCGATTACGCTCAATCCGTGGAGACCGAGCTTTTTCTGGGACGCTGAGGAAACCGCGGACTGGAGACAGCGTCTGGAGCCTCCAGGAAGCGGGGGAGGTAGACCACATGAGAGTCATCACGTGGATCGTGGTCGCAGCGCTGGGACTGTGGGGATCGATCATGGCCGATGCGGGCGACGACGGCTTGCTGTCCCAAACGGGCCAGAGCGTTCGCAAGGGTGCGGCCAAGGTAGCGGAAGGGGCCAAGGCTGGTGCCAGGGGTGTGGCAGCAGCCGGAGAGGCGATTGCCGAGGGGGTGGCCACGGGAGTCCAGGTCGGAGCGGAGGGCACCACCGAGGTCGCTGAGGAGGTGGTCGAAGCGGGCGAAGCCGCAGGCCGGGAGATCGGTGAGGGGACGGTCGCCGCAGGACGCAAGGGCCGGGATGTCGGCGTCGCCGCCGCCAAGGCAGGGGAGGGCGGGCTCCGAGCCGCCGGCGAGGGAGTCCAGACAGTCGCTGAGGAAGTGGAGGCAGGCTCGGAAGCTGCAGCGGAGGTTACAGTGGACGCAGCGGAGACAGCAGGGGTGGCCATCAAGGACAGCACTCGTTCGGTCATCGGCGGCATCAAGAAGCTTAGTCGCAAGGTCCAAGGAAAATAGCCAACAGATATGTCCAAGAGCGAAAAGCGCCGACACGGCACAGGGCACTCAAGCAGCAGCGCGGAGCACCGGCGGAATGCGGCGGACCGCGGGCCAGTCAGTGTGGCGGTGGTAACCGTCAGCGACACAAGGACGGCGAAGACCGACACCAACGCAGCGTATCTGCTCACGGCGATCGCTGAGTCGGGCAACCACCTGCATTCGCTCCGGATCGTCCCCGGACGAGCCCGACCTAGTCCAGAATGCGTTGGACGAGCTGGCGGGCGAACAGGATATACAGTGCATCTTCTTCAACGGCGGCACGGGCGTGTCGCGCCGGGACAGGACCTTCGACGTGCTGAGCCGGTCGCTAGAGAAGGTCCTGCCTGGCTTCGGCGAGCTGTTCCGGATGCTGAGCTACGAGCAGGTCGGGGCCGCCGCCATGCTGTCGCGGGCCACGGCGGGTGTATATCGAGGCAAGATCGTCGTCTCGGTGCCCGGTTCGCCAGCTGCGGTCCGCCTGGCTTGGGAGAAGCTGGTGCGGCCCGAGTTAGCCCACCTCTCCTGGGAAGTCGTGCGCTAGAAACCTGCTAACCTTGGGGCCCAGTGCCGGTCCGCTGCCTCTCGGTCCCGATCGTAGCCGCAGCGTTCCTGCTCTTGCTCGAAGCGGGCTGCACCAAGGAGAGCCCGCGATCGGCAGCGCAGATCCAGACAGCCGTGGCGGAGCATTTGGCGCAGCGCACTGACCTGCGGCCCGGGCAGCTGCTCGTCCGGGCGGAACGCGTGCGCTACGAGGGCCAGCGGGCCGTCGCCCAGGTGTCAATCGTTGCTGCCGACGATCCCAAGGCAGCCATGAAAATGGTTTACGAGCTGGAGCATGGAGAAGGCGGCTGGCAAGTCGTGCAAGCTGCGGCTCAGCCCGGCTCCGTCGGAGACAGCAAGCTTCCGTTGGTGCTGCCGCCGGGCCACCCGCCGACGCAAGGACCCGGGAGCTCGCTACCGCCGGGGCATCCTCCTGTGGGGGACAGATTGCCGTAGCCTCGGCGTCCCTCTGATCGGTTCAACGAATCTCGTAGCAACTCCCGTGCGACGAAGGGGGCCCCGCGAAGAACCGGCCGGAGTCACCCGACAGTTATACTACCTATGTGCTATCGGAAGATCAAGCTGCCGCTGCATGGACCAAGATGCACGAAGCCGAGGTGCGTTCGTTGTACTTCGCAGCGCTTGCGAACCGGTACACTAGGCAAAAGCAATGGATCGTGGGTCTATCGTTCTTCCTGTCTTCCGGTGCCGCCTTGTCAGCGTTTGGAAGCCTAGTTGGGGGCTGGTTACCCGGGATCCTGGGTTCGATGGTGGCGATTCTAACGGCGTACTCCATAGCCGCCAATCTTGATCAAAAGACTGCTGTTTGTCTGAAACTCCATCAGGGCTGGAACCAACTTCACAATGAGTACAGCCGCGTTAGGCAACATTGGTTCGAGGACAGTGCCGAGCGAGACTTCGAGAGTCTATTGCGACGGGCTGGCGAGTTCTCTGGCGAGGCAAGTGTCAGCACTCCTTGGAATCCAAAGCTCATGGCGCATTGGGAAAAAGCCGTCTATGCCAAATTCAGCGCCAACACAGCCTGAATCCGACGCCATCCGCAACGAATGGCCACCGGTGAAGCGGCCACCCGCGCGGCCGCCCCCTCGTCCGCCTACCCCAAAGCCTCCAAAGCGCGATGGCCGATGACGCTGCCTAGCAGCCTGTGGCGAAAATCGGGGCGCGGACGGGTTCTGAGTAGACGGCGGAGGGCTGCCCGCGTACACTGCACTGCCTGGCGATGGGGAAGAAACCGGCGGCGCGGCAGGCGTCGCCGATGGAATGCATACGGAGGACCTGCCGACCAGCGGCGGCCATCCGTTCTGCGAGCGGCTGTACCGCACCCTGGCGCAGTCCAGGTTTGACGCCTTCGTCGCAGGGTTGCGCACGGGCTTCCACGCGGCGCGGCTGAGCAGTCTGAATCTGCAGCCGGGTCGGTATTTCGGTTGCTGTGCTTGGGCTACTGCGAGGGGCTGACGTTGGAGCGGGGGATTGCGCGGCGGGGGGCGGATGCGCTGAGCCTGCGGTCATTCCTGGACCTGGAGGCGACTGAGGCGGCGCCAAACCATGCGATGCTGTCGCGCACCCGGCGGCGGATCGACGTCGAGACGCACGCGGCGGTATGCACGCGGGTACTGGACCGGTTGGCAGCAGCGGGTCTGGCACGGGGGAAGACGGTGGGCGTCGATGCGATAACGCTGGAAACCAACGCGGCGCTGCAGAGCATCACGCCGGCGGAGCCCGGGGGCATCGTACGAGGTGTTTGGGCGGCGTCCGGCGGCGGCGTCGGAAATTGCGACGCCGCCGCGCACGGTGCGACCGGTCGCGGAAGCACAAGCAGACGCCGCACGGCGGTCTCCGCAGGACCCGGACGCGAAGATCGCGAAAATGTAGGACGGGCGGACGCACCTGGCCCGCAAGTCCGAGCCCGGGGTCGACCCGGAGACGGGCACCCGCCTTGCGGTAACCGTGCAGGATGCTTCAGGGGGCGCTGCAGCGACGCTTCCGGGAACGGTGGGGCGTCGAGGAGGCGGTCGCCGCCAAGGGCTACCACAGCGACAAGACGCTCGCGGAGCCGGGAGTTCGCAGTTACGTAGCGGAGCCGGAGCGGGGTCACCACCGCCGGCAGGACAACAAACGGGGGAGACGCCGCCGGAGAAGCGCACTGCGCGGAAGGAGTTGCAAAGGAACCGTCGGCGTCTGCGCGGAGGGCGCGACCGGCGTCTTCAGCGCCGCCGTGGGGAACTGGCGGAGCGCCCGGTTGCGCACCAGTATGCAACCGGGGACAGCGGCAGGTGCGGGTTCGCGGTCGTGCGAATGTCCACAAGTGGGTGCTCATCCAGGCGGCCGGCTGCAGCCTCGGGCTGCTCCTGCGCCGTCCGACCGGCGTCGGCACGCCCGGGAGCCTGCGGGGGCGGTCTTTTGCGGCCATTTGCGGCTTGATCGGCCGTCCGATGGACCGCTGAGGGGGTCTGACGGGCACTGAGGGACCCGCATGGCGACCGGCGGGGTTCGTCGGCTCAATCGCTCCTCGCCAAGCTGCCTGAACAGGTCGACTCAGCGAACAGACTTTTCCCACGGGCTGCTAGGGCTCCATGCCAGCCGAACGGCCAACTTGGAAACGTCTCACGGCAGAAAACCGCCAGCCAGTGGCGCTGCCGCCGCAGGTCAAGAGGCACCTTGGAGGCCCACAATACCGACCAAACCGACCGTACTCGGCAGTCTACCTGCGGCAGCAAACTGACTGTATCTTTCTTATTGCACCTTGATTCCCGGATAAGGATTCCGGTTGCCATCCGAAACGTCTTTGTGATAAAATGGTTTAGACGGTCCCTCCGGGGTGTCCGCGGATTGCACCTCGGGGATGCCTCTCGATTGTTCTGGAGGCCTCCCTGGCCCCCGCCAGCGCACCGACCCTGGCTTGCGGCGCCTGCGACGATCCCTGGACCAGCCCGGCCGGGCTCGGCGGGGGTGGCGCGGCTGCAGCGCTGCGATCTCGACGCTGCTGGCGCTGATCTCCTCGGCCTGCGCCGGCGGGGGGTGCCTCCACGCAGTGGACGCCCTGGGGACCGATTCCGTCGTGCGCAGAGCGGGCGGGCTGCGCGCCGGACCCGACAGCCGGCGGCTGGAGGCATCCCGGTCGCGGATGCACCGGACCGCACGGGAGGGGTTGCCGCAGGACAAGGCTCCGCTCCCGCGGCTGGCTGCCGCGCTGGAGCTGCGGGAGGACGCGGGGGAGCCCCTGGACGCAGCAGGCCGGGAGCGCCCCAGCCGGCCCGGGGGCCGGAGGAGCAGGGGTGCGGGGTGACCCAGCGCGACTGGGACGGGGAGCAGCGGTGGCTGGGGCCGGTTGCCGCTGGCGGAGCTGGTGCGGCGGCACCGCGGCCAGCAGGGGCAGGAGCATGCGTTCCAGGGGTCGTTGACGGACCTGGGCCTGCAGCATCCGCCGTGCCGCTCGCACGCGGCGCATCAGGGTTTCTATCTGGAAGCCCGAATCGCGCAGCTGCTGCTGCGGCTGCAGGACCAGGCGCTGCCGTTCCCGGCGCGGCGGCCTGGGTGGCGGCCGCGGATCCGGTCCTTCGTGCGCAGCGCGCGGCGGCTGCAGCGGCTGTGCAGCCGGGGCCACCTGCGCTGGGATGGGCTGCTGCACGCGGCGAGCCGGATGGAGCCGGGCTAGGGGCAGCTCGGCGCGGCCGGGATCGCGCCGGGCCCAGCGGAACTGAACCAGCGCGGAGCCCGCGGGGGTCCTGGTGTGCCCGGACCCGGGTACGCGGCGGCTGCGGTGAAGGCGCAGGCCGGCGCAATGCGCCTGCGGGCATGCCCAAGTCGCTCGGCGACGGGCTGAGGGGCCCGCGCCGGGCTCTCCGCTCAAGCCATACGGCCCCGCAACCCCATCTCGGGGAATTACCCGGGAATCTAGAGCTAGGTTATCGCAGCACTGCTCCAGCGATGCTGGGATATACTCTGTAATCAGTGTTCTAAGCTCAAACCGCCGGGCGGGCCAGTAGGTGAGTGGGTGCCGGGACCGGCGGAGGCGTTCGGACAGCGAGAGGAGGGCCCGTGCGAGCACGCCGAGCCTTCCGGCCCGAGTCCTCGTGACGCCAGCGATCCCATGCAACACGGTCGATCCACAACACTGTTTTCCCGAGCGCGCCACCGCATTCCCGGTGGGGTGAACTCCCCCGCCCGTGCTTTTCGCGCGGTCGGGTGCGAGCCGGTGTTCATTGAGCGCGGCGACGGTGCCTACCTCTGGGACGCCGACGGCAACCGGTACGTCGATTACGTGGGCTCCTGGGGGCCGCTCCTGCTCGGCCATCGGCATCCGGCCGTGATCGCGGCCCTGCGCGACGTCCTGGACCAAGGCACGAGCTTCGGAGCTCCAACCGAAGCCGAGGTCCAGCTGGCGGAATTGATCGCCGAGACTGTGCCGTCGGTCGAGACAGTGAGGCTGGTGAACTCCGGCACCGAGGCCACGATGAGCGCACTCCGGGTGGCCCGCGGCTTCACCGGCCGCGACTTGGCCATCAAGTTCATCGGCAACTACCACGGCCATGTCGACGCACTCCTGGTGAAGGCCGGATCCGGCTTGGCAACCCTAGGCATCTCCGATTCCGCCGGCGTGCCGGAGGGTTTCGCCCGGACTACCCTGCCCTTGCCGTACAACGACGTAGCCGCGCTGGAGCAAGCCTTCCAGCAGCACGGCGAACGCATTGCCGCGGTCATTGTGGAACCGGTGGCGGGGAACATGGGCTGCGTGCCTCCCAGGCCCGGCTTCCTGCCTCGACTTCGCGAGCTTTGCACACGGAGCGGGTCCGTGCTGATCTTTGACGAGGTGATGACCGGTTTCCGGGTCGCGTTGGCCGGGGCCCAGGGCCTCTACGGGGTGACGCCGGACCTCACCACGCTCGGCAAGGTGATCGGCAGCGGGCTCCCTATCGGCGCCTTCGGCGGCCGCCGGGAGATCATGGAGCAGGTAGCTCCGGTTGGAGCGGTCTATCAAGCCGGCACCCTCTCCGGCAATCCGCTGGCCGTGGCCGGCGGGCTAGTAGCACTCCGGTTCCTACGCGACACACCGGAGATCTACGATTCGCTCGACCAGGCGGCCAACCGCCTCCAGGCCGGTGTGCTGCGCGCCGCCCGGACCGCGGGCGTGCCGCTGACCAGCAACCGGGTTGGGTCGATGGTGACGTTCTTTTTCACCGCTCACGAAGTCTGGGACTGGGACCGTGCGGCCGCCTGCGATACGCACGCCTTCGCCCAGTACTTCCGGGAGATGCTGCGGCGCGGGGTTTACCTGCCCTGCTCCCAATTTGAGGCGCTGTTCGTTTCGCATTGTCACGGCGCAGAGGAGATCGACCGTACGATCGACTGCGCCGAGTCCGCCTTGCGGACGCTGTAGGCGCGCGAGCCTCTCGAGCTTGGGCTCGTCTCGGCAGCGGCGGCAGCCCTGCGCACAGGCCCCCGCAGCGGGTCGGAACCGCCCGCGCATACCCGACAGACGGGCTCCAAGGCTTACACCGTCGGTGCCGAGGCGGCCTCGATCACGAGGCGGCCGCTGCGACGCCCCTGCCAGTCATCGCACTCAATGCGCCCGGCCACGGCCAGCCCAGCGTCGCAGGGCGGCGACGCTCCAGAGGCTGAGCGGGCCGAGCCGTTCAAGCTGACCGGGCACAGCCGCTCTTGCCAGGCGGACGGCGCGTCCCACCACACCGCGGGAAACCTGCCGCCGTTTCTCGCCAGGGTGAGGAACAGGTGGCCTTTCGCACTGCGGGTGGCCCTGGCGACCGAGCAGCCCCGGACCCCGAACAGC